>NZ_SZVP01000003.1 GCF_005885605.1 Colwellia ponticola | reverse complement strand
CCAGACATATCTTTCTCTATTGAAATGAATATCTCTGAAGTGTACCAAAACCGGTCAAGTTAATTGTCGCGAGCCGGCCAAGCTAATTGTCGCCTAATAGCATTGTTGCTATGTTGCGACAAACTATGCAACATAGCTTAACCTACTAAGTATATTTCAATAACTATTTGATTTAGAATTGAGTTACCTGATTGGCTTTAAACCAAATATCTTGTCCATCGCGTAATTCCAGCGCAAGAAAGTCAGCTCGTGATAATTCAATTTCTATATCGGTTTTATCCTCTAGAACAACATCTAACCGCGCAGTAGCTCCTACCAACAATGATCGTAACAACGTCGCTGCTTGTGTGTGTGGTTGCGCTTTGTTATAAACGCTAAATTGATGGGGACGACAATATTGCGTTAACGTTTGTTTATCATTTTCAGGAAATTGAAACGACATAGGTAGTTTATTAGTTGTCCCAATAAATTGATAAACAAATTCACTAGCTGGTTGCTCATAGATTTGCTGTGCAGTACCTATCTGCTCAATTTTTCCTTTATTCATTATCACTATTTGATCTGCTACCTCCAGGGCTTCCTCTTGATCATGTGTTACGAATAAGCTGGTGACATGCAGTTCATCGTGCAAACGGCGTAACCAGCGACGCAACTCCTTGCGTACTTTGGCATCTAGCGCCCCAAAAGGCTCATCTAATAATAAAACATTTGGTTCAATCGCTAAAGCTCGCGCTAATGCAACTCGCTGCCTTTGACCGCCAGATAATTGTGCAGGATAGCGATCAGCCAGCCACTCAAGTTGCACAAGCTCTAGCAGATGCATTACTTTAAGATTAATTTCGTCATCAGATGGACGATTGCCTCGCGGCTTTGCCTTGAGTCCAAACGCTACATTTTCAAACACTGACATATGTTTAAATAATGCATAGTGTTGAAAAACAAACCCCACTTGCCGAGAGCGAATATCCTGCCCAGTAGTATGCTTACCGTTAATCAACACTTCGCCGGTATCGGCTTGCTCTAATCCTGCAATAACACGTAGTAGGCTGGTTTTACCGCAGCCAGATGGCCTTAATAAAGCCACTAATGAACCACTTGGAAAGGTAACACTGACATCATTCAAGGCAGCAAAATTACCAAAATGTTTAAATAAATTACTTACTTCAATACTCATGACTTTACTCGTTGATTTTGTAGATTACGATAGAAAATTTCTTTAATAATAAGGGTAATAATGGCTAAAAAAGCCAGTAAAGATGCACAGGCAAATGCAGCCGTAAATTGATACTCGTTGTAAACCACTTCAACATGAAGTGGTAAAGTGTTTGTTACTCCACGAATGTGCCCAGATACCACAGAGACAGCACCAAAATCTCCCATAGCTCGGGCGTTACATAAAATAACACCGTACAACAAACCCCATTTGATATTTGGCAAAGTTACCCTTGTGAAAATAGTCCAGCCAGATGCTCCTAACACTCTGGCAGCCTCTTCTTCATCTGTGCCTTGACTTTGCATTAGCGGGATTAATTCCCTTGCGACAAAAGGAAAGGTAACAAACAGTGTTGCCAAGACAATCCCTGGTACGGCAAAAACAATTTGCCAGCCCATAGCAGTCATTTCATCACCAAACCACCCGCCAGTACCAAACAAGAGTATAAATACCAACCCCGCAATAACTGGACTGACAGAAAACGGTAAATCTATTAGCGTTAATAAGAAGCGCTTACCGAAAAAATCAAATTTAGCTATTGCCCATGAAGCCATCACGCCAAACACGAGGTTAAGCGGTACTGAAATTGCAGCGACCAGTAATGTCAGGCGAATAGCGGCAAGGGCGTCAGGCTCGGTAATAGACGCAAGGTATACATCCCAACCGGATCGAAGCGCTTCATATAGCACCATTAATAACGGTAAAATTAGGCAAGCACTTATAAATGTTAATGCTATGCTCAATAATGCCCTGCGAACCCATTTTTTTTCAGTTACTGCTGGCTGATAAACCGTCATCGTTGGCCGATCATCAAACCATTTTTTCGTTGCTATAATCATTAGGCCATCACTCCTTCAAATTGTTTTTCTCTGCGCTCAAGCCAGCCCTGTAATCCATTAATCACCAGCAACATTAGCAGTGAAAATAAAAGCATGGCGCAGGCAATAGCAGTCGCACCGGCATAATCATATTGCTCAAGCTTGGTGATAATCAGCAAAGGGGTAATCTCAGACACCATAGGGATATTTCCAGCAATGAAGATTACCGAACCGTATTCTCCAACGCCTCTTGCAAATGCGAGAGAAAAACCGGTTAACATAGAGGGAAATAAGTGCGGTAGTATTACCCTACGTATGGTGTACCAGCGACCAGCTCCCAGTGCTGCTGAGGCCTCTTCAAGCTCTTGCTCAAAGTCCTCCAAAATAGGCTGCACGGTACGAACCACGAAAGGAAAACCAATGAAAATAAGCGCCAGCGTAATACCAACAGGGGTATATGCTACTTTTATTCCCCACTCCAGTAACACTGAGCCTAGAGGACCGTTAGGTCCATAGATAGCGACTAGAGCAATACCCGCTACCGCCGTTGGCAGTGCAAAAGGTAGGTCAATTAAGGCATCCACTATCCGCTTGCCTTTAAATTGGTATCGGACCAACACCCATGCGACCAAAGAACCAAATATGAGGTTTACACTCGCTGCGAATAGCGCAGTCCCGAATGTTAACTTATAAGAGGCAACCACCCTGGCATCAGTAATCACGCTCCAGAACTCGCTCCAACTTAGGCTCATGGTTTTTACGACTAGCGCACTTATTGGTAACAGTACAATGAGTCCCAGATAGAAAAGGGTATAACCTAAGCTTAATGAAAAACCGGGTAACACCGAGTATGCTTTCATCTTTCTCAGGGTCATGATTAACGCCCCGGTTGATAAATTTTGTCAAACACACCACCATCATTAAAATGTTTCTTCTGAGCCTGTTGCCAGCCTCCAAACACATCATTAACGGTAAACAAAGTTACATCAGGGAAGCGTTGTAAATCTTTCTTATCAGCAAACTCAGGATGTACTGGTCGATAAAAGTGCTTTGCCGCAAGACGCTGTGCCACAGGACTGTAAAGATATTCCAGATACATGTTAGCTTCTTTAGCGACATTATGATTTTTAGCGTGTTTATGAACAACCGTTACAGGAGGCTGAGCGAGAATACTAAGTGATGGTACAATAATTTCAAATTCTGCTGCATCGCTAAGTTTAGTAGTCGCTAATAACGCCTCGTTTTCCCAAGATAAAAATACATCGCCAATACCATTGCGTACAAAGGTATTAGTTGACCCCCTAGCACCAGAATCCATTACAGGTACATTACGATAAAGCTGACTGACAAACTCAATGGCCTTATCTTCGCTACCATAACGTTGCTCTGCATAGGCCCATGCCGCTAGATAGTTCCATCGTGCGCCGCCAGACGTTTTTGGGTTAGGGGTGATAACCTGCACACCAGGCTTAACCAAGTCATCCCAGTCTTTTATATTTTTTGGGTTTCCTTTACGTACCAAAAACACAATGGTAGATGTATAAGGCGCGCTGCTATAGGGCAAGCGACTTTGCCAATTATTATCAAATAGTCCCGTGCGTTCAGATATTGCGTCTATATCATAAGCCAATGCAAGGGTAAGTACATCAGCTTGTAAACCATCAATTACTGCACGGGCTTGTTTCCCTGCGCCTCCATGAGACTGTCGTACTTTCACATCGATGCCAGTACGGGCTTTATAGAAAGTCGAAAATTCCACATTGTATTCTTTATAAAATTCGCGGGTCGGATCGTAAGATACGTTCAATAATGTTTTGGTTTTGGTTTCGGCTAAGGTCACTGGCAGCTAATGCCACAATACTAAGTAGTTTTTTCATTTTATTTCTCCGTTAGGATTAAAAGATTAAAAGTTTAATTGCAGACGTGCTGAAAGTAGTTTCTCATCAAGACGATCTTGGCCTACTGCATTGCCATCATCAAAATCACTTATTTCATAATTCACCAATACTTTTACTTTGTTATTGACATGCCAATTCAACCCTAAAGTGACAGAATTAATATTACTGATAGAGTGCGTCGAATCGGCGTGAGCAATAAAAACGTCTTCGTCAATATCTAGCTCTGCTAGACGTGCGACCACTTCCCATGCACCATTTTTTGATTTTGGTGTCACCGTCCCCCAGCTGTTTTTCTCTCCACTGAGCATCCAACTCCCGACGAGCTGCCAAGCATTATTGCTTATAACCGCCTGTTGATTCTGGCTGTTGGTTAGTGTTAACGATGACGAAACATACTCTCCAAACGCGCCGAACTGACCTTTGTAATATGTAAAGTGAGGTGCTATGCGGGCTTCTGTACCATCACGCAGTACATCGTTGTTATAGCGAAACACTGTGGCGCGGCTAGACGTTTTATAGGTAGGTAAAGCGCTATTTAATTCAGACCTACCTACGCTACCAGCGATGCCTATCCCTAAACCACCTAGAGACTCTGGCTGCGAGTAAATGCGAGCATAAGCAACTTTGGTATCGTCGTTATCAACGCCAGAGTCGATACGATCTCCGGCATTATTGGCTATGCCAATGGTGACTTGTTGCACTTTATTTTTATAATTCCAAGCAATACCTGCATCACGATTAGGGACTAAATTGTCAGTCAATCCCCGTTCAAGAAACAATAATCTTGAACCCGATTGCACACGCTCCAGACCGAGTGGTGATTTAAATTTACCAATACGCAGTGAAGCACTGTCACCGGTCTTCCAATCAACGTAGGCATCTAATAATTCGCCATTTTTATCATCACCAAATTCCGGCAAAACACGAAAACTAAAGTTATCGTTAATTTTGCCGCGTACATCGATGCGCGCTCGACGGATCAAAAAAGTATCTGTTCCAGTGCCGTCATCACCGAAATAACGAGCATCAGCCTGAATAAACGCACCAATTATTAAGTTATTAACCCAACTTGTTGACGCACGTTTTTCTAACACTGTAAATTTTTGATATAAGTTATTGATTTCTTGAGTTAGTACTTCATCTTGTGAAGTATTTGAGTCTGCGAGTACGGGACTTGAAATTCCTAACAAGAGTAAACTGGTGTTGAATACAGGTGTAATTCGCATTACGTTAAATTCCTAATCTATTAATAAGTTAGTTAGATATTTGCCATATTCGTGCCAAACACTATGGTATTGATTTAATTGCATATTCCAAAATTAATTAAAAAACTATTTTTATATAACAAATAAATTTACTAAATGTGATTAATTCGTTTTATTTAACGACCTGACACTTGATTGAATAAAGTGGACGCTGCATAAATGCTAAATTTCAAAATAGTGAGAGAATGTGCGAGGGTGAACTTATTTCTTATACTGACGAATGTTCAGTGTATTAACAGGTAAATTGCACTTTGATAAAAGGTTAAAAAACGATAGTTAATTAACCGATTACCAAGATAAACAAATAAAACCTGTCTATATTGAGGTTTGGATAACGAAAGGGAAATTGCGCTAATTTGTGTTATGGGGCAAGTAAAGTACCTCCCTTGGCATTAAAAAAATTAAGCCCCCTTGAAAAAGAAGCAAGTGTCTATTTAATTCCAGATATCGCGTAGCAAAAAATATTGTCGTATTGCGACAGCCCAAATTTGTTCAGGTGTGTGCCATCTGAGCATTTAGCGCATCAGCCCATTTAAATAATTCTGGTGACTCTCAGTCAATCCCTGTTACACGCAGACAATTTTCGATTCTGTTTTCAAGCCAATTTTGCTCATGTTGAGGTTCATTATCGCGATAATCTGGCACTATTAATGTAGTAGTTTTCATTACCTCCCCTAATTAAAAGTACAAATACTCAACATGGTTTAGTCAGGTAAATCAAAACTCGCGGCAAAGCATAAGTAATATAATTTTAAATATATCAATTTGATATAAAAAATATTTTTATATACCACTAAGTTATTTAATATTGTGATAAGTTCGTTTTATTTAGTAAGTAAAGGTTATTTGAATGATATTAACACCAGAATTACTTGCCGTTTTTTGGCGAAAGGTTGCAGAAACACCAGAACTGCCAAAGTTACTCGAAGAGTTACTTCCTTTACTTAAGAGAGAATTTTCTGTGAATGAAATAGGGGTATTTAGGTGGCAGCAAAAACCTGAGAAGATTCGTTTTCTGGCAAGCTCATTTTCACAAAGCAAAAGTGTTGAACTCAGTTTATTACGCGCAGAGATCCAACATTGGCTTGTTGATGAACGGTTTAGTACTCAAATAACTCGTGTATTACCACTTCAAGAAGATGAACAACATTGTGTAATATTAAGTAAGTTAACTTGCGCAGCAGACCAGCAATCACTACTTGCATTTATTTGTCGTCGAGAGCAAGTGACATTCGCTTTTAATTACATTGCCGAGTTACTCCCTGTCTTTGCAGTTGCAGCGAACAATCATTTGCAGCATCAAAAATTGCGACAAGCCACTAAAGTTGTGCAATCACAATGTCAAGATCTGTTATCTAAAATGGGCAAGGATAATATGGACAATCAAATCATTGGTGCATCGCATGGGTTAGCTCAAACCATGGAGCAAGTCAGTATCGTGGCGCCATCAGATTTAACAGTTTTGATCCGAGGTGAAACGGGATCTGGAAAAGAAGTGGTGGCCAGAGCCATTCATGAGCAGTCTCCTCGTGCAGATAAAGCATTTATCAGAGTAAACTGCGGTGCTATTTCGCCTCAATTAATTGATTCTGAATTATTTGGACACGAAAAAGGTAGTTTCACGGGAGCCGCAGGCGTTAAGCTTGGTTGGTTCGAACGTGCTGACGGCGGCACATTATTTTTAGATGAGATTGGTGAGTTGTCATTAGCGGCTCAAACAAGACTGCTAAGAGTATTGCAAGAAGGAACCCTTAATAGAGTTGGTGGTGAACATGAAATTAACGTTAATGTTAGAATTATAGCTGCCACACACAGAAATCTTGCAGATATGGTTAATGTAAAACTGTTTCGTGAAGATCTATGGTATCGAATTAATGTTTTTCCAATTTACTTACCAGCACTCAAAGAAAGAAAACAAGATATTACCGCTTTAGCGAACCATTTTTCAAAACGTGCAGCAAAGAAACTAGGTCTGCCTTTTATTCCGATAACCGCAAATCAAATAAGAATGCTGCAAGCTTATAATTGGCCTGGGAATGTACGTGAGTTACAAGTTGTCATGGAACGAGCTGCAATACTTGGTCAAGGAAAGCAGTTAAATATTGAAGCATCACTTGGTCCTACTTTTAAAGGGACAGCACCATTAACTGCTCCAACTTCCTCAGAAAATAACAAAGAGTTAAATTCTATAGATAACAACATATCGATTGAGCCTCTGGAAAAAACCATTGTCTCTTCGATTAATAATGCACTCAAGGTTACCAATGGAAAAATTAGTGGTGAAGGAGGAGCGGCTAGTTTACTCAATATAAACCCCAATACACTACGCTCAAAAATGCGCAAATATCAAATCACCATTAAATATTATCCAAGTGACATACAAGAAGGTCATTAATTTACCGTATTTTCACTCTGTCGAGTAGATATGCTAGGGTTGTAGTGGTCAAGTAAAGTTGTATACAGAACAGACACTTAAAAGTGCCTGCTTAGAGCTTGAAGCGGACATTTTACTTCATTATTCTATGACGGTATGATGCATAATTGAGATTTAACCTTTAATTGTCGAAAAATCTACCTTCACTTCAAATCCATTGGTTTGCCCCGTTGCTGGAGAATTAAACGTCATAGTTGCTCCTACGCCTGATACGACTGCATCGGCAATTGCTAATCCAAGGCCCATACCCTGTACAGAGATGTTAGACCGAACAAAACGTCGCCGCAATTGAGCGAGTGTATCGGCTGGTATAACACTAGAGGCATTGACGATACGTAATATGCCGTTGGTAGAAAAACTGATATCAACCGGTTGATTTCTGTCACCGTGTTTGATGGCATTATCTAGCAAGTTCCTAATCAAAATAGCAAAAGCGTCTGGATCGATGACCGACATATATTCTCTGTTTTTTGGCAATGTCAGTGTAATTTTATTTACAGCGTTTGACCGTTGTGAATCATCGACTATTAATGTTAATAGGCTAATAAGGTTGTGCTGTTCAGCGGCTAAAAGTCCTCCGCCTTCTGCTTTGGCCAGCTGCATAAGTTTTTCTGATAAGTTCGATAGCCCTCGTAAAGTTGTTTCAAGTTTAACCATTTCATCTTGGGTTGTCCCTGCTGAAACCTTTTGTTGTAAGCGCTGAACTTGCGCCAAAGCGGTAGCTATAGGTGTTCGTAATTCATGGGCACTGTTTGCCGTGAACGATCTTTCTGATTCGAGTGCTCGCTGTAAACGGTCCAATAAATTATTGACAGATTCTGCGATTGGGATAATTTCAGTAGGTAAATCTTGTATTTTGACTGAGCTGAGATCGCCACTGCCGCGGGATTCAATTTCATTTCGATAAGCAAGAATATGGCGCAAACTGTAATGAACGAATGCCCAGCTACCGAGAAAACAAAAAGGGATGAGTAACACTAATGGCCATAATAAGGTGACAGCCATTGCAATGATTGCTTCTTGTCTTTGAATAAGAGGCTCCGCAACTTCTATGTGCAATGTATTTTGTACTGCTGAGACGCCATAAAATCGATGTGTCGTTGACGAATTAAACCCGATAAGTAGGGTTTGATTAAAGACAGTTGGATCAGCGTTGTGAGATTGCAATAAAATCTGCCCTAGGTTATTTCTTACAAGGTATACAAGGCGCTCTTCATGGGCTTTAAACGACACGACCTGCTGCGCTTTTTCGGGCTCATCTCTGTTAAGTATTTCAACAACCGCGAGTGGCATTATACGTTGAGCCGTTTCTGCCAGTGCGCTATCGAATAGTTCATTAAGTTTGTTTTGTGACACATACACGCCACCTGATAGGGCAAATATCCACAGTAAAGCCATGCCAATAGTTAAGCCAATTCCTAGTGTTTTCTGAAGGCTTTGTGGTTTCTTTATTTGTACAAAGCTCATCTTCCTTGAGGTCCTGAATATCCCATACGATAGCCTAAACCGCGCACTGTTTCTAACTGATCTTTCCCCAGCTTTTTACGCAGGCGACTGATATAAACTTCAATAGTATTACTTTCTATTTCAGAGCCAAAAGCATACAAATGATCTTCTAATTGTGATTTTGAGAGCAAGGTGCCAGGTCTCTGGATAAAGGCTTCAAGTAATGCCCATTCTCTAGCCGTTAAATTAACCGTTATGCCATCGCGAAAGATGAGATGTTTGGTCATATCCACTTCCAATGCTCCTAGGTGAATTATGGGATTTGGATTGCCGGCATACCGTCTGGAAACGGCTGCTATGCGAGCGCAGAGTTCTGATAGATCAAAGGGCTTTACAAGATAATCATCAGCCCCCGCATTTAATCCATTGATACGGTCAGAAATTTGATCTCTGGCTGTTAAAATAATCACGGGTGTTGTTTCGCCTAGGTTGCGTATTTTCTTTAATAAATCGATTCCATTGCCATCGGGTAGCATTAAATCAAGAAGAATCAAATCATAATCGGTTGTACGGAGGCTGCTATCGGCTTGGGAAATACATTTCACCCAATCAACCGCATGACCTTCATCGGCGACTTGATCCTGTATCACTTCGCCTAAACCTTCGGTATCTTCTACCAATAATATACGCATTTTTACCTCTAGACTTTATCAGAAAAGTTAATCATACCCCAAGTTCCTGACAATAAACTGAAAATAGAATTTAATATACCCCCAAATCACTTCAAGTTGCCAGTGTCAAAAGATTGAGCAAACTATGCTCAATAGATTTATGGATTAACCCTCATTTTGCATTTTAAGGTTGTTGTCAGGAAAGCACGATACAGTGAGTATTAATATACCAATGGGGGATAAAATGAAACAGCATAAACTTAGTATCATGCTCACACTAATAACCGTCTGCATCTTCATTGTTTGGGGGGGGGAGCTATACGATGAACACCAGCCCAATGGCTTCGTTGCCATGGGAAATTTATGATAATAGTCTCTATCTTAGTGGATTGTTAGCCATTGCTTTAATGTCAGTGACCATGATGCTAGCTACTCGCCCGACTTGGCTAGAAGCGCCACTAAATGGACTTGATAAAATGTATCTCCTTCATAAATGGACTGGTATTTTGGCGGTCGTGTTTGCAGCCCTTCATTGGCTGATAGAAATGGGCGATGATGTCATTAAGTCTCTATTTGGGCGAGACGGTCGTTTACCTGAAGAAGACTTTTCAGGGTTTATTGAGATGATGAGAGATGCAGCTGAAGACATAGGGGAATGGGCGGTATATCTTGTTTTTGCCATGCTAGTACTAACCCTGTGGAAACGTTTCCCTTACAACATTTGGCGCTATGTACACCGTGTGATGCCAGTACTTTATTTATTACTAGCATTTCACGCTGTTTTGTTAGCGCCTCTGGTTTGGTGGCAACAACCAATTGGCTTGTTAATGGGGCTGTTGTTAATAGGGGGAAGCGTAGCCGGCATTGTATCACTAAGAGGTGTAATAGGTCAGTCACTACAAGTGAAAGGGAGCATCCATGCCATTTCAACGACGGCTCCGGGTATCACTGAAGTAGAGTGTCAGCTTGATAAAAAGTGGCAAGGACATAGTGCAGGGCAGTTTGCTTTCGTTACTTTTAATCGCATTGAAGGGGCTCACCCTTTTACTATCGCAAGCGCGGATCACGGCGACGGTCAAGTTACTTTTAAGATTAAGGCGCTAGGCGATTATACGAAACGCTTGGATCATAAACTAAAGGTTGGTCAATTAGTCACTGTTGAAGGCCCTTATGGGCGGTTTAATTTCAAACCGAAAAAGCCTACCGCAACACAAATATGGATTGCTGGAGGTATTGGTGTAACCCCCTTTTTAGCAAGGCTTGAAGAGCTGAAAAATCAGCCGGAACAATCTACCATGGTCCAGATGCATTACGCTACCCATGATAGTGCAACAGATCCTTTCGTTAAACGTTTACAACAGGCTTGTATCAGCTTATCCCATATTCAACTGCATATACATGACAGTAATGCAGATAAAAAATGACAACCGATCAGCTGTTAGCTCAAGACGCAAATAAGGGAATGATGGAGGTTTGGTTTTGTGGTCCTACTGGCTGGGCCAAATTATTAGAAAAAGAATTACGAGAAAGATTACAAGGTTCATTACTGTTTCATAAGGAAGCATTTGAACTGCGATAAAACTAAAGCTAGCGCTAAAAGCGGACACTGAAATAATAACGGTATTGCTTTCAGCTTAATGTCAGGAATACTGTTTACAATGATCATAAAACTATAGGAGAGTCATCATGAAAAAAGCAAAAACAGAAACAGAAACAAAAGGAAAAATAATGAAAAATAAACTAGTGATAATGTTAATCGCCTCTTGTTTAGTCAGTGGTACAGCATTGGCTGACGATGATTGCACTGATCCGGTGTCACAGTGGCAGCCTCGAGATCAACTGAGACAGATGATAGAAGACAAAGGTTGGAAGGTTAAGCAAATTAAAGTGGATGATGGCTGTTACAAAGTAAAAGGGGTCGATCGAAAAGGAAATAGAATAAAGGCAACATTTTTCCCCGCCTCACTGAAAATTAGGGAGCTTAAAATTAAGTTTGATCAATCAGCTGATGCCAGTGATTACTTAGATTTAGCGACGCCAATGACGTCAGAAAGTAATAAACAAAAAAACAAACCTAAAGTCACTATCGATTGAATATAAAGGAGATAATAGAATGAAATATTTAACAACGACACTGTGTTTCTTTTGCATATTAGTCATGAGTGCACAAATTTCAGCGCGCGAAATAACCCTCACAACCGAACTGAAAAACTATAGCGGTGATGGAGCTTATCTGGCTATTTATTTAACCAATGCAGAAGGTCAGTATCAGGAAACGCTGTGGGTCGCTGGACAAAAATCAAAATATTATAAACATTTGACTGGTTGGGCGCGTGCTAGTGGTTTACGAGTCAGTGAGTATGACGGGCTAACAGGGGCTAGTGTCTCCAGTGGCAAGACACTATCAGTCACCCTTGACTTAGCTGATGCTTATATTGATCGAGGCTTCCAACTTAAAGTAGATACGTCTGTTGAAGATATGCGCGACAATCGTAATGATGTTGTTGTGCCATTAACCACCGAAGGTGCAGGTAAACTTTCCGCTGGACGAGGCTATGTTAAAGCCTTCACTTACGCATTTTAAACTTTGTTATCTAGGAATTAGCTATGCTACGCAAATTTCACTCTTGGTCTGGGTTAATTGCAACGTTGCTCGTTGTAGTGCTTTCTGTGACAGGCGCAGTTTTATCGATCAACCCTATTTTGGATCGCGCACAAGCCAAAGTAGCCGGTACATCCTCTATAAGCGTTGCAGAGCTAACTGGCAAATTAGCGTCTAGCTACCCTGGTATAGAGCAAATACAGCGTAGTCCTTCAGGAAGCATTATTGTCTATTTTACTGAAAACGGAAAAACGGGTGCTGATTTAATCAATCCAATAACGGGGCAACCTATTGGGCCTTATTCAACGTCTCCTGTTATGGTTTGGTTCAAAAATTTGCATCGTTCATACTTACTTGATACGCCCGGACGTGTTGGGGCAGCTATTTCGGCTTTTCTTATGCTGCTATTAACTATTTCAGGTGCGTTCATGTTGGCCAAACGTCTTGGTAGTTGGCGCCAGATTTTACGACCTATTCAAGGCACTTTTAGGGAGCGCCTTCATTGTCAAGTGGGACGAGTGGCCGTGCTTGCACTCCTACTCTCTGCTATCACTGGCCTGACTATGTCAGCGGTGACTTTTGAATTACTACCGGATTATCAATCGGCTGAACCCGTTTTCCCAGCAAGTGTACAAGGTGATATTCCTGCATCAATCGGCACGCTGGCAGCCTTAAAAGCTATCCCTATGAACGAGTTGAGAGAACTGGTTTATCCATATAAGGATGATCGCAATGATGTTTATTCAATCATTACGCATCAAGGGAGTGGTTTTATCGACCAATCAACAGGTCAATTACTGTCTTTTCAATCTATCAATAACAAACAAAAATTATATGAATTTATCTATATGCTACATACGGGCGAAGGACTTTGGTGGTTAGGATTACTATTAGGTCTAGGTGCACTTACTGTGCCGCTAATGTCGTGGACTGGTATTCAAATTTGGTGGCGTCGTAAACGGTCGATCACGACCATAAAAAACAATACCGCCCCCCGAAGTGCGGATACGATAATACTGGTCGGCAGCGAAGGAAATAGTACTTGGGGCTTTGCCAAAACGTTACATGATGCTCTTAACTTAGCTGGTTATTTGGTTCACACAATGTCAATGAACAGCTTTGTAAATAGCGCTTTGAATAGCTATCCAAATGTGAAGCAGCTATTTATCCTAACCGCTACTTATGGGGATGGCGATGCACCAGCTTCGGCTAGTCGATTCCTGACCCAGCTTGAGCAGATCACTGAGGTACCAAAATTCTCTTTTGCTGTATTGGGGTTTGGTGATCGACAATTCCCTGAATTTTGTCAATACGCAAAAGAGGTAGAAGCAACACTAACCGCCAAAGCTTGGTCGCAGTTACTGCCACTCGATACTATCAACCGACAGTCGTCACAGGAGTTCTCGCGTTGGGGCAATACTGTGGGTATGGCGATGGGTACTGATTTATCATTAGTTCACATTCCTACTCAGCCTAGTTGCACGACACTAGCGCTTATCGAGCGGGTGAATTACGGTGCTAAGGTGAAGGCTCCGACTGCGGTATTACGCTTTAAGCTCCCCGACGGTAGCAACACAGACCTACCCACTTTCGAGGCCGGTGACTTGGTTGGCATCTTAGCGCCAGGCAGCAAGGTGGCAAGATTTTACTCTCTAGCTTCTGAATCAAAGGATGGCATATTAGAGATCTGTGTACGTCATCATCCTAGAGGCCTATGTTCGAGTTTCCTGTATTCACTATCCGTGGGGGATAGTATCGAGGCTTTTATCAAGCCTAATCCTAGTTTTCGCCCTGCCTCTGGTAAAGCACCGATAGTGCTCATTGGTGCTGGCACCGGTATTGGACCTCTGGTCGGCTTTATTCGACACAACAAATCACATCACCCCATACACCTTTATTGGGGCGGGCGTTGTCCAGAGTCAGACTTTCTCTACGAACGTGAGCTAAATACTTATCTTAAGGATAAGCGGCTGACAGCACTTAACGCCGTATTTTCGCGCATAAACGAGCGCTCATATGTGCAAGACAAAATCGTTCTAGATAGTTCGGAATTACGCGGGTTAATAGGAAAAGGGGCACAGTTTTTGGTCTGTGGTGGACGGGATATGGCAAGCAGCGTTATGCTGGCACTCGATGAAGTACTCAAACCACTGGGTATGGACGTGCTAACACTCAAAGCTCAAGGTCGCTACCGTGAAGATGTTTATTAATCTATTTACGGATTAAAGTCATTTATATTTTTACTTTCTCAATTTATTTTTTTAATAGAGTTATTTACAAGAAAGAAAACGTGTATAGAGCGTATGGAAAAAATCAGCGACTAATATCGTTACCAGACTAGAAGAGGCTAAAAGCTCAGGAGTTAGTCATAGCAGTGCTTAGTGACGTGACTTAGTGATGTTATTAGTAGCTAGTAGCTTACCGCTGTAATATTAACACAGTAAGTTAGCCTGAAGTTAATAGAAAAGGACGCTTAACTGCGTCCTTTTCTACTTATTACATGTTACTTGCTATTGCTGGTTAAGCGCCAAAAAGAAAAGCCCGCGACAAAAAATAAAATCATCGGATAAAAGGCATGACTGACTACTGATAAGGGGGAAATATGTAGCGTAGCACCCAATAATAATGCCTGAGCGCCGTAAGGTATTATACCTTGGTTGGTACAAGCAAAAATATCAAGTAAACTGGCTGACTCAGCAGGCGATAATTCGCCATCACTGGCAAGATTTTTTGCGGTATCACCGGTGATAATAATAGACACGGTATTATTTGCAGTAAAAAAATTACAAACGAAGGCGAGACCGGCAATACCTAATCCTGCAGCACGCTTTTTATTATGTGGCGTTACTTTTCTCGCCAGTGTTTTTATAAAACGTGTTAAAGCAGATAAGCCACCTTGTTGACGAACTAGTTCGCTTAAGCCACCAATAAACAAGGATAAAATGAATATATCCTGCATATTAGAAAAGCCGGTGGTTATATCTGTTAACCACGTTGATAGCTGGTAGCCGTTACTGAACATGCCAATACCTGCCGCTAATAATATGCCTAATGTTAACACCAAAAAAACATTCACGCCCATCAACGCTAGTGCCAGAATAACGAGGTAGGGTACTAAGCCTATAACCGCAGCATCATTGTTAAAGGTGTGTGTTACTTCTTCGCCCAGTAATGAAAATATAACTAAACAAATAAGTGCTGCTGGAATAGCAAATTTAAAGTTTACCCTAAATTTATCTTTCATGTGCGCGCCCTGACTTCGGGTAGAAGCGATAGTCGTATCAGAAATGATAGATAAATTATCACCAAAAATTGCCCCTGAAACCAAGCAACCTGCAACTAATGCAGCATCTAAATTGGCTGATTCAATAAAACCAAGCGCAACTGGCGCAATGGCAGCAATTGTCCCCACAGAGGTCCCCATTGCCGTAGAGAGAAAAGCCGCTACCAGAAACAAGCCAGGGAGCAATAAATAATCAGGAAATATCGCTAAACCAAGCTGTACACTGGCATCAACACTACCTGTTGCTTTGGCCACTACCGCAAAAGCACCAGCAAGTAAGTAAATAATGCACATGGTTGTTATATTTTCATGACCAGCACCACGAATAAATTGTGTTATTTGTATATCAATGCTGCTATTAGAGAGGTATTTACCTAACGCAATAGAAGCGATAATTGCAGGTATAATAGCAATACTTGCAGGGAGTTGATAAAAGGCAAAGTCAACCCCTTGTAGCGTTAACATAACACCAGTACCGAGGAATAAGCCTAAAAATATAGCAAAAGGGAATAAGGCGAATAAGTTTTCTTGGGGAGCTTTTCTATTAGTCATCGTTGGCTTGTGTAAAATAGTGTCTTGGTGGGCATTATAAAAGTAAAATCTCAGCTGTCAATATAGATGTTTAGATGGCTAAAACATAAATTGGCTATTCACCGTTAAAAATTGATGTAAATTATTGATATCAATTATGGCTACTTTCAGTAATCGTGGTGGCGTTAGTACTTAATGGTGATGATTGCTAACTGTGATTATTAGCCATGACTAACATAGCAACATGACTAACAATTGCTGTTACTTGCGAATTTTTAACGGTATAGCCTTCACTAGTAAAGATTATTCAATAGCCTGTGTTTGTTCGTCAGCCCAGGCAAGCGCTTCATTATAATGTTGTACTACGTTGTCTTTATCGAGCGCTAATTTATCTATAATTAATTTAGTTTTATCCCACTGCGCTTGTTCGATAAACCCAACTAACTTTATGATGCCGGCCATGACACCTTTTTTGGTTAATAGCGGGTCTTTAATCTCTTTTGACAAAGGAAGTTTTTCTAATACTGTAACCATATCCTCATCTAATAACGCATCAATTATTGATAATAACCCTGTTAAAAAAGCAATGGACACATCTAATTGAACGTTGATGTCTTGTGCAGTTAACTCACAAAATTTAGCTCTGGTCATGGCTAATTTAACTAACTCTGACGGTTTGTCTGGGGTTAGTGTGACCGCAAACATTAAACCAATAAAACGTTTCAACTCACCAGAGCCTAAAATAACTAATGCTTGTTTTATTGTCGATATTTCATTGCGGCGTTTAAAAATTGCTGAATTTGCATAGCGTAATAATTTATAAGAAAGTGAAACATCACGTTCAAAAACACGGGTTATGCTATTTAGATCAAGCTCAGTTTTAGAGGTTTCATACAATAATTCAGCCATAGCTATTTGAGATGGTGATAAGCTTTTAGTTTTTAGCATCTCAGGTTTAGCAAAAAAGTAGCCTTGAAAGTAATCAAAGCCTAGTTGAATCATTGCATTATATTCATCATAGGTTTCTACTTTTTCAGCGAGCATTTTGATATGAGGAAAGTTTTTTATAGCACTGAACACCGTGTTAATATCATCAATACTGCTCAGTTGAATATCTATTTTAATAATTTTAATGTAGGGGTAAAAATGCAACCAAACATTCTGATGTTCGTAATCATCTAAAGCAAGGGTATAGCCTTTGCCATGCAAATCTTTACAAAGAGCTAACAGTTTTTTGCCAGGCTTTATAGTTTCAAGAATTTCAATAACGACTTCTTCAGGAGCAAGAATTTCAGGATAGCCTTGACTTAAGGTTTCTAAGGTAAAGTTAATAAAAGCGGGTTTATTACCGGTAAACTCACTGATACCCATATGAAATTGGCTTGCTTCAACCATTTTACTGGTCGCTTCATCACCATCAATATCAGGAAAAACATTGTCAACACCATCTCGAAAAAGTAATTCATAAGCAAACAGTTTTTTACTTTTATCTAAAATAGGTTGTCTTGCCGCGTAAAAATTCATAAACGTATTGATGAGCTCTGAAAGGGAAAAATAATTACCGTGAATTGAATATAGAAGATAAGTTTTTATTTTGCATTAGTTTTTTTAGATTTCTTATAATTTTAGGACCAATTAACAGCATTTTAGTACCCATTAATAGCATTAAATACTTAGTTTTGTGGTTGTATAGCGGCTAAATAGTGTTTAGTTATAACCCCTTATAAGCTACTAAGGTTTATTTGTTAGGCTAATTTTGATACTTTAACCTGCTTAATCATCAACTAGTTCATAATAAGCAGGTAATTACTTTGGCTTTCGGTACTCTAATTTCTCTCTCTCTCTACTTCATAGTTATGCTCTTAATTGGCTTATACGCCTACAAAAAATCAACCAGTGATGTGTCAGGTTATATGCTTGGCGGACGAAGTTTATCTCCCGGCGTTGCTGCATTATCAGCAGGTGCTTCTGATATGAGTGGTTGGATGCTAATGGGCTTACCTGGCGCCATGTACATCAGTGGGGTAAGTAGCCTTTGGATAGCTATTGGCTTGGTGGTCGGTGCTTTTCTTAATTACTTAATTGTCGCACCTCGTCTTAGGACATATACCGAGATAGCCAATGATTCAATTACGTTACCCGATTTTTTTGAAAACAGGTTTAACGATAAATCACGTCTTTTGAGGATCGTTTCATCGTTAGTGATTGTGGTGTTTTTTACGCTTTACACATCAAGCGGTGTTGTTGCTGGCGGTAAATTGTTTGAAAGCTCTTTTGGTTTAAATTATGAAATTGGCTTATATGTCACAGCCAGTGTTGTCGTTGTATATACCTTATTTGGTGGTTTTTTAGCAGTAAGCTTAACTGATTTTGTTCAGGGTTGTATCATGTTTGTGGCTTTAGTGTTAGTTCCTGTTGTTGCCATTAATGAGGTCGGTGGCATCGCTGAAATGCAACAGAGTATTGCCGCAATAAACCCTGAGTTATTAAATGTTTTTAGTAAAGTGAGCTCCGATGGCACTATTATTAGCGTGAGTGTTATTGGTATTATCTCTGCTTTAGCTTGGGGGCTAGGTTACTTTGGTCAACCGCACATCATTGTGCGCTTTATGGCAATTAGAAGCGTAAAAGATATGCCAACCGCGCGTCGTATAGGGATGAGCTGGATGATTGTTGCCATTATTGGTGCTATGTCAACTGGGTTAGTCGGTATTGCTTATGTAGCTAAAACGGGTATTAAACTTAATGATGCGGAAACTATTTTTATCGTGTTATCACAATTACTATTTAGTCCATTAATTGCAGGTTTCTTATTGGCGGCAATACTTGCTGCCATTATGAGTACTATCTCTTCACAGTTATTGGTTACCTCTAGCTCACTTACAGGTGATTTTTATCAAGCCTTCTTACACCGTGATGCCAGTGAAAAACAATTAGTATTAGTGGGTAGAATTTCAGTTTTCCTTGTTGCCTTGGTAGCCATTTATTTAGCTTACGATCGCAATAGCAGTATCTTAAGCTTGGTTAGTAATGCATGGGCAGGCTTTGGTGCCGCATTTGGTCCTGTCGTTATTGGCTGTTTATATTGGAAGGATATGACTAGAAACGGCGCATTAGCAGGGATACTAAGTGGCGCTATAACGGTACTTATCTGGATTTACGCACCTATTACCATTAATGGTCAATCACTTGGCGCAATAATGTATGAGATAGTACCAGGCTTTATCGTGTGTTCATTAGCCATTTATGTTGTTAGCAAGCTATCACCTAAAGTTGAAGATAGTATCAGTGAGAAATTTGATGAAATGTTAACGCATCATAATTAGCAAGCAGATAACTTATTATTTAAAGTAACGAGTTATCCGCTATTATTAACCGGAATTTATAGTTAACTTTCATAGGGTACTTAATAAATCTGAGTTGTTCGCATTAGCACTTTTATGCTACAATCGCGCTAATTTTAAAGTGACGAGTAATTTAAGTTATCTTGTTAGGCTACCTTAAAAATAATGTTTGCTTTAAAATAAAATTTACCCATTAATCATTAAAAAGACCTTGTAGTCTGGAGTTTATATACCAATGAGTTTTGATACAATTGAACAACGTGTTAGTTATGGCGTAGGACGTCAATTAGGTGACCAACTTCGCAACAACCCTTTCAAAGAGTTTGATATTACTGCAGTACAAGCGGGCATTGCTGATGCACTTGTTAATGCAACTAGCCAGGTTTCTGATGAAGATCTAAACGAAGCATTTGGTATTGTTTCTAAAAAATTACAAGAGTTAGAGCAAGCTGCTGCTAAAGAAGCTTCTGCTGAAGGCGAGAAATTCTTGGCTGAAAATGCAAAGCGTGATGAAGTTACGGTAACTGAATCTGGCTTACAGTACGAAGTAATTACCACTGGTGAAGGCGCTAAGCCATCAGCTGAAAGTACAGTAAGCGTTCATTACCACGGGACATTCGCTAACGGTGACGTTTTCGATAGTTCTGTTGAACGTGGTCAACCGGCTGAATTCCCAGTAAATGGCGTTATCGCTGGTTGGACTGAAGCACTACAGTTAATGACTGAAGGTAGTAAATGGAAATTAACTATTCCTTATGACTTAGCTTACGGCGAACGTGGCTCACAAGGTGCTATCCCTCCTTATGCTACGTTAGTTTTTGATGTTGAATTATTAAGCATCAAGTAAATAGCGTATTATATTGAAAGCCCTCAGTTGAGGGCTTTTTTTTAAGCTAAAGTCGCCAAGAGGCAAACGAAGGTAATCAATGGCTAATATCCAGTTAACAGCACTGTTTAAACAATACCAAAAAGCATTCTTAGCTTATGATATTGATGCCTTAAGCGATTGTTATCACTTACCGTGCACACTAAATACCCCTGATAAAGTGGTCTTACTTGCCAATCTATCTGATTGCCATGAAGAATTTACTACTATTTTCACGCAACTTAAACAGGCAAAAACCAGTAACATTATTGCCAAGCAAGCTTGTTTTGAAAAAATCAGCAAACAGGTCTATTTAGTCTGCATAGATTGGGATTTTATTGATGGGCAGGGAGACGTTTTTGCCGACTTTACTGCTATTTATCATGTATTAGATGATGGTGGCATATTAAAAATTATTAATGTCATTTCTCACGAACTAGATAGCTCGTTAACCTTAACAGAGCCGCTTAGTTGGTAATATCCATTAAGGGTACGTCGATAGTTGAAAATACTAATCGATAAACATAAGTAACATTTATCAGCGGTTTCCGCTCTTTTCAAAAGAACAGTAGAGAACAATATGAAAGTAAAAGTAGCTATTTTGGGTTGTAGCGGCCGTATGGGGCGTAATTTAATTCAGGCAGCTCATGAGCATGCAAGTATAGAGTTAGTTGGTGGTAGTGTTCGTACCAGCTCATCTTTTGTCGATTTTGATTTGGGTGAATTGGCCGGTATTGGTGCTATTGGTATTAAAACGTCCACGACATTAGCGCAATTAGCCTCGGCTGATGTTTTTATCGACTTTACCTCAATAGAAACAACACTAGAGAATCTTGCTTGGTGTAATGACAATAACAAAGCGTTAGTGATTGGTACGACTGGTTTTTCAGATGAACAAGTACGGGTTATTGAACAGGCAGGTAAAACCATGCCAGTGATTTTAGCGCCTAATACCAGTGTTGGTGTTAATTTAATGTTTAAGCTATTGGAAATTACTGCAAAAGCCATTGGTGATTACACCGATATAGAAATATTTGAAGCACATCACCGCTTTAAAAAAGATGCCCCTTCCGGCACGGCTGTTAAAATAGGACAAGTTATTGCTGATACCTTAGGTAGAGACTTAAATAAAGTCGCTGTCTATGGTCGCGAGGGTATTACCCAAGAGCGCGATAGAGAAACCATTGGTTTTGCTACCGTTAGAGCAGGCGATATTGTTGGTGAGCATACTGCCATTTTTGCGGATCTTGGTGAAAGGCTTGAAATTACTCATAAAGCAAGTTCTCGCATGACATTTGCTTTAGGAGCAATGCGTGCAGCTTTTTGGTTAAAAGAAGCCGATGCCGGTTTTTATGATATGCAAGATGTACTTGGCTTGAAAGAGTAAGTCTTTAGGGGGGGAACTCTTTAGCAGATTCATTTTTTTAGGTTATTAATGTCGAACGGTATTTTCGTGCCGACATTAATTTTACCGTACCACTATTAATACTAGTACAACACGGCATATAACTAAGCTAACCATTAACATACACGCATATTGTATAATATTTTATAATTATGCAACTATTATAGATAAGTAGTCTTTTTAGCGCTTTGACAGGTAAATGCTAGTCAAAACTATAAAAGACCATATTTTTTACATTTTATTACTAGACGAAAGTAGAGTACAAGCGTAAAATAAGTGGATTTTGTCAAAAATTAACTGAATAACTATTTCCAATTAACCGACAAGGTTACAGTGGGGATTATTCTCAAGGTTATTTTCGATATTAATCTTTGTACAGGAAGTACAGTAAAAAAGGCAGCTGCACGGAGCACTTGCTGTTATACGCGCGTTCACGTTTATTTCTTCTTTGGAGGTTACATTGGCTACATCTGCTATTTTAGTGCTTGAAGACGGCACTGTTTTTAAAGGCATCGCAATTGGTGCACAAGGATCGGCTGTTGGTGAGGTGGTATTTAATACCTCAATGACAGGTTATCAGGAAATTCTTACCGATCCATCATATGCAGAGCAGATTATTACCCTGACTTACCCGCATATCGGTAACACAGGGACTAATAGCGAAGATAAAGAGTCAAATAGCATTGTTGCTAAAGGCCTCGTTATTCGTGATTTGCCATTATTGGCTAGTAACTTTCGAAATGAACAAAATTTAAGTGATTACTTAATCGAGCATAATATTTTAGGTATTGCTAATATCGATACACGTAAATTAACGCGAATTTTACGTGAAAAGGGTGCTCAAAACGGTTGTATTTTAACGCTTGATGATAGCAGCGATGAAAAATTACATAGCGATGCACTAGCACAAGCGAAAGCGTTTCCAGGCCTTAAAGGTATGGACTTAGCAAAAGTTGTTTCAACCAAAGAAAAATACCAGTGGACAGAGGGTAGTTGGACACTTGATATGAGTAACGGCGAAAACACTGGCACAGGTTTTACTAAACCAGCAAGCTTTGATTACCATGTTGTTGCTTATGACTTTGGTGCAAAGCACAACATCTTACGTATGTTAGTTGACCGTGGTTGTAAATTAACCGTAGTTCCAGCACAAACGCCTGCTAGTGAAGTACTTGCTATGAACCCTGATGGTATCTTTTTATCAAATGGCCCTGGTGACCCTGAGCCTTGTGATTACGCTATAACAGCCATTAAAGCCTTTTTAGAAACAGAAATCCCTGTGTTTGGTATTTGTTTAGGCCACCAATTACTTGGTCTAGCAAGTGGCGCAAAGACAGTAAAAATGAAGTTTGGCCATCACGGTGCTAACCACCCAGTTAAAGATTTTGCCCGTGATGTAGTGATGATTACCTCACAAAACCACGGTTTTGCGGTTGATGAAAAAAACTTACCAAGTAACTTAACAATCACCCATAAATCATTATTTGATGATTCATTACAGGGTATTCATCGCACGGATAAACCAGCGTTTAGTTTCCAAGGTCACCCCGAAGCAAGCCCTGGTCCACATGATGCAGCACCGTTATTTGATCACTTCATCGACTTAATTAATAGCTACAAGTCAAACAACGCTTAAACCGACAGACAAGAGAGATAAAGAAAATGGCAAAACGTACGGATTTAAAAAGTATCTTGATCTTAGGTGCAGGACCAATTGTTATTGGTCAAGCTTGTGAGTTCGATTACTCTGGCGCTCAAGCATGTAAAGCACTGCGTGAAGAAGGTTACCGAGTTATTTTAGTTAACTCTAACCCAGCAACAATCATGACTGACCCAGAAATGGCCGATGCAACTTACATTGAACCTATTCATTGGGAAGTTGTACGTAATATTATTGAAAAAGAACGTCCTTGTGCAGTATTACCTACTATGGGTGGTCAAACAGCATTAAACTGTGCTTTAGAGCTTGAAGCCAAAGGCGTGTTAAAAGAATTTAATGTTGAAATGATTGGCGCAACGGCTGATGCCATTGATAAAGCAGAAGACCGTAGTCGTTTTGATAAAGCGATGAAAGCTATTGGCCTTGATACGCCACGTGCTGAAATTGTTCACACAATTGAAGAAGCACATGAAGCAAGTAAAAGCTTAGGTTTCCCTTGTATCATTCGCCCTTCATTTACTATGGGTGGCACCGGTGGTGGTATTGCTTATAACATCGAAGAGTTCGATGAAATTTGTACCCGTGGTTTAGACCTTTCCCCTACCTCAGAATTATTGATTGATGAATCATTAATTGGTTGGAAAGAGTACGAAATGGAAGTGGTTCGCGACAAAAATGATAACTGTATTATTATTTGTTCAATCGAAAACTTCGACCCAATGGGTATTCATACCGGTGATTCAATTACCGTTGCACCCGCACAAACCTTAACAGATAAAGAATACCAAATTATGCGTAACGCTTCGTTAGCGGTATTACGTGAAATTGGTGTTGAAACCGGTGGTTCAAACGTACAGTTTGGTATTTGTCCTAAAACTGGCCGTATGGTTATTATCGAAATGAACCCGCGCGTATCGCGTTCATCAGCATTAGCGTCAAAAGCAACGGGTTTCCCTATTGCTAAGATTGCAGCGAAACTAGCCGTTGGTTACACTTTAGATGAGTTAACTAATGATATTACGGGTGGCAAAACCCCAGCATCGTTTGAACCAACGATTGATTACGTAGTTACTAAAATCCCACGCTTTAACTTTGAAAAATTTGCTGGTGCAGAAGACCGATTAACCACGCAAATGAAATCTGTTGGCGAAGTCATGGCTATTGGCCGTAACCAACAAGAATCATTGCAAAAAGCATTACGCGGCTTAGAAGTTGGCGTGAATGGTTTTGACCCTATTGTTGATATTACTCAGCCGGGCGCTAAAACTAAAATAATGCATGAGCTTCAAGAAGCCGGCGCTGACCGTATTTTTTATGTTGCAGATGCGTTCCGTTTAGGATTAACGGTTGAAGACGTCTATAGAATGACAATGATTGATCGTTGGTTCTTAGTGCAAATTGAAGATATCGTTTTAGAAGAAGCAAAAGTTAGCGAAGGTGGTTTAAAAATATTAACCCCAGAATACTTACGTCAACTTAAACGTAAAGGTTTTGCTGATTCACGTTTAGCTGCCCTTATTGGTGTATCTGAAGCAGAAACACGTAAAAAACGTCATAACGCTAATATATATCCAGTGTATAAACGTGTTGATACCTGTGCAGCAGAGTTTAGCTCTGACACTGCTTATATGTACTCAACGTACGATGAAGAGTGTGAATCAAACCCAACTGACAAAGAATCTATTATGATTTTAGGTGGTGGTCCAAACCGTATTGGTCAAGGTATTGAGTTTGACTATTGTTGTGTTCATGCGGCATTAGCACTACGTGAAGATGGCTATGAAACTATTATGGTTAACTGTAACCCTGAAACGGTTTCTACCGATTACGATACGTCAGACCGCTTATACTTTGAATCTATTACCTTTGAAGACGTGCTTGAAATTGTTCGTATTGAAAAACCTAAAGGCGTTATCGTGCAATACGGTGGTCAAACACCACTTAAATTGGCCCGTGCTTTAGAAGCTGCTGGTGTACCTATTATCGGTACTTCTCCTGATGCTATTGACCGAGCAGAAGATAGAGAGCGCTTCCAACAAGCGGTAGAGCGTTTAGGTTTATTACAACCTGAAAATGCCACGGTTACGTCATTAGAAGAAGCTATGCTTAAAGCAGACAGTATTGGCTTCCCATTAGTGGTTCGCCCATCTTATGTTTTAGGTGGTCGTGCGATGGAAATTGTTTATGACCTAGACGACTTACGTCGCTACATGACTGAAGCGGTAAGCGTGTCTAATGACTCACCAGTATTACTTGACCGCTTCCTTGATGATGCCATTGAAGTGGATATTGACGTTGTTTGTGATGGTACAGACGTAGTTATTGGTGGCATTATGCAGCATATTGAGCAAGCGGGTGTTCACTCAGGCGATAGTGCTTGTTCATTACCTGCTTATAGCTTAAGCCAAGAAATTCAAGATGTGATGCGCAAGCAAGTAACCGATTTAGCTTTTGAGCTAGGTGTGGTCGGTTTAATGAATACGCAAATGGCGGTTAAAAACAATCAAGTTTATATCATTGAAGTTAACCCGCGTGCAGCACGTACAGTGCCTTTTGTATCAAAAGCAACCTCAGTACCACTGGCTAAAGTCGGCGCTAGAGTCATGGCAGGCAAATCACTAAAAGAGCAGGGCATTACTAAGGAAGTTATTCCAACGTACTTCTCTGTTAAAGAAGTGGTGATACCGTTTAACAAGTTTCATGGTAGTGATCCATTAGTTGGCCCAGAAATGCGCTCAACGGGTGAGGTTATGGGCGTGGGTGATACGTTTGAAGAAGCTTATGCTAAAGCGTGTTTAGGCGCGGGTGTTTCTGTGCCTAAAACAGGTCGTGCTTTAATTTCAGTACGAAATAGTGATAAAGTACGCGTATTAGAATTAGCAAAAATTATGATTGATTTAGGCTATGATATTGATGCAACTCACGGTACTGAACTGATTTTACGTGAAGCAGGCATTCCTGTTCGACGTGTTAATAAAGTTCATGAAGGTCGTCCACATATTCTTGATAGAATCAAAAATAGTGAATACAGCTACATCATTAATACCACTGAGGGGCGTAAAGCCATTGAAGACTCAAAAGTGTTACGTGGCGGAGCCTTACGTTATAAAGTTGCTTACACAACAACATTAAATGCAGCCTTTGCTACTTGCATGGCGCATGCTGCTGATGAGATAACAACAGTACGTACCATACAAGAGCTACATAAAACCTTGTAAAAAATACTACAGCAAGCCTTTATTTCAATGTGAATGTAGGCTTATTTAAAATATAAAGGTGGTTATCTCCTATTCATAGGGGAGTTAACCGCCTTTATTGTTATAAAGAGAAGTTAATAATGACTAAATATCCAATGACCCTTCGTGGTGCTGAGCTATTGAAAGAAGAGCTGAGAGTATTAAAAACAGAGAAACGTCCGCGTATTGTAAAAGATATTGCCGAAGCCCGTGAGCACGGTGATTTAAAAGAAAATGCTGAATACCATGCTGCCAAAGAAGAGCAAGGTTTTTGTGAAGGCCGTATACAAGATATTGAAGGTCGACTATGTAATGCACAAGTCATTGATGTAACGACAATACCTAATCACGGTAAAGTTATTTTTGGGACGACAGTGACGTTATTAAATATTGATACTGAAGTTGAAGTAACTTATCAAATTGTTGGCGATGATGAAGCAGACTTTAAAACAGGTCGTATTTCATTTAACTCACCCATTGCACGTGGGTTAATTGGTAAAGAAGTCGATAGTGAAATAGAAATAACTATCCCTGGTGGTATTGTTGAATATGAAATTGTTGCCGTTGAACATATTTAATATCATTACCTACCGTATATCATAAGATAGGGGTGATAGCGGAAATAAAAATGACCACGATTGTGGTCATTTTTTGTTTGCTTAGTGCAAAAGGATAAATCAAAGGTTGATTAAGCTTTAGGGATTCTAATTTTCTTTTCAGCACTTTCACGATAGATGACTAAAGTTTTGCCAATCACTTGCACTTGAGTCGATTTCGTTTCACGACAAATAGCTTCAACGATTAATGCTTTCGTTTCTTTGTCATCGGTAGGGATTTTCACTTTAATTAATTCATGGTGACTTAGCGCATAATCAATTTCTGCTACAACCGCTTCAGTTAAACCATTATTGCCCAATAAAA
Organism: Colwellia ponticola; assembly: GCF_005885605.1. Lineage (GTDB taxonomy): Bacteria > Pseudomonadota > Gammaproteobacteria > Enterobacterales > Alteromonadaceae > Colwellia > Colwellia ponticola. Next base: position 309,207 of record NZ_SZVP01000003.1, on the reverse strand, counting down.
CGACTGGTTTTAATGGGTGCGCTACACCTTTAAGGTGTTGAATTTGTTTTTTGTTTAAGCTCATTACTAAGTTTCGTTATTTGTTGCCTTGAATTGCTATCATTTTACCCTTATCTTGTGATGATTAATACTAATAGTTAAATAACTCAATATTCTTTATATCCGCTTCACTTGAATTCTGCATCTTCAAGTAAAGCGGTTATTATCAGTAAGCAAATACATGGTAAATATACATGGCAAATAAAAAGCACAAAGGCAGCAGTCAAAAGTGGTTAGATGAGCATTTTGATGATGAATATGTAAAAAAAGCACAACGTTTGGGGTTACGTTCACGGGCTGTGTTTAAATTAGAAGAAATCAATAATAAAGACAAGCTGATAAAACCTGGAATGAAAGTGGTTGATTTAGGCGCAGCGCCTGGTGGTTGGTCTGAATACGCGGTTAAAGCCGTTGGCGATAAAGGCTTAGTTGTTGCCTGTGATATTCTGCCAATGGATGCCATCGTTGGTGTTGACTTTCTTGAAGGAGACTTTCGTGAGGAGGCTGTACTAGAAGCACTGCTAAATCGTATCGGCGGTAAAAATATTGATGTGGTGATGTCAGATATGGCAGCGAATATGACTGGTAATGAAAGTGCTGACTCAGCGCGTAGTATGTATTTGGTCGAACTTGCATTAGAAATGTGTAGAGAAGTGCTAAAAACTAATGGTGCATTCGTAGTGAAAGTTTTCCAAGGTGCTGGTTTCGAGCAATTTATGAAAGAAGTTCGCAGCGTATTTACCACAGTCAAAACCCGTAAACCCGAGTCATCAAGGGCTCGTTCGCGCGAGGTTTATTTAGTTGCCACGGGCTACGAGGGCAACTAGTGGTAGGTTGTCGATAATAGTGAACAAAGCAGAGCTCTATAGCAACTTAGTTAGTTAATTAGTTAATTAGTTAAGAAGCAGTACTTATAATCTAACAATTACCAGGGTGTAATAATGAAAAAAAAATTAAGGTCTGCGCTATTGTTCGCAGCACTTGTTTCAACGAGTGCCTATGCCAACTCAGCAGACGTAACGCAAAACAAAGAGGCAAGTGATGAGATGGCAAGTGTCATTAACGGCGTGGTAATGACTCCTGTATTGACAGGGTCTATGGCGCAGAATATTGTTAATTTAGCAGCCCTACAAGCTCATAAAGATAAGTTAGCCGTATCGATAACGGTTGTTGACAGCTCTGGTCAAACATTAGCCGTGTTAAGAGATCATAAAGCCGGTGTGCATACTATTAGAGCAAGTTATAAAAAAGCCTACACCGCTAACTCACAAAAAAGAGAAACAGCGGTTATTGCAAAGGGGATTAAAGACGGTACTATTCCTGAAGATTTACGATATTTAGATGAAAATATTCTACTGCTTGATGGTGGTGTGCCTATTTATATTAACGGTACGGTCGTTGGCGGTATTGGTGTTGGCGGTGCGCATGGCAGTGAGGATGTACGCATTGCAAAAGCTGGCTTAATGGCTTTAAAGTAGAAGTAAGTAAAGCACCTTACTCAGTATAAATACAGTGATGACAAAGAGTGCACACTGTTTTACCTCTGTTGGTATTTAAATGATAAACTAATAGACTTAATAATTTATTAAGTCCTTATCTGCGAGTTGGCAATAGTTGATTGACTATTAATTACCACATACAAAAGGTAAATAAGTCATAGCCAAAGAGACTATTTAACTGTTTAATGTAACTAGTTGTTACTTACGATTAAAGTTAAATAGCGACTAGCCTTGAATTGTAGTAAGTTAGGCACAATAAACTAGTAAAGATTCATTCTAATAAAGATATTAAATATTACAAGAGGTCAATAAGTTGAGCGATATGGCAAAAAATCTTATTCTATGGTTAGTGATTGCAGTTGTTTTGATGAGTGTATTTCAGAGTTTCTCTCCGGATTCTTCTCAAGATAAAGCAATGGACTATACCCGCTTTATTCAGGATGTTCGTCAAGGGCAAATTCGAGATGCAAATGTCGATAGAAATGGCGTAATTACCGGTGAAAAACGTAGTGGTGAAGCCTATAAAACAGTGGTGCCAGGTGGTTATGACCGCGATTTAATTAATGACCTTGTTAAGCAAGGTGTACGTGCGCAAGGTAAATTACCTGAAGAAACCAGCTTCTTAACTACTATCTTTGTTTCTTGGTTCCCGATGATATTACTTATTGGTGTATGGATTTTCTTCATGCGTCAAATGCAAGGCGGTGGCGGTAAAGGCGCTATGTCTTTTGGTAAGTCAAAAGCACGTCAATTGACCGAAGAGCAGATTAAAACAACTTTCGCTGATGTTGCTGGTTGTGACGAAGCTAAAGAAGATGTTGCTGAATTAGTCGATTATTTGCGTGAGCCTAGTCGCTTTCAAAAACTCGGTGGACGTATTCCTTCTGGTATTTTACTGGTTGGTCAACCTGGTACAGGTAAAACATTACTCGCCAAAGCGATTGCTGGTGAAGCAAAAGTACCGTTCTTTACTATTTCAGGTTCAGATTTTGTTGAAATGTTTGTGGGTGTTGGTGCCTCGCGTGTTCGTGACATGTTCGAACAAGCTAAAAAAGCAGCCCCTTGTATCATCTTTATTGATGAAATAGATGCCGTAGGTCGTCAACGTGGTGCAGGCATGGGTGGTGGACACGATGAACGTGAGCAAACATTAAACCAAATGTTAGTAGAGATGGATGGTTTTGAAGGTAATGAAGGCGTTATTGTTATTGCTGCAACTAACCGTCCAGACGTATTAGACCCAGCATTACTTCGCCCTGGTCGTTTTGATCGTCAAGTAACTGTTGGTTTACCTGACATTAAAGGTCGTGAACAAATTCTTAAAGTACATATGCGCAAAGTGCCATTAGGTGATGATGTTAAAGCTGAAGTTATTGCCCGTGGTACGCCTGGTTTCTCAGGTGCAGACTTAGCAAACTTAGTGAACGAAGCGGCCTTATGTGCTGCTCGTGGTGAACTTCGCTTGGTGAGTATGAAAGAATTTGATGCGGCTAAAGATAAAATTATGATGGGCTCAGAACGTAAGTCTATGGTGATGAGTGAATCTGAAAGAGAAATGACCGCATACCATGAAGCAGGTCACGCTATTATTGGCCGTTTGGTGCCTGATCATGACCCTGTTTATAAAGTGAGTATTATTCCTCGTGGTCGTGCTCTTGGGGTAACTATGTACTTACCAGAGCAAGATAGATTTAGTCATTCTAAGCAGCATCTAGAAAGTAATATTTCTTCTTTATATGGTGGTCGTGTTGCTGAAGACCTTATTTACGGTAGTGACAAAGTGTCTACTGGCGCTTCAAACGATATTGAGCGAGCCACTAATATTGCCCGTAAAATGGTAACGCAATGGGGTCTATCTGAAAAAATGGGTCCTATGCTATTTGCTGAAGAAGAAGGTGAAGTGTTCTTAGGTCGTACGTCGGCAAAATCACTGCATATGTCTGATGAAACAGCTAAAGATATTGATAACGAAATCAAAGACGTTATTCATCGTAATTACCAGCGTGCAGAAAACTTAATTAAAGAAAACATGGATATTTTACATGCCATGAAAGATTGTTTAATGAAGTATGAGACTATTGACGCTTTACAAATTGATGATTTAATGGCAAGAACAACCGTTCGTGCACCAGCAGGTTGGGCAGATAACGACAGTTCCAGTACTAACTCTGACAAGAATAAGGGTAATAAAGGTAATAAAGCGCCTGACGTTGAAAAAACCAGTAAGCCTACAGAAGAGGCTGAGCAGTCTACAGAGGCAAAGCCTGATACGAGTAAGCCAAATGGCGAAACACCGTCAAATTAATATAGGCTTGTTACCTTAGGTAGCATATCTAGCTTGTTAATAAATAGCTTTAATAATAAAACCTCGATATTTACCGCAAGTATCGAGGTTTTTTTTAGCTATAAGTTAGTCATAACAACATAGTTTAAATCAATTAAAAAAAGATTAATTCATGACACAAAATAAAGTACGTTTAGCAAATCCATCGCACAGCGAACAGCAAGGTAAATTTATTAAGCCACAAGTGATGGGGATTTTAAATGTAACCCCTGATTCGTTCTCTGATGGTGGAAAGTTTGCTAACTTTGATAACGCGTTAGCGCAAGTGGAACAAATGATCGTCGACGGCGTTGATATTATTGATATTGGTGGTGAGTCAACACGCCCTGGCGCAGATGCGGTAAGTGAAGCAGAAGAGTTGGCGCGGGTTATTCCGTTACTTAAAGCGATTAAAGCAAGGCTTAATATCAAAGTCTCTATTGATACTAGTAAGGCCGTAGTTATGGCTGAAGCCATTGCTTATGGCGCCGATATTATTAATGATGTCAGGGCATTACAAAATGAAGGTTGTTTAGCCGTATTAGCACAAAGCGATACTCCCGTATGTTTAATGCATATGCAAGGCTTACCTCGTTCGATGCAAGAAAACCCTCACTATGATGAAGTTATTAGCGAAGTTAAACAGTTTTTTATCGAGCGCATTAAGGTGTGTGAGCAAGCGGGTATTAACCGAAATCGACTCATTTTAGACCCCGGTTTTGGTTTTGGTAAAACCTTAGAACAAAATTATCAATTACTTGCCCAATTAAGCCAATTTCAAGATCTCGGTTTACCTTTGTTATCAGGAACCTCGAGGAAATCAATGATTGGTAATTTATTAACGCGCAATGTTAATGAACGTCTTGCAGGTAGTTTAACTACCGCTATAATAGCAGCACAGCAAAATGCACATATTATTCGTGTCCATGATGTTAAAGAAACCGTTGATGCGCTAAACGTGTTATCGATAACCGCTCAGTACCAATGAGGTGCAGTTGTAGCATAAAAATAGATAAAGTTACGCAAACCTAACTGATAGATAATCAATAGCGCTGCAATGACTAAAGCTATAAAAATAAGTATATAAGGAAAGATATGTCAGAACGTAAATATTTTGGTACCGATGGAATACGCGGTTTAGTGGGACAATACCCAATAACCCCTGATTTTGTGATGAAACTAGGTTATGCCGCAGGTAAAGTATTAGCAGGACAAGGTACTAAAAAGGTACTTATTGGCAAAGACACACGAATTTCAGGTTATATGCTTGAATCAGCCCTTGAAGCTGGCTTTTCAGCGGCTGGTATCGACGTAGGACTGCTTGGTCCTATGCCAACACCTGGGATAGCTTATTTAACTAAAACCTTTAGAGCAGAAGCGGGTGTTGTGATTAGCGCTTCACATAATCCGTTTTATGATAATGGTATTAAATTCTTCTCTAATAGCGGCGAAAAACTTCCCGATGATGTTGAGCAAGCGATAGAAGCGCAACTAGATAAACCAATGGGCTGTGTTGATTCAGCAAAATTAGGTAAAGCCACGCGTATCAACGATGCTGCAGGGCGTTATATAGAATTTTGTAAAAGTAATTTTCCTAGCCAAAGCTCATTGAAAGAGTTAACCATAGTGGTTGATTGCGCACATGGAGCAACTTACCATATAGCACCCAACGTATTTCGTGAACTAGGTGCGACGGTTATCGAAATAGGCACAGCACCTAACGGTACCAATATTAATGATGGTTGTGGCGCAACATCGATGGATGCGATCAGCAAAGCTGTTGTTGAGCATAATGCTGACTTAGGTATTGCCCTTGATGGTGATGGCGATCGTATTATGATGGTAGACCATACAGGCTATGTAATTGATGGCGATGAAATTATTTATATTATTGCTTGTAATGATCTAACATCTGGCCGTAAAGACGGTGGAGTAGTGGGTACGTTAATGAGCAACATGGGCTTAGAGTTAGCCTTTGAAGCGCTCGATATTGAGTTTGCCCGTAGTAAAGTGGGTGATCGTCATGTGATGGAGCTATTACGAGAAAAAGGATGGCAGCTTGGCGCAGAAAACTCAGGTCATGTTATTAACCTTAATCATACCTCTACAGGTGATGGTATAATTGCAGCCCTTAATGTACTTACTGCAGTAACTAAACAGAAAAAATCCTTACATGCATTGCGCCAAGGTATTACAATGCTACCGCAACTATTGGTTAATGTACGTTTTTCTGGTGAGAATAATCCATTAAAAGATGCCGATGTATTAGCCGCTGTTGCTGAAGTTAATGAAATACTGACCGGTCGAGGTAGAGTATTACTACGTAAATCGGGTACTGAGCCACTTATTCGAGTTATGGTTGAAGGTCCAGATCTTGATGAAGTCACTTTACTTGCTAACAAAATTGCTGATGTAGTGAAGTGTGTTAAATAATTAAGGTTAGTGGTTATTAATGCTAGTCACAGCGACTCTTAGTTATAGCGTAGTAATAAAATGCCGCGATTAAGTATAAAAAAACTGCAACCAGTAAAAGAACTGTGTTAAACACTTGTATCTTTTGTCTAGGTTAGTTACTATCTCGCGGCTTCATTTTAGCAATGGCCTCAGTTAACTTTTTTATTGATGTCAAAAGATAACATTTATCGACGTTAAAAATAATATTATAGGTTCTGAGGTATAAATGACTAGACAAGCAATTGTAGCCGCAAATTGGAAAATGAACGGAGACTCAGCCCTAGTTAGCTCTATGGTTTCAGCGTTAGCAAGCATTAACTTACCATCTCATGTAGATGTGGTTATTTGTCCAAGCTTTCCTTATTTATCTGAACTTAATCAGAAAATAACAGCGGCTAACTTAAATGACGCTATTCAGGTAGGCTCTCAAAATGTCAGTGAACATGACAGTGGTGCTTACACTGGTGAGGTATCTACAGCTATATTACAAGATTTAGCTATTCATTATGTTATCTTGGGACATTCTGAGCGTAGAAGCTTATATAATGAAACATCGTTACAGGTAGCTAAAAAAGTTCATGTCGCATTAAATGCTGGATTAACACCGATATTATGTATTGGTGAAAGTGAAGCAGAACGAGCAAACGGACAAACCGAATCTGTATTATCAGCACAGATTCAGCCAGTTATCGATGAAATTGGTATAAACAAATTTAATGATGTTGTTATTGCTTATGAGCCAGTTTGGGCCATAGGAACAGGTAAAACAGCATCAAGTGCTATGGCACAAGAAACACATCAGTTTATTCGTCAATTTTTAGCTCAACATAATGAGCAAGTAGCGAATAAAGTACCCTTGCTCTACGGTGGCAGCGTTAATGCAGCTAACTGTGAAGAATTATTTGCACAAGCTGATATAGACGGTGGTCTTATTGGTGGTGCTAGTTTAAAAGCCGAACAATTTAAAACAATTTGTTTAGCAGCTAAAGGAAAATAGAATGTTGTATCAAGTATTAATTATCGTCTATGTACTTATTGCGTTAGCCCTTATTGGCTTAGTATTAATTCAACAAGGTAAAGGCGCAGATATGGGCGCATCTTTTGGCGCTGGCTCTTCTGCAACCGTTTTTGGTTCAGGTGGTTCAGGTAATTTTTTAACTTCAGCAACAACTTACTTAGCCGTGGCATTTTTTGTTATTAGCTTAATATTAGGTAACTTAACCGCTAATAAAACGAAAGCGGTTGATGAGTGGAATAACCTAGCAGTGCCTGCTGAAGAGGCGATTGATGCTATTCCAACTGAAAGCATTGAAACAATGACACTACCGGCTGTTAATAATAGTGATGTACCTGCATCTGACGAGCCTGTTAATGAAGCAGACAATAGCAAGGTTCCAGAATAAAGTTACTTCGATAATTTATTTCGATAATGATAATATAGCTAACTAAGCCTCAACTTAGATAGCTAGAGATAACTAAAAGAGTTTACAAGTTAAGTATTGCGCGGATGTGGCGGAATTGGTAGACGCGCCAGCTTGAGGGGCTGGTGACTTAGGTCGTGGGGGTTCAAGTCCCCCCATCCGCACCACTTAACTTAATACAATAGATAGCTAAAGGCCGATTCGTGATGAATCGGCTTTTTTTTGGGTAATTTTTATATGTTAAAGCCCCATTTAAGCGCTTCGATGATATTCGAGATAAGTCTTTTATTGATTTTGACAAGGGAACAACCCTTGCCTACAATCAATGCCTTGCCTCTAAGCCTTTAAATTCTGGCTAAGAGATCACTTTCTTATGCAGATTGGTATTATTAGGTAATACAGAGGCCTATTTCTTTGAATAATCATTCTTTCCAATCAAAGTCTTGCCTCTAAAGCTTTTAATTCTCGGGGAGTGGCAAAGCACTTAATCAACGTGGTATTATTGAAGGGTGTTGGAGCATAGTGTATTGGCTAACCATTGTGAGCGATAGTGATAGAGTAATCATTGGCATTCACAATTCTTAGTAATTAATACCAACCTCGCGTGGTTAAATTTCCCTAAATAAGCACTGCTATATCGATATAAGAATTAGAAAAACATTGTCAATCTAGCTTAAGGTGTTGATAAATGAAAATAAAGTATAGTTCAAGTCTGTGTTTAGTTTGTTTTTTTACCAGTATTGTTTCGGCCAATTCGGTAAACAAATATTATGAGCAGATTTATGCTTTATCTGTTTTTCTTAGCAATAGTGAAGTAATGACTTTTGGTTTTGCTAACTTTGATCCTAAATATTTAGACCCCAGGAATCACCACTCATCTCAAACAGACTCAAAAATTGAGTCTGAAACAATTCAAAACCGTAATCAACTTAAAGTCATCAACCTACCTTATAATATTGAGTTAGCTGGTAATAACGTTAACTATAGTGATGCAATCAACTTTTCTATTGCGTTTATGGAGCAATCACATAATGTTGATTTTGGTTTTGAGCCTCAAGATAATAATATCAACAGAAACTTTACCGGTTATGCTGCCTTTTCTCGTCATTGGCGCTTAAGCACACATTGGTTGTTACGTACTCGTTTTGGTAATTACCTGACACACCATCGGAATAAGCATGATTATAATAGCCCAGAATTAGTATCAATTAGTGCGCTATTTGATGAGTTAATTTTCAATGTAGATAGTAATGCCTATATTATGGAGCCTAATATTCGTTTTGCTTACCATAAAATGGAGTCTTGGGGACGTTGGGAGTTTAGTAGTGACTATAACTATTTTTATGGTTGGGGCTTTGCGGGACCTAGCTATAATAGAGGGGTAACCCCTGAAGGTTGGCAAGTATCTAATGAGATAAAAGCACATTACCGACTCTACAAAGGGTTATCTCATGCTGAATCTCTTTTTGCCAAAATACAAAGGGTGGATATTGGAGGAGATATTTCACCTTCTTTAGGCACGTCTCATTATTATGAATTTGGTTTAGGTGTTTTATTAAATACTCAAAAAGTAACTAACCTAGTTGATAATATTGGTATCGGCTTAAACATAAATGTTGGTAGTAATTTAAGTGGTGGAAGTTTAGTTATTTATTTTAACGAACTGTAGTGGTGTAAGCCCTCTTTATTTATAAGTTAATTGACTCTAATCAAGAAGGTTTTCAGCGTGTATCAAGGTATAAGCTGTCATGTAGTTCGCAAGCAATACAGCTAATTAAATCGATTGCTATAAGATAGTATCTAACGAGTACTAAGGTGTTAAAAGGGCCTTGTAGGATATTGAATGGCGGCACATAGGTGGCAGTAAAAGTTATATGTTATTTATAACCAGCCACTAAAAAGCAGCGCTAGGCTGCTTTTTAACGTATATCAATAGCGTTGTTATATTGGTGCAGCTATACTGCGCTTATCAACAATCAATCATTGATCTTGCTCTGTGTATGGTGGAATACCTTTAGGTACATAAACTCCTTCCACTTTACTTAAAAACTCATCTTTACGCTCTCTAGGGTTAAAGAATTGTTTATACCAAATTCTCGCTTTCATAAACGGACCGTCGCTAGGTATAAATAAACCATTAAGGCAAGGGGCTTTATTAGTCCAAACCTGGAAGTCTTGCATGAAAGCAAATTTACTTGCATCCTGAAATTGACGTGCCGCAACACCATCTTCTACTGTTGCTACCGCGTTACCACCAGGTGACTTAACCAATAAGGCGTGCCAAACACGTACCGAGCCATCTTCTACTGGCGTATGAGTAATCATCAAATATGATTCATAATAGCCCGTTAGGTGAGAAATCAATACACCAGGACCGTGATACTTAGTAATGGTATGTAGCACAGGGCTAACACCATCGTCACCAACTAAGGTGCGATGAGGACCACATTGACGCTGTATGGCGTAATGACCACTAAATTCATTTTCATAGCGCTCCACGGTAGAGCCATGTATTGGACTTAAGTGGCCATAATCACAAATGTTATCAATAACTTCTTGTGGATGTTGTTCAAGAATACCTAAATCATCAAAACGCCATTGTACCCAAGACTCATCATCCCATTGCGGCAAACTTGGGTGGTCCCACTCTGGCTCACCATTTTCAGGATCATGCCATATCCATATTGCGCCCATACTTTCAGCGACAGGCCATGCTTTAATGCAGGCTGATTTGGGTATCGGTCCTTCATGATAAGGAATATCATCACATTGGCCATCCGGACCAAAGCGCCACGCATGATAAGGGCAGCGAATACTATCACCTTCAATGTTAGTACCACCGCCATCAATAATAACGTAAGAGGTATCATTTTTGGCAGCTAAGTGGGTTTTCATATGAGGGCAATAAGCATCAAGTAATACTACTCGACCAGTTGCTCTGCCACGATATAATGCAAAATCGCGACCAAAAAAACGTACTGCTACAGGCTTGTGAGTGTTGATTTCTTCAGCCGTAGCTATCATGAACCAACCTCTTGGAAACGTATGATCGCCAAGGCGATAGTCTTGTGTAGTGGCCATATGATGCACTCCTTCTATTTAGTTATGGACGTATTAGATTTTCTTCACGATGTTGTGTACTTAGTGTTTTAGCCATTATCTGTTGCTGATAAGGTGATATTGCTCGGTAATAAAACCAAGTAGATAGTAGTAATAAACTGATCATGACGACGATGGCATATTGCAGACCTTCGCCAGGGTTGGTAGAGGCAAATACATCACTTAAAGCGCCCGTTAATAATGGACCAAAGCCTGCGCCAAATAAGGTTAGAAATAGGCTAAGTAACGCTATGCTCGTTGCTCGTTGGCTACTACTTACTAAGTGACTAATAGCGGCGTAGGCAAGTGTTGCCCACCAACTATTAAAAAAACTAAAGCCGGCGGCAAACATAATAGCGTGTGGTATTTTTATGCTACCTAAGAGCCAAAAAGCATCGGCAGGCCAGAGTAAAAAAGCGAAGCCAAACGGCATACTAATTAATACACCTAAAGCAGGCATACGTAATTGCCAGCGGTTATCTGTAGTATTGAGTTTGTCACAATAATAACCGCTAAACATTGAACCCGCGGCGGCAAATATGCCACTAGCAAGACCAAAAGTAAGACCTGCTTGAGCAAGTGGCATATCAAAATTTCGCACCATAAAAGTAGGTGCCCAAATACCGTAACCATAGCCGACCATGCCAGCGACGGCTGTTCCCATGCAGATAAGAAAAAAACCTTTGATGCGCATGATGGTAAACACATCACTAAAAAACTTGCCTTGGGGTAGTTGACGAGCTTTATGCTCTGCTTCGGTATCGTATACGCCAAGACCAGGGTCTCTACCTAACACATATAACAGTAATGCGAGTAATAAACCGGGTGCACCAAAAAAGATAAATACTGCACGCCAACCATGTTCTTGCGCTATCCAGCCTCCTAGCGCCATTGCTGCTAATAAACCGACATGAGGTCCTATCATATATAAGCTAATCGCGAATGAGCGCTTATCGGGAGGGTATAAATCAGACACCATAGAAACAGATGGAGAGGTTCCGCCAGCCTCACCGATAGCTACCGTCATACGAGCGAGGGTAAATTGCCAAAATTGAGTAACAACACCACTAGCCATGGTCGCTAAACTCCACAAGCCACAACAAACCGCAATGATATTTCTGCGGTTAGTGCCTCGATCGGCCATACGACTGAGTGGAAAGCTAACCGCTGAATATAAAACAGCAAAAGCGAGTCCGCTGACCGCCCCCATTACCGTATCTGATACATCAAACTCTTGCTTGATTGGCTCGAGCACAATAGCAATTAAGTTACGGTCGATGAACGAAAAAACGTAAATTACAGATAGTAATAACAACGTCAGTCGAGTTCTGTTTGCACTTAGTGGACTTTTATCTGATTGCATTTACCGCTCTCTATTTTAAACAAGTTTTCATCTACATTAACTTTGCTGAAAAATAGGGCATCGTCCTTTTGGACGTATTACATTATCTTCAAATGGCTTCTTATTAGTGCAAGCATATGTTGAAGCATATCCTGAGGCATAATGATATTAACGATGAACCAAACATTTATTTTTGGAGACCTAATGAAAGCTATGGTGTTACCTGATGAGCGAGATAATCATCAACAATACGGTCTTTTAGAATATCCCATGACGCCACCGCAGGCTAATGGTTCTGTGGTGGAGATCGCTAATGGTATTTTGTGGTTGCGTATGCCTATGCCTATGGCGCTAGATCATATCAATGTTTATTTACTCAAAGATGTTGATGGCTGGTACATTGTCGATACTGGCCTGAACACAGAAAAAACACGTCAGTTATGGCTCCAAGTAATAGAGCAGCATTGCCAAAAAAAAATGATTAAGGGCATTATTTGTACTCATTTCCACTATGATCACAGCGGACTTACTAGCTGGTTAACGCAAACATTTAACGTGCCGTTATATATGACTTATGGTGAATTTTATATGCTCAACACGATTAGTCGCAGTGTTGATACCTTAGGTAATAAACATCAATTAGCCTTTTATCATCGCACCGGTACCCCACGTAGTGAAGTTGACGCTATGATGGATAGTTGTCGTAATGATCCTTTTATAAAACATAGTCCTGAATCATTTACTCGGCTTCGAGGAGGTGATGTGTTAACGATAGGGCAGCGTCGTTGGCAGATTATTATTGGTGAAGGACACTCACCTGAGCACGCTTGTCTTTATTGTGAAGAAGATAAGCTATTGCTGTCGGGCGATCAGTTATTACCCTCGATTAGCTCCAATATTTTAGTTAATGAAATGGAACCTCAAGGTCAGCCACTTAAGCACTGGTTACGCTCTCTTGAGCAATTACAAACACTTGATATAAATACGTTAGTGCTACCTGCTCATGGCCCCGTATTTAGGCAAATGCATTTACGCGTGCAGCAATTAATTGACCATCATGTAGAACAGTTATCGCTGTTAAAATCCTTTGCCTTGCAACAGAAAGAATTCAATACTTATCAGGCGATGAAATATTTATTTAAACGTTCGCGTTCACTTGCGCCTATTGAAAGTATGATGGCTTTGGGTGAAACCTTAGCACACCTTAATTGGCTTGAAGATAACGGTGATTTAATTTGCCAGTCTATGAACGATTCAGGCATTAATACCTATTTACCCACCCCTATAATAAAAAAGACAGGAGGTACTCTATGAACTTACTTAAATTAGTTGCTGATGCTCAATCTCAATTGATGGCACCTGGTGCACCATTTGAGCTTGAGAGTAAGCAAGTGAATGGCCAAACATTGCCAGTGTATCGTAATGCACCAATCAATTTAGCGCAGGTCATTAATGATTCACGTCGTACAGATGAACAAAATTTTTTGGTTTATCAACAGCAACGTTGGAGCTACAAAACATTTTTTAAAAAAGTTGATAGTTTAGCCACCTATATGCATCAAAAAGGCATTGGTAAAGGCGAACACGTAGCAATAGCTATGCGTAATAATCCTGAGTGGGTGGTAGCTTTTTGTGCGACAGCGCTTATTGGTGCTGTGCCTGCGCCGCTTAATAGTTTTGGCTTAGCGCAAGAGTTATTGTCAGCATTAACCGCTATAAAACCTAAGTTATTAATTTGTGATAGCGCTAGGTGGCAACGAATTAATCAAAGTGAGGCATGGTCTAGTGAGACCTTAGTGCTAAATGATAGCGCATCAAGCAGTTTTGTAAACCAGCCAACAGTCACTGATTTATCGGTTGCATTACATCATCAAGCAATACCACTTGAACTACCACAAATAGAAGACACAGACCCAGCCTTAGTATTATTTACTTCAGGCGCAACCAGTGTCGCTAAAGCGGTTTTTTCAAGTCATCTCGCTGTATGTCAGGCACTTTATAATATCGATTTTATTGGGGCAATATCCGTAATGACTTCTCCTGATGCGTTAGCTCGCATTATGGAAAAAGCGCTTGTCCCTACGATTTTAACCGCCGTACCATTATTTCACGTCAGTGGTTTACATGCACAGCTACTGGCTGCTTTACGGGGAGGTCGCCGATTGATTTTTACCCATAAATGGGATCCCGTTGATGCGATTAAGTTAATTAAAAAAGAGCAGGTAACACAGTTTAATGGCGCGCCGTCTATGGTGATGCAATTGTTGCGTGAACCTAGTTTTCATAGCGCTGAGGTCATGAAATCTTTTAGTGGCCTTGGTTTTGGCGGAGCCGGTTTACCTGCCACTTTAATTGACCAAGCATTATCAAAGTTACCTGAGCAAATGATCGGTGCTGGTTTTGGTATGACCGAAAGCAATGGCGTAGGCGCAGCGGCGTCAGGGGATGTGTTTCGCTATGCGCCTAAAAGTTCAGGGCTTGTTTCACCCATTATGGAGGTGAAAATTTGCGGACGCGATGGTCAGCCTTTGCCTGCCAATAGTGTCGGCGAGGTTTGTATGCGTGGTGTTTGTATTATGGATGGTTATGTCGGTAACACCAGTGCTACGCGAGATGCAATACGTTCAGGTTGGTTACACACCGGCGATCTTGGTTATCTTGATGAAGCAGGCTTTTTATATATTGTTGATCGTATTAAAGATGTGATTAATCGTGCCGGTGAAAATATTACGTCGGCTGAAGTTGAATCTTGCTTACTTGAGCAAGCGGCAGTGGGAGAAGTCGCTGTTTTTGGTATTCCGGACGAAGAAACGGGCGAGGCCGTTGTTGCCGTGGTGTGTTTATTAAAAGATGATTCTGTCGATGAAAAGGTTTTGTTAGCACACGTAGCACAGCGACTGGCTAAATATAAAATACCGACAAAAATTCATATCACTAACGAAAAACTCCCGCGTAATCCTGCAGGTAAGTTATTAAGAAATAAACTGAAAAAAGAATTTTATCCCTAATTTAACTTACCGTATACATGAATAAATACAGTAATAACTAGGTTACTAAATGAGTTAATCACGCATAACGTTTTGAAAAGGAGTAGATCGATGACCACAACCAATGATACTGAAAACCAATACGATGTCATTATCGTGGGTTCGGGAGCAGGCGCCATGACAGCTGCTATTTTCGCAGCAGATCAGGGGAATTCAGTGCTTGTTGTTGAAAAAAGCGATAAATATGGTGGTACGTCAGCAATATCTGGTGGTGGTATCTGGATACCCAATAATGATGAATTTAAGGCCCTCGGTGGCACTGACTCTTATGAAAGCGCATTGACGTATATCAAAGCGGCTAGTGCTGGTAGTGTCGATGAATCGCGGATCCGCGCTTATTTAGATAACGCCCCCAAAATGATCCGAGAATTACAAGCTAATAGCCGAGTAAAGTATGCGGTGGCTGAAAAATACCCTGATTATTATCAACATCTTGACGGCTCTTTACCCGCTGGGCGTAGCATGGATCCTGAACTATTTGATACCACAGGGTTGGGGGATGAAATTGAGCACCAGCAACCGGCATCGGGTAATACCTTGTTAATGGGAAAAATGGCGTGGACCGCTCGACAGGCACATAAAGCGGTTGCTAAAGAGCGTGGTTGGATGCTGATGATTATCGGCTTAATGTTACGTTATAAGCTTGATTTTAAACAACGTAAAAAAGGTCGTCGTGACCGACGTGCAGGTTTAGGCGGCAGTTTGGTTGCCTCATTAAGACATTCATTACTCGATCGTAATATTCCATTATGGCGCAGTACAGAGTTTACCGACTTTGTTATGACCGGCGATAAAGTGACCGGCATTAAGGTTATACGCGATGGTCAAACGCTGACACTAAATGCTCGTCATGGCGTTATTATGGGTAGCGGTGGTTTTGAACAAAATCAACAATTGCGTGAAAAATATCTGCCACAACCAACAGAGCAAGCGTGGAGCGCAACACCAAAAGATGGTAATACCGGAGCAGGACTCGAAGCAGGACAAAAAATTGGTGCGGCAACCGATTTACTCGATTGGTGCTGGTGGGCACCAACCTTAAAAGTACCTAAAGAACAGAGTGCTCGAGGGTTATTTGCCGAGCGCGCTTTCCCTGGTGCCATTGTCGTTGATGGCTTAGGTAAACGTTTCTTTAACGAAGCCGCCCCTTATTTAGAGTTTGGTGATGCCATGTACCGTAATCATCAAAAAGCCGGTAATTCCATTCCATCATGGGTGGTTTTTGACAGCCATTTTCGTCAGGAATACGCCATGGGTCCTTTGATGCCAGGAAAAATCATGCCAGATAGCAGAGCGCCGAAAGCATGGCGAGATTCAGTTTATTGGAAGGCCGATACTCTTGATGAACTCGCACAACTGATCAATGTTGATGCCGCAGGTTTAGCTCAAACGGTAACCACCATGAATGGCTATGCAAAAACAGGCGTTGATGAAGACTTTCAACGTGGTGGTAATGTGTTTGACCGCTATTATGGTGATGCAAGTGTAAAACCAAACCCTTGTTTAGCGCCGATTGAAAAAGGGCCATTTTACGCGATGAAAATTCATCCAGGTGATATAGGGACTAAAGGTGGCTTATTGACTAACGACTTCGGTCAAGTAGTACGTCCTTCTGGTGACCCCATTGCTGGACTTTATGCCATTGGTAACTGTTCATCTTCTGTGATGGGAACAAGCTATCCGGGTGCAGGCGCAACGCTAGGGCCCGCAATGACTTTTGGTTATATTGCTGCCAATCATATTACTGTAAACCGAACAGCAACAACGGATTAGATAGAGAGTTTATATGAGCATGAGCAATATATTACAACCTAACGATAATACCATCATCGACAGTATTCCTAAGCTAGTATTTGCTGGCGCAGAGCGTTATGGCGATCTTACTGCTATTGAAGATGCAGAGCTGAGGGTAAGTTACCGTGAGCTACCCAATCGAAGCTTAGCCGTGTGTCGAGCCTTGATTGCCTCTGGTATTCGCCCCGGCGATAGGGTCGCTATTTGGGGAGCTAATTCTGGTCTTTGGGTACTTGCCGCTATTGGTCTTCAAATGGCGGGGGCGGTATTAGTACCTATTAATACCCGAATGAAAGCCGTTGAGGCTGCTGACATTATTAATCGCAGCGGTGCAAAGCTTGTTTTTAGTGTTGGCGATTTTCTTAAAAGTGATTACCCAGCCGATTTAGCTAAATTGTTTACACCCACAGCCCTATCTATCGTGACGTTAACACCTCGACAAGGTGGCGATATCGAGTCATGTTGCGATTGGCAAACATTTTTACAAAAAAGTGAAAGCGTGAGCGAAGCCAGTGCTCGTGACATTGCTAACAGCATTGGCGGCGACGATCTTGCTGATTTGATGTTCACCTCTGGTACTACAGGTAAGCCTAAAGGTGTTATGAGCCGCCACGGTGGTATGATCCGAGCTTTTAGCGGTTATGTCAAAACCATTGGTCTTATTCCTGGCGATCGTTACTTGGTGGTTAATCCGTTTTTTCACTCATTTGGCTACAAAGCGGGTTGGGTTAGCTGTTTGTTAGCGGGCGCTACTATTTTACCGCAAGCGGTATTTGACGCCGATGAAGTCTTTGACCGAATTAATAAAGACAAAATTACCGTATTACCTGGGCCGCCAACGTTGTATTTATCATTACTGGCACACCCAAGCCTTGACAGCGCTGATTTAACCAGCTTACGTGTTGCCGTTACAGGTGCTGCAACAATTCCGCCCGTACTTATTGAACGTATGCGTAATCAGCTAGGCTTTCAAGTGGTGACAACCGCTTATGGCTTAACTGAGTGTGGCGGCTTAGCGACTATCTGCGATACCGATACCGATAATGAAACGATTGCTTCAACTAGCGGCCGTGCTATTGAAGGTACCGAAATTGCTATTATGTCAGCACAAGGCGAAATATTGCCAGCAGGTGAAACCGGCGAAATTTGTATTCGTGGCTTCCATGTTATGAAAGGTTACTTTGAACAACCAGCAGCCACCGCTGAAGCTATTGATGCAGATAACTGGTTACATACTGGCGATGTTGGTCATCTAAATGATAAAGGCTATCTTAGTATTACCGATCGATTAAAAGATATGTATATCTCGGGCGGTTTTAATTGTTATCCAGCTGAAATTGAAGCTGTTTTAACAGAACATCCAGCCATTGCGCAATCAGCCGTTCTTGGCATAAAAGATGAGCGCATGGGAGAAGTCGGCTGTGCTTTTATCACTTTAAAATCAGAGCATTCACTTGATGAGCCAGCACTTATTGCTTGGTGTCGAGAACGTATGGCTAATTACCGTGTTCCTAAGAAAGTGAAAATAATTAAGGCAATGCCAGTCAATGCGTCTAACAAAATTGTTAAAGCAGAGTTGGCTAAAACCGTTGCATAAATACGAGCTAGGCTAAAAGGGGCAAAGATTTTGGAGTTTTCATTTACACAAGAGCAGAAGATGATCCGCGATACTGCGCAAGCCTTTTTAGCTGACGTTTCATCATCAAGCGCAATACGTAATGCTATGGCCAGTGAACAAGGGTTTGAAACACAAATCTGGCAACGTATTTGTACTGAAATGTACTGGCAAGCCATTCATATACCTGAAGAATATGGCGGTATGGGGCTTGGTTATGTTGAGCTCGTTATCATGCTTGAAGAAATGGGGCGCTACTTGTTATGTTCGCCGTTTTTCTCGACAGTATGTTTAGGGACCAATGCCTTAATTGTTGCAGGCACAGCAGCGCAAAAACAGCAATATTTAAGCCAAATTTGTCAAGGTAGCCTAACCGCTACACTGGCTTATACCGGTAACAACGGACGGTGGGATGCTGACGCAGTACAGGCAACAGTGACCACTGATGGTGATCACTATTTACTTAATGGTCGCTATCGCTATGTACCCGATGGCCATAGCGCAGGGTTAATTATCTTTGCAGTGCGTGACGAAGGGAGTACTGGCGTCGATGGCATTAGTTTATTTGCTCTTGATGCGAACACGCCAGGCGTAAAGCGCTCTTGGTTACCGACCATGGATGAAACCCGTAAGCAAGCTGAAATTACCTTAGACCAGGTCTGTGTTACTAAAGCAGATTTAATGGGTGAGCAAGGTAAGGCTTGGCCTCAATTGAATAAAATTATTCAGTTAGCTACGGTAGCCGTTGCGGCAGAGCAAGCCGGTGGTGCTCAGCAGACGCTAGATTTAACGGTCGAATATACCCAAGAGCGTGTTCAGTTTGGTCGCCCTGTTGCAGGTTTTCAAGCAGTTAAACACCAAGCGGCAGACATGATGTTACGTGCTGAAGTTGCCAAGTCAGCGGTTTATTATGCTGCTTGTGTCGCAGAAGAAGCCCTTAATGGCGGTCCGTTAGCTAATGAACTAGCAGAAGCGGCCAGTGTTGCTAAATCGTATTGTTCACAGGGATATTTTAGCAATGCCAGTGATGCCATTCAGCTTCATGGTGGCGTTGGTTTTACTTGGGAGTACGATGTTCACCTGTATTTCAAACGTGCCAAGTCTTCTGAACTATTTTTAGGCAATAGCGCCTATCATCGCGAACTTATCGCACAAATATTATTAGATTAATCGGTTAATAGGGTAGCACCAATGAAAATAAGTTTTAGTCCCGAAGACGAAAAATTTCGCGCTGAAGTGGCGCAGTGGCTAACACAAAACTTAGTCGGTGAATTTGAGCAGCTTAAGTTTCGCGGCGGTCCCGGAGATGAGCATATGTTTCCCCAAGCGCGTAAAAAGTGGGAACAAAAACTCGCTCAAGACGGCTGGACTTGTATCGGTTGGCCAAAAGAATATGGTGGTCGAGGCTGTTCAATTGAACAACAGGTTATTTTTAACGAAGAGTACGCTCGTGCTGGAGCACCCGGACATGTGGGTCATATCGGTGAAGGCCTAGCGGGACCAACGCTTATTGCCTTTGGTAGCGAAGCACAAAAACAAAAATATTTACCTGGTATTGTTGCCGGTACTGAATTGTGGTGCCAAGGTTACTCTGAGCCTGGTGCAGGATCTGATTTAGCGAATGTTAAAACTAAAGCATATTTTGACGAAGCTAAAGGGAAATGGATTATTAGCGGTCAAAAAGTTTGGACATCATTAGCTCATGAGTCTGATTATATTTTTGTCATTGCGCGTACAAACCCTGACTCGATTGCGCATAAAGGTCTTGGCTTTTTCTTGATGAAAATGGACCAGCCTGGCATTGAAGTACGAGGTATTAAGCAGTTAACAGGCACGTCAGAATTTAATGAAGTTTTTTTTGACCAAGCTGAATGTGACGCCGATGATATTGTTGGTAAACCCGGTGAAGGTTGGGCGATTGCCATGGGATTGCTTGGTTTTGAGCGTGGCGTTTCAACGTTGGGACAGCAGATGCAGTTTCACAATGAACTTAATCAAGTGATCGCTATTGCTAAAGCTAATGGCAACGATAAAGACCCCATTATTCGCCAACGTATTGCCGAGGCACATGTTCGTTTGAAAATCATGCGCTATAACAGCATGCGTATGCTGTCTGATGAGGGCGATGGTGGCCTGAAAAAAGAAGCGTTAATTTATAAGTTGTACTGGTCTACTTGGCATCGAGATTTAGGTGAACTTGCCATGGATGTTATGGGACCAGAAGCTGAAATTTTAGCGTCAGCGCCATATAATTTAACGCGCTTACAAGCGATGTATTTATTTGTCCGCTCGGACACTATTTACGGTGGCACTAATGAAATACAGCGAAACATTATTGCTGAACGTGGTTTAGGCATGCCCAAAGAGCCCAAAATTCAAATGAATTAGCGGCTTTTATCTCATCTTTACTTTAGATTTTTATGTCGGTCTTTAGTTAAGAATATTTATTCCACTCTTTAGCCCCAGTCATTAAAAACTTAACGATTACAAATAAAGGTTATTCTTGCATGAAAAATTATAATATTGCCATCCTTTCCGGTGATGGTATTGGTCCAGAAATAATGAAAGAAGCGATTAAAGTGCTTAACGTCGTAGAGTCACTATCAAAGGTACGCTTTACTTTGACCCAAGCAGATTTTGGAGCAAATGCTTATTTTAAGTGTGGCGACTCGTTTCCTCAAGCAACCAAACGTATTTGTGCTGCCGCGGATGCTATTTTAAAAGGGCCTGTAGGTTTAGGGTATGAAGAGACTCAAAAGATACCAGTAGATCAACAACCTGAACGAGGCGCTATTTTACCTTTAAGAACATTTTTAAATACTTATGCCAATATACGCCCCGTTTATTTGCCTAAAACATTAAATAACTTTTCCCCTTTAAAAGCTGAAATTATTAAAGACGGCATTGATATTGTTATGGTTAGAGAGCTTGTTGGTGGTTTATATTTTGGTAATAAAGAAGTCGGCTTAACAAAATCTGGTAAGCGTTACGTTAAAGAAACCCTTGAATATGATGAAGACCAAATTAAACAAATACTCTTAGTTGCTTTTAACATAGCGATGAAGCGCAAGAAAGTTTTGCATAATATTCATAAAAGCAATGTGTTGAAATCGAGCGTACTTTGGAATGAAGTACTAGCGGAAGTTGCAATAGAATTTCCTGAAGTAGAAGTAAAACACCAACTTGTTGATTCTGCCGCTACCTTCCTTTGTTTAAACCCGACTATGTTCGATGTTATGGTGATGGAAAATATGTTCGGTGATATTTTAAGTGATCAAGCAGGTGGTATTTTAGGCTCATTAGGGTTAATGCCTTCTGCTTGTTTAAGTGATGATATTGCTTATTATGAACCATCGCATGGCTCTGCTCCTGATATTGCCGGAAAAAATATAGCGAACCCTTATTCAATGATTGGCTCTGTGGCTATGATGTTAGAATACAGTTTTGGTATGATTGAAGAGTCAAAAAAAATCTGGCAAGCAATGGAGAATGTTTTTGTGCAAGGCTATTCTACCGCTGAACTGTCTCATTCAGCTGATGAACTTACCATACTAACGACGAGTGACTTTGGTGATAAAGTTGTTGAAATATTAAAAAATTTATAACAATAGTTGTGATGGGTAGTGAAGGCTAAGGGGTTGCAAGCCCTTAGTCTTCACTATGCTTACTGTGCCAATAAAGGATTATAAAACCAGTAACATGTCAGGGTAGGGCACTAAGGAATAAGTAAAATGGTTAGTTGTGTTTTTAGCTATAGTGTCATCTATATGACCCGTAAAAGGAGCAGATGAGTTATCCAGTAGCGTATTGATAGTTAACACCTCAGTGTTATGTTTTTTATACGGCTGATTAGAGACACTTGCTAACTGAATAACGGTTTTGTGTGCCATAAATATCTTCCTCTGTGGTTAACGTCATTATTTTCTTCTGGTACGCTTATCGTATCCGTATGTTTTTTGCTATTTTCAAGTCACTAACAAGGCGTTGTTCTTGTGTGAAAAACGCCTTGTTAGCAATTTCATTAATTAAGTGGTCTATTTTATACGTAGAGAAAAAAGGCAAAATACAAGGTCTTTATTTTAATAGCTCGTTGTAAAAGACAATGTGTACAAGACAATGTGCTCCGGCGTTGTCTAAATAAGCGACTTCCTTGTAGTAAGTTAGTCGCTATTGAATTAGTCAGTATTAAAACTACTGCGTGGCATTACCATTGGCGCGTCAGTTAGCCCGCCATTAACACCGTATATCTCACCAGTAATATAGCTAGCCGCAGGTGATGCTAAGAATAAGGCACAAGCAGCAATATCTTCAGGTTGGCCTAATCGTGCCATTGGCGTACGCTTAACGATGGCTTGTTCAATTTCATCACTCATGACGCCTTTTAAGGCATCAGTCAATGTTGAACCTACACTAATAGCGTTAACCCTTACCTTGGGGGCAAAATCTTGCGCTAAATTAAGCGTCATAAAATTCAATGCAGCTTTACCAATACCGTAACTAATAAAACCAGGTTGGGCTAGGTGTCCTGCAACGGATGAAATATTAACAATGGCTCCTTGCCCTGTTGTTTTTACCATTAATGGCGCACTAAGACGAGACATAGCAAAGGCAGTGCTGGTATTGAGTTTAAAGCAAGCCTCTAACTCCTCTTCTGTGGTCATTAGTGTTGGCTTTATCGCACCTGAGCCGCCGACGTTATTCACTAAAATATCAAGTCGGCCAAAGTGTTCAATAGTTTGTTCAAGCAAGGCTTGTCGTTGCTGTTCATCAAGCACATCACAAGCAACGGCTAATGCACGTCGACCACGTTGGCGTATTTGTGTTGCGGTATGTTCGATATCTTCGATAGTTCTGGCGGTAACTACGACATCGGCACCTGCATCGGCTAGTGCGATAGCTGTTGCAGCACCAATACCACGACCTGAGCCGGTTACTATGGCGACTTGGCCATCTAAGCGAAAGCGATCTAAAATATTAAGCATTTGTTATTCCTTAGGTAAGTTAGATTAAAATAATCCAAGTTATTATTATGTTTGCCGTAATGAGTGTCAGTATAGGTGTGCGTTACAGGCAAACTTCAAATAAACCTGCAGCGCCCATTCCTCCACCAATACACATACTGACGACCACATATTTAACACCACGACGCTTACCCTCAATAAGCGCATGACCGACCATACGAGCACCACTCATACCAAAGGGGTGACCAATAGCTATTGCGCCACCATTGACGTTAAGCTTATTATTATCAATAGCTAAATAATCGCGCGAGTAAATTAATTGACAGGCAAAGGCTTCATTAATTTCCCAAAGACCAATATCGTCAATCGATAATCCATGTTGTTTTAATAGCTTAGGAATAGCGTAAACCGGACCAATACCCATTTCATCGGGCTCACAACCGGCAACGGCCATGCCTCTAAATATCCCCATAGGCGATAAACCTTTTTGCGCCGCTAATTGTGAGTCCATCACCACACAAGCGGAGGCACCATCAGACAATTGGCTAGCATTACCAGCCGTAATGAACTCGCCTTGTTCAACAACACGACCATCTTTCCAAACAGGCTCTAGCGCCTGTAAACTTTCCAGTGTTGTTGAGGGGCGATTACCTTCATCTTTAGCTAATAATACCTCTTCAAAGCTTACTTCTTTGGTATCACGATTAAATATTGATTTAGTCGAGGCCATAGGGACTATTTCGTCAATGAACAAGCCATCTCGTTGCGCTGCAGCAATGCGTTGTTGGGATTGCAGGCTGTATTCATCTTGTGCTAAACGTGAAATGTTATAGCGCTTTGCTACCACTTCTGCTGTTTCAATCATTTGCATATAAGCATGTTGTGATTTTGACAACACCTTTTTTGAAATATTGCGATAGGTATTTTTGTGCTTGTTTTGCACCATAGAGATTGACTCAACACCACCAGCAACCACGGTATTCATTGAGCCAAGCATAATGTTTTGTGCGGCAAAAGCGATACTCATTAACCCAGAGGAACACTGACGATCTAGCGTCATGCCTGGTACTGAGTTTGGAAGTCCGGCAGCCGTTGCCGTTAACCGACCTAGGTTATAGCCTTGGGTACCTTGCTGTGCAGCACAACCAATGATCACATCATCAACTTCTGCACCTTCAATACCCGCGCGCTTGACGGCCTGCTCAACCGCATGACCTGATAGTGCCGGTGCTTCAGTATCATTAAAGGCACCACGAAAGGCTTTCCCCATTGGGGTTCTGGCGGTAGATACTATAACTGCTTCACGCATGATTATTCCTTACTTGTTAGAAGTGCATCGGCACTCACATGATTAATAGGTTGGTAGGCAATAATGGCGGAACATACCCGTTCTAGCTCAATGTTTCCTTCGCAAGTGGAACAGGTATAAACTTTGCCTTAAGCTCATTAACACTTATTGAGTGGGGTTGAACATCGACCATTTGAGGTAGGTAAGCTGATAAATAATGACGTTATGGAAAGTTAGCAGTGTGCAGCTGCTATTTCGCATGTGATTTGGGGATATAGTCTGCATTGATGTGGTTATTAAAATTAAATTTATATATCATCAAAAGTCGCCGGCTTATTCAAAGAGTATTTCCAGACAATGCACACTTTCGATGATCAACAAGCAGAGTTTATCTCTAAAAAATTTACAGGATTAGCTTTAGTAGGAGAAGAGTTGTCTGCAAAGGAATTTGACGACTGTACTTTTGAAGCATGTGATTTTACTGAGGCGACATTAAAAAATTGTAAATTTACTGATTGTCATTTTATTAATTGTAATTTGAGTTTGGTTAAATTGAACTATAGCCAATTTAGAGAGGTTGTTTTTGAAAAATGTAAATTAATTGGCGTTGACTGGACTAATGCTTATTGGCCAGGGTTGATGTTAACAGCGCCGATAAAGTTTATTCAATGTCTGCTTAATAATTCATCTTTCTTTAAACTAACGTTACCAGGATTCGTTATGGAGGAGTGTAAAGCTCATGGTGTTGATTTTAGGGAAGCTGATTTTTGTCAAGGCAACTTCACTTTTACCGACTTTACTCATAGCATGTTTGGTAACACTAATTTAAACGAGGCTAACTTTACCGATGCCACCCATTACTATATTGACGTTTACCAAAACCAGATTAAAAATGCCAAATTTTGTCGATTAGAAGCGGTTAGTTTACTTGAAAGTTTAGGGATTGAGCTAGTTGACTAGTTACTTAGTCATTCTTAATAAGATATTTTGTCAGTCTGGGCACTTAACTAAGTTAACGGACTATATGTTTTAATAATAACCCAAGGTGCGATACCTTTATGCATAATACTAACAGCGACGCTAGCGATGAGCATCGTCAAGTACTGAAAAAATTATCAGGGCATTTACGTAATATTATTGAGCAATCGATTGTGTTAAATGCACCTGATAAAGTAATAACTGATATTAATAAGCAACTCGCTACTATTGAAACCATCATGCAGCCTTATGTTACTGATAAAAGAGCGTTAGAGTATTACAACCCTAACGTTCGTGGTGATCTTAATGATATTCAGCCGTATAGCGCGGTAAGCGGGCATTATAATGCGTTGGCAGCACCAATCAAATTTGAGCAACAACAAGACAAGTTAATAGGACGTGTAAAGTATGGTCGCGCCTATGAGGGGCCTCCTAATTGCGTTCACGGCGCTATTATTGCGGGTGTTTATGATCAATTAATGGCTATAGCTGGCATGGCAACTGGGAAAGCAGGCCCTACCGCTTACCTTAATATTGATTATCACAAGCCAACACCATTATTTGAAGCGCTTGAATTTCAAGCATGGATAAGCTTAGAGCGAGATAATAAAATAATTGTTAAAGGGCAGTGCTTAGTGCAAGGCGAAGTTGTCACGTCTAGTGAAGCCTTATTTATTGTTAAAGCGCTTTTAAACAAGTAATTTAATCGTGCCAATTGATTACTTATCGTCAGTACTCAGGCTCATTAGCTCGCTAAATCCCTAAGCATTTACCGCTTGTCAATAAGGCTGTCGATGTAGTAAATTACAGGAGGTAATTTTCTAACATAAGGATATATGAAAGCCCAAATGACCAATATTGACTTTATCACTACTTTCACTAGTACCGCGTTAACTAGCATATTGTTAACTAGTACCGCGTTAACTAGCATATTGTTAACTAGCACCGTTTTAACTAACGCAGCCTTGAGCCGAGCAGCGTTAACTAGTGCCATCAATAAACTTGTTTTAATGATTAAGTTAGATAGCAAATATGCTTGATAAATCAATATTCATACCGGTTACCTTTGCTTTTTCCCTAGTACTTTCTATCTATGGTTTGTTCTGGCTTGATGGGTATAGTGCACAAAAAAAACATACAGAAGTTCAAAAAGTTGCTGGTAGTTATGCCAGTCATATCAGAAGCGATCTTAACCAAGCCTTATCAGCTTCTTATCCTATAGGCGCGTTAATTCGTACTCAAAATGGTGATGTATCTGGTTTCACTGAATTAGCAACCGAAATGCTTTATTTATACCCAGGGCTTGCTGCATTGCAACTTCATCCCGATGGTATCCTCAAACACGTTGTACCGATGGAAGGTAATGAAAGTTCAATAGGTAATAACGTACTGCTTCACCCAGAAAGAACGAAAGAGGCGTTTCTTGCACGAGATACCGGTAAATTAACGCTGGCAGGTCCTTTTAATTTAATGCAAGGTGGTATGGGCGCAGCAGCACGTTTACCTATTTATTTAGACACTGAAGAAGGTAAGAGATTTTGGGGCTTTTCTACGGCATTAATTCGCTTTCCTGAGGTGTTAATTCCTATTGATTTACCTTCACTTGTTGAAGCGGGTATAGGTTATCAACTATCTCGACATGACCCTGATACGGGTGAAAAATTTGTGATTGCAAGCTCAAATACTGTACTCATTGATGATGCTGAAGAGTTTTATATTAGCATTCCTAATGGCTATTGGACCTTTAAAGCCTACCCGCTAGAAGGTTGGCGAGACTATTCCATACTCGTGTTAGGATTTTTTTTAGCGCTGCTATTTATCTCGTTAAGCACTTTTGCCTCTTTTTTATTAGTACGTTTACAGCTAAGTCATGCCCGCTTAGAAACAACCGTTAAAGAAAGAACGCAAGCGCTACAATATAATATAGAGCGACTCACAGAAAGTGAAAGACGATTAAGTTTAAGTCAGCAAGTGGGCGGTATTGGTACTTGGGAATGGAATATTAAAACCAATGTTGTTTGTTGGACTAAGCAGGTTTCAAAGCTTATTGCCAGTTCATCGGATCAGTTAAGTAGTAGTTATGAACATTATATAAAAAGCATTCATATTGATGACAGGGACGCTGTTATTGCCGCGATAGAAAAAAGTGTTGAATCAGGCGCACCGTATGATGTTGACCACCGCGTTGTTTTGCCCAATGGTAATATACATTGGCTTAATCAAAAAGGCAGTGTACTTCGTGATGATAACGGCGTTGCAACGACCATGCTTGGGGTCGCAATTGATATTACCGAGCGAAAATTAGCAGAAGAACAATTAAAACTATCATCACAAGTTTTTAGAGATACCCATGAAGGTATTATTATAACCGATACCAATAACCGTATTGTTGATGTTAATCCTGCTTTTTGCCGCATTACTGGTTATAGCTATCAAGAGGCTATTGGTAAAAATCCCAATATGCTCAGCTCTAATAAACAAGATGCTTCAGTTTATAGTAATATGTGGCAAGAAATTGATAAAAAAGGTCATTGGCAGGGCGAAGTATGGAACTGTAAAAAAGATGGTGAGCTTTACGCAGAATTACTGACTATTTCAGTGATAAAAAACGACAATGATGAGGTTGTTAATTATGTGGGGATGTTCACCGATATTACCCATAGTAAACGACAACAAGAACAGCTCAGTCGCATGGCGCATTATGACTTACTGACCAACTTACCTAACCGAGTGTTACTAGCCGATAGAATATCGCAAGCTATGTTGCAGTGTCGTCGCCATCAAAAATCATTGGCGGTAGTCTTTGTTGATTTAGATAGTTTTAAAAGCGTTAATGATGCTTACGGTCATAGTGTTGGCGATGAATTACTGATTGCCTTGTCAGAGCGTATACATGGCGTATTACGAGAAGGTGATAGTTTAGCGCGCATTGGTGGTGATGAATTTGTTGCCGTATTAACGGACTTAACTAAAATAGAAGATTGCGAGCCCATACTTGAACGATTTTTAGAGGCTTCGTCAGCACCGGTTACGATAGGTAGTCTACTGTTAAATGTATCGGCGAGTATTGGGGTAACGTTTTATCCGCAAGATAATGCCGATGCGGACCAATTAATGCGTCATGCTGACCAAGCAATGTATATAGCGAAGGCTTCAGGTAAAAATTGTTATCATTTATTTGATACGGCTCAAGATGATGCCATTAAAGTACACCGAGAAAGTCTTGAGGCGATTCGTCATGCGTTAGATAATCATGAATTTGTACTGCACTATCAGCCTAAAGTTAATATGAAAACAGGCCGAGTCATTGGGGTTGAAGCACTTATTCGTTGGCAACATCCAGAACGCGGGTTGTTAGGACCATTTGAATTTTTACCTGCTATTGAAAACAACCCTATGATGATGGAAATAGGTGAGTGGGTTATTAGTACTGCATTAAAGCAAATTAGCCAATGGCAAACTCTTGAGGGTAACTTAGCGTTAAAGGTAAGTGTAAATATTGCCGCGATACAATTGCAACAGCCTAATTTTACTGAACGATTAACCACATTATTAGCGAGTCAGCCTGATGTGGCACCACACTATTTAGAGCTAGAAGTACTAGAAACAAGCGCCTTAAAAGACGTTAATAATGTTTCAAACACAATGATTGATTGCATTGCGTTAGGCGTGAGTTTTGCTTTAGATGATTTTGGTACAGGCTATTCTTCACTAACTTACCTTAGGCGCTTACCAGCAAACCTAATTAAGATAGATCAGAGCTTTGTACGAGACATGTTACATGATGCCGATGATTATGCCATTGTTGAAGGGGTGATAGCGTTAGCCAATTCATTTAAGCGAGAGGTGATTGCTGAAGGGGTAGAAACCATTGAGCATGGTACAGCGTTATTACAATTAGGCTGTAATTTAGCTCAAGGTTATGGTATTGCTCGTCCCATGCCAGGTGATGATATTCCAGCATGGATTGATGATTGGCAACCTGATGAAAATTGGAAGGCGTATACAAGAAGTAATGCGCAGTTAACGCGTAATATTAACGATTAATAATGCTTATATTTTCAACAGCTAAATAGCAACTAACGTGCTTTTTTATCAATAAATAATTAAAACCTACGGTGAAGTATGGATACAGTTAGATTAAAGCAATTATTGTGTCACCAACAAAAGATATTATCTAACATTGCATTAGGTACCCCGTTAAGTGATATTTTGACCGACATTTGTATTTCTATTGAAGATATTATTGATGATGGCTCAGCAAAATGTTCCATATTGTCATTAAAGGGCGATCAATTGTTTCACTGCGCTGCGCCTAATATAGATGCTCATTATTGCCAGCAGATAAATGGCGTAAAAATAAGTAAAAACGCCGGCTCATGTGGAACGGCAGCCTATCAAAAATCACGTGTGATTGTTGAAAATATAGCCAGCTCGCCTTTATGGAAAAACTTTAAAGAACTTGCTTTAGGTGCTGATCTTAGATCATGCTGGTCAACCCCTATTTTCTCTTCAAAGGCAAGTATTCTTGGTACTTTCGCTATCTACCACGCGGAGCCTAAAGTGCCTTCAACCCAAGACTTAGAGCTTATTGATCACTTTGTTCATTTTTCGAGTATCGCATTAGAAAAAAATGCCGAGTCACTTAAAATAGAGCAATTGATCATTGATTTACAACACAGTAATGAAAAATTTAAAGCGTTTACTGACGTGATGCCCGATTTAACGTTAATTTTAACAGAAGAGGGCGATTACACTGACATTTATGGTTCAGCGGATGAGTTGTTATATAACAGGCTAAGTCAACTGATGAATAAAAATATCAGACAGGTATTACCAGAAAAAGATTCAAAACCGATTATGGCGGTGATTGAGAAAACGCTAGCGACTAATAAAGTACAAAATTTTGAATATGAACTTGAAGTGCAAAGCGGTAAGGTTATTTTTGAAGGAAGAACAGCAGCCATTAAGCACTATCAATCAAATAACTTGTCCCAAAGGCACGTAATATGGATGGCTAGAGATGTTACGGCTAGAAGAATAGCCGAACAAGCAGTAGAACAATTAGCTTTTTTTGATCCATTAACTAACTTGCCCAATAGAAGAATGCTTAATGAGCGTTTAACAATGTGTGTAGAAAGAATAAAACGCAGTCATAAAACCGGTGCTTTATTATTCTTAGATTTAGATAAGTTTAAACGAATTAATGACTCTTTAGGTCACGGCGCTGGTGATAAATTACTTGTTGCTTTGTCTGAGCGTCTCAGCTCTGTCATCCGAACTTCTGATACCTTAGCGAGAGTTGGCGGTGATGAGTTTATTATATTATTAGAATATGTGGGTGAAGATAATAGCCAAGCTAGCGTAGAGTCTGAAAGAGTGGCTCAAAAAATACATGGCGTATTTAATGAAAAATTTGAGATAGAAGGGTTAGCATTTCAAGTAAGCTGCAGTATTGGTATTTGTTTAATCGATGATAATAACCCCGTAGCAGAAAACATATTAAAATATGCAGATACTGCAATGTACCGCTCTAAAAAGAAAGGGGGTAATGCTTATAGCTTTTACGAGCCTACATTACAAACGCTGCTAGAAAACCACATTGAACTTGAAATAGACATTGTTAGGGCAATTGCTGCTGATGAGTTTTGTACCTACTTTCAGCCTAAAACATGTGCGTTAGGCTATGTGGTTGGTGCTGAGGCATTAATCCGCTGGAATCATCCGACGAAAGGGCTGATCGTCCCCGCTGATTTTATAGCGATTGCTGAGCAATACGGATTGATTCAAGCCTTACAAAATATAGTACTACGCGATGTGTGTATTTTAATAGAGCAACTTACCGCCAGTCATGTTATTGATGATACTTTTAACGTTTCAATTAATATCAGCCAATGTCAGTTTAACTCAGCGAAGTTAAAGACTGAGTTATTAACTACTTTGAATGACTTTAGTATTTCAACATCCCAAATTAAGCTAGAAATTACTGAGTCGATGTTATCTGGTGATATAGATAATGCGATACAACAAATGCAAGAGCTAAAAGAGGATGGTTTTATATTATCAATAGATGATTTTGGTACAGGATACTCTTGTTTAACTCATTTAAGCGCGTTTCCAGTGAAAGAATTAAAGATTGATAAAAGTTTTATTGATAACGTTTTAGATGATGAGGCAGGGAAAAGTATTGTTAACACTATCATTAGTTTAGCAAAAAGCCTTAATATACCAGTGGTTGCTGAAGGGGTTGAATCGTTAGCACAACTTGAAGCGCTAAAAGCCATGAATATTGATTCAATTCAAGGTTATTTGATTGCTAAGCCTATGATGAAAGATGATTATGTTAAATGGCATAAACATAACCTGTTACAGCGTAGTTTAAGCGCTTAGTAGTGAAGTTAACTTAAACTTTAATTAACTTTAATTTAGCGTTAACCTCATTATTAGCAGTTCAATACGGGGCAATATTAGCTACGTTATTTTGTTTGGAAAGAATACGCCTTGTTTGCCAGTAATGTTTTTTCCAGTAACTATTCGTTAGCGAAGAGATAGTAACGCCCTGACTTGTTGAAGCATGTAAAAACTGCTTATCATTAATATAAATACCCACGTGACGAGTTTGCCCCTTTATTTTAAAAAACACCAGATCGCCAGTAATCATTGGTTGCTTATTCACGGCGGTACCAAGTAATACTTGCGATTTCGTTGTTCTTGGCAATCTATAAGGGGATATGACTTGATAGGCATGCTGAACAAAAGCGGAGCAATCAACGCCTGCTAATGAATTACCACCTAAGCGATAAGGCGTGCCTTGCCATTGTTGATATATAGCAAGTAATTTGGTTTGTCTGTCTTGTAAATTACGGTCAGTGATTGAGCTAAAATTTGGCGACTCTTTTTGATAGAAAGGCGACGATGTACAGCCTTGAATAACGATAGATACGCTTATCACCAATAACGTTATCAGATGTTTTTTTACTCTCGGTTTAGCTAACGGCCAAGCTGTTATCAAGCAAGGGGAATGTTTATCCATATTTATCCATAGGTGTCGTGCTATCACTGAAATTCTTTAAGCTAATAGCTAGTTTGACTAATGCTTACAAGGGAGTGTTATAGTAACCTTTAAGCCATTAGGCTGTCTGTTGTGCGCGACAATACTGCCTTGATGAAGCAATATGGCTTGTTGCGCTATGGCTAAGCCTAACCCAGTACCGCCACTACGTCTTTCCCTCCCATCGGCAACACGAAAAAAGGGGCTAAAGAGTTTTTCTAGCATATCAACTGGTACGCCAGAGCCTGTATCAGCGACGCTTAACAGTATTTTTTCATTGTGATTATTTAATTCTACGGTAACTACTTGGCCGCTTGGTGAGTATTTTACCGCGTTATTAATGACATTACTAATAGCACTAGCCAGTAGTTTACTATCAGCTAAAAGTGGGCAGTTAACGGTGGATATTAACTCAATCGTTACCTTTTTACTGCTAGCAAAGTATTGGCAATCGTCAATAACTTGTTCTACTAACGTATTGAGATCAATATCATCAGCGGTAAAAGCATTTTGATTATGCTCTAGTCTTGATAGCGTAAGCACATCGGCTATCATTTCGTCTAATCGTTCTACTTCGGTTTCACAGCGGCGTAAATGCTTTTGTTGCTCACTATCATTACCGATATTTTTTTCTGCTAAGGCAACCGCAAGTTGTAAACGCGTTAAGGGCGACCTTAATTCATGAGATACATCGGCTAATAAACGCTGGTGAGCGGTAATATTACTCTCTAATTGTTCAGCCATGTTGTTAAAACTACGAGCCAGTGCGCCAAATTCATCAGAGCGTTGAGCAAAACGGGTAATGCGGGTCGATAACTTGCCTTCCCCTATATTTTTACTGGCTTTTTGTATGGCAATTAACGGGTTGGTAAAGCTTTTAGCAAGCAACCAACAACATAAAAAACTTACCGCTAAGAGCATGAATATTCGTATCGCTATGGGCAGTTGATTAACCCAACTGACAATGCGTTTATGGTGTAGCTTACTGGCAATGAATAATTGCATAGGCTCGCCATTGATAGTGATGGTTTGAGAAGAGGTTACTTTGACAAAATCAAAATCAATACTAACGGGATTATCAAGCGAATGTTTTTTTAAATAGTCCCTGACTTCTGACCAGTAACGTCTTCTGGGGGTATAAATATTGTTGTTACGGATTTTTTTGATAAGTAAGTATTGCTGATGTGTGTGGAAAAACTCTTTTTGTAGGGCGTTTAGCTTGAGCTGTTGTTGACCCGCTAATTGTTGTCGGTATAAATTAAGTAACGCTAGTTGCTCAGTATCAGCTTGCTCTTGGGTAGGGCTGTGCCTAAATTGCATGGTAACAAGATAGCTAACCAGCACAGAGGTTAATATAACTAACCAAAAAGCAAAAAATAACTTTAAACTAATACCTAATGAAAACCTGTTAGGTTGCCTATCAGTTAATGTGACCATGGTTATTGCTCTCCTGCTAAAAAGACATAGCCAGCACCACGCACTGTTTTTATTTTATCGACAGGGTCAATAGCCAGCAGTTTTCTGCGAACATTACCAACATGGACATCAACGGTTCTATCATACAAACTGAGTTTACGTTGCAATACTTGCTCAGATATATCGGCTTTGCTAATAACTTCACCGTGGCGATCAAGCATATAAGTCAAGATTAAATATTCAGTCCCTGTTAAATCAAGTAAATGACCTCGACAGCTTATTTCACGGGTTGCTTGGTTAACGTTCACCTGATTAATCGCTAACTGATAGGTTGCTTTATTTAGTTGTGCTTTATTTTGTGCTTTTACAATAGATATACGTCTTAGTATCGCTTTAATACGCGCTAATAATTCTCTGTGTTTAAAGGGCTTGGCTAAATAGTCGTCAGCCCCTAATTCAAGTCCTAAAATACGATCATTATCATCGCCTTTAGCTGTTAACATTAAAATAGGGGTTTTATGATTACCTCCTAGCGCTTTTAATACCTCAAAACCATTTAATATTGGCATCATTACATCAAGTAAAATTAAATCAAAACATTCATCAGAGGCTTTTGCTAGCCCACTAGCGCCATCTAAACAAGAGGTTACTTTAAAATTTTCACTGGCAAGGTACTCCGTTAAGAGTTCAGCGAGTTCAGCGTCATCATCAATTAATAGAATATGTTTAGTTTGCATTTGAGAGGTTGTCATATAAGTGGTTGCCTAAGTACATTGCTTTATTTAGCCTTACTTTATCGGTTTACTAGCCGCTAGTTTACGTGATCTTCTTAAGCCATAGAACAACTTTACATAGCTTTACATAGCCTTGCACTGTTTTGCAAAAGACTCGATATACTGTGGTTGTCTTCAAAGCAAAAGCGATAACTTCGCTACTATCTATAAATATTTGCTGATATATAAAAGCCGTTAACAAGGAATAACCCAATGAAAATTAAATTAAAAACTTTAGCAATAGCAACGTCACTTTGTTCCGTATTAGTGTTAGCACCGTTAAGTTTTGCAGGTAGTGATAGCTCAAGTTATCACCGTGGTCATGACAAAGGCTATCATCAAATGACTGAAAGGAAGTTAGCTAAACTGACGCGTAGATTAGACTTATCAGAACAGCAACAAAACGAGATTAAAAAGCTAAATAGTGAAAATAAAGCAGAGATGGATGCATTAAAACCAGTGATGGATGATTTTCGTGAGCAAATGAGCATATTAATGTCAGCAGAGCGTTTTGATGAACAAGCTTTTATTGAATTACGTGTTAATAACCAAGCGACTTTTACTTCGATGGCATTGGCGAGAGCAAAAAATAAATTTGCCATAAAGAGTGTGTTAACCGAAACGCAATTAGCGACATATAACACAATGAAAAAGAAACGCTCCGATTCAAATAAACGTCATCATTGATAGAGATATTAATAGTAGGAAGAGCGCTAAATTGTCAATAATAAAAATGATACGCTCAGCGATAAAATAACCATAAAAAATCCGACCTAGTGTCGGATTTTTTATGGTGCTTGTTATACTCTGTGACTACTGCGTTTATTCACTCGGAATGACTTTACCAATATAAGGTAAGTGGCGATATTTTTGTGCATAATCGATACCCACTCCAACAACAAACTCATCTGGAATGGCAAAGCCAACCCACTTTACATCGACATCTTCTTCACGGCGAATCGGTTTATCTAATAAGGTACAAATTTGAATAGAGTTAGGGCCACGTAAATTTAAAATCTGTAATACTTTACTTAAGGTGTTACCGGTATCAATAATATCTTCTACTAATAATACATCTTTACCTTCAATATTATCATCAAGATCTTTTAAGATATGAACATCACGCGAGCTTTGCATGCTATTGCCGTAACTTGATGCCGTCATAAAGTCAACGCTATGATTAACGGTAATAGCTCTGGCTAAATCAGCCATGAAAACAAATGAACCACGCAATAAACCGACCATCACTAAATTATCGCTGTGTTGGTAATGTTCACTGATTTGTTGGCCTAGTTGTTCTACTCGTGCTTTAATTTCTTCTTCTGAGATCATAACCTCAATAGTATGTTTCATAGTGTTGGTTCTTGCTAGTTAGTGAATCTATCTTTGCTTAGTGTTGTGCTGTTATTGATTTTGACAAGGGCGCTACACGGAGGTGGCTTATGTAGAGAATGCAGCTGCGACTCTTTTGAGTAACTATTCTCTGTAATTAATACCTTGTTCCTAAGTCTTTTCATTCTCGTTGAGGGAAATAACTTAAGAGACTTGGTATATTCAGCGTTGTTTATTATAAAGGATACTGAGACAAAAAAAAGCCTTTGCTCGCAAAGGCTTTTTTGGAATTGCTAATACTATCGTTAATTTCACTTAGCTAAGTCAGTTTAATTTAGGTCTTTCATTGACTAATCAATACTATAGTTATATTAGCTAAGTGAGTTACGTAAAGCCTATTAGGTTAAGAAAATAAACTTAGCAATAAATAAAACTGTTAACGCCCAAACACCGTTAGATATTTGATTGGCTTTACCAGAACCGACTTTTAATACGGTGTAAGTAATAAAACCAAAAGCAATACCGTTAGCAATAGAGAAAGTAAACGCCATCATTACTGTAGTACAAACCGCAGGTGCGTACTCAGTTAAATCGTCCCAATCTAAACCACGAAGTGAGCTCATCATTAACATAGCCACATAAATAAGCGCACCATCAACAGCAAAGCCAGGTAACATTTGCGCTAGTGGTAGAAAAAACATGCCAGCTGCAAATAATAAACCAATGGTTACCGCAGTAAGTCCAGTGCGACCACCCACAGCAACACCTGCAGCAGACTCAACATAGGAAGTAACTGGCGGACAACCAAAGGCAGTGCCTAATACTGATGACATAGAATCAGCTTTTAACGACTTACTTAGCCCTTCAATTTTACCATTTTCGTCTTGTAAGTTAGCACGCTCGGCAACGCCCATTAAGGTACCTGCAGTATCAAAAATGTTAACAAACAAAAAAGTAACAATGACAGGAATTAATGCAACTTCAAACGCACCAACAATATCTGCTTTCCAGAAAATAGGCTCAAGTGCAGAAAATTCAGGTACCGCTAATAAGCCATTATACGTAACAAACCCAGAAGCGGGGGCAAATGATTTAGCCGCTTCAGCTACCACGAAAAAGTCAGTGGGTAGTAACCAGGTCATCGCAAAAGCAACGAAGGTAGTAACCGCTATACCAATTAATACTGCACCAAATACGTTACGGTAACTAAGAACAGAGATAAGTAAGAAACTTAAAAAGCCTAATGCTGGGGCTTCAGGACCAAAAGCACCAAAACCAAAATGAGTCATATCAGCTAAAGCAACCACATTATCAGGATCAGGAACAACAATACCGGTAAAGCGTAACCCGAGGAAGCCTAAGAATAAACCTACCCCTGCTGTCATGGCTAGTCGTAAACTTAAGGGAATGCTATCTAGCATCCATTCCCTCATTTTGGTGACACTCATTAAGACGAAGATAACACCCGAAAGGAATACCGCTCCTAAGGCTATTTGCCAACTGTAGCCCATACTACCGACCACTGAAAAGGTGAAAAAGGCGTTTAAGCCCATACCTGGTGCAAGACCAACAGGCCAGTTAGCATACATACCCATAAAGATGGTCGCAATAGCAGCGCCCAAACAGGTGGCTAGGAATAGTCCATCAAATGGCATGCCGGTTTTAGACATGATAATAGGATTTAAAAACATAACGTAAGACATGGTCACGAAGGTAGTAAGACCTGCCATGATCTCAGTTTTAACAGAGGTATTATGTTTTGTTAGTTTAAAAAGGCGCTCTAAAAGACTTGTGCCTTTTGTAGGGACTTCAGCTGTTTTCTCGCAAGATTGACTCGTTTTTTCCATAACTACAGTTCTCTCGTTGATTTATGTTCTAGGTCGTTTATTTATATTTTTTAAAGTTTGACCTGCTGGTAATAATTTTTAAAAATTTGGCCTTAGTTTTTTTGCTTTAATATCGA
Source organism: Colwellia ponticola (assembly GCF_005885605.1). Classification (GTDB taxonomy): domain Bacteria; phylum Pseudomonadota; class Gammaproteobacteria; order Enterobacterales; family Alteromonadaceae; genus Colwellia; species Colwellia ponticola. Next base: position 270,812 of record NZ_SZVP01000003.1, on the reverse strand, counting down.
TAACACCGATTATAGCAGCGGTTGTTAATGAAGTAGGTACTTTTAATGACCTATTTCTACGTACTAACCTATTAATACCTAAATAAAACACACATCAACAAGTAAAAAACGACGAAGTAAAATATCTTGTTAATACTATCAAGTGAAAATATAGCGAATAAAGTTAACGTTAAGTGGCACTCAGTTAAGCTTTTTTGAACGTTTTTTTAACGTAACTGATTCCCCATTAAACGCAGTCAACATTTTATTATCGTGTGCCAAATCACTTATTATAGTCATGAAAAATTTACAGGTATTAATATCCCTATTCTACGATTAGCGGCTTAATCCTATACTTAAAATAGAAAACTTGTCAATAGTGTCAAGAAATGGTTTTTTAGTATATAGTCCATTTATAGTCCACCGTAGACGTACTTTATTCTATGCAGTTGAGCTCATGTTAAATACAAGTTTAAGGCAATCTAATGTATTGATTTAAAATATATTATTAGTTTTTTGCTAAGGTAGCTAGAGCGAAACGAGAAATCAATGAGAATGAAATAAGGTATTATCAACCGAGTGGTACATCACCAACAAACCAACCATCAATAAATTAATTTAGGTAGCCATGCTTTTATTATCTCATTTTAATCGAAAAACCATCAAAGGTGACATTTTTGGTGCGCTAACATCAACAATCGTTGCCTTACCTTTTGCTTTAGCTTTCGGCGTTACTTCGGGAGCTGGTGCAAGTGCAGGTATTTATTGTGCCATTTTAACGGGGTTATTTGCCTCTTTATTTGGTGGTACCAACCAACAGATCTCAGGTCCTAATACGGGGTTAACTGTAGCTATGGTTGCCATCTTAACCAGTTTTGTTGCGCAGTCTCCAGAGAATGGTATTGCCGCGGCATTTACTGTAGTTAGCTTAGCGGGGCTATTTCAAATGTTGTTCGGCTTTTTTAAGTTGGGAAAATATTTTATTTTAGTGTCATACCCAGTCATTTCAGGTTTTACCTCCGGCATTGGCGTGTTGATTATTCTCTCTCAAATTGAACCTTTATTTGGACAGCCTCTACCTCAATTACAATGGTCATTAAGTGAGTTAACTAACACCTTAACCAGCACTAACACCTTATTAGGGCTAGCATGTTTATTAGTGCTTTTTGTCTGGCCACAAAAGCTTAGTCGTGTGGTGCCAGCGAGTATTATTGCGGTAGCAGGGGCGACAATGTTTTACGTTTTCTCAGGGGTAGATATGGAGGTTGTTGGCGCAATTTCTAGTGAATTACCTTCTTTTAATATGCCCGTTTGGGATAATGCCTTAGCCAGTGAAATGATTAACTCGGCGCTATTAATTGCGACGTTAAGTACTTTAGACTCCTTAATGACCTCATTAACCGTTGATAGTATTACTAACGAATTACATGATTCAGACCAAGAGTTAGTGGGCCAAGGTGTCGGTAATATTGTTGCCGGTTTATTTGGTGCATTGCCAGGTGGCGGCGCAACGATGCGCACGGTAACTAATTTAAGAGCCGGTGGTACTACGCCTTTATCAGGTATTCTTCACGCGCTGTTCATTTTAGCCATTGTTTTATGGGCAGGGGAGTACACCGCTTATATTCCCATTGCAGTGTTAGCGGCAATTTTGACACATGTTGGTATTAGTATTATCGATTGGAATTTTCTAAAAAGAATTCATCAAATACCGTTATTTAGTGTCGGCTTAATGATCTCGACTATGGTGATGTCAGTTGCCTTTGATTTAGTGACCGCGGTACTTATTGGTGTGTTCTTAGCGAATCTAGTGACTATTCGTCGTTTGTCAGAAATCCAGCTTGATAATATTAAATTATACACAGCTAAAAACGCTGAACATTTATCACCAGCTGAAATGGAGCTATTACAAGCTATGGATGACAGCGTCTTACTGCTTAATATCTCAGGACCAATTGGTTTTGGTGTGGCGCGCGGGTTAAAGCAAAGTGTTTCAGAGTCTGATCAAAATAAAGCGCTATTAATCGACTTAACCGACGCTAATTTTGTTGGTGTAACCAGTACTATTGCCATTGAAGAAATTATTATCAGTTATCAAAATCAGGGACGCGATATTTTATTATCAAGTGTTTGCGAACGGGTAAGAAACGATTTTAATAAACTCAAAGTACTTGATAGAATTGCGCCAAAGCATATTTTTGCGACTCGGTTAGAGGCGCTTACTTATTTGAAGAGTAATCAACCGATATAGCTATACCCCTAAAACGAGTAACTAAGCTAAAGCTCCTGATGGCGGGGGCTTTTTTGTTTAATCAGTCAAGGCTCAAAGCAAGATTATCAAAGGTAAGCGTGTTAATATGCTAACCACACATTACCTGATCAAATTTACGTTATTTTGCTAAGGTTATTATTGTAAAAAATTACGATAAAAAATTCGATTATGAGCACGCGATTATTAATATTTGCCAAGTACTTTCAATAAATAGTAATGGTCGTGGGTCGTGCTTTTAGTTTATAGCAATAGGTCATTATTGCGCCGATTCACGTATACAACACTGGACATTACTCAATGGAAATCAAAGTTAACTTTCTCGACAACCTCAGACTTGAAGCCAAGTTTGACGATTTTAGTGTCATCGCTGATCAACCTATTCGTTATAAAGGCGATGGTTCAGCACCGGGACCGTTTGATTATTTTTTAGCCTCGTCAGCGCTTTGTGCTGCTTATTTTGTCAAAGTGTATTGTAATGCACGTGATATTTCGACTGACAATATCAGGTTATCGCAAAATAATATCGTTGACCCTGAAGACCGATATAACCAAATTTTTCAAATTCAGGTGGAATTACCAGAAAGTATTTCTGATAAAGACCGCCAAGGTATTTTACGTTCGATAGAACGCTGTACCGTGAAAAAAGTCATTCAAACCGGACCTGAGTTTAAAGTTGATTTGGTTGAAAGCCTTGAAGAGGATGCTCAGGCTATGCTGATGCAGCAACCGGATGATAGTGCTAGTACTTTTATTTTAGGTAAAGATTTACCACTTGAAAAAACTATTGCCAATATGTCTGGTCTTTTGGCAGACCTTGGTATGAAAATTGAAATATCGTCATGGCGTAATATTGTTCCTAATGTGTGGTCACTGCATATTCGTGATGCTGCCTCGCCAATGTGTTTTACCAACGGTAAAGGCGCCACCAAAGAGAGTGCACTTGCTTCAGCATTAGGTGAATTTATTGAACGCCTTAACTGTAACTTCTTTTATAACGATCAGTTTTTTGGTACTGATATTGCCAATAGTGACTTTGTTCATTACCCCAATGAAAAGTGGTTCAAACCAGGTGCTAATGATGAATTACCAAATGGTATTTTAGATGACTACTGCTTAGCGCTTTATAATCCAGATGATGAACTACGTGGCTCAAACCTTATTGATACTAACTCAGGCATGAGCGAGCGTGGTATTTGTGCTATTCCTTATGTACGCCAATCTGATGGTGAAACGGTTTACTTTCCCTCAAACCTTATTGAGAATTTATTCTTAAGTAATGGCATGAGCGCGGGTAATAACTTGGCTGAAGCAAAAGTACAGTGTTTATCTGAAATTTTTGAACGCGCGGTGAAAAGAAAAATTATTACCGAAGAAATTATTTTACCTGACGTACCCAAAGACGTTATTGCTAAGTACCCGAGTATTTTAGCTGGTATTGAAGGTTTAGAAGCACAGGGTTTTCCTGTAGTAGTCAAAGATGCCTCGTTAGGCGGTCAATTTCCGGTAATGTGTGTCACCTTAATGAACCCAAAAACCGGTGGTGTTTTTGCCTCATTTGGCGCACACCCCAGTTTTGAAGTGGCATTAGAGCGTAGTTTAACTGAGTTATTGCAAGGGCGAAGCTTTGAAGGTTTAAATGACGTACCTAAACCAACCTTTAACACCATGGCAGTAACAGAGCCAGAAAATGCGGTTGATCACTTTATTGACTCTACAGGTGTTATTTCCTGGCGCTTCTTTAGTGATAAAAATGACTTTGATTTTGTTGAATGGGATTTTTCAGGCAGCAATGAACAAGAAAATGAAGGCTTAATGAGTATTCTCAAAGACCTAGACAAAGAAGTATATATTGCTGAATTTAATCAATTGGGCGCAACGGCTTGTCGTATTTTGGTTCCTGATTATTCAGAAGTGTATCCCGTTGAAGATCTTATTTGGGACAATACTAATAAGTCATTAGATTATCGTGAAGATATCTTAAACTTACATAGGTTAAGTGAAGAGCAATTAGTGGCCTTGGTTGAGCGACTAGAAGACAGTCAGCAAGATAACTACATTGATATTAGAACCTTAATTGGTATTGAGTTTGATGAGAACACCGTTTGGGGTCAGCTCACCATTCTTGAATTGAAGATTCTTATTTATTTAGCATTGGGCGCGCTAGAAGAAGCGATTGAATTAGTCGGTGAATTTTTACAATACAACGATAACACAGTAGAACGTGGTTTATTTTATCAAGCGGTTCATGCGGTGCTTGAAGTCACGTTAGATGAAGAGCTAGATCTTGACGATTACTTAGTTAATTTTAACCGTATGTTTGGCGCAGACAATATGGAACAAGTGGTTGGATCGGTATTTGGTGAGGTAAAATTCTATGGTTTAACCCCCACTAGCATGAAACTTGAAGGTTTAGATAAGCATTTAAGATTGATTGAAAGTTATAAAAAACTACATCAAGCACGTAAACTTGCTGCTCAAATGTAATCGTTTAACTCGTCTTGTTTACAGCGCTGTACTTTACAACAAAGAGCGGTATTAATAGATAAACAAGCTCAGATGACTCATTACAAGTTTAGGTAATAAGCCGGTATTTATTAAATAAGTACCGGCTTTTTCATTTTTATTATTACATTTCGGCATCTGAAATGTAATTTAAGGTTATTTCTAGATCTTTGTTTATCGTATCAATACACTATGCCTCAGTCTCAAACGAAGCAAATAGTTATCACTAAGTAACCACTATCACTAATAGTCGAGAACATAATAGTAACGTTTTTAGTGAACGTTTGAGCTAATTCAATTTTATAGGAATGTATTTATGACCATTATTCGTAAACGTAACAGTGAAAAAGTTAGCCGTATTGTCATTCACAACGACACTGTCTATTTATGTGGCCAAGTTGCTTTGGATGTAACCGAAGATATGGCCGGTCAAACTAAATCAGTTTTTGCACGTATCGACGAGCATTTAGCCGAAGCGGGCACAGATAACTCAAAAATATTATCAGCACTTATCCATGTTAAAGATAATAAAGACGTACCATTATTTAATGAGTTATGGAATGAGTGGCTACCTGCAGGTCAAGCGCCAGCGCGTTCATGTGTACAATCAACGATGGCGCGTGATGTGGTTTTAGTTGAAGTGACAATTACCGCAGCATTATAAATAGACAGATGACGTATTATTTACAAGTAAATTAACAACAGCTTTAAACTTTTACTTAACTGTCTATTTTAAGAAAAAAACCAATGTCTTTAGTTAACATTGGTTTTTTTTCGCCTTTCGAACGCTATGACTATCTTCTTATAAAATGCTAGAGTCATTTACGGTATCTGGCATCCATACCACCAAAGCAAGTGAAGGTATAACTTTATAGCCAACATGACCAGGTGAAAACTGTTGCAGATAATGACCTATCCTCATTACCTGAAAAAAGGTTCACAACTCAAACAAAACATCACTACGGATGATATATTTAACCCCGTCAGTAATAGGTAGCGAACTATGGATACAATGTAGAGGGTGCATGCCGTGAGGGAAACATAATATGCCGCCAGCAGGGGTTCTAATATCTACATTTTTAACCTTGTCATTGTTTGTTGCTGGTTGAGTCGAATCATCAGCATTGACTAAGAAGCGTGTTTCGCCACCGTGAAAGTTTTCAGTTAAGAAAATTAAAAATGTCATTTGGCTATAACGATCAGGGTAAGCATTAGTAATCAAATCATCATTAATAACACGACTACCCGGCCAAGACCCATCTGAGTGTGGTTTGAAGTAGTCCTTGGGGTTATAACGATAAAAACGAAAACGAGCATTGATCCCCAACGCTTTACTGCCAGCAAAAATAGCTTGTCTGTCATCCATTAAGTGCGCAATACGTTGCCAAATAATACCATCAGTTTGTTCATCAACTATCCACGTTAAGCTATCATTATGGCGAACACTGCGTGGCAGAGAAACCGCGGCATCAGGTAAAAAACCCAACTGTTCGCTAATACTAACTAGCTTTTCACACTCTTCTTTTGTCAATACGTTCAATAACTGAAAGGCTCCGGGCACTTGCGTTAACTCTTGTCGCTCAATATTGCTTACATCAACATGTTGGTTCAAGTTTGCAGGGTTTACCTTACGGTTACCCCATGCAGGTAACGCCGGATGCTCAGCTCCTGGCTCTAAAGCGGCAATAAAAAAATCATCTACTGTATCTATTTTTTGGTTCATATCTTTCTCTATATTTTATACCAATTCTATTAAATTTATTCCCAACTCAGCGCTATATTAGCGAGCTTAGAACAAGCAAAATTGGTTAAGTATAGTTAGTCTATATTTCATCAATTTTGTGCGGTTATCAGTTTGCTAATAAGCTCCCAAGGGCCAGTTTAAAAGGCTTATAGCCGGCGTTATTGATTTTGACAAGGGAATAACCATTCTCTGCAATCAATGCCTTGCCTCTAAGCCTTTTAATTCTGGCTGAGTGGGAAATAACTTAATAGACTTGGTATTACTTAGCAGTCATTAAAAATGACGGCTAAGTTTATGTTTCAATTATTTTTCAAGTGGCACTCAAGTTGCAATCAAATGGAATCAGCGACTTATTTATTGATAACTCTCACTTGAGAAAACTGGCGATGACCGGCAGCAGTACCATGAAAACCGAAACCACTTTGCTTAGCACCAACCCAAGGTCCAAGACCTCCAGCGCCCTTATTAATTGCCACCATGCCAGCTTGCATTTGCTCGGCAACATCATTTGCGCCAGCGCCACCAAATACCACAGCACCTAAGCCGTATGGGCTAGCGTTAGCTCTTTCAATGGCTTCAGACAAATGATTAAACCGACTAATAGCCACTACGGGCCCAAAAGTTTCATCTTGCTCTAACCTCATATTGGGCGTGATACCCGTCACAACAGTGGGTTGTATATAAGGTAATTCGTAATGAGGTTTACCGAGTAAAAACTTCGCGCCTTTAGCGTTAGCATCTTCTAATTGAGACAAAATATTAGCATGTTGCTTAGGGTTAACAATGGGTCCAATATTGACATTGTGTTGATCCCAAGGGCCTGCTTGATAGCGACGTGCTAAGGCAACCACTTTCTGCTCAAACTCATCGGCAATACGCTCATCAACATAAATACGCTCGGTAGATGTGCACATTTGACCGGTATTTTCAAAGGAGCTAGCGACGGCAAATTGAACCGCTTTATCTATATCCGCACTGGTCATAACGATAAGTGGATCATTCCCGCCCAACTCCATCACTAAACGCTTTAGCCCTGACGCGGCACTTGCCATAATATGCTTGCCTGCAGCGAGTGAACCGGTGAAAGCGACCATGTTAATGTCGGCATTAACCAAGGCTTTACCTGTTTGTGCATCACCATGTGCTATTTGTAATACATTTTCAGGTAATACCTGATTTAACGTGTTAACAAAAAGTTCAGCAACCAAAGGGGTTTCTTCTGAAGGTTTTAACACGACACTATTACCTGCAATAAGCGCCGGTAATAATAAATTATTCGCCATCGCCAGAGGATAATTCCACGGAGAAATAACAGCCACTACGCCTAAAGGGCGATATTGCATTTCACCCTCACGTCCCATTGATTCACTCTGTAGAGCTTGTGCTATTTCTTGAGCAAAATAGGCGGTGTTCTGAATAGTACCGCCCACTTCATAACTCGCTCTTCGATAATCTTTCCCCATTTCTTTACTGATCAATAATGTTAGCTCATCATCTACTACGGTAAGCCCTTCGTAAGCCTTAACTACTTGTTGTTGGCGTTCACCAAGAGATAAAGCAGACCAAGATTTTTGTGCATTCTTTGCCCGTAAAACAACCGCGGGCATCTCGGCTGGTTCAGTAATGGGCACATTGCCCAGCGGCTTTCTATTAATAGGATCATAAGAGGTGAGCGTTGACATAATATAGTTTCCTAAAATCGCATTAAACTAAGGTGAGTTTACATGCATCACAAAGTGAGAATTGGTTATATGGCTGTATTATGCTAGAGTGGTTGATTAAAGCAACTAGTATACTTTTAGTAACCACTATAATTACAATGTAAATAAAATGAAAAGTACAACAAAAACAAACAGTAGTGTAAAAAAAATAAATGTAGAAAGCTGTGAGCAACCTTGCCTCATTGAACGAGGTATGCGAGTTTTAGGAGGAAAATGGAAAGCGTCTATTCTCTGGCATCTAAAAGATGGCCCTGTACGTTTTAACGAATTATCTCGCATGCTAGGTGGTGCAAGTAAGAAAATGGTTGATCAACGACTGAAGGAATTAGAAGCACAAGGTTTAGTTACGCGAGAAGTGATTAGCGATCGCCCTATTGCTGTTGCCTATGACATAACAGACTTTGGCCGCACCGCATTAGATATTTTAGAGAGACTAAAAGAGTGGACTGAAGATAACAATATCTAACTATTGTGTTGAACATCACCTTTAAGAACTCTGTACCTAACTACCGATTAGAGGTTAGAGCATTCCATATAGGGCATATTGATTTTTAAATTTTGTATAAAGTGTACTCATTAAATACGTACACTTTATTCACAATAAATATTGGGTACACTGACGATTTTTATAGATATCTAACCCAAGGTAAACGTGTCCTCTGTTTAAAACGAGAAAACATTTTAGTAGGCCAATAAAGTAATATTGCCAGTAAAAAAGCAATCGCCCATACTTGCCAGACATCATCTACTCCCCAGTAATCGCCTTTAGTGGCACCAAACACATTAACTAATGCTCGATAAGACACTAACAGTACATATAAGTGAACAATGTAGAAAAACATTGGAGCTGAGCCAAAACGTTCTATCACCTTTGAGAATCTATTATTCACACCTTCCAGTGCGGCTAAAACAAGTAATGCAATGCCCAATGTGAAAAGTAAAAAATCAAGGGAAGGAGGGTACTTTGTATAATTAATAAAAGACTTAACAGAGGTGAGCCAATGGTTACTGGTTAACCAAGGGAGTGTTTCACCATAGATATTAAATCCCCTTAATACTAACAGTATTGCTATAGAGCCTATTCCAATAGTTATTAGTATTTTCTTCCTCTTATTAGCAGGCGTTGAGTGCGAGAAGATCGGTGCAATAAAATAGCCTAGTAAAATCACGCCAATCCATGGCAATAAAGGATATGAGGCTTTTACCTTGAAAGTATCGCTAACGTAAATAAGCCCTCTGTCGTGTAAAATGGTCCAGAGTGTATAACCTGCTTCTTGTGGCTGAAAACTTATAAATTCCAAGGCATTGTGACCAAAAACAATAGTAAACCCTAAAAAACCAATTAACCAATGCGGAAGCTTAGTGACAAAAGCGAGTGTGATCATACTCAAGCCAATTGCCCACATAACTTGTAAATAAAGCGCGTTGTAATCACCGAACCAAGAAAAATTGATTAATGTTACTTCAATAAAAATGATAAATAATCCACGTTTAAGTAAAAATTCTTGTGCTGAACGTTGAGGTTTATTTACAGGGTTAGCGTATAACCATGCGGAAAGCCCGGTTAAAAAAACAAAAACTGGCGCACAAAAGTGAGCGGTTATACGCGTAAAAAATAACTCTGTGCTTGTTGTATTAATATCCATTGGATCAGACACATTTTGATGATAATAAAAACGTTCTCGAACATGGTCTACTAACATCAATAACATAACTAGGCCTCTGAGAATGTCGATTGAGGCAAGTCGATTTTTATGTTGAGTAGTGTTGGCATCAACCACTGATATAACGGACTTCATTTTTATATTCGCACCTTATGCTTGTAATTAATCATGATTGAGAGAGTCTCAGATGGGGATTAATCGCAATAGTTGTAGTTATATTCGTTAAAATTGATATTTTAGTGTCATTTGATAATTTAAGGGGGGGACTGCTTCTTATAGTATGAAAGTGAAAGTATGAACGTGACCAGTACGCTTCATCTAGTAAATTATTAATATCAATTTAAGCGGTAATTATCTCATTTAATTGCATTGATGCAAACACCTTAACACTTACCTGCAAAGGGAATGGCATCACGCTGTAACCATACTTTCATGTTTTAGTCATTAATTTGCCATATTAAGGGCCTAATGTGTCGTCATTTTACGTAACAACACAAAATTAAGGCTAAATAATGTTAAAAAAGTACAATGGTAAACACAATGGTAAATTAAGATTATTAACAGTCGCTATGTCCTTGGCACTGTCTTTGGTTATTACTGGCTGTGAATTTGATGCCGATGATGGTGCGCAAGGTGTTTCAGGGAGTAATGGCGCTGATGGTAAAAGCTTACCGCGCGCACTTAATGTTGAAGTGGTTGGCCGTTTTGCTACCGGTACTTACGGAAAAAGTGCTGCTGAAATTGTGCAGTTTCATAAAACATCTAACTCGGCCTTTGCTATTAATGGCGCGGATAATCATATCGAAGTTATTAGCTTAACTAACCTTTCTACTACTGAGGTGGGTAACCCGGTCGCCGATGAAAGTTTACGGTCCAACGCTTTTACTTTCCCGCTTACAGTGACAGTAACTGATCTTGTCGGCTTAGAAAAAACTATTGCTTTAGGTGCGGTGAACTCTATTGCGATTAAAGATGACTTATTAGCCATTGCTGTGGAAGGACAAGTAAAACAAAACAATGGTGCTATATTGTTTTATCATTTAAGCGCGCTAGGTGAAGGCACGTTTATTAAAGCGGTAGAAGTCGGCGCGTTACCTGACATGGTGACCTTTACTCCTGACGGTACTAAAGCTTTAGTTGCGAATGAAGGCGAGCCAAACGCCGATTACTCAAATGATCCTGAAGGCTCTATCTCGGTTATTGCCGTTGCTGAGGCGGTGCCAGCCAATACGGCAACGACTATTAATTTAACCACGGATATCACTTTTAGCGATGACAATTTAAGCGCCACAGATATTGATACGGATGGCAAGCGTATGGCGATTTTAACAACGTCAGGGGTTAAATTTGCTGGACCTGTTGGTAACACCGTCGCTAAGGATTTAGAGCCTGAATACATAACGGTTTCAGAGAACAGTAAAATGGCTTACGTTTCGCTGCAAGAAAACAATGCCATTGGTATTATTAATCTTGACAATCTTACCATCGAAGTTAAAGCCTTAGGTTATAAAGACTGGGGCAAGTATCAATTAGATTTTACTAACAAAGATGCAGTACCTGAGTTTAAAAGCATTAAGGGACTTTATGGCATGTATCAACCCGATACCATTGCCTCGTATACCTGGAACGGGGCGACCTTTATTATCTCTGCTAACGAAGGTGACGCTAGAGATTACGCCGGTTATTCTGAAGAAGTGCGGGTTAAAGATATTATTGATCCGGCTGAGCTCAATAAAACCTTATCAGTTGAGTTACAACAGCAATATGATCAGTCAGGAGGCAAAGATTACTTAGGTCGCTTGAAAGTAACCACTGCGTTAGGTGATGCCGATAATGATAGTGAGTTTGAACAATTATTTGCTTATGGCGCGCGTTCATTCTCTATTTGGGATAAAAATATTAACTTGGTGTTTGATTCAGGAGATGATTTTGGCAAAATTTCAGCCTCTATTCTAGGTAATAATTTTAACGCGGCACACACTGAAAATAAAGGCGATAATCGCTCGGATGATAAAGGTGGAGAACCTGAAGCCATTGACATTGGCACAATAAATGGCAGAACCTATGCGTTTATTGCTCAAGAGCGTGCTGGCGACCTATTTGTTTACGACATCACTAACCCATTTAATACTGCGTTTGTCACACACTATAATAACCGTGACTTTACCATTGATTATAAGATGGATGATGGTTTAGCTGACCCTTGTGATATTAACGCCGGTATGAATTGTAGTCAGGTCAATATGGCAGGTGATTTAGGCCCTGAAAGTATTAAGTTTATATCTGCTATAAATAGCCCAACGAATAAACCGCTATTAATTATTGGTAATGAAGTCTCGGGAACTGTGACGGTTTATCAAGTGACTGAGCAATAAAGCACTATAACAATTTGGATCGTTATAGATTTGCTATCATGGCAAATAAAACCTGCTGAATAGGCAGGTTTTTTTTTGCGTAATAACGTCGGGCGAAACAACCGTGTAATTGCACTATAAAGGTGCATGTGCATCAAAATAAACACGTAATCACTATCCTTTTTTAAAACTATTTTTACCATGAATATTTACACTTTAAGCATTTGAATTAAAAGGTTTATTTTTTATTTCTGTTGGCGTTCGCTTAAGTTGTTGTTGGCATGATATATGCATTTTAGGTATTGTAATGTTTTCATTAATGCTGTTTAGTGAAAACATCACCATATTTTTACTGTTTATTTTATTGTTAAGCTAGCTCATTTTTAGAACGTTTTTTAGGAGATATAATGGATTCAATTCTTGTCATCATTGCCATCTCGCTGGCTATTGCTAGTGTGATAAATATTTTATTAACCAAATTATCCATTTCACATATTATTGGCTACATTATTACGGGTACTGTCGTGAGTACTCTTTTTGATTTTAATGGTAGTAAAAATCTTGATTCTTTAGAGCTTATTGGAGAATTTGGTATTGTTTTTCTCATGTTTACCATTGGTTTAGAAATGTCTTTTTCTAAGTTAGGTAAAATGAAAAAACTAATATTTTTTAATGGCTCTATACAAGTATTACTTAGCTCGTTAACTATCTTTATTATGGCCTATTATGCTTTTAGTCTTGATGCCATATCATCATTAGTTATTTCGCTTTCATTCAGTTTATCTTCAACAGCCATCGTATTACCTTACCTGAAAAAATCAAAAGATATTGTCACTCCTTATGGGACAAAATCAGTCGCTATTTTAGTTTTTCAAGATTTAGCGGTGATCCCTATTTTATTATTGATGAGCTTCCTAGCAAATAATGAACTATCACTAACCGATGTATTATTTAAAACGTTTTTGTATGCGAGTGGTATTATTATTTTCATGTTTACCTTAGGTAAAAAAATTATCGCTTGGTTACTGCATTTTTCATCAAATGCTCGAATGGAGGAGTTATTTTTAAGTTCGGTATTTACCATTGTTTTAGGGACATCATTACTTGCTCATCAAATGGGTTTTACCTATTCATTAGGGGCATTTATAGCAGGTATGATTATTGCTGAAACTAAGTTTCATATTAAAGTAGAATCAGATATCGCTTCTTATAAAGATTTATTCTTAGGCGCGTTTTTCTTTTCCATTGGCACTAAAATAAACATTGAATACTTTATTAATAACCTACATTGGGTGCTAGGTATTTTAGTACTTGTTATGCTAGTAAAAGCCATCATTGTATATAGTTTGATGAAAACACAAGGCAATAAAAGTGACTCAATAAAGTCTGCTATCGCTTTATGTCAAGTAGGGGAATTCTCATTCGCTATTTTTGCACTGGCAATTAATCAAAGTATTATTACTAGTGAGTTAGGTAGTTTTCTTATTTTGATCACCGTATTATCAATGATTTTAACGCCTTTTATGGTGAACAATATTTATAAAATAGCATCACTTTTTGTCGTCGAATTTTTTGAAGCAGATAAGATAGCTACGGTAAATAGAAAAAATCATACCATCATTTGTGGATTTGCTACTTTAGGTAGAATTGTCGCTACTGAGCTTACACAACGTGACGTTAAATTTTTAATTATTTCAGATAACTTACAGCATGTGTTATTGGCGAGAAAGCGAGGTTTTGATGCTTACTTTGGCCATTTAGATAAGCGTCCGGTATTAGAATCACTTAACGTTGAGCAGACTCGTAGTATTATTGTTACAGTGAACACTTTGAAAAATAAACAAATAATCTGTGAAGCTGTGTTGGACTATTATCCCAGTGCCAACTTAGTGGTTAAAGTTAATTCACTTGAAGAAAAGCTTGCCCTAGCAGATATTAATATTAAATCTTTCGTTCATGCGCAACATGAAACAGCCGTACTCTTAGTGAAGCAGAGTATGTCTTGAATTAGCTGAATAGTATTTGAAATTAAGGAGCAGCTAATATTTTTAGATTAGCAACATCACCTGAAGAATTATCGACAGTGATGTTGCTTTTAATAGGTTCATTCTATATCAGGGACAACGCTTTAGATAAAGAGTATACCGAATAAAATAAAGCGGTTGATAGCGCCTATAAAGCAAGGTTATCATAACCTATATCATTATATTTAATGTCATATAACTCCTTTATTGAACTACCACTGAGCTTTCCCATCTTATGATAAACATTACCCATTTTGAACACCCCAAGTTAACCATTAAAAACTGGCAAGTACTTAACAACGAAAGCTGGTGCATTCTGGGGCGAAATGGCTCTGGAAAGCAATACCTTGAACAGTTGTTAACTGGTACTTTATTACCTGGTTCCGTTGGCGATTGTAAACTACCCCACGTCGATAAAGTGGGTATGGTTTCTTTTGAAAGCCAACAAGATGTTTATGAGCATGAATTACAAGTTAATGCGGCTGATTATGCCGCTCCTATTGGTACTAAAGCTAAAGATTTTTTACCGGCAGATAAGCTTAATGACGCGCTTATTAGCGAGTTTGGTTTAAGTCACCGACTTGAAAGTGGTTATCGTCAGTTAAGTACTGGCGAAGGCAGAAAGCTATTAATGCTACAGGCGATATTTAATGGTGTAGAGTTGTTGGTGTGCGACAATCCTTTTGACAGTTTAGATGAAGCCTCTTGTCTTGCCTTATCCGACGCACTAGCGCGATTATCTAAAACAGGTATTAGCGTGTTGCTGCTGCTAAATAACCGACAAGATATTCCAACATGGTGTGAGAATATTGCTTTTATTGAACGAGGTCAGCTTGATGTTCTTGGTAAGCTTGACAGTGATGAAACTAAGCGCCAACTTGATGCGTTACTAACGCCAATGTCTGACCAGGTAAGTTGGCCTACTAACCTACAAGAACTATGCGACTATAAACATGAGCACTTAGTCAAATTAACTCAAGGGAAGGTACAGTATAAAGGTGTTAGTGTTTTTGAAAATTTAGATGTTCATATCAAACCATTGCAACATACCTTAATAACTGGTCCTAATGGTAGCGGTAAATCGACGTTAATGCAGTTAATTACCGGCGATTGTACCCAATGTTATAGCAATGATATCCATGTGTTAGGTTTTAAACGCGGCTCTGGCGAAAGCATTTGGGAACTTAAAAAAGACATGGGCATTGTTAGTGCCGAGCTGCATCGCCAATACCGCGTTAATGGTGATTTGTTATCAGTAGTACTGTCTGGCTTTTATGACTCCATTGGTCTTTATCAACAACCGGAAAAACAGCAAGTCGATATTGCTAAACAGTGGCTAGAAAAAATAGGCCTGTTAGACCAACAACATAGCACTTTTAGAAGTTTAAGTTATGGAGAGCAGCGACTAGCCTTAATCGCTAGAGCTTTGGTTAAATCACCTTATTTATTAATTTTAGACGAACCGACACAGGGGTTAGATGAACTTAACCGACATAGAGTGTTAAACTTCTTAGAGCATTTGGCTGAGCAACAACACAGCACCATGTTATTAGTCAGTCATCGCAAAGATGAGTATTTATCAATTTTTAAGCAACATATAAAGTTGTAAGCTACAATTTTATCGTTAAGTCGTTTTATGACAAGAAAAAAGCAGTCTAGCAAATAGTTACTCGCCCTTTGGGCGCTTGTTATTAATAGTAACTTCGTTAACTGTTTTTTTTAAAATGTAAAGATGAGCTGATCATTAGTTAGATAGGTATAAATTCATAAGGTCACAAAATAAATGCAAGATAAAAAAATTTTAGATAATACCTATAAAAAGTAGCTTTACCGAGGATACTGTTTACAGAGGTATTGAAGTCGATATAATATCAATACTAATTAATCTAGGGGAATATTTTGCCTGCAGTTGTCAATAGTCCATTAAATGAAAACCAATCAAACAAGAATCAGCTAAACAAGAACGTATTTTTTAGCGCTTCATCCATTATTATCGCGCTGTTACTTTATACCGCTTTACTACCTAAACAAGCACAAAGCCTTTTTAATCTTATTCAATCGAACATTATTGAAAATGGTAGTTGGTTTTATGTACTTACCGTTGCCTTTATCTTCTTTTTTGTCGCCTTTTTAGGCCTCTCTCGTTATGGCGATATTCGCCTAGGACCTGATCATTCGACTCCCGACTATTCATTAGGCTCGTGGATCTCTATGTTATTTGCCGCAGGGATGGGCATCGGTTTAATGTTCTTTGGCGTTGCAGAGCCATTAATGCACTATTTATCACCACCAACCGCACAAACGGGTACCGTTGAGGCGGTTAGAGAGGCGATGAAGATGACGTTCTTTCACTGGGGACTTCATGCCTGGGCTATTTATGCCGTTGTTGCCTTAGTATTAGCGTATTTTAGCTATCGCCATAACTTACCGTTGACGTTACGCTCTGCTTTATATCCGTTAATTGGCGATAGAATTTATCAATGGCCAGGACATATAGTCGATGTTTTTGCTGTAGTCAGCACGGTTTTTGGTGTAGCAACATCACTTGGCTTAGGAGCATCACAGGTTAATGCTGGTTTTGGTTACTTGTTCGGTATTGAGGTATCGACCACTAACCAAATAATAATAATGTGTGTGATCACTGGGTTGGCGGTTATATCGGTGGCTACGGGATTAGATAAAGGTATTAAAATTTTATCTGAAACCAATATGGCTTTAGCGATTATTTTGTTGTTACTTATTTTTGTACTTGGCCCAACGGTATTTTTATTGCAAGCTTATTTACAAAATATCGGTGACTACTTAGCAGATATAGTTCACAACACCTTTAACTTATTTGCTTATAAGAAAACTGATTGGATAGGCGGTTGGACTATATTTTACTGGGGCTGGTGGCTTGCTTGGGCACCTTTTGTTGGTTTGTTTATTGCCAGAATATCTCGTGGTCGTACAATTAGAGAGTTTATTATTGGCGTGATGTTGATACCAACAGTATTCACCTTATTTTGGATGACTATTTTCGGTAATAGCGCCATTGATTTAGTGCACAGCCAAGGCGTGGTTGAGCTAGGTGAAATGGTAAGTAAAGACTCATCAGTGGCATTATTTGTCTTTTTGGAAAACTTCCCATTAACCTCAGTGTTATCATTTTTCAGTGTGTTAATGATTATCATCTTCTTTGTCACCTCATGTGATTCTGGTGCAATGGTGGTTGATATGCTCTGTTCACACGGCAGTAATAACACACCGCTATGGCAACGTGTTTATTGGGCGGTTGGCATAGGCATCGTAGCGGGAATATTATTACTTGTTGGTGGACTTAGCGCCTTACAAACTATGACTATTGCTAGTGCCTTACCTTTTACTGTCGTTTTACTACTAGCAATTGTGGGACTGATTAAAGCCTTAAAAGTTGAGGGGTTTAAACAAGAAAGTCAGTTAATAACCCCAATACCGCATTCAGGGGGAGACAATAATGATAGCTGGCAAAACCGTTTAAAGAACGTGGTTGATTTTCCAAACAAGAGCAATGTTAATAAATTTATTAGCAAAATAGTGACACCTGCGCTTGATTCAGTAGCTAAAGAGTTAAGAGAAAACGATATCAATGTTGAAATTTCAGATAACAATGGGCTGAGTTTAGTTATTGATCATGGTGAAGACCAAGCGTTTGTTTACCGAGTATTGGCGCGAAAATATTCACAACCTGATTATGCGAATGAAGAAAATGATGATGAGCAAAGTTATTATCGTGCTGAAGTTCACTTAGTTGAAGGTGGCCAAGATTATGACATTATGGGCTGGTCAAAGACTGCGGTAATTAATGATATTATTGATCAATACCACAAACATTTGCATTTTTTACATTTGCTGCGTTAACCTTTAATCGCTCAAAATAACGACAGTTACTCTAGTGCTAGGGTAGCTGTCGTTACTATTCTTTAATAGCTCACCTTACTTTAGGGGCAAGTGTTCGATATTTTTAAGCATTAAAATGAGTGTCTAGTTAAATGTTCATAATGATAAAGTTAAGGCAATAAAAAAGCACCTAGTCTATGGTGCTTTAGGAATGACTTATTGTTAATAAGTCATTGTTGTTTAGATTAGCTAGATTGATTAGGTTAGCGTTTTTTGAATGTACGAGAGACTAAACCCATAAGAGCTAATACTAATATTGCAGCGGTGGTCGGCTCAGGTACAGCTACAGTATTTATACCATCATCAATAAATGCATAATTTACATACTGGTCAACACATGATGCGTTCATGTTGCTGTATCTATCACTACATGAATTATCTAAGATAAGTGCTGATTTAACGCCTGAAATATAAAAGTCACCATTTTTAAAGTCTTGTGCATAAGGTATGGAAGTCATTCCTAAGCCATATTCATCCATCCATGCTTTAAAATTTATGTCATCTACTACATTTGATATAGTAGAGATAACATAATCTTCGGCATTACCACCAAAAAGAAAAGCTGCAGCTTCTTGTCCAGAATAAGCTATTTGTGTTTGGTCACCCCACTTAGCGCCATCACCGACATGCCAAGAGTCTACGAAAATAAGCCCTGCATTAGCAAAACCACTTATAGATAGAACTAAACCAGCCAAAGCTGCTTTTAACACTTTTATGTTCATATTGAATTCCTTTGTAATACACTTTGTTAAATATAGTAAATTATTTTTATTTTTTAAGGTTAAGCATAAAGTGAGCCAGTAAATATAAAGTCTTTTAGTTCAAATACTTAAGGTGTTTTTAAAATTGTGTTTATCAAAGTCTGTAAAGTAATCAGACAGTTGAATCACCTTTAACAGTAAAACAGTGTTAGCGCTTGTCCTCAGTAACGTATTTAATTTTCAATAAAGGCTGTTAAATCATCATTTACGACATTGTTATTTGCTTATAAAATCAAGCCAAAGCACCAGTAGTCTTATCTATAAAGTATTTAATAAAGTACCGAATAAAAAATTGTGAATAAAAGCTGCATAGCAAAGTGTTAGAGAGGCGAAAAGGCACTCTTAATAGGCTGTTGCTTACTATAAAAACAACCTGTCAAGATTACATATTAGCGCAAGTTACTTTTCGATTAAGTGATTTGTGCCATTTCTAGATTTAAACCTAATGAACAACAGGCCTGTTCCATTTACTACCACCCTTAACAACATTCCTGTATAATCTCACGCATTAAACAATCGCCTTAGTAAAGCTCCTGAGTTTGCAATAAAGGCGTTAAAACCACCATTTATGACGCTGCTCTTCATTAGAAAAAGCACCAGTTACACGATAAGAGTAAGTTGAGACACATATGACCGTAGAACAATTCGACCCAAGCACAAGCAATTCAGCCGCAAGCCAAACAACCACGTTAGACATTCCCTCTAAAATGATTGAAGAGCAACACCAAGAAGTTGTTACCTCACATCCAGAAGCAAATCGCGCTGCAAAGGTAGGCTTCGTCAGTCTAGGTTGTCCAAAGAACTTAGTAGATAGTGAGCGCATACTTACTCAACTTCGTACTGAAGGTTATGATGTTACTAACAGTTACGATGATGCAGAACTTGTTATTGTAAATACCTGTGGTTTTATTGATTCAGCCGTACAAGAGTCCCTTGATACGATAGGTGAAGCGTTAGCGGCAAATGGCAAAGTGCTTGTTACTGGTTGTTTAGGCGTTAAAAAAGACGAAATTATTGAACTGCATCCTAATGTGTTAGGTGTTACAGGCCCGCATGCTTACGATGAAGTCTTAACGCAAGTACATAAGCATGTCGCTAAACCAGTACATAATCCGTTTATTGATTTAGTGCCAGCGCAGGGTATTAAATTAACGCCTAAGCATTATGCGTATTTGAAAATATCAGAAGGGTGTAACCACCGTTGTACCTTCTGTATTATTCCTTCTATGCGTGGCGATTTAGACTCTCGTCCTATTGGTGATGTGTTAGGTGAAGCTAAACGTTTAGTTGATGCTGGCGTTAAAGAGTTATTGGTTATCTCGCAAGACACTTCTGCTTACGGTGTTGATGTTAAACACAAAACAGATTTTTGGGATGGTATGCCCGTTAAAACACATATGCAGCAGTTATGTGAAGAGTTAGCTAAGCAGGGCGTTTGGATCCGTTTGCATTATGTTTATCCTTATCCGCACGTAGATAAAATTATTCCATTGATGGCACAAGGTAAAATACTACCGTATTTAGATATTCCTTTTCAGCATGCTAATAAACGCATTTTAAAATTAATGAAACGTCCTGGTAGCTCAGATAAGGTATTAGAGCGCATTGCTGCATGGCGTGAAATTTGTCCTGAGCTAGTTATTCGTTCAACGTTTATTGTTGGTTTCCCCGGTGAAACAGAAGAAGAGTTTGAAGAGCTATTAGACTTTTTAGAAGAAGCACAATTAGACCGCGTTGGTTGTTTTAAATATTCACCCGTTGAAGGCGCTACTGCAAACGCATTGCCTGATCATGTTTCAGATGAGGTGATGGAAGATAGACTGCAACGTTTTATGGCGGTACAGGCGAAAATAAGTAGCGACAAACTACAAGCCCGTATTGGTCAAGAGTATCTTATTCTTGTGGATGAAGTGAACGACCTTGGTATTGTTGGGCGCTCTTACATGGATGCGCCAGAAGTAGATGGTAAAGTGTATTTATCAGATGATTTTGATGCTAAGCCAGGCGACAAGCTTTGGGTACAAATTATTCATGCCGATGAGCATGATGTTTGGGGCGTTCGCGTAGAAGATTAATAGGTTTAGCGACTCTTTTATAAGGTGTTAATTAGCTGTAACGCTAATTAACACCTTACTTAACATTATCTTCCCCAGTTAAACCTCACGAGTAAAAAGCTATATCTTTAGCTAGCAGAATGTTTATAAGGTTTCAGTATGAAAGTTATTGCGTTTATTAGAGAAAAAAAAAGAAATTTACAACATCAAAATGATCAATTTATCGCTAAA
Organism: Colwellia ponticola; assembly: GCF_005885605.1. GTDB lineage: Bacteria > Pseudomonadota > Gammaproteobacteria > Enterobacterales > Alteromonadaceae > Colwellia > Colwellia ponticola. The sequence goes on along the minus strand of NZ_SZVP01000003.1, from coordinate 249,588 downwards.
TTAGAGCCTAAATTTAAAAACTTGTCGGATTTGTTTACTCATAAAATCAGTATGCCTTTTAAAAATACGCTCAATAATCCGTGGTTCTCACAATTTAGCCCTGTTGACGTCGAAGAAAGTAAGCCAGAGGAAGTGTTAATACAAGTCCCTGAGGCTGAAAAAACCTATAACAGTTTGCTTGAACAATTAGATACCGTGACTTTTATCGGAGAGTGGCATTCGGTAGAGCAAGAGTGCATTGACCAATTTGCCGAAGTCACTGGTGATAAACAGTGGATCCATACCGACCCTATACGCGCCGCAAAAGAATCACCTTTTAAAGCAACCATAGCACACGGGTTTTTAACGTTATCACTCATTCCTAAATTAACTAACTCAGTGAGTTTAGAAAGTAACCCTTACCCTGAAGCAAAAATGGTTATTAACTTTGGTTTAAATCAGGTGCGCTTTCCTTATCCGATTAAATCAGGCACCCGTGTTAGAGCCAGTATCAAACTAGTGAAACTAGTACCGATGAAACGCAGTATTGAATTGGTGAACGAAGTCAGTATTGAAGTTGAAAACAGTAAACGTTTAGCCTGTGTTGCTGAAACGGTATTACGGATATATTTTTAAGCGTAGGGATAAAGGCGTCGACAAGCACAGCTTTATCCCTAATCTCTCTTTATTTAACTAGCTTATTGACCAGCTTTTAGCATTTCCCAATACTTGTTATATAGTTTATTGGCTTCACCTACGTCACTAAAAAACTCACCTTGTTCGACAATCTCTTTAGGTGGAAAAATAGTTTTATTATTACGTAGTGCTTCATCTAACAGGGCGATACCAGCGGTATTAGGTGTTGCATAACCTAGGTATTCAACTGTACGTTTGGCAACCTCAGGACGTAACATAAAGTCAATGAATTTATGGGCATTGTCTTTATTTTTAGCGCCAACAGGTATAGCAAAACTGTCGACCCAAATTGCCGCCCCTTCTTTTGGATAAATATACTCAATAGCGCTGTCTTCTTCTTGCGCCATGATAACTTCACCGTTCCATATCATCCCCAAACTAACATCACCGGCTAAAAAGGGCTCTCTTGGTGCATCTGAATTAAAAACTAAGACATTAGGCATCAATTTTAGTAATAGTTCATAAGCTTGCTTAATTTCAGTTTCTGAGGTCGAGTTGGTCGAGTGACCATTGACTCTTAATGCCATATGAAAAACTTCACGTACATCATCAGTTAATAATAAACTATTACGCCATTTTTTATCCCAAAGATCCTGCCAAGCAGTAATACTTTGTCGATCAATGTCGTTGCTATTAATACCTATAGCAGTGCTGCCCCATACGTATGGCACACTGTACTTATTTTTGGGATCATAATCTTTATCTAATAAGGTTGACTCTAACAAACTAAAATTGGCGAGTTTTTTAGTATCAATAGGGTATAACAAACCTTCTTTTGACATTTTTGCAATAAAATAGGCTGAGGGCACAATAATGTCGTAACCTTTGCCATTTTGCAGTTTCAACTTGGAATACATGACTTCATTACTTTCGTAGGTATTGTATTCCACCTCAATGCCCGTTTCTTTGGTAAATTGCGCTAATACACCTTCAGGAATGTATTCTGTCCAGTTATAAATTACTATTTTTTCAGCCGCGACAGCTGAGAATGCAACACTGAATAATAAGTAAACTCCGGTTGCTATTTTGGTTAGGGTTTTAAATGTCACTATTTTTCCTCTTAATAAGTAATGAAACTACAGTAATAGCGGTTAATGATATAACCAGCAGTATAGTTGCTAATGCGTTAACTTCCGGCGATACGCCAACTTTTACCATTGAAAATACCCGTATTGGTAATATTTCAAATCCTGGGCCGCTGACAAACGAGCTTATGATCACATCATCAAGTGACAAGGTGAAGCTTAATAACCAGCCTGCTAAAACAGCAGGTAAAATCATAGGAAAGATAATTACGCTAAATATTTTACTTTCAGAGGCTCCTAGATCTTGCGCGGCTTCTATTATATTTTCATCGAACCCTTTCAACTGGCTATAGACAGTGATCACCACAAATGGCAAACAAAAGGTAATATGAGCAATTAACAATGACCAAAAGCCAAGTTGAATACCCAAAGCAATAAATATAATTAAAAAAGTAATGGCTAAAACAATATCGGGCGACATCATTAAAATAAATAACATACTACCCGCGACATTTTTAAATCGAAATTTATAGCGATGAATAGCCAAAGCCATTAGTGTGCCTAGTATGGTGGCAATAAACGCGGTTAATACCGCGATAGTAATTGAATTAACAAACGCATCCATCAAGCCAGTATTATGCCAAAGCTTTTCGTACCATTTCCATGAAAATGCTTTCCAATGGTAGCCATATTTTGATTGATTAAATGAGTTGGTGATCAATACCACCATGGGCAAATACAAATATAAAAATACGCTAATAATAAACAGAGGTTTAAAGATTCTCATCGTCTAGCCCTCCTTTTTGCTGAATATAACTATTTGCTCTGTGGTAAATAGCTAATAATGCGGCCATAAGGACAATTAAAAATACGCTAAAGGCGGAGCCAAATGGCCAATCTCGTACCACTAAAAATTGATTTTTAATGACATTACCTAATAATAACGTTTTTGCACCACCTAAAATATCGGCGACATAAAACATGCCCATTGCGGGTAAAAAAACCATCAAAGAACCGGCAATAATACCGGGTGCGGTTAATGGTAAAATAATATGGATAAAACGATTTACTGCCGAAGCACCTAAATCTCTGCCGACTTCAATTAAGTTTTTGTCTAATTTGTCAAAACTAGCCATTAATGGCAGCACCATAAAAGGTAGTAAGATATAGACCAAGCCAATGACAACAGCAAAATCGGTATAGAGTATTTGTAATGGTGTATCAATAATATTAGTCGTTAACAAAAAGCTATTAATAATGCCTTTTTTACCAATGATCATTTTAATGGCATATATTCTAATTAAACTGTTGGTCCAAAACGGCACTACCATTAAAAACAGCAGTACAACACGTAATGTTGGCGTCATGTTGGATAAAAAATAGGCGAAAGGATAGCCTATCAGTAAACAGATAACCGTGGTTGTGCCAGAAAGCAGTAAGCTATCCCAAAAAATGTTAGCGTATATCGGCTCAAAAATACGAGTATAGTTATCTAGCGTTATTGGCCATACTACTAAGTGCTCGCTATCAGGTGACAAGATACTGGTGAGCAACACCATTAAGTGGGGTAATAATACAAATAGCGTTAACCAGCTTAAGGTTAACGTAATGACCACTCTACGAAAGTTGATCAGTGATGAAAAAGTAGAGATATTCAACGTTCGTCGGCCTTTATTACATGTTCCCAACCGTGTACCCAGTTAACCCATACTTTTTGATTAATATTGTAATCAAAGTCAGGATCGTCTTCATTAAAAAATTCACTAATCCCGAGGATGTGGCCATTATCTAATTGAATAACCGAGTCTAATGTTTTACCCGTATAATTTCGTTCTATAATTTTACCAACAAAACCAGGTTCTTGCGGCGCATCTTCGCTATACATCACGCGTAAATCTTCAGGGCGTAAAATAACATTAACGTGTTCATCAACTGCAAATTTGTGATCTGCCGTAATCTTCCATTGAAGGCCATAAATTTCAGCTATGTATTGATAGTTATCTAAACATTGAGTGATTTTAGCTTTAAAAATATTACTTTCGCCAATAAAGCGGGCAACAAATAAGTTTACCGGTGATTCATAAATTTCACGCGGTGTGCCTATCTGCTGAGCTTGTCCATTATTGATCACTAAAACGCGATCAGACATGGTTAATGCTTCTTCTTGATCATGGGTAACATAAACAAAAGTAATATTTAATTGTCGCTGAATACGCTTAAGCTCGTTTTGCATTTGTTGACGTAATTTATAATCAAGCGCACTTAAAGACTCATCTAACAACAGTACTTTAGGGCGGTTAATAATCGCTCTGGCAATGGCGACACGTTGTTTTTGACCACCAGACAACTGGTGTGGTTTACGGTTTTCAAAGCCGTCAAGTTGCACTACAGATAATGCTTCATGTACCCGTTGCTTTATCTCAGCTTTATCCACACCTGACATTTTCAAACCAAAAGCAATGTTGTCATAAATAGACATATGGGGAAACAACGCATAACTTTGAAAGACTGTATTAGTGGGTCTGTGCTCTGCAGGTAGGTTGCCTATGTCTTGCCCATCTAATACCACACAGCCGTGATCGGGTTGTTCAAATCCGGCGATTAAGCGAAGAATGGTGGTTTTGCCACAACCAGATGGACCAAGAATGGTAAAAAATTCACCATCGTTAATGGTGAGGTCAAACTCACGTAATATTTCTTGATTTTGATAACGTTTTGACACGCTATTAAATGATAAAAAAGCAGACTGGGTCAATGGACTTATCTCATTGTTATAATTAATAGGAAAAACAGTGTTGCGGGTAAATTTTAAGTCATTTAACCACGGTAATAAACAAGAGCCTAACTAGAAAGCGAATTAGGCTGGTTTGATTAGCTGAAATAAAGGTTACAATAGAGTGCGCTCTATATTGTAGGTAAGTATAAAGCTAGTTGTACCTATTATATAGAATAGAGCGAATTTAAAAAACAGTAAATATGACTTAGCAATAGTCATAAGTTGCCTTATTAAGTGCTCGTTTTAGTAAAGGGGGTCAGTAAAGGTATTTGCCTCGATATTATTCGAGGCGTTAGTCTTATTTTAGCATTGACTTAGCTTTTATTATTAATCCCAGTCATCATAATTAGCATCATCAAACTTACTAAATATTCGTTCTTGTTGTAGGTATGTTACTTTCTTTTTAGCCAAAAAGTTACGCTTACTGGTATGTTTAGAGCTTTTTTTAGCACTTTCATTTACAGCTAAGTTAACCTCAGTAATATGATTAAACTCGTTTGAATATTCTTCGTTATCAAAGTCAACGTCGTTTGAGGGTACTTCATAATTAAAATTAATGGTCATTGTTCCGTTACCAAAAGATAATCACTTTTAAAATTCAATAATCTATCTTTTTACTCAATAAGAAAAGAAAAATATTTTTAGCTTAACGATAAAATATTTTTCACTCTGTTTTGATGGGTAGTAATATTTTACATAGCATCTAAGTTGTTTTTTGGGCGATTAGACTAAACCATAACCATAACCATAGCATCATCAGGGAAGTCTTCTTTAGGCGCTATAGCATGCGTTATAGAGAAATAATTGCCATCGTTACACATCATGCCTTGTGTGAATTGCTACTATCTAACGCCACGTTTACTGGTATTGACCTCACTATCAAGCGTTCTTGACAGCGACACTATCAAATATGGCCACTCGCTAAAACAGGGGTAAGCCAATATTTTAATTTAGTATGATGGCAAACATTGGTTAAGCTTGCTGTTAACTTGTCAATATCGATGGCGAAGATCAGCACTTCAAATTGAAAATATGCCCGATACCCTTCAACCTGTTCAGCAACATCAAACAAACTGTGTTCTTTGCTATAGCCATGAATAGTTTTTAAATTAAAACCAGTAATATTGGGTAAGGCCATTAAGGTATCGACTACCTCATCTTTTAACTCAGTAGGTACATTGACGGTGAATATCACTTGATCAGGCATGTCTTTTCTCCAGCCAGCAGTAAAAAATAGGTAACAAATATAAAGTAGTAATAGTTGATGTTATGAGTCCGCCTATTACTACTATTGCTAGCGGTCTTTGAATTTCAGCCCCTGGACCTGTGGCAAAAACAAGTGGCATTAAGCCAAACATAGCAGTGGTCGCCGTCATTAACACGGGTCTAAGCCGACGACTAGCGCCTTCAATGATCCTTGTTGTTAACTGGTTCGCTAAGAATTTGGTTTGTTCAAAATAGCTCACCATCACAATGCCATTTAATACTGCTATGCCAAGCAGCGCGATAAAACCAACGGATGCAGGCACAGATAAGTATTCTTGACTGATATATAAAGAAATGATGCCGCCCATTAACGCGAAAGGGATGTTGGCAATAATCAAGGTCGATTTAGCGACAGAATTAAACGTGGTAAATAAAATAATAAAAATTAAGATTAAAGCTACAGGGATCAACAGTAATAAGTTGTTTGTTGCCCGTTGTTGGCTTTCAAATTCACCACCAAAAGATAAACTGTAGCCGGTAGGCAGCTCAATTGTATTATAAATTTTGCTTTCTAATTCATTAACGTAACTTACTACGTCTCGGTTAGTAATATTGACACTGACCGAGGCAAATCTATTGCCTTTCTCTCGTTCAATAAGTAACGGACCCGTCTTAAAACTAATCTGCGCTATTTGTGCTAAAGGCACTAAAATATTATTAGGCATAAGTATCAATTGTTGTTTAAGTGCTTCAATAGAGGAGAGTTGCCCTTGATGAGTGACGGTGTCTTTGCTGCCATTAAAAACGATAGGCACAATACGATTACCTTCAAGGAGTGACGATATTTGTAGCCCCTCAAGCTGAGATTTTAAATAATCACTTAACGCTTGTGTTGATAAGTTAAATTGACTAGCCACTTCAGGAATAAGTTTGATGTTTACATATTTACCCCCTTCAATTAAGGCCATTTTTACATCTGACGCGCCAGAAATTGCTTGTGATAAGCCCGCTATTTTTTCTGCTATCGCAGCGAGCGTATGCATATCGTTACCAAATACCTTTATTGAAATGTCGCCGGTACCGCCGGTTAACATTTCTGAAACGCGCATTTGAATTGGCTGGGTAAATCCTACTGTCATACCGGGATAACTTTTAAGCGTTGCTCGTATATTTTCAATTAGCTGTGCTTTTGTCGCAAACCGCCACTGCGCTTTAGGTGCGAGCTCCATAAAGATATCGGTTTCATTTAGCCCCATAGGATCTAAGCCCAGCTCGTCTGAACCCGTACGGGCAACAATTTGTACTATTTCAGGGATGTTTGCTAACAGTGCTTTTTCAATCTGTTTATCGATATCGACCGAGGCAGCTAATGAAATACTGGGGGATTTTTCCAGTTGTACAATGATGTCTCCCTCATCTAATGTTGGCATAAAGCTTTTTCCTAATCCTTGAAAAAGAAAAATGCTAACAATAAATATACTTAACGACAATAGGGTGATAATGAGCGGTTTATTAATAACATTTGCGAGTGTCTTTACATAAAAATGTTGCAGGGCAGTCACTAGTTTAGGCTGGGTTACTGGGCCGTCTTTTAATAATAAAGAGGCCAATACCGGGATAATAGTTAGAGATAACAGTAGCGCGCTGATCATGGCAAAAACAATGGTAAGCGCTACCGGTTTAAATAGCTTCCCCTCTAAACCTGATAGCATGAGTAAAGGAGAAAAAACAATAATAATGATAATGGTGCCTGAAAATACCGGCGTCGCTACTTCTTTACAGGCACGAAAAATAACATGCAACCTAGGTAAGTGCTGATTATTAGATAATCGATTGACGATATTTTCCACAATAACCACGGAAGAGTCTACTAACATACCAATGGCGATAACTAAGCCACCCAAGCTCATTAAATTTGCTGATAGCTCAAATTGTTTCATTAAAATAAAAGTCACTAACGCTGCCATGGGCAGTGAAAGAGAGACAACCAGTGAGGATCGAATGTCACCTAAAAATATAGCCAGCAGTATTATGACCAATATTACCGCTTGCGCTAATGCGTTGGTTATTGTGTTTATTGCCGTATCTATTAGGGTAGATCGGTCATAAAAAACATTAATTTTAGTACCTTTAGGTAGCGAGGCCTCTATGTCATTGAGTTTACTTTTTACCTGGGTGATGACTTGTGCGGTATTACTGTTCTTTAAGGCAATAATTAAGCCTTGAGTGGCTTCATTACCATTTTTAGTGACCGCGCCATAACGCGTTAATGCACCTTCGGAAATGGTGGCAATATCGCTAAGGCGAATAACCTTGTTATTGGCTGTTTTTATCACCATTGATTTTATGTCATTTATATCTGAAAACTTACCTTCAGTTCTGAGTATTAACGCATCATTGCCTTTTATTAGACGCCCAATACCACCATTTTGATTTAACAAAGCAATGGACGTTTCAATATCATTAAATGAAATATTATATTGCTGCATAAATAAAATATTAGGCACTATTTGATAGGTTTTAACAAAGCCACCTAAGCTATTAACATCAGCAACGCCGGGCACGGTTCTTAGTAATGGTCGAATATGCCAATCAAGTAAGGTGCGTTTTTCTGTCAGTGATAACGTTGGGTTATCAACCGTGAACATAAACACTTCGCTTAGTGGCGTACTCATTGGCGCCATGCCGCCACTGATATTACTTGGCAGAGACGGCATTATATTCATCAATCGCTCATTGACTTGTTGTCTTGCCCAGTAAATGTCGGTGCCATTTTTAAAATCAATGGTGATATCTGTGATTGAATATTTTGTCGTTGAACGCAGCATTTCTTGTGCGGGTATGCCAAGTAACTCAGTTTCTATTATCCTAGTTACTTGTGATTCAATTTCAACGGCGTTCATACCCGGTAGTTTGAGGACTATTTTAACTTGCGTAGGTGATATTTCAGGGAAAGCATCAATAGGTATATTGAGCCATGCTTTGCCACCAGTAATCATCGCTATGGCAACAAAAACACAAACGAATAAGCGCTGAGTAAGCGAGAACTTTATTAATAAATTTAGCATTACTCTGCTCCTAAATTCAGCAAGTGCCCCTGCAATATACTCACTGAGCTGGTCAGCGCTTTTTCACCTTCAAGACTTTTATCTTTAAGGGGATGCGTGCTAGTAAAATAATAATGGTCGTATTTTTCGCCTAATAAGTTGACGTTGATGATGGCTAAGTCTTTGTCTGATTTAATGGCGAGGTAGTTGTTATTTTCAAATTCAAAGATAGCCGATTTATTGACGCTGTAACCGTTAAATTTTTGTATAGGAGTCACGGTAATAATTTCACCAAGGGTTAACTTACATTCACTACCTTTACTAGGGGATGCCCATAATGTTTGGTGATATTTGCTAACAATATCTTCCACACTGTTAATGGTTAACTGGCAATTAGCGCTTACTTGTAAGTGAGATAATGACGAAATATTAAGAGTTGGTAATGATATTTTTACTTGAATAGCGCTGGGATCTATTAGGTCAAAGGCAGGCATCCCTAGGAGTCTGTTACTTGAATACATGCTGGTTTTTACTATGCCAGCTTTAGGGCTGATTAGGGTAACCTGACCATTTTCATCTTGATGTAAAAAAGTCATTTGATGATGAAGGTGCTCAAAGTTTAACTTGGCTTCAAAATAGGTTTTGGTGATGGCTACCCATTCAGCGTTTTTGATGATGTTATTTTCAGCGTATTTTTTATTCGCTTGAAAATTATTTTCTGATACCGCTAATAGTTTTTTAGCTAAGGTATACTCTTCAAAAAAATGTGCGACTTCATAGCCCTCTACCGAAGCGACAGTCGCGCCTTTTTTTATTAAGCTACCATTTTTTACATGGTAATGGATACGTTGTACATTAAAGGGTAAGTTTATAGAATAATTTTCACCTGACTTAATGTTAACTTCACCGATCGCCTGTTGGCCTTCAATAGAATTAACTTTTTCTATCGTTGAAAACTTAGCATCAAACCCCCCTAGTGTTGATAGTGCTATGTTGTCTATTGGAGCAAAAGAAAATGCCATCGATGTTTGAAGTAGCGCAATAATTGATAGCGAAAAGAGTATAAATTGACGGTTAAAATGACTTGCTATGTTTGTCATAAAATAGAACACCATGTGAGTAATGTCATACGGTAATAAGTAATTCATTAGTAAGTTTAATCATTAGTAAGTTTGATGAATATCAGTATGACTTTTTTTTGCGTTGAATCATTAGGCATAAGCTGGTTCTTAGCTATACTTTTGTTTTTTTTATCGTATAGTACATATGTCCATTGATTTTTTAAGTCTTTATTAATTAAGACTTTATTTTTTATTATTAGATGATGAGGTTTTTTGTGAAAAATAGTGTTATTACTATCATTTTGTTAATTATAATGGTGTTGAATTTTTTTGATGTACTCACTGATATAACGTTGGGAGCTCCTCGCTGGCATATAATCTCTGAAAGTATCATTGTGCTTGTATCAGCTTTTGGTGTCATATTTTTGATTGAAGAGATGAAAGCGCGTACATTAGATATTGTTAATTTGAAAAAAGAGTTAATGGTTTCAGATGATAAATTAAATAATATTACAGAAGAAATGAAAAATGCTCGCCATGAATATAGTGCCGTTATTCATACTCAGTTTGAACGTTGGTCACTGACACCAAGCGAGCAAGCTGTGGCAATGTTTCTATTAAAAGGGCTTAGTTTTAAAGAAATAAGTAGTGTAAGGGACACTAAAGAAAAAACAGTGAGACAACAGGCATCCGTTATTTACAGTAAAGCTAATGTAGGAGGAAGGCACGAGTTCGCCGCCTGGTTTTTTGAAGATTTTATTCAGCCGATGGCTTCATGTTAAGCTTTGTTTATTAGGTTTTATTAGGAACCTATTTATCATGGCCGTATTTATTAAGAGTCCTAACATGATGCTATTTTTACCATTATACTCGCCAGTCCTACCTTACAAAACGAGTTGCAGCTAAGTGACCAATCCTTTAATTATTGCGATATTGAGATATTTAAGAGAGCAAAACACTTCATGTTCGCTTATTGATTTGGTTAACCTTTGTCAGCACGATTTACTTGCCCTTATTCCTAACAATATCGAACCTCAGCTAGTTATTTTCCAAAAGAATTTTTTTGTAATGAACGCGCTTTATCAAATTCAGCGTGATATGCAAGAACAGGGCTATACTCTCAGTATTTCAGCATTAGCAATTAGTCTACATAGCGGTGCTGTTAAGGCTAAAACTGCGTTGAGCATGCGCGATAATGACTTGGCTAATTACTATTTGGATTGGTCTAATTTGAGTGATATTACTACTGAGGAGATTGACGCGCTCTTTAGTCGTTTTTGGCAAGGTTACAGTGCGCTAGCGAAAGTTGAAGAAGCGTTAAAGACGTTAGGGCTTGCTTATAATGTTGAGTGGTTTGAAGTACGTCAGGCTTATCAAAAGAAAATTTTTGTTAATCATCCTGATAGAGGCGGTTGTGCAGATGCCTTTATCGATATTCGAACAGCCTATGAAATACTAAAGCATTACTTTCATAGCAGGTTGTAACTATAAAATTAATTATCATAAAAGCTTTATCAATTTAATAGTACCTAGCTACACTATAGCTAAATCCCGTAAGTTGTAAGTACACACTGACCTACTTATTCTCTTTTGTGTCACATTATTTTTAACACTGATTAAAACAACTAATAAGTTGATTCGACACTGACTTCTTTTACGTTATGAGCTTTGCCTTTAACGCTATTTCGACGAGTTTCATTGGGATATTCACTATAAAACTTGAAATAATCTTGAGCGAATCGTCCTTGGTTGATAATACCAAAGGTATGCATAATGTCGGTAATAGATGTACTACTTTGCGCTGTTAAAGCTTGATTAACTAGCTGTAATCGCCTTTTAATCAAATATTGTTTGGGGGAGATGTTTAGTATTGACTTAAAAGCATATTCTAAATTACGAACACAACAATAACTTGCTTTAGCTAATTCTGGTGTTGTCATGGTGAAATCATTATTTTCATGTATATGTTTTAGGGCACGGTTTACGATAACAAGCTTTGATGGTGTATTAATCACCTTAGTGTTTTTTAGTGGGGTACCAATGATTAATAATCGATAAAGTGATTCTATTATAGCCTCTTGGATATTAAGTACGCCTTGGTAACTTAAGTTATTGTTTTTGTTTAGTAGGTTTTCTATTAATGAACACAAGTGTATTTGATTATATTCAGGTTGATGAAAAGCGCTCTGGATAAAGTTCTGTTGCCAAATAACCTTTTTTAATTGCGCTATGTTGTCTTTGCCAAAGTAGTTGGTTAATTCTTCTGTAGTGATAATGATATAAAAAGCATAAAATTCATCGGGTACTCGAACTAACATCTCTTGATTTTTAATAAAGATGATTGACTGGTTTATAGGCGTTTTCTTACCATTTACATATATTCCCTTATATTGTCTAGGGATAAGTATATAAAAGTAGTCTTGTTGTAAGTTGCTATCATAGAGCAGCGCTGTGCTAACAAACCGATCACCAATGACAAGTTTGGGTAATTTAATCTCTCTTTGGTGACATAAAAACTTGCCTGGGTGTAGTTGAAAGGCATGTATAGCAAACTCTTTTAATCCATTGAGGTGATCTTCAACGCTTTGATAAGTGACTTTATTCATAGCTTATTTTCAAACCTCCTAAATTATTACTTATGCGGCGTAATTATTATTAATATACGCTTTGCGCATAATTTCTTATTCATTGAGATAATTAAATTCTTTTCTCGTCCAATAAGACCATTACTTATCGTAAAGCGAGCTTCAACCTTACTTTTTATTGGGTGTAGTTAACTTAATCTTTTAATAACTTGTCGTCAATTGTCAATAAGAACAGTAATTTAAACATTATCTAATCATAATTTAATGTACATAAAACGCAAAGCAGAATAAAACCATACTTTTACTATGGTTTTATTCTTTAATCCGCTGTTATTATCCTGTGACAACTATTTTTCTATGTCACTTTAACCTTTATTTTAACCATAACAACAAATACTTATTTATCCTTAGATAAAACAATAGGAAAGTTATTCTTTGGTTTAGGTAGGTTTTATTAATAATATATAAGGGAACCTATGAGCAAAGAGCAGTTATTCTCACCGTCTGAAATTCTACTTTCAACTACGGATTTAAACAGTCATATAAAATATGCTAACACGCGCTTTTGCGATATTGCCGGTTATTCACTCGAAGAATTAGTTAACAACCCACATAATAAAGTTCGTCATTCAGATATGCCCAAAGCGGCTTTTAAAGATCTATGGTCAACGATTAAAAACGGTGATTCTTGGATGGGCCCTGTAAAGAATCATTGTAAAAATGGTGATTATTATTGGGTAAATGCTTTTGTCACGCCGATACGAGACCAGTCTGGCAACGTTTTTGAATATCAATCGGTTAGAACTGTGCTTGACCAAGAGGTCAAAGACAGAGCAAACCAGATATATCCTCAGCTTAAAAATGAGCAATCTTCAGCGGCAACCAAAGAAAAATCTGATAAAACATTATGGGTGCAAGGCATACTTTTTATCTTAACGTTGTTATCAGTCGTTAATTTATTAACTGATGATAACAACATGGTACTTTTATTTCCCATCACTATGTTATCAGTGGCGGGCAGCGTATTGTTTTATTGGTGGCGTCGTCAATATTTAGCGGTACTCGAAGAAGCCAATAGCATTTTTAATAATCCTTTAATGAGCTATTTATATTCAGGCAACAATGACAAGGTAGGAAATATTTTATTAGCGCTTAAAATGCGCAGTGCTGAAATTAGAGCAGTGGTTGGCCGGGTTAGCAATGACTCTGTCACCATTAATAAAGTAGCGACTCAATCAGCACAGCGTGGTAGCAATATTGCTAATATTTTGGCTAATCAAAAAGGTGAAACTCATCAAGTTGCCACAGCCATTCATCAAATGTCTTCGACAATACAAGAAATCGTACAGGTAGTGTCTCAAGCTGCACAGGCCTCTCAGCATGGACTCAATATCAGTAATGAAGGGCAAAAGTCAGTATTAAATACAACCTCGTCAATTAATCAATTATCTGAACAGCTTGTTGAGGTAGATACGGCAATTAATCGTTTAATTGACGGGACTCGCTCCATTGAATCGGTGTTAAATGAAATTAGTAGTATTGCGGATCAAACTAACTTACTAGCATTAAATGCAGCCATTGAAGCGGCAAGGGCTGGAGAGCAAGGTCGTGGCTTTGCTGTGGTTGCCGAAGAAGTACGTGCGTTGGCATTACGCTCACAGCAATCAACAGAAGAAATTGCTAAGTCTATTATTCAGTTAAGAACAGAGTCTGACTTTGCTATTGATTCGATGGCCAAAGGAATCGCTTTATCAGCCACTTGTGTTGAAATGGCTGAGCAAACAGGACAGGCACTGCGACAAGTGACCGATGAGGTTTCATCATTAGCAAAGATAAATACTCAAATATCAATAGCGGTAGAAGAGCAGTCGGTTGTCGCTGAGCAGTTAAATCAAAACATTAGCTCTATCTCGGGTATGTCAGCAGAAAGTGAAAATCATGGCAGGGAAGCGGTGAGCTTAAGTGAAACACTGTTAACGCGTTTGGCTGATCAACAAAACTTAATTACTCAATTTAACGGCTAATGATTTCCTGAAGCATTACGTCAACAATTAGCAATTGATTTTAAAAATGGATTATATTTCAATGACAGAGAACACCAGAAAAAATATTAGGTTAAGAAATATTTCTTGGCTCCATACTAGCTCAGTGTTATTAGCGGTAATATTATTAGCTACATCATTGAAGTATATTGAAAATATAGTTATTGATACTGAACATTTGTATCAAACCCCTTTTAAAGTATCAACCGCTTCATTGAGCATCCAACTTCATATTCAAATGATACAGCAGATGACTAATGATCTTAGGTATGTTGATGATAGTGATAAAATAAAGATACTTCGATCAAAATTACAACAGTATGAACGTCAAGTGTTAAGTGAGTTTCGGCTTATTTCTAAACTTTATTTAGGTGACCGAGATTCTATTAGCAATGTTGAGCAGCAACTTATTAACTGGTTAGAAGTCATTGAGCTGAGCTTTACGTTAACCTTGCAGCAGCATAATAATGAGGCAAGGTTACAATATGTTGAACAACAAAGTAATGAACAGGTAATTAAATTACAGCGTCAGATAGCGGTAATAACAGAGTTTACTCATAATAAAGCTAAAGTTTTTAATGATGCTTCCAAGGCTAATTTTAGTCATATTGAAAAAATAGCAACCCTATTATTTCTCTTTTTATTATCAATGCAGCTATTGCTCTTTAGGCTGTTTAAAAGAAAATCTATTAAAGAAAAAAATAGAGTGTTAGCTGCATTGAGCTGGTCTAATCAACTATTAGACTCATCACCAGATGCGATTATTATTACCGATCATCAAAGTAATATTACCCAGGTTAATAGTAGCGCTGAAAAAATGTTTGGTTATGATAAAGATGAATTTATTGGTTTGAATATCAGTGAATTAATGCCACAGAGGTTTGTTAATCATCAAGCCAAAGTAAATCATTTTTTTGAAAATTCCTCCTCAAGAAAAATGGGCGAAGGGAGAGACTTGTTTGCGGTAAAGAAATCAGGTGAAGAATTTCAAGTAGAAATTAGTTTAAATTTAGCTGAATTAAATCATAATAAAGTTGCCATCACGAGTATTCGTGATGTCACAAAACAAAAACAGATAGAGTCAAAGGTATTACATCAAGCAAATTATGACTTTTTAACTCAGCTACCTAATAGGTTATTGTCTTTTGATAGACTTTTTACCGCTATTAAGCATGCTAAACGTAATCAGGCCAAGGTGGCTATTATGTTTATTGATCTTGATGATTTTAAAAAGGCCAATGATATTTTTGGACATAAAGCCGGAGATCATATTTTAATATCAACAGCGAATAGGTTAAAAAGTGTCATGCGTGATAATGATACCGTCGGTCGTTTTGGTGGTGATGAATTTTTTATTTTAATTGATAACTTCTCCTCTAAGGCGTCATTAATAACAATTGCCGATAAAATATTAGAGGTATTAAAACGACCATTGTCTATAGGGCAACATACCGTATTCGTTTCTGCCAGTATCGGTATTAGTATTTATCCTGATGATGGTGATAATGTCGAAGAGTTGCTCGTCAGCGCTGATTTATCTATGTACGCCTCTAAAAAACTGGGGAAAAATTCATTCTCATTTTTTGAAAAATCAATGAAGGATACACTGAACAGACAATCTTCAATGGAAGACGCTCTAAAAGGTAGCCTTCAAAGAAACGAATTTCACGTTGTTTACCAACCTAAATATGAAATGAAGTCTAATACTGTGGTTGGCTTTGAAGCGTTAATTCGCTGGGATAATGCAGATTTTATAGGAATAGGTCCAGATGATTTTATTCCAATATTAGAACAAATAGGCCTGATTAATGAGGTGGGGATGTTTGTTTTAGATAATGCTTTGAAAATGATTAAACAATGGCGTGATTTAACGCAAAAGCCTTTACAAGTCGCGGTTAATATATCGCCAGTACAGTTTACTGACCCGCTGCTTTTTCAATTAATACAACAAGCATTGACTCAGTATGATTTACCGGGGCAAGCATTAGAAATTGAAATTACCGAAGGGGTATTACTTGAAGGCACAAAAGATCTTAAAAAAACCTTATACAATATGAGGGATGCTGATATCGCTATAGCGCTTGATGATTTTGGTACAGGCTATGCTTCGTTGAGCTACATAAAAGATTATCCCATTAATGCAATTAAAATTGATCGCTCATTTGTTGACGAAATTAATAAAAATAAAACCCATACTTCAATTGTTAAAGCGGTAATATTACTGGCTCACTCGCTTGATTTTCATGTGACCGCTGAAGGTATTGAGTCTGAAGAGCAATTGGACTATTTAAAGTCACTGCAGTGCGATATTGCCCAAGGATATTATTTGAGTAGACCACTGACAGCAGATAAAATTATTGATTTGCTGTCAGTGTATTGCAATAGTAATCCTTGCTAAAAAATAAGTAATGTAAACAAGTTAAGCGACTTAACTCAACGTAAAGGGACTATTTTTTATTGTTTATATGTTACTCGCCTTGATAGCTAGCGGTAATAGTCTGAGCGTAAAAGTCGACTTCATCAACATTTTATCAACTATAAAGTGCTTTCCCTATACTATTGTTGCGATATTTGTTAAGTATGGGGTAAGAGATTAGCTGCTCGATTCCATTAAAAAATGGGCAACATCAGGAGCACTTAAGATGAAGGATTATAATGGTTAAAAAACAGTTTTTTTTCAGCCCATTAAAGAATTTAGTTGATCAATTTGACCAATTAATTAGCGGTAAACTCTGGCTTAAAGTTTTGATAGCGCTAGGGTTAGGAATTATTTCAGGCGTTATCTTAGGGCCTGATTTAGGGTGGGTTTCAGAAGGATCAGTGAGGCTAATAACCGCTTGGCTTGCTTTGCCTGGACAAGTGTTTTTAGCCGTGATTCAAATGATTGTGGTGCCGTTAGTTATTGCTTCAATTGTGCTGGGCTTAGCCGCTAACAACAACCCAGTAGCGATGAAAAAGAACGGTATGATCGCTGTTATTTTCATCTTTATATCAACAGCAGTAGCCGCCGCGGTAGGAATATTATTAGCGCTTAATATACAACCAGGTAACTTTGTTGATGCCAGCGCGTTAATGGATCACAATATTGCGCCAGTTGTTGACATGGTTGCTAAAGGATTCCCTGATGCCGCAGAATTTCCCAATAAAGTTTCAGCGTTAATTCCTAAAAACCCATTAGCTTCGATGGCTTCAGGAGAAATGCTGCAAGTTATTTTATTTTCAGCTGTATTAGGTATGGCTTTATTGGCGATTCCAGCCAAGCAATCTAAACCCTTATTTGATTTATTAACGGCACTACAAGAAGTGAGCTTACGCATTGTTTCATGGGCTATGCTGTTAGCTCCGTTAGCTGTTTTTGGTTTAATTACCCGCTTAGTCGCTAACCTTGGTTTAAATGTATTAACCGGTATGGCTATCTACATGGCAACCGTATTGTTAGGGTTACTGATCATTTCACTTGGTTATTTTTTAGTAGCAAAAATAACATTAACGCATAAGTTTAAAGATTTTTTTACTAGTGTACGAGAGTTACTTTTATTAGCTTTCTCTACCAGTAGTTCGGCTGCCGTTATGCCAATGACCTTGCAAGTTGTTGAAGATAAGCTAGCAATAAAGCCTGAAATATCACGTTTTTTAGTGCCGTTAGGCGCAACAATAAATATGACGGGAACCGCACTTTATCAAGGCGTAGCTACGGTTTTTCTGGCGCAAGTGTTCAATGTAGATTTGAGCTTAACTAGCTATGTATTTATTGTCACTATGTCGGTCGCAGCATCAATTGGTTCACCAGCAACGCCTGGTGCTGGCATTATTATACTAAGTATGGTGCTTGAAGGTGTTGGTATACCCGCTGCCGGTATTGCCCTTATTTTGGGCGTTGACCGTATACTTGATATGTGTCGAACCTCAGTTAACGTACTGGGGGATGTGGTGACTTGTACCACGGTGCAATATATTACCCGTAATTCATCAACAGGCAATTCATCAATAGATAGTTCATCAATAGATAGTTCATCAATAGATAATACAGCGGTTAATCAAAATGAAGCTCAAGCGAGTAATCACCAAGGCTCTCAAGAGAGAGTTCAAGAAGAAAATCCCGCGTCTGAGCAAAATATTAATAAAACCTAAACAGTCATATTAAAGGTTTAGAACATAGTTTTTATCACGACTTTGGCAATTAAGTCACCCGATCACCAAACAGTTAAGTAGGGCGGATAAATGAATAAAATTAATCCCGTTAACCAGGCAAAAGCGTTTAACAAAGCTCATCAACCTAGTCAGCCACTTTCAGAGGTTGAGTTAAATTCACTGCACGCTTATTGGCGAGCTTGTAACTACCTTGCCGCAGGGATGATTTACTTACAAGACAACCCGTTACTGCAACAACCTTTAGCAGTAGAGCATATTAAAAAGCGCTTATTAGGTCACTGGGGATCAAGTCCTGGCTTGTCATTTATGTATATTCATATGAATCGGCTTATTAACAAGTTTGATTTAAATGCGATATTTTTGGCAGGACCGGGTCACGGTGCTCCGGGGGTTTTAGCGCCTGTTTACTTAGAAGGCAGCTACTCTGAAATATACCCTGATGTTAGCCAAGACTTACTCGGGATGAAACAACTTTTCAAACAATTTTCATTTCCAGGTGGCATTGGTAGTCATTGTACGCCTGAATTACCAGGCTCTATTCATGAAGGTGGCGAGTTAGGCTATAGCGTATCACACGCTTTTGGTGCCGCCTTTGATAACCCAGATTTAATTGTTACGGTTGCGGTGGGCGATGGTGAAGCAGAAACAGGGCCGTTAGCGACATCATGGCATTCAAGTAAGTTTCTTAACCCGATAAGAGACGGTGCTGTACTGCCTATTTTGCATCTCAATGGTTATAAAATAAATAACCCTACATTATTATCACGCATTCCGCACGAAGAGCTTGAAGCGCTGTTTATTGGCTATGGCTGGAAACCTTATTTTGTTGAAGGTAGTGACCCTGTATTAATGCATCAAAAAATGGCCCAGGTGATGGAAAGCTGTGTTAACGATATTCGTGCTCACCAGCAGCAAGCGCGCGCATCTGGCAAGGCTAGCCGAGTCATTTGGCCAATGATTATTCTTCGCTCACCTAAAGGTTGGACTGGTCCTGAAACAGTGAACGGCAATAAGGTTGAAGGGTTTTGGCGTGCTCATCAAGTGCCTTTATCAGCGGTACACGCTGACAGCAAACAATTTAGTATGCTTGAGCAATGGCTGAAAAGTTATCAACCAGAAACCTTATTTGATAGCAATGGTCAACTGTTGCCTGAGTTAAAAAGCTTAGCCCCCAAAGGTTTACGTCGAATGAGCGCTAACCCTCATGCCAATGGTGGTTTATTAAAACGTAATTTACGTATGCCTGATTTTAAACATTATGCCGCACACATTAAACAACCGGCTAAAATGACGGCGATGAATACTAAACCGTTAGGTGAAATGTTACGCGATATTATGCAGTTAAATAACACGACCTTTCGCGTGTTTGGCCCCGATGAAAACTCTTCTAATAAACTTGATGCTATTTATGAAGTAAGTAAAAAGTTATGGCTCGCTGATTATTTACCTGAAGATGCTAATGGTGGTGAGTTAAGCCCTGATGGCAGAGTATTAGAAATGTTATCAGAGCATACCCTTGAAGGGTGGTTTGAAGGTTATGTGCTTACAGGGCGTCATGGTTTTTTTGCCACCTATGAAGCGTTTGTTCATGTGATTGATTCTATGTTTAACCAGCATGCTAAATGGTTAGCAATAAGTGAAGCCTTGTCGTGGCGCGCCCCTATTGCATCAATTAATTTATTAATAACTTCGACGGTTTGGCGTCAAGACCATAATGGCTTCACTCATCAAGACCCTGGGTTTTTAGACTTAGTGGTCAATAAAAATCCAGCAGTAACGCGTATTTACTTACCACCTGATGTGAACTGTTTACTCTCTACTGCCGATCATTGTTTGCGCAGTGAAAATGATATCAACGTTATTGTTTGTGATAAACAAGCCCATATGCAATACCTTGATATGGATAGTGCGATTAAACATTGCACCAAAGGCTTAGGTATATGGGATTGGGCAAGTAATGACAAAGGTCAAGAGCCTGATGTTGTTATGGTTGGCTGTGGTGATATTCCCACCAAAGAAGCGCTAGCGGCAACCGCCTTACTGAGAGAGTATTTTCCAACATTAAAAATTCGCTTTATTAATGTTGTTGATTTATTTCGTTTAACACCTGAGTCTGAGCACCCACATGGCTTGTCTGATAATGATTTTGATAGTTTATTTACCTTAGACAAACCGGTAATTTTTAACTTCCATGGTTATCCTTGGTTGATTCATCGCTTGGCTTACAGAAGAAACAATCATAAAAACTTACATGTGCGTGGCTATATAGAGAAGGGCAATATAAATACACCGCTTGAGTTAGCAATCGTCAATAAAATTGACCGTTTTAGCTTAGCTATCGATGTGATTAACCGTGTACCTAAACTGAAAGTGGCGGGCGCTCATGCCAAACAGTTATTTCGAGATAATCAAATAGCGTGTTGTCAATATGCCCATGAACATGGTGTTGATATGCCAGAAGTTAATGACTGGGTATGGCCATATGACTAGTTAATGGACTAGCTTACTTTGCACTTTTATTTGCACACTTACTGACCTACACATGTGACTAGAGTTACCTGTATAGGTCAGTAAGTGTGCAGGTAAGATATTTAGATAGTTCAAGGAAAATTAATCGTCTTTTAACGGCGTCAATAACAAACGAAATAACCAATGAATCGTTATTTCATAACCCTAATTAAGGATACATTGTGATCCCTGTAGAAACACTGATACTTTTTCTCATCACTACATTGGTGGTATTTCTTTCACCTGGTCCGGCCGCCATTGCTGTAACAGCAGAAGCTGCATCGAATGGTTTTAAAAAATCGACATTCGTTATCTTAGGTATTGCTACGGCGAATGTGGTATTTTTTATATTGTCTGCGACGGGTATTGTGACGCTTATTTTAGCTTCGTATACCTTATTTTCTATTATCAAATGGATCGGTGTTGCTTACTTATTGTATTTAGGCTTAAGCGCTATTTTTGGTCAATCAGGCCCTCTTAGTGTGATTACCGATAAAAAAACAGAAATTAATGCTTATAAAATATTTTTCAAAGGTTTTGTGTTAGAAATATCGAATCCTAAAGCACTGCTATATTTTTCAGCTTTATTACCTCAGTTTATTGATATTAGTAACCCCATCATCCCTCAACTGATTATTTTATGTTTAATGGCAATTGTACTCGATTTTTTTTGTTATTCGCTTTATGGCTATTTAGGCTCTAAATCAAGAGGAAAGTTTATTAAACCACAAGTGATAAAAGTGATTAATCGTTCGGCTGGCGCTATGCTAATATTTGCGGGTATAAAAATGGCTTCTGTCGGTCGTTAGCATAAGATGGTACAAAAGATATAAATTTAATAGCCTCAGTACCTGTGATAAATTGTGTAGAGGCTCTCAGCCAATAACTAGGTTGGCAATATTGCTATGTTACTTTTCATGAAATATGGTCTCTTCAGTTAATGATAGTAGTCCAGTATTACGTAGATAAAACAACGAGTTTATAATAATTAACCTTTACTGAAAAGCTTGCTTCAATATTTTTAATGACTTCGCTATAATAAATGTTACAGGCCTTTAATATTAGTAAATTATATGACTTTAGTAGATAAATACTTACAGTTTCAATCTTCATTAACAAGTCTTAATAGCCAAGAAGATTTCCTTAAGTCAGCTATTGATTTTAAAATAAGAAAGTTACTAGAAACATGCTGTAATTTACTTAATACCTCTCGAGTTAGCCTCTGGTTCTTTTCAGAAGATAAAAAGCGTATTGTTTGTCAGTTACTTTACCTGCAAAGTGATAAATCATTCGAAACTGGCGCAGTGATTCATGAATATGATTGTCCAAATTATTTCAATGTTTTAAAAAATAATCGGATTATAAGCGCCTGTGATGTTCAACAAGATCTAAGAATGAATGAGTTCTTAGCCTCTTATTTAAAGCCGTTAAACATCAAGTCAATGCTTGATGCTCCCTTGTTTAGTAACGGGCAATTATCAGGAGTGCTTTGTATCGAGCAGACGCTGACTTGCCGAGAATGGGACATGGCGGAAATTTCTTATGTGGCTTCAACAGCAGACGCTATTTCACTGTATTACGCTCAAGATAAGTGGCTAACAGAAAGACAAGAACTGCTGTTTATGGAGCAAATTGACCCGTTAACCAATTTAGAGAACCGGCTGTTCTTCCAAAAAAGAATTAATAGAGCTATCAAAAATAGAACCGACAATCATCATTGCGGTATTGTTTTAATCGGTATTGATGGATTTACCGGTATAAATGACAGGTTTGGCCATGAATTTGCTAATAGCGTGTTATGCGCAGTGGCTCGCAGCTTAGAAAAAATCACTTACACGGTAACGGCTTATATCTCTCGAATTGGCGGAGATATTTTTGGTCTTTGGCTACCTAACCTCGATAGCGCCAACAAGTCTAACCTTGCGGGCAAAAAAGAGCTAAACGTCTTAATTAAATTACTTGAGAGTGCCTTTCCATTAAAAATTAAAACTCCTACCAATGAAATTATTCACGTTGATGCGGGTATTGGCTGTGTCGTGAATAGATTGAAAAATATGCTTGATTTTGACCCCATACGCAAAGCTGAAATTGCGATGCTAGAAGCGAAAAAAATACAGCCTAGAAGTATTTGTTATTATGATTTAGATTGGGATAAAACTCTGCAAGAGGCAATAAAGCTTGAAGATGAACTGGTAACGGCACTTAAAACTAAGCAAATAAAGCCGTATTACCAACCTATTTTAGGAGAAAACTACCTGCGCGATGGCTTTTCATTAGAAGCTTTAGTTAGATGGGAGCACCCAGTAAAAGGGGTAATAACCCCTTTTGTGTTTTTACCTATTGCTAAGCGGTTAGGGTTAATGAAAGAAATAGGTGATGTGGTTTTAGAACAGGCCTGTCATGACATTCGTTATTTTAATGAGCAAGGAGTTAATTTGCACCGCATTTCAATTAATATTTCCTCCGAGCAATTATTTTCACCAACACTGATTAAACAAATTGAAAGCGCGGTTAATAAATATCAAATAGCGTTTTCATCATTGGAGTTTGAAATAGTAGAAGAGTTAATCGCAGGTGACTCAAAAATGCTAATGAAGCAACTTGATGCAATAACCTCACTTGGTATTAAACTCTCTATTGATGATTTTGGTACAGGATATTCCTCATTGTCACGTTTGAGGAACTTAAATGTATCGAAATTAAAAATAGATAAGTCGTTTGTTGATGGCTTACCTCACAATGACAGAGATATATGTCTTGCTAAATCTATCATTGGTTTAGCCAAAGGGATGGGACTTGAATTAGTTGCCGAAGGGGTTGAAACAAAAGAGCAAGCCAAGTGGTTATTAAAAAATGGTTGCGAGTTATTACAAGGCTATTTATTTTCTCAACCGGTTAAAGCTTGTTTTATTTTAGATTTTCTTAAGCAAACGTCTAACTTTCCTGTTAATAGTCAGCCCAAGTATGAAATTTCACTTAAGGGTAATATTGTTGAAGTTTTTGCCTCGGGCAATTGGGATAGTACCATTGCATTGCAGTTTTTTAATGATATCGATAAAGAGCTCGATAGAGAAAATTTACTTCATTGGGCTTTTTTGATTGATACGACAAAAATGGCGTTAGGTACTATTGGTTTTCAACAGATAATCAAAAATGGTATTGGCAACTTACTTAAACGTAATTTGCATGTAACCGCTTTTATTATCCCTGAAGATGACATAGTCACCAATCAGCTTGAATTGTTACATACAGAAAATAGTCATTATAAAAGAAGGTTTTTCGAGAAAAAGCAATATGCTTTAACTTGGCTAGCAGAACAGAAATTTTTATATGTAACATAATATTGGCTATTACGCTGTATTTTGATTTTTATCTGTTGAGCTGTAGAGTCGCTCTTTACTGCACTAATAGAACGTCTGGAATATACTCTATGACAATATATTCACTACCTGTTTTCCGGTGAAACCATCGCTAATCTGTTTTTGTAGCGCCTCAGAGACATGCTGCGCGCTAAAGTCAATTAGCGTAACCTTAGGCGTATAAAGAGTGCCTGCTGCCAAACCATCAAGTAGTTGATTACTCATAAAGCTCATTTTTTGTTGAGCACATAAACTATTGGTTAACCAAGCACCGGCGAGTGAAACAATCCCTATATTAGGCGCCTTTTTAAACATAAGTTCATTATCAAAACGCGGTAATGGTTTTAAACAGGCTATACGACCACAAAAGCGCATCAATTCAATATTTCGTTTGGTTGAATCTCCGCCCACGGAGTCAAGCACAGCATCAAACCCTTGTGGCCCCAATACTTGGCGAATGTTGTCACAAAGGTTGTTATCGTGATAATCAAAAATGGCATCGGCGCCAAGTTTTTTTACTAACTTATGATTATGCTTAGCCGCAGTAGTAAAAACATCGGCACCGCGCTGTTTGGCAAATTGAATAGCAAATTGGCCAACAGCGCCTGCACCCGCTTCAATTAAAATAGTATCGCCTTGAGTTATTTGTAATTTATCTAAAGCAATAAGCGCGGTCATACCCGCACAAGGTAAGGTTGCGGCGTCACTGGCAGCAATACTTTTAGGTACAACAGATACCGCAAAGTTAGGGACTTTAGCATACTCGCTAAGTACCCCTTGTTGGCTAATGTTAGCATGCCACATAACACGTTCACCAACGGTAGGAAATAAGCCTTGTTTAGCTTGAACGACCGTACCAACGGCATCTAAACCCAGTATATGAGGGTATTGCCACTGGCTAAAACCTGTCTTGGCAAAATAAGCATCCAGAGAGTTTAAGCCCACATATTCAACTTTTACTAGCAATTCGTGCTCATTACATTCAGGTATTGGTATGGTCACATCGGCCAAGCGAATAGCTTCGTTTGGTTTTGCTAGCTCAATGGCTCGCATTGATTTAGGTAAGTTAATTGTTTGTGGCATATCAATAACCTTTATCTTTATTGCAATTTTAGGAAGCTGTTACTCGTAACTATTACGCGTCATCATTACGGGTAATAGTTACGAATATATCTTACAAGTAATGGTTACTGCTCACCTTTTCTTTGTTTTGGTGCTGTCAGTAAAATATAAAATACTGGCGTAAATAACAAACCAAACACAGTCACACCTATCATACCGGAGAACACAGCATTCCCCATGGCGTGACGCATTTCTGAACCAGCGCCCGTCGCTAATACTAAGGGGATAACGCCTGCAGTAAAGGCAATAGAAGTCATCAAAATAGGACGTAAACGTAATTTACACGATTCAATAATGGCGTCAAAATGTGATAAACCATGCTGATGTTTATCTTTAGCAAATTCGACCATTAAAATAGCATTTTTTGAGGCTAAAGCAACCAATACAATTAACGCTATTTGGGTGAAAATATTGTTGTCTGAACCGACTAACCACACGCCTAATAAGGCTGAGAAAATGGTCATTGGTACAATTAAAATAATCGCTAAAGGTAAGCGTAAACTTTCATATTGTGCCGCTAACACCATAAATACGAGTAAAACGACTAACGGAAATACATACACCATAGTATTGCCAGCTAATAGCTGCTGATAAGTCACTTCAGTCCATTCAAAAGCAATATCTTTAGGTAACGTCTCGGCTAAAATCTTTTCTATGGCTGCCTGTGCTTGGTCTGAACTAAAACCAGGGGCAGGGCTACCGTTTAGCTCGGCACTTGGATAGCCGTTATAGTGCATAACGCGATCTGGTCCAGTTGTCGCCGTTACAGTCAGCACAGAGCCTAACGGCACCATGTTACCTTGGTTATTACGCACTTTTAAGTGCAATATTTGCTCAGGATCTTGACGGTACTTTGCTTCTGCTTGCGCTTTAACTTGATAAGTACGGCCAAACATATTGAAGTCATTAACATACACTGACCCCAAGTAAACTTGTAAGGCGCCAAAAACTTCATCAAGGGGTATGCCTTGAATCAACGCTTGTTCACGGTCAATATCAATATCCATTTGTGGTACTTGAATTCTGAAACTAGAATAAAGTCCCATTAATGCTGGGTCTTGTCTTGCCTTACCGATAACGGCTTGTAAGCTATTAAATAAGGCTTCAAAACCTTTATTACCACGGTCTTCAATTTGTAATTTAAAGCCACCTGTTGTACCTAAACCTTGTATTGGTGGTGGTGGAAATACCGCAACAAAAGCTTCATCAATAGCGGTAAATTGCTGGTTTAGTTGTGCGGCTATCGCCATCGCTGATTGGCTAGCGTCAGAGCGCATGGCAAATGAATCTAATGGTAAAAAGACAACGGCACTATTAGGACTGTTGATAAAACCATTCACAGATAATCCAGGAAATGACACGGTATGAGCAACGCCTGGTACATTGAGCGCAATTTTTTCCATTTCTGTTACGACTGAATGGGTGCGATCAAGACTGGCTGCATCAGGTAACTGAGCAATAGCAATAAGATATTGTTTGTCTTGTGGTGGAATAAAACCACCGGGGACGGCGTTAAATAACTGTACAGTACCCCCTAATAACACCACATAACCAACCGCAGCAATAACACTTAAACGCATTAATTTTTTAACTAATTTTTGATAAGCGTTACTACCGCGATCAAAAATTCGGTTAAAGGGTCTAAAGAGCCATGCACCCAAAAGCTTATCGAGTAGTCGTGTTAATCTATCGGGTTTACTGTCATGAGACTTTAACAATATTGCCGCTAATGCGGGCGATAATGTTAACGAGTTAAAGGCAGAAATAATGGTTGAAATAGTAATGGTTAAGGCAAATTGTTTATAAAATTGGCCTGAAACACCACTAATAAAGGCGGTAGGAATAAATACTGCACTCAGTACTAAGGCAATGGCAATAATAGGACCAGTTACTTCGGTCATAGCCACTTTGGTTGCTTCTAGCGGTGTTAATCCGTTTTCAATATTACGCTCAACGTTTTCAACGACTACAATGGCGTCATCAACAACAATACCGATGGCAAGTACTAAACCAAATAAAGATAAAGTATTAATAGAGACGCCAAGCAGCTGCATTACTGCAAAAGTACCAATGAGAGACACAGGCACGGCAATTAATGGAATAATAGAAGCACGCCACGTTTGTAAAAAAAGTACTACGACAATAACCACTAAAACAATAGCTTCTATTAAGGTAGTAATTACCGCGTCAATAGAGTCGCGCACAAAAATAGTTGGGTCGTAAACAATGTCATATTCAACACCGGCTGGGAAATCTTGTGATAGTAGTGCCATGGTAGCGCGTACTTCATCAGACAAGTCAATAGCATTAGAGCCAGGGCGTTGAAAAATAGGAATAGCAAGCGCTGGTTGACCATCTAACATAGAACGTAAGGTATAATTGTCTAAGCCTAAATCGACCCGAGCAATATCTTTTAAGCGAGTAAGTTGTCCTTCTTCGCCCACCTTTATAATAATTTGTTCAAATTCTTCAACGTTATCAAGTCGACCTTTAACATTAAGTAATACTTGAAATTGATTATCGAGGGTTGATGGTTGTGAGCCTAAACTACCTGCAGCAACTTGCTGATTTTGCTCACGTAACGCTTTAATAACATCGGTAGCGCTTAATTTACGCGCTGCTAAAGCGTCTGGATTAAGCCAAACGCGCATTGAGTATTGACCACCACCAAATAATTTAACGTCGCCAACACCTGATAATCGCGATAGTTGGTCTTTAACATACAAATCGGCATAGTTAGCTAAATAAGCCGTATCATGCGTTTTTTCAGGTGAATACAGATGCACCACCATAGCCAAGTTTGGCGATGATTTTTCTGCTACCACGCCAAGGCGTTGTACCTCTTCGGGTAAGCGAGATAAAGCACTGTTAACACTATTTTGTACTTGTACTTGGGCGCGATCAAGATCGGTGCCTAAGGCAAAGGTTACGGTTAAGGTCATACGACCATCACCGGTGGCTTGAGAAGACATATATAACATGTTTTCAGTGCCATTTATTTCTTGTTCAAGTGGTGTTGCCACCGTTTGAGCAATAACCGACGGGTTAGCACCAGGATAATTAGCCGTTACCACAACGGTTGGTGGTACTACACCTGGGTATTCACTAACGGGTAATTGAAAAAGTGACAATCCGCCAGCGAGTAAAATAACCACTGATAATACGGCGGCAAAAATAGGACGTTGGATAAAAAAGTGAGAAAAATTCATCGTAAACTATGACTCTTTTGATGTTGGCTTTGACATGATCTCTGCCGATAAATTGCTATCTGCTACAGAAGATAAAGTAAAGGCAACACCGCTACTATCAAGGGTTATGTGATTTGGCGCAATAGGCATGCCAGGACCAACACGAGCAGGGCCATTTACCGCGATAATATCTGTTGCAGTTAATCCTGAAGTAATAGCTCTAAAGTTACCGTAACGCTCACCTACTTCAACCTGTTTGTATTGCAAAATATTATTGTCGCCTACCACTAAAACAAAACGATTTTTTAAATCGGTACCAATAGCGCGAGCGGGTATGACAATACGGTCAGTAATGGTTGTTGCAGCCATTTTTATGCGGGCAAAAGAGCCTGCGCGTAATTGATTTTGATCTTCATTAAAAACCGCTCTTACACGAAGTGTGCCGGTGGCTGCATTAATTTGGTTATCAATAAAATCGATATAGCCTTGATAAGGAAAGTCTTCTTGCCCTATTTTTTGCATCACTACGTGTTGTTTGTCAGCAGCAGTAACGTTGGCGAAAACGTTATTCCATGTCCGCTCATCGATATCAAAGTAAGCATACATGGCTTTATTAGAAACAATAGTGGTTAAAACACTTTGTCCGGCTAACACATTATTGCCTTTAGTGATATTAGCGCGTGAAATAAGGCCATCAATAGGCGAGCGAATTTCAGTAAATTCTAAATCAAGTTGCGCTGCTTTTAACTGCGCTTGTAACGCGGCAAGTTGTGCTTCACGTTGACGTAATGTCGATGTGCGTGATTCCGCTTGCTCGGTAGATATCGCTTTTTGTTCTGTTAACCGAATAGCGCGTTGCTCTTCACTTCTAGCTTGTGTTAAGGCGGCTTTAGCGCTATTAATTTGTGCGTCAAGGCTGGCGACAATAGCTGAAAATGGGCGATTATCTAGCGTAAATAATAAGTCACCCTGTTTTATTTGTTGGCCTTCATTAAAAGCAATATGATCTATTACGCCCGATACTCGTGGTTTTAATGCTACTTGTTCTGGCGCTTCTAAACGCGAGGTATAGGTATGCCAACTTTGTACTGGTTTTACCATCACTTCAGCCACATCTATTGATTGCAGCTGTGGTTGTTGTGCTACTTGACTAGGCTCTGGAGAACAAGCTGTTAAAGTTAACGTGCTAATAGCAATAGCGACAGGGATTATATATTTATACATGATTAGACCTCTTCCAATTTGCCGGCAATTCTACGGAATAAGTCTGTTGATAAAAAGCATGGTTTTATCAATTTATTAGTGCCAAAATAGCATCAATCAAAGTATTTATACTATTTACCTTTATTTTTACCTTTTAACGTTACTCTTCTCTAGAGTATGAACAGTGAGAAAATATGGACACCACCAGTCGCTTATTAATGTTGCTTGAAGTAGTAGAGCAAGGCTCTTTTATCAAAGCAGCTGCGGTGCGTAATATAGACAGATCGGTAATTTCTAAACAACTGAGTCGATTAGAAGAGAATCTTGGCGTGAGGTTACTTAACCGTACTACGCGTTCATTTTCGTTAACGGCTGCCGGCGCAGAAATGGTGAAAAAAGCGGCTGAGCTACGAGAGTTACTAGGCGAAACGGTTCGTATTGCTGAAAACTATCATTTAGAGCCACAAGGCGTGCTTAAAATAACCTCGTCTACTTTATTTGGCACTCGTTACTTACAGCCTGTGATTAATGATTTTCAAAAGCGATTTCCACAGGTTGAAGTGGAGCTGCGCTTAGATGACAGAGTTATCGATATTGTTTCTGAGGGATTTGATTTGGCATTTCGTATTGGCGAGCCTAAAGATTCGTCGTTAATTGCCCGTAAAATAGCACGTAATCGTTTGTTGGTCTTAGCAACACCTGCGTTTATTGATAATTACGGTCAACCAAAAACGATTAAAGATTTGATTAAATTACCGGCAGCGAGTTATGCAAGTACGTCAGTTAAAGCCGAAGGTATACGCTATTATGATGAAAAAGGTGAAGCTAGAGAGCAAAAGCTTAATAGTATTTATCGCTCTAATAATGCCGAAGTGCTGCTCATGAAAACATTATCGAGCACGGCTTTTTTTGTCGCACCCGCTTTTGTACTTGATAAAGAAGTAGAAGATGGGCTGTTAGTGCCTTTATTAACAGATATTAAGTTAATGGAATATGGTGCTATTTATGCCGTGTACCCGCATAGAGATTTGCCGGTGAGAACCCGACTTTTTTTTGATGCGGTACTTGACTATTTAGGTAAAGACATACCTATTTGGGAGCGCTCTATCCCAAATTTTGGTCAGTTATATTAGCATTTATATTGGTACTTATTTTCGTGGTTGGCGTGTTAGGCTATAGTACTAATCTCACTAATTATCTGATCATTTCTACTGGTTAAAACAAGCAACTACTGCGTTATTTAAAATGATTAACAATCAGTAATCAACAATCGGTAATCAGCAATTAATAATTTACAACTAATTTAAGGTTCTTATGAAAACGTTTATAGCTCGGTTGTTTGTAGGGATTTTTTTCTGCTCTTTCGTTATGGGTAAACCTGTTTTTAGTCAAACATTGATAACCGTTGTCGATCAAAATAATTCCCCTTTAGCGAATGTTGTTATTGAGTATGGTTCAATTAAGTCAGAGGTAAATAAAGTAACTGACGATCGGGTTTATATTATGGATCAAATAAATAAAGAATTTGATCCTCATGTTCTTGTTGTACCTGTTAATAG
This sequence comes from Colwellia ponticola, assembly GCF_005885605.1. Classification (GTDB taxonomy): domain Bacteria; phylum Pseudomonadota; class Gammaproteobacteria; order Enterobacterales; family Alteromonadaceae; genus Colwellia; species Colwellia ponticola. Next base: position 218,080 of record NZ_SZVP01000003.1, on the reverse strand, counting down.
TCTGGTTAGCTTTCCAAATAGTGATGATATTAGACATCATGTCTATTCTTTTTCATCGGCTAAAACATTCGAATTAAAGCTCTATGCAGGCAAACCTAAAAGTCCTATTCGCTTTGATCAAGAAGGTGTTGTTGTTATGGGCTGTAACATACATGATTCTATGCTCGGCTATATTTATGTATCTACTCACAAAAATATCTACATGAGTAATGAAAAAGGTGAGGTTATGTTAGCGCACACTTTACCGGTAAATAGCACACTACAAGTATGGCATCCAAACAGTAAAGTAGGTTTATCTGAACATACTACATTTACTGTTGAGCAATCCTTGATTGACAACAATGAAATTAAGCTGGTATTACCGGTAAATACACCTGAGCCTACAGGTAGTTTTAACGAGTTAACCTTTAATGAGTAGTTATGTTAACGATAAAGCTAACAGTAAAATGAACACTCGATTTAGCTTCAAAACGCAAATTACCTGGTTGTCAACCAGTTTAATTATACTCACGGTTATATTTTTAACGGCAAGTCATTGGTTTAGGTTTGCTGATTATGCAGAAAGCCAAATTGAGCGGCAATTATATTTTGCCCAAAATGTACTTAATCAAACATTAAAATCGCAAGAACAAGTATTGATAACCACGGCTAGTGTTTTAGCCGCAGATTTTGGTTTTAAACAAGCCGTTGCTACCCAAGACAAGAAAACGGTAGAGAGTGTACTATTAAACCACGGCAAGCGTATTAATGCTGATTTGATGCTACTACTTGATTTAGATGGTAAATTATCAACGACTAGTTTATTGCACTCATTTGATGATAAGACTATTGAGCAAAATATTAACAAATTGCCTTTCAAAGACGTACATGCGCAAATACTCAGTATCAATAAAAAAGTATTCCAAGTCATTGTTGTGCCAGTTAAAGCACCGAGAACTATTGCTTATACTGTGATTGGTTTTGAATTTGACCATACTGCCTTGTTACAACTTAGAGACCTTATTGCTTTAGAAGTGACCTTAGTGCAAAACAATCAACTTGTCGGCTCGAGCCTTGCGAGTGAGACAATTAAAGCACATATATTACAAGACATTAAGCAACAGCCTTTGAATTTACTATTAACGCGTGCGGACTATTTTCATAAAACCATTAATTTCGGTACATCTAAGGATGTTCAAGTCACTTTATCGGCTTCTTTAGCGCCAATACAAAGTGATTTTAATCGCTTAATTTTATCCATGTTAACTATCGCTCTTATTGTCATTGTCATTGCTATTATTTTTTCACGACTCTTATCTCAAGGTTTAGCCACACCATTAACTATACTGATGGAATTAACGAAGAGAATTAGTCGAGGTGAGTTAGAGGTTCCTACATTAGCTAACCGTTTACCTGCGGAGTTTAATGAACTTTATCAAGGGTTTTCACTCATGGGAGCAGCAATTGAAAATAGAGAGCAAGCGATAACTTACCAAGCTGAACGCGATATACTAACGGGCCTATATAACCGTCATAAAATAGTAAACAAAATGACCTATTATGTTACTGAAGATGTCGATTTAGCACTCATCACCTTTAATATTAAAGGTTTTAAGCAACTTAATGACACCATAGGGCTCAATAATGGCGATATAATTTTACAAGAAATAGCCGCGCGTATTATGACTTATATTGAAAAGTCACAGCATGCTGCACTCCCTGAAACCCTTGCGGCGCGCACTAATTCAGATGAGTTTTTAATTGCTATTCCTATTGATACAACAGAGGCAATACATCATTTTATTGGTTTATTACAAAGTGAACTTAACCGGCCATTTTGGCTCGACGATATTAAAATTAATGTATCACTTTATTTTGGTATTGCGAACTCAATTGAACACGGGAAAGATGCTGAAAAGTTGCTTCGACGTTCAAGTATTGCCGTTTCTTGTGCTTATCAAGAACAAGTTCCGCTTAGGCTTTATCAAGAGGGAGAAGATGAAGCCTATCTTTATAAACTGCATTTAATAGAAGAATTAAAAGAGGCACTGGAAAGTGAACACAGTCCACTTTTTATGAATTATCAACCAAAATTAAATTTGAACACGGCTAAAGTAGACAAACTTGAAGCCTTAATTCGCTGGATTAATAAAGAAGGGCAATTTGTAAACCCTGAGCTGTTTGTTGATTTAGCAGAAAAGGCAGGTTTAATTGTTACGCTAACGCGTTGGGTAATTTTACAGGTTATTCAACAAGTCGAACAATGGAATAAAATGGGCTATCAATTTAAGGTGTCAATTAACTTATCCGCCCAAGATATCCAACATGATGAATTTATAGATTACTTGCTTGCTATTGTTAAGAGTCATAACGTAGCAACAACACAAATAACGCTTGAGTTAACAGAAAGAGATATAGCTGACAATGAAGCTTTAGTGGTAGCACGTTTATCGCATTTAAAAGCCCTTGGTTTTGCTATTTCAGTTGATGATTATGGCATAGGCCAATCGTCACTGGCTAAATTGAAAACCTTGCCGGTTGATGAATTGAAAATAGATAAAACCTTTATTTTAACGTTAGATCAAAGCCAAGCAGATCAAGATATTGTCGCCTCGACTATTTCACTAGGTCATAAACTTGGTATGAGCGTTGTTGCAGAAGGCGTTGAAAATAAAGCAAGCTTGGCGCTGTTAAATGACTTTAAATGCGACTACGCCCAAGGTTATTACTTATCGAGACCCGTCACTGCTGACAAATTTATACAATGGTATAAAACTTATGAATCTCCGCTGTAATCTTATGTTGCCTCATTTATCTTTATTAGTAATAACACTAATGTTGTTATTACTACCTAGGGTTAGCTTCGCTAATGGAAAAATATTAGCCACTCCAGGTGTTGCTCAAGTCGAAGGCTCAGGTGGCGGTGGTTTAGTACCCTGGGCTCAGCTGGCTGGTTATGCCACAGAAGATGAAGTCGCCTTTTCTGTCTTTTGTTCGCAGGCGATCGTGAAAAATTTTCAATTAAACAGTTGTGGTGGTCAAATTAATTTTTATGACCGCTTAGAGTTATCGTTCGCTAAACAAAACTTTGATGTAGAGCCTTTATCGTTAACCTTATCTCAACAAATTATTGGTCTTAAAGTCAGGTTATACGGTGATTTTATTTACAGTACTTGGCCGCAATTATCGTTAGGTATTCAGCATAAATTGTTAGACACTCCAGCAGTGGCTTTTACATTAGGTGCACAACATGACAGTGGCACCGATATTTATTTAGCAGCAAGTAAGCTACATCTAGGTTTGTTAGCGGGCTATAACGTTTTGTGGAATGTTACTGCGCGTTACACTAAAGCCAATGAAATGGGCTTACTTGGCTTTGGCGGGCCTAATGGTAATGGCACATTACAAACTGAAGTGTCGGTAGCAGTATTATTAAATAAACATTTAGCGATAGGTAGTGAATATAGGACTAAACCTGATAATTTGGGTCTTAATGAAAGCGATTGGCAAGATGTTTTTGTTGCCTGGTTTGTTAATAAACACTTTAATGTTACGTTTGCTTATCTTGACTTAGGCGCCATAGCCACAATCCCTAAGCAAAAGGGTTGGTATTTATCTTTATCGGGATCTTATTAATGGCTAAGTTAGTATGTAAATCGTTACCTAAGTGCGGGTTTAATTTTTTCAATGGCTTTTTTATCATGTTAACTCTATTGTTATCAATTGGTTGTAGCAGTAGTGTCACTGAAAATGTCGCTAAACATAGCACTAAGGAAGGTGAGCAGCTTTATTATACTATTGGTGGTCAAGCAGGTATTGAACGCTTAGTTAACGCCTTTGTTAAAAGGATTGCTCAAGACCAAGTAATATTGCCATATTTTGCAAAATCGAGCGTCAAACATTTTAAGCAAGGCTTTATTAATCATTTGTGTGCGACGGTTAATGGCCCATGTAAGTATACTGGTGATACTATGATTGATATTCATACCGGCATGAATATCAATGAAGGAGACTTTAATCATGTTGTTGAACTGCTTATACTCGCAATGGAAGATGTCGGTATTTCTTATCAGTCACAAAACAAAATACTTGCCAAATTAGCACCTTTAAGAGCGAAAATCATCAAAATATAAGGCGCTACTGCTAGCCAAGGTAGCCTGAACATCGACTAAAACGCTGAGCTAATATCCTCATTACCAATCAATGCCTTGCCTTTAAGCCTTTTAATTCTCGCTGAGTGGAAAATAACTTAATAGACTTGGTATAATACCTAAAGTATTATTCTATAGCGTTGATCAAAATCGTAACATTATTCGTATGACACTATTTTGATGGTATGAATAATAGTGATGAAACGTTCTTTATATTGGCTAACTAACGATCTTAGAGTCAATGACAATACAGCGCTTACTTTAGCCAGTCAAAGCGATAAACTGTTATGTGTTTATGTTGTTGATAAAAACTGGTTTCAAGCAGGCAACTACCAAGCAAAACCCCTAGGTAATAAACGTTGGCATTTTTTACAAGATTGCTTAACTGACTTTAATCAACGATTATTAGCGCTAGGTCAGCAACTTTACATTGTTTACGGTGATACCTTATCTAGTTTGACTAACCTTTGTCAGCAATATGATATTACCGATGTCATTACTACGCGATTACCAGGAACTTATGAAAATAGCCTTATTACTCAGCTAAGTAATCGTTTCCCACAAGTAACTGTCAATAAAGTAGAACAATTCACTCTATTTAAGCAAGACTTATTACCCTTTGAACTTGAGCAACTGCCAACTAGTTATTCAAAATTTAAAAAAGCCATAGTTGATACGGTGATTTCACCCGTTATACCTCCTACCATCGCATTGCCTAGTCCCTTTAAAAATATGCCTTCACCGACTATTTTTAGGCCGCAATGGTTACCTGATACGCCTTATCAAGAAACGACATTGGGTTTTAATTTTGTTGGCGGTGAAAAAAGTGCATTAACACACCTTGAACATTACTTTTCTTCCGATTTACCTTTAAATTATCAGGAAGTTAGGAATAATTTAGACGGTTGGGACAATAGTAGTAAATTATCGCCTTGGTTAGGCTATGGCTGTATTTCAGCGCGACAAGTAATAACGGCTATTACTGACTTTGAGAACACTCATGGTAAAAACAAATCAACCGAATGTTTATATTTAGAAATATTATGGCGTGAGTATTTTCAGTGGCTGCACTATAAAGTGGGCAGTAAAATGTACCAATTTAAAGGACTTGCGCAGCACTCACCATTAACATCTTTTTATCCAGAGCGATTTAATAAATGGTGTTTAGGCAGAACGCCTTATCCACTTGTTAATGCTTGTATGAATGAGTTAAGGCAAACCGGCTATTTAAGCAATAGAGGACGGCAAATTGTCGCCAGTTGTTTGGTTAATGAACTTAGCGTTGATTGGCGCTATGGTGCAGCTTGGTTTGAAGAACGCTTAATTGATTATGACGCGGCGGTTAATTGGGGAAATTGGCAATATATAGCGGGCGTTGGTGTTGACCCGAGAGGCGGTAGACATTTTAATATTGACAAGCAAAGCGCGCTTTATGATCCCGATGGTGCTTATACGGCTAAATGGTCTGCTCAAGATAATAATACTAACCAGTCATATCAAACCTTAGATTCTGTGGACGCCTCAGATTGGCCAGTAAGCAATAATAGCTTAACACATGACAGTTTAGCAGGTGACAATGACAGCTAACGCAGAAATGAGCAATAATTTAACCACCGGTGCTAAGGTGAGTAACGGGATAAATGTTGTTTGGCTAAAGCGAGATCTGCGCCTTAGCGATCATCAGCCACTCATGGAGTCCACTCAAGCAGGGCTGACACTGTTGTATTATGTGTTTGAACCGTTATTAATAGACGATCCGCATTATGATGAACGTCATTGGCGTTTTATTTATCAATCTATCGAAGATATTAATACCCAGTTAGCGCCTTTTAATACGCGTGTTTATGTGTATTTGGGTGATGCGATTGACGGACTGAATGCCATTAACCATAGTTTGCCAATAAGACGTTTATTTAGTCACGAAGAGGTTGGCCTGCTGTCAACGTTTGAACGTGATAAAGCGGTTAAACGTTGGTGTAAAACTCAAAAGATAACTTGGCAGGAAAGTGCTACAGGAGCGGTGATCCGTGGTAAAAAAAATAGAATAGACTGGGATAAGCACTGGCATAAAGTGATCAGAGCGCCGTTAAGTCAGCCTGACTTATCATTAACCACATTACTCAATCATTGCGCTATAGATAAATTACCGCAATTTTTGTTTCCTATGGGCTGGTCAACATCCAATTCACAGATGTTAAAAGGAGGTGAACTTTGGGCTAACAGAACCTTGCAATCTTTTTTAAAGGCTCGAGGTCAACAGTATCATTTTGATATCTCTAAACCGCTAGCCAGTCGTAAAAGTTGCTCTCGTCTTTCACCTTATTTAGCTTGGGGCAACATCAGCTTACGACAATTTTATCAGTGTATTTTAACCAAAAGGTCTCAACCTGGTTGGCAGCGATCTATCGACGCACTCGCTGCTCGACTGCATTGGCATTGTCACTTCATGCAAAAATTTGAAAGCGAGCATCAAATGCAGTGGCGACCCGTTAATAAAGCTTACCGGGAATTAAACTATCCTGACCGTCATTGTGGGCTCAGTGTTGAGGTGCGGTTAACGCGATGGCAAGCAGCACAAACGGGTTACCCGTTAGTGGATGCTTGTATGCGCTGCTTAATGCAAACCGGTTATATTAACTTTCGTATGCGCGCTATGCTAGTTAGCTTTCTTTGTCATCATTTATTAGTTGATTGGCGCCTAGGTGTGACACATTTAGCTAAACTATTCCTCGACTTTGAACCCGGTATTCACTATCCGCAATGTCAAATGCAAGCAGGCGTGACCGGCACTACTATTATTCGTGTTTATAATCCTGTTAAGCAATCACAAGAAAAAGATAAAGACGGGCTTTTTATTAGGCAGTGGCTGCCAGAGCTTGTTGAGCTGCCTAATGAAATTATCCATACGCCGTGGCAAATGACAGCAATGGAACAACAGCTTTACCAATGCCAACTCGGTAAAGCCTACCCATTTCCCATGGTAGATATTAACGAAACAGGTAAAATAGCCCGCGATTTATTGTGGGGTTTTCAAAAGCGTGTAGATAGCAAAAAAGAAGGTCAGCGTATTGTCGCTAAACATGTTAGAAGAGCTAAAAAAGTAGCCAGATCTAGCAAGCCTAAACAGTTAAAGAATAAAACCGATGCATAAAAAATTAACATCATACCAATTCTATTAAATTTATTCCCAACTCAGAGCTGTATTAGCGAGCTTAGAACAAGCAAAATTTGTTAAGTATAGTGAGTCTATATTTCATCAATTTTGTGCTGTTATCAGTTTGCTAATAAGCTCCCAAGGGCGAGTTTAAAAGGCTTACATGCGGCGTTATTGATTTTAACAAGGGAGTAACCATTCTCTTCAATCAATGCCTTACCTCTAAGCCTTTTAATTCTCGCTGAGTGGGAAATAACTTAATAGATTTGGTATTACCCCATAAAAATTGCCTTACTTGCAAAAGAGATTTCTTTTGGCGTAAAAAATGGCAAAGCTGTTGGGATAATGTTTTGTATTGCTCAGAGCGATGTCGACGAAATAAAAATAATTACCAATCCAATCTTAACGCTTAATAAACATTACAGTTAAAAGTAAGGTAAACCATGAAAGCAAAACATCTTAAATTGATATTAGGTGATCAACTTAACCCTATGCACAGCTGGTTTGAACAACCCGACGATGATGTTATCTATGTTATTGCAGAGCTTCACCAAGAGGCCAATTATACTAAACATCATATTCAAAAAATAACCGCTTTTTTTGCCGCTATGCATGATTTTTCTCAATACCTTGAAAGTAAAGGCCATCATGTTTGTTATTTAACCTTAGACGATACCGAAAAGTATCAAAGCCTGAGTGAGTTGCTTAACGTATTGGTCGTTAGCTATGGTTGTGAAAGCTTTACTTATCAAAGACCCGATGAATATCGTTTACAAGCACAACTCAGTGCAATGTCAGCAGTTTTAGATTTACCTGTTTATCAAGTAGAGACCGAACATTTTTTATTAGTGTTTGATGATTTACCTAGCCATTTTAAGCCAGCAACCCACGTGAGAATGGAAAACTTCTATCGCTTTATGCGCAAGCATTTTGCTCTATTAATGCAAGGGACAAAGCCTGAGGGCGGGGCGTGGAATTTTGATGCTAATAATCGTCAATCTTTTAAAGTATCTGATCTTAAAGAGATTCCCAAACCATTGGTTTTTGATAACAAAGCCGCAGCGTATTTACAGCGGATAAAAGCACATAGCATAAAAACGATAGGGCAGGAGTCCGCAACGATTGCTTATCCTATTAATCGTCAGCAATCTTTAGTATTACTTAATTTTTTCTGTAATCATCAATTGGCTAATTTTGGTAATTTTCAAGATGCGATGACGCAAGCATCGCCCTATGCCTGGAGTTTGTATCATTCACGACTTAGTTTTTCTCTTAATTGTAAAATGCTCAGCCCGATGGAAGTGATTCAAACAGCGCTACTGGCTTATGAAAACTCAGCAGGAGTCATAACGCTTGCACAAATTGAAGGTTTTATTCGGCAAATTTTAGGCTGGCGTGAGTATGTTAGAGGTATGTATTGGGCAAATATGCCAAATTATGCACAGCAAAACTTTTTAGAGGCTAAGCGAGACTTACCTGCTTTTTTTTGGACAGGTGAGACAAAAATGCAATGCTTAAGAAGTGCTATCTCTCAATCATTAGAACACGCTTATGCTCATCATATTCAGCGATTAATGATTACGGGTAACTTTGCCCTGCTTGCTGGTATAGCGCCAAGCCAAGTAGATGACTGGTATTTAGGTATCTATATAGATGCTATTGAATGGGTTGAGTTACCTAATACACGAGGTATGGCTCTGTTTGCTGATGGCGGTTGGATCGCGACAAAACCTTATGCTGCTAGTGGTAACTATGTCAATAAAATGAGTGATTATTGCAAAGGCTGTCATTATAATGTGAAAGAAAAAACTGGCGTTAAGGCTTGTCCATTAAATAGTTTATATTGGCATTTTATTGATCAAAATTATGATAAGTTTGCCTCAAATCATCGCATGAGCTTCCCAATACGCAATTGGGATAAAATGGCACAAGCAAAAAAAATAGAAATTAAGGAACATGCTGCGCAGTTATTGAATAACTTAGAGGCGCTATAGGCGCTAATAAATAATTGCGAGTGCATTGGTCTTTATTGGTTAAGTAGACGTACTATCAATACTTTATTAACTTATCAATATTGGGTTAGTCTTTATGGCATTGTTGGCAGATGAAGAATCAAGAATAATAGAAATGGCGTGGGAAGATAGAACCCCTTTTGAAGCTATCGCACAGCAGTTTCAACTGCAAGAGCCTGAGGTGATTAAATTTATGCGTAGTCGTTTAAAACCCAGAAGCTTTAGGGTATGGCGAGAGCGCGTCAGCGGGCGCACTACCAAGCATGTAAAACTTCGAGGTGATGATGTCACTAGAGGCTATTGTCCAACACAATATAAGCATCGTTAATTTAACTACGCTATAGGCACATTTAACCAATGAAACTGGTATTATGGTCACCTTCTTAATTGCTGGCATTAGTACGTGCTTATTTTTTAACACATTATTGGAATAAATCTTTACTATGAAATATCAGTCTCAACAGGGTTTTACCCACAAACAAGCTGACAAAGTGGGCGTATTAATCACTAATTTAGGCACGCCAGAAGCACCGACAAAAAAAGCGCTAAAACCTTATTTAAAGCAATTCTTATCTGATCCTCGTGTAGTAGAAGTACCAAAATTAATTTGGTGGTTTATCCTTAACGGCGTCATTTTAAGATTTAGACCAAAACGCTCAGCTCATGCATACTCTACCGTATGGACTGAAGAGGGCTCACCTTTATTAGTACACACTAAAAATCAATTTACAGGCATAGAAAAGCGCTTTGCTGATAAGTGGGGCGATGATGTCGTGGTCGATTTTGCTATGCGTTATGGTCAACCCAGTGTTGATAGCGCGATAGATAATTTACTGAATAAAGGCGCGAGAAAAATCGTGGTATTACCTTTGTATCCGCAATATTGTGCTTCTACCACAGGCTCGACTTTTGATGCCATTGCCGCAGATTTTACCCAGCGTCGCTGGTTACCTGAGTTACGTTTTATTAATCAATATCATGATCACGACCCTTATATTACTTGTATTGCACAGAGTATTAAAGCGCACTGGGCTAATCACGGCAGAGCCGACAAGTTATTGTTTTCTTATCATGGTATCCCTAAACGTTACTTGTTAAACGGTGACCCTTACCATTGTCAATGTTATAAGACTTCTCGATTAATCGCTCAAGCACTTGGCTTGCAAGCCGATGAGTATATGACGGTATTTCAATCACGTTTTGGTCGTGAAGAATGGTTAAAACCTTACACTGATGAAACGTTAAAAGGATTGCCAGCACAGGGCGTTAAATCTGTACAGGTTATTTGTCCCGGATTTTCATCAGACTGTTTAGAAACTGTCGAAGAGATTGGCGAAGAAAACCGTGAGTATTTTATGGAAAGTGGTGGTGAACGTTACGAGTATATAACATCACTTAATGCTGAGGAGGGCCACCTTGATATGCTGTTTGAATTACTTGAACAAAATATGCAGGGCTGGAAAACAGGGGATGCGCTTGGTACAGCAAAAACCTATGAAAACCGCGCCGAGTTAGCTAAAGCATTAGGTGCTGAGCAATAAAAAATAAAGCCAGAACAGCGCTTAGTTAAGCGCGAGTCTGGCTTGTTATTATATGATAAACTCATCTTCAAAGATCAATAACCTCTATCAATAACCTCCAGTAATTACTGAGTCATTAATCGCTTACTTCTAACTTAATCCACTCAAACGTTAACTCTGCTACCGCACGGTAAAATCCGCCAGGATCATAGCATTTTACTTGCTCAGTAAAGTCACTTAGCCAGGTCATTAAATAATTATTGATAAAGCTCAGTTGTACTTCAGTACTTGCTGAAGTGCTAAGATGAGCAAGGTAGGCTAACATCACGGCAATGTGATCGGCTGGCTCTGGAAAATCACGATGTATTTGCATCTCACTGTGTTGTAAAAAAGCCATCATTAGTTGGTGTAATTCACCAAAAGTTTGTTTTTGCTCTGACTTGTTATTGTCATTTGCCTGAGTGTTACTTGGCGCTTTAGTACTTGAGCCAGTATTGTCAACATTGGTAATGTATTGCCCAGCATAAGGTGAAACACTGCTTTTCCCAGCTACTAAAAACAAGCCACAAAAATCGGCAGCAAGTGTTAATAACGCTTCTTTGCTATTAAGTTCAGCTAGTTTAGCAGATAACACCTTAATACTCGGTGCTAGTGTTGGTTCAAAGGCAAGGACGTGTAAAAGCTGCTGGCCTTGCGTTGACGTTAATTGTGTAACGAAATCTTCAGTGACCTCTTTAGCAAAAAGCGTCGAAAGCAGGTTGTAGACCAGTGCTCTTGCCTGATTTTCTGCAACTAGCTCAGCACAGTCTTTTTTCGTTATTTTACTCACCTCTTTATTTTTCATCTCTGTACTCTTAGTCACTGTATTGTTCATGTTTGCACTGCTCACCGCACTCATACTCCAATTTCCAGTGGTCCATTAAATGAACTTACCGCGGGTAATTTACCGGTAAACTTCTCATAATCAACTAAGCAGGTATAAGCAGAGCACGCTTGCGCTAATTTAGATGAGCCAATATCTAAGGTTAAGGTATTAGGATCGCCATAACTACAAAGTGCGCCAATCTCAGTACCACCGTTAACACTACCATCGTTGCCAACGGGACCATACCAAGCACCTTCTTCTATACGTATCACGCCTTTAGGAAAGTTATTGCTCACTACAGCGCCAGCAAGTAATTGACCACGGTCGTTAAATACCCGTACCACATCACCGTTTTTAATACCGCGGTGTTTAGCATCTTCAGGGTTTAGATAAACAGGCTCTCTGTTTTGTATAGCGTAAGTTTGACGATATTCTTGAGATTCACACATTTGTGAATGTAAACGCTTATTGGGGTGGCAAGATTGCATCCAAATAGGGTGCTTGTCTGAACCAGGTCCGCCATGGCTGCGTTCCTTTTTCTCCATCCAAATAGGGTGACCTTTACAGTCGTCATATTGATAACGTTCAATTTTTCTACTATGTATTTCAATCATCCCTGACGGAGTCCCTAATGGATTTATTTCAGGATCTTCTCTAAAATCGGCATGACGCGTCCACGGCTCACCATCACCAAAATGCACATAACCGTCTTGCCAAAATTGTTCAAATTCAGGCATAACAAATTTACCGTCATTGTCGGCTTTACAGTCGTTGTATAGCTTTTTCAGCCAATCAAATTCACTCATGCCGCGGGTGTATTCTTTTTCTTTACCTAAAATTTTGGCAAAGCGAGTAAATATTTCATAGTCAGATAAGCTATCATACAGTGGCTCAACCATTTTTTGCATGGCAAGTACGCCTCTGTTCGCATAACTACCATAAATATCGATATCGTTTCGCTCCATAGTCGTACAGGCAGGCAGTACAATATCAGAGAAACGGCAGGTTGCGGTCCAGTTAATATCAATACTGACGACACATTCAAGTTTATGAAAAGCTTGTTTCATTCGGTTTCTATCTTGGTGATGACTCCAGGGGTTGTTACCCGAAAAAACCATCATTTTAATATCCGGATAGGTCACTTTAGCGCCATTGGCATCGATAACCTTACCTGGTTCTAATATCGCATCTACCCAGCGAGCTACTGGGATAGTGCTACTTGCGCCTTTAAAATCCTCATTATTAAATAACGGCGTTTGTCCTTCATCGAGGTTTCTTGGAAACGCACCGGGAGCTGCAGCGCCCGAAGAGGGCACACCAATACTAGAATAGTGATGACCATAACTAATACCACCGCCTGGTAAACCAATTTGACCAATCATGGTAGCTAAGACCGCCGCCATCCAGTAAGGTTGCTCGCCATGTTGCTGGCGCTGAATACACCAACCCATTAATAGTTGAGTACGACCTGAGACCATGGTTTTGGCGAGTGCTTTAATAACATCGCTAGGCACGCCTGTGATTTTTTCAGCCCAGAGTACATCTTTAGCAATACCGTCTTCTGCTCCAGTTAAATAAGGCACAAAGCGGTCAAAGCCTAAGCTGTAGGCCTTTATAAATTCTTTATCATGTAGATTGTTACTGTAGAGCTCGTAAGCAATAGCGAGCATTAAAGCAACATCTGTTTGTGGATTTACATAGATTTTTTCACAGCCCAAGTAATTTTGTGTTTTAGTGGCTACGGGATCTATGCTAATAACTCGAATTTTGCCTTGTTTTATTTTTTCTTTTAATTGCGCAAGGTATTCAAAACTCTCATGGGTTTCTGCATTCCAGCCAACTTGTAAATTTTTATAAGGGTCGTTAGCCCATAAAATAATGGTGTTAGCATTATCTAAAATAAGTGGCCAAGAGGTACCTTGTGCATACACTTCGGTTGAACCTAAGACATAAGGTAAAATTGTTTGTCCTGCGCCGGTAGAATAATCGCCAATTTTTTTAACAAAGTTACCATGCATGCCAACAGCGCGTTGCATATGACTGGTACAAGAATGTAATTGCCCGGTGGCACGCCAACCAGTTTGTCCAGCGTGTAAGCCTGATGGACCATAGTTTGTTTGTATTTCATCTAACGATTGTTTAAATAGCGTTAACGCTTGATCCCAAGTGACGCGCACAAAACGAAAATCGCCACGTTGACGAGTATCACTTTTATGCCCTTTGAGTAAAAAATCTAAACGTACCATAGGGTAGCGAATGCGTGAAGGGTTATACACTAAGCCTTTAATACCGTTGATCATATCAGTTGGATATTTATCTAACTCGAAAGGCTTTACTTGATCAATAACGCCATTTTTTCGCTTCATTCTAAAGGCACCAAAGTGCGAGCCAGTTGTTAACCAGTCATCACGATTTTTTGCGCCGACTTTTGCTAAGGCGCTCAGTGGTGTTAATACCGACGCCGTACTCGCTATCGTAAAAGAGGTCGCTAATATGGCTTTTAAAAAATTTCTTCTTTTCATGATAATTAGCTCCGATTAATGCGCTTCTTTAACAAACGTAGATGAGTGTTGTTGTAAGTACTTTTGAACTAATGCCTGTGTGTCGTCGTCCATATTGACAAAGGCAATCATACCTTGGAACATACCTGGCCAAGTATTAGCATCAAAATGCGCTTCGTCAGGTTGGGTATGACAAACACTACAGCTGGTTCTAAAGGTAGTACGTGCATAGTCCCATAGTGGTTTTTGCTCAGTAATCAAATATTCTGCATCAGTCCACAACTCGGTTTCAACGCGTTGCCATTTTAAGCCGGTCATCGTGTCTTCTTTTTCTTCAAAGCCATTAATAATACCGTCTGTTTTAGCCGCTTCTTTTGATAATTGCGCCGTTAGCATATTGATACCAAAATCAAAATAAATAACCCGCCCAAGACCAACTTTTTTACGCCAACCATCAATAGCAACTTTTACTCTATCGCCTTCACTGGCTAAAACAGTCACTTTAGTCGCCACGTTTAAGGTACCGGCCTGTACATCACCTGTGGGGCTAAAATAAAGCGGTTTGGTTAGGGCACTAAAATAGGGTTGCTCATTGGTGAATGAGCTTGGACCTGTACCAACTTCAGCGATTAATTGTGGTGCTCTAGCTGTACCCATTTCTGGTAAGGTATGGGCTATGCCTTTGTGGCAATCAACACAGCTTTGATCACGCTCTGCGGCACTTTTCATTTGTTTTTGGGCGAGTTTAGACATTGTCTCCCATTTCATAGAGTTATAGTTATGACAGTTTTTACAGGCGAGTGAGTCATCGCGCTCAAACCGAGCCCACTCTCTTGATGCCATCTCTAAACGCTTATCTTCAAATTTTTCACTGGTATTAACCGTTTGAAATAGCCAACCCCATACATCACTTGACGCTTCCATTTTACGCGCAATTTTACGTCCCCAACTATGTGGTACATGACAGTCTGGGCAAGTAGCTCGTACACCAGAATTGTTAGACCAATGCACGGTTGCTTGTAATTCTTGATAAGGTTTACTTTCCATACTATGACAGCTAATACAGAATTCTTCAGTATTGGTTGCTTCGAGTGCGGTGTTAAAACCACCCCAAAAGATAATGCCCATAATAAATGCCGTTAAGCTAATTGAGCCTAATGTTAGGTATTTAGCGGGCTTGTTAAGTGTTTGCCAAAGATCTTTGAAATATTTCATAAGATAGCCTTGTTTTCAATGTGACTTTCAATGTTGTTACGCTATATTTCCACGAGCAATAATATGCAATTAGTGGGAAACTGCATTAGTGAGGAACAATGCCGCCCATTGCTTGAATTAACCAAATAATCAAGCCATAGCCACCAATAGCAGCGACACACAATGCGGGAAATAACACCACAATAATAAAGCCTAATGCTTTAAATTCTTTAAGCTTGCTCTGACTTTCTGTTGTTTTATGTAGTTGTTTAGTGGTCATATTGAAACTCCTATTAACTATATAGTTTCAGTAAAGGTGTCGACAGACTATTATCATGTTTCATGATGTATTATTTGCCTTGTCTAATACATTATGCTGATAAATAAATTGTATACTAAAAATACAAAAAGGACTTGATAACTAAAAAAAATGTTCATAAAATATTCGCAAAGCACTCATAAAGTAAAAGAAGATAATTGAGAATCCCTTCTCTTTTTATTTTAGTACTTTTATTTTAATACTATGACTAAATAGTGTCTCTTTAGTCATTTTTCATATTGATGTTGAACAGTATTAGAAGGCTTTACTTACGCTGAATACAAAGCGTTCATTAAATATTCTTTGACCTTGCTCAGAGCCATATACTTTATGTGAACTATCAACATCCGTATCATGATAACGAACATCGATATTAAGCCCGTAAAAATCTTTGCTAAGACCTAAGTTCCAGTGAGTCCAGCCTTGTGCACCTTCGCCTGAAAGATCTTGATAGCCAAGAGAGCCAGATAAGGTAATACCATTTTCAAAGGTTTTACTGGGGTGTACAGCGTAGTTGACGCCGCTCCAACCATCAACACCAAACCAATCATTGAGAGTGGGCGTTACTTCTAGCTCAATCTTAACGGGACCAAAGTCTTTAGCAACTTTCATCCATAGTTCAGTGTAATCCATGTCGTCAACACCGGGGTAGGTATAGTGGTATAGAAAGACATTATAACTAATGTCGCTATTGCCAAAAGTACCAAATTTACCGATATAAGGTGCAAGTACCGCTCTGATATCGGGTGTTGAATCAAATTTATTGGTGGCGCTAAAGACGCCTGCGTAATAGCCCTCTTCATGTGTCCAAGTGAAACTTGCTTTAACGGCTGGAATATCACCATCAGCGACCTCTGATTCACCACGAAAAACATAATCAGTACCAATTTCGACAAAACCACTAAAAGTACCGTTAAATAGTTTGTCTTTACTTTGCTCTGCCAAAGTGACGAAAGGTATTGAAAGTAGCATGCTGCTGATTAGTAGACGATTGATATTATGTGTAACTTTTTTCATAATGCAGTACTCCATGATTAATATTAATGAGATACTCTTTTTAGTGGCAATATATTATTAGTCATATTGCTTTTTTGCATTAGGGCTGTATGCTATTAAGTCATTATTTATAAGGAGTTAATATCATTCAACACGTCTGTTAATGATGTTTTTGTTACGCTAACCTTAATCCCGGTATTGATAAATAAATCACTCGTTTTTGTTATTAACACCTTCGTATCAATAGCAGACAAACTAATAAGAATAAAGGTATCACCATGTACGCGATAGATAAGTGTGTCTGAAAAGCAATATTCGAGGTTGTTAGCAAAAGCGATGAGAAAGTTATCGCCTTCGCTCCAACCATATCTACGATTATATTGTGAAAATTCTTTTAATTCCACGATCAAATAATGATCATGATCAATAAATTGTCTATTTTTTACACAGTACGTTAAGTATTCTTTATTGTATTTTTTGGTTAGTTGATCTTTAAAGAAATAATTTAACCTTTCTTGCCCCATTAACGAGGTGGGTAATTGGCTAGTATTTTCTTCAATGGTGACATGAGTCAGAGCTTCGATGGCAATGGGAGTAATATCAGGGTTAAATTGACTGCCTGCTAAGCTATCAAGCTCAATAAGGGCTTGTTTAGCGCTTTTTCGACTTTTATAAATTCGGCTGGTTGTCATCGCATCAAAGGCATCGGCAATAATCATTATTTGACTGAGTAACGGTATCTCATCTGCTTTTAAACCATTAGGGTAACCTTTACCATCATGGTGTTCATGATGACAAATGATAATTTCTGCAGCAGCCTTAAACATCGGTATGTTAGCCAATAAATCATAACTACCCTGTACATGCTCTTTAATTAATTCATATTCAGAATGCGTTAAATGATTTGGTTTTAATAAAATATTATCAGGGGTAACTATTTTGCCTATATCATGTAATTGTCCGGCTCTATAGACTAATTCACATTGCTTGGTATTCAACCCTAATTTTTGTGCTATTAACTTACTATAACGCGCTACTCGTTCAGAGTGACCTGCGGTATAAGCATCTCGACTTTCTAGCATTTTGACCATTGAAATAAGCGTCAGTTCATAATCTTTGGTGGCTTGATTTATGCCTTCTTTGATATCTTCATGCAATTTATTAATGTGTAGGTTGGTTTTATCCCAAGCACATTGCCGACTTCTGTTTAGGTAATACAAAAATAAGCTGATGATGGTATAGAGTACAATAAAGCGCATATTTAACGTGGGGCTGGTGCTATGAGAGAACACAATCAATAATACAATAGCGGTGATTAATGTAATCAGGGTGTAAGTTAGTGAATACAAAGTAGGCAATAAGATAAAAGAGAATAGCGGTATGAGGCAAAATAAAATAATTAAAAAGTGTTGGTTTTCTAAATAACAGGCGGCAAACAGTAAGATAAGATAGGTTATAATAATGAGCGTGTTAGCTATTAAAAATGTTTCGCGGTATTTTTTATGAACAAAGTAGAAAGATAGCAATAGCACTAAAAAAAAACTATTAATGACTATCTGAAAAATATCATTGGTGATTAATCGATAAATTGTTGCGACAGAAATAATTGCAATAAGCGATAGCAATACATAACTTAAGAATGTTGTATTCTCGAGTGTTAGATAATTATTATTTACGCTTTGATTTAAATTTTTTTCCATTATATACACTTCAGTCCAAATTTTTAAACTTTATAGGCAGCGCTAATAACTCCGTGCTAATAACACCGTATAGTATTAAAAAGACATAATTAATGATAGCTGTCGACTAGCTATTATCCATACTTATTTCTTTGTTCTTTTTTTAAATAACCGTTGAGCGCTCAGTAAAACCATTAAACCATGGATACTCCTGTCGTTATAGTTACCTTCTACTTATTTTTACTTTAAATAACAAACCTCTGTGAAGGTTTATAGTATAAAGTCCTTTATGTTAAGCTGATGTTTTTGACATTTTCTATATAAGATCCTAACGCTGACCTCTCAATGCTTAACGTTTATGAGGTCATCATCCGTTAATAGCGCACTGTGATAATACCAATCTTCTCTAAATTCGCCTTTGGTGATATTTCAAAAAATTTACTTCCCCTAGTAGCAATGCCGTGGTTTAGGTATCGCGATAATGTAGATTAACCGCTTCAATTGCATAATCAGGGGTAATGAATATCGCTTTTTTTCAATAGCTTCGATTATCGCTTGAATAGTTTGATGCACCACCTGCCAGTTTTTAGTGTCATACCTGTCATGTATGAAACTACGCATTAATTAGTAAGGCCATTGTGATATAGCCATTTTTTGATGATCACAGCATTATTGTTTTATTTGATCTGGATCAAATGTTCAAAATGTTTTAAACTTTCAGAAATTATTGAAACTTGTGTATATCTATGGAAATTTCAGAAAAAAATAAGTCATTTGTTTATCACTTTGGTGAAATGGGTAGCAAGTGGGGCTTTAATCGTACTGTTGGGCAAATGTACGCATTACTCGTGATTACTGATAAACCTATTACCGCAAATGAGTTGGCGAGTACGCTCAATATTTCTCGTGGCAATGTCAGTATGGGCATTAAAGAATTACAGGCATGGAAATTAGTACAAGTAACGCATGTGCCAGGCGATCGTAAAGAATATTACAACGCTATCGGTAGTGTGATGGACATGGCCAATATTGTTTTTGAAGAAAGACGAAAACGTGAAGTCGATCCAACCTTATCATTACTGCGAAATCTACTGCTCGATACGCCTGAAACCGACAGTGAAGTGTATGCTCAACAACGTATGAAAGATATTCATGACTTATTAGAGATGATTACTACTTGGGCTTCAGAACTACAAAAACTGACTCCTGAACAGTTAAATACTGTTATGAAATTAGGCGCAGGGGTAACCAAGATCTTATCGGTTAAACAAGCCCTTTTTTCTAAAAAAGAAAATGAACATTAAGAAAAATATCGTTTAAACATTAAATATAACAATGTACTGCGTATTTTCTGCGCAAGAGAGAAGTCAATATGATCAATGAAACGTTAGTAGAATTATCGCGGTGGCAGTTTGCTATTACGGCATTATTCCATTTTCTATTTGTGCCGTTAACCATAGGGTTAACCTGGATATTATTTATTATGGAGTCTGTTTATGTGATGACAGGTCGAGAGATCTATCGTGACATGACTAAGTTTTGGGGAAAATTATTTGGTATTAACTTTGCCATTGGTGTCGCGACCGGCCTTACCATGGAATTTGAGTTTGGTACTAACTGGTCATATTACTCTCATTATGTGGGAGATGTCTTTGGCGCGCCGTTAGCCATTGAAGGTTTAATGGCATTCTTTCTCGAATCAACTTTTGTTGGTATGTTCTTTTTAGGTTGGGACCGCTTAAGTAAACGTCAGCATTTAATGGGCACTTTTTTAATGGCATTGGGCACAAACTTCTCAGCGCTATGGATACTTATTGCTAACGGTTGGATGCAAAACCCTGTGGGTAGTGAATTTAATTACATGACCATGCGTATGGAGTTAGTAAGTTTTAGCGAAATTATTTTTAATCCAGTAGCACAAGTTAAGTTCATTCATACCGTTGCTGGTGGTTACGTTGCTGGTGCCATGTTTGTATTAAGTATTAGTAGTTATTACTTACTTAAAGGGCGAGATGTTGCCTTTGCCAAACGATCTTTTTCAGTAGCGGCAGGTTTTGGTTTAGCAGCAATACTATCGGTTATCTTATTAGGTGATGAGTCAGGCTATGAAGTAGGTGAAGTACAACGGGTAAAACTGGCTGCTATTGAAGCTGAATATCATACTGAGCCTGCACCTGCTGCATTTACCGTAATTGGCTTGCCTGATGATGAAGCAATGGAAACCCATTATGCGGTAAAAATACCTTATGCCTTAGGGCTTATTGCCACGCGCTCTTTAGATGGCGAAGTGATGGGGTTGCGTGATTTACAAAAAGCCCATGAGCCACGTATCCGTAATGGCATGATTGCTTATGAGTATTTAACCAAATTACGTAACGGTGAACAAACACCAGAGAACTTAGCAAAGTTCAATGAAACTAAGCACGATTTAGGTTACGGATTACTATTAAAACGCTATACCGATAACGTCGTTGATGCCACTGAAGCACAAATTCAAATGGCGGTTAAAGATTCTACGCCACCGGTTGCGCCTGTTTTTTGGGCCTTTAGGATAATGGTTGCCTGTGGATTTACTATGTTATTACTGTTTGTTTTAGCCTTTTATTTCAATGCTCGCCGTCAAATTGAGCAAAAGCGCTGGTTATTAAAGTCACTATTTTTCGCTTTACCACTCCCGTGGATAGCCATAGAAACGGGTTGGTTTGTCGCTGAATTTGGGCGCCAACCTTGGGCGATTAGTGAAGTATTGCCAACATTCTTATCTACCTCAAGCTTAGCGGCCAGTGATGTACTATTTTCTTTGATTGCTTTCATTGTGGTTTATAGCATTCTCTTTGTTATTGAAATGTACTTAATGGTTAAGTTTGCTCGTTTAGGTCCTAGTTCATTACATACCGGGCGTTATCATTTTGAACAAAAACCAGCGTTAGCGTCTGGTCTTCGCAGCCAGAATTCTTAAGGGGAAAGATATGTTTGATTATGAAACATTAAAATTTATATGGTGGGGCCTTATCGGTTTTCTTTTCATCGGCTTTGCTATCACTGATGGCATGGACATGGGCGTCGGTGGTTTATTACCCTTTGTTGCTAAAAAAGATGTTGAGCGCCGCGTGGTTATTAATACGGTTGGCGCGCATTGGGACGGTAACCAAGTGTGGTTTATTACTGCCGGCGCTTCTTTATTTGCCGCCTGGCCTTTAGTGTATGCTACTGCATTTAGTGGCTTTTATTTTGCCATGATGTTGACGTTATTTAGCTTGTTTTTACGTCCGTTAGCGTTTGATTATCGCAGTAAAATAGACTCGTTAAAGTGGCGTAATAACTGGGACAAAGCCTTGTTTGTTGGCTCTATGGTACCACCGTTAGTGTTTGGTATTGCTTTTGGTAACTTATTATTAGGTGTACCTTTTGGCTTTGACTCATTAATGCGCGTAACGTACACAGGTTCATTTTTTGCTTTGTTTACGCCTTTTACTTTATTAACCGGTGTGATCAGCGTAGCCATGATGCTAATGCATGGTTCAACCTGGTTGGTAATGCGTACCGATGCTGATGTTGCCAAACGTTCAGCCAATATTGGCCTTGTAGTGGCCTTGGTATTAGCGCTTTGCTTTATTCTTGCAGGCGTCATGGTTTGGCAAAGTGTTGATGGCTATGTGGTGGTTAGTGCGATAGATACCATGGGACAAGCACAGCCGACCATAAAAGAAGTGACCACCGGCAGCGGTGCTTGGTTAACTAATTATAATGAGACACCTATCTTATGGTTAATCCCTGTTGTTGGTATTATTGCACCACTTTTTGTTGCACTATTTCTGAGTATAAAAAGTAAAAGTACCACCATAAAAGTCTTAAGCTTTGTTGGTAGCTCATTAACTATCGCGAGTATTATTTTAACCGCCGGTATTGCTATGTTTCCATTTGTCATGCCATCAAGCAGTATACCCAGTCACAGTTTATTGATGTGGGATACGGTGTCCAGTGAAAGTACCTTGGGGTTAATGCTTGTTGTAGTTGCCTTTTTTGTGCCTATCATTCTTGGTTACACTATTTGGTGTTACAAAAAAATGTGGCGCACGGTTACTATCGCTGAAATTGAGCAAAATAGTCATAGCGCCTATTAGGTTGGTATAGCGCTTATTTACACTAAAGCTGTGCTGTTTTTATTGAGTAGTGCTCAGCACAGCTAAGCACAAGCAAGAACAGTGAAAAAGAGGAAAAATTATGTGGTATTTTAGTTGGATTTTAGGCGTATTACTGGCGGTGTCTCTGGGCATCATTAATGTCATGTGGTACGAAATGGAGCAGCATGTCGATAATACGGCCAAAGATCAAGATAGCGATGAAAAGCCTTGATAAGGTAAGTATATCGGCAATGTAAACGCCACTTAACGGCTTCTTAAACAACAAGTTCAGTGAGCCGTTAAATCATAAAGCGACATTAAAATGACGACGATTAAACGTGAAGAGTAAATGCGAATATTAAGCGAGTCACACTGGCTAAGTAAATCGCTGATACCACGGCTAAGAGAATGAGTAAGCAAATGAGCGATAAAGTGACCGAGCAAACTGAGCAACACACTAAGCAGCAAAAAAAGCGAATTAATAGCTGGCTTAAATCTCAAAAAAAATTTGCTTATGGTAAGTTAAGTCGTGCGATTGCGCTAGGAGCAATCAATGGCTTATTAATGATCTTCCAAACAGCGATACTTGCTTACCTTATTGATTTAGTTATTTTCCCTAGCGCAGACCTTACTGCAAAAAGTGATGGCGTCATTACGCAAGGCTTATTTTCTACCGACATCACCGTCATCAGTACCGCCTTAGTCATTATTATTTTTTGTCGTGCAGCATTAGGTTATTTTAGCGAATGTTATAGCCGTCGTGGTGCGATGAACATTAAAGCTAATATTCGCGCACGCTTACTTCATCGTTTATTTCAATTTGGCCCTGCTTACACACAAACGAAAGGCAGCGCACAACTTAGTCGGTTATTACATCAAGGAATTGATTCTTTAGAGGATTACTTTGCGGGCTATCTACCGGTTATTGCTTACTGTGCGGTGATCCCTTCAGCGATACTTGTTGCAGTATTTCCTATTGATTGGCAATCAGGCTTAATTTTATTATTGACCGCGCCTATGGTGCCATTTTTTATGATACTTATTGGTCATAAAGCGCAGCGCTTAAATGAAGAGCATTGGGCTAAGTTACAGCGAATGAGTAGTCATTTTCTTGATATTATTCAGGGATTAACGCAACTTAAAATATTTAATGCTTCGCGTAGAGAAATTGCAGCGGTAAAAAAAATTAGTGATGACTATGGTGATGAAACCATGGGTATTTTAAAGGTTGCTTTTCTGTCATCTTTTGTTTTAGAGTTTTTAGCCTCAATATCAATCGCTTTAGTGGCTGTTGTGCTCGGTTTTCGTTTGTATTACGGCGATGTTGATTACGTTTTTGCCTTATGGGTATTATTACTCGCGCCTGAATTTTATTTGCCGTTTAGGCAACTTGGTACTCAGTATCATGCCAAAATGGCCGGTGTTTCTGCCGCAGAAGACTTGGTGGATATATTAAATAAGCCTCAAGTAAATTATGCTTATGATGAAAGTTTTACCGCACCTTTTACTATTAACCTTACGCAAGTCACGTTTGCTTACCCTGAACGGGAAAATGCCTTAACCGATATCACTGTCGATTTTTCTGCTCACGGTTTATATGCTGTTATTGGTGAAAGTGGCTCAGGAAAATCTACCTTAATAGACACCATATTAGGCTTTGTTCAGTCAAACGCTGGCCAAGTAACTATCAATAATAAACCGTTAACGGCTGACAACCGTGATAATTGGTTGCAACATTGCGGATGGATTGCCCAGCAAGCACAAGTCTTTTATGGTTCGTTAGCCTTTAATGTTGCTATGTCAGATGATTTTGATCAGGCGTTAGTGCTTGCCGCGCTTGAAAAAGCAGGTTTAGCTAGTTTTGTGCAAACACTCGCTCAAGGTATTAACAGTCACATTGGCGAAGCAGGTGCAGGGCTTTCAGGTGGTCAAGCACAACGTTTAGCGTTGGCGAGAGTTTTTTATCATGAGCCTGCTGTCCTCATTCTTGATGAACCAACCAGTCACCTTGATCAACACACCGAGCAAATTATTACCCAGTCAATAAGTGACTACGCTAAAAAACATATTGTGATTGTTATTGCTCATCGTTTACCTACGGTTATCAAGGCTAAAAATATTATCGTACTGGCGCAAGGTAAAATAATTGAATCAGGGACACATCAAACGCTGTTAAGCCATAATGGCTATTACGCGCAGCAATTACGGGCATAAGGAAGCTATTATGAAGATATTTATTCGCTTAGTTAGTTTACTTAAACCTCAATTACCTTTGATGTTACTTGGTGGGTTATTGTCGGTTATTACCGTGTTAGCTAACATCAGTTTACTGGCTGTTTCGGGTTGGTTTATTACCTTGATGGCGCTTGCTGGCACGACCGGTATGACGGTTAATTACTTCACGCCAGCTGCCATTATCCGATTTTTAGCGATAGTGCGCACCGCGGGTCGTTATGCAGAGCGTATGCTAACCCACAGAGCAACCTTTAATGCCTTAGCACATTTACGTCACTATTTTTATCAACAACTTGAGCCATTGCTGCCTTATTATCGCGTTGATCTACGTTCAGGTGATTTATTAGCGCGATTACAGCAAGATATAGATAATTTAGATAACTTTTATCTACGGGTATTATTACCTATGATGGTGGCGTTAATTTCAGTGCCTATTGTCTGTTATGCCTTAGCACAGTTCTCACCGGTTATTGCGTGGCTAATGCTGAGTGCCTTGTTGGTGGTAGCCGTTATTTTCCCATTGATTAGCTATGTAGCGTCTATAAAGCTTTCACAGCAAAAAACACAGTTAGAAAGTCACCTTACAGAAGCATTAGTTAATGGTATTGGCGCGATTAAAACGCTGTTAGTATATCAAGTTGGCATTCAATATCAGCGCACTATCGCCAGTATTACCAAGCAATATTTTGAGGTGCGCTATCGGTTAGTAAAGATTAATGCTGCACTAACCGCACTCACTTTTTTATTGATTAATTTATCTGCGTTAGCGTGCTTATTTATCTTAATACCGCAGTTAGCAACCGGCGACGTTGACATTAAATCGTTAGTGGCGGTTATTTTACTGGTCTTAGTGAGTTTTGAAACTGTTAGCAGCATGCCGTTGGCTATGCAGTTGTTGCCACAAAGCATGGCAAGTGCTACGCGATTATTCGCTATTATCGACAAAGACAAGCCTGTTGATATAGGTACTGAAGTGGTTAAACACGGAGATATTCACTTTGAAAACTTTACCTTTAGTTATCCAGAGCAAAAAATAGCAACCTTGTTTGATATTAATTTATCAATAAAAACGGGTGAAAAGGTGGCGATTATTGGCGCAAGTGGCGCCGGTAAATCAACGTTAATTAATTTACTGATGGGCTTTTGGCCAACGGGCTTAGCGTTGACGTCTTTAGCAAGCGACTCAACAAGTGAGCTAGCTAAGGGTAGGATAACTATTGCTGGCACAGAGTTAAGTTTGCTTAAGCAAGGCTCTTTACGAGAGCATATTGCTTTAATGAGCCAGCAGGGGTATTTATTCGACGCTAGTATTGCGGATAACTTGCGCTTAGCGAAATCTGATGCAACCGAGCAAGAAATGCGAGAGGTATGCCAATTAGTGAACTTAAGCAGCTTTATTGATAGTTTACCCACAGGTTTAGATACCTGGTTAGGGGCAACAGGTACTGGTCTGTCAGGTGGTCAAGCACAGCGTTTACAAATAGCTCAGCTATTGCTTCGCCCAGCTAAAGTACTTATTTTAGATGAGCCGACCAAAGGCTTAGATCGCCTTAATGAAGAAGCGATCATGAGCAATATATTAGCGTACGTAAAACTGCACCAACAAACCTTGCTGGTGATAACCCATAAACCCTTAATGTTAGAGCAAATGGATAAAATAGTGGTGATGGAAAATGGCAGGGTAGTTGCTCAAGGAAGTCATCAGCAACTCGTAAGTGGCGAAGTTAGTGATAAGCGTTATTATCAAAATCTGCTTAACTACTTTTAACTAAGGTTAAAGGTGTTGATGTCACTTTAAAAAAAACGTAAAAAAGACATAACATAAAACGATACCCACGGAGAGCATGATGAAAAACACCATGAATAAGAACATAAAACGCATAGCTACCCATGTACTATTAGCCAGTAGTTTCACTATGTTACCTGTACTTGCTAGCGCACAAGAAAAAATACCCAGTGAAGAAATCGCTCAAGCTCGTGAACTAGTAAAAATCTTTGGCAGTGATTTAAAGTCGGTATTAAAAACAACAATGGGAACAGCAGGGCCAATAAAAGCACTTGAGGTTTGTCATGTGCAAGCGGGTCCTATTGCTGATAAAAACTCAGCTTCATCAACATGGGATATCGCGCGAACGTCATTGAAAGTGCGTAACGAAAATAATGCACCCGATGCCTTCGAATTGGCTGTTTTACAGCAATTTGAACAACGTAAAGCAGCAGGTGAAAGTTTAAAAACCATGGAGTATGCTGAGACGGTACAAGCAAATGGTAAAACCCTATACCGCTATATGAAGCCAATACCTACCGCCGGTTTATGCCTAGCGTGTCATGGTAGTACGTTAGCTGATGATGTCAGCACTAAAATAAATGAATTGTACCCTAACGATACAGCAACAGGGTTTGCTGCGGGTGATATTCGCGGCGCATTTACTTTACAAAAAATAAAGTATTAACGGCTTAAGTAATATTTTTGGACGAAAGTCAGTTGTTAAGATAATAAAACTCAATAAGTTGGCATTCAAGCGTCGACTATTGAGCATTTTACGTTATAATCGCGCGCTTAAAATCAATAGTTAATTAGTGGAGTTTATTATGCACGATCTGTATTACAAAGGGCGTATTCATACCAGAGAGAACCATGTAACAACAGGTTATAACACAAAGCGTAGTGCTAAACTCGGTACCAAAAAGTACCCGTTAACCCTAATCGTTACCAGTGATGAAAGAAAAACCGAAGTAGCGGCATTAGTGGCCGAGAATGACTTGTTTGCTGATATTACTGTTGATAGTACTGTTGAGGAAAACATTAATGAACTGAGTGCCATACTTAACAAGGTAGAGACTACTCGCTTTGATAGTACACCTAAGCGTAACGATCCTTGCTCATGTAATAGTGGTAAAAAATATAAAAAATGTTGTGGTTAAGCGTTGAGTTTAGCTTAAGCGGCTAACCGCGTTTTAATAATATTCCCTAAAGTAATACTATTTATCTGTTTATTAAGTGATATTACTTTCTACTTTTCCTATATTAATTTGATTACGTTATCATTCATTGATAGCTAAACCAGCCAAGAAAGTCATTATAAAGGGGTTATTATGAAAGATTTTATTGCGTTATTACCTAAAGTTGAATTACACCTGCATATTGAAGGAACATTAGAGCCTGAGCTAATGTTTGCGCTAGCGAAAAGAAATAATATTGATATTCCTTTTCGCACTTATGAAGAAGTGAGCGCTGCCTATGACTTTCATAATTTACAATCCTTCTTAGATATATATTATCAAGGCGCTAATGTGCTCGTTAATGAGCAAGACTTCTATGATTTAACCTGGGCGTACTTGTTACGCTGTAAGGCAGATAATGTCTTACATACTGAAATTTTCTTTGATCCACAAACACATACTGCTAGAGGTATTGCTTTTGACACTGTCGTTAACGGTATTTACCGCGCTTTAGTGCAAGGGAAACAAGAGTTAGGTATTACTAGTCAATTGATTATGTGTTTTTTACGCCATTTAGATGAAGACGATGCCTTTGTTATGCTCAATCATGCCCTTGCTCACCAAGATAAAATTATTGGGGTAGGTCTAGATTCAGCAGAGTTAGGTAATCCGGTTGAAAAATTTGAACGGGTTTTTCAACAGGCAAGAAAACATGGTTTTAAGTCGGTTGCTCATGCCGGAGAAGAAGGCCCTGCGAGTAATATTAGCGACGCTTTAACAGTGCTGCAGGTTGATCGTGTCGATCATGGTGTACGTTGTACAGAAGACAAAGCCTTATTAGCACAACTAATAGCACAAGGAACACCACTGACCGTTTGTCCGTTATCGAATACTAAACTAAAAGTATTTGAGCACATGGCTGATCATAATATTGTTAAGTTACTTCGCCAAGGCGTTTGTGTAACGATAAACTCTGATGATCCCGCTTATTTTGGCGGTTATATGACAGATAACTTTAATGCCGTAGCCGATGTTCACCCGATGGAGAAAGCTGAAATAGCGCAATTTACCATTAATGCCATTAACGCGAGCTTTATATCAGCGCAAGAAAAACAGCGACTACTGGCTTTAACACATAGCTATTTAGCACAAAGCTAACGAACAAGAAACGAGTGCAGCGTTAGCCGTGTGCCCGCAACTAAGGCTAGCTTTATAACTGGCGTTTTACAGTAAATTGGTGAGAGCGATACCAATACCAAAACGTTGTTGATTGATATTATAATCAATTAAGCTTTCACCATAGCCACTACTTAATTGTGCATAACCTTTGAGTTTACCCCAGAGTGGAAAAGTCGCACCGAGTTCAAAAAAACCATTGTGAGTGGCAAAATTATTACGACCTTTAAAAGAGAACTCAAAGCTATTACTGTACTTGTACACAAGTCCTAATTCAAAATGTCCCATGTAATCTAAAATATCTGGGTTGTCATCACCTTGACCACTGCTTGGTGATGACTTTTCACCTTCGGGAATCCTATACCAAGGGCGGAATGAAAGGGCAAGATTACGTTTTTCATAGAGGTAATTAATATAGACGCGATTCCACCCTCTGGACAGTAATTGTGATTGACCGTTTGATTGGTGCTCTAAGCCGACCATGAGCGCTGAATTACCGCCAAAAGGATGGTAATTAATTGGCGTGAAATAGAAAAATTCTGGTTGATAATTGGTTTCTCTAAAAGGTTTAGACAACTCTTTCGCGTAAATTTGCCACCAAGACTCTAAGGTAAAGCCGAAAAAAATTTGGTCTCCTTCGTTAAGAAACTCCCCCGTTAGTAAGGGGATTTTTAGGCTTATTTGAAATTTAGCCTCAACATCTTTCAAATCATCAGTTGAGGATGTAAATTCTCGATAAGCATCACGATTAATCGCATCAACTATAGATACCGGCAACATGTAATTCATTTTATGAGGCGTTAACACATAAGGATTATCCCCCGTTATTTTTTCTTTCATCATCCTATTAGCTAAAGCACCTAACTCAATAGAGCGATTATCGTCATTTTTTAGAATCTTGCGGGCAACTTGTTGCTGACATTGCGTTTCTATTGCTTCTAGGGTTGCCGTTTTTTCGGCACTTTTAATGGCAGCAAATAAACACTTGTCAAAAGAATCTGTCTGAGGTTTAGAGGACACTTTATCGTTATTAACGTCAGTTGAGTTGGCGTATGTTATGTTAGCAATCGAAAACAAGATGAAAATAATTGCCTGTGATAATATTGACTTCATCATTTACCAATAGGTTGAATGCTATAAGAGGCAGAGAGTATAGCTTTTTTTTTACTGAATCAATAGAGAGTAATCGCTGTTCAATTGCTACAATAAACCGTTAGTTAAGTGGATGATGCAGTAATCCTATTGATGAGAAATAATAATAATGAAATTAAATTGTGATTTAGGTGAAAGTTTTGGTGCTTGGACCATGGGGCTTGATAGTGAGGTAATGCCGCATATTGATCAAGCCAATATAGCTTGTGGCTTTCATGCGGGTGATCCTCTGGTGATGCAAAATACCTTGGCATTAGCTAAAAAATATCAAGTAAGTATTGGTGCCCATCCTAGTTACCCTGATTTAGTTGGCTTTGGGCGTCGCTCAATGATGTGTTCTCCCGCAGAAATTATCGCACTGATACATTATCAAGTGGCGGCGTTAGATGGCATGGCAAATACGCAGGGACTAACGCTTGAGTACGTTAAACCTCACGGCGCGCTTTACAATGATATGATGAGTAAACCTGACGTATTTAACGCTGTGTTAACTGCGCTGGCGCAATACCCTAGAAAACTGGCGTTAATGATACAAGCAACACCAGAAATAAATCACTATAAAGCACAAGCAAAGAAAGTGGGGGTTATGCTTTACAGTGAAGCATTTGCCGATCGCTGTTATGACGATGAAGGCAAGTTATTAGCGCGCAGCAAAACAGGCGCGATGTTAAATAAAGTCGCTATGCTTGCACAAGTGAAACAGTTAGTAGAACAAGGCAGTGTAACCACATTATCAGGGAAAATACTGGCGTTGCAGGTAGATAGTTTATGCGTTCATGGTGATAATAGTGCCGGTGTGCAGGCTATTAGTGATATTAAAGCACTATTAGGCTAATGTTTTTGGCTATGTATGTTTTTAGTAATATGTTTAGTAAGGTATTTTACAATGCTCACAGGTAGCTACAACCGTGTTTGACTCGCTAGAATCAACATTCATAACCGATGATATCCGTATTGAGCTTGCTGGGCAAAATACCTTGATGTTGTACTTTGGTACGAATGAGTCCACAACAGCTAAGCAAGTGGCTGTGATCAGCCCAGCAATAAGTAATAAAGTGCATCATGCAGTCCAGCTTATTAGACAACACTTAGCGACTGAAGTCATTGATGTTATTCCTTCCTACGCTTCACTTTTAGTGATGTTTAACCTCCTTGAAATAGATCACCATCAACTACGTAATAAGCTTACAACGTTATTAACGCAATGCGGTAGTGATAGCCACAAAAAAGGTCGTGTAGTTGAGATACCTGTTTATTACTCACCTGAATCAGGTATTGATTTAGCGCGTATAGCTAAGCAAGCAAGGCTGAGTATTGAGCAAGTCATTAGTTTACACCAAGCACAAGAGTACCGTGTTTATGCGGTTGGTTTTGCACCAGGGTTTGCCTATTTAGGCGAAGTTGATCAACGTATTGCTACCCCTAGGTTAACAACACCACGCTTAAAAGTGCCTAAAGGCGCTGTAGCTATCGCTGATAGACAAACGGCGGTTTATCCAGCTCAATCTCCTGGAGGGTGGAATATTATTGGCTTATCTCCTGTTGATATGTTTACTGCACAAGCACAGTCTCCCATGCTTGTTGAAGTAGGCGACAGCGTTAAATTTGTTGCTATTGATAAACAACAATATCTTGAGCTAGGGGGGCAACTTAACTATGCCACTACCGCTAGCGGCGAAACAAACAGTAAAGAGTAGATGTCTGTGATTATAAATGCACAAGTCAGTACTAAATGAAAACATTAACCAGCAGTGACGAGTTAGGTTTTGTTGTAACTAATGCCGGCATTTTAAGTTTAATTCAAGATGCAGGACGTTATGGTAGCTTTAACTTAGGTCTTACCAATGGCGGACCAGCAGATGCGCTGGCTTTTTATTGGGCTAATAAACTCTGTGGTAATACACTTAACACCAGCACCATAGAAATTAGTTTAGGCGGCCTAGCATTAACCGCACAACGTGATTGCGTCATTGCGGTTACAGGCGCGCCTATGCCACTAACCATTAACGGTAAAGGACAATCCTTGTGGCAAAGTTTTCTAGTTAAAGCGGGCGATACTATTCGTTTAGGCTTTAGCCAAGTAGGTGTGCGTTGTTATTTAGCGGTTGCCGGCGGCTTTACTATAAAACCAAGCTTTGGCAGCACAGCAACAGTATGTCGAGAATCTGTTGGTGGTATTAATGGCAGTAAACTCATGGTGAACGATGTATTACCTTGCCAAGGCGTTATTAACAGTGCTGAGAAACTAAAACTGCTTATGTTAGCTGAGTATCAACAACCACAATACAGCAATGAACTGGTATTAAGTACGGTGTTAAGTTATCAACAACAACACTTTTCAATGATAGAAAAAAGGTTGTTTTTTTCGAGTGACTATCAAGTCAGTAAACATTGGGATCGTATGGGTTATCGTTTGCAAGGTAGAGCGATAAAAGCCGATATTGCAGGAATACTTTCTGAAGGTATTTGTTATGGTGCAGTACAAGTCCCTGCCGATGGTCAACCGATAGTTTTACTCAATGATAGGCAAACCATTGGTGGCTACCCTAAAATTGGTGCTGTTATTTCTCAAGATTGCGCTAAATTATCACAATGTCGCCAAGGTGACACTGTCCGCTTTGAGGCTATTAGCATGTCACAAGCGGATAATCTTTTTCACCTGCAGCTAAGTCGTTTGCAACAAACTAAGCTGATAGTTTGTAGTTAATCTTAACTTAAACAGTTTAAAGGCAAGCGAAAATAAATAAGGCAACCTGAGTTAGGTTGCCTTATTTATTTTCGCTTGTATGACGTTTTTAATCAGCGACTAGGTAGCAGCCATAGGTGATATATAACCTTCAGGTTTTAACGCTAAGACATCACAATTTAATTGGTCAATAACATGCTCCGCAGTATTACCAATAAGCGCAGCAGAAATACCCGTACGACCTATGGTGCCTAAAATAACTAACTCAGCATCAATTTTTGACGCGACCGCTTCAATGACCGCTTCGGGTAAGCCTTCCTCAACATGAGTATTACTTAAGGCAATATCAAAGTTTTCAGCGTGTTTGTTCATTGCTTCTTTATGGTGTGCTTGCATAGCACTATTGTATTCACTAGCGTCAAACTCAGGTATTTCAATGGCAATATTTACCGGGGTACCAGGATAAGAGTTAACAAGATGGACATTGGCGTTGGTTAACCAGGCAATATTTTTAGCTTGTTTAGTAATTTTATCATTTAAAGATAAGTGCTCAGCTTCATCGCTACCGACATTCAGAGCAGCTAATATATTACCTTGTTCAGGCCAATCATGCTCTTTAACCAGTAAAACCGGACAAGGACATTTTCTTAAAAGGTGCCAGTCGGTTGGGGTAAATACTACCGATTTAAACTTATCATGTTGGTGGGTACCTTTGATGACTAAGCCATACTTATCGTTAATAATCTTGTTTATAATCGCTTCATAAGGGCGGTTGTGCCATACCACTTCGCTAGTAATACTTATTTGAGACATATTTGCTGAGGTATTGTTCACTTGCAGGCTATTAACCGAGATAACATCATCTAGCCATTGTTGTTTTTCATCAATCACCATTTGGCGCATATTGTCGCGCTCACCACTAGATAAAATAGTGGTCATCTCATAAGAAAAGTCAAAAATACTAAAAAAAGCAGTGATATTAACGCTCATATCAGGTACTGCGGTTTGAATTCTTGATGCGAGATCTATTGCACGTTTAAAGGCTTTTTGTTCATTGGTTGTTGGGTCAATAACAACGAGAATATTTTGATACATGTCCATAGCAACTGTTTCCAAACTAAAGTAATAACGTTACCTTACTTATAGCAAAGTTGAAAAATTAATGCTTGTTTTAAATCAAGTTTAGTTAAGCTTGTCTTTAACTAAAACGATTAATGTGCTGATGGCTCATTGCTTTTAATCGCATGAACCCTCGATAGTGAATGGCGACTAGGTAATTACAAGTCGTTATGTAGTCGTTATAAAGCAGCGGTCTCGATAAGGCTTTTCATCTCAATAATTGAAATCAATTTACCATCTACTTTAATCAAACCACTTTTATGAAAGCGATTTAACAAGCGGCTAATGGTTTCAACCGTTAAACCAATATAATTGCCAATATCACTACGGGTCATCGTTAAACGAAATTCGGTCGCAGATAAACCACGGGCATGATAACGCTCACTTAAACTGACTAAAAAAGTCGCTACGCGTTGCTCGGCATTTTTTCTATTGAGAAGAGTAAGCATTTCTTGATCAGTTTTAATTTCGTGACTCATCAAACGCAGTACCTGTTTTTTCAGCTTAGGCATGGTGTTAGATAATTCATCTAAATTAGTATAAGGTATTTCACAAACCATAGAGGTTTCAAGTGCTTGGGCAAAGCTGGGATGTTGGTTATCTGCAATGGCATCAAAACCGAGTAAATCACCTGCTAAGTGAAAACCAGTAATTTGTTCTTCGCCTTGCTCATTGACGGTAAAACTTTTAAAGGTACCTGAACGAATAGCATAAAGTGCATGTAACTCTTGACCGTCATGAAATAATTTATCCCCTTTGTGAATAGGGCGTTTTCTATCAATAATATCATCGAGAGAATCGAGTTCTTTGTCATTTAAAGTGAAGGGTAAACACAGTTCACTGATGCTGCAGTTTTGACAACTAATATGTTGTGTTGAAGGGCAACTTTTATTTTGCATAATAAGTACTTACTCTAAATTTAGGACAACCATAAGATAACCTTAATACTTGTGCATGTTATTAGAACAGTTGTTGATATGCAACTATAAAACTATATATACCATAAACGATCAACGAAATAGCCATCACTTTTCGAAAATAGCGGTTGGTCAGTATTTTTTTTATGCTATTAATACCTAATGACAAACCCACTAAAGCAGGTAAAGTACCTAAACCAAAAAATAGCATAATCGCTGCACCTGTGATGATATTGCCACTTGCGAGCGCCCAAGTCAGTGTTGAATACACTAAGCCGCAGGGTAACCAGCCCCACAAAGCACCTAAAGCCAGCGCTTTTTTACGGTTATTAACGGGGATGACGTATTTAGCCATAGGTGATAAGTAATGCCATAAACCTTTACCAAGCGACTCCACCCTATTTAACCATAATAGCCATTGACCAATATATAGACCCAATAGAATAAGAAATACGGCGGCGACTAAACGTAGCCCAATAAGCGGTAAACCAATGTTTTTAGCGGCAATAGAGCTAGTAAAACCAACAATGGCACCAATAAGGCAATAGCTAGCAATACGACCAACATGATAGAAAAAAATAAGATTTAAACGGAAGGTTTGCGGCGAACAACCAACACTTGTAGGCAATACTGTAATTGGTATACTGCCCTTAGTATTGGCTTTTCGGTAGGTGTTTGTTGAGAGAGGCTGATTATCAACGGCAGAAGTAAGCATGGTGGTAATACCACCACACATGGCTAGACAATGACCTGAGCCTAATAAACCAATAAGAAAAGCAGAGAAAAGATCTAGAGTCATTTTTTGATAGTGCTTTGCTCAGTATCTT
This sequence comes from Colwellia ponticola, assembly GCF_005885605.1. Lineage (GTDB taxonomy): Bacteria > Pseudomonadota > Gammaproteobacteria > Enterobacterales > Alteromonadaceae > Colwellia > Colwellia ponticola. The sequence continues at coordinate 182,531 of NZ_SZVP01000003.1, read as the reverse complement.
GCTCTGGCGTATTGATAATTTTTTCTGGCTCTGGCTCTGTCACTAATTCGTTTTCAACAGCATGATGCGGTGCATCTTTGTTATCTTTAGTCGTATTATGCTCTTTTTCATCATCAAACAGTATGCTCATACCTTGTTTTTCTAAGTCGTCAAACTGCTCAGTTTTAACAGCCCAAAAAAACAGATAAATACCTAAAGCGGTTAATAAAACCGCGAGAGGGATTAATATATAAATAATACTCATAGGATTCTCATGCTGGCCATTACTAAGTTAAGTAAGCAAAATAAGCTAGTCGCTTTATCTGCTTGCTCGGGTTATATGTTGATTAGACACGATTATTTTACGTTGAGGCTTGCCTTAGTCTTTAAGTAAGCGTAAAGAGTTGCTAATCACTAAAATGGAGCTGGTAGACATACCAATAACAGCCATGTAAGGCGTTATATAGCCAGTTACTGCTAAGGGTAATACAATAGCATTGTAACCAAAAGCCCATAAATAGTTTTGTATTATTATCCGGCGCGTTCTATGTGAGACCTTGACTAACGTATTAATACTACTCATTTTGTTGTTAAGTAAAATAACATCGGCGCCACTTTTGGTAATATCTGCGCCACAGCCCATGGCAATTGAGACATGGGCAGCACCAAATACGGGCGAGTCGTTGACGCCGTCACCTGTCATCGCGACTTTATAACCTTGTGCTTGTGCATGTTGAATTTGCAACATTTTATCTTGAGCACTAAGGCCGCCTAAAGCGTTATGTATTGGTAATGTTTTAGTTAGCGTGTCACAGGCGAGTTGACTATCACCTGATAATAATAAGGTTTTGTTATCTTCGTTAAGGATTGATAAGGTTTCAAAGGCATCTTCACGAACTTTATCAACAAGGTGAAAAACAGCAACAACATTGTTATTAGCCATTAACACACAGCTGGCACCTTTTAAGTTGGCTTTTTCATTAGTACTTATCGACTCACTACTGTTAATAGCCTGATCGTTATCTTTATTCTCAGTGCTTTTTTCCAACCAGCTATATTTACCAATAGCGTAATCAATAGCATTGATAGTACCACTAACACCTTTTCCTGAATGTACTTTAACCTGTTCAGCCGTGACGTGATAATCCCTATACTCAGCAAAAGGCTTGGCAATAGGGTGCTCAGAGTGCGCTTCTAACGCTGCGGCAATCGCGAGTACTTGTTCGCGACTGTGCTTTGTAGCTGTTTCAAGTAATTCAATATCGCCAATGGTAAACTCGCCAGTTGTTAATGTACCTGTTTTGTCAAAAGCAAAGCAATTTATCTCTGGCATGGTTTCCATGACATGACCGCCTTTAATCATAATGCCGGCACGGTTTAATCGTGTGGTTGCACAAGTTAATCCGGTGGGGGTCGCTAACGATAACGCACAAGGGCAGGTGGCGACTAAAACAGACAGGGTGATCCAAAAGGCTTCTTCAGGCATATGCTGTTGCCAATAAATAGCCGTTGCAATAGAGGTTAATAAAATCAATGCAACAAAATATTGCGCTATTTTATCTGATAACTGCGCTATCTTAGGTTTATGTGCTTGAGATTGTTCGCTTAAACGAATAAGTTGGCTTAGAAATGATTGACTTGAAGCTTGCTTGACCTGCACCATAATATTACCATCACCATTAATGGTACCAGCAAAGACACTGTCATTGATTGTTTTACTAATGGGCAATTGTTCACCTGATAACATCGCTTCATTTAATTGACTTGAGCCTGCGGTGATAACGCCATCAGCGGGGACAACTTCGCCAGGTTTTACCATCACGGTATCGCCTCTGATAAGTTGTTTAGCCGCAACCATTACTTCGCGTTGTAGCGATTTTTCATTCTGTTGAGTAGGCGTGTTAGTTGCCCCATTGTTGCTGCTGTCAGTATTGACAGTACTACTGTCGTTAGAAAAAACAATCTTAGTTGCGGTCATCGGCATCAATTTTAATAAATTAGCTGACACTTGCGCCGCATGTGAGCGCGCTCTAAATTCAAGGAATTTACCAATAAGTAGTAAGAAGGTAAACATTGAGACAGATTCAAAGTAGACTTCGCCTTGCTCGCTAATGGTTCCCCAAGCACTGGCACTAAAGGCTAAAATAATGGCAATAGAGACAGGCACATCCATTGATAAGCGTTTTGCTTTTATCGCTTTTATCGCACCGGTATAAAAAGGGAAGGCACCATAAAAGATAATAGGAATAGTTAAAATAAAGCTAACCCAGCGCAGGTATACTTTATTATGCTCAGCCATACCACTAAAGGCACCAAAGTATAGACCAAATGCAATCATCATCACTTGCATCATTAAAATACCACTAATGCCCAAGCGCTTAATAAATTCTTTACTTTGTTTTTTATTTCTTATTTCTGCATCATTGGCTTTAAAAGGAAGTGCTTGATAGCCAATATGTTCAATAGCTAATAAAATTTCACTTAACTTAACTTTGTCATCTTGCCACCTAACCGTTGCTCTTTGGCTGGTTGCATTAACACTAATATTGACTAAACCGTTAAGTTTTTTTAATTGCATCTCTATTAACCAAGCACAAGCGGCGCAGCTTATACCATCAATGGTTAATATTGCTTCTTTGCAGTCTTTATCTTGATAAATAAATTCACTTTGTAAAACGGCTTCATCAAGTAATTTATTTTTTTGTAATTGCTCAGGTACCAGCGGTTGACCTTTTTGAGCTGGCTCAGTTCTTACGGTGTAATATTGAGTAAGACCGTTATCAATAATAGTTTGCGCTACCGCTTGGCAGCCAATACAACACATAGGTTGCGTTACATGGTTAATTTCAACCGAAAGGTTAACTCCAGTAGGAACGGCTTCATAACAGTGAAAACATTTGCTGGTCATGGTTACTTTCTTAGCAGTAGAGTCACTAATATGGCGGTTAACGGCCATATTAGTGACTAAAAAGGTATGAGTGAAAGGGCTATAATATAAACCGCAGTAATTAGGTTATTGATTGTCGACTATCAACTCAAGCTATTGAGCTTTTGTCGGATCAGGTATTAAGTCGATAAAATTGTCTTGCGGCAGGGTAATAGTATCTTGTATTTTCCAGTCGCCTTCAAAAGACGTTAAGGTCAGTTTCCATTTACCAACCACTTCTTCATCGAAGTGATGTCTAAAGTAACCATTACCATCTGGGGTTAATGCTAAATAAAAATCTTTTTCTTCAAGCGTTGGATGGAAAAAAGTCACATTAAGTAAAGGGAAAACCTTTTCAATACCCGTTGGTTTTATCACCAGTTGATTATCTTTTAATTGTAGAGCAAAGCGCATACCTAGCTTTTGTGCAGTTTTTACTTTACTTACTTCTAAATTGATTGATTTACCTTTTTTATAATAATCACCTAATACTAACGAGTCAGGGTTAGTATTGGCAATGATATAAGTAGTAATACCTGCTACCACAGCGGTAAAAGGTAGAATAAAAACTAACCAAGCCCAAGGCTCGCGATACCATGAGGATTTCATAACATTACTTCATAAACAGTAGAATATAACCCCAGATTATACCTTGATTATTAACCATCAGCTAGTTTTGTACTCAGTAAAAGGCATAAAAAAACCCTTGGTTACAAAGTGTAACAAGGGTTTTTTATGTGTAGTTAACATGTGATCTTCGAGTTATGTACTTAAATCACGATGACTACTTATTAATCTTGTGAAAGGCTATAAACATAGGCAGTCACTAAGTGAACTTTTTCTTCACCAAGAATATCTTTCCATGCTGGCATTACACCCGCACGACCATTACGGATAGTCTCTTCAATAACACGTTGAGAGCCACCGTATAACCAGATATTATCGGTTAAGTTAGGCGCACCCATAGGCATTCCCATGGCTAGACTACCTTGACCTTCAGGGCCATGACAACCAGCACAAAGTGCAAACTTAGCTTTACCTGCTTTTGCTAACTCAGGGTCAACTGAGCGACCACTTAAGCTAATAACATAAGCGGCTACTTCTTTAACGCCTTGTTCGCCGCCTAAAGCGCCACTCCAAGCCATCATGCCAGCTGCCTTACGACCATAAAGCAATGTTTCTTTAATAGCTTCAGGGCTGCCACCATATAACCAGTCTTTATCAGCTAGGTTAGGGAAGCCTGTTGTACCATGCGCATCAGAACCATGACATTGTGCACAGTTTTGTAGGAACAAACGTTGACCTACTTTCAATGCTTCACTATCTGTGGCTAAATCTTCAATACTACGCGCCGCGTAAGCTTCAAAAATTGGACCAAATTTAGCATCAGCTGCAGCAACTTCACGGTCATATTGTACTAATACACCAGAGTCTTTCTCTAAATACTCTAACGTTTTAGCTTTTGATTCAGCAAGACTTAAAATGCCTTGGTTAGAGCTTTTCCAGCCTAAAAGACCAGTCCAGTTACCTAAACCATAAAGCGCCATATAACCAAATGCCCAAATGATGGTTAGTAAGAAAAACGTACTCCACCATTTAGGTAAAGGGTTGTTTAACTCTTCAATACCGTCATAAACATGGCCAGTAGGCTCGCCTTCAGCAACATCTGCAAAGTTCTTTAAACACATACGTAGTAGTAAAAAACACCCTACAATTGTGCCGAGGGAAAGAACCCAAACCCATATATTCCAGAAGCTAGACATTATTATTTCGTCTCCTGTTTGCTATCTGTTTTAAGATCGCTATCTTTATTTTGTTGATTGTCTTTTTTAACATCTTTTTCTTCAAAAATAGAATTAGCTATTTTATCAAATGAAGATTTACGTTTTTTTGAATAAGACCACACAACAATAATAATAAATAACGCCAATATAAGAAGGGCGAAAAGCCCTCTAAGTGTACCGTAATCCATAAAGTTCAACTTACTTTAATGCGTTGCCAAGTGATTGCAAGTAAGCAATCAAGGCAGTCATTTCAGTTTTACCTTTCACAGCCTCTTGAGCGCCATCAATCTCCGCTTGTGTATAAAGTGGAATGGCGTTGCCATTTTCATCTTTATGACTACGGTTGCGCGTTAAGAAGTTAAACGTTTCTAGCTTGCTGCCTGTTAATTCACCGTCAAGCGTGTTGGTATTTAACCAGTTATAAGCAGGCATGTTTGACTCAGGTACCACTGAACGAGGATCGGTTAAATGGGCAATATGCCAATCATCACTATAACGACCACCAACACGAGCTAAGTCAGGACCAGTTCGTTTTGAGCCCCATAAAAATGGATGTTCCCAAACACTTTCACCGGCAACGCTGTAATGACCGTAACGCTCAGTTTCTGCGCGAAATGGACGGATCATTTGACTGTGACAGTTACTACAACCTTCACGAATATAAATGTCACGACCTTCCATTTGTAGTGCAGTATAAGGTTTTAAGTTATCAACAGGTGTTGCTAATTCTTTTTGAAACAACAAAGGCGTAATTTCAACTAAACCACCGATGCTAACAGCAAAGATAGTGAAAAGGAAAAACAAGCCAACATTTTTTTCAATTTTTTCATGTGAATTTTTCATATGGCTCTCCTTAAGCTGCTGTTTCTATAGGCTTAAGACTTCCGTCTTTTGCACCTATAGTTTTAAACATGTTGTATGCCATTAATACAAAACCAGCGACAACAAACACACCACCTACGAAGCGGATGAAATAGAATGGGTAAGAAGCCGTTAAACTCTCAACAAAGCTATAAGTTAATGTACCATCGCTGTTTACCGCTCTCCACATTAATCCCTGCATAACACCAGAAATCCACATCGCTACAATGTAAAGTACTACACCTGTGGTGTGTAACCAGAAGTGAACGTTGATAAGACGAACGCTAAACATGCGACCTTGATTGAATAAAACAGGGATCAAGTGGTAAACAGCACCAATTGAAACCATGGCAACCCAACCTAGTGCACCAGAGTGTACATGACCAACCGTCCAATCAGTATAATGAGATAAGGCATTAACAGACTTAATCGCCATCATCGGACCTTCAAAGGTAGACATACCGTAGAAAGATAAAGAAACAATAAGGAAACGTAAAATTGGATCATGGCGAAGTTTATGCCATGCACCTGACAGTGTCATAATACCGTTAATCATACCACCCCAAGAAGGAAGGAATAAAACGATAGACATAACCATACCTACTGACTGAGCCCAATCAGGAAGTGCAGTGTAATGTAAATGATGCGGACCAGCCCAAATGTATAAAGAAATCAATGCCCAGAAATGAACAATTGATAAACGATAAGAGTAAACAGGACGTTCAGCTTGTTTAGGTACAAAATAATACATCATACCTAGGAAACCAGCGGTTAATAAGAAACCAACGGCATTATGTCCGTACCACCATTGAACCATGGCATCGATAGCACCAGGGTATATTGAGTAAGATTTCATGGCAGAAATTGGAATAACCATTGAGTTAACAATGTGTAACATAGCTACTGTGATGATAAAACCACCAAAGAACCAGTTGGCTACATAGATATGAGACGTTTTACGCTTAATTAACGTACCAAAAAACACAATAGCATATGAAACCCAAACCACAGCAATCAGAATATCGATAGGCCATTCTAGCTCAGCGTATTCCTTCGAAGAGGTATAACCTAAAGGTAAAGAAACAACGGCTGAAACAATAACTGCTTGCCATCCCCAAAAGGTAAAGGCAGCTAGTTTTCCGCCAAATAGTCGCGTTTGACAGGTACGTTGCACCACATAATAAGAGGTAGCAAATAAAGCACTTGCACCAAAAGCAAAAATTACAGCATTAGTATGAAGTGGACGAAGACGGGAGTAGGTTAACCAAGGTGTATCGAAGTTTAACGCAGGCCAAATTAATTGTGCCGCGATAAGTACACCTACGAGTGTACCAACGACTCCCCAGATTACAGTCATTACAGTAAATTGACGTACAACATCGAAGTTGTAGTCTACCGCTGACGTATTACTTGTGGTCATGTTAAGGATTCCGCAGTGTTATTATTAATCAGAAAGTATTTTTGCTGTACTATCTAAATCTGAACAAGCTTTAGATATAGCGCACAAGATACCAATTCTATGTATTTTATTTTTTGAATTGTGACTTATAAACGCATTCATGTAAGTGAATGTGTCAAAATCCGCACAATTTTAACCTTTGGAGAGGTTATAAATCAACACTTATGCGTGTTTATATTTGATGTGGATCAACAAAAGAGATTTACGCCTAGATTCGTTATAACTATTTAGTTTTTTTTGAGTGCCATTTAAAAAACAAAGAAAAAAGTCAATAAATTAATCAAGTTAATGAACAGTACTCTTTAAGTCATAATAGAATTGAAGAGTTTTTTATCGGTTAACATGTTTGGTTTATTGCGGTAGATTATGGTAGTAGCAAGTTCATTAGCATTAGTAGATAATATCCACGTTAAATAAAACGTAAGCCCTTAGTTCTTCATAAAAGGTTATGCTATGTTAAAAATCGTGTTAAAAAAATTCGCTATTATCGGGTTTGTCTTACTCGTTAGTGCTTGTAATCCTGTAGCTAAAAAAAGCACAGCCACTCATGTTAGTACCTTAGTCCCTCAATGTATTCGTAGTCAGAGTCAGTGTGAATTTACTACTGAATTAGGGTCTTTTACCGTTAAATTTTCTCAACAGCAATTAGCGGATACGCTTATTACCGAGCTACCTTTTTTCATTACCTTATCTGAGCTGAACGCATCTAATGTACTCGAAGGGGTTACTGAGGAAGCTACGACTGAGCCAAAAGCTAACACTCAAAGCAGTCAAGTAAACATAAGTAATGTGTCGGCTTATCTTGAAGGTAAAGATATGTTTATGGGTAAGGTACCGGTGTTTTTTGAGCAAACTGACAAAAGCAATACTTATTCAGCACAAAGCCTGTTAGCAAGTTGTAGTGAAGAGTTTATGGTTTGGCGTTTATGGATAACGCTCGATATAGCCGAGCAAAGCCAAACCTTTTTTGTCGACTTTACCAGTCAACGTTTATAGCAAGGCGATAAAGCACGGCTCTAAGTTATTGTTTTATCAAGGTAAAGAGAATAGTGCGATCGCTTTGCTTTTATATGCTATTAGTTACATCCACAGCCAGTTTTAATCGCTGGCCTGGTTGTAAGTATTTATTACTATCAAGATCATTCCAACGCTCAATATCACTAATTTGCACGTTAAATTTATCGGCTATACGTGCAAAAGAATCGCCACGGCGAACTTTATAGGTGATATTTCTCATAATAGCATTGTTAACATTATTACCTGTTTTATTAGCTATGTAGCTTGATTTTTTAGTTTCTTTTTTCCAAATAACCAATGTTTGACCTAGTTTTAAAGTGTCTCTTGGCGCAAAACCATTCCAACGAGCAATGCTCTTGCTATCTACTTTATATTTACGACCGATATCCCATAAGTTATCACCCGCTTCAACGGTATGAATAATCTTGCGACCTTTTTGTGGCTTACTTTGTTTTTTGATAATACGTTGCGCTTTTGAAAAAACATAACTGTCTAACGATTCTGCTGCTACCGGTATCAGTAAATGTTTGCCAGCACGAATTTGATTTCCTTTAATGTTATTCACTTCTTGTATCAATTCGATACGCGTATTAAATTTATTGGCAATAAGGCCTAGGTTGTCGCCTTCTTTAATTTTATAACGCTGCCAGGCAAGTCTGTCGTTTTTACTGAGTTTATTAAGACCTAGCTCAAATTTTTCCACACTGTGTGAGGGCAGTAACAATCGATGCGGACCATCGGGATCTGTCGCCCAGCGATTAAAGCCAGGGTTTAAACGTTGTAATTCGGCTAACGATAAATCAGCAAGCGTGGCTGCTTTAGCTAAATCAAGTTGTGACTTTATATCGACTTGCGTTAACACGCTTTTATTATCTATTGGGTACAGTGTTAAATCAAAATGTTCAGGTCGCTTTATAATATCGGCCAGCGCTAATAGTTTTGGCACATAAGCACGAGTTTCTTTAGGCAAGTCAAGCGACCAAAAATCGGTAGGTTTACCTAGGCGTTTATTTTTACGTACTGCATTTCTTACGCGGCCTTCACCTGAGTTGTAAGCTGCTAGCGCTAACATCCAGTCCCCGTCGAAGAAGTTATTGAGGTATTTCAAATAACTAATCGCGCCTTCGGTTGAAGCAATCACGTCACGTCTGCCGTCATACCACCAGTTTTGCTTCATACCGAAACGTTCACCGGTGCCAGGGACAAATTGCCACATGCCCGAAGCACGACCGTGCGAATAAGCAAAAGGGTCGAAAGCGCTTTCTACTACGGGTAAAAGTGCTAACTCAATAGGCATATTATTTTTCTCTAATTCTTCAACAATATAGTGAAGAAAAGGTTCGGCACGTTTAGCGACACGCTTAAGATAACTTGGGTGCTTAACGTACCAATTTCGCTGTGAAATAAGGCGTTTTTTCTCAGGTATAGTAAAAGTCATTTGGCTGCGAATTCTTGGCCAAATATTATTTTCTTCCAGTAGCTTTTTATCTTTTAAGGTGTTATTTAACGCAAAGTCAACATCGGCGACAGGGTGAATAATATCAATACTTTCATCAGCTAACAGTGCTTGATTTATTTCAGTAGCGTCTGCGGTGTTGTCATCGACAATACTATCGTCATCACCTTGAGGAAGGCTTTGACAGCCAGCTAAAATAATGACAACAGATAATAATAAATACTTCATAAATAACACTTCATAAATGATTTTATCGGTGATACATCGATAACGTACCGATGATATAGTGACCAATAAAATGGGTGAAAATTAAAAAACGATTAGCACATTAGCATATTTTACAGCAAGTGAACTACTTTATTAATGACTTAGTGAGCGTTTAAAATGCGGGTGAAACAGCAGTAAAAATACGATTAATACGTTCAGAGGCATGTCTGTACCTCATTTTAGCGTCTTAGCTAGGGTTAACTTATGTGGCTCAATATTCCCCCCTTAAGAGCAGAGGTTCTAATCATTGAGCCGATAATTTACTGAACATGGCTTCAAGCTTAAAAGTTATCTTTCCATGCTCTAATAACGCTAAAAACATCGCTGTCTGATGTTAATGTTTGCTTAATGTGCTGCTCTGCAGCGAGTTTTATTGGTTGTAGGTGACAGCGTAGAAACGGATTTATGGTTAACTCACGGGCTATATTGCTTGGGATTGTAGCTTGGCCATTTGCGCGTAACCTATTTACCTGGGTTATATAGTGGTGCAGTTCGCTATTATTAGGCTCAACGGCTAAAGCAAAGGCTAGGTTTGCTTGAGTATATTCATGCGCGCAGTAAATCAACGTATCGGTAGCTAAATTGGCTAATTTTGTCAGAGATTGATGCATTTGCTCAGGCGTTCCTTCAAATAGTCGGCCACAACCACCTGAAAACAAAGTGTCACCACAAAAAAGTAGCTCTTCATTATAATAGGCAATATGGCCTTTAGTATGACCTGGTAAATCAAGTACACTCAACTGACAATTAAGTGACGTTAAGTCAACGGTATCATTTTCTGTTAGTGCTACATCAAGCTGAGCAATATTTTCGTTAGCAGGGCCGTAAACCGTGACCGGCCAAGCTTGAGCTTTTGCAAATTCAAGCAGTTTGCTAACGCCACCTACATGATCATTGTGATGATGAGTAATCAATATAGCCGTTAAAACAAGGTGATGCTGTTGTAAGTAATCTATGCATACTAAAGCATCTCCGGGGTCAACCAATGCTATCTTATTGTTTTTATTTTCAGAGGCTTGGTCAGCAATAGCCCAAATATAATTATCGTTAAATGCTTTAATTGCGCTAACCATAGCGTGTGCTTTTGTCATATTATATTTTACCTATCGTTTGTGTTCGTTATATTTTGCTTTTGTTAGTGATATTGAATCAGTTGTATTATGGTACATTAACCCTAGTTTTCTATCTAACGATAATTTGCTATAAATTGTCTATTGTACTCAACATAACTAGCCATCAGTAGGCATAATGATTTATGCAAAACTATACACCTAGAAGAAGTGTTTATGAAACCACCATTAACCTTGCAACAACCACATTATCCTAAATCATGGCAAGCATTACCTAACGGTGACGTCATTAAAACGGCAATAGAGCAAGAGCTTGCACCTTGGTGGCAAAAATTTTTTGGTTACCACCTAGTTAAGCTTGGCGCGTTAAGTAGTGAAGTTGACATACCAGACTGTACTATTAAGCATCAAATCAATATTAGTAGTAAAAGTGACTTGACGAATATAGAAGCTAATATTGACCATTTACCACTACAAAAACATAGTGTTGATGTTTGCCTATTAAGTCACACTTTGGAGTTTGCACTTGACCCGCACCATGTTGTTCGCGAAGCTAACAGAGTATTGATCCCTAATGGTTATTTAGTTATAACGGGCTTTAATCCGCTAAGCTTAGTCGGGGTAAATCGCTTATTACCATACCGACGTAATAAAACGCCTTGGAATGAGCACTTTTTCTCGCCGATGCGAGTCAAAGATTGGTTGCACTTAATGGGTTATGAAATTTTAGCCGATCAACGCTGCTTGCATAGCTGCTTAACCGGTAAATTAACGACGGAAAGCTTACAACAAAAATGGCATCGTTTTGCTAAACGTTACTTTCCTTCACTAGGTTCTGTTTATGTCATTGTTGCTAAAAAACGAGTATTACCCTTAACGCCAATTAAGCCTAAATGGCAGATACAGTCTGCTTTTCAACCGGTGAAGGTTGCCAGTATGAACACCCCTAAAAATCAGCCTAAAGTAACAAAAAGATAGCTAATAGTAGCTAGCCTTAACTATCCATCATCAACGATAATAAAAAGTACCCCACTTATGAGAAGTAACGAGTTAGAACAGTATTTAACTGAATTGTTAAAGCCAGGGCAAATAAAAGATTTCACCCCTAATGGTTTACAAATTCAAGGATGTGAACACATTTGTAAAGTAGTCACTGGGGTTACTGCCTCCAAAGCATTAATTGATCGGGCGATCGCTGAACAAGCGGATGCCATATTAGTGCACCATGGTTATTTTTGGAAAAATGAATCTTACGTTATTCGCGGTATGAAGCATGATCGTATTAAAGCACTTTTAGTGAATGACATTAACTTATTTGCTTATCATTTACCGTTAGATATTCATCCTACGCTTGGTAATAATGCCCAACTTGCCAAGCTATTTGCTATTAGTGATGTTGCGCCTTTGGAGCTAGCTAACCCGTTAAGCGTTGCAATGCAGGGAAGCTTGCATGAACCTTGTACAGGTGAAAAATTCGCCGAGCTTATCAATACCACGCTTGATCGAACATGCTTACACATAGCGCCAGCGAGTAATAAACCAATAAAAACCATTGCTTGGTGCTCAGGTGGCGGACAAGGTTATATTGAGCTTGCCGCAGAGCAGGGCATAGACGCCTTTTTAACGGGTGAAGTCTCTGAGCAAACGACTCATATTGCGCATGAAATGGATATTCATTTTTTTGCCGCTGGTCACCATGCTACAGAGCGCTATGGTATCAAAGCGTTAGGTGAGCATTTAGCTAAAGAGCACGGTCTTGAAGTACTCTTTGTCGATATTGATAACCCTGTGTAGCTTTACAATCTATGTTGAATATATATTGAATAGTCAATATATATTCAACACCAATTCATTAACGACTAGTTCATTAGTAGCTAGTTAAGAATTGACTTAAACCATTGTACTATCAAGCCGATACTCTCATACCAGGCAATGCTACTTTGCTGTAAATTTTCACTACTGGGCATATAATATGCCCAGTTCTTCATGCCATCAGGATTTTTTACCCAATACCCGGTCGGCGCTGCAATAGGGTAGATGCCCTGCGCCTGAAAATAATTCATTGACCTAGGCATATGATCAGCATTGGTGACAAGTATTACTTGCGTGCCTTGTACTCGCGGAGCAATCAGCTGTGCTTCTTCTTCTGTATCTTTAGGAAAATTTTCAGTGATAATTTTTTGTGCGGGTACGCCTAAAAGCACCAATGACTGTTTTACGGTTTCCGCATTAGACACCGAGTTACTGCCACCATAACCTGAAGTAATTATTCTTGCTTCAGGGTGTAACTGGTAAATACGCAATGCTTCCACCATACGTTGTAATGAGCAATTAGCTAATTGACTGGTCACTGGTAATTTTGTATTAGCACTGTGATTACAACCTAGCACGACAATATAATCGATAGCCAAATTTTCTTTAACATAAGGAGGGTAATCATTTTCAATAGCGGTCATCATGGTATCTGAAAATGGCGCGAAGGCACTGAGTAATAAAATAAGCAGTGCAGCCGATAAACTTTTAAGACTTTTTTTCGGTTTTTTACGGTGAAAAATAAGCGCAAAAATGAGCAATAACAGTACTATATTGATAGGCATGATCAAAACAGTTATTATTTTTTTTAGGAGAAATAAATCCATATGGTTCAGCTAAGTTACCTACATCGTTAAGATTTATTTACTATAACAATTATTACGGTAAAGTGCTTGTGCAAAAATTAATTTTAAATCAGTGACTAAAAGCCTATTGCAATGGTGTATAAAATCGGGTCTAATAATCCGGCTTTATTCTTTAACGCTATGTTAGTACATTACTCTATATAGCTTACATAATAAGGCACCAGAAGAGGCGCGAAGCTTAGGTAAAAAACGACAGGAACCACATTCCTATGACCGTTTTTGAGGGAAGTTATCGCCGAGGGTATTTAACTGTGGACTTAAATACCCGGTCATTAAGGCTGAATCCTTATGACTGTCACCTAACGTATTTGTTAACTTTTGCCTACTTTTTACCTACACAATAGGTATTAATTAAAAAGGTATTAAACAAAAGGTGGAGAGCTTCTGGCTGAGAAATTTTCGTTTATTTACCGCTTATTTTTATAAACAGGTAAATATTACTACTCGTTAATCGCTCAGTCATGCTCTTCCAATAGCTAGTTTACTTAATACCCAATGTAGTAAGCAGCTTATTTTTATGGGAGAAATTTGTGAATTCAGTTCAATTATCATCTACAACCGCAGCACCAAAATCATTACCTTCATTAACCGTAGCTAAATTTGGCGGCACCAGTGTTGCCGATTTTGAAGCAATGTTACGGTGCGCTCATATTATTAAAAACGACACACGTAACCGTTTAATCGTCGTTTCTGCTAGTGCTGGCGTCACTAACTATTTAGTACGCTTAAGCCAAGAAAATATCTCAGTAAATGAGCAGAAAGATATTATAGATAATATCCGAGCTATTCAATTTAACATCACCCAGCATTTTTCTAGTGATATTGAAGCTAGTCTCAATACAGAAATAAATCGCTTACTTGATGAATTAACACAACACGCGTTAACCCAATCATTACAACACAGTGCTAAAAACAGTGATGCAATTCTTGCTTATGGTGAGCAATGTAGTTCGCGTATTTTCGCCCAAGTTTTACAGTCTATTGATGTTGCGGGTGAGTATTTCAATGTGCAACAAGTGATGAAAACCAATAGCACCTATGGTAAAGCTATCGTAGACCTTAACCTATTAAAAAGTCATTGTGCCCAATTACTTGCGCCTAAACTTGTTAATAAAGTAATTGTTACACAAGGCTTTATTGGTCAAGACGGCGAGGGTAATACCACTACCTTAGGTCGAGGCGGCTCTGATTATTCAGCGGCGTTGTTAACTGAAGCGTTACAGGGCGATAACTTATCTATTTGGACTGATGTGGTGGGCATTTTCACTACCGACCCACGTATTACCGATCAAGCACGCGCGATTAAAGAAATTAGTTTTGGCGAAGCCGCTGAAATGGCTACTTTTGGCGCTAAAATATTACACCCGGCAACGTTAATCCCTGCAATGCGTTGCAATATCCCTGTTTTTGTTGGTTCAAGTAAAGAGCCTGAAAAAGGTGGTACACAAATCAAGAAAAAAGTTGACTCAACTCCAACCTATCGCTCAATTGCCTTAAGACGAGAGCAAA
Organism: Colwellia ponticola; assembly: GCF_005885605.1. Lineage (GTDB taxonomy): Bacteria > Pseudomonadota > Gammaproteobacteria > Enterobacterales > Alteromonadaceae > Colwellia > Colwellia ponticola. Next base: position 167,525 of record NZ_SZVP01000003.1, on the reverse strand, counting down.
CCTTAGTCACAGTAAAAAGTCCTGCTATGCTCCATGCCAGTGGCTTTTTAGCAAAAGTTTTTGGTGTATTAGCTAAATACGAATTAAGTGTTGATTTAGTGACCACTAGTGAGATCAGTGTTGCCTTAACGTTTGATAACCCGAGTGGCTCAACACAATCGTTAATTACCAATACAGTCGTTGCTGAATTAGAGCAACTGTGTGAAGTGAGTGTTGAAAATGGCTTGTCATTAGTGGCGGTTATTGGCAATGGTTTAACCGGCGCTAAAGGTATTGGTCAAAACATTTTTGAAGCCATTAACGATATTAATATCCGTATGATCTGTCATGGCGCTAGTGCTAACAACCTGTGCTTTTTAGTCGCAGAAAACGACGCTAACTTTGTGGTTGAGAAGCTACATAAAACCTTGTTTGCAAAGATATAAGATCTACAACACAAAACAAACAAAGAACAAAAGTAGTGTGACGGCCTAAAGGTGCGACCTACACAAAAGGTATGCTAACTGCTTTGGCTAAGCCGGGTTTGTTAGCTCGGGTTTGAGTAGGTCGGGGTTTACCCCGTCAAAAAATATCAGCCATCTGATTAGCTTGACGGCCTAAAGGCCGACCTACACAAGAACTATGCAAAAAGCATTGACCTTTAATTACTTAACAACTTTTCAATATCAGCGGTTATCGCTGCTGGTTTAGTACTGGGTGCATAGCGCTTTACCACGCTTCCTTGGCGATTAACTAAAAATTTAGTGAAGTTCCATTTAATTGATTTAGAGCCGAGAATTCCAGGTGCTTGTTGTTTTAAATAGTTAAATAAAGGTTCGGCATTATCACCATTAACATCAATTTTATTAAACAACGGAAATTTTATCTTGAAGTGTAAATCGCAAAACTGCTGGATCTCTTCATTACTTCCCGTCTCTTGTTGCTTAAATTGATTACACGGAAAAGCTAACACTTCAAAGCCTTTTTCTTGAAAGCTATCGTATAGGTTTTGTAATCCTTGATACTGAGGAGTAAAGCCACACTGACTTGCTGTATTGACGATAAGTATAACTTTATCGGCATATTGACTTAGCTCAATAGTTTCCTGCTTATTGTTCTTTACTGAAAATTGATAAATATTACTCATCTTGACTATTCCCAAAGTGAATTAAAAAATTATACCAGTTTCATTAATTAGGTGATCTATTTTATACGTAGGAAAAACAGTCAAATATAAGACATTTATTTTAATAACTAGTTATTCTAATTATAAAATAAATAACGCAGTAGTTGGTTGTTTTAACCAGTAGAAATGTTCACATAGTTAGTGAGATTGGTATTAATCACGCATTGTGTCAATTATCACATAATTAATGAGATTGTTATAAACTACTGACCTTATATTAAATTATTAAATGAATTAATTAACTAATTCATAAGTAAAGGTGAAATATGAAAGTAGCATTTATTGGTTTGGGTGTAATGGGTTATCCCATGGCAGGTCATTTAAAAACCGCTGGGCATCAAGTCTGTGTTTATAACCGCAATCACGATAAAGCCTTAGCTTGGCAGCAAGAATTTGCCGGTGAAGTCGCTAGCACACCGGCTTTAGCTGCAAAAAATTGTGATATTGTTTTTGCTTGTGTCGGCAATGATGATGACGTTAGGCAAATTGCTTTAGGCGCGCAAGGCGTTTTTGCAGGTTTACCTAAAGGTAGTATTTTTGTTGATCATACCACCGCATCAGCAGAGCTTGCCGTTGAACTGGGTACAATAGCGCATAACAATGGACAATACTTTTTAGATGCCCCTGTCTCGGGTGGCCAAGCTGGTGCGATAAATGGCGTGCTTACGGTTATGGTAGGGGGTGATGAAGCGGTTTTTGATAAAGCTGAACCCGTTATGGCTGCCTTTGCCCGTTTTAGTCAACTTATGGGGCCAGTTGGCTCGGGTCAGTTAGCTAAAATGGTTAATCAAATATGTTTTGTCAATACCGTACAAGGTTTAGCGGAAGGATTAAATTTTGCCCAAAAAGCAGGGCTAGATACGGATAAGTTACTTGATACTCTTGGTAAAGGCGCTGCCGGCTCTTGGCAAATGGACAATCGCGGCAAAACGATGTGTGCGCGAGAGTTTGATTTTGGCTTTGCTGTTGACTGGGTAAGAAAAGACTTAGCTATTGCCTTTAAAGAAGCAGATAAACTCGGTGCTGATTTAACGGTAACTAAACAGCTAGATGGTTATTATCAAGAAATACAAGAAAAGGGTGGAGAACGCTGGGATACCTCAAGTCTGATCACTCGCTTTAAAAAATAACGCTCAGCTAAATATTGAACATTGACTTAAGGCGTCACCTTAAGTCAATGGTGTATTTTGCTACAAAAACGCCAGACTATAAGCCTGGCGTTTTTGTATGCTTTTCTAATTAACTTATATCTAAGGTAATCTCTCAAGCAATGCTTTAAGGCAATAGCCAGAGCTATTGACCTTATCTTACAAATTAAATACTAACGGTACACTAGTAAACATCAATAATACTATGATGAAAATCGAAGCAATATTGAGCCAAAATCCAGCTTTAGCCATATCGGCAATACGTAACTCTCCAGAGCTAAATACAATCGCATTAGGCGGCGTTGCTACCGGCATCATAAAGGCACAACTTGCTGCTAATGCCGCAGGTATAACTAGCATCATAGGACCATCAGTCAATGTTACCGCTATTGGACCAAGTAAAGGTAAAAAGCTTGCAGCTGTGGCGGTATTACTGGTCACTTCAGTTAAAAACAATATAGTCACAGTAACTACTAAAACAGCACCAATAATAGGAATGTTTGACGTTGCTTCAAGCTGAGTCGCTATGTAACCTGCAAGTCCTGAGGTTTTGATCAAGCCGGCTAAAGCTAAACCACCACCAAATAGTAACAATACGCCCCAAGGTAATTTCTTCGTATCATCCCAAGATAAAATACGAATATCTTTTTTACTATCAACAGGTACCACAAATAGCATTAAACCAACGAACATAGCAATACCCGTATCAGTAATTGCTAACCCCGTTGCTTTGCTGATTAATGGTCTGAAAATCCAACTCAATGCAGCAAAAGCAAAGAAAAACAATACCAGCTTTTCACCCTTAGTCATTTTGCCTAATTCTTTAAGTTTTTCTTTGAACATGCTGTTGGTATCTACACGCTCACCTTCATTAACTTGGTAGCAAAATTTGGTCAGAATAAACCAGCACAGTACTAATAATATTGTTGATAATGGGACACCAACCATCATCCACTGAGCAAAACCAATGTTAATATTGTAACTATCAGCTAAATAAGCCGCCATTAACGCATTAGGTGGTGTACCAATGAGTGTTGCTAAACCACCAATACTGGCAGAAAAGGCAATGGCTAGTAACATAGGTTTGGAGAAGTTTTCAGCGTTCCCAATATGTTTTTGTTTAACCATCTCGATAATGGATAAAGCGATAGGTAGCATCATAACGGCGGTTGCCGTATTAGACATCCACATAGATAAAAACGCAGTCACTAGCATTAAGCCACCAATTTGATGGCTAGGTTTAGTGCTTGTTAACGACATTGCTTTTAGCGCTATGCGTTTATGTAAATTCCATCGCTCCATGGCAATAGAGATAAAAAAACCACCAAGGAATAGAAAAATTAATGGATGGGCGTAAGACGAGGTTGTTGCCTTGATAGGGGCGATACCAACAATAGGGGCTACAATTAACGGTAAAAAAGCCGTTACTGCCACGGGTGTTGCTTCAGATATCCACCAAGTAGCCATCCATAATGCTAAGCCTAGGGTGTACCATGCCTGGGTTGACATGCCTTCAAAAGGTACAGGGGTTAATAAGGTGATCAGCATAAACACTGGACCTAATAGTAGCATACCCAACGGCGTTGCTTTATTTTGAATCTCTGTCATAAGTTTACTCACAATGTTATTTATTATAATAGTGCTGCTCGGTGTTAAGCAAAAAAGCTGCCAAAATTTCATCTACTTGTTAATAAAGGTTTTTATTTTTTTTACCCGTATATACTCACGATTAAAAACACCTTAACCACCCAAAAAAAGAGCCATATGTGTGGGAAACCGCCACTTACTATTGCTGATAATAGACTAAAGCCCAGTCAAGGTGAGCGCTGTTAGTTAAGCGTTATTCTATGTTGTTAAGTTTTTTATTTTTTCCCGATCCTTTTTATGTCTTACTGACCCGTTGCTTTTATTATGGGGGGAATTGTAGCTACGCCAATCATCATTATGGGTGGTTTTCCCCTAAATGGTTTGGTTGAAAAGACACCACCAACTGTAACATATTGTTACTTAAGGACTTATTATATATGACAACTTTGTTAATAGTGGCGTGAACATTGCGATAACAAGTTGTTAATGTAATTAATTATCTGCTATCGGCTATTTGATATAAAACAAGTAACTGACCCAAATGGCTCACTTTACCTGTGGGTGCTTCTGTAGATATTAAGCTAGCTTGGTTATAAAAATAATAAGGTCTCAACATAAAAGGGAAATATATGAAATGTGTTCAAATGATTAAGATAAGTAAAGTAAAAAAAACACTGGTGGCGAATGCATTACTAGTGGCTTGTGTCAGTGCAAGCGCAAGTGTTAATGCGAGCGAAGTTGACAGCTCTTTTTATGGTTCACTGCGCTTAGGTGCTGACTATGTTGATAGCGGTACTTCTGATGATGCCGCCAATGGTAGAGACTTTTTAAGTCGTGTTGGCGTTAAAGCCGAGGTTAAACTTGCCGATGGCTTAACTGGTATCGGTAAAGTTGAATATGGTTTACGTGGTGACGATAACGTTAACTTTAAGCAAAATGATAAACCAGGTATGCGTGAAGTTTACGTAGGGCTAAAAGGTAAATTTGGTACACTTACCTATGGTTCACAAACCATTTTATGGCATCAATATGTTCGAGGTGCTTACTTTTCAGATGGCTTAGACTCGTTACGCCAAGGCGCTATTCGTGATGATGATATGCTGCAATGGCAAAAGTCGTTCAATCAGTGGAAATTCGGCGCAGCGATACAAACCGAAGGGCAAGATGGCGACTCTATTGACCAATACCAACTAGCGGCCCAGTATCATAACGACAAGTGGAAACTTCAAGCGGCATTAGCGGCTGATCAACAAGGTGAAAACACCGGTAATTTATACGGTATGCGTGCTTGGTACAAAATTAATGAACAATATACCGTGTCGGCATTTTATCAATTAGCGGAAGATGATTTTGACATTTATTTGGGTAACTCTTCAGGCAATGTGAAATTAGACCCCGTCAACGGTATTAAACAGCCGGGTGGTGTAACTGCCTGTGCTGGTGAAGAGCGTTCAACCACGGGTATTTATGGTAAATGGCGTCAAGACAAAAACCAAATACACGCACGCTATGCGGTAAACGCTTGTGATATAAAAGGCGACGTTAGCTCGATTAAAGTCGAGTACATTCGCCATCTTTCAAGTAAATTTCAAGTGTGGGCATCATTTGAGCAGCTAGATAGTGATACTACCCGTTTACCGTCAACGGGTGAAGATATGTCTGAAATGCAAATTGGTGCAAGATTTGATTTCTAATAACGATGACCGAGTATAAGTATATTTATTAGACATACTGATAGGTCTCGCTATAACGATAGAGGGGGGGCGGATTTTTCGACACCGCCTTTGCTATAACACAATGTTATAGCACAATGTTATAGCACAACCCATCAAGGTAAAAAGCTGATATTATAAACTAACTAGAATAGGGTCTTTTGACCCTATTCTCTATTAGCATTAGCTGTCGTTAAGATAATTGTGATTTATTCACGAGGTGATTTTTTTTGTTCTATATAAATAAGTTAAAACGTCAAAACTATATAGTATCTACTTTGCTCGTTGTTGGCTTGTTATTAACTATCGAGTTCACCCAGCGAATAGGGATGAATAATGCCTATCAACACATGCATCAACAATCTAGCCAGCAGCTATCTAACTTAGTTGGCTATATCGAAAATATCCTCACACGTTTTGATAAAATTCCTGAAGTATTATCAAAAGATCCGCTGTTAATCCAAGTGCTCAGATCACCGAGCGATGAGAGCAAGGTAAATCGACTTAACAAGTTATTAGCGGATTTACGCATTATGACCCAGGCTTCAGATATATACCTAATTGATAAAGAAGGTATTACGCTTGCCGCTAGTAACTGGCAAATGCCTCTGTCGTTTGTTGGTATGAATTTCGCCTTTAGACCTTATTTTCAAGAAGCTTTACAAGGCAAACTGTCACATTATTATGCTATTGGTTTAATCAGTGATAAGCGCGGTTTCTATTATGCTTACCCGGTGATTGACAATAATATTACCCTGGGTGTTATCGCCATAAAAATAAGTATTACCGACATTGAAGAGCAGTACAAAGAAACCGTATTAAATGATAGTTTTAATTTTTTAATTACCGCACCTGATGACGTTATTTTCATTTCTGATCGACCCGAGTGGCGTTTAAAAACCATTGGCGATATATCTACTATGAAACAAGGTAAGTTAATCGCAGGAGAGCGCTATGTTGATAATCAAATTTCATCACTCAATATTGTGAGGAGTACCAGTAGTTACTTTCCCAAAAAATTGAGTAGTCAATTATTAGAAATCAAGACTATTGAAGAGACAGACCAGGGCACAGCTCAAAGTACTGAACAAGTGTTTGCGCTAAAAAAATTGATGAAAAATGCTAATTGGCACGTTCACTTATGGCGCTCTACCGACGAAATTAAGCACCAGCAGATCATGCTAATCACCGTAAGTGCTATTGGTTATCTACTTATTATGTTTTTAGTGTTATTTACTAATGAACGCCTTAAAAATGCTCGTCGGTTAAAAGAATCGCAGCAGTTGTTAGAAAATAAGGTACAAGAGCGCACTGCTGATTTAAGTGCAACCAATGTTAAATTACATGAAGAAATAGCTCAACGCCAACAAGCGCAAACACAAATGCATGAAATGCAAGAAGAGTTGATTCAATCAGAAAAATTGGCCGTTATTGGTAGTATGTCGGCGGGTATTAACCATGAAATAAACCAACCATTAGCAGCACTGCGCAGTTATTCACAAAATGCACTGGCTTATCAAGATCGCGGTATGACCGATAAGGTAAAAAATAATCTTACGCTGATTATAGGTTTAGTCGATAGACTAAGCGATATTGTGAGTCAGTTTAATAGCTTCTCTAAAAAAAGTACTGGTATTGCCACGCCAGTGAATGTTAATAACAGCATTATGGCGGCAATGAGCATTGTAAAACATCAAGCTAAAGCAGAAAAAGTGACCTTAACGAATACCTCTTCTTTAGTGCCATTATCTATCTTGGGTGATGGTGTGCGTTTTGAACAAGTACTGGTTAACTTATTAAGTAATGCCATCCATGCGTTGAGTGAGCAAACCGATAAGCAAATAACCATTGCTGTGATTAACGCTAACCCGCGGGTTATTATTGAAATACGTGATAATGGTCCAGGAATTTTAGCGGATAATATTGACCGCGTATTTGAAGCTTTTTTTACCACCAAAGACAATTTTGGTTTGGGCTTAGGCTTGTCTATTTCACACCGTATTATTGAGTCAATGCAAGGACAACTTAACGTCAGTAATCACCCTGATGGTGGCGCTGTTTTTACTATTAACTTACCCGTAATTGGTATAAGTAAAGGATCAAGTAAGGAAAATCATGGAAATTAAACAATTGGGCGTTGTTTTTGTTATTGATGATGAAGAGCATATACGTAGCGCTATTGAGCAAACCTTTGAACTACAAGGCTTTGAAGTACATACCTTTTCACAAGCTGATAAGCTACTTAACCAATTATCAACTACTTGGCCGGGCGTGGTGATTAGTGACATTAATATGCCTAAAGTAGATGGGCATCAGTTGATGAAAAAAATTAAAACCATTGATGCTGATATCCCTACTATATTACTGACCGGCTTTGGTGATATTTCTATGGCGGTAAAGTCGATACGCAATGGTGCTTATGACTTTATTGAAAAGCCCTTTAATAATGATGATTTGGTCGACACGGTAAAAAGAGCACTCGATAAGCGCGGCCTAGTGCTTGAAAATAGAGCATTAAAAAAAGAGATTGAAACACATGGTTTGCCTGGACCTAGAATATTGGGTAACTCAGCAAGTATTGTTCAAATGCGTAGAATATTAAATCAAGTGATGGATGCACCTGCAGATATCATGATTGATGGTGAAACGGGTACCGGTAAAGAACTCGTCGCGCGTTATTTACACGATCATAGTGTGCGTCGTGAAAGTAACTTTGTTGCGCTTAACTGTGGTGCTATTCCTGAAAACATTATTGAAAGTGAACTCTTTGGTGCTGAACAAGGCGCTTATACCGGGGCAGATAAAAAACGTATTGGTAAATTTGAATATGCTAACGGCGGCACTTTATTTCTTGATGAAATAGAGAGTACGCCAATGGCATTACAAATTAAATTATTAAGGGTACTAGAAGAGCGAAAAGTAGTACGTTTAGGGGCGAATGAAGGCATAGCACTGGATGTTAGAGTGATTGCCGCGACTAAAGTTGATTTGTTAGAGCTGTGTGAACAAGGCTTGTTTCGTGAAGATTTGTATTATCGTTTAAATTTAGTGAAAGTAGATATTCCGCCCTTAAGAAAGCGTATTGAAGATGTTCCTTTACTGTTTTTACATTTTGCTCGTATCGCTTCTGCGCGTTATAAAAAAGAATTAATTCCACTTTCACCAGAGCACAAAGCACAGCTATTAAGTCATGATTGGCCAGGTAATGTTAGAGAATTACGCAACTTAGCCGAGCGTTATATTTTATTGGGTGAAGCTGCGGCTTTTAACCTGAAAAAAAATGCCAACGAGAACGTTATGCAAACCTGCATGGGACTCACTAAACGTGTTGAGTTCTTTGAAAAGTTTCTGATTGAAGAAGCGCTGGCCAATAACGAAGGCTGTATTAAAGACACCATGGAAGAGCTTAGCTTAGCGAGAAAAACGCTGTATGATAAAATGAAAAAATACCAGCTAGAGCGTAAAAGCTATCAATAACCCCGACTAGGCCAATACGGGGATGACGACTGATATGCTTAGATAACACACATGGTTTTTTTGTAGGTTGGCCTTCAGGCCATCACGGTAATATTAATTTTTTAATCATTCCCGAATGATTTTCAATATTTTTTGACGGGCTAAAGCCCGACCTACAAATACCAAAACCGCCTACACTGTTTGTGTAGGTTGGTCTTTAGGCCATCACGGTAATATTAATTTTTTAATCATTCTCGAATGATTTTCAATATTTTTTGACGGGCTAAAGCCCGACCTACAAATACCAAAACCGCCTACACTGTTTGTGTAGGTTGGTCTTTAGGCCATCACGGTAATATTATTTTAAAAGGCTTTGTTAATTAGCAATGTATCACTAGCCTTGTAAAAATTCATATAAGGCTTTTAATACTGACATTTTGGCTTTATCGGTTTCATGTTCATGAACCAAGTTTTCAATCGTTATCATAAATTCATCGAGTGATAAAATACCTTTACCGCCATATTGCAGTTTGCTCTGACAATGTTGCTGCCATTTTTGCTGCTCTTGTGTTGATAAGGTGTGTGGGTAGTTTCTAGCGCGATAACGAAACAATAATACCGGTAACCGCTCATCTTGAAATTGAAACGGGTGACTTGCCAATTGCTCTGGTGATAAACCGTGTAAAATTTCCATTTGCGCTTTATCGCTATGGCTAAAAAAGTTGCCGCCGTATAACGCTTGCTCGGCATCAACCTCATCGTTATCAAAATCTGATGTTGCAAACACATCACTGAGCTTATCTCTAAGCTCGGCATGTTGTTTTAATAACGCTAAATTAGCCAAACACTCTTCTCTTGGTATCGCTAAGCGCTCAGCGTTTTCAGGTAATAATGTTTTTGCTGGCGCAATAACCGGACATTTATTAACATGAATAAGTTTCACTGGAATAGGCAATTCATCAGGCGCTAAATCATCGTAACGGGTATATAAACGCGTTTTAATTTCTTCACTGGTTAGCGTTAATAAAGGCGAAATATCACGGGCTAAATCAACACAAATCACCGCATTTTTATTGACTGGATGATAACTAATTGGCGCAAACCAACTAGTACAACCGTGTGCAGATGACACCTTACTCGAGGTGTGTACGATAGGCGTCATCTCGGCGGTATTAATTAACGCCTTAACTTCAAACTTACTTTTTAAATTAAAAATAAACTCATATAGCTTCGGCTGTTTTTCTTTAATTAACTTAGCCATAGCAATAGTGGCATAAACATCACTCATGGCATCATGTGCGGCTTCATGAGCAATACCATTGGCTTTGGTGAGTAACTCTAAGCGAAAACTAACTACTTCTTCACCATCACGCTCAACCGTTGGCCACTCAATACCTTCAGGGCGCAACGCATAACAAGCACGCACCATATCAATAATATCCCAACGACTATTACCATTTTGCCATTCTCGCGCATAAGGGTCGTAAAAGTTGCGATAAAGCAGGTAACGAGTCACTTCATCATCAAAACGAATGCTGTTATAGCCGGCAACACAGGTATTGGGTTGCGTAAATAAAGTATGAATACGCGCGGCAAACTCAGCTTCAGACAACCCCTCACGTTGCGCTTTTTGTGGGGTAATACCGGTGACCAAACACGCCTCAGGGTGGGGTAAATAATCTACCGGCGGCTGGCAATAAAACATTTCAGGCTCGCCAATAATGTTTAAATCGAGATCGGTTCGAATACCGGCAAATTGTGAAGGCTTATCAAACTTAGGTGAAATCCCCCAAGTTTCATAATCGTGCCAGAGAATAGTGGCTTGGTTGTTAATGTTTTGAGGTGTTGTGTTATAGCTATCATTCATTTGTTTTTATTGGCCTATAGCGTTATTCATATTTGTTAAAGAATGAAGATGTTATTTATTAGAGTTTAACTCACTTTGTTACATCGTGGATGTACAGAGTGTATTTGTCTGACAAATACAGTATTAAAAACTTTTACAATAACTTATATGATAAACCTTTATAGATGTTTGATCGAGTCAGCAATTCTCGTTGTTTTCATTGAGCTGAGCAGAACGATGTTCCAGTTATTTTATTAAACCTATTCTTTTGCTTTATTGACTACTTCACCCACTAAATAAATAGCCTCAATGTCATTAGAATGTATAACAATAAAAAAAGTCTGTGTTATTGTTATACTCATGGGGTTTATAATGAATTAAGCGAAAGTAGTTATTGCTGATGAACATACGTTATTTCGTATAGCGTTAAAGCAAGCTATGATCTTATTATGCTAACACCACAAGAAAATGAAAGTTTGTAAGCCTAGTAACTTTATTGCTTACTCACACTTAGAAATATAAATTTTTGTAAAATGTTAGTTATAATAAGAACTTATTGTGTAGGAAGAATAGTATGCTGTTTGGTAAAGGTAAGTATTTAGCTAGAATTGCTGAATTAGAGAACGAATTGGCAATATTTCATGATGTTCAAAAAGATCTTAAAGAAGAAATGGCTTATTTCTCATTAGATCTAAAAGGAACGTTTATTGACGTAAACCCATTGTTTTTAAAAGCATGCGGCTACCTTGAAAGTGAAATACTTGATAAAAATATTCAAGATTTTATTATGCATAAAACATTAAAAAATGATCTTTGTCAGAAAATGCTTACCGCCATAGCGAAAGGACGACACTGGCATGGGGCAATGCAAATTCAAGGTCAGAATAATAAAGAGGTTTGGTTTCGTACTATTATTCAACCCAAGCAAAATCCCTTAACGCTTGCAGTTTATTCTACTGAGTTAACTAATACTATTTCACAATCTCGAAAGCATAAAGAGATGATAGCTGCGCTAACGCGCTCATCGGCGATTATTGAGTTTAGTTTAGACGGCATAATATTAACGGCTAATGAAAACTTTTTAAAAGGGATGAACTACTCTCTTAGTCAAATCATTGGCAAACATCATAGTATTTTTTGTGAGTCTGCTGAAGTGGCCTCTCAAGAGTATCAACTGTTTTGGAATAAACTTAAGGCAGGTGAGTTTGTCTCTGACCGATTCAAACGGGTTGATAGTTACGGTAATATAGTTTGGCTTGAAGCTTCTTATAACCCTATTCATGATGACACAGGTCAACTCTATAAAGTGGCTAAATTTGCCACTATTATTACAGACCAGGTAAATAAAGAGTTAGCTATGGCGAAAACGTCTGATATTGCCCTCAATGTCTCTAAAGAAACAGATAAGGGCACACTCAATGCGATAGAGGTTATTGGGTCAACAATAACTACAATGGCGAAACTTTCAAAAAAAATGGAAGAGGTAAGTAAAGGTATTTTTGAACTATCTACTCAATCACAAAAAGTAGCGCAACTGGTTGAAAGTATTGGCGGCATTGCCGATCAAACTAATTTGTTAGCACTCAATGCCGCGATAGAGGCTGCCCGAGCAGGTGAACAAGGCCGAGGTTTTGCTGTGGTTGCAGATGAGGTTAGACAGCTAGCATCAAGAACAAGTAAAACGACAGAAGAAATTATTAACGTGGTATCAGATAATAAAAAATTAACGAGCGATGCGGTTTTACTGATTGAAGAAAGCATGAAAGAAGTAGAAAAAGCGTTACAACTTTCTAATGAGGCAGGTGAGGCGATGAATGAGATACAAGTTGGCGCTAGAAAAGTAGTCGAGGTTATCGCTCAGTTTAATAAAAATTTATAGCGGCGAGTTTATCGCGGCTATAAGCTCAGACTTAGCAAGTCACATGACAAACCGACCTGGGCTCAATTACCTGACCTGAATCAATTAACCTGAGCTGACACATCGTCATCGGTAGGTCGGCACGAGCGCAGTGAGGCCCGACAGCGTTTAAAAGAGCCGTTATAACACTTCTTTAGCGGCACGAAATGCTTCTTGGGCAGCAGGTGCACCACAATATACCGCGCTGTGCAGTAATACTTCGCGTATCTCTTCTTTCGTTGCACCATTATTTAATGCACCACGAATATGACCTTTAAGCTCTTGTGGTGCTTTAAGTGCAGCAAGCATGGCAATGGTCACTAAGCTACGTGTTTTAAGATCTAAACCAGAGCGTTGCCAAGTAGATCCCCAACCATGCACGTTAATGTAATCTTGCATAGGTTGAGTAAAATCATCAGCATTATCAAGCGCGCGATCAACAAATTCATCACCCATTACTTGACGACGAATCTGCTCACCTGAATTTTTATTGATGTTACTCTCGTTACTTTTTGTCATATTTTACTCTATCAGTGGTGTTGATTGGCACTGCTAAGGTGTTTTAGCAAGTGGCTAGCTGTTTGTTGCTATCGTTATAGTAAAACCAATACCTTAGCTTTTAATTACTACCTTAGTACTATCAACGCTTTATTGTTTTATTACACGATTCATTGTGACCTAAGCATTGCGCTAATGCTAGAATAGCCCTACTGATTATCTCTTCCTTATTTTTTCTTTGGTATGCTCGGATTTGTATTGTAAATGAAAGCTATTGCGTCAAGTTTTTTTGGTAGACTCTTTGGTGCTGCTACTGTTATCAAGGTGAATAACGTAGGTATCAGTATTGATTTAGACAGAGGTTCAGACCAACGTTTGAATATTATTCAATGGACAGCTCTTATTGAGCCACCACGTTTTTCTCTGGGTTTTTTAGGGCAAATTATTGCTTTTAAAACCGCGGATAACGAGTACTGCTTTTCTATGCTCGCCTATAACACGCCACGTCAACAACAAGGTGATTGCGAGCGTTTTTGGGTCGAAGCTAATATTGAACGCGTTAATAAGCTATTAACGACTATAAACAAAATAACGACTCATCGTTATTTACGACAATCAACTATTGAACAAATTCAGCGAGCGGTAAAGCCTGAATGTAAACGCTGGTTTTCTTGGCTTAATGCAAAAAAGCTAAGTCGGCTGAATCGGCTAAGCCAGTTAAGCGAACTCGGACTAAGTCTTACTGAAAAGCTGCAGCTTTTGTCGACTTATCAGCAATGGAGTGAGCAGGGCATAGCAGAGTGTCGAGAGCGCTATATTAATCAGCAATTACAAACCTATAAAACATTTTTTGATCAGGTGGAATCTAACCCGTTAACGCTGAATCAACGCAGAGCTTGTATTATCGATAATGATAATAACTTGTTACTTGCTGGCGCGGGCACCGGTAAAACCAGTGTGATGGTCGGGCGAGCAGGTTATTTACTTAATAGCTCACAGGCGCAAAGTCATGAAATATTACTGCTAGCGTATGGGCGACAAGCCGCCGAAGAAATGGATGAGCGCATAAAAAACAAGCTGTCTACTCCTAAGGTTAAGGCGAGCACTTTTCACAGCTTAGGGCTCAATATTATTGCCCAAGTGGAAGGTAAACAACCCAAGTTATCGATATTTGCTCAGAATGAGCAAGCAAAGATACAATGGATTGTCACTTATTTTGAAAAGCTCATTACTGAACAAGCCACTTATCGTGCGCTTATTGTTGAGTATTTTTCGCTTGCTCATCAAAGTAACCCGATTTATAACGGCGATACGCTTGAGCAAAGCGAATTTGATTTTAAAAGTAATCAAGTCAAGGCTCTAGGTAAAAAACTTGCTAACTTGGTTGGACTTTATAAAGCGGCTTGTGCGGGGAGTAACTCAGCCAATAGCTTAGCGAGCACCGTTAATAATAACGGCATCACAGCACAAATTATTGCTAACTCAACAGACGCAACACAAAACTCAAAAGTGTTAGCATTATCTTTTGCACTACTTAACCCCATTTTAATCGCTTACCAACATCAGTTAACCGCTCACGATGAAATTGATTTTGAAGACATGATTAATAACGCACTAACTTATGTGCAAACAGGCCAATTTCAGTCACCGTGGCGTTATATTATGGTGGATGAATTTCAAGATATATCAGCGCCACGGGCGCGTTTAGTTAAGGCGTTACGCGATAATAACCAAGACTGCTCGGTATTTGCTGTAGGTGACGACTGGCAGGCTATTTATCGTTTTAGTGGTGCAGATATTAACTTAACCACAAACTTTGCCGACTACTTTGGCGCAACCACGCAATCGGTATTAGATGTAACCTTTCGCTTTAACAACCATATTGGTCAAGTTGCCACCGATTTTATTAGTAAAAACCCAGCACAAATTAAAAAAACAATTCACTCGCTAAAGCAGGTCAACGAACCCGCTGTTTCATTGCTTAATAGAAGTCATGGCCCATTGCAAGCATCAAAAAAAATGATGGTTGCTGAAATGGCCAATGGCGCTATTGATGAAGTGTTAACCGCTATTTCAGTCAAGGTCGCTAAAGAGGAAACTAAGCCCGTTACGGTTTATTTACTGGCGCGTTTTTGGTTTTTATTACCCGATAACACAGCGCTGAAAACATTAAATAATCAATACCCAGCATTAACTATTTCTTGTCAGTCTTTTCATGCTTCAAAAGGTAAAGAAGCCGATTATGTGATTGTTATAGGGTTAAAAAAAGGTGCTTATGGCTTTCCAGCAGAAAAAACTGCACCAGTACCGTTAGAGACACTAACAGAAGTATTACTGGCACCAAAAGAAACCTTTGCCCATGCAGAAGAGCGCCGACTGTTTTATGTTGCCCTCACCAGAGCCAAAGACAAAGTGTATATTATTGCCGATATGAACGCAGCGAGTCCGTTCGTTAACGAACTGGTCGATGAACATAGTACCGGAAATAGTATCGAGTTTAACGAACTTGAAAGGATAGTAATTGATGGCAATTAGCAACGCAAAGGCAGGACTCGGCTTAGGAGACAGCAATTTTACTTTTGCCGTGTATATCGCCAATAAACCGACTATGCTCGAATACCAACTTTTAGCTGAGGTAAGAGCATTAGTTACCGGTGAAATTAATATGATTAACCAAGCGTGTGGCAATGGCTGGCGCAAAGTCTTTAATGTTTATGCCAAGTTACTGTATTGTTTAGATAAAAAACATTATGACTTTGCGACTTATGCAGCTACCTGGCAAGAATATCGAGATAAATATTTGTTACAAGCGCAAAGCAAAACCGCTTTATTGTTTTCAGCGCCGACACTCTTACCTGATAGAGAAGTCGTGCATATTATTTGTGGTAAAGGTCATGCCAAAGCGCTAATCAATAGCGGTGAACTGGTTGCAAATGTAGAGTGGTTAGATGATGAATTTGCTATCGACCACCACAATAAATTGATCGTCTGCCCATATTTTGATTATCGCCAACTGAGCAATATAAAAATACAACGCTTAGCGGATTTATTACAAAACTTAAAAACGGAATTTAAAAAATAATAAAAATTACACTACCGAGTACATTGACAGCAAAAGCCACAACCTACGCTCTTTTGTAGGTCGGCCTTTAGGCCGTCACGGTAATACGTTTTTTTAATGATTGTTGATAGCTATTTGACGGGGTAAATCCCGACCTACATTGACAGCAAAACTACCAGCTAAGCAGCTTTTGTAGGTCGGCCTTTAGGCCGTCAAGCTAATCATATTGTTGATGTTTTTTGACGGGGTAAACCCCGAGCTACATTTACAGCAAAACTACCAGCTAAGCAGCTTTTGTCGGTCGGCCTTTAGGCCGTCAAGCTAATCATATTGTTGATTTTTTTGACGGGGTAAACCCCGACCTACAGAAAGCAGTCCTATCGTAGCTAAATCCCGACCTACATTGACACCGAAACCATCAGCTAAGCAGCTTTTGTAGGTCGGCCTTTAGGCCGTCACGGTAATATCTCTTATGCAGCTAAACTTGAAGTTTATTAATTATAAATATATTGAATTCCAAAAAGGATAATCTCCAATATGGTTAACCAATTTTTTTCTCAAAGGATTGGCAATAATATATCTCGCTATATTTTTTCTATCATCTTCAATGCGCAAAGCACGATCATAAAATGAAGGTTGCCATAGTTTATTATCCCCATTTAACTTTTTAGTAATAATAAAACTACTTGCGCCTCTTAATGCACCAACAACTTGAGATAATCCGGGATCGTTAACATTTAAACGCAATAAACCATGAAAATGATCGGGCATTAAAACCCAGGTGAGCCAAGTACACTGATATTTAGTTTCATGCACCGATATATATTGACAAAACAAACAGGCCAAATCGAAATTATTAAAGTATGGCCGCTTATTATAACTATTAAAAGTAATGAAGTACTCACCTTGTGCTTGTGAAATTCGACCTTTTCTTAACTCGCTCCATGACATAACTAGATCCTTTAAATTGTAAGTTCTGCCGTTTGCTCACTACCTAAGTTTAATATAGCTATTATTACCAATAAAGCTATTTGACGGGGTAAACCCCGACCTACATTTACAGCAAAACTACCAGCTAAGCAGCTTTTGTAGGTCGGCCTTTAGGCCGTCAAGCTAATTATATTGTTGATTTTTTTGACGGGGTAAACCCCGACCTACATTGACAGCAAAACTACCAGCTACGCTCTTTTGTAGGTCGGCCTTTAGGCCGTCACGGTAATTATATTGCTGATGTTTTTTTGACGGGGTAAACCCCGACCTACAGAAACCAGTCCTATCGTACCTAAACCCCGACCTACAGAAAGTAGTCCTATTGCAGCTAAACCCCGAGCTACATTTACAGCAAAACTACCAGCTAAGCAGCTTTTGTAGGTCGGCCTTTAGGCCGTCAAGCTAATCATATTGTTGATTTTTTTGACGGGGTAAACCCCGACCTACAGAAACCAGTCCTATCGTATCTAAACCCCGACCTACAGAAAGCAGTCCTATTGTAGCTAAACCCAGACCTACGCGACAATTATCCCTTGCGCTTTAACTGATGTTTATCTTATTAAACGCACCAAACGACTTGCCCCTTTCACTTTGTCAATATTATTCGTATAATGCCGAAAATTTTATTGTTGTTTGTTCAGTTAATACAATCAACAAAGGCCAATTGGATATGGTGAAAAGTGTCAAAATCAGTAGATACCTTAAATAAGAGCTCTCAAGCAACACCCAATGATGTCAATGCGCAATTGTTACAACAACAATTACTTCAGCAACAACTACTGTTACAAAATAGCCAAAATCAAGATGATGAAATAGACCTAGCTGAACTGTGGCATGCTATCTGGTCAGGCAAACTAATAATCATCGCCATTAGTGCTATTTTTGCCATCTCTTCAATTGTTTACGCTATAAAACAACCTAACATTTATAAAGCAACTACCTTATTAGCTCCGGCAAGTGAGCAAGGCGGAGCTGGTGGTTTAGGTAAAATGGCGGGACAATTTGGTGGCTTAGCTAGCCTTGCAGGCATTAATTTAGGCGGTGGCGGCACTGACAAAACCGGTTTAGCACTGCAAGTGTTAAAGTCACGGGTTTTTCTTGAAAACTTCATCAGCAAACATCAATTACTGGTGCCCCTAATGGCCGCCAAAGGTTGGGATATTACAACCAATACCTTAATAATTAACGATGAAATGTACAATGCAGAAACTAAAGCCTGGGTAAGAGAAGTTCAAGCCCCCAAAAAACCTGAACCTTCAATGTGGCAAGCTTATAAAGCCTTTTTAGCTGTTTTATCGGTAACAACCGACAAAGAAAATGGCATGATCACCTTGGCTATTGAACATTATTCACCAGAAATTGCCATACAATGGTTAACCTGGTTAGTTAACGACATTAATATCACTATGCGCGAGCAAGATAAATTTGAAGCGCAAAGCAGTATTAACTACTTAACCAACAAGTTAAATGAAATTCAACTAGCTGATATGCAAACAATATTTTACCAACTAATTGAAGAGCAAACTAAAACAATTATGTTGGCAGAAGTATCAAAAGAATATGTACTAAAAACCATTGACCCAGCTAACGCGCCAGAAGAAAAAGCCAAACCCAAACGCGCCTTAATAGTAGTACTAGGCACCATGCTTGGCGGTATATTGTCAGTACTTATTGTACTTATCCGTTACTTCTCTAAAAAATAAATACAGCTCCGGAGATCCAGTTTTAACATCACTGGGTTTTGCATAGTATTCCCGTGTAGGTCGGCCTTTAGGCCGTCAAGCTAATCATATTGCTGATGTTTTTGACGGGGATAAATCCCGACCTACAATTTCTGACGGGGTAAACCCCGACCTACACGCCAACAACCTAGGCTCTTTTGTAGGTCGGCCTTTAGGCCGTCAAGCTAATCAGGTTGCTGATGTTTTTGACGGGATAAATCCCGACCTACAAAGTGCCATTATCACTGAAGATTGCGTGAACCTTCTTGTGTAGGTCGGCCTTTAGGCCGTCAAGCTAACCCTATTGCTGATATTTTTGACGGGGTAAACCCCGACCTACACGCCAACAACCATTACCTACGCTCTTTTGTAGGTCGGCCTTTAGGCCGTCAAACTACCTTTTAAATAATTTTCTCTGTGCGCGCGAAGCGCCTCGGTGTCCTCGGTGTTGATAATTATTTTTACCTTTTTTTAAAACATCCCCCAAAAGTCTTTTACCGAGCATTACCGCGAAAATTAACTATTATAATACTATTAACACCAACACAAAGGACTGGCTATGCGCATTCAACATCACGGAGCAGTAAATGGCGTAACAGGCTCATGCCACCAACTTCATATCGACAACCATAACTCAGTGCTAATAGACTGTGGTCTGTTTCAAGGCACAGAAAAAGACCACACCAACAATGATGATATTGAAGCAAACCTAGCCATAGACTTTGATATCAG
The DNA here is from genome assembly GCF_005885605.1 of Colwellia ponticola. Taxonomy (GTDB): domain Bacteria; phylum Pseudomonadota; class Gammaproteobacteria; order Enterobacterales; family Alteromonadaceae; genus Colwellia; species Colwellia ponticola. The sequence goes on along the minus strand of NZ_SZVP01000003.1, from coordinate 147,712 downwards.
CACAGTAAAAGCGCTAATTGTTACCCATTGTCATATAGACCACGTCGGTCGTATTCCTTATCTACTTGCCGCTGGATTCAAAGGCCCTATTTACGCCACCATAGCAACCGCGGCATTACTACCATTGGTGATTGAAGATGCACTTAAAGTCGGCGTAACCCGTAATCAATCTATTATTCAAGCCTGTTTGAAATTATTGAATAACCAACTTGTTGGCGTTGAATATAAAAAATGGCAACCGGTAAACTCATTAAGCACCCAGTTAAGCTCTCAGGTCAAAACAAAAAGCACAGCCAAAATAAAATTTCAAGTAGCAGGGCATATCTTAGGATCGGCCTATGTAGAAATTGAACTAACCACACCAACAGCAAATAACACTAAAACCAAAAAACATCGAGTGGTATTTTCTGGCGATTTAGGTGCGCCTTACGCACCATTATTACCCGCGCCTAAAAGCCCATATCGTGCCGATACCCTAGTAATAGAATCTACTTATGGTGATAAAAATCATCAAAGCAGAAAATCACGCACTAAAAACTTGAAAAATATTATAGAAAAAGCGGTAAAAGACAATGGTGTAGTACTTATCCCTGCCTTTAGTATTGGCCGCACGCAAGAGCTGCTTTACGAATTAGAAAACATAATCCATCATCAAAAAAAACAACATAAAAACAGCTTTTGGCAAAATATTGACATTATTGTTGACTCACCCATGGCCGCTAAATTTACCGAGCAATACAATAACTTTAAAGAACTGTGGGATAACGAAGCTAAAAAAACACTTAGCGCTGGTCGCCACCCATTAAGCTTTGAACAACTTTACACGGTAAACTCTCATCAAGAGCATATACAAACAGTTGACTACCTAGCCCAAAGAAACAAACCGGCAATAGTTATCGCCGCCAGTGGCATGTGTAGCGGCGGCCGCATAGTCAATTACCTAAAACAATTTTTACCTGACCAAACAGCAGATATTTTATTTGTTGGCTATCAAGCGCAAGGTACGCTCGGGCGAGATATTCAAAAATACGCGCCAAAACATAATCTAGCAAAGAGCAAAGCTGGCGGTTATGTTTATATTGACGGTAAAAAAATTACCATTGCAGCCACCGCCCACATCATTAGTGGCTACTCAGCCCATGCTGACCAACAAGGGTTAATTAACTTTGTTAAACGCATGCGTATTAAACCAACACATATTTTAATTGTGCACGGTGATGAAGCAGCTAAAGCCATATTAAAAAAGCAATACCAGCAATTATTACCTAATGCGTTAATCGAGATAGGGTTGTGAAAATTAAGCACTAATAAAAATAATAAATCTTGCTGCAATAATTTATAAATACACGTATAATCTCGCTCGTCGTAAAATGGAAAATAATTATTAAATAAGGGACAAGCTAATTAATTAGTAAAATAGCTATTTCAAACTATATTTTATTGATTTTAAAAGCCTTTACTAAAGGCAATTAAGCGAGGTTATTGGAACACAACTATGTATATTCTAGCTACAGGCATCACCGCATTCTTCTTCGCATTACTTGCAATAAAACTTTTCACCCCAGTAGCCATAGAAATAAGGTTACAAGCCTTCAAATTAAATAATTATATTTTATAAGTCGGATGCTTAATAAAAGATTCTATTTATCTCTCTGAAACGAAGACTTAAATACTTTGAAATTCATGTTTATGCTATCGCATATTAATGTAAGCAATGAATTTTGTGAAAAATTTTAATAATAACGTAAGGTTTATCCAATGAAAATATTAGTCACAGGTGGCGCAGGCTTTATCGGATCTGCTGTTATTCGCCATATTATCCAAAATACATCAGATTCTGTAATTAATGTAGATAAACTTACTTATGCGGGTAATTTAGAGTCATTAGTAGAAGTAGAAGGTAATGAACGTTATAACTTTGAACAAGTTGATATTTGCAACCGAGCTGAGTTAGACCGTGTATTATCGAAATATAAACCTGATGTAATTATGCACTTAGCAGCAGAGTCACACGTTGACCGCTCAATAGATGGCCCAGGTGAGTTTATTCAAACCAATATCGTAGGTACTTATACGTTATTAGAAGCAAGCCGTAAATATTGGTTAACATTAAACGAACAGGAAAAGTCAGCATTTCGTTTTCATCATATTTCCACTGACGAAGTTTATGGCGATTTAGATGGCCCTGAAGATTTATTTACAGAAGATACTTCTTATGCACCAAGTAGCCCTTATTCTGCATCTAAAGCATCAAGTGATCATTTGGTTAGAGCTTGGCAAAGAACCTATGGCTTACCAACAGTAATTACTAATTGTTCGAATAATTACGGCCCTTACCATTTCCCTGAAAAATTAATACCCTTAATGATATTAAATGCATTAGACGGTAAGGCATTACCTATTTATGGTGATGGTCAACAAATACGTGATTGGTTGTATGTTGAAGATCATGCTAGAGCATTATATTTAGTTGCTACCAAAGGAAAAGTTGGTGAAACATATAATATTGGTGGTCATAACGAAAAAGCAAATATTGATGTTGTTAAAGCTATTTGTGAAATTTTAAATGAATTAGTTCCACAACAAGCAGACTACAAAGAACAAATTATTTTTGTTAAAGACAGACCAGGGCATGATATGCGCTACGCCATTGATGCAGATAAAATTGAAAAAGAGTTGAACTGGGTTCCCGTGGAAACCTTTGAAACTGGACTAAGAAAGACAGTCGAATGGTATTTAGCAAATAGTGAGTGGTGTAAACGAGTGCAAGATGGCTCATATCAACGTGAACGTTTAGGTGGATAATATGAAAGGCATTGTACTCGCAGGTGGCTCAGGAACTCGACTTTACCCAATAACGAAAGGCGTATCTAAGCAGCTATTACCTATTTATGATAAACCTATGATTTTTTACCCAATATCAGTACTTATGCTTGCAGGTATCCAAGATATATTAATCATATCGACGCCTGATGATATTAGCGGTTACCAACGCTTATTAGGTGATGGAACTCAGTTTGGTATAAACATTAGCTACGAAGTTCAACCAACTCCTGATGGCTTAGCGCAAGCATTTATAATTGGTGAAGAATTTATTGGTGATGATAATGTTTGTTTAGTGTTAGGTGATAATGTTTTCTATGGGCAAGGATTTTCTCCAAAGCTTATTAACGCCTCTAAAAAACGAAAAGGTGCAACAGTTTTTGGTTATCAAGTAAAAGACCCTGAGCGATTTGGTGTTGTTGAATTTGATGAAAATATGAAAGCATTATCTATTGAAGAGAAACCAAAAAATCCAAAATCAAATTATGCCGTAACAGGATTATATTTTTACGATAACAAGGTGGTTGAAATTGCAAAATCAATCAAGCCCTCTGAACGTGGTGAACTGGAGATAACCTGCATTAATAACGCCTATCTCGAAAAAGGTGAGCTAGGTGTAGAAATGCTCGGGCGTGGCTTTGCTTGGTTAGATACAGGTACACATGAGTCATTGCTTGAAGCTGGGCAGTTTGTACAAACAATAGAGCATCGACAAGGCTTTAAAATAGCTTGTTTAGAAGAGATCGCGTTTAATAATGGTTGGTTGTCGGCGCCTGAATTAAAAGAGCTTGCCAAACCTATGATGAAAAATAGTTATGGGCAGTATTTAATCAGCTTGATAACTGAATAGTAGGAAATAAAGTGACAATTAATTTAAATCAGCCTATTAAGCCTAATTTGGACAAATTGACTCAATACTTAGCACAAGTTAATGAGAGTGGTTGGTATACAAATTTTGGCCCGCTACATCAACAGTTAACAAAACGCTTAGAGGTATACTTAGGCGTAGAAAATTTATTGCTAGTATCTAATGGTACACTGGCGTTACAAATCGCCTATAAAGCACTGAATGTAAAAAGTGCATTAACAACACCTTTTAGCTTTGTTGCTACAGCGAGTTCATTGATATGGCAAAATATCGAAACCTCTTTTAGTGATATCGATAAACAAACTTATAATTTATGCCCACAAAAAGCACAACAAGCTTTGGATGCAAATTTAGATATTGATACCATTGTCGCAACGCACGTATATGGTAATCCTTGTGATGTAGAGAAATTTGATGACTTAGCTGGAAAAAATAAAATAAATATTATTTATGATGCAGCTCATGCTTTTGGCGTCAATATCGGTGATAAATCTGTTCTCAGTTTTGGTGATGCTAGTACGCTAAGTTTTCATGCTACTAAAGTATTTCATACCGTTGAAGGTGGGGCTATTGTTTTTAAGCATAAAGCTGATTTTGAGCGAGCTAAGCGACTGATCAACTTTGGAATAGATGAAAAAGGCAATATTACTGAAGCGGGTATTAATGCAAAACTTAATGAATATCAGTGTGCTGTTGGCTTAACAATACTGGATGATGTTGAGGCTATAATAGAACATAGAAGTAACTTGTTTAGTGCTTACAGAGAGGGATTAAAATGTATTGTTGAAATGCCTAAATGGCATGATGGGGCTAACTTTAACGGCGCTTATATGCCAATTAATTTAAAGAGCATAGAGGAACGAGTTTTAGTTGAAAGCACCTTGAAAAACAATGAAATACAATGTCGGCAGTATTTCTCTCCTTCATTGGATATGGTGTTCAAGGAGCAAAAAGTGTTATCAAGCAATAATAGCCAAGAGTTATCACAAACTATTTTATGCTTACCGTTGCATTTTTATATGGTGATTGATGATATTGATCTTATTGTGAAATTAATATGTGAATCGCTAGGTAGTTTTAAATGAGTTTTTACACAATAGAAGAGTTAGAAAAATTAGGGTTTAACAAGCTCGGTGATAATGTGTCAATTTCAAAAAAAGCGAGTATTTATGGCCATGGAAGAATATCTATCGGCAACAATACTAGAATTGATGATTTTGTAGTGCTCTCTGCTGGAGAGGGAGGGATCGAAATAGGCGAGAATGTTCATATAGCAATTTATTCTTCGTTAATCGGTTCCGGAAAAATACAGCTAAGTAATTTCTCTAATATATCATCAAGAGTTTCTATCTATTCAAGTAATGATGATTACTCTGGTGGTGCAATGACAAATCCAACAATTCCACCTTGTTACACAAATGTAAGCCATCAAGATGTGTATATTGGTAAACATGTCATTATTGGTTGTGGTTGTGTTGTGTTACCTGGAGTTCAGGTAAAAGATGGTGTCGCAGTTGGAGCATTAAGTCTTGTTAATACTGACTGCAAAGAGTGGTCCATCTACGTAGGTAACCCAATAAAAAAAATAAAAGAACGTAAAAAAGACTTATTGAAACTTGAAGTTAAATATAAAGAGTAATGCCAGAGTGCTTAAGCAAAATATCATCGCAAATTATGTTAGCCAAATATACGTTACTGTAATAAGTATTATTTTATTACCTCTTTATATTAAATATATGGGAAGTGAAGCTTATGGCTTAGTAGGATTTTTTGCCTTACTGCAGGCGTGGTTTTCAGTCTTGGACATGGGGTTGACCCCGACTATAAGTAGAGAAGCCGCACGTTATAATGGGGGGGCTAGTACACCACTAAGGTTTAATCAATTATATCGTGCTTTATTAGTAATTTTTGCTGGAGTCGCGTTAATTGGTGGAACGGTGCTTTTTTTACTATCAGAGTTAATAGCAACACACTGGTTGAATCTAACTGAATTACTTGTTGGAGATGTAATTGTAGCCGTTCAAATTATGGCTGTGTGCGTCGCTCTTCGTTGGATAACCGGCTTATACCGTGGTGTAATCACAGGGTTTGAAAAGTTGGTGTGGCTGAGCAGTTTTACTGCAGCCATTGCTAGTTTAAGGTTTATTGGTGTATTTCTTAGTATGTGGTACTTCGGTTTTACACCATTTGTGTTTTTTATGCATCAACTTGTTATTGCACTTATCGAAGTGGTTGTTTTGAACGCTAAAGCCAGGTGTTTTATCCCGAAGGTTAATGGTCCAACCAATATTGGCTGGTCAATTAAGCCAATAAAGTCAATTTTTAAGTTTTCATTAACGATCGCATTGACTGCATCAATTTGGGTACTCGTGACACAAACAGATAAATTAATATTATCTGGAATTTTATCTTTAGATAGTTATAGTTACTTTACTCTGGCTGTGTTACTTGCTAACGGTATTTTAGTTTTAGGAGGGCCTATTAGTGTCGCGGTCATGCCAAGAATGGCAAGTTTGTACGCTGAAGGAAAACACAGTGACATGATTGAGGTTTATAAAGACTCTTCGCAGTTAGTTGCGGTTATTGCAGGAACTGTTTCCTTAACATTAATTGCAACTGCAAGGCCTTTTTTGCTAGCTTGGACTGGCGACCCCCTTTTAGTTGAAGAGGCTGCACCAGTACTTCAACTGTACGCAGCTGGTAACTTACTTCTAAGTTTTTCATCGTTTGCCTACTACCTTCAATACGCTAAAGGAAATTTACGTTATCATTTGATTGGTAATGTTGGGTTAGTTGCCATATTAATTCCTTGTGTTACTTTTGCAGCAAATTATTTTGGTGGGGTTGGGGCTGGTTATGTATGGCTTGTTATGAATGTTTTTTACTTATTTATATGGGTTGCTTACATACACTCAAAAATAGAATCCGGGTTACATGTGAAATGGTTAATAAACGACTGTCTTAAGGTCATATTGCCAGTATCAATTTTTGCCTGTATTTTTTATTTTGCAAATCTATATTTTTTAAATGATAATAGGCTCTATTCCCTAGTATTTGTAGGGTTTGTCTTTGTTTTTCTATTTGTTATTTCAATCATTTCATCTCAAAAAATAAGGTTGTTCTTATCCCAAAAAGTAGGTTTGAAACGAGTAAAATAGGCCTTTAGTTAAAATTATTCAGTACATCTTATTCTATAGTTGAATGATTTAGGCCAAATTATTGCAAAAATCAATGTTAATAATTACTATAAAGTTAAATCTAAGGCTATAGACTTATAATTATTCGTAATGCTCAATGTATTGGTAAATTGGAATGTAGAGTTGTAGGTATGAGTAGTATGTTAAATATGAATAATAAAAAAAATGTGATCTTTCTGGGGTTCCACACATCTCCAACTATAAGAGAGAAACTAAATAAAGTAGACAGTTACCCAAGTACCCAAACATATAATTATCATTCGAAAATATCTAGATGCCTAATGAAGCACCATAATGTAAAGTTTTTATCCTCTTATCCAATATCTGATTTTCCTCTATGTTCAATATTATTTTCACCTGCTCATAAAGAAACTATCTATGATGAAGGTAATGTGGTGGAAAATATATATATGCCATTTGTTAATAAATCGATATTGAAAATTATTACTCGATTTCTATTTTCAATGTACTACTTGCTTATTGAATGCTTTTTTAGAAAAAAAAAGGTGGACTATTTGATCGTGTATTCTGTCCATTTTCCATTTTTATTATCTTCTTATTTGATTTCGAAGTTGACTCGTGTGAAGTTGGTTTCAGTATGGACAGACCCTCCTGCAGAAGGCAGTAATATCGACTCTTTCTTCAAAAGAAAATTAAGATGGCTTGAGTTTTTGATATCCAAATTTTTGATGTCCAAATTTAATCGTTCTATTGTAATATCTGAATTATTGGCGAAAGATTTCAATCCGAATAGCCCTTGTTTAGTCGTCGATTCAATTTTTGAAAATGAAAATGAAAATGAAAATGAAAATGAAAATGAAAATGAAAATGAAAATGAAAATGAAAAGTTAGTATTTACGTATACGGGCACAATAAATAGAAAATACGGCTTAGATATTATGATAAATGCATTTGCGATTTTACCTGAAAGTTTAACATTACATATTTATGGCTCGGGATGTGATTCAGAGTATTTAATAGAAAGGTCAAATGCTATTAAGAACATTTCATATCATGGGTTAGCACCTTTATATGCTATCTCCAGCATACAAAAAAAATCTGATTTCTTGCTTAATATTCGAGACAATAGTCAAAGCTTTGTAAAATATTCTTACCCTTCCAAATTAACTGAATATCTAGCATCAGGAACACCAATAATATCTAGTCGGTTGAGAGGGATACCCGATGACCATTTTCAAGTGATGATACCATTCGCTTCAAATGACCCCTTTGAACTAGCAAAATTAATTTTAAAATGTAGCTCTTTTTCAAGTGAAGAAAAGGCTGTGATAAAACATAAAACCATGGAGTTTATTTACTCTCGAAATAGTAAAGCTCAGGCTGAAAATATTTTTAATTTTTTAAAAAGAGAGTAGTTAAGTGATAGAGTTTCTTCTTGCAATATTGTGCGTTTTATCACTAACGGTTATGTTTCTTGTACCACGAAAGAATCCGTTGTTTTTGTATAATTTGTGGTGGTTTCTCTGGTTGTTATTAGGCTACATAAATATTTTAAACCTTTATGTCGTGTCTTTATCTGTATATTTGTATATAACACTCTCTATTGTCGTGATGAATTTTACATATTTAACGATGGCGTCTAGTAAAGTTAGAATTACAAAATTGGGCAACTTACGAAGTCCAAAGAAACTACGCCTATGTGCTCGTATTTTTTTATATGCATTCTTAGTTATTACGATATTACTTATAATTAGGATGATGTTTTTAATCGGTTTCGATTTAGGTGACTATTGGAAAGCAAGATTTTATTATTTTGGATTGGAAGTTCCAGGAAGCGGTGTTGTTATATCGTTATTTCCCTCTTCGATTTTTGCTGGTCTATATCACATTTTAACTTCAGGTTTATTATTTTGTTTTATTTTAGCATTGGGCTTGAAGCATAAAGCGCTACTATATTTTACTTTTTTTAATGTGCTTATCTGGTGTGTACTTACAACGGGAAGAGATTTGATTTTCTTTCTTCTGATTTATATGATTTTTGCTTTTAAAGATAGGACATTATCCAAAAATAAAAATGTTATCATTTTGGTTGCATTTAGTATTGTACTTATTTCATTATTCAGGAGTGATGGTATCGAAATGGTATTCTATGCTTTGATTTCATACTTCACTGGCTCCATCGTGTATTTTGACCAATTACTACTAAGTGGCGAACCAGATACCTTCCAGTTCGGCGCAGTCACTTTTAGCCAAGTTATGCCATTTGTGTATCATATATTGGGTGTTATTATTGAAGATGCAGGCTCTAGGCCATTTATTGAACTAGGTGGAGTATTATCTGAGTTTGTGAGGATTTCGGATGGTTCACCGTTCTTTGATTATTTTAATGCTCTCCCTACATGGTTCTTTTTTTTCTATGTTGATTTTGGGTTTTGGGGGGTGGTTGTTTACCCATCAATTATTGCGGTTTTATTGGCCACTTTATATAATTCATTTGATTCTAATATCTCTGAACATTTAGCTTTAATGTCATTTGTTGAAGCCTCTTTATTATGGTCAATTTTCAAACCTCAACTTCTTGACCCTCAATATTTAACAATCATATTTATATTTATTTTTATAATGGTGAAAAATGAACGCTCCAATTCTAATAACAGTATACGATAGACTCGAATCACTTAATAAATGCATAAAATCTATCATTAGGTGCCCGGAATCGCTATCTTCCACTTTATATATCGCTTCAGATGCTCCATATAAGCCAGAAGATACAGAGAAAGTTTCTATGATTCGAGATTATATTCGAAGTATTAAAGGCTTCCAGAAAGTCGTACTCCTCGACTCAAAAGTGAATATAGGCTCATATAATAACCTGCATAGTAATATGAAATATATTTTAAATATTCATGATAACGTTATCTTTATAGAGGATGATAATGTTGTAAATGATAATTTCTTGTCATTTATGAATGGTTCCTTAGCTGCATATAAGAATGATGGAAAAATAAAGTTTGTGTGTTCGTATTTATTTCCTGACTGTGCGCCCAAAAGTAAACATGATATATTTTTGTGGAGTGGTTTTTCTCCTTGGGGTTTTGCGACCTGGAGAGAGTCGTGGAAAGAAATTAACTTTGATAATGACTCTTTATATGAGAAAAATCATTCCATAAAAAATGCATTAAAACTCTGGTTTATTGATCCGAGTTCGTTAGGCGTATTAATGGAAGACATCCAAGGGAAGGTGAAAGCAACTGATGTTAGAATTTGTTATAATCTTATCCTATTATCAGGTTATAGTGTTTTCCCCAAGCGTTGTGTAAGTGTGAATCGTGGGCATGATGGTAATGGGGAGCATAAGAGTAATAATGATATATACATCAAACAGAAGCTTTCTGCTATAAACCCAATCATCCAGAGTAATTTAACGGTGGAAAAGAGAATTGCTATATATATGTTCTTTCATCGATTGAATTTAAAAAACATTTATCACCTTATAAAGTTTTTAATTATTGATGTTAAAGCAAGAGTATTAGCCCGATGATGATTATTCCCCATTTTTCCAACACAGGAGGCGCAGGAAAATATATAGAGTTTTTTGTGTCGCGTATACAAGCTGGTGAGGAAAAAAGTATAGTTTCGTTCGGGAAATACGCTAAAGATTATATTAACTACACAGTTCAAGGTACTGAATCTATTCCTAGAATTATGTTTTTTATGATGTCTCTTTTGATAGTCCCTCACTATCGTGGTGTAAGCTTAAATATAAAATTGATGTATATATTTCGAGCGACTCTATGTGCTTTATTACTATTCTTATTTATTCCACTATTTCGTTCATACTTTAAGTGTTTTGTGAAAAAGTTACCAAAAAACATTATATTTACATCTAGCATTCAAGTCTATGCAGGAATATTTACGAAACTTATACTCCCTACAACAAGTATTACATTACTCGTACAAGAAAATTTTATTTTATCAAATTCAATTTTTGGGCGCTTGACGCTTTGGTCCTTAAATCAATTTTCTTATATTGTATCTATAACTGATGATTGGACTTTGTATGCAAAAAAATCAGGAGTCCTCGTATCAAAGCTGTCCACCATTAAGAATAAATATAAAGTAATGAGCGAAGAGGAGGGGTTAAATTCGGAGCAATATGACCTCCTGTATTTAGGTGGAGGACAAAAAATAAAGGGTTTTGATTTTCTTTGCAATGAATTTAAGTACATGAAAGGATTAGAACTTAAAATATGTTTCCTAGGCAGTTTTACAAAACAAGACATTCAAAAAATCACTAATATTACTAGTGGAAATCTAGGTTTATCTATTGACATAATTGGACAGGTTGAGGATGTTTCGTCGTATATTCAAGCATCAAAATTGATTGTACTTCCTATAATAGAACCTCATTTTTGCAGGCCAGCAGTGGAAGCCGGTCTATTAAATAAAACATTTGTTATTTCAAAACTACCTGGTTTATCAGACTTTGTGAACGCAGAATTTAACTGTATGAGTTTTGAGCTTAGAGAAGGGTGTTTAGCAGAAAAAATAAAGTTCTTAATAGGTAATAAAAATAGAAGAAATGAATTAGCCAATAATAACCATGAATTTTGTAAAAAAATGAATAAAGAAACACATGAAGAATTAATTTTTTTTACAAATATACAACATTTAAAATAGGGTAAATAATGTTTAAAAATAAAAACCTACTAATAACTGGCGGAACGGGCTCTTTTGGTAATGCCGTTCTTCGCCGGTTTCTTACGAGTGACATAAAAGAAGTTCGCATTTTCTCTCGTGATGAAAAAAAGCAAGATGATATGCGCAAAGCATTTAATAATGAAAAATTAAAATTTTACATTGGTGATGTTCGAGATCCACAAAGTATCTCAACGGCTATGCGTGGTGTTGATTACGTATTCCATGCGGCCGCATTAAAGCAAGTACCTTCTTGTGAGTTTTATCCGTTAGAAGCTGTTAAAACCAATGTTTTAGGTACTGAAAACGTTTTAGAGTCTGCAATTTTCCATAATGTAAGCCGTGTAGTTTGTTTAAGTACAGATAAAGCGGTATATCCCATTAATGCAATGGGTATTTCTAAAGCTATGATGGAAAAAGTCATTGTTGCTAAAAGCCGTAATTTGGAAGGAACTAACACTGTTATCTCTGGTACACGTTACGGTAACGTTATGGCTTCACGTGGTTCAGTTATCCCCTTATTTATTCGTCAAATTATTGAAGATACGCCACTGACTTTGACCGATCCGTCAATGACTCGCTTTATGATGACGTTAGATGATGCTGTTGATTTGGTGCTTCATGCTTTTGAACATGGCTCTAACGGTGATATTTTTGTACAAAAAGCTCCCGCTGCAACGATTGAAGTGATGACGCAGGCCATTCTTGAAATAATTGGCAAACCTGACCATAAAGTGAATGTGATTGGTACCCGTCATGGTGAAAAACTGTTTGAAGCGTTATGTAGTCGTGAAGAGATGTTTGTCGCCCAAGATCAAGGTGACTATTACCGTATTCCTGCAGATAACCGTGATTTAAATTATGCGCAGTATACAGAGAAAGGTGATAAAGATTTGTCTGCAATTGAAGACTATAACTCACATAATACTGAACGTTTAGATGTTGAAGGCATGAAAACGCTTTTACGCAAGCTTGATTTCATGTGTGAGATTGAAGCGGGTAACCTGATTGTTCCTGAAGGTGTATAAATGAATATTTTAGTAACAGGCGCTGAAGGTTTTATTGGTAAGAATTTATGTGTTTTTTTGCAAGAAGCTGGATTTGATAAGCTTGAAAAAATAACGCGAAATGATGATGATGCTAGCATTGCTAGAAAAGTAAAATCCGCTGATTTTATATACCATCTTGCGGGTGTAAATCGACCTATAAATGATGATGAGTTTAAGAAAGGTAATACGCACTTAACCCAGAAAATTATAGATACACTTGTTGAAAATGACCGTAAAACACCTGTTTTATTGACTTCATCTATTCAAGCTAAGAGTGATAATCCTTATGGCGTTAGTAAAGCTGGAGCAGAGCATGCTGTAGCAAATTATCAGCAAAAAACAGGTGCGGTAACTTATATTTATCGTCTCCCAAATGTGTTTGGAAAATGGTGCCGCCCAAATTATAATTCTGCAGTTGCTACTTTTTGTCATAACACTATGAATGGCTTACCTATCAATATTCATGATAAAGACGCTGCGCTTAACCTTGTTTATATTGATGATGTTTGTAATGAATTCGTAGGTTTGTTGACTACTCAAAATAGTATTGAACAATTAAATAGTGTTAAACCTGTTTATCAAACAACCGTTGGTGAAGTGGCTTCATTGCTTAAAGAGTTTAAAGCAAGCCGTGAAAGCATGATTTCGGCAGAGGTAGGAGCAGGTTTTGTTCGTGCTCTTTATTCAACCTATATTAGTTACTTAGTACCTGAGCAGTTTTCATACTCAGTGACTCGCCATAGTGATGAACGTGGAACTTTTGTTGAGATGTTAAAAACCAAAGATTCTGGTCAGTTTTCATTTTTTACTGCCCACCCAGGCATTACACGTGGTGGTCACTATCATCATACTAAAACAGAGAAATTTTTAGTTATTAATGGCAAAGCCTCATTTAAATTTAGACATATTTCGACTGGTGAGTTTTATGAGTTAATTGTTGATGGTGAGGAGTCGCGTATTGTTGAAACAGCACCAGGTTGGTCACACGATATTACTAATATAGGTGAAAATGAATTGGTAGTTATGTTGTGGGCAAATGAAATATTTGATCGTGAGAAACCAGATACGATTAACTTTAAGGTTTAAGAATGAAAAAATTACATGTAGTAAGTATTGTTGGTACCCGTCCTGAAATTATTCGTTTATCTCGTGTTTTGGCGAAATTAGATGAACATTGTGAGCATACTATTGTACATACAGGGCAAAATTATGATTATGAACTTAACCAAATATTTTTTGACGATTTAGGTGTTCGTAAGCCAGATTATTTCTTAAATGCTGCTGGTAAGAACGCTTCGGAAACAATCGGTCAGATTATAATCGCAGTTGATGGTGTATTAGAAAAAGAACAGCCGGAAGCGTTACTTGTACTAGGTGATACTAACAGTTGTTTAGCTGCTATTCCGGCTAAAAGACGTAAGATACCAATATTCCATATGGAAGCTGGAAATCGCTGTTTTGATATGCGTGTACCTGAAGAGATTAATCGTCGTATTGTGGACCATACTGCAGATATTAACTTAACTTATAGTGATATAGCTCGTGAATACTTACTCGCTGAGGGGTTACCAGCTGATCGCATAATTAAAACCGGTAGTCCTATGTGTGAAGTACTTGCTCATTATGCCGATGTGATTGAAGCCTCTGATGTTTTAACTCGCTTAGATTTAACTTCAGGCAAGTATTTTGTTGTTAGTGCACACCGTGAAGAAAATGTGGATTCAGATGTTAACTTAAATAAGTTAGCCTTAACACTAAATACGGTTGCTGAAACTTACGGAGAACCCGTTATTGTTTCTACTCATCCACGCACGCAAAACCGTATAGATGCTCAAGGTATTCAGTTTCATCCATTAGTTCGATTATTAAGACCTTTAGGCTTTAGAGATTACGTTAAACTTCAAAAAGAAGCCAGAGCGGTACTGTCTGATAGTGGCACTATTAATGAAGAGTCATCAATCTTAAACTTTCCAGCCTTAAACCTTCGCGAAGCACATGAGCGACCTGAAGGAATGGAAGAAGCTTCTGTTATGATGGTTGGATTAGAACCGATACGTGTGATGCAAGCTTTACAAGTGCTTGAAACACAACGTCGTGGTGAAGAGAGAACTTTACGTCAAGTGGCTGATTACTCTATGCCAAATGTATCGGATAAGGTTGTGCGCATTATTCATTCTTACACTGATTATGTGAACCGCGTGGTTTGGAAAAAATATTAAATAGCATAAGGTGTTTATTTAAATATAGACACCATCGCTTAATGGATGAGCAGTGAAAATTCTTATTGTTACACAGTGGTTTGATCCTGAACCAACTTTTAAAGGTTTACTTTTTGCAAAAGAGCTAATTAAGGCAGGCCATCAAGTTGAGGTTATAACTGGTTTTCCAAATTACCCCGGTGGTAAGGTATATGCCGGATATAAAATTAAATTTCATAGTAAAGAGGAGATAGATAGCGTCATTATTCATCGTGTCCCTCTTTACCCAGCACATGATAACTCAGCAATAAAGCGTATTACTAACTATATTTCTTTTGCAGCATCATCGTTTTTTTGTGGGTTGTTTTCAGTAATTAAGCCGGATGTTATTTATAGTTATCATCCTCCATTGACGACGGCTTTATCTGCGACATTAATATCTCTCTTTAGACGCGCACCATTGGTTGTTGATATACAGGATCTTTGGCCTGATACGCTAGCTGCTACAGGTATGTTAAACAACAAGAAAGCACTTTCTCTTGTTGAGTTTTTTTGTCAGATTGTGTATAAAAGAGCGTCTAAAGTTGTTGTTTTATCTCCTGGATTTAAAAAGCGATTACTTGAGAGAGGAGTACCAGAAGCCAAGCTTGAGTTGATTTATAATTGGTGCGATGAAGAAACCTTAGAAGGGGGAGTTGAAAGTACTTTGCGCTTGCCTAAAAATGGTCGATTGAATTTACTCTTTGCTGGTAACTTAGGTAATGCTCAAGGCTTACCCGCAATAGTCAACGCAGCTAAAATACTTCAAAGAAAACAGGTAAATGTTAATGTTGTCTTTTTAGGTGCCGGAATTGCTAAAGATAAAGCTGTACAGCAAGTTGATGAGCTAGCTTTAGATAATGTATATTTTCTTCCAAGAGTTCCGATGCAAGAAGTTGGGGATCTTTTAAATAAGGCGGATATGCTTTTAGTACATTTAACTGATGACGAACTGTTCTCTATTACAATCCCGTCTCGTACTCAGGCATACTTGAGAATGGGGAGACCCATTGTTATGGGGGTAAATGGGGATGCTGCAGATTTGATTATACAAGCAGAAGCGGGTGTAACTTGTAAGGCTAACCATTCAACTTCAATTGCTGATGCAATCATTACGCTTGTGAATAAAAGCGCTGAGGAACGAAAATTAATAGGAGATAATGCACTGAATTTTTATCAACGAGAGTTATCTGTCGCTGTAGGTGTTAAAAAATTTATTTCTGTATTTGAAGAGATTAAATCATGAAACGTCTATTTGACTTCATAGTTGCTCTTAGTGCCTTATTAGCACTATTACCTGTGATTTTAATTGTTTCTATATTGGTTAGAATAAAACTAGGTTCTCCTATTTTATTTACTCAAGCACGCCCAGGTTTACATTGCAAAGTATTTTACATGATGAAGTTTCGTACCATGTTAGATGCGACAGATAAGCAAGGTAACCAACTACCTGATGACAAACGTATGACACCTTTTGGTTCATTTTTACGTTCAATCAGTTTAGATGAATTACCTGGTTTATTTAATGTATTAAAAGGTGATATGAGTTTGGTAGGGCCACGGCCGTTGCTTGTACAATATTTACCTTTATATAGCAAAGAACAAGCTCGTAGGCATAATGTTCGCCCAGGTATTACCGGGTGGGCACAAGTTAATGGCCGTAATGCCATTAGCTGGGAGAAAAAATTTACTTATGATGTGTGGTATGTAGATAATCAAAGTTTTTGGTTAGATTTTAAAATATTATTATTAACCGTTAAAAAAGTATTTGTTCGTGAAGGAATAAGTGCCGACGGTGAAGTAACAATGAGCGCGTTTACTGGCTCTAAAAAGGAATAACATGATTGAATGTATATATGCTGTCTTTGGTGCTAGTGGTTTTGGTCGTGAGGTTATGCCATTACTTAGAGCCCAAATAAATAGTAAAGACATAAAAAATTTATATTTTGTTGATGATTCACCAACAACTGAAGAAGTTAATGGTTTAAAGGTATTGTCGTTTGATGAATTTGTTGATCTGGAGGCAAAAAAAAAATATATTTCTATAGCTATAGCAGACTCTAGTATTCGAATAAAGTTAACAGAGCGTTGTATAAATGTAGGCATAAATATTTTAGATATAAAAGCTGATAATTCTGTAATTATGGATGACGTTAGTATCGGTGAAGGAAGTATCATTTCTCCTTTTTGCACTTTAACCTCAAATATAAAAATAGGTGTAGGTTTTCATGCCAATATTTATAGTTATGTTGCTCATGATTGTAATATTGGTGATTATGTAACCTTTGCTCCAAGTGTTAAGTGTAACGGTAATATTCGAATTGAAAATTATGCATATATAGGTACTGGAGCTATTCTCAAGCAGGGGACACCCGATAAACCTTTAGTTATTGGAGAAGGTGCTGTAGTAGGTATGGGCGCTGTAGTAACAAAAAGTGTCGCAGCAGGTGATGTTGTTTTTGGAAACCCCGCAAAATCCTTTAAACGAAAGAACAGGTAAAATGTATGCAGTTAAGTACAGGAATTATCCCCATTGAACTGATTGAAATTGGTATGTCAGTTAGTTACTCTCAAACAATAACTGATGCAGATGTAAAATCCTTTGCTGGTTTATCAGGTGATCATAATCCCGTACATGTTAGCGATGAGTATGCTGAGAATTCAAGATATAAAAAGCGTATTGCTCATGGTTTTATCTCAGCTAGTTTTTTTTCGGCCTTATTCGGTACAAAACTACCAGGGCCAGGATGTGTCTACGCTAGCCAGAGTTTAAAGTTTAAACGACCTGTTTATTTAGGTGATACAGTTACAGCTACTGCTGAAGTTACAGCAATAGACCTAAAAAAAAGAAGAGTATTTTTTTCTACTGTCTGTACGGTTAAAAATAAAGCCGTTATCACAGGTGAAGCTGAATTGTTTGTACCATAGGAATTAACATGCTTAATACCCCATTTTCTCCATGGCCTAGCTTTACACAAGAAGAAGCTGATGCCGTACAAAGCGTTTTATTATCTAATAAAGTTAACTATTGGACTGGTCAAGAAGGTCGTGAATTTGAAAAAGAATTTGCTACCTGGGCTGATAGTAACTATGCCGTTGCCTTAGGTAATGGTACGCTTGCCCTTGATATTGCTTTAAAAGTCATGAGCATAGGTGCAGGTGATGAAGTTATTACCACGCCACGTACATTTTTAGCTTCTGCTTCTAGTATTGTTACCGCAGGCGCTAAACCTGTATTTGCTGATGTTGATTTAAATAGTCAAAACATTACCGCAGAAAGTATTGCTGAAGTATTAACTGAAAACACTAAAGCCGTTATTGTTGTTCATTTAGCCGGCATGCCAGCTGAAATGGATGCCATTATGGCGCTCAGTGAAAAACATGGTTTTTATGTAATTGAAGATTGCGCCCAAGCACATGGCGCTAAATATAAAGGCCGTTCGGTAGGTAGTATTGGTCATGTGGGTGCGTGGAGTTTTTGCCAAGACAAAATTATGACCACAGGTGGTGAAGGCGGCATGGTCACTACTAATAATGAAACTTTATGGAAAACTATGTGGGCATATAAAGACCATGGCAAGTCATGGGATGCGATTTATAACCGTGAGCACCCACCAGGTTTTAGATGGTTACATGAAAGCTTTGGTACCAATTGGCGCTTAACTGAGATGCAAGCCGCTATTGGCCGTATTCAAATTAAACGCATGGCTGATTGGACGGCAAAACGTCAAGCAAATGCACTGCAATTAGATTTAGCCGCTAAAGCGTTTGACTTAATTCGGTTGGTGGAAGTACCAGCACACAGCGAACACGCCGAATATAAACACTACATGTTTATTAAATCTGAGTTTTTAGCTGACGGTTGGGATCGCGACCGTATTGTGAATGAAATAGTCGCTAAAGGCGTACCGTGCTTTCAAGGTAGCTGCTCTGAAGTGTATTTAGAAAAAGCCTTTGATAACAACGACTTTAGGCCTGAACAGCGTTTACCGAATGCCGTAGAACTAGGTGAAACCAGTTTAATGTTTTTAGTGCACCCAACATTAACAGAAAAAGAGATAGCTACTACGTGTAGTACAATTTATAAAGTATTCAAATTAGCTAGTAAATAAACTTTGAATAAAACGGTATAAATAATATTGCTTGTGTATAATATTCAGCAATATTTCTCATCCATATTCTTATAGTTTATCAAAATTATTAGAAAAGTTATTACTAAGCAATATTTTTATATGAATTTTTTATTTCAAGCATCAAGACCTGCAAAACGTGTTATTTCTCTTTTAGCTGATTTTATTTTTGTTAGCGTTGCTTTTTGGGCTGCAATGCTCGTTCGATTAGATAGTATTGATATTCTTTTTAATACCTCCTCTTGGATATTGCTTGCTTCTTTGCTGCCTATAGCCTTAATTGCTAATATTAAACTTGGTTTATACCGGGCAGTTCTTCGATATATAAATAGTAAAGCAGCGATAACCATCGCTTTGTCAGTATGCGTCACTACTGTGTCTTTAGTTTTCTTATCTTTCTTTTTAAATATAGGTTTACCTCGTACTGTTCCTGTAATATTTGCCGCTTTTTTATTGGTTTTAGTGGGTGGCAGTCGGTTTTTAATAAGAACATTATTATCAACTTCACCAATAAAGAATAAGCATAAAGAAAAAGTTATCATCTATGGTGCTGGTTCTTCGGGAAGGCAACTTGCACAGTCTTTACTACATGGTGATGAATATTATCCTATTGCATTTATTGATGACGACGTTAGGTTTCATAAAAGAATTATTCAAGGTATTACTGTTTATAGTCGTAATGACCTTCCGCAATTAATTGAAAAGCATTCTATTCGCCGTATTTTACTTGCTATGCCAAGAGAGAGTAAAAAACGTATAGCTCGAGTGCTAAATAAAATTGAGTCGTTACGTGTAGAAATACTTTCTATTCCAGGCTCAGCTGATTTAGTGAGTGGCAAAGCTAAAATTGATGAACTACGTGAAGTGTCTATTGAGGATTTACTTGGACGTGATGCCGTTAAACCCGATCATTCGTTATTAAAAGCGAATATATTCGAAAAAGTTGTCATGGTTACCGGTGCAGGTGGCTCTATTGGCTCAGAGCTTTGCCGGCAAATATTACTACAAAAACCAACAAAACTGATTTTATTCGAACTATCGGAATTTGCTTTATATCAAATTAATGGTGAGCTGCAAAAACAAGCCGCTGAATTAGGCGGCGATTGTCAGGTATTAGCCTTACTTGGTTCTGTGCAGAGAAAAAATAGAATGATGACTATTATGCGTACTTTTAATGTGCAAACGGTTTATCACGCGGCCGCTTATAAACATGTACCGGTGGTTGAACATAATGTTGTTGAAGGTGTTAGAAACAATATTTTTGGTACACTTTATGCGGCAGAGGCTGCTATGGAAGCTAACGTTGAAACATTTGTGCTTATATCAACGGATAAAGCAGTGCGACCAACCAATGTTATGGGTACAACCAAACGCATGGCAGAGTTAATTTTACAGGCGCTAGCTCAAAAGCAATCTACTACACGTTATTGTATGGTTCGTTTTGGTAATGTTTTAGGCTCATCAGGCTCAGTTGTGCCTTTATTTAGAGAGCAAATAAAGTCAGGTGGGCCTATTACGGTAACTCACCCTGATATTATTCGTTACTTTATGACTATACCTGAAGCGGCTCAATTAGTTATCCAGGCGGGTGCTATGGGAACCGGTGGTGATGTATTTGTTTTAGATATGGGAGATCCTGTTAAAATTTCTAATCTTGCTATCAAAATGCTGCACTTAAGCGGAATGAGTGTTAAAAACGAAGTTAATCCTGATGGTGATATTGCTATTGAATATACCGGTCTTAGACCAGGTGAGAAGTTGTTTGAAGAGTTATTAATAGGTGATGATGTAACACAAACAGACCACCGTCGAATTATGTCAGCGCATGAAACATCGTTGACATGGAAAGCCCTAGAAAAATTACTCATTCAACTTGATGATGCCTGTCATAACTTTGCACACGAAGAAATACGTAGATTACTGTTAGAGGCTCCTACTGGCTTTGCACCGAAAGATGGTATTTGTGATCTTGTTTGGCAAGAAAAAGAAAAAATCGAACATTAATATTTGAAAGTTAAAACTTCAAGTTAAAAATTTAAGGATAAAAATGCCAAACAGAATTAAAAAAGCAGTAATCCCAGTAGCCGGTTTAGGTACGCGGATGCTACCTGCAACCAAAGCAATCC
Source organism: Colwellia ponticola (assembly GCF_005885605.1). Classification (GTDB taxonomy): domain Bacteria; phylum Pseudomonadota; class Gammaproteobacteria; order Enterobacterales; family Alteromonadaceae; genus Colwellia; species Colwellia ponticola. Next base: position 126,623 of record NZ_SZVP01000003.1, on the reverse strand, counting down.
CGAAAGAAATGTTACCTATTGTCGATAAACCTATGATTCAATACATAGTAGACGAGTGTGTTGCAGCAGGTATTAAAGAAATCGTGTTAGTTACGCATTCTTCAAAAAATGCCATTGAAAACCATTTTGATAAATCTTTTGAGCTGGAAACCACCCTAGAGAAACGGGTTAAACGTCAGTTGCTTGATGAAATTCAAGCGATATGCCCGAAAGATGTCACTATATTGCACGTTCGCCAAGGTGAGGCGAAAGGTTTAGGTCATGCGGTCTTAAAAGCGCGGCCTATTATTGGTAATGAGCCTTTTGTGGTGGTGTTACCTGATGTGATTTTAGATGATGCAACCGCCGATTTAAAAACTGAGAATTTATCAGCGATGTTAAGCCGTTATAACGAAGTTGGTGGTTATAGCCAAATTATGGTTGAACCAGTGCCTATGGAGCAAGTCAGTAGTTATGGTGTGGTTGATTGTGGTGGTGTTGAACTTGCCCCTGGTGAGTCAAAAGCGATGACCGCCATTGTTGAAAAACCAGCTATTGATGAAGCGCCATCAAACTTAGCGGTAGTAGGTCGTTATGTATTATCAGAAAAAATCTGGGATTTGTTAAAGTTAACGCCTCCTGGTGCTGGTGATGAAATTCAATTAACCGATGCGATTGCGATGTTAATGGAAAAAGAAACCGTTGAAGCGTTTCATATGACCGGAAAGTCACATGATTGTGGCTCTAAGTTAGGTTATATGAAAGCCAATGTTGAATATGGCTTACGTCATCCTGAGTTAGCTGATGATTTTAAGGCTTATTTGCAAGAAATTGTTAAAAACTAAAGCTATTGAACCACCGAGGGCGAGGGCACAGAGGCTTCGCTCACCGAGAAGACAAAAGCAATATTAGTTTGATGGCCTAAAGGCCAACCTACACAAGCAGTGTAGGTTGGTTTGTGGTATTTGTAGGTCGGGCTTTAGCCCGTCAAGTATCACAAAGTGACATAGTTTTCTGTAGGTCGGGCTTTAGCCCGTCAAGTATCACAAAGTGACATAGTTTTCTGTAGGTCGGCTTTAGCCCGTCAAAAAGCACTCAAAATCATTCGGTAATCATTAAAAAACAATATTACCATGATGGCCTAAAGGCCAACCTACAATTAGGTCATGCTGGTGTTTTTAACGTCTTCCTGAACTCGTTTCAGGATCTTATGAGTTTGGTCGGTGTTGTAGGTCGGGCTTTAGCCCGTCAAAATCTAGATGCTGAAACCGTCACCCTGAATTTATTTCAGGGTCAGCATGACGTAGTGTCGTCACCATATGCGTTACCACGCAGAGCGTGGGAACGAGGCTCGAGTCTGGGTCAGTATGACGAGGTTTTAACGTCTTCCTGAACTCGTTTCGGGATCTCATGAGTTTGGCCGGTGTTGTAGGTCGGGCTTTAGCCCGTCAAACTAATCTATTAATTATGTTTTTTGATGGGCTAAAGCCCAACCTACATAAGAATGGATTTCCGTTCAGACACTTAGCCTTGTTCCGACGCAGAGCGCGAGAACGAGATCTAGGTGAGTTAAGCTTAGTGTTTTAATCGTTATTAACTTTTGTTATTTCTTGTGAGGTCTTTCTATGGCTATTAATTTTAACAGACATCTTATTACTGCTATTAAACAGTATCTCCCTGAGGTTAAACTGTTATATTTATTTGGCTCTTATGCTAGCGGCCAGCAACATAAAAATAGTGATATTGATTTAGCCGTGCTGTTACCACAAAAAATATCTACAGTTGCTCGTTGGGAAGTACAGCAAAAATTAACGTTAGAATTTAATGTTGATATTGATTTAATTGATTTATTATCAGCCTCTACGGTTATGCAAAATGAAATTATTAACAAAGGAATTTGTTTATATGATGCTGAGGATTATCAAGGGTTGTTTGAAATGCAAGTTATCTCTATGTACCAGCACTTAAATGAAGAGCGTGCATCGTTACTAGCCGCATTTAAAGGAACGTAATATGGATGATGTACTGTTAAATAAGTTAGCTACGATAGCTCGTTGCTTAAAGCGTATTCGAGATGTTTACGCAGAAGCCGGCAGTAATTTTACCCATGATTACACTAGACAAGACTCTGTTATTTTAAACCTGCAACGAGCTTGTGAAGCGTCAATTGATATAGCTAATTATTTGAATAAAAAAGGGCAATTAGGTATACCACAAAGTAGTCGTGATAGCTTTGAGCTACTAAGCTCAGCCGGTATTATTTCAGTTTCTGTTGCGACTAGTTTAAAGAAAATGATCGGGTTACGTAATATAGCAGTTCATGAGTATAGAGAGCTAAATATGGATATTGTTGAAGTGGTAATTAACAATCATTTGGTTGACTTTGAATTATTTGCTAGTGAAATTAAAAAAGAACTTTAGCTATTCAAAAAACTAAAGATTTTGAACCACCGAGGTCACTAAGGCTTCGGTATTTGTAGGTCGGGCTTTAGCCCGTCATTAAAAAGCAATATTACTGTGATGGCCTAAAGGCCAACCTACACAAGAAGTGTAGGTGGTGGTTTGTGGTATTCGCTACGTAGGTCGGGCTTTAGCCCGTCAAAAATATCAAAAAATAATAGTAGTGTGATGGCCTAAAGGCCAACCTACACAAGAAGTGTAGGTGGTGGTTTGTGGTATTCGCTACGTAGGTCGGGCTTTAGCCCGTCAAAAATATCAAAAAATAATAGTAGTGTGATGGCCTAAAGGCCAACCTACACAAAAGGTGTAGGTGGTGGTTGGTGGTGTTCACTACGTAGGTCGGGCTTTAGCCCGTCAAAAATATCAAAGAGTAATAGTAGTGTGATGGCCTAAAGGCCAACCTACACAAGAAGTGTAGGTTGTTGTGGTATTCGCTACGTAGGTCGGGCTTTAGCCCGTCAAAAATATCAAAAAATAATAGTAGTGTGATGCCCTAAAGGCCAACCTACACAAGAAGTGTAGGTGGTGGTTGGTGGTGTTCACTACGTAGGTCGGGCTTTAGCCCGTCAAAAGCTATCAACAATAGTATTACCGTGACGGCCTAAAGGCCAACCTACAATTAGGTCATGACGGTGTTTTAACGTCTTGTGAGTTTGGTCGGTGTTGTAGGTCGGGCTTTAGCCCGTCAAAATCTAGATGCTGAAACCGTCACCCTGAATTTATTTCAGGGGCAGCATGACGGTGTTTTAACGTTTTCCTGAACTCGTTTCAGGATCTCATGAGTTTGGTCGATGTTGTAGGTCGGGCTTTAGCCCGTCAAAAAAGCATTCGAAAAGCTCTTGGGAATTATTAGAAACAATATTACTGTGATGGCCTAAAGGCCAATCTACACGGTACAAAAAATAGCATTGTTGAGGCAAACATCGATCTACATGATCATTATAAGGGAAATAACAATCATCTATGAATATTCAAAAGTTAACCTCATTGGCGCAAACGGCTAAAACCCGCTCAATTTTCTCCTTATTCTCTGAAAGCAATCATTCTAAAGATGAAGGCTCCAAAAATCGCGCTAATGACTTTTCTTTATCAGCCGCGCATTTATACCTCGACTACTCTAAGCAAAATATTAACGAAGCTGAATTTGAGCAACTCATTGATATAGCAAAAGAGGCTGGTTTAGCAGAAGCAATAACCAAGCAGTTTAGTGGCGTAAAAATTAATAATACAGAAGGGCGATCGGTATTACATACGGTATTAAGAGCGCCTACCTTGGTTAAGCAGCAGGTACTTGGTGATACCTTGGCTAATGAGGTTGAAGCTGCAGAGCAGCAGATGATAAAAATTGTTGATGATGTACAGCAAGGTTTATTAACCAGTCATACCGGTCAGCGCTTTACTGATGTTGTAGCTCTTGGTATTGGTGGCTCATATTATGGCGTTAAAGTTGGTTTGTCTGCACTAGCGCCATACCATAATACTGGCCTAACAGTCCATGTAGTGGCTAATGTTGATGGTGGCGCGCTTGAAGAGAAGTTAATTAAGCTTAATGTTGATACCACGCTAGTTGTGGTTATTTCTAAAACTTTTACCACCCAAGAAACCATACTTAATGCGAATGCGGTTAAGCAGTGGATGTTATCTGCTGTGGTATCTAAAGGCGTTAATGTTAAAAGATCGGTTATTGAAAAGCAGTGGTTTGCGGTCAGTACTAATATTGAGGCAGTAATAGCCTTTGGTATTAAAGCTGAGCATATATTACCTATGTGGGATTGGGTTGGCGGTCGATTTTCTTTATGGTCTGCAGTGGGTTTACCCTTAGCGCTTGCTATTGGTAATGATCACTTTGCCAAGTTAAAAGCGGGTGCTTATGAGATGGATCAGCATTTTACTTCAGCTGATTTTAGAGACAATATGCCGGTAATTATGGCATTACTTGGTATTTGGAATCGTAATGCTCTTGAGTATCCTAGCTTAGCTATTTTACCTTATGCGCATTCGTTGCGTGCTTTACCTGGTTACTTACAGCAAACAGATATGGAAAGTAATGGTAAGTCTGTTTCCAGGCAGGGTGATAAATTACCTTGGTTAACCGCTCCGGTAGTGTTCGGTCAAGAAGGCACTAACGGCCAACACGCTTTTATGCAGTTAATGCATCAAAGTGATGACATTATTCCGACAGACTTTATTGTTGCTTTAAAAGGGCGTAGCCAATATACCCAGAATCATAAGGTATTGGTGGCTAATTGTTTTGCGCAAAGTGAAGCATTGATGCAAGGAAAAACATTAGCACAAGTTAACACTGAGCTGGTAAATAGCGGTTTATCTGCTGAAGAAGTTAGCCGCCTTGCGCCGCATAAAACGATGAAAGGTAATACCCCGAGTAACACGTTAGTGATGGATTTGTTAACGCCTGAAGCTATTGGTGCTTTGTTTGCGCTATATGAGCATAAGATTTTTGTACAAGGGGTTATTTGGGGTATCAACTCTTATGATCAATGGGGCGTTGAGTTAGGAAAGCAGTTAGGCGCTAGCGTTTTAGCGGCTATTGATGGTGTTGAAGGCTTTGAAAAGGAAACGTTATCAGCTTCAAGCCAAGGGTTAATTGCGATGTTTAAAGCCACTACGTAGGTCGTAGTTTGTGGTGTCTCTACGTAGGTCGGGGTTTGTGGTGTGCACTATGTAGGTCGGCCTTTAGGCCGTCAGAGCAATAAGACAAATATTACCGTGATGGCCTAAAGGCCAACCTACATAAAAATGGATTCCCGATAGGACAATTCGGGAATGACGCTGTTGGTTGGAGTGCAGATTTTTTTTGGCTCTTAACGTAACAGGCACTTGTGGTTTGTCACTACGTAGGTCGGGCTTTAGCCCGTCAAAAACCATTAACAATAGTATTACCGTGATGGCCTAAAGGCCAACCTACATAAAGTTGATAGGTTAAACCATTGTCTACATAAGGTATTGATTTATGGTGTAAAGGCTTTTATTTGGCTTATACCTTGTTTGGTAACAAACTCATGAAAGCATTCGGCTAATATATCTGTTTGAGTTAATACTTGCTGCCAGTAGTTAATTCGAGTATTGGCATCTAACTTAGTAAAGTCAGTTCTATCGGGTATTTTACTAAAAGGCAGTGATTTAATAAACTTTTTAGAAGGTGACAGTAATACGGTATTGTCATAACTACTCGCTAGCACTTTACGTGTCGAGTTTTTGTCAAACCATCCTGCTTTGGGTTCGCTACTAAAGTGCGGATACAATGTTAAGCCGCACTCATTAGGGTTATTCTTTGTTACAACACTACTTTTTTGCAGTGAAAAATCAAAGTGGTAATCAATAATACCACCATCTCGATAAGTTCCTTTTGCCGCTCCTTGAATATTTTTAACACCCGACATTACCAAGGGGATTGAACCTGAAGCCAGTACTGCGCTTTTAATATTTTCACGGGTTAAGTTTTGGTAAACAGTGTTAAAGTTATATGGGTCATTTATTAGCAAGTTACTGCTGGGCTGTTTAAATATATAACGTTGGTATTGCTTAGCGAGTAATTTTCTATCAAGCTTGTTCAGTAACCAACTATTAAATAAACCAGCCGTTTGCATTACTTTATTATCACTGGCGGTTAAACCATTACATTTAGCCACTAAAAAGTGTGCTTTAAAAATGTTGTTATTGATTACTTCATCAGCACGGTTGTCAGTAAATAGCTGGTTAACTATGTCAGCGGCTTTAGTCGATATTTCTTTTGCACTCGGTTTTTTAGAGTAAACCATATTGGCATAATTATAAGCCAAACCTTCAATGGCTTGCACAGGATTACTTTGTGTTAAACAGGCTGCGCGAAAAGCACCAGCGCTTGAGCCGAGTAAATTAAGCTCGGTGTTTCTATTGTGAAAAAACTCGCCAAATAGGTATTTGTCTAAGCCAAAGACCGTAAACCATTTAGGTCCACCACTGGCACCTAAAAAATGAGTAAATAGCTCTTGGTTAAAGCCTTGTTCTTGAATGGTCTTTAAGGCATTTTTGCCTGCGTATATTTCTAGCATTGTCGCAATGTTCTCATTTTTATCTTTTGGTGGAGCTTACCGCGTTAGCTTAACTGACTTTTATCAGTAAGGCATTAATAGTTTATTTAACGTAGGTCGGGGTTTGTGGTATCTCTACGTAGGTCGGGCTTTAGCCCGTCTAAAACCATTAACAATAGTATTACCGTGATGGCCTAAAGGCCGACCTACACAAAAAGTGCAGGTTGGGGTTGGTGGTGTCTCTAGGTAGGTCGGGCTTTAGCCCGTCAAAAACCATTAACAATAGTATTGCCGTGACGGCCTAAAGGCCGACCTACACAAGAAGTACAGGTGATGGTTTTTGGTGTCTCTATGTAGGTCGGGCTTTAGCCCGTCAAAAGCGTCAAAGAATAATATTAGTGTGACGGCCTAAAGGCCTACCTACATAAAAAGTGCAGGTTGGGGTTGGTGGTGTCTCTATGTAGGTCGGGCTTTAGCCCGTCTAAAACCATTAACAATAGTATTACTGTGACGGCCTAAAGGCCAACCTACACAAGCAGTGCAGGTTGGGGTTGGTGGTATCTCTACGTAGGTCGGGCTTTAGCCCGTCAAAAGCGTCAAAGAATAATATTAGTGTGATGGCCTAAAGGCCAACCTACACAAAAAGTGCAGGTGATGGTTTTTGGTATCTTTACGTAGGTCGGGCTTTAGCCCGTCAAAAGCGTCAAAGAATAATATTAGTGTGATGGCCTAAAGGCCAACCTACACAAGAAGTACAGGTGATGGTTTTTGGTGTCTCTATGTAGGTCGGGCTTTAGCCCGTCAAAAACCATTAACAATAGTATTACCGTGATGGCCTAAAGGCCAACCTACACAAAAAGTGCAGGTTGGGGGTTGTGGTATCTCTAGGTAGGTCGGGCTTTAGCCCGTCTAAAACCATTAACAATAGTATTACTGTGACGGCCTAAAGGCCAACCTACACAAAAAGTGCAGGTGATGGTTTGTGGTGTTTCTACGTAGGGCTGGTTTTAGTTTAATTGGTAAGTTGACGAACCATGCACACTAAACAGTGATTGATAAAGGCGTGTGGCATAGTCATCGGTCATACCTGCAATGTAGTCAGCTATTATTCGCTGGGGATTTTTATTGTCATCTACGGCTTGTTGCCAACGTTTAGCGCTATTACTGGGCAGTAAGCGCATAGGGTCAGATGATAACGCTTCAAAAAGCTCCATCACTATTTGCTGACCTTTATATTCCAAGCGTTGCAAGCTGGTTAATTTAATCACATAAAAGTAAACAAAGTCTTTAAATATTTGCAGTGCTTTGGCGGTAGGTGTTGATAAGGTTGCGTTATAGCGAAGTAGCGGCTCGGCAAAATTTATATCGTTTTGTTTATTTAAATCAGTAATCTCTATGGCGGTAATCAGGTAGTTTACTAAGCCGCCAATAGCATCTTTTTGCAAGTGATGGTGATCACTAAAAAGCTTATTTGCTAACGTTTTACTGTATTTTTTTAGCCATACATCGTCTATTTTTTGCAGTTTTTGTATGACTTCACGATCAAAATCATCACGGTTAACCACTTTCGTTACTATGGCATCTTCAAGATCATGAATGCCATAAGCAATGTCATCGGCTAGTTCCATAATTGAGCAATCTAATGATTTGAAGAGGGTTTTATAATGGTGGCTTTTACCTTGGAGCGCGTTCTCTTGGCAACTGATGCTTTGAAATAAAGTGCGATCAGCTTGTGATAAGGGGGCAAGTATCCAGTCAATAATGTCTTGATCATCACTATATAAGCCTTTAGGTGGATGCCATTCGTCGGCTTTAAGTTGTCGAAAATTACCAATAGTGCTTGGTTTTATAGCTTTACAGAGTGTGTCTATCAACTGTGGATATTTCATTAATCCCAGTAGTGTTCTACGGGTTAAATTCATACCAAAGTGTTCACTAAAGGTTTCTAAACGAGCCACTATACGTAGTGTTTGGCCATTGCCTTCAAAACCACCATGATCACGCATCATATAATTTAGCGCTATTTCACCACCATGACCAAAAGGAGGGTGGCCAATATCATGAGCTAAGCAAATGGTTTCAATTAAGCTATCGCTATTGAGGAGAAGCGCTTCGCACAGAGCAGGCTCTTTGCTGCGTAGCTGTGCGGTAATACCTGAGCCTATTTGCGCCGCTTCTAATGAATGCGTTAAACGCGTACGGTAAAAGTCACTTTGACCGCTACCCATTACTTGGGTTTTAGATTGTAAGCGGCGAAAGGAGGCAGAATGTAGTATTCGAGCGCGATCGCGCTGAAAAGGGTCTCGGTGATCTTGCTGCCTGTTAGTTACTTTTTTAAGTCGTCTTGCTAACCACACATCGTTCATAGCATTCCTTAGCGTAAACTTGATTAACGCTTGAGTTAAACAGGGTTGTTTTTACTAAATAAGATAAGTTAAGTCATTATAACTTAACCTATTTACTGGGAAATTAGTAGTGAGATATGAGTAGATTACCGTTTGTTTTTTATCATGTTTTGCCAGATATTGTCGAGGCAAGCATCGACCTACGTGTAAATTTATTTGTAGGTCGGCACGAGCGCAGTGAGGCCCGACGGTTTGATCAAAAATGATGGCGGTTATCTCATATTCCCTTTCAGGGACTTTGTCGAGGCAAGCATCGACCTACGTGTAAATTTATTTGTAGGTCGGCACGAGCGCAGTGAGGCCCGACGGTTTGATCAAAAATGATGGCGGTTATCTCATATTCCCTTTCAGGGACTTTGTCGAGGCAAGCATCGACCTACGCGTAATCGGTGGTTCAACATCTTTAGCTTTTAAGTATTAGCAATAAATATTGCTCGTTTGGGAGCAGGGTAACCTTCTATAGTTTTACTGCTGTCATCAGGGTCAAGAAAATCTTGTAATGACTCAGTATCTATCCACTGGGTTTTTCGTTGCTCGTCTATAGCGGTGATGTCGGTGTTTACTACGCGAACATTGCTAAATCCACAGCGCTCTAACCAAGCACACATCGCTTTTTCACTGGGTAAAAACCAGACATTACGCATTTTAGCGTAACGTTCACCAGGGACTAATACGGTGTTTTCATCGCCATCAACAATGAGGGTTTCTAACACTAATTCGCCGCCTTTAACTAGCTGGGCTTTTAATTGGTAAAGAAAATCTATCGGTGAACGACGATGATACAATACCCCCATGGCAAAAACCGTATCAAACGCCTTTAGCTCAGGGAGTTGTTCAACGCCTAGTGGTAATAAATGTACTTGGTCATCATCTATAAAATGCTTTATGGCATTAAATTGCATTAAAAATAGCTGAGTTGGGTCAATACCCACCACAAACTTTGCACCTGCGCCGCGCATACGCCATAAGTGATAGCCGCTACCGCAACCAATATCTAATACGTACTTACCTGATAAATCACTAATATGCTCAGCTAAACGATCCCATTTAAAATCACTACGCCATTCGGTGTCAATGTGTAAGCCATGAATATGGTACGGGCCTTTACGCCAAGGTTTAAACTTTTTCATTAAATTTTCAAGGCGTTTAAATTGTCCCTGATCTAAATCACCGAGTTCACCTACTTTAACGGTATTAACAATATCAATGCTGGCATCTGTGCTAACAACAGGTAAGGCATCGAGTGTTTTTTGCCAATGCTTAAATTCGCCATGCAGGTTGTTTTCATGCCAGTCGCTTAATTGTGCTGGTAGGGTATTTAGCCAATGACCTAAACGATTAGTCGCAATTTGTTGATAAAAGTGGTTAAAGTGTTTCATAAATGTCTACTATGTCGTTGGAATGTGGCGTATTGGTTATTTGACAGTGCTACTTAATAGCGATAAGTGAAGTGAAATTAAAGCATTGAAACCATAATGATGCGTGGCTAAAGCCTGCTTGGTGTAAACGCTCTTTATGTACCTCAAGCGTATCGGTTAGCATCACTTTTTCAAGCGCGCTGCGTTTTTGTGCAACTTCTAATTCACTATAACCATTATCGCCTTTAAATTTATGGTGTAAGTCAATGAGTACATCATCAATAACGTTATCATCACTGGATATTTTTTCAGACAGCACCAATAAACCACCTGGGTTTAAGCCTTTAGCTATCGTCGTTAGTAAGGCTTGTCGTTGTGATTTTTCAATAAACTGTAAAGTGAAATTTAACACCACCATAGAAGCATTTTCTATGTTAATGTCTTGAATATTACCTTCAATAATACTTACCGGTGTTTTACCTTTAAAAGCCTCAACATGCATTTTACATCGTTTAACCATATCGCTTGAATTATCAACGCCAATAATTTTACAGTTGTTGGCACTAATTCCTTTACGCATAGCGAGTGTTGCTGCGCCTAAAGAGCAGCCTAAATCATAAATATTACTATTATCTTGAACAAATTGTTGGCTAAGTCGACCTATAGTGTCGATAATAGTATTGTAACCTGGTACAGAGCGGGAGATCATGTCAGGGAAAACTTCCACAACTTGCGCATCAAAGGTAAAGTTTTTTACCTGTTTATGTGCTTGTGAATAAATTAAATCGGTATCAGAATCATGCATGGTGTTGATTATTTTCACTGTGGTGTTAGCGAACTATGATGTTAATAAACGCTGTCATCAAGTCGCCTTTTATATAAAGTATGATGACCTATTTTAACCGATCTTATTAGCAACGCTATATTTATAGGGTATTTTTTTGAGCTTTTTTTATAAACCACGTTATTATTCTATTGCCGTAGCGATTTTTTTTGTTTTTTCAAGCGGGCTAGTGTATGCGAAAAGTGAGGTAAATGGTGTTAATGAAGCGCTAAAGCAAGTTTCAAACAATGCATTAAAGCAAGCATCAACTCAAACGCCTGAAAAAGTCACTAATGACGTAACTAATCAGATAGTTAATCAGACAGCTAACGCTGATTATGTAGTGACTAAGCAGCCATTAACTATTGCTATTAATAAAACCTCTTTTCCCTATCATACCATTGATAAACAAGGTCAAGTGATTGGGTTGATGGCTGATATGTGGCGTTTATGGGCTAAAAAGCAGCAAGTCACTATTAAGTTTGTGCTGTTACCTTGGTTAGAAACGCTAAATGAAGTCGCTAAAGGTAATGTTGATATTCATGGCGGTTTAGTCATCACAGCGTTAAGGCAAGAAACCTTACAATTTAGCCAACCTCTGTTTTCTATTTATACCCACCTTTATATTCATAAAAAACTCAATACGGTAAATAGCTTAGCTGATTTAAAACCCTATAGTATCGGTGTTGTTAAAGGCTCTGTTCATCTTGAAGGCTTACAAAGAAACCAGCCCGAATTAGCGTTGAAAATTTATGATAGTTATCCTGATTTATACCAAGCAGCATTAGATAATGAGGTGTTGGTGTTTGCAGGGTTAGAAAAGCTTAACGATGAGCTCTCTGATTACGATAGCTTAAAACAACGCTTTCCTACCTATAAGCTCTTGCGCTATCAACAAAGTGATTACGGTGTCGCAGTGGCTAAAAACAGGCCTAATTTACTGCCTTTTATTGACCAAGGATTTGCAAAAATATCAATACAAGAGCGAAATCTTATCGAACAACAATGGTTAGGATTTACCAAGCCGGAAAATAGCTTACTTATCGCTTTTTCATCGAATAATCCTCCTTATATGGGCGTTAGTCCCTTAGGTAAGCCACAAGGTCTACTGATTGATGTCTGGCGCTTATGGTCTAAACACGTGGGTATAAAAGTGGATTTTGTTGCCCGTGATATGATAGAGGCACTCGAGATGGTCGCGCAGCAAAAAGTCGATATAGTGTTAGCTTACCCTGAACATGCTCAGATTACTGAAAACACTTTATTTACCAAGGCTATTTACTCATCTAAGGCGCAGGTGTTTGTTCATAATAATATGAACGATATTGAAGGCCTTAACATTGAATCCATTGAGCAATTTACCCAACAGTTTAGTGATAAGGTTATCGGTATCTGGCAAAACTCAACGATTAAAGAGCAAGTGTTAGCGGCGTACCCTAGGTTGAATCTTCGTTATTTTAGTAGTATTGACGAGATGTTTGTGGCGGCAGAGCAAAAAGAAATAGCGGCTATGATTGGTTTGGTTAATGTAGTGCAAGCAAAGCTGGAGCAAGGTAATTTGCAAACACATTTTTATTTGTTAGACAGTCCAGTGTTTAGCGTGAAGTTAGCGCCTGTAATCCATCAAAAAAATTATAAGTTAGCACAAGTGATTAATACTGGCTTTAACGAGTTAGATATTAATACTTTAATAAGTATTGAAGACCAGTGGTTAAAGGATAATAAGGGCAAATCGTATTATAAACAACAGGCACAAAAGATTGTCTTAAGTGATAGCGAAAAAGCCTTTCTAGCCGCTAATGAAAATATAAGATTAGGTTTTATTAATGACCTCTCACCGGTTGAATTTAGTGATGAAAAGGGTAAATTCTCTGGTATCAACCGCGATATCCTTAATTTAATCAGCGAACGAACGAGTATCGATTTTGACTTTGTTGCTTTTGATAACTGGCAGAAGCTATACGATGCTTTGTTAGCTAATGATGTCGATGTGATAGCGAGTATTGCGCCAACACCAGAGCGTGAAGGCCATATGCTTTTTTCTGAAAGTTATTGGAAAATGCCTTGGGTGATGTTGCATCCCCTTTATTATGGGCGTCAAACCAAGTTAGGCGATTTTAAGGGCAAGCAAGTCGCTATTGTTAAAGGCTATCACTTGATTGCTTGGTTACGCAAAACGTACCCGTTAATCACCTTTACGTTAGTTGAAAATCGCGAGCAAGGTTTAGTTGCCTTACAACAAGAGCGTGTTGATGGCTTTATTACTTCTGTCGCCTCGGCAACACAGCTGTTAAAGCAAGAAAATATTCTCACGCTAATGATGTCTATGATGGACGATGTCAGCATAAGTGACAGTCATTTTGCTATTCATAAAAAAATGCCATTATTAAAAGATATAATGAATAAAGGCTTATTATCAATTACTGAAAAAGAGAAACAAATTATTTACGATAATTGGTTTACGTTAGCGATTAATACCGGCTTTGATAAAAGCGTTGTTTTGCAGGTTGCGGCACAAGTTGGCGTTATAACGTTGTTGGTGCTGGGCGTTATTATTATGTGGAACAGAAGGTTACAAGTTGAAATTAAGCATCGAGAGCAACTTGAAAAAATAATGAAACATATGGCTACCCATGATGAACTCACTGGGCTAGCTAATCGAGTGTTATTAAAAGACAGGTTAAGTACCGCAATATCTTTTCACCAACGACAATCTCTTAAAATGGCGGTGCTATTTATCGATTTAGATGGCTTTAAAAACATTAACGATACTTATGGACATGATGTCGGTGATGAATTATTAAAACAAGTTGCTGCACGGTTGCAGGGCTGCGTGAGAAACTCAGATACCGTGGTACGTTTTGGCGGTGATGAATTTGTGTTATTGCTTACCGGTTTACATAGTTCTAACGAAGCCGCTTATGTGGCTGAAAAAGTATTAGAACTACTGCAAAAAGAGTTTGCACTCTTGAACGGCAAGTCAAAAATTAACGCGTCTATTGGTAGTAGTATCGGTATTGCGATGTATCCAGGCGATGGTGATAACGACACCGAGCTACTTAAAGTTGCTGATACTTTGATGTATAAAGTTAAAGCGGCCGGTAAAAACCATTATATTTTTAATTGATGTACGCGCGTTTTGTTACTACGTAGGTCGATGCTTGTGGTGTCATTATGTAGGTCGGGCTTTAGCCCGTCAAAAGCTATCAAAAATAATAGTAGTGTGATGGCCTAAAGGCCAACCTACACAAGCAGTGTAGGCGGTTTTGGTATTTGTAGGTCGGGCTTTAGCCCGTCAAAAGCTATCAAAAAATAATAGTAGTGTGATGGCCTAAAGGCCAACCTACACAAGCAGTGTAGGCGGTTTTGGTATTTGTAGGTCGGGCTTTAGCCCGTCAAAAGCTATCAAAAATAATAGTAGTGTGATGGCCTAAAGGCCAACCTACACAAGCAGTGTAGGTGGTTTTGGTATTTGTAGGTCGATGCTTGCCTCGAAAAAAAACTGCTATCGTTACCACGCGGAGCGTGGGAACCAGGCTCAAATTCACCACAAATCGTCGGGCCTCACTGCGTTCGTGCCGACCTACTAATACCTTAAGCCAATCGCTTTAATTTATCCATCTGCTTGTTCTTGGGTGACATTACTATTCATTGCTTTATAATATGGCAAAAATTATCTTAACAACGGCTTAATAGCGGTTGTTTATATGCTTAACCGTACCTATTTAAAGGTAACTATTTAAGCATAAATGTTTAAACATAAAATATTAGTAAGGCAAAAAATACATGCGTAGTCTTTATTGTGGTGAGGTAAATGAATCTCACATCGGACAAGAAATAACTTTATGTGGTTGGGTCAACAAACGTCGTGATTTAGGCGCTGTTATCTTTTTAGATTTACGTGATCGTGAAGGCCTAGTACAAGTTGTTTATGATCCAGATTTACCTGACGTTATCAAAAAAGCGAATACTTTACGCAACGAATTTTGTGTACAAATAAAAGGTAAAGTACGTGCTCGACCTGAAGGTCAAGTAAACAAAGGCATGAAAACAGGTGGCATTGAAGTACTCGGTTTAGAGCTAACTATCTTAAATAAGTCTGCGCCATTACCGCTGGACTCTAATCAAGTTAACTCTGAAGAAATGCGCTTGAAATATCGTTACCTCGATTTACGCCGCACTGAAATGACTGAACGTTTACGTTTTCGCGCTAAAGTGACTTCAGCAGTACGTAGCTCATTAGAGTCACAGGGCTTTTTAGATATTGAAACGCCCATTTTAACGGCTGCTACCCCTGAAGGTGCGCGTGATTATTTAGTCCCTAGTCGAACTCACAAAGGTCAGTTTTTTGCACTGCCACAGTCACCACAACTATTTAAACAGTTATTGATGATGTCTGGTATGGAGCGTTATTATCAAATCGTTAAATGTTTCCGTGATGAAGATTTACGTGCCGATAGACAGCCTGAATTTACCCAAATAGATATTGAAACCTCATTTATGAGCAGTGATCAGGTAATGGAGGTGACGGAAAAAATGATCCGTGAACTATTCCAAACCATGCTCAATGTTGATTTAGGTGACTTTCCGCGCATGCCTTACTCTGAAGCGATGGCTCGCTTTGGTAGTGACAAACCAGATTTACGTAACCCATTAGAGTTAGTTGATGTTGCTGATATTGTAAAAGACGTTGAATTTAAAGTTTTTTCAGGCCCAGCTAACGATGACAATGGTCGTGTTGCGGTTATTTGTGTGCCACAAGGTGCGGCTAAATTTTCACGTAAAGGCCTTGATGAGTTAACAAAATTTGTTGGCATTTACGGGGCTAAAGGCATGCCTTGGTTAAAAGTAAATGATATTGATGCCGCGCTTGCAACGGGCGTTGACGGTTTACAGTCACCCATCTTAAAATTCTTATCAAGCGAAGAAGCCATTGCGTTATTAAAACGTACTAAGGCGAGCACAGGCGATATTATTTTCTTTGGTGCTGATAGCTATAATGTTGTCTCTGAATCGTTAGGTGCACTTCGTCTTAAATTAGGTGAAGATCTTGATTTACTTGCCGGTGACTGGAAACCACTTTGGGTTGTTGATTTCCCAATGTTTGAAC
Organism: Colwellia ponticola; assembly: GCF_005885605.1. Lineage (GTDB taxonomy): Bacteria > Pseudomonadota > Gammaproteobacteria > Enterobacterales > Alteromonadaceae > Colwellia > Colwellia ponticola. The sequence goes on along the minus strand of NZ_SZVP01000003.1, from coordinate 110,457 downwards.
AAGTTGATGGGCGTATGCACGCTATTCATCATCCATTTACCGCGCCGACTAATTTGACGCCAGAGCAGCTAGAAGCAAACCCAGTGGGTGCTTTATCTGACGCTTATGATATGGTGTTAAATGGCTGTGAATTAGGCGGTGGCTCAGTACGTATTCATACGCAAGATATGCAAGCTGCAGCGTTTAGAGTGTTAGGTATTAGTGATGAAGAAGCCCAAGAAAAATTTGGCTTCTTACTTGAAGCATTACAATATGGTGCGCCGCCACATGCTGGTTTAGCGTTTGGTTTAGACCGTATTGTTATGTTAATGACCGGTGCTAGTTCAATTCGCGATGTTATGGCTTTCCCAAAAACTAATACAGCGGCTTGTCCACTGACTAACGCGCCAGGTAATGCTAACCCTGAACAGTTGAAAGAATTGGGTATTGCCGTACTTGAGCAGAGTAAAACTGACGAGCCAGCATAAATAGTTAGCGCCTTTATCGGTAGATAAAAGTCACTAGCATCTATTTTGATTACCCTGTATAAATGCAGCTATAACCTATGTTTTAGCTGCATTTTTTATGGCGTAGACATAACATAGTAATATATTTTTACCTTATGGTTCTATTAAGAGGCTACCGTTGACAATAATACTAGGGATTGACCCTGGATCACGCTTTACCGGTTATGGCGTTATCAAACAAGAAAAACAACGATTTACTTACCTTGGCAGTGGTTGTATTAAAGCGCTCAGCCAAGGGGAAGATTTAGCATCGCGCTTACAAACTATTTTTGCTGGCGTGTCTGAGTTAATTATTCAATTTAAACCTGATATGTTTGCCATAGAGCAAGTTTTTATGGGGGTAAATCCAGGTGGCGCGTTAAAACTCGGTCAAGCACGTGGTGCGGCTATTGTTGCGGCAACTAACGCAGGCTTAACCATTGCTGAGTACTCTGCAAGACAAATTAAGCAGGCTGTGGTTGGCAGTGGCGCAGCAGATAAAAGCCAAGTACAACATATGGTAAAAACGATTTTAAAGCTGCCCGGTACGCCACAAGCCGATGCTGCCGATGCCTTAGCCGTGGCACTTTGCCATGGTCATAGTCATATCAATATTGCCAGATTAGCGGGGCAAGCCACCAAGATAGTTAGAGGGCGGTTACGTTAACAACGTAAATAAAATAGCCGTCATTGTTGTGTAGGTTGGCCTTTAGGCCATCAAGGTAATATTGATTTGGTGTTTTTTGACGGCCTGAAGGCCGACCTACCTAGCCCCTGTGGTTCAATATTTTAGCACTTTAAGAGCGTATCAGTTTCGTGTAGGTTGGCCTTTAGGCCATCAAGGTAATATTGATTTGGTGTTTTTTGACGGCCTGAAGGCCGACCTACGTAGCCCCTGTGGTTCAATATTTTAGCACTTTAAGAGCGTATCAGTTTCGTGTAGGTTGGCCTTTAGGCCATCAAGGTAATATTTATTGGGTGTTTTTTGACGGCCTGAAGGCCGACCTACCTAGCCCCTGTGGTTCAATATTTTAGCTTTTTAAGAGCGTATCAGTTTCGTGTAGGTTGGCCTTTAGGCCATCAAGGTAATATTTATTGGGTGTTTTTTGACGGCCTGAAGGCCGACCTACGTAGCCCCTGTAGTGACACGACAAACAACAGAAATACAATGCACCACCGAGGAAAACGAGGCGCTGCGGGCTCAGCGATAAGACAAAAGTACTTCAATCAATGCCTTGCCTTTAAACCTTTTAATTCTCGCTGAGTGGGAAATAACTTAATGGACTTGGCATTACTTTACTGTATAAATATATAGTGGTAGTATTTGTCTTATTAATAATAGCTATGGGTACTTGTTGTGATTGGTCGTTTACGTGGCACGCTTGTCGAAAAAAACTTTCCTGAAATATTAATTGACTGTGCTGGCGTTGGTTATGAAGTGACTATGCCGATGACCAGCATTTATGTGTTACCTGACATTGAACAGCAGGCGATTATTTACATTCATTTTGTCGTTCGTGAAGATGCACAATTACTGTATGGTTTTGCCAATAAAGTTGAACGTAAATTATTTCGTTTACTGATCAAAGTTAATGGTGTGGGTCCTAAGCTCGCCTTAGCTATTTTATCAACTATGTCGGCTGATCAATTTGTTAGTTGTGTGCGTCACGATGATATCAGCGCCATTGTAAAAATTCCCGGCGTTGGTAAGAAAACAGCAGAGCGCTTACTGATTGAGATGCGTGATCGCTTAAAAGATTGGCAAGCACAATCCATACAGCTAGTTTCTACTGACGGCGTTATACCAGAACAACTATCCGCTGAACTTAGCCAAGAAAGTACCTTTATTAACGATAATAAAGGTGATGCTATTAATGCCTTATTATCGCTTGGTTATAAGCAAGTACAAGCAGATAAAGCGATTAAATCAGTATACAATCGTGGTATGTCGAGTGAAGCGCTTATTCGCGATGCATTAAAGTCAATGCTTTAGCAATCAACCGTGCTTTAGTCATTAATAATGTTTTACCATTCACGTCAATGTTGTCACGTTAACCGCACAGGAATAATAAACCATGATCGAAGCAGATCGCTTAATTGAACCCATTGCATCGTTAGAAGATGAAAATGTAGATCGTGCTATTCGTCCTAAAATGCTACAAGATTATACAGGGCAAGAGCATGTTAAAGCACAAATGGAAATATTTATCCCCGCGGCAAAAAATCGTGGCGAGCCGTTAGACCATTTACTTATTTTTGGCCCTCCAGGCTTAGGTAAAACTACTTTAGCTAACATTGTCGCCAATGAAATGGGCGTAAATATTCGCACCACTTCAGGGCCGGTATTAGAAAAAGCCGGTGATTTAGCGGCGCTACTGACTAATTTAGAAGAAAACGATATTCTGTTTATTGATGAAATTCATCGTTTAAGCCCCGTTGTTGAAGAAATACTTTACCCAGCGATGGAAGATTATCAATTAGATATTATGATTGGTGAAGGACCTGCCGCACGCTCTATTAAATTAGATTTACCCGCATTTACCCTTATTGGCGCGACCACACGTGCTGGTGCACTAACATCACCACTGCGCGATCGTTTTGGTATTGTGCAGCGCCTAGAATTTTATAATGTTGAGGAATTATCAACCATTGTTAGTCGTTCGGCACACTTTTTAAATTTAACCATAGATGAGCAGGGCGCTTTTGAAGTCGCTCGTCGCTCACGTGGTACGCCACGTATTGCCAACCGTTTATTGCGCCGAGTACGCGACTATGCCGATATAAAATCTCATGGTGTGGTTAATCAACAAACCGCCTCTGCCGCGTTAGATATGTTAGAAGTTGATAGTGAAGGCTTTGATATTATGGACAGAAAATTGTTACATGCCATCATTGACAAGTTTATGGGCGGCCCTGTTGGCCTCGATAATGTGGCGGCAGCCATTGGTGAAGAACGAGAAACCATTGAAGATGTGTTAGAGCCTTTTCTTATTCAACAAGGCTTTTTACAACGCACGCCGCGTGGCCGTATTGTTACCGACAGAGCTTATCAGCACTTTGGTTTGACTAAACCAGCAGTAGAATAATTCAATTTTTTATAGCATCTCAATCCGTAATAGCTTGTCGAGGCAAGCATCGACCTACGAGTAAATCAACTTGGTTTTGTAGGTCGGCACGAGCGGAGCGAGGCCCGACAGTTTTTTTGGATATTATCGGTGAACCTCATTACCACGCGGAGCGTGCTAATGAGACGAGATTTTGTTGAGGCAAGCATCCCCCTACGCGTAAGTTAATAATAGCCTCGGTGGTTCAATATTATTATTATTTTATTCTTGTGTTTTTATTTATACGATTTGTACGATTCTTCCAGGCTTTAACAGCTTGATAGCGCCACAGCGCGTGGATAAAGAAATAACCTAAAAATGAGAATGTTAAGGCGAGTACCCCACAGCCGACTAAAAATGCCGGCCCAATAGTTGATAAACTATCGACAACCCACTGCCAACTTGCATGAAAAGCAAAGTGTTGCTCAGGCACTGATAATATCTTCACGCCGACAAAATAACAGGCATAAAATATAAACGGCATAGTAAGCGGATTGGTCAACCAAACTATTGCAATTGATAGCGGTAAATTAGAATGTACTATAATAGCAGTACCGGCGGCTAAAACCATTTGAAATGGCACCGGGATAAAAGCAAAAAACAAACCGACAGCAAAGGCTTTAGCAACAGAGTGACGGTTTAAGTGCCAAAGGTTTGCATTTTGAAGTAAATTGCCAAACACTTTTAGGTACTTGTTATCTTTTATCGTTTGATGATCAGGCATCCAACGCTTGAACGTTTTTTTTGGCATATTCTTTTACAAATCTCTAACTAAAGTAAGTGTGGTAAATAATTTTTTAAGGTTAATGACTCAGTGTAGCAACGAGCAATACTAATAAGGTAGATTATAAGGTACTACCTAAGGTATTAACGCTGTAATTTTAACCGCAATACATAAAAGGATTTATACACTATGGATTGGTGGCTACTGACATTTTTTCTTGGTGCTATATTGTCCTTGTTTTTGGCAGAAGTACCAACGATTTTTCAGCTATTTTTACTTCTTTGTCTCGCAATAGCTTTTTATTTTCATAAAAAGTTACGTTCTAGCGTTGGATTCTGCCTTGGCGCGCTATGGATTTTAACACAAGCATACCTCTATCATAGTCAATTACCCAAACTTGTTATTGACTTGGTGCAAGATAAGCAATCATTTTTTGTTGAAGGTGAGGTACTTAATATACAAGTTAACCCGCTTAATGTCCTAAGTGAAAATGTAACGACTACTACTAGTCGTTCAAATCAACATAAAAGTCAACAGCATGGTGTGACTAAACGATTCAATTTGTTGGTAAAGAAGATTAATGAAGAACCACTAAATACTCCCTTTATTATTCGTCTCAGTTGGCAGAAATCAACGATTGATCTTGCTCAGGGACAAAAAATTATCGTGAACGTTAAACTAAAACCCGTTCATGGCTTAGCTAATGTAGGTACTTTCAATTATGTCAGTTGGCTTAAAGCCAATAATATTGTCGCGACAGGCTATGTGGTTAACCCGCCCAAAAAAAACAGTCAGGACGTCACATCAGACAATAAAAAGAATGTATTACCAACAAATAGCACTGTTAGACAGGGATTATTTGATCAATATCTAGGTTTATCGCCAAGCCATGAGCTTACGCCTATTTTATTAGCATTAACTTTTGGTGAGCGCAGTTTACTTAATGATGAGCATTGGCGAGTATTACAAGCAACAGGCACTAGTCACCTTATTGCTATTTCGGGATTACATATTGGCTTATTGGCTGGCAGTACTTTTTTTATGGTGATGTTTATTGTTCACAAGCTCCCGTTGAATAATCCGCGATGGCAGCGCATTAACATGCGCTATATTGCGATTGCTGTTAGTATGTTATTAGCAACATTTTATGCTTATTTAGCGGGCTTTTCTTTACCTACCCAGCGCGCGTTAGTGATGTTAAATCTGTATTGGTGTAGTCGTTTAGTCGGTATTCACTTTTCAGTTAAACGTTTATTACTCATTACCCTTTTTATTATATTGATGATCAGTCCATTTAGTCTACTAACGGCTAGTTTTTGGTTGTCTTTTTATGCAGTGGCTATCATTTTTGTGACACTGTGGCGATTTAAATCGTGGCTTTATCAAGGCTCAGCACCTTGGCGCTTTTTAAAAAGCTTATTAATTATTCAGTTAGCATTAACCTTAATGCTTATGCCCATTACCGCGTTATTTTTTCAACAAATGTCGCTAGTGAGTTTACTCGCTAATCTTATTGCGGTGCCTTGGATGAGCGCGGTTAGTATACCTACTGCGCTTCTATCAGTGTTGTTAATGCCGTTCAGTGAGCAATTATCGCAGTGGCTTATGATGCTGTCACTGCAGTCGCTTAGTTGGCTTTGGTATTTTCTTGATTTGCTTAGCAACATACCTCATGCCATGGTGGTGTTATCGTTAGAGCAACAACTTTGCATAGTCGTGTTCGGTGTGCTTATTTTTGTTATGCTTTATCTGTCGCCTTTTATAGTGAACAAGGTAATCCAAAAAAGTGCCATGTCCTTAGTCGTTTTGGTTGCTTTAGTGTTAATGACTAGCTTAGTCAGTGGCTATTTAAGGTCATCACAAGAGCAAACATTAATAGTGACAGAGCAGGGGCCGTTGACTCAGAAGTTTACTCCGTGGCAGGTTGTTTTTTTTGATGTCGGTCAAGGTTTATCCGTGTTAATTACACGAAATAAACAGGCTATTTTATATGATACTGGTGCGGCTTACCCAAGTGGTTTTACCTTAAGTGAAGCGGTTATATTGCCGTATTTACAATATTCAGCGATTAAAAAGCTCGATAAAGTGATATTGAGTCATAGTGATAATGATCATGCTGGTGGCATCGGTGCTTTGCTAGAAAACATCACCATTGATGAAGTTATCAGTAATGACAAAGGCATACTTAACGCTATTAGTAAGCCTCTAGTGAGTAATCAGTCGCTTGTTAGTGATAACATGCTTAGCGATTGTCATGCTAAGCAGAGCCTTAGTTGGCAAGGCTTAACATTTGATGTGTTATCGCCCTTAGTACCTGAATCCTCAGATGCAGTGCTTAATCAAGGCAAGCAAAAAAATGATGACTCTTGTGTGATATTAATTACTGACCGACTTGGCCATAAATTACTGTTAACGGGGGATATTTCTGCGAAAATAGAGCAGCAGCTATTAACGCGTTATCCTCTACTTCAGGTAGATATATTACAAGTACCTCATCATGGCTCGAAAACCTCATCAAGTCAGGCATTTATTGAGCAATTATCACCCAGAGTTGCTTTAGTGAGTGCCGGTTATTTAAATCGTTGGCGAATGCCTGTTACGGCGGTTAGCGAGCGTTATCGTGCCAATAATATTAAGTTGTTAACGAGTGCTGAGTTAGGACAAGTCATTATAACCATTAATGAAAGTGGTATAATTAAACGAAGTTACGTTGAAGATTTACGACCTTTTTGGTTTAGCCACTAACGGCTTAAGCGTTTGAGTTAAGTACTTTGATTTGTCATTAGCACGAGTTTTTGTTGGTTGTCTTGCTAATTAACGTTAAAATACAATTTCATCAAATAAACGTGATAAAGTACGACTATTTTACGTATTAGCTTATTAACATCAGTAGCCTTAATACTTTATCTATTTCCCTTTAAGTCATTTACATACCCGAGTAATTATCACTAATGGCATCATCTGCAGAAAATATCGTTTCACCTTTACCTGACTTAACCAAAACAACATCTTGGAAAAACTTTAAACGCCTGGTTAGTTACGCTAAACCTTATAAGCTTGGTTTTGTTGCTGCAATTATTGGCATGCTCAGTTATGCAGCTATCGATGTTTATTTTTTATCACAGTTAAAACCTTTGGTTGATGAAGGGCTTGCCGGCTCTAATGCGCAGTTTATGAAATGGGCGCCCTTGTTTATCATTGGCGCGTTTGCTGTGCGTGGTATCGCGCATTTTATTGCCAATTACTGTCTTGCCTGGGTCGGTAATAATGTCGTTGCTGATTTAAGACAACAATTGTTTGAGCATATTATGTCAATGCCAGTGACTTTTCATGATCAAAAGTCTACTGGCTCACTTATCTCTAAAATCACTTTTGATACCGAGCAAGTACTCAACTCAGTCAGTAAGTCGCTCTCTACCATGGTGCGTGAAAGCGCGTTTGTGATTGGTTTACTCGGCTTAATGTTCTATTACAGCTGGCAATTATCGATGATTTTCTTACTGATAACGCCCGTTATTGCCGTGATTGTTAATGTGGTATCTAAGCGTTTTAGAAAAGTGAGTAAAAATATTCAAGGTGCCATGGGCGAGGTGACTACCGCGGCTGAGCAAACCTTTAATGGTCATAAAGTGGTGCTAACGTTTGGCGGACAACAGCGAGAATTTGCGCGTTTTGCCAAGATTAATAAACATAACCGTCAACAACGTATGAAAATGCAGGCGACTAAATCTGCCAGTGTCCCTATTATTCAAGTTATTGCTTCGTTTGCGTTAGCCTTTGTTTTTTATGCTATTACCTCAGACACACTGCGCGATAGTATTTCTCCAGGTACTTTTGTCAGTATTATTACCTATATGACCATGTTGTTAAGACCATTAAAAATGCTCACCAATGTTAATAGTGAACTGCAACAAGGCATGGCTGCGTGTGTCAGTATTTTTTCGATACTCGATCATGAAAAAGAAAAAGACAATGGTGATAAAGCACTGGTGAAAGCCTCAGGCGCTTTATCGTTTAAGCATGTCGATTTTGCTTACGCCAAAACTGATAATACGTCACTCACTAATGACGAGCAGGGCGCTAAACTGGCGTTAACGGATGTGAGTTTTGATTTACAGCCCGGCGAAACCTTAGCGCTAGTAGGGCGCTCAGGTAGCGGTAAATCGACAACCAGCTCATTATTATTACGCTTTTATGATGTTACTGCGGGTGAGATATTAATTGATGGCACTAATATTGAAGAGTTTTTGTTAAAAGATTTACGTAAGCAGTTTTCTTATGTCTCGCAACAAGTGGTTTTATTTAACGACACCCTAGCTAATAATATTGCTTACGGTAAGCCTGAGGCTACCGACGCTGAAATTATTGAAGCGGCTAAGAGCGCTCATGTTATGGAATTTGCTGAGCAGATGGAGCAAGGGCTTGAAACCAATATAGGTGAAAATGGCGCCTTATTGTCGGGTGGTCAACGCCAACGTGTCGCTATTGCTCGAGCCTTGTTATGCGATACACCTTTTTTAATTTTAGATGAAGCAACCAGTGCTTTAGATACTGAATCTGAACGCCATATTCAAGATGCTTTACATACCTTACAGCAAAACCGTACGTCTATTGTGATTGCCCATCGTTTATCGACCATTGAAAGTGCCGATAAAATTATTGTGATGGAGCAAGGTAAAATTGTTGAACAAGGTAACCATCAAAGTTTACTTGCTCAACAAGGCGCTTATGCGCAATTACATAGCTTCCAATTTGAATAGCTTTAACGTTAACTTTAAGTTAACCCGTTTTAAAGTCAGCAGCTTTAAGGTAAATAGAGACAGTATGCGATGCGTTTAATTGAAAAAGTTTGGTTTTACCAGCACCCAGCTAAATGGTTATTGGTACCGTTGTTATTGCCATTATCAGCACTTTTTTGGCTACTTAGTGCCTTAAGACGTTTTAGCTTTACGCTAGGTTTATCAAAATCTTACCAGCTCAGTAAACCTGTTATTGTGGTGGGTAATATAGGCGTGGGCGGCAACGGTAAAACCCCGATAGTTATTTACCTTGTCAAACTCACTCGTGCTTTAGGCTTTAACCCAGGCGTTATTTCGCGAGGTTATGGCGGACAAGCGCCACATTATCCTTATTTAGTGACGAGTGATTCAACCACGGCTGCAGCGGGTGATGAACCTGTTCTTATTCAGCAACGTTGTCAGGTACCTGTTGCTGTTGGTAGTGATCGCATTGCGAGCGCCGAGCTACTTATTGCTCAAGGCTGCGATATTATTATTAGTGATGATGGCTTACAACATTATCGGTTAGCGCGTGACATAGAGCTGATCATTGTTGATGGTAAACGCTTATTTGGTAACGGGTTATTATTACCGGCAGGACCATTGCGAGAAGGGCAGTGGCGCTTAGCTAAAAGTGATTTAGTTATTTTTAATGGTAAAAGCTCTACTCACCAAGCGGGTAGCGATACAATGGATAACGACGCTAAAACCACTGATAAAATACCATCTGCGCCGCTACATATGACTTTACAGGCAACTGAGGTGTGTCATTTACTTAGCGGCGAACGCCTTAGTTTAGCGAAGTTTGTTACCTTGCACGGCGCGGTTAACGCGATTGCCGGTATAGGCGCGCCACAACGATTTTTTGATACCTTAACAGACAATAACGTGCAGATCATAACGCAACAAAGCTTTGTTGATCATCATCATTTTACCCGTGATGATTTTCATGCTCTTGATGATAATATACCCTTGTTAATGACCGAGAAAGATGCGGTAAAATGTCGCGACTTTGGTCAAGAAAATTGGTGGTACTTGCCGGTTGATGCAACCTTTAGTCAAGCAGAGCAGCAAGTGCTACATGATAAAGTGAACATGCTCAAACTAAAATACTAAAATACTAAAATACTAAAATACTAAAATTCAGATAATAAACAAAAAATAACTAACCAGTGAGAACCTATCATGGCCTTCGATACAAAATTAATGGAAATCCTTGCCTGTCCAGTATGTAAAGGTAAATTAGATTATGATAAAGAAGCGAAAGAACTTATTTGTAACTTTGACCGACTTGCTTATCGTATAGAAAAAGATATTCCTGTGTTACTCGAAGGAGAAGCACGAGAGCTTAGCAGTAGCCATTCAACACAGCAGGATAGCTAGTTATGTCTACCAGCGTTTCTACTCTTTCAACTCAGGCTAAAGCCAGCTTTGTTGTGGTCATTCCTGCCCGTTATGAATCATCACGTTTACCTGGGAAAGTCTTAGCCGATATTAATGGCAAGCCAATGATCCAATGGGTGGTTGAAAAGGCCCAGTTAAGTGGTGCTCGTCAAGTGATTGTCGCTACTGATAATGATGAAGTTGCTGCTGTGGTCAGTGCTTTTGGTGCTGAGGTTTGTAAAACCCGTGCTGATCATCAATCAGGTACTGAACGTTTAGCCGAAGTGATGGCCATATATCAATTTAGTGATGATGAGATCATTGTTAATGTGCAAGGTGATGAGCCTTTTATTCCACCGGAAAATATTGCGCAAGTTGCTAATAATTTAGCTAATCAACAGCAAAATGATCGTATTGCGCGTATGTCGACCCTAGCGATTAATATTAACAGTGTTGATGAAGCTTTTAACCCTAATGCCGTTAAAGTGTTACTTGATAAAGACGGTTATGCACTTTATTTTTCACGGGCAACGATCCCTTATGACCGAGAGCGTTTTTTAAACGCTAAGGCAAATACCGAAGAAAACATTCGTGCTATAGGTGACTTTTACTTAAGGCATGTCGGTATTTATGCTTATCGTGCCGGCTTTATTAAAGACTATGTTAATTGGCCAACCAGTGAATTAGAGCAAGTTGAAGCGCTTGAACAGTTAAGAGTTTTGTACCAAGGCGAGCGAATTCATGTTGCGGTAGCGAACAGCCACGTGCCCGTTGAAGGCGTTGATACACCTGAAGACTTAGCCAAAGCAAGAGCCTATGCAGCCAGCCTAACTTAATTTAGCTGTCGGTCGATGCTTGTCTCGACAAATTATCGTTACCAAGCGTAGCGCGTCGAACGACCCATATTACCTATCAATAACAGATTAAGCCGATAATGGTATTCAAACTTTGTCGGCTTACCCGTATAATCGCATCAATGAAATACCAGCCCTTAATGAAATGGTGAACACCTTATGTATACCTTAAACTTGAACCAAATGACGCAGCAACAATTCCTCGATGAATATTGGCAAAAAAAGCCAGTCGTTATTCGCCAAGGATTTAAAGATTTTGTAGACCCTATTGCGGCCGACGAACTGGCAGGTTTGGCGATGGAAGAGCAAATAGAGTCGCGTTTGGTGCATAAAAAAGACGGTCAATGGCAAGCTGATTTTGGCCCTTTTGAAAGCTATGAACATTTAGGTAGTGAAAACTGGTCTTTGGTAATACAAGCCCTTGATAACTTTTCTGAAGAAGCAGCAGAAATCATTGAAGCGTTTCGTTTTATTCCACACTGGCGTTTAGATGATTTAATGGCCAGTTTTGCTATGCCAGGTGGTAGTGTTGGACCTCATAAAGATAATTACGATACCTTTATTTGCCAAGGCTCAGGTAAACGTCACTGGCGTGTGGGTGATAATGGTGCACATGAAGAGTTTGCAGCCCATGAAGCCTTATTACATGTTAAGCCCTTCGAGTCGATTATTGATGTAGAGCTTGAGCCGGGTGATATTTTATATATTCCACCAGGGTTTCCTCATGAAGGCATCTCTGTTGATGTATCGATGAGTTTTTCTGTCGGCTTTCGAGGTAATTCAGCAGTGAGCGTGCTTAGCGCCTTTGCTGATCATTTAATTGATAGTGAGCAAGGCACTCAGTTATTAACTGACCCTGATAGAAAAGTGGTTAGCCGTAGCGGCGAAGTAACAAACAATGACTACGCCAGTATTAAAGCACAAGTTCAGTGCCTACTTGATGATGATACTAGTTTTAAAGCCTTTACTGGGCAATTTTTAACAGCGGCTAAACATGAGCTTGATATACTATTACCTGATGAACCGTTTGGTTTAACCGAAGTTAGTAACTTACTTAACAGCCATGCTATTAAACGCTTGGGTGGCTTACGTGCCTTTTATTTTGAAGATACCATTGAGCAAGGTGTCTGTTATATCAACGGTAGTGAATTGGTTTTTTCAGCCGAAATAGCCAACGGTGTAAAATTGCTTTGCGATAACGTAATGTTAACACCCGATGATTTAAGTGATTGGAGTCATAATGCCGCTTTTGTTGAGTTGGCAACGGAACTACTTAACCAAGGCTACTGGTATTTAGCGGAAGCAGAGTAGTTATGTTTATCAATTTTGCTCGTTCTAAGCTCGCTAATATAGGGCTTAATTTCTTAGCTTAATGGTATACTTAATGGCATAAAAACCTGTTCGAACAAACTTAAGTGGTTTATTCGAACAGGTTTTTTTATGCCTGACTATTAATCAGATGCCATTGTTAATAGATAACTCTTGCCGTGGCTTGGGTCTATGTATTAAGTGCGCAGGTATTTTGTGATATCAACCATATCAATTTGTTTGGCGCTCATGTATTTATTTGCATAGGTTAAATAAGTCCCTGAGGTTAAAAAAAGTTCAAATAAATCAATGTCTATATGCTTTTCAAAGGCCAATCTATGTAAAATACTTATTGAGGTATCCAATGATTTTGCCTCTTTATAAGGTCTATCGGTGGCCGTTAATGCTTCAAAAATATCAGCAATAACTAATACGCGTTCAGGAATGGATAGCTGTTCAGCGGTTAATTTTCTTGGATAACCTGTGCCGATAAGCGTTTCATGATGGGTAGAAGCAAATCGAGGGATATTTGCAAGCTCTGGCGGGAAAGGCAGTTGTTCTAACATTTTAATGGTACTAATTATGTGCTCATTGATAACATATCGATCTTCTACCGTTAACGTACCACTGGCGATAGACAAGTTATATAACTCACCTAAATTAGCGTAATGCTCAGGTACTGACATTTTTATACCGAGTCCTTCATCAAAGACAATAGGCTTATCTCGCCTGATAATATGTTCTACTTTATCTGCTAATAGCGATTCAGTGACGGGCAGAGCCTGTTGCTGTTGGCATTGTTGAGCTAGGTGCAGGTTTTCTATGGGGGATAAGCCTAAGGTATTGTCAAAGTGACGTTGCCAGGTTTGTTGTCCAATATCTTGTAATCGCTGAACTGTATTTTCTTCCATAAATTCAGTGCCGATATTGCTATTGGCAATAAAGGCAAAATCTTGTGTCAATTTTTGTTGTTGGTTAATGCATGTCTGCTGTAACTGTGCTTGTTGTGTAGGTTGTAATAGCAATGCTTGGTAATAAGTAATCTCAGCATCTCGCCAGAGTACTTCAAAGCGCATTCTTATTTCGTGAATACGATTATAAATGGTTTCGAGTTTACTGCCCTTATTAACGATATGCTCTGGGGTTATAATTTTGCCACAATCATGTAGCCAAGCTGAAATTTTAAATTCACGAAACTCATCAGGTGATTTGAAAGAAAAGTCTTTAAAACAGCTTTTATCTTCAACTACGGCTTTTATTAGCATTATACCTAACTCAGGTACTCGCTTACAGTGTCCTCCTGTATGTGCTGACTTGTCATCAATAGTTTGTGCGATGAGTTGGATAAATGAGTCCATTAACTCTTGCTGTTTTAACTCGTTATTTTTAATAGAAACTGACATCTCTATCAGTGAGTTAGCTAACTCATCAATTTCTTTAATATTACTGGAAATAAGCTGTACGCTATCGTATTGACGGTTTTTTATTTTATCGTTTTGGTCGGCAAGCAGCTTTATAGGGGTGACTATTGGGCTTGAAAAAAGCCAGCTCACTGGCAGCAGAAGCAATAAACAAATAGTGGTTATAATAATCGATAATTTTATCTTGGCATTGCTGGAGGCAAAAATAGTCTCACTTGGGACTATGATGGCAAGAAACTCCGTTTTACTTTGATTGACCGGCGTTAGATAAATAAAGTGTTCGGCTTCATTGATTACTAGCGGTACAAGTTGTTCGTAAGTTGTACTATGCGTGGCGAACTCAATTAACTCTTCATAAGGTACTACGCCTTGCTTTTTTTGTGTCGATTGCTGAGCTTGGTTATCACTGGAGACAAACCATTTTGCCTTAAGCATCGTTTTTTGCTCAGTGGTTATCTTGCTAAGCGCCAAGTTAATAATCGCCATTAAATCACTTCTTGATGGTTGCAACATAAAATGTAATGAACTACCTAAGTTAGCGGGCGAAAAATCAAAAGCAGAGTGGTATTGAATATTTTTAATAAAAAATTGTTTTTGGGTATAACGGAAAATAACTTCATTATCAAGGCCAGCAAAGACTTCTCCTTGTGATACTGCCTCTAAGACTGCTTTACTTGAAGGGTATTCAATAATGTTTATGCGAGGGAAAGCTTGCTTAATAATGTTTATGATTGACCAGCCTTTAGGGATGGCTAAATTTTTTCCTTGTAATTGATTGATATGAGTAAATACAGGCACGTTAGGCTGGGTGATAATTGAAAAAGGTATATTAACAAGCGGATTGGAGTATATACCTTGTTGAATATTGTCATTTGTTTTAAAGATAGGTTGAAGAATATCTATATTTTGACGATTAAAAGCTTGCTTTAAATCAGGCCAAGTAAAGCCATTAATGAATTCAAATTGTAGACCTGTCATTTGTGAAATAATGGAAAGCATCTCAACACTGTAGCCTTTAGGTTGTCCTGACACTGAAAAGCTAATAGGGGCCCAATTTGTTTCGTTAGAAACTTTTAACGGTGGAGTACTTGCTATCAATTTTTTTTGTGCTTCGCTCAGAGAAAGCTTCGTTAGGTTAAGCGCATTAACATTATCTTTGCTTAATTGGTTACTTGATATTATTTCTCCTGATTTTTTAAATAGGTATACTTCTTTCTCAATACTATTTTTGTTAGATTCCTGCCGTGTTGCTAAATATTCATCAATAGAAGATAGTGCGATATCTATCGCCAGTACCGAGTCTGATCCTGGAATTTTAGCTGAATAGCTTAGACCCGGTGATTGCAAGTGCTGAAACATATATGGCCCAGTTTTACTTACCCCCTCTTCTTTAGCGTTTACATACCATGGGCGGATACTAGCGTTATAATCACTGCTTTCTTTGCGGCTAGTTCGCATAGTGAAATCGTCATAGAGATAACGTAACACTCGTGTTCTATTGCTCCCTTCGCCACTGACCTCAATTGTCACCCAGCGATCGGTGAATGAGGCACCAATTTGTGCTCTAATTTCTGGGCTCGCTTCTAAATTAATGAGTTCATAGAGGTTGCCATTGGCAAAACCTATATTGACAGAATAAAAGTGCGTATTGTATTTTAGCATTTCAGCAAAAACAGGTCCTATTGAACTTTTTACTTGATGGCCTTCAACGAAATCACCGAACTTTGTGAACATACTAGTGATGTTCTGTGCTCGTTTATCAAGGGTTTGTAAATAAAACTGTGTTTTTTGGCTAGATAATGAAAAAATCTGGCTAGCAGACTCCTTCGCCATATTTTTGCTAAAGTGATATTGTAAGCTAATCGCAATAGTTGCAGTGACCATAGTCGCTAAAATGACAATACTTACCACAGTAAATCTAATAGAATGATGTGAGAATTTTGACATAAACGTAAACATCTTAAGCTCTTTTCAACTGGATTATATTCATCGTATCAGCTTTGTGTGATTATTCTCCTTTTTTTATACTATTAATAGTTGCGTGTTGATAGACAATACGGATAATAGCGCATTATTTTCATTGATAGAGACCATGCTTACCCTATGCGCTTAGATAAATTTATTTGTAAAAGTACTGAACTGACGCGAACCGAAGCTAAAAAATTGCTTAAAAGTGGTGAAGTACGAGTAAATGGCGAGGTTGCTAAAAATGCCGCTATGCAAGTCCATGAAAATAATACTGTCACTATTGATGGTCAAGTACTTAGCGCTCGCGGCTCACGTTATTATATTTTACATAAAGTAGCTGATACTATTTGCTCAAACGTTGATGAAGTTTACCCGTCGGTATTACATGCTATTGAAGTTGATAAAGCATTTGATTTACATATTGCGGGACGATTAGATGCCGACACTACTGGCTTAGTCTTAGTTACCGATGATGGTCGTTGGTCACATAATGTTATTTCACCGAAAAAGCACTGCCAGAAAACCTATCGTGTTTGGCTGCGCAGTGACATTGACGATGATAACTTAGCGGCGTTAGTTGCTCGTTTTGATAGTGGCTTGCAACTGCAAGGTGAAGACGACTTAACTCGCCCTGCAATATTAACGCGAGTAGCGCAAGCTGATTTGGTGGATGAAACAGCTTATCGCAGTGAGGTCTTACTCACTATTACCGAAGGAAAATACCATCAAGTTAAACGGATGTTTGCTGCGGTAGGTAATAGGGTGATCGGCTTACATCGAGAGCAGATAGGTGAGATAGTTTTAGGTGATTTAGCACCGGGTGAGTGGCGTGAGCTAACCGAAGATGAAATAGCACAATTTACTTAGGTTTTGCTCGTTCTATTATGTGTTCAGCACTTGCTCAAGGAAAGAGCCCAAAGTGCTGAACACAGTTTTACTGTGAGCTACTTTTTATTGAGCGCATTAAACTGCGCCATTTGCTCTTGTGTAGCCGGCAATTGATGTTTTTCTTTCCAGTCACTGTATGGCATACCGTAAACTTGTTCGCGCGCGGTATCAATATCAACTTCCACCCCTAACTTTTCTGCTTCACTCACCGTCCATTTACTAAAACAGTTACGGCAAAAACCAGCTAAATTCATTAACTCAATGTTTTGTACATCTTTACGTGAGTCTAAATGCGCTAGTAAACGGCGAAATACTGCCGCTTGAATTTCAATTTCTTTATCCATTTTCGTTAAGCCTTATGTTTAATCGTGCTTGAGTTTATCTTGAGTTTACTTTTTTGATTGAGTGACAGCTTCATCAGCGGGTGCGCTGGGATCAAAGCGTCTAATTTGCACGACCATCCCGATATCGGGGTGGTCAAAATAGTGAATTTCTCCGGTGATCACTCGGCGGTCTTGCTTAAAAGAGATCACCTCATTTTCGTTTGCTTGTTTTTGCTTAGCGGTTAATGCCGATGTAGACTTTGACCTAGCTGACGTGTCAATAATATTAAACTCGGTATTAATATAAAGGTAGTGATCTAAATGCACTGTAAAAAGTCCGTCTACCGACCAAGGTTGTAATGGTTTGGAGATGGTTACTTGGCTATTTGCTGAGTTACTGAAGGCTGAGCTTGGCCCTGACTTAAGGCTTAACGGTGCTGCTTGTGCAGTGATATCCGTCGATAACTGAGCAACAATCGCTTTGATTGCTCGATCGTTTTGTATTGTCTCAAACGTGTTTAGCTCGTCGTTAACATCATTATTTTTTGGGCTAGTTGGCTTATTGATTAACGGGTCTGTTGATTGCTCTATTACGGGATCTATCAGCTGGGATGTCAGTAAAGTAAACTGCTCATACAAACTATTAAGTTGCTGCTGTTGTGCTTGTAAGTGTAATTGTTGCGTTATTGATAACGCACTTTCATTAACCGCGGCGTTATTTTCTTCAGGTGAGACTACTGATAAAGGCTGATTTATAAGCGCCTGATCCTGTTCTCTTTTTGTTAAAATCTCTTGTATTTCAAGTGCTAGTTGTTCAGCCTCTTTTTTTACCTGTGCTTGTTGATAGGTTAACTCAAGGTGTTCACCGGCATATAATTGAACGGCAGTTGCTTGTCTGCTACTTTCGCCCGTTTGACGCCAACCTAAGTGTAATAAAGGCGCATAGTCACGAGACCATTTAATACGTTCAACAATGGAGTGCAAACGTAGTGAGTCGTTGCTAAGTAAGTAAGGTTCATCACTTGCCCAGGTTATTTGACCATCATCATCATCTTGCCATTGCTCTAAACCATCGGTTGACTTTGGCATATTCTCTATGGCAAAGCCATCGATAGCAAAGCGCTCTAGCTGGGCTAACGTTAAGTGTTGTTGAAAAAATTGATCTGGAATAACGCATAAAGGTGTTTGGTTGGTAATGGGGTAACGATTATAAACGGGTAGTTCAATGGAACTTGCTGTATAAATTTTGCTTTGAGTTTCAGCATTCGTCTCTACTGCTGGCTCAGTAAGTGGCTCAGTAAGTAATTGACGAGTTGCTAAATGTAGCGATTCATTTGTCACAGAATCACTTGCTCGATTACTTTTAATGTTAGCGCGTGTCGCGTTAACGTGTTCAGCGCTGGTGTCTTGAGTATGAGTAGCTTGCGTGTCACTACCTTCAATGCCAGTCCCTTCAATGTCAGTACCTCCAGCATGAGCGCTTTGAGTAATACCGTCACTGCTTTGCTCATCAGTCCATAACCTTGTAGGGGTAATATGATAAGGGAATATTGGCGCAGCTTGCTCACAATTGGGCAGTAATTTTTTTAATGAAGCGATATCGGGTTGTAAATAAGGGGCAAGTAGATCTAAAGCGTTACGCTTTTTGCTGCTTAGATCTATTGCAGAAAACTGCTCGCTATTTTTTTCGTTACTTGCCGAATTGTCAGTAACATGTTTGAAAAGTATTACCTCAATTTCAAACCAACGTGCTTGATCATCTGAAGAATCGTTACTCTGCGCTGCCACAGAGCTATGACTAGCTAACAAGCATAACGACGTTAAGGCTGAGCTAATAATTACAGGGTATTTCATTAAAGTTCCGTGTATTAAGGCAAAAATTTATCGGTTGAGCGAATATTATGCAGAGCTAGATTAAAGTCTGCTCAGGTTTATTATACCGCTAAGTCATTTAATATATTAGTAATTAAAGTAAAGCGTTGTTGGGTATCTTCATTGGCTTTTACAAACTTTAACTTACTGGCCCCCGCCATACGATAAACCGCAGGATTGCTCTGAATTAACTTAATAATTAACATAGGATCAACACTGGTATCATTACTAAATTCAATGGAGCCACCGCTAGCACTCGCTTCAATGCGCGATATGCCAATAGCTTGCGCTTTAAGACGCAATTTAGCTATCTGTATTAAGTTTTTACTTGGTGGTGGTAATAAACCAAAGCGGTCAATTAACTCTACTTGAATATCGTCTAGCTCATTTTTATTTTTACAACTGGCAATACGTTTATATAAGCTTAATCGTAAACTGACATCAAAAATATAGTCATCAGGTAACAGCGCTGGAATACGTAATTCAATGTCAGTTTGATTAGACATCACTTGCTCAAGCGATAATTGCTTACCTTCTTTGAGGGCAGCAACAGCTTGGTCAAGCATTTCCATATATAAACTATAACCGACTTGGCACATGGAGCCACTTTGGTCTTCACCTAATAATTCTCCTGCGCCACGAATCTCTAAATCGTGTGTTGCGAGCGTAAAACCAGCACCTAAATCTTCTAATGAGGCGATAGCGTCTAAACGTTTTTTAGCATCTTTGGTCATACGCTTTTCGTGTGGCGTTAATAAATAGGCGTAAGCTTGATGATGTGATCGGCCAACACGGCCACGTAGTTGGTGAAGTTGTGCTAAACCAAGGTGATCGGCTCGGTCCATTATAATGGTATTGGCGCTAGGTACATCAATACCGGTTTCAATAATGGTGGTACAAACAATAACGTTAAAGCGTTGATGATAAAAGTCACTCATAATGCGCTCTAGTTCACGCTCACGCATTTGTCCATGAGCAGTGACTACTCTGGCTTCGGGCACTAATTTTTGAATGTCAGCAGCCGTTTTATCAATACTTTCAACGTGATTATGCAAATAATACACCTGACCACCACGTAATGTTTCACGTAAAATAGCTTCTCTGATCAAGGCTTCATCGTGCTCACGAACAAAGGTTTTTACCGCTAAACGTTTGGCTGGTGGGGTGGCAATAATTGATAAATCACGCATGCCGCCCATGGCCATATTTAAGGTACGTGGGATAGGCGTTGCCGTTAAGGTTAAAATATCTACGTTACTGCGTAATTGCTTTATTTTTTCTTTTTGCTTAACACCAAATCTGTGCTCTTCATCAACAACTAATAAGCCTAAATCTTTATATTTAATGCTGTTTTGCAGTAGTTTATGAGTGCCAATAAGAATATCTACTTGCCCTGATTCAACACGAGCAATCACTTCTTTTTGCTCTTTAGCGGTTTTAAAGCGTGATAGTACTTCAGTGACTACTGGCCAGTTAGCGAATCTATCTCTAAAATTTTCATAATGTTGCTGCGCGAGTAAGGTCGTAGGCACCAGTATTGCCACTTGTTTACCATCATTTACGGCCAGAAAAGCGGCGCGCATCGCTACCTCAGTTTTACCAAAACCGACATCACCACACACCAGTCGGTCCATGGTTTTGTGCGATAACATATCACTCATTACCGCGTTAATAGCTTGTTTTTGATCAAAAGTTTCTTCAAAGCCAAAACTGTCAGTAAACGCTTGATAATCTTCTTTATTACGTTTGAACGTATGGCCATGATTACTAGCGCGCTTGGCGTAAATATCCAATAATTCTGCAGCCACATCACGCACTTTTTCAGCCGCTTTTTGCTTGGCTTTACTCCAAGTATCCGTACCTAACTTATGTAAGGGGGCATTATCGCTATCGGTACCTGAGTAACGGCCAATTAAGTGTAAAGCACTGACGGGTACATAAAGCTTGGCTTCATTGGCATAACTGAGCATAAGAAACTCGGTAACAATGCCGCCATTTTCAATGGTTTGTAGCCCTAAATAGCGACCAATACCATGTTCTATATGAACAACCGGTTGGCCAATGGTTAACTCGGCAAGGTTTTTAAATAAGGCATCAGCTTGTAAGTCTTGTGCTTTACTGCGACGTCTTGCTTGGGAAACATGATCACCTAATAGCTCCGCCTCGGTAACCAGTGCGATAGCGTTTTTAGTGCTATGTCCTTTGGCTTGAAAAGAGAAACCTTGCGTTAAGCTATTGACCGTAATACCAATAGTGTCGGTGGCATTAATAAAATCGTCAATAGTGGTAAACTGCGCAGGTTTTATATGATCACGTTCAAGTAACTCCAGTACACTTTCGCGGCGACCTTGGCTTTGGGCAATAAATAATATTTTGTTAGGGGTGTCTTTACTGGCAATAAATTGATTAATTAATTGAAATGGTTGCTTTAACTTATGGTTAATGGTTAAGTCCGGTAGAGGCTTAACATCAAAGTATATTTCGCTAGCTTTACTTTTAACGTTATCTGTCGCTTCGTCTGACACGACGCCTTGATGGGTATCAGCTACGGTAGGCTCAGGTAACGAGTCTTTTGCAATAGTGATGCGGTCAAAAGGTTTTAAAGCGCTATACAGCATATCAGCGGTTAAAAATAGCTGCTCTGGCGGTAATAAAGGTCTGGTGGGATCATAACGTCTATTTTCATAGCGATATTCTATATCAAGCCAGTATTGTGTTAACGCGTGTTTAATATCTCCGCTAATAACCACTAAGGTATCATCGGTTAAATAATCACATAGGGTATTACTGAGCAGAGCTGCTGTTTTATCACTTTTATTATCGTTACTATCCGCATTACTATGAGTTTCGCTAGCAAAGAACAGTGGCAGATAATATTCAATACCCGGAGGTAAAATACCATTACTTACTTGATGATAAACAGACTCTTTATGAATATTACCGGTAAATTGTTCACGAAACTGTTGACGAAATAAGCTAATACCGGCTTCATCAATAGGAAATTCATGGGCAGGTAATAAGTTAATCGCCTCAATCTTTTCTTTTGAACGTTGACTTTCAGGGTCAAAAAGTCGAATTTCATCAATCTCATCATCAAAGAAATCTAAACGAAACGGCTTATTACTGCCCATAGGGAATAAGTCTAAAATAGCGCCTCGGGCTGAAAACTCACCGTGCTCTAGTACTTGATCAACATGGCGATAGCCGCTTGCTTCAAGGGCTTGTCGCATTTGATGTAAATCTCGTTTATCACCGGTTTTTATGATTAAACTGTTTGCTTCTATATACTGCTTAGGCGCCAGTTTTTGTACTAGGGTGGTCACCGGCACAATAATAATACCAGTCTCCATCCGTGATAATTGGTATAAGGTGGCTAGGCGCTGTGAAATAATATCTTGATGTGGTGAAAAATTATCATAAGGCAGAGTCTCCCAATCAGGAAACAAGCAAATACTGGCCTTATTTTGTTGGTCATTTTTGGCCAAACTACGTAATTCATGCTCAAATTTTAATGCTTCAGGGGTGTTGTTGGTAATTAATAAAATAGGGGTTTTAGCGGTTTTTGCCGCTTGATATAGCGCAAAACTGCGACTGCTACCAGGTAAGTTATGCCAGCTTTTTTTATCGGGGTTTTTGCCACGGCGCTTAGCCAATACAGGGGTTAACAGGCTGCTTGCTTTATTCATAATTTCTTTACACTTATACCAACGACGATAATAATGACGGTTATTCTAATTAAGCTCTGCGCAAAGTGCTAGTAGAGATGTCTTTTTAGTTGCGATGGTCTATTTGTCAAAAAGTGAATGTGGACAAAAAAACGTCATTTTTTGACAAATAAGGCATAGCGTTCTACACCTAATAATGACTGCTAAATAATTATTAGTATGTGTAGTAATTATTAGTATTTGTTTTTAAAGGATAATTATATATAGCGGATAACTTGATAAGGAATTTCAGGATGAATAATACAGCCAACTATTTCAATAAATTCAATTATTTCAATAAAACCCTCTCTGCGCTAACTTTAGCGACTATTTTACTGGTTAACACCCCATTATGTTTTGCAAAAGATGTTAATGCTAACCAACCAGTACAAGAACAAATGGTTAATGTAACAGAGCAGCACATTGTTAACCTTAACCAATCAACGTATGAACAATTAATCACTTTAAAAGGCGTAGGGCATACTAAAGCACAAGCCATTATTGCTTATCGCGAGCAGTTTGGCGACTTCAAGTCTATTGACGAACTCACTAAAGTCAGTGGTATTGGTGACAAGATTGTTGATATGAATAGAGAGAGGTTAAGTCTTTAATAGCTCATACTCTCACTCATCTTATATAAAGCCAGTGCAATGCTGGCTTTTATATTCGCTTTTGTTTGCATTAACGCGGTTCTATTTCATATTTTCCATCCGCAGCTGAACTTTCTATATTACCTTTAGTTATATTAAATGCTATTTTTATATCGCGCTTGGTTATATAAAGTGACTTTCTTATATATTAAATTAATTTATTTGTGGCATGATAGCTTTATTAATCCTTCATAAAGTTTGTATTGCAATGAATTTAACCCATTTAAAAAAACTTGAAGCTGAATCTATCCATATTTTTCGTGAGGTAGCTGCTGAATTCGATAATCCGGTAATGTTGTATTCCGTTGGTAAAGACTCAGCAGTATTACTCCATTTGGCTCGTAAAGCTTTTGCCCCAGGTAAAATCCCTTTCCCGTTATTACATGTTGATACGGATTGGAAATTTAAAGAAATGATTGCCTTTCGTGATCAAATGGCGAAAGACTACGATTTCGAATTATTAGTTCATAAAAACCCTGAAGGCATTAAAATGGGCATGGGTCCATTTACTCACGGTAGTGCAGCGCATACCGATGTCATGAAAACCCAAGGTTTAAAGCAAGCGTTGAACAAATACGGTTTTGATGCTGCTTTTGGTGGTGCCCGTCGTGATGAAGAAAAATCACGTGCGAAAGAGCGTGTTTATTCATTTCGTGATGAAAATCACCGTTGGGATCCAAAAAACCAACGTCCAGAGTTATGGAACATCTACAACGGTAAAGTAAATAAAGGTGAAAGTATCCGTGTTTTCCCATTATCGAACTGGACGGAACTTGATATCTGGCAGTACATCTATTTAGAAAGTATTCCAATTGTCCCATTGTATTTAGCTGAAAAACGTCCTGTTGTTGAACGTGACGGCACCTTAATTATGGTTGATGATGATCGTATGCCGATTGGTGAAGATGAAGAAATACAAATGAAAAGTGTGCGCTTTAGAACACTAGGCTGTTACCCATTAACGGGTGCGGTTGAGTCAACCGCTGATACTTTACCTGAAATTATTCAAGAAATGTTATTGACCAAAACCTCAGAGCGTCAAGGTCGTGTTATCGACCACGATAGCGCAGGTTCAATGGAAAAGAAAAAAATGGAAGGTTATTTCTAACCTTAATTTATTCACCATTTTTAATAACATTTTATTTGATTAAAATTTCCGAAGGAAAAACTTATGAGTCAACAATTAGACTTAATCGCAGACGATATTCAAGCTTATTTAAAGCAACATGAAAACAAAGAATTAGTACGTTTTTTAACTTGTGGTAGCGTAGATGATGGTAAAAGTACCTTAATAGGACGCCTTTTACATGACTCAAAAATGATTTTTGAAGATCAATTGGCTGCCATTGAAAAAGATTCAAAAAAATCAGGTACTACCGGTGAAGCCATTGATTTAGCCTTATTGGTTGACGGATTACAATCTGAGCGTGAGCAAGGCATTACCATTGACGTAGCGTATCGTTACTTTGCAACCGACAAACGTAAATTTATTATTGCCGACACCCCTGGTCATGAGCAATATACTCGTAACATGGCCACCGGTGCTTCGACTTGTGATATTGCCATTATTTTGATTGATGCCCGTTATGGTGTGCAAACACAAACACGTCGTCACTCTTTTATTTGCTCATTGTTAGGTATCAAGCACATTGTTGTTGCAGTAAACAAAATGGATTTGGTTGATTACTCGCAAGAGCGTTATCAAGAAATTAAAAAAGAGTACCGTGAATTTACTGAGTCATTGAATTTTTCTGATGTACGTTTTGTGCCATTATCAGCACTTAACGGTGATAACGTTGTTGATGAAAGCGCCAATATGCCTTGGTATCCAGGTGCTACGTTAATGAAGTTGCTTAATACCATTGATGTGAATACAAAAGAGGAATTCACTCAATTTCGTTTTCCTGTGCAGTACGTTAATCGACCTAACCTTAATTTCCGAGGCTTTGCCGGTACGATTGCTTCGGGCCATGTATTGGTGGGCGATACCATTGTTGCACTACCTTCAGGTAAAGAAAGCGTTATAAAAGACATTGTGACTTTTGATGGCAATTTAGAGCGCGCTGATAAAGGTATGGCCGTTACGCTAACCTTAGAAGATGAGATTGATATTAGCCGCGGTGAAATCATTGTTAAAAAAGGCAGCTTACCCGTTTCAGCAAAAGAATTTAGTGCTACCGTTGTATGGATGCATGAAAACGAACTTGAATCGGGTCGTGAATACTTTATCAAACATGGTAGCAAAATGACGACTGGTCATGCGCAAGATATCGTCAACAGGTATGATGTTAATACCATGGAAAGCCTACCTAGCTCGCAATTAGCGGTTAACGATATTGGTATTGTTAACTTTGTTACCAGCGAAGTATTACATTTTGATGCTTATGAAGATAATAAAGGCACAGGTGCTTTCATTATTATAGACAGATTAAGTAATGTGACTGTTGGTGCTGGTATGATAAATCATGCTATTGACGAGAAAAAGCAGACTTACTCAACGTTTGAATTAGAGTTAAATGCGTTAGTGCGCAAGCAGTTCCCACACTGGGGTGCTCGTGATATCACTAAATAAGCATTCACTAGTATTAATATAAATAAAAGTAGCCTAGGTTCTCTTAAGCCGACTTTTTAGTGCAAATATCGCCATAAACGCCCAATACCTTTTGGTCACAGTGTTTATGGCGTCTTTTTTTCAAAATAGGGATAACTATGTCACTAACACAGTGGTTGATGATAGGCGTATTTATAGCCACTTTTGTCAGCTTAGTTAAATACAGTAAAGTACCAGAGCGGGTTTTTTCGGTAACGGTATTATTGTGTTTATCTTTGTCGTTTGTGAGCGTTGATGATATTTTAACTAATGCGGTTAACCCAGGTCTTGTTACCTTAGTATTGCTGGTGCTATGTTCATTCGCTTTTGAACGTACCAGTATTTTAAGGCGTTTATCCGCCAGTGTTTTTAATGGCTCAAAAGTAAAATCTACCTTACGTTTATTAATTGGTACGGCGTTAGCCTCTGCGGTAATGAGTAATACCGCTGTGGTGGCAACACTGATAAATACCGTAAAAAAAAATAAACTCATTAATGCCGGTAAGTTATTATTACCGTTATCGTTTGCCGCTATTTTAGGCGGCACACTAACCCTAGTAGGTACGTCTACTAACCTTATTGTTAACAGTTTATTGATTAAACAAGGTTATGAAGGTTTTGGCTTTTTCGACTTTACCTTAATTGGTTTAGCTGCTTTCGTATTATGTTTATTTGTGATTTTAATACGTAGCCGCACGTTACCTAATTCGGTTGATGATGAGCTAACCACGAATGACTACTTAGTCGAAGCCGAAGTGGCTAAAGATTCAAGTTTAATTGGTAAGACAATTGAAGAAAATGGCCTGAGAAACTTAAACGCTTTGTTTTTAGTTGAAATAGTACGTCAAGGTCGACTCATTTCTCCCGTGTGTCCAGAAGAGTGTGTCCAAGCTAAAGACAAACTTATTTTCAGTGGTGATATATCTAAAGTATTAACCTTACAGCAGTTTGACGGTTTAAATCTTTATGCCGAGCAAGGTAATTTACTAAGAGAGAATGTATTACGTGATAATTTAACCGAAGTACTGGTTAAGACTGACTCGACCATTGCAGGAAAAACCTTAAAAAAAGCCGGCTTTCGTGCACGTTTTGATGCTGCTGTGGTTGCTGTACGCCGAGAAGGCTCGGCTTTATCGGGCAAGTTAGGTGATATTGTCTTGCAACCTGGGGATTTTCTGGTGTTAGCGGTAGGGAAAGATTTTGCTACCCGACCTAATTTATCAAAAAACTTTTATATTTTATCAGGGCATCAAGCTGACAATATGCTTAGTGGCTGGCGTGATTACACCACAGTTTGGGGGTTTATCACCACTATTCTAGTCTCAGTATTTACGCCGTTACCATTACTGAGCTGTTTATTTATTTATTTAGCCGTGTTAATTTTCAGTGGCTCATTATCCGTTAATGAAATAAAACGCCGCTTTCCACTCGAAATTTGGATGATAGTATTAGGTGCGCTGACCTTAGCATCAGCCATTGAAAATACTGGTATTGCGACAATATTTGCACAAAGTATTCAAAGCTATTTATTTGACCAAAGTACTTACCTTGCTTTTGTGATTATTTTTCTTCTAACGTTAATTATGACCGAGCTTATTACCAATAGCGCTGCTGCTGCGTTAACCTTTCCTATTGCTTATAATATTGCCTTAGGTTTAGGGGTAGACCCAACTCCTTTTGTTATGGCAGTGGCATTTGCAGCCAGTGGTAGTTTTATTAGCCCTTATGGTTATCAAACCAATGTGATGGTGTATAACGCGGGTAATTATCAATTAAAGGACTTCGTTAGTTTTGGCTTACCTATTTCACTGATTTATAGCATGACAGTGATTTTGGTTATTCCTATTATTTATCCGTTTTAGTTTATGCTTTTTTAAGCCACTTTTAACGTTATCTTTTTTACAGTGACCTATTTATATATAGCGGTTTTAATATACGAACGCTTAGCTCTAAGGCGTTGTATATTAATGCCCAAAATAACAACATAGAGTTTATTTAACATGACAAAAAATAGCATGACAACACAAACAACGACCATGAAAACTGAGAATACCGTGTGGCATAAGCCGCAAATCAGTAAATTACAACGTGCTGAACTTAAAAAACAAAAACCGGCATTACTTTGGTATACCGGCTTAAGTGGCTCAGGTAAATCTACCGTCGCCAATGCCGTTGATGCTTTGCTATTTACACTCGGCTGTCATAGCTATTTACTTGATGGTGATAACGTCCGTCACGGTTTAAATGGTGATTTAGGTTTTAGTGACGAAGCCCGTGTTGAAAACATTCGCCGAATTTCTGAAGTGGCTAAATTATTTCTTGATGCCGGTTTAGTTGTTTCAACGGCATTTATTTCTCCTTTTGCCAGTGATAGAGCCTTAGCTAAAGCTAAGCTTGAAGAGGGTGAATTTATCGAAGTGTTTATTGATACTCCTATCAGTGTTTGTGAGCAGCGAGACCCTAAAGGCTTGTATAAAAAAGCCCGCGCTGGCGAAATTAAAGACTTTACCGGCATTGATTCAACCTATGACGTACCCGTTGCACCACAAATTCATGTAAAAACTGACACGCAATCTATTGAGCAATGCGCAGAGCAAATTGTTAATTACTTAATGGCGCAAGGCTTTATTCCTGCACAAGCTTTTACATCGACAGTAACATCGACACCCGCTTAGGAATATATTTTATGCATTATGATGTCTTTAATGGCGATGCCGACGGTATTATTGCCTTATTGCAATTACGTTTAGCCGCGCCGAAAGAGTCTGTGCTGATTACCGGCGTTAAACGTGATATTAATCTGCTTAAACAAGTTGATGTCACGAAAGCGTGTGCAGTAACGGTACTTGATATTTCACTTGAAAAAAACAATGAAGCATTACAAGCATTACTCAATAATCAGGTTGAGGTATTTTATGTTGATCACCACAGAACTGGTGACATCCCTAAATCATCTTCGCTAACTACCTTAATCAATACTGATGCCAATATTTGTACAAGTTTGTTAGTGAATGATTTTTTGCAAGGTCAGTATGCTAATTGGGCCATTGCCGCGGCTTTTGGCGATAATATGCAAGCTTCGGCGAAAGCGCTGGCCGTGAAACAGGGCTTAACCGAAATAGAACAAACTCAGCTAAATGAGTTAGGTATTTATATTAATTACAATGGTTATGGCGCCAGTATTGATGACTTACATTTTCATCCTGCTAAATTATATCAAGCCTTGTTAGCATACCCAGATCCCTTTACCTTGATTAATGAGCAGGGGTCACTATTTTGGCAATTAAAACAGGCTTATTTAACCGATATGGCTAAAGCGCAATCAGCAGAAGTGATCAGTGACACAAACCGTGTAAAAACGGTGCAGTTAGCTGATGAGCCTTGGGCAAGGCGGGTTAGTGGCGTATTTGGTAATGACTTAGCCAACCAAGCACCCGATAGAGCGCATATTGTTTTAACATTAAATAAAAGTGATAACTCTGCTGAAGCCAGTTATACGGTAAGCTTACGTGCGCCGTTAAACAACAAGCAAGGCGCTGGCGATATTTGCGCGCAATTTGCTACTGGTGGTGGTAGAGCAGCAGCAGCTGGTGTGAATGCTTTACCGGTAAGTAAATTAACGGAATTTATTAAACAGGTTGAGCGCTATTATCAGCCTTAGCTATCAATCTTAGCTATACAATTTAGAAAGTAGTATCAAAGTAAAAAACTAAACGTTAAGATAATAAGAACTAAGCAGTACTTTTAGATGGCGGATTTTAGCGACCTATAAGTACTGGCAACATATATTATCTCAAGAGTTAAAGGAACATAATGAGCTTATTAATTACCGGTGGTACGGGTTATATTGGTAGTCATACCGTGGTGGAGTTATTACAAGACTGCCATGAACAAGATATTGTTATTGTTGATAATTTATCAAACTCTTCAACTAAAGTACTTGAACGCATTGAAAAAATCACCAATAAAACCGTGACCTTTATCAAAGCTGATGTGTGTGATGCAGATGCACTGGAGCAAGTATTTACTGAGCATACTATTGAAGCGGTCATTCATTTTGCCGGCTTAAAAGCGGTTGGAGAATCTACTGAAATACCGTTAGCTTATTATCAAAATAATGTTTCAGGTACCGTCACGCTATTACAAGTGATGGCAAAACACCAAGTAAAAAACTTAGTGTTTAGTTCATCGGCAACGGTTTATGGTAATAACGTGTCACCGTTAAATGAAACCATGGCAACCTCTGCGACTAACCCTTATGGTCAAACTAAATTGATGGTTGAGCATATTCTGTTTGATTTAGCCAAGAGTGATCCCTCGTGGTCTATTGCTTGCTTACGTTACTTTAACCCTATTGGCGCTCATCAATCAGGGCTAATCGGTGAAAACCCTAATGGCATTCCTAATAACTTACTACCTTATGTGGCGCAAGTTGCGGTCGGCCGTTTAGCTCAGTTACAAGTGTTTGGTGATGATTATGACACTCTAGATGGCACTGGTGTACGTGATTATATTCATGTGGTTGACTTAGCAAAAGGTCATGTTAAAGCTCTAGATAGCTTATCGCACGGCAAAGGTAGCGTTAAAGGTTGTCAGGCAATCAACTTAGGCACCGGTAATGGCACCTCGGTATTAGAAATAGTTAATACCTTTAAAGAGATCAGTCAGCAAGATATTCCTTATCAAATCGTACCGCGCAGAGCAGGGGATTTAGCAACCGTTTATGCCGATGCCTCATTAGCTAATGAGCTGTTAGGTTGGCAAGCAACTCTTGATTTAACGGCAATGATCGCCGATACGTGGCGCTGGCAGTCTGAAAATCCTAACGGTTTTTAACATAGCAAGGTTTACCTAGAAAAATAAAGAAAAAGGTCAAAGGCTTATGCTTTTGACCTTTTTTCGTTATAGCGAGCTTTTTTGTTTACAACAAGGTAACCACAGCTAAACAATAACCCTCCGACCGCGCCCCATAAATGGGCATCAATGGCTACCGTCGCATTAATTAAACTCGATATCTGCTCGCTTGCCCCGTAAAGTTGCTCATAGGCTATTTTTAGCCAAACGCCAGTCAATAATAAATAGCCGGTTTTATCTTGATGGCGAATATCCATAATGGCGCCAAACATAAAAATGCCGTGTAACACGCCTGATAAACCCACATATTGTTGAACATCAGGGGCGCCATAAAATAAACCGACACTACAAATTAATGCCGAGGTTATAAAGAGTAAACTATAATTTTTAACGCTATAAAAATGGCCATGTAATAGCCATAAAAGTACTAACGCCGTTAAATTTAATAACAGGTGATTAAGGTTAGTATGTAAGAAATGACCGGTGAAAAGTCGCCATAGCTCACCTTGATTAATTAACTGGCGTTGATAAACTAAGCGTTCGCTAACCGTCTCGTTGAACAGCCAAGCGAGTATGGCGAGTAAAAAAATGCTGATCACCATCAGGGTGTGTTGCTTATTCAAAGGTAAGTTTTTCAAAGTTAATATCATGTGTTCATTCAATAGCGTTTAAAGAGTTTAAAGACTCTTAAAATAGAGTGATAAAGTATACAATGGCTGCTTTGTTAATTGCGCTTTTATTTAATTGAATTCATTTTCTTTATTACATTATATTTATTATGTCTCGAATCCTTTGTCTCGGTTGTCAACGACCAGAAAAAGCCTGTATTTGTGCTTTTACCGCCGATATTGCTAATGATATTCATGTGCTGGTATTACAACATCCCAGTGAAGTATCACAAAGCAAAGGCACAGTCGCATTATTGGCAAAATCATTACAGTCTTGCCAAGTACTTGTCGGTGAGGTTTTTGAACAACAGCCAGACTTTTTACAGGTGTTAGCACAGTATCAAGCGGTATTACTTTATCCGGGTGCACAAGCACAAGTGCTAAGCCGTGAGTTATGTGCCTCATTTAGCTTATCGTTAGAAATGAACAAGCAAGCAAGCTTAGTTCGAAGTGATTTAGCTCCAGAGGACTTAGCTCAACACGCCTCAACGTCACAAAAATCAAATAGCCAAGCGAAAGTAAAGCCACTTTGTTTAGTGATCCTTGATGGCACCTGGAAAAAAGCGTATCGAATGTTTATGCTATCAACAAAACTAGCGCACCTACCGCAAGTGTCTTTGCCAGAGCACCTTGCCAACGCAGGACAATATCATATTCGTAAAGTCGCTAAAAAAAATGCGTTATCGAGCTTAGAGGCCTGCTGTTATGCACTAGCACTGTTAGAAGCAGGCAGTGATGTTGTTATAAATAATGGTACAGCCAATAACATGAGCCAAGAACAAGCCAGTCAAGCGGGAAAATATCAGCCGCTACTTGAAAAGTTTAACCAATTTAACCAGTTCCACTTATCTTTTAGACCCGCTCTTTTAGACCAGAAAAACCTTAAGGACACTTGATGATCTATCATTCATTGCTATTACGTATTTTTATGTTAACCACCTTGGTTACACCGCTTTTGTTAAGTCAAACCGTACAAGCACAACGTGAAATTCGCGAGCCTGAAGCCGCAACCGGTTTTAATGAAAAAAAAGCGGTATCGGCCAAAAAATATATGGTGGTAGCGGCTAATCCTTATGCTAGCAAAGCCGGATTAGCTATGCTTGATAAAGGCGGTAGTGCGGTTGATGCTGCTATTGCTATGCAACTGGTGTTGAGTTTAGTTGAACCACAATCGTCAGGGCTAGGCGGCGGCACGTTTATGCTGCATTGGCATAAAGAAAAGCAACAACTAACTACTTATGATGGTAGAGAAACCGCGCCGAAAGCAGCAACCAGTGAGTTGTTTTTAGATGAAAATGGCAAGCCACTTAGTTGGATTGACGCTGTCGTTGGCGGTAAATCTGTTGGCGTACCAGGATTACTGGCTGCGCTTGAAAAGGCGCATCAACAATTTGGCGTATTACCTTGGGCTGAGTTATTTCAACCCGCCATTGCTTTAGCTGAAAACGGCTTTATTGTGTCGCCGCGTTTAGAATTATTACTGGCGATGAATTTTAATCCCGGTATTCATATTTTACCTGAAATTAAAGACTATTTTGCCCCCAACGGTATTGGCATTAAAGCGGGCGATACCTTAAAAAACCCTAAGCTTGCGAAAGCTCTGCGCAGTATTGCTACAGACGGCATAGCTGTTTTTTATAACGGTTGGATAGCGAAAAAAATTGTTGAAAAAGTACAAAACTCAGCGGTTTCGCCAGGGCTATTAAGTCTTGAGGACATGAAAAACTATCAAGCAGTTGAGCGAAAAGCGGTTTGTGGGCCTTATCATCAATATAAAGTTTGCGGTATGGCGCCGCCAAGCTCGGGCGGCATTACCGTGATTCAACTATTAGCACAATTACAACAATTTGAACTGTCGCAATATCAACCTAACTCATTGCAAGCGGTGCATTTATTAACACAAAGTGCTCGCTTAGCCTTTGCCGATAGAAGTAAATATATTGCCGATAGTGATTTTGTTAGCGTACCTGTTGAGGGGTTACTAGCCGATGACTATATCGCTAAGCGCGCCGGGTTAATTAATGAAAAAAACGATATGGGGCAAGCTAGCGCCGGTAATCCTAAAAATAGTGTCGTACTGGCCAATGATAACGCCATTGAAAGGCCATCTACTAGTCATTTAGTGGTGGTAGATAAGCAAGGTAATGCCGTATCTATGACCAGTAGTATTGAAAATGGTTTTGGCTCTGCGTTAATGGTGCAGGGCTTTATCCTTAATAATCAATTAACTGATTTTTCACTGGCGCCAAAACGTGATGGCAATTGGGTGGCTAATAGAGTTGAACCTCTTAAGAGGCCGCGTAGCTCAATGGCACCTATGATGGTATTTAATGAGGATAACTCGTTACGCTTACTTTTAGGTGCTCCTGGTGGCAGCCGCATTATTAATTATGTCGCACAAACTATTGTTGGTGTTGTCGATTGGCAGCTCAATGTTCAACAGGCGGTTAATTTACCTCACGTGACCAACCGAAACCAAGTGACTACTTTAGAGTTAGATACTAATATTACCGCACTAAAACCTGCGCTTGAAGCAAGAGGGCATCAAGTGCAAGTGCGAGCATTAAATAGTGGTTTACATGTGATTGAAATCACTAAAGGTGGCCTTGTTGGCGGCGCCGATCCGCGTCGAGAAGGCTTAGCCTTAGGGCGTTAATGTTGCCCATAGTAGGATTTGACTCAACAATGATTATCGATAAATCATATTTTTTGTTGAATCCTCGGCATATTCTTGGTCAAATGACGCCCTATAGACATAAACAATAGCAATTGGTTATTTCGCTCGCTTTTTTCAAGCATTTTTCAAGCATTTTTCAGATAAATTTATTTATAAGTTGATGAATGAAAATAGATGCATATAAGTAGACTTGAAACATAGTCTAAACACGATAACCCAGACATAATAAGCAATCATTACCTAAATGAAATATTCCCGCGTTTTTATTAATAGCCTAGCCTATGAACTGGCACCTGAAGTGGTTACCAGTACAGAACTTGAATCTCGATTGATCCCGTTATATCAAAAATTTCGTATTCCTATGGGGCAACTTGCTGCCTTAACGGGTATTGAACAGCGTCGTTGGTGGCCTGCGGATCATACGCTGTCAGATGGCGCTATTGTTGCGGCGAAAAAAGCTATCAATGAAACCGGTATTGAGGTTGCTGATATCGGCGCGGTTGTTTATACCGGTGTGTGTCGTGACCAACACGAGCCAGCAACGGCTTGTCGCATTGCTGCAAAACTTGGTGTGTTAAAAGACACCGCCATTTACGATATCAGTAATGCCTGTTTAGGTGTGCTTTCAGGTATTTTAGATATTGCTAACCGTATTGAATTAGGGCAAATAAAAGCCGGTCTGGTGGTGTCGTGTGAATCAGCCCGTCATATTGTTGATGTTACCATCGATGACATGCTAGCTGAGCCGACCATGCAAAATTATGCTCGTTCTTTAGCGACCTTAACCGGTGGCTCAGGCGCGGTAGCTGTGCTATTAACCGACGGTAGTTTTAACTTAGCGGGCGAGCGTAATCATCAATTGCTAGGCGCAAGTCATTTGTCAGCGCCTGAGCATAATAATTTATGTCAGTGGGGCTTAAAAGAAGTTGGTCCACAATTATTTCGTGAATTTATGCGCACTGATGCGGTTAGTTTGCTCAAAGAAGGTGTTTCATTAGCGAAAGATACCTGGGAGCATTTTTTAGCCCAGCGTCAATGGACCCTAGACAATATTGATAAAGTTATTTGCCATCAAGTTGGCGCGGCTAATCAGAAAAAAGTATTAACGGCATTAAATATCCCTGCCGAAAAAGAATTTCCTACCTTTAAGTTACTGGGCAATATGGGCACGGTGTCATTACCTGTGACGGCAGCTATTGCTCATGATGAAGGCTTTTTACAAAAAGGTGATAATGTCAGCTTTTTAGGGATAGGCAGCGGCTTAAACTGTATGATGTTGGGGCTTAAGTGGTAACTATGTCAAAGGCTATGTCAAAAAATATGTCAGAAAAAACAGCAGAACAGATGCCGAAAAACAGGCTAGAAAATGATGTTGAAGATACCTTAACCACAAAGTTTCCTTTTAAACGAAACTTTATTAACCGCAATGGCCATCAATATCATTATGTTAATGAAGGGCTGGGCTCACCGGTGGTTATGGTGCACGGCAATCCAAGCTGGTCTTTTTATTACCGTAACCTCGTTAGTCAACTCAGCCAAAATCATCAATGTATTGTTCCCGATCATATTGGCTGTGGCTTATCAGATAAACCCGGTGATGATGCTTATGATTATACCTTAGCCAATCGTATTGATGATTTAGACGCGTTATTAACGCATTTACAAATAAAAGAAAATATTACTCTGGTTGTCCATGACTGGGGCGGCATGATTGGTATGGGCTATGCTGCGCGCTATCCTGAGCGTATTAAGCGCTTAGTTATTTTAAATACCGGTGCTTTTCATTTACCCAAAGCTAAAAAATTACCGCCGGCATTATGGTTAGGTCGAAATACCTTTGTTGGCACGTTATTAGTGCGCGGTTTAAATGCTTTTTCAAGCGTTGCTTCTTATATTGGCGTTAAGCGAAAACCGATGGCAAAAGACATACGTCAAGCGTATGTCGCGCCTTTTAATTCGTGGAAAAACCGTATTTCAACGCTGCGTTTTATACAAGATATTCCGCTAAAACCAAGCGATAGAAATTACTCATTAGTCTCTGATATTAGTGACAGTTTAGCGCAGTTTACCTCGCTCCCCATGTTAATTTGTTGGGGGTTAAAAGACTTTGTTTTTGATAAGCATTTTCTTGATGAGTGGCAACAACGTTTTCCGCAGGCGCACGTGCATGCGTTTGCCGATTGCGGACATTATATTTTAGAAGATGCCAGTGATGAAGTTGTACCGCTTATTAATGATTTTTTAGTCATGACTGAAAGTGGCTTAGCTGAGAAATAAATAGCTTAAGAGATACCTAGAATGGCCCCAGCGATAACTAAGTCAACAATAACGACAAAAAAAGCGACTCAAAAAACACCTGAAACCGTGGTTAATCAAGCTAACTTATGTCGCCACCTTGCGCATGCTGCAATAGCAACGCCTTCTGCACTTGCTGTTGCGGTACAAAAAAGTCGGCGCGGCACGCTAACTTATCAAGAAATTGATTTTGCAAGCTTACACCAGCGCAGTGATAACATTGCTTATGCGCTAACCGCTTACGGAATTAAGTCAGGCATGAAAGCGGTGTTGATGGTTACGCCCAGTATTGATTTTTTTGCCCTGACCTTTGCGTTATTTAAAGCCGGTATTGTCCCTATTTTAGTTGACCCAGGTATGGGCATTAAAAATCTAAAACAATGTTTTGCTCAATCCTCTCCTGACGCCTTTATTGGCATTGCTAAAGCTCACCTAGCTAGAGTGTTATTTGCTTGGGGTAAAAATACGGTAAAAAAATGCTTAACGGTAACGGAAGGCGGCACGGGCGACAATGTGCTTGCTGCGCTTATTGGCGGTATGAGCTTAACCACGCTGTTAACTCGTTATCCAGCACCTGATCAAACACCTTCATTTGACATGGTAAAGCTAAGTGATAATGCTATGGCAGCCATTTTATTTACCAGCGGCAGTACTGGTACGCCAAAAGGCGTAGTTTATAGTCACAAAATGTTTGAAGCACAAATTACCGCCTTAAAAGACGATTATACGATTGAACCCGGTGAACGCGATTTAGCGACTTTTCCGTTGTTTTCCTTATTCGGCCCGGCATTAGGTATGGCTTCTATTGTGCCTGATATGGATGCCAGTAAACCAATAAAGGCGAACCCAGAACATATTTTTGCCGCCATAGAAAAGTATCAATGCACTAATTTATTTGCTAACCCAGCGTTGATAGAAGTATTAGGGCAGGCGGGTAGTCTTTCAGGTAATACTGAAGGTGTCGCCGCGAATACTTTACCGACCAACACTCGCCAAACGCCTAAAATACAGGCCAAAAAACCAGTAAAACTGAGTAGCTTAAAGCGCGTTATTTCCGCTGGTGCGCCAGCAACGTTACCGTCAATAGCACGCTTTAGTCAATTACTTGATGAAAATGTGCCTGTCTTAACTTCTTATGGGGCAACTGAAGCGCTACCCTTGACTAAAATTGCTAGTGCCGATTTACTAGCAACCAGTGATATTACTGATAACGGCGGCGGTATTTGTGTTGGAGTAGCAGTACAGGGTGTTGATATTAATATTATTGAGATCACTGAAGAGGTGATTGATACATGGCATGAAGACTTAGCCTTACCTGCGAATACTATTGGTGAAATCGTGGTCAAAGGCGATATGGTTAGTCAGCAATATTATCAAGACGATGAAGCTACCGCGCGCGCTAAAATTTTCGACCAAGATGTCAGTGGTGCAAGTGCTAATGCTCAGTTAGTGCGTCATCGAATGGGCGATGTCGGTTATTTTGATGATACGGGGCGATTATGGATGTGTGGGCGTAAAGCGCACCGCGTTGAAACCAAAAAAAGTACTTTATTTTCTATTCCTTGTGAACGCATATTTAATACTCACAGTGATGTAAAACGTAGCGCTTTAGTGGCAGTGACTATTCGTTATCAAAACTTGCCTGTACTGTGTGTTGAGCTAACGGATGAAGCGAAAAATAATAAAAATTTTGATGAGTCAGCGCTTTTTTCAGCCTTAAAAGTACTCGCGTTATCGCATAAACAAACCTTTACCATCTCGCACTTTTTAATTCATGACGATTTTCCGGTCGATATCCGTCATAACGCGAAAATATTTCGTGAAAAACTGGCAGTGTGGGCACAAGCAGAGCTTGAATAAGTTATTAATTTTAATGAAAATACCCTTTAATGATGAGTGAGCCTATGCAAAGCCGTAGCCAGAGCAACAGCGATATTGTTGATGCTTTTAATCAAGCGGTTCAACAGCCACTTAGTGATCTTGCTAGGCAAACTAACCATGTTTTTGTCACGGGGGCGGGGGGGTTTTTAGGTCAGGCGATTTGTCGCTTATTGCGTATGGCTGATATAAAAGTGACCGGTTTTGCCCGAGGAAGTTATCCTGAACTTAGCCAGATGGGCGTTACTATGGTACAAGGCGATATCACTGACTTGGCTGCGCTTAAAACGGCGATGCAATCATGCGATTTAGTTTTTCATGTTGCCGCTAAAGCAGGCGTTTGGGGCAGTAAAGATGATTATTTTAAGCCAAATGTGCAAGGCGCTGAAAATATTATTCATGCTTGCCAAACACTGGGCATTACTCGCTTAGTTTATACCAGTACGCCAAGTGTTACTTTTGCCGGCGTTGATGAAGCAGGTATTGATGAGTCACAACCCTACGCCGAGAATTTTTTAAATTATTACGGTGAATCTAAAGCACTGGCAGAGCAACTGGTCCTAGCCGCATCAGCTAATACAAATGCTAATAATATAGAAAATAAGCATTTAAAAACAGTGGCGCTGCGTCCGCATTTAATTTGGGGACCAAACGATCCGCATCTTGTTCCTCGGGTGTTAGCACGCGCTCGCACAGGTAAACTTAAATTAGTGGGTAAAGAAGATAAGCTGGTTGATACTATTTTTGTTGATAATGCGGCATACGCTCATATTTTAGCCGCGCTGGCGTTGTCAAAGCCGCAGCCAACTTGCACAGGTAAAGCGTATTTTATTAGTAACGATCAGCCCATTACTATGGCGGCTATGCTTAATAACATTCTTCACTGTGTTAATTTACCGCCAGTGACAAAACGAGTCCCTAGTGGTATTGCTTATGCTGTTGGTGCAACGCTTGAGTGTTTTTATAAAGCCTTACATAAGCAACAAGAGCCAATAATGACGCGCTTTGTTGCCAAACAACTCTCTACTAGTCACTACTTTGATATTAGCGCGGCTAAAAAAGATTTAGGTTATACGGCACTGATTTCGATAAAAGCCGGCATGAAACTTCTTAAAGCCTCTTTAGTAAGTTAGGAGCTTATACAAGCATTATGAGTAAAATATACCACCACAGCGTACAAATATATTATGAAGATACCGACCATTCAGGTGTGGTATATCACCCCAATTTTCTTAAATATTTTGAGCGTGCCCGTGAGCATGTCATTGATAGCGACAGGTTGGCAACGCTATGGCAAGAAAAAGGGTTAGGTTTTGCTGTTTATAAAGCTAACTTAACCTTTCAAGATGGGGTTGAGTTTGCTGAAATTTGCGATGTTCGCACGAGTTACCAATTTGATGGTAAATATAAAACCTTATGGCGACAAGAGTTGTGGCGACCTAATGCCAGCAAAGCCGCGGTTATTGGTGATATTGAGATGGTGTGTTTAGATAAACAAAAGCGCTTACAGCCAATACCTGAAGAAATACTAACGCCACTTTCTACAGATTTTTTTAGCGATTAGCGATGTACTGCTTATGGCTAATTGCTGCTTTTAGTTGTTTTTAGGCTTATTCACCATTGCTTAGCAAGCTGTCCTTAGCAATATCACTGGTAAAGGTGATATTGGCTGAAATCAATGTTTTTTCAATAAATTCAATAATATCTTCACTTTGGCTTTCATCAATTAATTGACCGCCACAGCGTTCATTTAAATCAGAGAGTGCCGATAGTAGTATATCTACATGGTCTTTAGCGCTAACATCCGTTTGTGGTTCAGACTCGATAGCGGCCATAAAGGCTAATAGGCTTGTTATACAAGATCTAACATCTTCTGAGCTATAGGTGAGTGCTTGTTCACTTTCATTGTTAATTTCGATGAAATCTAACATGTCATATTGAATGCTTTTTAGTAAGCTTTTCACTTAATGCTCCGTGTTGTTGGCTTATTTATATCTATCACTACTGTGTCTAAATACACCTTGGTAATGATAATTATTAATCAGCAATTATATCAGCGACAGTCAGCGAGTCTAGTTTGTTGCT
This sequence comes from Colwellia ponticola, assembly GCF_005885605.1. GTDB lineage: Bacteria > Pseudomonadota > Gammaproteobacteria > Enterobacterales > Alteromonadaceae > Colwellia > Colwellia ponticola. Next base: position 69,948 of record NZ_SZVP01000003.1, on the reverse strand, counting down.
TAATATTTTTTATTGTCATTGAAATTCTACACTTTCTAAGGAAACTGCTATAATCGCGCCAATATCTTTATCAAGTCATTTTTATTCGATAAATAAGTATCAAACACATCAGCCAAGGTAAGCCATGAACACTAAAATATACAAACAGGTACACACGTTAGCGAAAGAACTCATGCATGCAGTGAATAGAAAAAATCAATTGCGCTTTGATGAATGTTACGCCGAGTTAAAGCAAGTATGTGAAGATAATGAAGACACAGATAAAGATCATCCAGTGCAATGGGAAACATTGGCCGATTTTACCGACGATTTTGATTTAGCTATTTCCATTTATGAAAAAGCTTTAGCTAAAGCACAAGCGATTAACTCTAAAGACTTTTTGTCTTCTATCGCCTTTGCTATTGCTTCACTACAAGTCGAGTTAGGTGATACAGCAAGTGCTATTAAGCATTTAGAAAGTGCTCAAATCAACAGCAATAAAATAGCCGATAAAGACTTAAAAGCAGAAATAGAAGCGTTATTAATCAGTTTACAAGAAGCGTAAAAAGTAACGTAATAAAATATAGGTAAGACGATGATTAATGCGGCAATAGCAGATTAATCATCGTTTAGCTTGTTCCTTCGAGCTAAAGCTAGACTTTATCTAGCGCTTGGCTAACATCGGCAATAATGTCGTCGATATGTTCAATACCTACAGATATTCTGATCAAATCAGCACTCACACCAGCAGCGGCAAGCTCTTTATCATTGAGCTGTCTATGCGTGGTCGAAGCAGGGTGACAAGCAAGCGATTTTGCATCGCCAATATTCACTAAGCGTAAAATCATCTGTAGTGCATCAATAAATTTAGTGCCTGATGCTATACCGCCAGCAATGCCAAAACTTAAAATACCCGAGGCTTTACCCGAGGTGATTTTTTGACAATTACTGTGGTGCGGACTATCAGGTAAGGCGGCATAATTAACCCATTGCACTTTAGGGTGCTGTTTAAGGTAAGCGGCCAGTTTTTCAGCATTTTCACAATGACGATCCATACGCAAGCCTAGCGTTTCAAGTCCTTGGAGAATTTGAAAAGAGTTCATCGGTGAGATGGCCGCGCCAGTATTTCGTAATGGACCCACTCGACAGCGGCCTATGTAAGCAGCGTCGCCTAATGCTTCAGTATATACTACGCCATGATAAGCAGGATCGGGCTCATTAAGTACCGGGAAGCGCGCTTTATTAGCAACCCAGTCAAACTTACCTGAGTCGATAATAGCGCCGCCAATTGACGTGCCATGACCACCAATGTATTTAGTGAGTGAATGCACAACAATATCGGCACCTAATTCAAACGGGCGACATAAATAAGGCGTAGCGACGGTATTATCAACAATTAATGGCACACCATGTTTATGGGCAATATCAGCTAAACGAGCAATATCAACTACGTTACCAGCAGGATTACCGATAGATTCACAAAAAACAGCTTTGGTTTTATCATCAATAGATTGCTCAAACTTGTCAAAATCATCGTGATTTACCATGCGCGCTTCAATGCCTTGTCTAGGTAAAGCATGAGCAAATAAATTATAAGTACCACCATAGAGTTCGCTGGTACTAACAATATTATCACCAGCTTCACAAATACACTGTAGCGCATAGGTAATAGCGGCCATACCAGAGGCAACACAAACCGCACCAATACCACCTTCCATTGCGGCAATGCGTTTTTCGAGCACATCAGTGGTTGGATTCATAATGCGGGTATAAATATTACCCTGTACTTTAAGGTCAAATAAATCAGCGCCGTGCTGGGTATCATCAAAAGTATAAGAGGTTGTTTGATAAATAGGGACAGCGGCCGCTTTCGTGGTTTCTTCTGATTTATAGCCTTCATGCAACGCTATTGATTCTAGTTTCATTACGTTTATTTCCATGGTTAAAGTGTCAATTAAATGAGTTCTATTTTGATAAGTTCGTTTGCTATTAGCTCTGTGGTTCAATAATAAGGCAAGTCAGCTTAGTACTAATAGTGATAATAATCAATGTGGTATTGGTTATATCAGTTTGACCATTAAACATAGGTATGATGACGCGTTGCGCTAAAGCGATTAAGTAAATGGTGCAGAATATATACCATAGATAAGCTGGCAATAATGGCGACAGACACCGAGCTAAAACGATATAAAGCACTGTAAACTAAATCTTGTCCTGGCCCTAAAGACTGGCCAAATAAAATACCAAAAGTGGTTAGCACACCAAAACCAATACCTGGACCACCGCCGCCTAAAATATGAAAACGAGCAAAAATCAACGATAAAATCCATAAAATTAACACGGGAAATAACAGGAAATCGGTATGGTTATAAAGCAATAATTGTGACAACAACGCCGCTGTACAGCCTATTAAGGTACCAATAGCACGATGCCAGCCGGCCATGCCTGCTGTTTTCCAGCACAATGACAGCAATACCAGTATTGACGAAGATTGCGCCGAAATAGAGTCTTGTAAGTTAAATACCTGAAAAACGATAAAAGAGAGTGTTGCAACCGTTGAGCATAATAAGACTTCATGGCGAATACTTGCTTTACTTTTTACAGGCATTGTTCGTATAGGCCGCTTGACAACATCAGGAAATAAACCATGCATAAGGGCTGCAATAATTACAGTGGTAACAATGGCTAAAATATTACTGATAATAAGCGGATAAATACTACTGGTTTGGTCAATATAACTAGAAAAGTGCAATTGAATGGACAAACTCACAAGACCTAAAGCGCCAAATAAAAAAGCGCCGCCATTGCTCATTTGATGAAATAAAATACAAAAGGCACCAAACACTACAATGATCATTAACACGGGTATATGTGAGAAGTAGCCTTGTATTATTAATACCGAAAAAGCACTAAAGGCTGCGGAGGCAAAAAACTGACGAATAGAGCTCATTGTTAGTGTTGGTACCATGCCTAATAACAACATAGGATAAATAGTAAAAAATATCCCATAGGGCCAATCCATTACTTTACTTAACGCAAAACCAATAGTACAACCGGTAGCAATGCGCAATGCTTGGCGTAAACCATTAGCGTCTAATTGAGGTTGTTCGCTGGCAACTTGAGTCATAGAGCTTCTCTTAATAAATGTAATGTAACCAGCTAATCACTCTAATTTGCAGCGAACCAAACCACTGACCAATGACTGATTCAGGCAATAACTGCACCGTGGCACGAGCACCACTTGGCATATTGCTAATTAATGTTGCATGATCAAGTAGCGCTAAATGAATGCGTTGACGTTGAGCATCACGTACCCAGCGATTGCTAGTTTCAGGGGTCGTAAGTAAACCATCAGCGTTTAATTGACCAGTGCTAACCCCAGCTTCAAAAGTGACGATTTTTGCATCAAATACTTCACCTGGGCGGCTATCAAATACTACCTTAGCTAAGCTACCCAATTTCATGTTAAGTAATGATTTTTCTCTAAAGTCGGCAATTAAATCGGCTTTTTTTGATACTACCGCTAATAAAGGTTTACCGGCAACGGCATAGGCACCATCAAGTAATTGTAAGTTAGCAACAACGCCGTCACTTAATGCGCGTACCTGGGTGTACGATAAATTAAGCTCAGCTTGCGCTAGCTGGTTGGCAGCATGGCGTATGGCTAAATTTTGTTTACCTAATTCACCACGGGCTAACACCGCTTCGGCGAGTTGCGCCTCTAAGGCAGCTTCATTTGCCTTGCTTACTTCAAAGTTAGCGCGAATACTTTCAAGTACTTGTTCGGATATAGCGTTTTGTTGATAGAGCTTTTCGCTGCGTTGTTTTAAAAGTGTTTGTTCATGCTGCATTGCTTTTGCCGCACTGATTTTTGCTTCAATGGCTTTAATGTTGGTATCCAAACGTTTATTTTGCAGTTCGGCATCATCAAGCATTAACCTTGCTTGCTCTACGGCTAACTTATAAGGGAGTTGGTCTATAACAAAGAATACATCGCCAGCTTGTACCGCTTGATTATTCTTTACTAGCACATTGGTTACTTGACCACTTATTTGTGGTGATATTTGTACTACCGGATGATACACCCGTGCCTGTGGTGTTACAGGTAAAAAAATATCTGCGACTAAGTAATAGATAAATATTAAGAAAAACCCTATTAAAGAGCGTTTTACATAACGGGTAAATTTTTCATCTGGTGTCATTTACTAGTCTCACTGTTAACCGAGTTATTGTAATGGTAGGAGGAATACCCAAGGGAGTAATAAGTTAGTTTTATGGGAATTAGTTAGCTTTGTTAAGTGAACTGAGCCTAACATTACCCTTAATCCAAAGCAGACAATTCACTTTCCAGCTGCATTACTCTGTTTGTCTTTTGATTAATTTTTTCTTGGTACTTGCGAACCTTATCTGCTTTATTATCTTTCTGTGCTCGCCTAAGGTCTTTTTCATCGTCAAGGATTTCTTTTCTTTCTTCTTCAATCTCTTCGATTAACTCTTCCCTAATGCCTTTATTAGTACAGTGACTTTTTGCTTCTTTTAAGGCTTTTGTTAAACCAGCCACTTTATCGCTTTGGTCTGCTTGCGTTGCGATATTTAGTTGCTTTTCTATTTCACAGAACTTCTTTTTACAGCCTTTTAAGACTTCACAACCAGAGGATGCTAACGCTGTTATTGGGGTTGCTAGTAGTAATCCTGTAAAAATAATTGTCGGTATGGTTAACGTACCATCTGCTTTTTTAAACATGGCTATTTTCCTATAATGTTAAGGTCGCTAACGCAGTAAAAATTGTTAGTATTATGGTGTGTTATTTGCCTAGCCCATTTTATTTGAGCAGTTTATGTAGTTTATCGGCATCGATAAAGCCCTGTTCATCTATGTTGATAAAGTAGTGTAATTGCCAACCTTGTGTTTTTTTAGCGGAGTTGGATAAAAGCTTAGTTCCTACTCGTCCACGATCTTGACTCCACGGCGGAAAAACTCTAAATGCTGTTTTTCCTTTCCTTTTATTTGAGTCTACAATGCCTTTTTCAATTAATAATGTCACAGGAAAAATAAATAAGCCATATGGTTTGTTATCGTATTGACCATCATCAAGTAGCCCTTGATTTACTGGACTCGGGCTAGGTAATTCTACTTTAATAAATAAGTAATCGAGATCGGTATCAGCTAATGGTACAGGTTTGTTAATGGTATTGTGCGCCGTTAAAAGCGGACGCTGCCAAAGCGTTAAAAAAGCGCCAGGTCTATCTGGCGTCTGCTTAGCTTTACGATAAACGATATTTTTATTATTGAGCGCAAAAGACAATGCGTCATAGGCTGAATTTTGAGGAATTACATCAACTTCAACCAGTTTAGTGAGTATATAGCCGGCAGGAGCAAAGGCATTAACTAAAAGAGTGGTTAATTTATCATGAAAGATTTTGCTTGCCAAATTACACTCATTATTTTTTTGTTAGTTATTGTAACCTACTGTTAGTTTGTGTTTAATGTGCTTAATTTTTAGTGAATATAGTGAATAACTAACTCTTGTAATACGGGGAGTACTGATAAAAATAATAACAAAGCCATGGTTAAATTAAATACTTTTTGATGTTTGCTCGATTTAAGATACTTTTTAAGACTAGCACCAAAATAAAGCCACATACCCACACAAGGAAAAGCAACAATAAAAAAAGCTAAGGCAATGTAACTCACTTGCATAAAAACATCAGCTGACACCGAAGTATAAGCAGACACCGCACCGGTTGCCATAACCCATGCTTTAGGGTTAACCCATTGAAAAAATGCTGCCTGGATAAAGCTTAAGGGTTGTGCTTTTTTACTGTCTAGCGAGGAAGGTGAAGACGCGGCAATAAGCCAGGCTAAATAGAGCAAATAGATAACACCGAGTACTTTGATTATTTCATGCAATAATGGGTATTTTTCAAAAATAACGCTAAAACCTAAACCAACGAGAATAACCATGGCAGGAAAGCCAAAGCAAATACCTAATAAATGTGGCGTACTATTTTTAATACCGTAATTTAGCCCTGAAGCCATTATCATGATATTATTCGGACCAGGCGTTATAGTGGTTGATGCGGCAAATAATAAAATAGTGAGGTAAAACTCCATAGGGGATCGTTCTCTTGTTGATTTATTTTGGCTATATAAATATAGCGCTTAACAGCGTTAAACTACGCTCAATAGTGTTAGTGAAAAATAATGGTTAATTGAATGACAACAACGAGTTATTGCCATTCAGGACTTTATCATGCCGATTGATGACTACCATCACACAAAGGTTGCGAAGCCGTTGACTTACAGCCACAAAAGTAGACTTTTTTAGATTCTGTAGCGGTAAATCTTACCGGTGAAAAATCAGACCCTTTATGAGAACCATCGCAAAAAGGTTGTTTTTTACTTTCACCACAAGAACACCATGCGTATTTTTTACCTGCTTCTACCTCTACTGCATAAGGTGTGTCGGATGCACGTACTGGATTAGACATAATAACTCTCCATCATTTTATAAGATAACTCGGATTAATTAATCCGTTGGTATAACTTACTTTTGTGTCAATAATACGTTGAGAATGTACTGAGCTAATATACTTAATCACTGTAGCATACATTGTGCGCATGGTAATACGTTAATGAGCTTGTTAGTCTTGAGGGATAGAGTAGGTACCTACTACGTGAGCGACAGGCTTATCATCTCCTGCAGAATACAAGGATACTTCACCAACAGCGAGTTTTTTACCCACTTTGAGTAGATTACAGTGGGCAATAATATCTTTTTTTGCTGAAGGTTTTCTCATAAAGTTAATGGTTAAGCTTGTGGTAACGGTTTGTGAAACAATGCCTATTTCACCTAAAATAGCAATGTATAAAGCACAATCTGCAATGGTCATTAACGTAGGGCCAGACACAGTGCCTCCTGGCCTTAACTCGTCAAACCCTATAGCATGCCTTATTGTTGCCGACTGCTTACCAATAGCATCAATAGTGCACTTAGCTTGAGGAAAGTCTGTTTTGATAAAGTCTTCAATTTCTTGCTTAGTCGCCACAATAGTGCTCCGAAAAAATAGCGCGCCTAAAAGTGATACTCAAGTCACTGCAAGCGCTACCTTGAGTATGCTTTAGCGAGTAATGACCAAAGCAACTCTTTTTATGGTGTTAATCTGAAAGGTAATAAGCAACAGTTGATACCACTCTTACTTTTTTAATATGTGGATTGTTTTTGTCTCGGGCATTAATACTAAACTGGCCTTGAGACGCCGATTTTATTTTACCTAATACACTTTTAGAATCTTCGGCAAACTTCTCTGCAACCTCACGCGCTTTTCGAGTCGCTTCTTCAATCATTTTAGGTTTTACTTCATTTAAACGAGCAAAAATATACTCAATTTGTGATTGGTAATTATCACCCGTAAACACGATACCTTGCTTACCTAAACTTGACATTTTCCCCATTACCGCGCGTACCGCGTTAATATTTTTTGAATAAACAGTAACGGTTTGTGAGGCAGTATACCTAAACTCAGCTCTGCTTTGGCTACCATATTGTTGCGCCGATTTGTCTGTAATGGCAGGAGAAGAATACGATATTGCTGTTGCTTCAATGCCTTCACTAATCAAAAAACTTTTGATTTTTTGCGTGTTACTATCAATAGATTGATACATCTGTTCAAGATTATTACTTGCAGTACTAAATTGAATAGGCCAAATAACAATATCTGCTTTGTATTCTCGTTCAGATAAGCCCTTAACGGTAACGGTTCGCTCATATTCTTTAACACTAATAGCGGCATTAGCCAGTAAATAGCCCAAAGAAGATAGGCCAATCACTAAACACAGACCGAGAATGATGGCGCTGCTTTTATTTAAATGCACGATAAATTTCCCTTTAACATAACGTTATTATTGATCACTGATAGTGTGCATTAACTGCAACAATCGCCATCGCTTGAGCGACCACCTAACAAATGAAAATACTTACCTCGTCGGTACCCACGTAACACACCTAAGGCGATAAAAAACACAAAGCCCCCAATAGCAGGGGAGTTGATAAAAAACAGAAATATACTTAACGCGAGTAAAATAACACCAATAACTAGTTGCACTAATTTTCCTTAAATAATTGTAATCATTAACACTGAGATTAATTCGTTTGCTATAAAAATGAGCCGCACTAAAACTAAAACCTACACAAAAGCCAAACTTGAATAAAAGCAATAGCTTAAAGTAGAATGACAGAAAGTCACTTTTTTGTCTTGTTAAACTTTGTTATGAACTCGTGGTTAAGGCAGACACTAATTCTACCCCAACAGTACCTGAAACTATTAACAGTAAACATAAGATGTTTAATAGGTCTTTTGATTCATCAAAAAGAAACATGCTCAATATTGTCACGCCTATCGCACCAATTCCTGCCCAGATACCATCGACTGTGCTAATAAGCTACTAAGGCGCATTTCGATCCGAGGGCGTTATTTTAAAATCTCTAACTAGAGTATGAGGATCAATCTTCTTCTTATGCTCACTCGTGGCCTGAGCCCACCAAACCATCTGATTGAAAGCTCGACCAAAGTAATCAAACCAAGAGGCTTGATCTTCATTTACTTGCATTGAACCATTGTCGGTAAAGACTTCTTGCGCTTTAGGCACATGAATCATCGCCGATACCGGAAGGCAGCCAAGCTCGGAAAGAAATGTTCGCATACCCACAGCAGCACGCATGCCACCCCATTGACCCGCAGAGTAGGTTACTATGGCACTGGGTTTGTAAGAAAACAACGAACTACCAAAATGATTTAACAGGTTAGTTAGGGCAGGGCTTATGGAATGATTATATTCTGGACTAATCATAATAAAGCCATCACTAGACTTAATTTTTTTTGCTAACGCATCAAGCGCTAATGGGGCTTTATTTTGAGGGTAAGAAAAGTGTGGTTTAAATACCGGCTCTAATGGGTAGTCTAAAGCGTCAATTAACTCAAATTCATGTTCGCCATCATATAGATGAGTTAAACACTCAATACAGGCACTCGATACTCGCAAGCCAAGTCTGGCAGGTTTGGGGGGCGTACTATCACGTACTGTGCCCAAAAAAAGTAAAAATTTCATTTATAATACTCTCAGTGTTAGTTTTATAGTGTGAGGCATCAGCAGAGCCTCATTGTTTTTTCTCCTCAAAGACTCTATTACCCTAGTCGGTATGTTGGCATTTCAAGAGTAGTCAACTTGCATTCTACACTAAGTTAAGTTTTTATTAAAAAATGCAATGGTGCGTTGCCAAGCGAGCTCTGCATTTTTTTCATCATATCGAGCGGTTGAATCATTATGAAAACCATGGTTAGCGCCCTTGTACATGTGCATTATATATTCGACATTGTTGGCTTTTAAGTCTTGCTCGTATTCAGGCCATGAATCGTTAACACGTTTATCTAGCTCGCCTAGTTGTATCATCAGGGGGGCTTTAATATTTTTACGCAAGCTTTTACTGGCAGGCGTACCATAAAACGGCACACCAGCACTAAGAAGGTTTGCATCAACCGCCGCTAAGTAATTAACCATATAACCACCAAAACAAAAGCCAACGGCACCTAATTTTCCGTTGCTATTAGCATGCGTCTTTAAAAAGTGTGCGGCGGCTAAAAAGTCGTTTTGTATTTTAGCTTTATCCATCGTTTTTTGCATCGCGCGTCCTTCATCGTCGTTCCCTGGGTAACCCCCTAAAGAAAATAACGCATCAGGTGCAAAGGCGATAAAGCCCTTTTTAGCTAAACGTCTTGCAACGTCTTTAACATATGGGTTTAGCCCACGATTTTCGTGTATGACCAGTACAACAGGAAGAGTAGTGTCTACATTGCTAGGTACAACGAGATAACCTCTGCCTTTGCCGTGTCCATTAGGTGAATCAAACTCTTCATAGGTTGCTTTTATATCTTCATCATTAAACGATACCTGCTCTGCCAAGGCATAATTAGGCAATAAAGCAGAGGTTAAGGCACTCATCGTAAAACCAAGAGTAGCCAAGCCAGCGAGCTTTCTCATAAAAGTGCGTCGGTCCATTAGCCCATGTGCATATTCATCATACCAATCGAACGCGTCTTGAGGGATATGATCGGGTTGTCGAGGATTCATAGTTACACCTTCGTTGTAAAGTAATGAGTAGTTTTTATATCATAATGTAATAGCAGTAAATAATTTATTAGGCAATATATGACTTACTTGTCGTTAATATTATTGGTTACATAGTCTTTGCATAGAGTAGCTAGACACTATTCAACGTACTTTTTGGTGATTTAAACGTAAAGTAATAAGCGCTCAATTTACTGTTAGCTAAGGATGCTATATTGTAAGTAAAAATGAATATAGAGACTGTTAAATAATGACTCATAATGAACCGACATTGCCTATGGGGTTAATTGCGCGATTTTTAAATTTTGTTGAAAGGGTAGGTAATAAACTACCCGATCCAGCCATTATCTTTTTATTTGCGATGTTACTAATCTGGGTAGTGTCGTGGTGGTTTTCAGGGGTTAGCTTTGATGCCATAGACCCACGCACAGGCGAAGCTATTATTATTAATAATATGCTAGCAAGTGACTCACTCGCTAGTTTTTTATCTTCTATGGTAAAAACATTTACCGGCTTTGCGCCTTTAGGTGTGGTGTTAGTGGCTATGCTAGGTGTTGGTGTAGCTGAGCATTCGGGCTTTATTAATACGGGCCTTAAACTCATGCTTAAAGTGACACCTAAAAAGCTGTTAACGCCGTCTATTATTTTAGTGGCTATTATGAGTCATACTGCCACCGATGCCGGTTATGTATTAGTTATTCCATTAGCAGGGGTAATATTTTATGCTGCTGGGCGTCATCCGCTAGCAGGTATTGCCGCAGCATTTGCGGGTGTAAGTGGTGGCTTTGGTGCCAATTTTATTCCTTCTGGCATTGACCCATTATTGCAAAGCTTTACCCAAAGCGCGGCACAAATAATTAATCCTACCATGACGGTTAACCCGTTAAATAACTGGGCGTTTACCTCAGCCTCTAGCTTATTCATTGTGCTGCTTGGTTGGTATATTACCGATAAAATTATTGAGCCACGGTTACAAAAAACAGCTGTAGATGGCACTAAAGAAGACCTACCAGCATTTGAAGATGCCCGTAGCGACGAAAAACGTGCCTTTATCATTGCCAGTACGGTTATGATTGCTGGTCTTGTTTTACTGGCTTATGTATCAGTGCCAAGTGATTCAGCATTAAGGAGCAGTGACGGTTCGTTAACTAACTTTAGCTCGCCATTAATGCAATCTATCGTGCCGTTAATCTTCTTACTTTTTTGGATACCTGGGGCAGTATACGGCTTTACAATAGGCACCTTTAAAAGCTCTAAAGACATGATAGATGCCATGAGTAAAGCAATGGGAGGCATGGCTTATTATATTGTGATGGCTTTTTTCTGTTCATTATTTATTGCCGCATTTAGCAAATCAAACTTAGGTGCATTATTAGCGATTGAAGGCGCGCAGTTATTAAAAGCAATGGCGTTACCCAGTGCAGTAACTGTGGTTGGTATTATCTTTTTGACGGGCTTTGTTAACTTGTTTGTTGGCTCAAGTTCAGCTAAGTGGGCATTGCTTGGTCCAATATTTGTGCCTATGCTAATGCAACTAGGTATTTCGCCAGATTTAAGCCAAGCGGCTTATCGTGTTGGTGATTCTAGCTCTAATATTATTACGCCGTTAATGCCATATTTCCCGTTAGTGGTTGTTTACTGTCAAAAATATGTGAAAGATACTGGCATAGGCACTTTAATTGCCATTATGCTACCGTATTCAATCGCCTTTATGATTGGCTGGAGCTTATTTTTATTAGGCTACTGGGCACTTGGTATACCGCTTGGACTTGATGCGAGTTATGTTTATCCTGCCGTTACGCCGTAAAAACAGATTAGGTCAGTCATAGTAAGCTCTGTTGGAAAATAGCTAGAACAGGATGTCATGCGTTCTACGAAGAAAAATAACAGTTGATTAAAATAAACGCAGCATAAAAATCAACTGTTATTTGTACTTTTTAACGATATGTTAGGTCTTATTTTTGCGATACAAATATTAGGTTGTTTGTATTAAAGCCACGTTCTTTTGACATAAGTATAAACTTTTCAATGATTTCTGGTTTTACGGTAGGTGTTTTGGATAATAGCCAAAGATAATCTACATTAGGCCCTGAAACAAAGGCGTATTGATAATTTTCGCGTTCTAGTTCAAAAATAACATATGAACCGTAAAAAGGCCCAAAGAACGAAACTTTTAAATACCCTTCGGTATTTTCATTGACAAAATAAGCTTTACCCTCTGCTTCTGTCCATTTATTTTCATTATCAGAAAAGCCCCGATTTATCACTAAAACACTGCCATCATCTTTTACTGTGTATTGAGCAGTCACTCGACTCAAGCCTCTTTCAAAAGAATGGTCAAGTCGTGCAATCTCATACCATTTACCTTTATATTTATTGACGTCAAAATTAGATATTGGCTTTACAGAATTTGGCATACCTAAACAGCCCGTTAGCAGAAAAAAAACGATGATTAATGATATGATTTTCAAGAGATACCCCTAATGCTTAGACAATGACTTCTATATAAAATAGCCTGATATTATAAGATATAACAGGCTTTTAATTAACTTAGATACCAATAATGCCTTTTTATCATGCCACCTTTTTATCATGCCACCCATAACAACCTGTCTATATTTCACTCAATGCACTAGACTTACTTTACCTTTTCTCACTTAGTTTGGTGATTGTCATGGCGAAGCCTCGTTCACAACAAATTAGTTTATTGGATACGCCTTATTATCATCTTTGCAGTCGCACGGTACGTAAGGCGTTTTTATGTGGGGTAGATAAGGAGACGGGTGTCAGTTTTGAACACAGGCGTAGCTGGATTGAAAAGCGACTGTTTCAATTATCTCAAGTCTTTGCTATCGATATTTGTGCTCATGCGGTGATGCATAATCATTTACATTTAGTGTTGCATGTTGATAGTGAGCAAGTGAAGCGCTGGTCAACTGATGAGGTGTTAATGCGCTGGCATCAGTTATTTAAAGGCACATTACTCACCCAACAATATGCTAAAAAACAACCCCTTGATAAGTTTCAACTCGCCATAGTTGAAAGCACCGCGAAGGTTTACAAACATCGGTTAATTGATATCAGCTGGTTTATGCGCTCACTCAATGAGCCGATAGCACGCCAAGCGAACCGAGAAGACAACTGTACAGGGCACTTTTGGGAAGGGCGCTTTACATCCCAAGCACTGCTCGATGAAGGGGCGTTATTATCGTGTATGGCTTATGTTGATTTAAACCCAGTACGGGCAGCGATTGCGCCGACGCCTGAGCAATCTGATTTCACCAGTATTCAATTGCGTATCAAAGCCGCCATTAAAGGCGAGCAACCAGCAAGGTTATTTCCCTTTGTTGGTAATGCACATCAAACCCAAGGCAAGGGTATTTGTTTTAGTTTACAAGACTATTTAACACTGGTTGATGAAACAGGGCGAGTACTTAGCGAAGATAAACGCGGCGTAATCAATGCAGAGGTAACCGATATTCTAAGCAGACTTCACCTCAGTGATGAAAGTTGGTTAAAATTAACCAATGATTTTGAAGCTATCTTCACTGGTGCGGTAGGTACTGTCGAGCACTTATGTGAATTTAGTGCGCATGTGGGTCTGCAGCGCACTCATGGCATAGCGAATGCTAAAGCCTGCTTGAATAGCGCATAACGCTCGCATAACGCTCGCATAACTCTCTTTATTAATGTTAGCCAATTTAAGGTTACGTTATCCGTAACAATCTCTCTACGAGTAAAATTCAATAATTTAGTCAGCTTATCGGACAATTTATCGGACAAAAGGCGTTGTTGAGTCAAAACCTCACTCAATAAGCGGTAAACTTGGCAAAATAGACAACAGCAGTGTGTTATTGTGACGAGTTTTTATCATGGGTGGCATACTAAATTAGTAGGTACTGTCGAGCACTTATGTGAATTTAGTGCGCATGTGGGTCTGCAGCGCACTCATGGCATAGCGAATGCTAAAGCCTGCTTGAATAGCGCATAACGCTCGCATAACTCTCTTTATTAATGTTAGCCAATTTAAGGTTACGTTATCCGTAACAATCTCTCTACGAGTAAAATTCAATAATTTAGTCAGCTTATCGGACAATTTATCGGACAAAAGGCGTTGTTGAGTCAAAACCTCACTCAATAAGCGGTGAACTTGGCAAAATAGACAACAGCAGTGTGTTATTGTGACGAGTTTTTATCATGGGTGGCATACTAAATTGTGACGAGTTTTTATCATGGGTGGCATACTAAATTCTAAATTAGCATACTAAATTAGCATACTAAATTAGCATACTAAATTCCATATTTTAGTCTAAATTATGAGACTAAATCGGTAAAATTCTCAGAGGGAATAAGATGTATCAATTTCGTCTAAGCCATAGTGCAAGCGTGCTTTATTAAATAAGTACTATGCGTTAGAGTGCCGCGCTAAATCACAGCTTCCCAAGAAGGTACTATGTCGATCGCTGTATTATTAATGCTCGCTTTATTTGCAGGCTTACTTTTCTCTATCTATCTTTTTTCAAAAAAAAGTAAAACCTTATCACGCACTGTGCTCTTCGGCCTTATCGTCGGTAGTGTATTTGGTTTAGTCTTACAGTTTGTATTTGCTGAACAATCACAAGCTGCCCAAGAGGTTTTAAATTGGGTTTCCGTTGTTGGCAAAGGCTATGTTAGTCTTTTGAAAATGGTTATTATGCCCTTGGTACTGGTGTTTATGATTGCTGCGGTAGTCAAACTTGAAGACCAGGGTTCGTTGGGTAAGATTTCATTTGTCAGTATTTCTATTTTGTTGATCACCACCGCCATATCAGCATTGGTTGGGATCGCTGTAACCTATGGTTTTGATTTGAGTATAGATACCTTAGTGGCGGGTACGCGTGAAACAGCACAAATGTCTACTATACAAAATAAAGCAGCTACCGTTGCCGATTTGACAGTACCACAAATGCTGCTCAGTTTTATTCCAGAAAACCCATTTGCCGACTTAAGTAATCAACGTTCAACTTCAATTATTGCGGTAGTTATTTTTGGGGTTTTAGTTGGCATAGCCGCCCGTAAAGTAATGCTTGAGCGCAGTGAACTTGCAGCACCTATTCGTACGGGTGTAAATGCTTTACAAGCGACAATAATGAATTTGGTTAAAATGGTTATAGCCCTAACGCCTTATGGTGTAGCTGGACTAATGACAAATGTCGTTGCCAATTCAAGTGGTAACGATATTCTTAACTTACTCTCGTTTATTGTCGCCTCTTATGTTGCTATTTTGCTCATGTTTATTGTGCACGGCATATTATTGAGCCTAGTCGGGGTTAACCCAAAAGAATACTTTATTAAAATTTGGCCAGTGTTAACTTTTGCGTTTACTTCACGCAGTTCAGCCGCTTCAATCCCAATGAATATTGACGTACAAGTTAATCAACTTAAGGTACCACCAGCTATTGCTAATTTATCAGCATCTTTTGGCGCAACCATAGGTCAAAATGGTTGTGCTGGTATTTATCCTGCTATGCTTGCTATGATGGTTGCGCCTAGCGTTGGTATTGACCCAATCACGATAGAGTTTATATTACCCTTAGTTGGTATCGTTGTGATCAGCTCTTTTGGCATTGCAGGCGTCGGTGGCGGTGCTACTTTTGCGGCATTAGTCGTACTACCAACCATGGGGCTGCCTATAGAAATAGTCGCTTTACTTATCTCAATAGAACCATTAATTGATATGGCTCGCACTTCATTAAATGTCTCAGGAGCAATGGTCTCAGGAGTTATTACCAGTAAAGTCATGAAAGTACCACTACCTAATACATCAGCTTTAGATTAACTTACAGAACTTATGGCAACTTGAAAACTTATCGGGCCTAAAACTTATCATGCCAGCCATAATAAGGTACTCAATAAGCGGTTAAATTTGTCAAATAGACAACTTAAGTGTGACATTGTTATTTGTTATTATCATGGGTGGCATGATAAATTGTTATTATCATGGGTGGCATGATAAATTAGCATGACATTGTTATTTGTTATTATCATGGGTGGCATGATAAATTGTCATGTTATTATCATGGGTGGCATGATAAATTATAGCGATTAAGCGAGGTGATATTCGCTTAATTCTAGTCCCTCAATTTACGCGTGTTTTGCTGATAAGGTAAACTGTTGAATGTTATCCGTCATCCTCGTCGCAAGCTGAGCTAACTCTTCACTTGCTATCGCGGTTTGTTCACCACCCGTGGCCGTTTCCTCAGAGATTTGACTGATATTGTTTATATTGCGATTTACCTCTTCTGCTACCGATGATTGCTGCTCTGAAGCAACCGCTATTTGACTAGCCATGGCATCAATGTGTTCTACCGCGGTCAATATATTAGCCAAGGCTTGTTCTGCTTCATTGGTTTGTTCTTCAACTAAATCAGCCGCCTGTTTACTTTCTTTCATCGCTTTTACCGCAGATAAAGAGCCCGCTTGCAGTTCACTGATCACTTGATGAATTTCGTTAGTCGACTCATGGGTACGTGATGATAAACTGCGTACCTCATCGGCAACTACCGCAAAACCACGTCCTTGCTCACCGGCTCTAGCGGCTTCAATAGCAGCATTTAAGGCCAGTAAGTTAGTTTGCTCAGCAATCCCGCTAATAACGGTCAAAATTGAAGAAATATTAGCCGTTTGTTTTTCTAAGTTATAAATTAACGACTCTGCGGAGTTTAACTTACCTACCAAGTCTTGTACTGACTGCTTAGTTACTAACAACACTGACTTACCCGTATTGGTTGCATTTGAAGCACCATGGGTCGCTTGTGCCGCTTCACTGGTATTATTGGCTACTTCATGTACTGTGGCTGACATTTGTGTCATCGCACTGGCCACTTGTAGCGTTTCACTTTTTTGTGATTCCAAGCTCATTAACGTTTGGTTGGTTGTCGCCGATAATTCAGTTGATGAACTGGCTACTTGATGCGCCGCAGAAAGCATTTCAGCCAGGGTATTATTAAAACTATCTAACATTGAGTTTAATGCTCTGCCCATATCAGCAAGTTCATCTTTACCCTCAGCAGAGGCTCTAAGACTCAAATCCTTGGTCTCAGAAATCAAAATCAATTGGTTTTCTATAGTCTCTAACGGTTCAATAATCGAAGACGATACTTTATAAACACAGCCAATAAGCACCAGTAGTACCACGAAAGTTGACACACCTGCGGCTTTTAACTCATCTAAATATAACGCATCAATATCATCGGTATAAAGCCCAGTTGCGACGCCCCAACCCCAAGGAGCATAAAATTTACCATACGATGTTTTACTAACCGGTTCACTTTCTCCAGCTCTAGGCCAAACATAATTAACAAAGCTTTCGCCTGATTGCACAGACTCATCGATCATATTCTTAAAAAACGGCACACCATTAGCGCCGACAAGATTCTCTTGTGAGCTTTTTTCTAGTGAGGCGTCTCTAGGGTGCATAACCATATTATATTGCTGATCAAATAAGAAAAAGTATTCACCTTTACCATAAGTTAATGCCGCGATAGACTTTTTAGCATTAAGCTGAGCTTGCGCTAGTGAAATCTTGTTTTGTTTTACCAGAGCGTCTTGTTCAGTAATAATTGAATAAGCAACCTCTGTAATATTTTTCAACTCACTTCGCTTATTGTCATTCAAACTGGTCCAAAGATCATTCAAACTAACGGTTTTACTGCTAATAACCGCCAGTATCGCAACTGCAATAATTAACATCAATTTTGTTTTTATAGTTAACAGACGAAACATATTAATAAACATCCTATTCAATAAATAAGGTAGAAGCCACAGTCTACCTAGTTATACCATGACAAGATAAACATATAGATAAAATATCGTTGTTTGTTGATGTGAATCAACGAAGACTATAGTAGCGGTAAAAGCTTTGATCATATGGCGTTTATCAAGTCACCTGACAATATCTCAATTGAGTTATGAGAAAAAGGTAATAAATGACTACCGCAAGAGCCTTGTAAGAAGTATCAGAAATTATCTGGCCACCCATAATAAAGTGCTCAATGTCACACTTAAGTTTGTCAAATAGACAACTTAAGTGTGACATTGTTATTATCATGGGTGGCTTGATAAATTGTGTAGCGAACCGAAAGGTAGCTAATTGTTATGTGTCTTTGTTGATTTCTGGTATTTTTGGCTAGGGCGCTATTAGTTTTAGTACGGGGATTTTTTTTATTATAAATATGATGAAAAATGATAACGTAAATACAAAGAATGATGTTAATGGAATATACAATAACGGATCACCTGAAAATGCTGACAATTGAAACCCTAGATCTCCATTCTTGAACAAATAAAGAAATACAGGGTGAACTAAATAGATCCCAAAACTACAAGAACTTATAATCTTAATGATTTTACTAATTGAAATCATCTGAAATAACTTACTATTAATTGCGAGGTATTTTATTAAAATAAAACAGGAACCAGCGGCAAGAACTGTATTAGGGGCTAAGTAAGAGTACAAATACCCTGAAAAAACACCTTCATTTTTCATTGTCAAATAATAAGTACCTATAACAGTCACAGAAACAAGTGACAGGTACAAAATACATGAAATTATAAATACCTTTGTTGATACCTCTTTTTTACCTAATAAAAATCCTAAGACAAAATAGCCTATAAAACCCGATATAGAATTTAAATCTATTTTACTATCAATACCACTAACTTTTTCAATGAAAGGTATTATTGATACGGCTAAAAACCAAATGATACAGTAATAAATTAGGAGTTTATTATCCGCAGAGTTTGTGATTTTCCTTAAAATCGGCACAAATAAATATAGCCCAATCAGAGCATACAAAAACCAGAGATGATAATAACTAGGAATTAAGACTAAACTGTATAAATGCCAAAACGTGAGTGGGGAGTCATTTTCAATAAAACTACGCCATAATACAAAAAATAGAGACCAAAATACTATCGGGATAAACAACTTACTAAATCGTTTAGAAAAATACAAAGGTAAAGCTTCATCTTTTTGTAGTAATAAAAATCCTGAAACCATAAAAAACAAAGGCACACAGACTCTCACCAGAGAATCATAAACATTCCCGATAAACCAGTAATTCAATGGTAATTCATTGTACTTATTAAGTAACGGAGCAGCTGAATGTAGAAAAACGACCATAAAACACGCAATAGCGCGGATATAATCGACCCAAATTATTTGTGTGTTTTTCAATTTAGCTCCTAAACCTGAACAATACGGGCGCCCTAGACACAATGACTCCCCGCGAGGTGCTAGCCTCTATACATGGGGTAGTTTTACAAACCAGAGCCATACTCTATGTGTCAACAATATAATAAAGCGGCTAGCATGATAAAACATAACATAGTTTTCATTGGCTTAGATACTCATAAAACATTTACTCAAGTGGCATATATAGAAGGGCCCATTATCAGGCCACCCATAATAAGTGCTTTCACTTGACGATGAAGTTTAACCTGATGCTGCAGAAGTATAAAAAATCTCGTTTACCCAATACCTGAACACTCGAATATTATTACTTTTATTGTTCAATGATAGAAAAAGTCTATTTGACCCTATGCGCAACTAGAGTTATTGACCAACTATAACTAGACTAATAACTGAGCAACACGTGGGAGTGTTATGTGTAAATTATTAAAAGTATTATGTCTATTATTTAGCGCTGTATTCACAGCATACCCAGTAATGTCTGCAGAATCCCCCTTAATTCAGCCATTAATCGCCTCAGCACAACAAGCCACTCCCCTTAAGGCGACTTCATTAGAGGTGCCATTATTAGCGATCAAAGGCGCAATTGGGCCCGCCATCAATGATTTTGTAGTGCGAGAAATAAAGTTAGCCAATGGCCAAAGTAACATACCATTAATTATTATTACACTCGACACCCCTGGCGGTTTAAGTGCCAGCCTACGTGATATTAATAAAAGTATTGTAAACTCTCATATTCCCATTGCTTGTTTAGTTTACCCCCCCGGTGCAAGAGCAGCGAGTGCGGGCACCTATTTACTGTATGCTTGCCCGATTGCTGCTATGGCGCCTGCGACCACAATAGGTGCAGCAACACCGGTAAATATTGCCTCGCCGATGACACCCTCAGCTGACGATAAAACAGCAAAAAGCACGCCGTCGGCGATGGAAAAGAAAGTATTAAATGATGCTATTGCCTATATTCGCTCACTAGCGCAGTTACGTTCGCGTAATGAACTTTGGGCGGAAAAAGCGGTAACCGAGGCTGCGACATTAACGGCAACAGAAGCATTAGCCGAAAATGTCATCACCTTAATCGCCGAATCACCACAAGTGCTGTTACAGAAACTCGATGGTATGCGCGTATCAGTACAGCAAAAAAATATTGACTTGGTGTTACACAATGCCCGTATCATCAACAAAAATAAAGACTGGCGCAGCCGATTTATCGCTACTATTACAGACCCTAATATTGCCTATATTCTGATGCTACTCGGTATTTACGGCTTACTACTTGAATTTTACAGCCCTGGTATTGGTATCGCTGGGATTATCGGCGGTACCTCTTTGCTTATCGCCCTATATGCCCTGCAATTATTACCGCTAAATGTTGCCGGTGCGGCACTACTGTTATTAGGTATTGTGCTATTGGTGATGGAATCACTCATGCCAAGTTTTGGTGTTTTTGGTATCGGTGGTATCAGTGCCTTCACCCTAGGATCGATATTTTTATTCGACACTAACCTTGAGCAATTTAAAGTATCGCTACCAATCATTGCCAGTTTTACGTTAGTCACCGCCGGGTTTATTGTGTTTGCCTTAGGGATCATCTACCGAGCCAAAAAAAATAAAATTGTCAGTGGTCAAGAAGAAATCATTAATGCTTGGGTTAGCGTAGAGGATGATTTCATTGGGGCCGGCTATGTACTTTTTAATGGTGAACGTTGGGCTGCGAGTAGCACACAAGCATTGATAAAGCATCAACAAGTGCAGGTACAAGCCATTAATGGCTTAACGCTAGTTTTAGCACCAGCAACAACCACTTACAGCCAAGATACGGAGTAAAATAATGACACAACTTTTTGGTAGCACGGAATTATTCACGGGTTCAATCATATTGTTAGTATTGGCATTATTTTTGATTGCTTTTCGAATTTTACGAGAATATGAGCGAGGAGTGATCTTTTTACTTGGCCGATTTTATAAAGTTAAAGGGCCTGGCTTTATTATCGTTATTCCTTTTATACAACAAATGGTGAAAGTAGATTTACGCATTGTGGTGATGGATGTTCCTAGCCAAGATGTTATCAGTCGCGATAATGTCTCGGTAAAAGTCAATGCGGTTATCTATTTTCGCGTCATTGATCCGCAAAAAGCGATTATTAATGTCGAAAATTATTTACAAGCAACGTCTCAGCTTGCACAAACTACCTTGCGGTCGGTATTAGGACAACATGAGTTAGACGAAATGCTAGCCAATAGAGATATGTTAAATACTGATATTCAAAGTATTTTAGATGTTAGAACCGACAGTTGGGGCATAAAGGTATCGAATGTTGAAATTAAACACGTTGATTTAAATGAAAGTATGATCCGTGCCATTGCCAAACAAGCTGAAGCTGAGCGTACCCGAAGAGCAAAAGTTATTCATGCTACTGGTGAGATGGAGGCATCAACTCACTTAACACAGGCGGCAAAGCAACTGGCTAAAGAACCTGACGCCATCATGTTACGTTATTTACAAACCTTAACCGAAATTGCTGGTGAAAAAAATTCGACCATTATCTTCCCCTTACCAATGGAGTTGATTAGTGGTTTGGTGCAATCAGCCAAAAAAATAACCAAGGAATAGCTGTCAATTACGCTGCCCCTAAACGAGCGGGCTTGTAAAAGCCCATACCACTACACTAAACTCAACAAATGGAGAGCGCAAGCGATCCCCCCTCCAGCTAAATCAAGGGGGTATCCTCGCCAAAAAATGATGAAATACACTACACTCGCTTTACTTATCGTTATGTCATTAACACTGCTCAGCTGTAATCAGGGGGTTGACTCGCCACGCGGCTTTAGTCTACCCAAAGGTAATGCTGAACAAGGAAAAGCGGTACTGTTAACCTATCAATGTTTAGCGTGTCACACACTACAAGGTGTTGAAGATAAAAATATTGAAAAACATGCCGATATTAACATTTCTCTGGGCGGCGAGAAAACTCAAATAGTCACGTACGCCGAATTAGTCACGTCAATAATTAACCCCTCTCATAAGTTTTCCTCGCCGTATTCAGCTATGGCTAAAACGCCTGACGGCAAATCAAAAATGAACGTTTTTAATGATGTGATGACAGTAACTGAACTTATTGATTTAGTCACATTTTTACAGCCGAAATATACACTATTACCATTTAAACCAACAGTATACCAATATTACCCACGATAGTTATTACCGGAGTTAACATGAATATTAAATTTTTAGGAGCCACTCGAGAAGTCACTGGCTCTTGTTATTTAGTACAAATTAATAACAAAAACGTACTGCTTGAATGTGGCATGTTACAAGGCTCGCATGAACATGAACGACACAACCATGACCCTTTCCCATTTGATGTTGCCACTCTCGATGCGGTAATCGTTAGCCATGCACACCTAGATCACACCGGGCGATTACCTGTGCTTATAAAAGAGGGGTACCATGGCCCTATCTATACTCATAATGCTACCGTAGATTTATGCGAAATTATGCTTGTCGACTCCGGGTACATTCATGAAAAAGAAGCTCGCTGGGAAAACAAAAAACGTGAACGTAAAGGCTTAGCATTAGTAGAACCACTGTATACTACGACAGAAGCATCAACCACATTACAGTATTTTCAAGGGCTGACTTATGACGAAGAAATCGACGTTTGCCCAGGCGTTAAACTAACCCTAAGAGATGCGGGGCATATTATTGGCTCGGCTATTATTGAATTAGCCCTTAGTGAAAATGGCATCAGTAAAAAAGTAGTCTTTAGTGGCGATTTAGGTCATAAAAATGCGCCTATTTTACGTGATCCTTACCAAGTTAATTATGCCGACTTAGTCATCATGGAAAGCACTTACGGTGATAGGTTACACCGTAGTTGGGAAGATACATGGCAAGAAATGGGCACCATTATTGCCAACGCTAAAAGTAACAAGGGCAATATCTTAATTCCTGCTTTTACCGTCGGTAGAACACAAGAGCTACTTTATGAATTTAAGCAACACTTTACAGCGTGGCAACTCGCTGACTGGCAAATCTTTCTTGATAGCCCGATGGGAATAAAGGCGACAGGGGTTTATGCTAAACACCATGAAGTTTACGATAAGCAAGCCGTCGCTATTAAACAAGACCATCAGGGAATACTGGATTTACCCAACCTGCACATGTCAGAAACCACTGAATACTCGATGAAAATCAATCAGATTAACTCTGGCGCTATTATTATCGCAGGTAGTGGTATGTGTACCGGTGGTCGAATTAAACACCACTTTAAACATAATATTTGGCGTGAAAATGCACATGTGCTTATTGTTGGTTTTCAAGCTAGAGGAACATTAGGCCGATCGTTGGTTGATGGCTGTGAACAGATCAATTTATGGGGTGAAAAAATACGAGTTAAAGCACAAATTCATACCATCGGCGGCTTCTCAGCTCATGCTGATCAACAAGGTTTATTAACGTGGTATCAAGGTTTTAAAAATAAACCACCGGTAGTACTTGTGCACGGAGAAGAAGAAGCAATGGAAATACTCGCACAAAAATTAAAATATGAATACAAGGCTAAGGTTGTTAAAGCTAGTTATAAGCAAAATATTGTTATCTAAATGGTTATCTAATATGAAGGAGAGAGTGATGTATAAGCATATTTTATTTGCCACTGAACTTAATGAAAGTAAAAACTATATTGAAGATAAAGTGACACAACTACAGCAGTTCACCCAAGCGAAGCTCAGTGTTATTCATGTTGTAGAGCCGATAGCTAATGCTTATTATGGTGGTTTATATGGTGTTATGCTGGGCTCAGATCCCATAGAGAACATTAACACGACAAGAATTTTAGAAAAGCGAGCCCATGAGATATTACAACCTTTACTAAAAAGACTACATATTACTGAGCAAGACTTGCACATTCCCACCGGCCAGACCAGTAGTGAAATATTAGCCTTTGCAGAGCAAGAAAACGTCGATTTAATTATAACCGGTAGTCATGGTGTGCATGGCTTGCAATTACTGTTAGGTTCGACCTGTAATGCTGTTTTACACGGAGCAAAATGCGATGTATTAGCGGTACGCGCTCCAGAATAACAAGCGTAAAGAGGCTAGGGCAACATGTAGAACCTTTGAGTCTCCATGCTCAAATAAGTGACTATCTTCCTTTCCAGATAGGGCTAATGTAATGAACTATCCTAAGGTTCAACTAAAAAATCCGCACGTTAAAATGCGGATTTTTTTAATCAACATAGTCAATGTATTCATTTACTATTGCTGTTAGCTAGCTTTATTAAGAGATGTTAAGCCAAGTTAGGCTTTAGTTGTTGTTATATAATTATCCACTAAATCAGTTAATACGTTCAGTGGTACCGGGCCATTTTTTAAAACGACGTCATGAAATTCACGAATATCAAACTTATCTCCTAACTGCGCTTTGGCGTGTTCTCGTAACTCAATAATTTTGTTCATACCAATTTTATAAGCGGTCGCTTGTGATGGCATGACAATATGACGTTCTACCATTTTTACAGCGTCAGACAGGGCATTAGGCGTGTTGTCGGCGTAGTATGCTATGCCTTGTTGACGTGTCCATTGTTTGGTGTGAATACCTGTATCAACCACTAATCGACAAGCGCGCCATAGTTCCATAGCTAAACGTCCAAAGTCAGAATAAGGGTCTTGGTATAAACCAATTTCTTTAGGGATCATTTCTGAATATAAACCCCAGCCCTCGGTATGTGCGGTATAGCCACCAAATTTACGGAACATTGGCATGTCGATTAATTCTTGTTTAATGGCTAGTTGCATGTGATGACCGGGAATACCTTCGTGATAGGCTAAAGCGGCCATTTGATAGTTAGGCATTGCTTTCATGTCATAAAGGTTGGCGTAATAAATACCCGGACGAGATCCGTCTGGCGCAGGGCGTTCATAAAAAGCTTTACCCGCAGATTTTTCTCTAAACCCTTCTACAGCTTTTACTTTTAATGCCGCTTTGGGCTTGGTTAAAAATAAGCTATCTAATCGACCTTCCATATCATCAATTAATGCTACGGCTTCGGTTAAGTAGCGCTGTTTTCCTTCGGCCGTTTCGGGATAGTAAAACTGCGGGTCGGTTCGCATAAAGTCGAAAAACTCGTTTAGACTGCCATCAAACTTGACTTTTTTCATGATAATGCGCATTTCATTATGAATACGTGCTACTTCATTTAAGCCAAGGGTATGAATTTGCGCTGAGGTTAAGTCGGTTGTGGTGGTACGTTGTAGTGCATTATTGTAAAAGGCTTCACCGTTAGGAAACTTCCAAGCGCCATCACGGTTGTCAGCTTTTTTCTCAAGTGCGGTTAGGTAAGTTATAAGTTGCTGGTAACCGGGTTTTAAGTGCTCAATTAAGGCTGATTTTACAGCTGTTATTAAGTTAGATTTTTCAGCGTCGGTAATGTTAAGTGCATCAACTTTACGGGTGAAATCGGCAAAAATAGTACTGTTGGGTGCCTTATCAAAAGGTGCGCCTACTAAAATATTTTGTGAATCTCTGATGACATGAGGAAAAACAAATTTTGGTGCTATTATCCCTTTTGCTTCACGCAATTTTAGCTGTACAACTAATTGTGCGAGTAATTTTTCAGCCCCTTTTACACGGGCAATATAATCTTGTGCTTCTTTAACGTTACTGATGGAATGTTGGTTAATTAAAAAAGCGGGTATTTGAGAATGCGTGCCAAACATTTGATTAACAGGGTAGTTATGAAAGCGCCATTGATGATCGGCAATTTGATGTTCTAAGTCTTGGATAAATAAATTAAGGCTTATTTTAGTTTGCGCATCCAGAGGATCAGCGTCAATTGCTTGCACACGTGCAAGGTTCTTTTTAGCGATGGCGAGTTCATTAGCAGCATTTTCTTCTGAAATGTCATACCACTTATCGTAATCTGTTTTTATGCCTAAATAAGTTTGTCTTACCGGATTACGGTTCAGTGTTTCTTTAAATAGCGTGTCAAATAATGCATTAGCTTGCGCTGAGGCTATTTTACTTGCGCCTATGCTAGCGGTGTCAGTTGTTTGATGAGTGTTTTGTTTATTATGATGCTCAGTAGTAGCGTTATCTTCTGAGCAAGCGCTAAGCAAGGTTGATGCTATTGCAACGACGAGTAAGGATTTTTTAAACATTATATTGTTCTCATTTATTTAACGTAGTATAAGCGTGTCTTTAGTGTGCCTTAATCTAGTGTGTCGGTTCAATAAAAGCACGATGGGTTGTTATAAAATTACGACAAGTTGTTATAAAGTTGTCACTAGACTGATTAAAGTAAGTAAACTTATCTGATATTGATATTGATATTGATATTGATATTGATATTGATATTGATATTGACGAAATTGAACGAGTATGGAATTAAATACATGAAATCTACCATCGGCTTTAGAAAGGTTAAGCATGAAGATATTGAGTTTTTGTTATCGTTACGACGAAAAACCATGACTCAACATTTGCTAGCTGCTGGTATTCGTATGACCGATGAACAACATTTAGTACAAATAAAAGAGCACTTTTACGATAGTCATATTATTTTAGTGGATAGAAAGCCTATCGGCTTAGTAAAAATGGGGGTGGTAGCACTTAATAATACCCATAAAAGTTTGCATATTAGGCAGCTACAGATTATGCCAAAATATCAAGGGAAGGGGATTGGCAGTAGGGTATTAATGGTGGTAAAAAAGCGAGCGTTACAATTATGCTTACCGATCACCTTAAATGTTTTATTGAAAAACCCTGCTCGGGGCTTGTACTTACGCCATGGCTTTCAAGTAGAGAAGAAAAACCGTTTTGAATATCAATTACGGTGTCCTTTAGAAGTGATTGCCGCATAGTGAGTTGAACGTACTGGCGGCAATATTTTATTCGCTCTTATAAGCTTAATAATAATTTACTAATAAGTACTTAATAGATAAGACCATTACGTTTTACTTTGCTTGGGTCGATGCGCGACGGCGTAATAGAACCATCAACCAATGGTGTCGTCGCTATCGCCAGTGTCTTAATTACTTGTAACATTGATGGCAAGTTTAAGCTGCTAATATCATCACTTACTTGATGGTAATGCTTGTCTTTATCAAGTTTTGTACTACTAAAACTGTGCGCAGGTACGCCTAGCCTTGCTAATGTGGCATTGTCAGAGCGATAAAATAAATTTTGTTCAGGGTAGGGATCGGCATAAACTTTTAGGCTTTGAGGGACTAGGGCTTGGTTCAGTTGCTCACCTAGACTTGATCTATCCATCCCCGTCATCCAAACGCTACCTTCACCAAAAATGGCTGGTTTACCAATCATTTCAATGTTAATCATGGCGGTAATGGCTGCTGGTTCTACATGTGTAGAGAAATAACGTGAGCCAAAGCCGCCAAGCTCTTCTGCGCTAAAAGCTGCAAACATTAGCGTTCTTTCATTATTACCTAGCTGAGTAAAGTGGTTAGCTAAATTAATAATAGCGGAAACACCTGATGCATCATCATCAGCGCCATTAAATATTTCACTGCCTGTTGATTGTTTACTATTAGCGGCTTGGTCAACACTAGGTTTTACACCTAAATGATCGTAATGGGCAGAGTAAAGTACAATTTCATTGGCTTTACTTTTACCCGGTAAAATACCGACGACATTCGTTAATAAGGTATTAGTGACTTTGGCATGGCCGGTAGCGTTAAATTGTTTTACTTGACTAATATCCGTTAAGGCGATAACAATCACACCACCTGCTTTAGTGGTTTTGTTATCAACGAGTTTGGTTAAGCCGCGCGCAAAGTGATCTTGATAGCGTTTAAAGCTGTCTTCATGTTTAGGATGAAGTAAGACTAGGTGCTGACCACCTTGGCTATTTAATTCACTGATTGCTTTACGCATATTGTCATTTTTACCGATCATCACAATATTGACAGGATTGGTAGAGTTTGTACTACTGCTCCAGTTAAAATCAGTTATGGTTGTTGCCATTGATAAAGCATCAGTATCAATGCTTTGACCATTTAACTGCACGGTAAGTGTGTCAGGGGTTATTTTTTGTACCGTGTATTGTTGTTTAAAACTAGCCGCGCCGTTTGCTGGCGTAAGACCTACGTCGCTAAAGCGCTGCGTAATATAACTGGCAGCTTGACGTATACCAAGGCTGAAATTGTCTCGACCTTTAAGTTCATCACTGGCTAAATAGGTAACGTCTTTAGTTATTTGCGCTAAAGTAATGTTGTTATTAATAGCGTTGTACTCAGCACTATCAGCGTTAAATGTTACATTAATATTGCTACAGCTTGATAATGATAAGCTAGCTATAGTTATCATTGTTATAGGTAGTGCTACTTTTCTCATAAAAGAGATCTCTTACTTAAGTTTTATTGTTTCAATTAATAAAGTTTCTTCACCTGAGGTTAACCACAATTGACCATCTTGAATACTGCATTGAAACTCCATATTGCGGTTAAGTAAGTTCACTAACGCGTCACAAGTACTTGTATCAAATTGCTCTATCGTGAGTCGATCAAACTTGTTCATGCTTTGTTGAACTTGTGACCACCAGGTAGTTACGCTGCTACCATAACAATAAAGTTTTACGGCTTTGGCTTGGTTACAGGCTTTTTTAAGGCGTTTTTCATCGAGCTGACCTAGTTCAATCCAAAGGTCAATTTCATCGCTGTAATTAACTTGCCAGATAGCGGCTTCATTTTCGTCGCTAACGCCTTTGCCAAAATGTAGGTCTTCATGGGCATTAAGAATAAAGGCAATTAAGCGTATCATTAATCGTTGTGGTGTTTCTGATGGGTGTTGGGCAATGGTAAGTTGCAAGCGGTCGTAATAGTTACGATCCATATCGGCGAGTTCGATAGTGGCTTTGTATATAGTTGCTTTAATGGCCATATGTGCTTAGTTATAAAAAATAATGTCGCTATCATAACAGCATGGCGCTAACTTACCACAAAAGAGCGGCAATAGATTATTGCCGCTTTTTAATTTACCAGGTACCGGTATTTTCCATACTTAACCAAGGCTCTTGTGGTGCTAGCGAGCCATTTTTTTGTAATAGCTCAATGGCGATACCATCCGGCGAGTTAACAAAAGCCATATGACCACAACGAGGTGGTCTGTTAATGGTTATACCAGCATCTTGGAGTTTTTGACACGTTTGATAAATATCCTCAACTTCAAAGGCTAAATGGCCAAAACTACGACCGGTGGTGTATTCTTCTGTTGTATCCCAGTTGTAGGTTAGTTCAACTTCTGGACCACCTACTTCAGTGGCTAGGTAAACTAAAGTAAATTTACCCGCAGGTACTTCACTACGTTTTGTTTCAATTAAACCAAGTTTATTGACATAAAAATCAAGAGATTCTTCTAAATCTCGTACTCGTACCATGGTATGTAAAAACTTCATAACACTCTCTTTTCTATTTAAATGAATATAATTAGCATTTTAAACGACTTAGTTCAGCTTCAATCTGCTCAACAATTTTTTTAGAGTAAGCACTGTTCTTTTGTAATCTTTGCCCTAACTCTGCCAAGCCGGTACTACTATCAGATACCGATACTAAGCGAATATTTATATCTTCTGCAACATGGCTTTGTTCTTCAGCTGCGGTGGCAACTTGTTCAGTACTTTCACTCATGACCTTAATACTTGCCATTGTTTGAGAAAGTCGTTCAAAGCTGGTGCTTGTTTTATCAACCGTACCTGTAATTGAGTCTTTGTTTGCATCCAAGGTTTCAACGGCTTTATTAACATCTATTTGTAAGTTGGCAATGAGATCACTTATATCTTGAGTTGAAGCTTGAGTACGCGCAGCCAAACTTCTGACTTCGTCGGCAACAACAGCAAAGCCTCTGCCTTGTTCTCCTGCTCTTGCTGCTTCTATGGCAGCATTTAAGGCTAGTAAATTGGTTTGGTCAGCAATCGATCTTATCGTTTCTACAATACCCGTTATATCTGAACTATGGGCGGCTACTTGTGATATTTGTTCACTGGTTAATGCCATATTATGTGCAAGTTCTTGCACATTTTGGACACTGGCTTCTAAGATATCTTGAGTTTCTTGTAATAGGGCATTTGCGTGTTTACCTCCATTTGCCGTTTCTACCGCGAGGGTGGCCACTTCATTGGATGCTGCCGCCATTTCAGTCATTGCCGTTGCGATACTGTCTAAGTTGACTTGCTGTGCTTGAGTATCATTTTCAACGTCATGTGCAATATTTTCTAGTTCGCTAAATTTACCCACCAGTTCAATAGAAAAAGTTTTCGATGAACCAATCATCTCTGCTAATTTATTAATAAACTTATTAAAGCCAGCTGCCAAGAGTATTAATTCTTCATGACTTTTAACATTAACTTTCTGTGTTAGGTCACCTTCACGGTCCGCCAATTCTTGAATTGAAGCAGAAAGTAGTTTGATCGGTGAGGTGATAGATCGCGCTAGCCAGATAGCAAAAAATATTGCGGCAGCTAAAAACAATACGGAAAAGAATAATAAATTTGTTAGTGCTTTATTATAGGATTCATTAGCTTTTTCTGTCATTGCTAGTACCGAGGCTAAGGCTACTTTTTCAGGAACAGAGATAATAAGTGTCCAAGTGACATTAGCTTCACTAATAAATAGGGGGACTTTAACGTGCCAGTTACTATCAGAGGTAATTAATTTATCAGAATTCTTCAAAATTGCGGCAAGCTCTGCATTAACATCACTGGCTTTTTTAGATAATTGATCAGGGTAACCGCTTGAGGCGATAAGCATATCTTTTTGACTGAATAAACTAATGGATGCATTACCTTCAAATAATGATTTTGACTGTTCTGTGATCCACTGCTGTACAATAGGCAAGTTAATATCAACCCCCACTATCCCTCTAAATTGATTTGATACTATAATGGGAGCAGTTAGTGTCGTCATTAGTTCTTTACGACCAGGCTCTATTTCATATAAATAAGGGTCAAGCGCACAAGGTGTTAGGGCATCTTTACTACATAAATAAAATTCAGCGGTACGAATACCATTTTCATCTTTTGTACTGTTATATTTATCTTCTGGATTTTCTTCAGGATAAAAAATGGCTTGACCATTCTCTTTTATCCAATAAATTTCTAAGGTGCCGGTGGGTGATGAGTGTTGTCCAAAATCAACAAAAGTATTATCCAAGCCATCATAACCATTGACTTCAAAATGAGTATAGAGCGCACTAATTGTTGGTGTTGCAGCTAAGTTGAAACGACTTAAGTCTTGTACTATTTCTCGATTAAAAGGTTTGTTGGGATAGGCAGTTTTAGATAAGGTTTCTGCTAAAATGAGTGCGGGGGCAAAACTTTGCTTAAGTAGCTTACTAATACGCTCACTTGATAGTTGTCCTGCGTCATTCATTGAATTGAGCACAGATTTTTTCAGTAGTGTTTTGGTTGCTGCTATTTGTTCATTAGATAATGATGATAATGTTTTGGAGGTAAGTACTCCAAAACCGATAGCGCAGAGTAAAACAATACTCACAAATAATAGGGTCACTTTCTTTTGAATTGAATCTCGTTTACTTAACAGCATAATGCAGAGCCCTTATTTCTTTGAAAGGTATTTTTAACAAGAGTATGTTAAAAATATATCGGCAAGATATTAATAAACTTAACATCATTAACATCGTAATATAATAAATATAAAATAACTGATACTTAAAATAGTCGTGTTTAAAAATTTATCTTGAGTTAAATAATATAGCCCAACAGTTGAAACGTTGCATTAAAATTAATGATTAACTATGGCAAGTTATAATCCATTGTGGACGGGAGACATCATCTACATTTTCATTGAAAAGATTACTTTGATAGCTAAAATATTGAACTAATCACTGCTTTTATCTCTAAATTCACACAAGTCTTCGATAATACAAGAGCCACATTTAGGGCGTTTAGCTGTGCAAGTATAGCGACCATGTAAAATAAACCAATGATGAAGGTTGAACATAAACTCAGTTTTTCTGGGTGTTAATTTTACTATATTAGCTTCAACTTGCTCAACGGTTTTACCTGGGGCGTATTTAGTGCGATTCGCTAGTCTAAATATATGGGTATCTACCGCTAAAAAGTATTTACCCTCATCATCCTTTAACCAGCCAAAGGCGGTGTTTAACACTACGTTAGCGGTTTTACGGCCAACGCCAGGTAATGCTTCTAAGGCGGCTCTGTCTTCAGGGACTTCACCGCCATGCAAATCAACTAACATTTGACAGGTTTTTAAGGTGTTTACCGCTTTGGTATTAAATAAACCAATGGTTTTGATGTAGCTTTTGAGTCCATCAAGTCCAAGATCTAAAATAGCTTGCGGCGTATTAGCAATAGGGTAGAGCTTATCGGTTGCTTTGTTAACGCCAACATCAGTTGCTTGCGCGGAAAGTAGCACAGCAATAAGTAATTCAAACGGGGTAGAAAAATTTAACTCTGTGGTTGGCTCTGGGTTTTCATCACGCAGCCGAGAGAGAATTTCTATACGTTTTTCTTTATTCATTGGCGTACTCTTTTATCACTTATTGTGGCGTTAATCGTATCAGTTATTAGGAATCGCGGTTGTTAAGAGTCAAAGTTGACTCGAACTCTTTCAATCACTTGTTCAGTATGAACCACTTTTTTTGCTTTGATATGATTATCAATAGCATTTTTAAGGGCGATTAAAATGCCCATGGCAATAAAAGCACCTGGCGGTAAAATAGCTAATAAAAACTGACTATCAAGTTGCATTACTTCAATTCTTAACACGCTAGCCCAGTCACCAAATAATAAATTAGCACCGTCAAAAATGGTGCCTTGCCCTAGTACTTCTCTTATAACACCTAATAAAAGTAAGATAATAGTAAAGCCTAATCCCATCATTAAACCATCAAAGGCTGATTTTCCGACCGGATTTTTAGAAGCGTAGGCTTCAGCCCTACCAATAATCGCGCAGTTGGTGACAATTAGCGGTAAAAAAATGCCTAATGATTGATAAATACCGTAGGTAAAAGCATTCATTATTAGCTGTACGCAAGTGACAAAGGCGGCAATAATTAACACAAAAATGGGGATGCGAATTTCTTTTGGCACCCAGCGTCTAATGGCTGATACGGTAATATTTGAGCAAATAAGCACTAGCAATGTGGCTAAGCCAAGTCCTAAGGCATTAGTGACGGTTGATGTTACCGCCAGTAGCGGACATAATCCCAGTAGTTGCACTAACCCAGGGTTGTTTTTCCATAAACCTTGTATTGCTAGCTCTTTATATTCAGCTTTACGTGCAGCTGAAGCAGCTGACGCTTGTGTTAATAGCGCTTGTTCATCAGCGTTCTCAACATCATGACTCTGTTGTGGTGCTATTTCATTACTCATTAGCAGCCTCGATAATGGCTAGGGTTGATGCTGCGTTGTCTTTGGCGCATGCATTAGGGCGCGTTAATAGCGCAGCTTTATTGTCAGTGAAGTAATTTAAGGTGCTTTTTACGGCCTTTACCACGGCGCGTGGCGTAATAGTTGCCCCAGTAAACTGGTCAAACATACCGCCGTCTTTTCTTACCGCCCAGCGATTATCATCTTCTGATAGTAAACGTTTGCCAGTAAAGCTGTTAATCCAATCACTTTTTCTGATTTCTATTTTATCACCCAGTCCGGGGGTTTCTTGATGCTTTAATATGCGCACACCGCTAACGGTATTATTGGCATTGACCGCCATAATAAAATCAATATTACCACTGTAGCCTTGTGGCGCTGAAGTGGTAATAGCAACTGCGGTTATTTTTCCTGATTTTCTGGCAATATAAGCGGTGTTATCTTTAGTTGAACCCAGCTCAGGCGCGTTGATAATAATACAATCGTTAGCAATATCGTTGTCGTACCGACTTGGGTCAATAATGTTATGCAAGGTGTTAAGCAGTTGCTGTTGCTCTTGGGCTTTTATGCGATCTTGAGTAAGTTCACTAACAACACTAACCGCTAACGTACAAGCGATAGCAAATAGCGCTAGTATTTTAGTGTTTTTAGAGATAGCGGTAGTCAGTGGTGACTGTTGCGCTTTATCTGTTGTGTTACGCTCAGGCTTGTTATGTGTAGGATCAGTATTATCAGTCATTACTTATCCCCTTTAAGGTGGCCGTAGGTGCGCGGACGCGTGTATTGATCTATTAAGGGAGCCGACATATTACACAGTAATACGGCAAAGGCGACGCCATCAGGATAACCGCCGGTTGTACGAATTAGGTAAACCAATAAGCCCGCGAGTAAACCAACTATGAATCGGCCTCTGTTACTCGTAGCGCCACTGACCGGGTCGGTTAGAATAAAAAAAGCACCGAGCATAGTTGCGCCAGAAAACCAGTGGAACATAGTTGAAGCACTACTGTCAGGACTGAGACTAAACCCTATTAAAGAGCAAATAAATAAACTCAGTAAAAAGCTCACGGGTGTTTGCCATGCAATGGCTTTTTTGCTGATAAGAAATAGTCCACCAAGTAAAAATCCAGCATTAACCCATTCCCAACCTAAAGAGAAGTTATTACCAAAAACCGGGTTGCTAATGCTCTCAAGTACCGTTAAACCTAAGCTTATGTTGGTTTTTAAGGTATCAAGAGGCGTGGCCATGGTGATGCCATCAATGGTTGTGCGTACTTGCTCTACAGAGTAACCATCGATAGTAAAACCAGTGAATATGGTCGTTAAGGTATTAATAAAATTTAGATCTACCGTCACTAATGATAGTGGTGGCTGCCACTGTGTCATTTGCAAAGGAAAAGACACCAATAACATGACATAACCAACCATAGCAGGGTTAAAGGGATTATGTCCTAAGCCACCATAAAGTTGTTTAGCAATGACAATAGCAAACATGGTACCAATAACCGAAATCCACCAAGGCGCTAGCGCTGGTAAACAGATACCGAGTAATAAGGCGGTTAATAAGCCGCTACCATCAAGTAGTTCATGTGTGATGGGTTTTTTACGCAGCGACAACACGGTATATTCACAAAGAAGTGCCGTGGTCATCGCTAGACCGATATGAATTAAATTTCCCCAACCAAAAAAATACCACTGGGCTAAAACGCCGGGTAGTGTTGCATACATTACCAAACGCATTAAGTTAGGTGTTTTGGTATGGTTATGATTATGCGGTGAACTTGCTATCCAAAATGCCATTGTTTATATCAACTCGTCGGGTTGTTTCTCTGATAAATTTTTAAATCGAATAACTATTTGAGTTGCTATTCGATTGTGTTTCTTTGTCGTCATTGGTTACACGCTATTTTGATCGTTATTGTTACCCGAACTGGCTTCTTGTCGTTTCTTTTTTGCCTTAGCTTTAGCAATCGCTGCCGCTATTTTAGCTTTTTTATCATCAGTGCTTGATGTGGTAGCTATTGCAGGTGTCGACGCTGTTTCGGCTGCTGCGACGGGCACTTTATCGCTCGTTTCAGGCGCAGTGATATTGCCAGTGTCATGGTCAGCTTCGCTAGCGCCTTTATTCAATTTCTTCGCTTTTGCTTTAGCAATCGCTGCCGCTATTTTGGTTTTTTTATCATCACTACTTGATGTGGCAACTATTGCGGGTGTCGACGCTGTTTTGGCTGCTGCGACGGGCACTTTATCGGCCGTTTCAGGCGCAGTGATATTGCCAGTGTCATGGTCAGCTTCGCTAGCGCCTTTACTCAATTTTTTCGCTTTTGCTTTAGCAATAGCTGCCGCTATTTTAGCTTTTTTATCCTCAGTGTTTGATGTGTTTTCACCTACGATATCGCTATCATTATTAGCGGCTTGCTCTTTTAACTTTTTCTTTGCTTTAGCACGGGCTATAGCGGCAGATACTTGAGATTTTTCAGCAGATACACTTTCTAATGGCACATCCGTTACACCACTGTTTGTTACATTGTCTGTAGCGCTGTCTTGCTCTTGTGAGGCTTTCTTCGCTTTAACACGCGCTAGTGCTGCGGCAACTGCAGATTTAGCTCCAGCGGCTTCAGGAGTCGCTTTGTTCATGGCTGCTTTTCGGGCAGCCGCAGCTTTTTTATGTTTTTCTTGTCTAGCTATTTTTTCTTTTTCTAGGCGTAACTTTCGCGCTTCAAAACGTACTTTTGCTTTTTCTGCTTTTAAATCGAGTAATTGCTTTTCACGTATTTCAGCTTTAGCTATACGGTAGTAATGCACCAAAGGAATCTGGCTTGGGCAAACATAAGCACAAGCGCCACATTCTATGCAATCGCTTAAGTTGAGTTTGGTTAACTGTGCGTGATCTTTAGCTTTTGCGCTCCATTGCAGCTCTTGCGGCAGTAATTGACTAGGGCAAACATCACTACATTGACCACAGCGAATGCACTCTACTTCTTTACTTTCTTTTTCAAACGCACTGGGCATTTCTATTTTACTAGGTACTAATATACAGTTACTGGTTTTAACAACAGGTACCAGTTCACTATAAAGACTAAACCCCATCATGGGGCCGCCCATGATCACTGGTTGCTTTTCATTATCAATACTATTTACTTGGCATTGCTCAAGTAAAAAATTGATTGGCGTACCCAGCAATGCCCAAACATTTTGTGGTTGGGCTAAGGCTTGACCTGTTACGGTAACCACACGGCTAATCAGTGGAATGTCATATTTAATGGCGTCATTAATAGCAAAACAGGTAGCAATATTTTGCATGACAATGCCGCTATGAATAGGTAATTGGCCAGCGGTAACTTCTTTACCTGTTAAAATTTGAATAAGCTGCTTTTCACCACCGGTTGGGTATTTAGTGGGAACCACACAGACTTTTATTTTGCTATTGTTGGCTGTCGCTTGTCGCATTGCTTTGATGGCACTGGGCTTGTTATCTTCAATAGCAACTAAAATATGGCGAGGGTTTAATAACTTATCGAGTATGTTAATGCCATCAACAATAGCGACACTTTGCTCGGTCATTAACAAGTCATCAGCCGTGATATAAGGCTCACACTCTGCGCCGTTAATAATCAGAAAGTTAATATTGTGGTCAGTGCTTACTTTCACGTGAGTGGGAAACCCCGCACCGCCCATACCAGCAATACCAGCATTGGCAATTTTTGCAATAATGTCATGGTTAGATAATTGTGCTATATCAGTACAACCTTGTCTTTCGCGCCAAGTATCTTCACCATCAACGTCGAGAAATATACATAATTGACGTAGGGCAGAAGGGTGGGCAATAACCGACATTTTTATCGCGCTAATAACGCCACTAGTCGGTGCATGAATAGGCACGACCATAGCATTTTTGCTCAGTGTTAGCGGTTGGCCTTTTAACACCTTATCACCCACTGACACCAGTACATCGCCTTCAAGGCCAATATGCTGTTGCAGTGGAATAATTAACTGCTTGGGTAAACTGAGTGATTTAATGGGCTTGTTTGTGGTAAGAAATTTTTGCTCTGGCGGATGAATACCGCCATGAAAATCCCAAAAGTTGCCACGCGTGATACGCTCTATTATTGATTCCACCATATTCTCCTAATCCAGTTGCTTTACTGGAATACTGGTTAAATCCCACTGCCAATTATGAATAGTTTCTGGTAGCTCACGCATTTCGATACAATCGACAGGACAAGGTGCAACACATAAATCACATCCCGTACATTCATCGATGATGATGGTATGCATTTGTTTAGCAGCGCCAATAATGGCGTCTACAGGGCAGGCTTGAATGCACTTTGTACAGCCGATACAGTCTTCTTCAATAACAAAAGCCACTTTAGGGCGGTTACTTTTGGCAACATCACCTTGAACATGGCTTGCATCAAGGGGTTGGACTTCAACGCCCATTAAGTCAGCTATTTTTTTGATGGTATCTTCGCCGCCAGGTGCACATTTATTAATAGCTTCGCCATCAGCAACAGCTTGTGCGTAAGGTTTACAACCTGGGTAGCCACATTGG
The DNA here is from genome assembly GCF_005885605.1 of Colwellia ponticola. Classification (GTDB taxonomy): domain Bacteria; phylum Pseudomonadota; class Gammaproteobacteria; order Enterobacterales; family Alteromonadaceae; genus Colwellia; species Colwellia ponticola. The sequence goes on along the minus strand of NZ_SZVP01000003.1, from coordinate 31,695 downwards.
CCACATTGTGTTTGCGGCAACAAAGCGTCCAGTTGTTCAACAATAGGGTCAGCATCTACTTTAAAGCGTATCGAGGCAAAACCAAGTAGTGCACCAAAGATGGCAGCAATACTGCCCAAAACAATAATGGCGAGAAGGATATTCATATTAAATTGTTACCAAACCAGTAAAACCAAGAAATGCCAACGACATTAAACCAGCGGTAATCATCGCAATAGCAGCACCTTTAAAAGGGCTAGGTACATCGGCATTAGCTAATTTTTCGCGCATGGCAGAAAACATCACTAACACTAAGGAGAAACCTAATGAGGCACCAAAGCCATAAATAATTGATTCAAAAAAGCCATGTTCTAAACGTAAGTTAAGTAAAGCAACGCCTAAAACGGCACAATTTGTGGTAATTAACGGTAAGAAAATGCCCAATAAACGATATAGGCTAGCACTGGTTTTATGCACAACCATTTCAGTAAATTGCACGACAACAGCAATCACTAAAATAAAGCTCATGGTAGTGAGGTATTCAAGATTAAAAGGGACAAGTAAATAGGTGGTCACTAAATAGCTGAGTAGTGAGGCTAAGGTCATGACAAAAACGGTTGCAAATGACATACCGATCGCCGTTTCAGTGCGCGATGAAACGCCCATAAAGGGGCATAAACCAAGAAATTGCACTAAAACAAAATTATTTACGAGAACAGTGCCAACGAGTAGTAACAGGTAATCAGTCATTTACTTAAAGGGTCATTAGGTTATAGATAATTATAAGGTCACTATTATCCGCTTTTTTAGGGTATTTAACAACACACCTGCTGTAGGGTTATTTGTTTTTTTATTTGATCCTCTTTGTTTCGAAATAACAATATCTAAATATATATTGAGCTCTTTGTTGTTAATTTAAGGAAACCGAATAGGTATTAAACGTTCGGTTTAAGCGTAACTAGGTTAACTCACTTTAGTGAAAACCAATCGGGGGTGAGATACGTTATAGCGGTACAGGTTGATCAATATTGATATTCAACCGTTAAATTAATCTTTTCAATGAAAACGCTTTGAGCCTTAGTAAGTAAAAGGTCGAGAACGGTGGTATTATTACATTGATAGTTAATCAGTACAGTTATTACTGTTGTGTATAAATATACGCTAACAGCGATGAAAGTAACTAAGCTAAAGTAATGTTTGTTATTAAATATTTATTTTTTAAGACTAACAGTTTGTAAAATATAAATTAATTTTAGTAAATTTTCGCTTTTATTTCGAGTGATATGACATAATAAATAACGACTTTCTAGCGGATATTACTTAATGTGACTTGCGCTTAATAGCGAGCCATTATATAATTTGCCGCATAAAGCTTTAATAAGATGCCACTGAATAAGCAGATCTACGTAAATAGTTATGTGTAGAATTTAATAATTCTTATGTTATGTATTTATGCCACCTTGCTTATATTCTTATTAATATTATTAGTAGTTTGGCTATTAATAACCTGATTAAACGCTTTTTTTGTTTAATCTTGGGGGAAAACAGTGAAATAAGCCCCTAATTTGGGGTTTTTTTGTTTTTAAAGTGCAGTCAACCGCATCCTTAAAGGCAAATACAGCAAATTTTCGCTGGGCTATATGCCCTTTTTTTATATCTAAAATTTATATAATACTGCTTGTGTTTTTCACACCGTAGTAAAGTAACAGGAGAACACGCTTGGCTAAATTTGAGCAAAAACTAACTGATTTAGTAAGACCCGCAGTTGAAGAAACCGGGAAAACGTTGCGAGGCATCGAATATATCAGTGCAGGTAACAACTCAGTTTTACGTTTGTATATTGATCATGAAAATGGCATTAATGTTGATGACTGCGCTGAAGTAAGTCGTCAAGTTGGTGCATTATTAGATGTAGAAGACCCTATTAGTAGTGAATACAGTCTAGAAGTTTCATCGCCAGGTATTGATTGTCCGTTATTTGAATTGGCGCATTTTCAAGAAGTTATTGGCGAAACAATTAATGTCCGTTTATCGATCCCCCTAAATGGTCGTCGAAAATTTAAAGGACCTTTAGTCGCTATAGAAAACGATACCGTATTAATAGTACAAGTTGACAGCATCGATTATGAACTTGCTATTAGCAATGTAGATAAAGCGAATCTTGTCGCAAAAATTTAACACTCAAATATATTTAAAAGTTAACATAATAAAGGCTAACTAGCATGAGTAAGGAAATATTACTGGTTGTTGATGCAGTTTCAAATGAAAAAGCATTACCAAGAGAAAGCATCTTTCAAGCGATGGAAACCGCTTTAGAAACAGCTACCAAAAAGAAATATGATGGCGACATCGAAGTGCGTGTTGCTATTGATCGCATCACGGGCGAATTTGATACTTTTCGTCGTTGGTTAATCATTGAAGATGATAAACCAATGGAAAATCCATACGCTGAAATTGGTTTAGCAGCAGCGCAATACGATAATCCTGAATTAAAAGTAGGTGATTATTCTGAAGATCAAATTGAATCGGTAACCTTTGATCGCGTAACAACGCAAACAGCTAAACAAGTTATTGTACAAAAGATTCGTGAAGCAGAACGTGCCTTAGTGACAGAAGCTTATCAAGAACATTTAGGTGAAATTGTTACGGGCGTTGTTAAAAAAGCAAGTCGAGAAAGTGTTATTATTGATTTAGGTAATAATGCTGAAGCGGTTATTTACCGTGATGACATGTTGCCTCGCGAAACATTTCGTCCAGGTGACCGCGTACGTGGTTTACTGTATGAAATTAAACCAGAAGCACGTGGCGCACAATTATTTGTCAGTCGTACTAAACCTGAAATGCTTATTGAGCTTTTCCGTGTTGAAGTGCCTGAAATTGGCGAAGAAATGTTAGAAATCAAGGGCGCAGCACGCGATCCTGGTTCTCGCGCTAAAATTGCAGTTAAAAGCAACGACAAGCGTATTGACCCTGTTGGTGCTTGTGTAGGTATGCGTGGTTCTCGTGTTCAAGCGGTATCTAGCGAATTAGGCGGAGAGCGTGTTGATATCGTTTTATATGATGATAACGTTGCACAATATGTGATTAACGCTATGTCACCTGCTGAAGTTGCTTCAATTATTGTTGATGAAGACAAAGGCACGATGGATATTGCCGTTGAAGAATCTAACTTAGCAATGGCCATAGGCCGTAGCGGTCAAAATATACGTTTAGCAAGTCAATTAACGGGCTGGGAATTAAACGTGATGACTGTTGCTGATATGAAAGAAAAACATCAGGCAGAAAACGACAAAGTCTTAAACTTATTCATAGATAAGTTAGATCTTGACGAAGATTTTGCCGCATTACTGGCAGAAGAAGGCTTTACTTCATTAGAAGAAATAGCTTACGTGCCAGTAGCAGAAATGCTAGAAATTGACGGTCTTACTGAAGATATTATTGAAGCACTTCGTGAGCGAGCTAAAGAAGCGTTAACCACGCAAGCGCTTGCTAGTGAAGAAACACTAGAAGGTGCTGAGCCAGCACAAGACTTACTTGATCTTGAAGGTTTAGAACGTCACTTAGCATTTGTATTAGCAAGTCGAGGTATTCGTACCCTTGAAGACTTAGCTGAACAAGGTATCGATGAAATTAGCGATATCGACGAATTAGATGAAACCAAAGCGGGCGAGCTAATTATGGCTGCACGTAACATTTGTTGGTTTAACGAAGCATAAAATAACACCGGAGAAAAATATAGATGGCAGATATAACTGTAGCAGAACTTGCCAAAGAGATCGGCACACCGGTGGAGCGTTTAGTTAGTCAATTGGCTGACTCAGGCGTGAACAAATCGGCTACCGATGCTATAACGCAAGATGAAAAAGAATCCTTATTAGGACATCTTAAAAAACAACATGGTGATGAGTCTCAAGCAAAACCGAACAAACTCACTTTAAACCGTAAAACTAAATCTACGTTGACCATGGGTCATGGTAGTAAAGCTAAGTCGGTTAATGTTGAAGTACGTAAAAAGCGTACTTACGTGAAACGTAGCGACGTAGAAGAAGAAAAATTAGCAGAAGAAGCAGCAAAAGCAGAAGCAGCTATTGCAGCAGCGGCAGAAGCCAAAGCTAAAGCAGATGCAGAAGCCGCAGCTAAAGAAGCTGAAAATGCTAAAGGTGTTGCCGCAGCGAAAGCTGAACTTGAAGAAAAACGTAAAGCAGAAGCAAAACTTGAAGCCGCAGCAAAAGCAAAAAATGCTGCCATTGAAAAAGCTAAAAAAGTTGAGCAAGTGCCTGAAAAGATAGCTGAAACTGAAGAATCTAAAAAACTTCGTTTAGCACAAGAAAAAGAAACTGCAGCTAAAGTTGAAGCCGAAGCGGCAGCAGCGGCAGAAGCCGCTAAAAAACTTGCTGAAGAAAATGAAGGTCGTTGGAAAGAGCAAGAAGCTGAACGTAAAGCAAAAGAAAAAGAAGTAGTTCATGTAACCTCTTCAAAATACGCGCAAGAAGCTGAAGATAAAGTTGATGCGGCAGATGAAACTGCTGGACGTCGTCGTAAGAAAAAACCAGTAGATAGAAATGCTCGTGGCGGTCGTAATGCTAAAGGTCGTAAGCAAAGCTTATCTTCACCTGACAGCTTAAAACATGGTTTTACTAAACCTGTGGAAGCGAAATTACAAGACATCCGCATTGGCGAAACTATTTCTGTGGCTGAATTAGCAAATAAAATGGCTAAGAAAGGCGCTGAAGTTGTTAAAGCCATGTTTAAACTGGGTGCAATGGCAACCATTAACCAAGTCATTGACCAAGAAACCGCGGCATTAGTTGCCGAAGATATGGGTTTTGAAGTGGTATTGGTTAAAGAGAATGCCTTAGAAGAAGCAGTACTTGCTGATCGTAAGCATACCGGTGAAGAAGTTACTCGTGCGCCAGTAGTGACTATTATGGGTCACGTTGACCATGGTAAAACTTCATTACTTGACCATATTCGTCAAGCGAAAGTAGCTCACGGTGAAGCGGGTGGTATTACTCAGCATATTGGTGCTTATCACGTAGAAACGGGTCATGGTATGATCACGTTCTTAGATACTCCAGGTCATGCTGCCTTTACTGCTATGCGTTCTCGTGGTGCTAAAGCGACTGATATTGTGGTTATTGTTGTTGCCGCTGATGATGGTGTTATGCCACAAACAATTGAAGCAATTCAACATGCACAGGCCTCTGAATCACCGATTATCATTGCTGTTAACAAAATGGATAAAGAGTCTGCTGATCCAGATCGCGTTAAAAGTGAATTATCACAACACGGTGTACTATCAGAAGAGTGGGGCGGTGAAGTACAATTCTGTCATGTGTCAGCTAAAACAGGCTTAGGCATTGATGAGTTACTTGACTCTATATTGTTACAATCTGAAGTATTAGAGTTAACTGCTGTTATTGATAAAATGGCCAATGGTGTTGTTGTTGAATCTAAACTTGATAAAGGTCGTGGTCCAGTAGCTACAGTATTAGTACAAGAAGGTACTCTAAAACAAGGTGATATTGTACTTTGTGGTTTAGAGTATGGTCGTGTTCGTGCTATGCGTGATGAAAATGGTAAAACCATTCAATCAGCGGGTCCATCTATCCCTGTTGAAATTATTGGCTTAAGTGGTGTTCCACAAGCCGGTGATGAAGCGACAGTTGTTAAAGATGAAAAGAAAGCGCGTGAAGTAGCTTTATTCCGTCAAGGTAAATACCGTGATGTGAAATTGGCTCGTCAACAAAAAGCTAAACTTGAAAACATGTTTGCTAGTATGGCAGAAGGCGATATTTCAGAAGTTAATGTTGTTATTAAGTCAGATGTTCAAGGCTCACTTGAAGCAATTAGTGATTCATTACTTAAACTGTCAACTGATGAAGTTAAAGTGAGAATTATTGGCTCTGGTGTTGGTGCTATCACTGAAACTGATGCTATGTTAGCAGCAGCTTCTAATGCGATTGTGGTTGGCTTTAACGTTCGTGCTGATGTTTCTGCGCGTAAAGTAATAGAGTCAGAACAAATTGACTTACGTTACTACAGCGTTATTTACTCTCTTATTGAAGAAGTTAAACAAGCGATGAGCGGCATGTTAGCGCCAGAGTTTAAACAAGAAATTATTGGTTTAGCTCAAGTTCGTGATGTGTTTAAGTCACCTAAAATTGGCGCTATCGCTGGTTGTATGGTTACTGAAGGTTTAATTAAACGTAGCGCACCAATTCGTGTATTACGTGATAACGTTGTTATCTATGAAGGCGAACTTGAATCACTACGTCGCTTTAAAGATGACGTACAAGAAGTTCGTAACGGTACTGAGTGTGGTATCGGCGTTAAGAACTACAACGACGTGCGTGTTGGCGATCAGATCGAAGTATTTGAGACTGTCGAAATCAAACGCTCGCTGTAACTAGCTAGCATCTCATTACTAGCAGGCTCAATTATTGCGTTGGAAGTACTCATTGACATGCGTCAATTCCGTGCTTTCGTCTTATACTTGAACCAATTAGTAACGAGTTCATAGTTAAGAACCTAGTTAAATGACTGGGTTAATTATTTAAAAGGGGCTTATGCCCCTTTTGTGTTGATAATTTAAAGTTGATAAATTATCAACTTTAAATTATCAACTTTATAAACCAAGTAAGCTGTTATTTATTAATAACAGCTACATAGGAGAATACGATGGCTAGAGAATACGCCCGTACTGACCGTGTAGGTCAACAAATCCAAAAAGAAATCGCGACTATTTTAATGCGCGAAATTAAAGATCCTCGCTTAAGTATGACTACAGTGTCTGCGGTTGAAGTGACACGTGATTTAGCTTACGCCAAGATTTTTGTGACTTTTTTTAATGATAACCCAGAGGATATTAAAGCCTCATTAGAAGTGCTTGCTGAAGCGGAAGGTTATATCCGTTCACTACTTGGTAAACGCTTACGTGCTCGCATTATGCCGCATTTACGTTTTGTTTATGATAGCTCAATGAGTGAAGGTGTTCGTATGAGCGCTTTGGTTGATCAAGCTATTGCTAGTGATAAGCACGGTGATAGTCAGATTGGCGATGTACAAATTGATAATGCACAAGTTGACGATACACAGCTTGATAACAAAAAAAATAATGATAGTGAGCAGGGCGAGTCATAAATGGCTAAACGTAGAAAAGGCCGCGCCATTAATGGTGTGCTGTTATTAGATAAACCTCATGGTTTATCATCTAATCATGCATTACAAACGGTTAAACGTATTTATTTCGCTCAAAAAGCAGGCCATACGGGGGCATTAGATCCTCTTGCTACCGGTATGTTACCTATTTGTTTGGGTGAGGGAACTAAGTTTTCACAGTACTTACTTGATACCGATAAAACTTATCAAGTAACTGCTAAGTTAGGTGTTCGTACTACCACCAGTGACGCTGGTGGTGAAGTGGTTAGTGAAAAACCCGTGGATGTTTCTGATGAGCAACTTGCTATTGCCTTAGATAGCTTTCGCGGTACGACCAAGCAAGTACCTTCAATGTACTCAGCGCTTAAACATCAAGGTCAACCACTTTATAAGTATGCAAGAGAAGGCATTGAAGTACCACGTGAAGCACGTGATATTACCGTGTTTAATCTTGAGCTATTAAGGTTTGAGGGTGATGAGGTCGAATTAAATATTCATGTCTCTAAGGGCACTTATATTCGAACTATTATTGATGATTTAGGGGAGTTATTAGGCTGTGGAGCACACGTAGCACATCTTAGGCGCTCAGCTGTAGGTAATTACCCCATTGATAAAATGGTTACCCTTGCTGAACTTGAAGCCTTACTTGAGCAAGCGATAGCTGATGAAGTAACCCCGTCAGAAGTGCTTGACCCATTATTACTACCGATGAATAGTGCTGTTGATGGCATGCAGTGTTTATACATTGATGATATGTCAGCAAACTTTTTACGTCATGGTAATCCGGTACAAGCTTATAACGCACCTGCAGAAGGTAGCGTACAAGTTTATATTGGCGAAGATGAAAATGATGCTAATGCCGAATTTATTGGCGTTGGTTTTATCAATGATGATGGCTTATTAGCGCCTAAACGTATTGTAGTAATATAACTACATTGATTTACAGCAGAGCTTCTTAATCAGTTAATTAGCGCACTCTACTAAAGTAAACACTTGCTTTTTAGTTATTGGCTGCTAGAATACGCGCTCTTTCGTCATCAACGCTAAATTAGTGTTTGGCTTGATGCGTATTTTATCGCTCTACTTTACTTATATAGTTTAAAATAGAGTCAACACACTAAGGATTTTATAATGTCTTTAAATGCTACAGAAAAAGCTGCAATCGTTGCAGAATATGCTCAATCAGAAGGTGATACAGGTTCTCCAGAAGTTCAAGTTGCTTTGTTAACTACACAAATCAACCACTTACAAGGTCACTTCAAAGAGCACATCCATGATCACCATTCACGTCGTGGTTTATTACGCATGGTTGCACAACGTCGTAAGTTACTTGATTACTTAAAAGGTAAAAACCTTGTACGTTACACTTCATTAATTGCTAAATTAGGTTTACGTCGTTAATCCGACCTCACCCATTTTAGATAAAAGGAGCCTATGGCTCCTTTTTTGTTATTTTAGCGATGAAAAATGTTATTTAAAGTAAGAAATAGCGTTTGAAACTAGCATTCAGCTGTTTAGCTAGTATAATGACCCTGAAATTTTAGAGCGTTACAGTTATTATTCTATTTTTATTAATAATTGTATTTTCTCAATAAAATCACGAAAAACTAAACCAATCCAAACTGTATAATTTTTTGTTCAACTTATGCTGGCAGTTTATAGCTAAGTGAATAAATAATTGTACAGATTGGTGAATACATTCCATTTATTAAGGAACACTATATGTTCAATCAAGTTACTAAAAAATTCCAATTCGGTAAACATACCGTGACATTAGAAACTGGCGCTATTGCTCGCCAAGCATCAGCAGCGGTAATGGCAAGCATGGATGACACCTGTGTACTTGTTTCTGTTGTTGCTAAAAAAGAAGCAAAACCAGGACAAGATTTTTTCCCGTTAACAGTAAACTATCAAGAGCGTGCTTACGCTGCGGGTAAAATCCCTGGTAGCTTCTTTAAACGTGAAGGTCGTCCTTCAGAAGAAGAAACACTTATCGCGCGTTTAATTGACCGTCCAATCCGTCCATTATTCCCAGAAGGTTTCACTAACGAAGTCCAAGTAATTATCACGGTTGTTTCTGTTAACCCTGAAATTGCACCAGATATTATCTCTTTAATTGGTACTTCTGCAGCATTAGCTATTTCAGGCGCACCATTTAGCGGTCCTGTTGGCGCAGCACGCGTTGGTTATGTTGATGGTCAATACATCCTTAACCCGTTACAGTCTGAACTACCAGCAAGCCAATTAGATCTTGTGGTATCAGGTACTGATTCAGCGGTATTAATGGTTGAGTCTGAAGCTGACGTATTATCTGAAGAAGTTATGCTTGGCGCTGTTGTATACGGTCATGAGCAAATGCAAACTGCTATTTCAGCGATTAAAGAATTTAAAGCTGAAGTAAATACACCGTCATGGAATTGGGTTGCTCCAGTTAAAAATGCAGAATTGTCAGCTAAAATAGCTGAGTTAAGTGAAGCACAAGTAAACGAAGCTTACCAAATTACTGAGAAAGCTGTTCGTTATGAAAAAATTGCAGAAATTCGTAATGAAGTTGTTGAAGCGTTATTAGCACAAGATGCTGAACTTGACGTTCAAGAAGCAAAAGATTTATTCCACGATTTAGAAAAAACAGTTGTCCGTGGTCGTATTACTGATGGTAACCCTCGTATTGATGGTCGCGATCCTGAGTCAATTCGTGCTTTAGACGTGATGACAGGCGTTTTACCACGTACTCACGGTTCAGCAGTATTTACTCGTGGCGAAACACAGTCATTGGTAACAGCTACCTTAGGCACACAACGTGATGCTCAGCGTTTAGATACTATCTTAGGTGATAAAACTGATAACTTCATGCTTCATTACAACTTCCCTCCATATTGTGTAGGTGAAACTGGTTTTGTTGGTAGCCCTAAGCGTCGTGAAATTGGTCATGGTCGTTTAGCTAAGCGCGGCATGTTAGCTGTTATGCCAACAATTGAAGAATTCCCGTATTCAGTACGTGTTGTGTCTGAAATCACTGAATCAAATGGTTCATCTTCAATGGCTTCTGTTTGTGGTGCTTCTTTAGCATTAATGGATGCTGGTGTACCAATTAAAGCCTCTGTGGCTGGTATTGCTATGGGTCTAGTTAAAGAAGGCGACAAATTCGTTGTTCTTTCTGACATTTTAGGTGATGAAGATCACTTAGGTGACATGGACTTTAAAGTTGCCGGTACTACTGGTGGTATTACTGCATTACAAATGGATATCAAGATTGAAGGTATCACGCAAGAGATCATGCAAATTGCGTTAAACCAAGCAAAAGCGGCACGTACCCATATTTTATCTGTAATGGATGAAGCTATTGCCGGTCACAGAAATGATATCTCTCAATTTGCGCCACGCATTCATACTATGAAAGTAAGCCAAGATAAGATTCGTGACATCATCGGTAAAGGCGGCGCAACAATTCGTCAATTGACTGAAGAAACTGGCACTACCATTGAAATTGAAGATGACGGTACGGTTAAAATTGCGGCAACATCAGGCGAGCAAGCAGAAGATGCTATTAATCGCATTAAAGCGTTAACCGCTGAAATTGAAGTAGGTACACTTTACACGGGTAAAGTAGTACGTATCGTTGATTTTGGTGCATTTGTTAACGTACTGCCAGGCAAAGATGGTTTAGTACATATTTCTCAAATTTCTGAAGAGCGCGTTAATAATGTTAGCGAAGTATTAACAGAAGGCCAAGAAGTGAAAGTTAAAGTACTAGAAGTTGATCGCCAAGGTCGTGTACGTTTAAGTATCAAAGAAGCAATGGAAAAACCAGTAGCAGAAGCACCAGCAGCTGAGTAATAGTTAAGGATTGATTAAGTAAAAAAGGAGCCTTATGGCTCCTTTTTTGTTTATAATGATTTCATTATAGTATTTATAAGGTATGTTTGTGTATTCACTTATCAAGATCACTTTTGTTACTTTACTGTTAAGTAGTACGTTGTTGGTGCAAGGTTGTAGTGCAAACTACGTAGGAGGTAGCACTCATAGTAAGGCTCCGATGCTCAATAACTTTGTTATTGCAGAGCCATTATCAATAAACTATAAGAGTGAAATTGCCATCGCACGCTTATCGGAAGTGATAAACAGAGCGAAAATAACGGACGAACAAAGAGCAGAGTTATTATATGACCGTGGTGTTTTATACGACAGTGTTGGTTTACGCTCCTTAGCTAGGTTTGATTTTACCCATGCCTTGCAGTTAAAGCCTGACTTAGTTGATGCTTATAATTTTTTAGGTATTCATTACACCCAACTGCAAGAATTTTCCCAAGCCTATGAGCAATTTGATTCTGCTTTAGATTTAGCCCCTGATCATGAATATGCTTATTTAAATAGAGGTATAGCCTTGTATTATGGCTCACGTCCCAAATTGGCTAGCCTTGATATTCAAGCTTTTCATCAAAAACAGCAAGATGATCCGTATCGTTTATTATGGTTATATTTAAGTGAATATAATGTTGATCCACTAGCGGCCAAATACTCTTTAAAGCAACGAGCCTTATTAGTAGATAACCGTATGTGGGCTAAGCAGATTATTGAACTTTATCTAGGTGAACTATCACAAGGAAAGTTTCTAAAAAACTTAACCCAAAATATTCAATCTAACCAAGAGTTAACAGAGCGTTTATGTGAAGCCTATTTTTATTTAGGTAAGTACAATCAAACGTTAGGTTATTACGATAGTGCGGCTAACTTTTTTAAACTTGCCGTTAGCACTAATGTTTATGAATTTGTAGAACATAGATACGCTAAACTTGAATTAGACTTAATGCGCACTAAAACAGTGATGCAGCCTTAAGGGAGTTAACCTAAGGGGATAGTGTATGAAGGTAAAGCTTTGCATCGTCATGGTGAGCTCGTTGATATTATTATCGTCTAGCTCATTTTTTTTATCTGATTTTTTAACTCAAAAAATTGATCGTAATGATTACAGCGATGCTCAATTTGTTTTTGCACTAAAAAATAACGATATTGCTGCTTTGACCATAGAAGAAAAAAAGACCCTCGTCGGTAGTATTTACTGGTTAAGACTCAATCGAGAGTTAGCTAAAACTCAAGCTAGCGCAGCCTTAAGACTGGCCCGCTGGTATCTGAACAACAGTTATATACAGACAGGTATAGCAAGCACAGCGTTAAGCCCAATATTAGCCAATACGGTAAATAAAGACGCGCTCATATGGTTTGAGCAAGCAATTCGTTTACACTCTTCACAAGCGATTGTTGAACTCGCTCAATTGTATTTTCAACAAGATAGAGTTGATAAGGCTCAGTCGACAATCAGCAAGCTGCCAGAGCTATTACCTAATCATAATTTAGACGAGGCAGCGTTGCGTTTACGATTAACTATTGCTATTTACGTGGGCGATATTAATAAGGTTGAGCAGTTAGTAAATACTGCGCTGTTACAGCAAGCGAAGTATTATAAAGGAAAGTACGGTATAGAAAGTACCACGCTTCGCTTACTAGCGGACATGACTAAGTTCGCTATTATTAAAAAAAATTCGTTACTAGCACCTTATCTAGAGGCACACCAGCAAAGCGATAAAGTTAACCTTTACTTAAGCCCTGCAGCTAATTGCTTAGCAAGCTTACAACTTTTTGCCACGAATGTTAGGCATTTAATCCAACTTGACCAGTTAATTAAACGCTTTAACCAGCAGCAACCGCTAGCCCGCTATATCTGTTTACCGACACCGAAATATATCAGTATTAAACAACTAAAGTGTAGCGCCAAAAAACACCAGGCCATTTTGTGTGATGAATCACATTGGCAACATATTGTTAACGAGGTAGACAGTCGCTATATAGGGCTAATGCTAAAAGAAGGTGGGGCTAATGTACACTTAGGTATTTTATATTTTGATAGTGAAGATGACGTTGATGTTTTTAGCCATGAAGTCAGTCATTTATTAGGCTTTGTTGATGAGTACCCGTTAACTAAAGAACACGATAAGTGCCAAGGCATTCAAGCAATCCCTTTTTCACATAATATTGCGGTATTAAAAAAGCACTATCAAGGGGATAAGACACAGTTAAGAGCGCAGATATTAAAAAGTATGCCTTGGGCAAATAGTATTAAGGCAACGACGCCCATTTTACAGTTAGTCGATGGTAGCTCAGCCAAGCAACAAAAATGGCGTTTAGGTACGCCGTCAACTTATCAAGAAAGCGTGGGGGTTTATATCTCAGAGAGTTGTCATCATGCGACGGGGCAATTTATGAGTCCAAAGTCTAAAGACGTTGCAGGAGTTGAAAGTATTAGTTACTCCGCTTTTAAGCCTCTTAACCGTCGTACGCAGTTAAGATATTTTTCCGCGGATTTTCCCAATGAATACCTTGAATTGATAGAAGCAAAGCCAACCGCTTATTTGATGCCAAGTTTTCATTACAATATTGCCTTAGCATTGTATCAACAAGGAAAGGCGATTGATGCAAAGTATTGGCTTGATAAAGCGGCACAATGGGAAAGCGACCCCGTTAAAAAAGCCATGGTGTTAAATGGTGGTTTTTAATATAAGTTTTGATAGCTTTGCAGATAAAGTGATAACAATATTTACGGGAGCTTTTTTGTCAACGTTGGGGTACCAGTATTGTTTGATGAGTTCACTTTTCTTCTTAAGCGGCTATTATTTAAATAAATAATATCGATGTTTGCTACCGGCTTTTTAACTTCAGTGATTGGCCATGGGGTAAAGCTCTTGATATATTGTACCTCTTGAACCGCTTTTTCACACTTGAGTTTAATACCATTACTATCACTTGTATCACTGTTAATGCTTTCACTTGTTATTAACTTTTTATTATTAATAGCAGCGTATTTCTGTAAACTTGTTTTAAGCTGACCTTTTAGTAGACGTAGATAAAGTAAAAAGTGCATGTAAGTTATCCTTAGATTTTTTTATAAAATGTCCTTATGAGTTATAGTCTACATTTTAGTTTTTTATGCCATGTTATTTTCATTTTCATTTAAATGAGTTGTCATCGGGTGATGAGATGCTTTGGTGATACTTAACGTTATGGGTTAACTAAGTACTTAAATTATCGCGTTAAAATGCGTTATAATAGTGTTATACAATAATGAAAGCATTAATTAGACAAATTAATTGCTGTTAAGTCGCTTTATCATAAGCATGAGCCTCTATGAATATTTTTGAACCGCACCTCTTTCGTCAACAATTTCCATTAATAATACAACATGAAAAAGCACAAATAGATCAACACAGCCTCAACCCTGCGCTAGTTTACTTGGATAATGCCGCGACTACGCAAAAACCGGAACAAGTGATCAACAGCTATCAATATTATTATCAAAATAGTAACGCTAATGTTCATAGGGCCTCACATCAGTTAAGTAGTAAAGCAACGTCTGCTTTTGAGCAAGCTCGCAGCTCAGTGCAAAAATTTATTGGCGCTCGTAGTATTAAAGAAATCATTTGGACGAAAGGTGCAACGGAAAGCATTAATATTATTGCACAGGCTTTAGCACGTAATACCTTAAGGCTAGGTGATGAAATTGTTTTGTGTGCTAGTGAACATCACGCAAATATTGTACCTTGGCAGATTGTTGCTCAGCAGACAGGGGCGGTAATCAAAGTATTAACATTAAATAATCAAGGTTATATTGATGTTGATAGTATAGATAATGTTATTACCAGTAAGACAAAAATTGTTGCTTGTGCTCATATTTCAAATGTTTTAGGGCGAATAAACCCTATTAAATCTGTTATTGAAAGAGCAAAGCACGTTGGCGCTATCAGCGTAATAGATGGTGCTCAAGCGGTTGCTCACCTATCAGTAAATGTAGCAGCCCTTGATTGTGATTTTTATGTTTTTTCAGCACACAAAATGTATGGACCGACAGGTGTTGGTGTACTGTATGGTAAAGAAGCTTTGCTTGAAAGTATGTCACCTTATCAAGGCGGAGGAGAAATGATTAAAACGGTTAGCTTTACTCAAGCGACAACCTTTAATGCATTGCCTTTTAAGTTTGAAGCAGGGACGCCTAATATTGCCGGTGTTATCGCTTTTTCTCAATGTATTGACTTTCTAGCCCCTTTGTTAGCCGATAAAAAGCAAGGCTATAGCCTATATGAACAACAACTTTTGCAATATTGCTATCAAGGGTTAAGCCAAATCAAGCCGGTAAAATTTATAGCTGAGGGGATGCCGGATATTGGTGTTATCGCTTTTACGTTAACGGGTCATCATAATCATGATGTCGCTATGGCGCTCGATAGTTATGGTATTGCGATTCGCTCAGGCCATCATTGTGCTATGCCGTTAATGACTTATTTACAGCTTGATGGTTGCTTAAGAATTTCAATCGCTGCTTACAATACCGTGGCAGAAATTGACTATCTACTAAATTGTTTACATAGTATTTTACAGGAAGAGGGGGGAGATAACTCAGTATTAGTCAAACAAGGTAAAGCAGAGTCGCAAGTCAGTTTATCGTCTTCTCAATTAATACAGTCAGCGAAGCCAGCAGTGCAAACGATGGACGATATTATTAGACTTTTTACCAAGACCAAAGGTTGGGATAGCCGACATAGAGAGATTATGTTACTTGGTAAAAAATTGCCACGCCTTGATAAGTCGTTAAGAAACGATAATACCCTTATCGCTGGCTGCGAGAGTTTGGCTTGGTTACAGGTAGAAAAAAATATTGATGGAAGTTATATCTTTACAGCAGATAGTGATGCAAAAATTATTCGCGGTTTATTAGTGATCGTTTTAGCCGCTTTTAATGGTAGAAATGCACAAGAAATTAATCAGGTAAATATTAATGAGTACTTTAATACCTTGGGTTTATTGCAACACTTAAGCCCGTCGCGTGGTAATGGTTTATTAGCGATTGTTGATAAAATAAAATTATTGGCGCAATAATAATCTCAAAAAAAAGCACTGACTCGATAAAAATGATCAACCTGTGCTTTTAACGTCTGCAATTATTTAGTTAAAAGCTTATCAATAGCTCTACCGACGGCAAAAAAGGCGAACGTTGCTGTTACATGGGTTGTTGCACCAAAGCCACTATGACAATCTAAGCGCATAGCGCCTTGCTCAGAGGCGCTAGTATCAGGCTTTGCTAAGCAAACTTCACCTTGATTACTGTTGTCTGGGTAGCGTAATTGCTCACTAGAAAATACGGCGTCAACGGAAAACTTTCTTTTACTGGCCTTGGCAATATCGGCACGTGGAAAATTAAACTCCCGTCGTAATTGATTTTTTACTTTTGCAAGTAGTGGATCTTGGTAGGTTTTACTCAAATCAGTGATAGCTATTTTACTAGGGTCTACTTGACCGCCAGCCCCACCAATCGTAATTATCGGTAATTTATTACGTTTACAAAAGGCAATAATACGGGTCTTTATATCTACGGAGTCTATGGCATCAATAACATAGTCAAATGAAGGATTAAGCAAAGTGGCTAAATTATCGGTGGTAACGAAATCTTCAATAACCTGTACGTTACATTCAGGGTTTATTTGCTTGATCCGTGCCGACATTACTTCAACTTTACTTTGACCCACGGTATCGGTTAATGCATGAATTTGGCGGTTAATATTGGTGGTACATATATCATCGAGATCAATTAAGGTGATATTACCTATACCGTTACGGGCTAATGCTTCAGCTGCCCACGAGCCAACGCCACCAATACCAATAACACAAAAATTTGCTTGTTGTAAAATACTCGCGCCGTGTTCGCCATATAAGCGATGAATACCGCCAAAACGTAAAGAATAGTCAGACATAATTAATTTCTAGGAGTCTTTTAAGTGAGTGAGAAGATAAAAGGAGCCTAGTATAGCGACAAGTTATAGCGAGTTGAATCAATTTTTGCTTTCAATCAGCTTCATTTATTGTCATTTAAGCGGCTAAATTGCTAAAAACTTATTCTTTTACTGAATAATGACTATTATACTTGGTGATGATAAGAGGGTGGTTTTTATGGGAAATTAAACACAAAAAAGGCAGCTTTCGCTGCCTTTTTTAATCATTATTAACACACAAATGCGTGCCTAATTGATTATCTTTTATTCAAAGGAACGAACTCACGGTTAATTTCACCGGTGTAATTTTGACGAGGACGACCAATTTTTTGACCCGGTTGAGATAACATTTCATCCCAGTGAGCAATCCAACCAACGGTTCTAGACATAGCAAAAATTACCGTAAACATACTTGATGGAATACCAATAGCTTTAAGGATAATACCTGAGTAAAAGTCTACGTTCGGGTAAAGTTTTTTCTCAATAAAGTAAGGGTCTTCAAGCGCTACTTTTTCTAAAGCCATGGCAACATCAAGTAACGGGTCGCTAATACCTAACTCGTTTAATACTTCATGACACGTTTCACGCATTACCGTAGCACGAGGGTCGAAGTTTTTGTAAACACGGTGACCAAAGCCCATTAAACGGAAAGGGTCATTTTTATCTTTAGCTTTAGCGACGAATTCGTCTACTCTGTCTAAGCTACCAATTTTTTCAAGCATGGTTAAGCAAGCTTCGTTTGCACCGCCGTGAGCAGGTCCCCATAATGAAGCAACGCCAGCCGCTATACAGGCATAAGGGTTAGCGCCAGAAGAGCCGGCTAAACGCACGGTAGAGGTTGAAGCATTTTGTTCATGGTCAGCATGTAACGTAAAAATTCTATCCATTGCGTTAGCAATAGTAGGGCTTACGATATATTCTTGAGCAGGTACAGAGAACATCATATGCAGGAAGTTTTCTGCAAAAGAAAGTTCATTTCGTGGATAAACAAAGGGTTGTCCAACGCTATATTTGTAGGCCATTGCTGCGATAGTAGGCATCTTAGCGATAAGTCTATGAGCACTACGTTTACGCTGGGCTGCGTCAGTAATATCTAGATCACTATGGTAGAAAGATGACATAGCGCCAACCACACCACAAAGCATCGCCATAGGATGTGCATCAGGTAAGAAACCGTGGAAAAAATGGACTAATTTCTCGTGCAACATAGTGTGCGTAGTGATGACGTTTTTAAACTCTTCATATTCAGGCTTTGTTGGTGCATTACCATTCAATAAAATGTAACAAACTTCAAGGTAATCAGCTTCTTTAGCTAGGCTATCAATAGCATAGCCGCGGTGCTGCAAAATACCTTTGTCACCGTCAATAAAAGTAATAGATGATTCACACGACGCCGTTGCTAAAAAGCCTGGGTCATAGGTGAAATAGCCGTGGCTACCTAACGTTCTAATATCAATTACGTCATTACCGGCGCTTCCTTTTAGAATTGGAAATTCGCCAATTTCTTTGCCATCAATACTCAGAGAGGCTTTTGACTCAGCCATAATGTTTTTTCCCCTATCAAATTATAATTTATATACATGTACTGACCTTGCACTAAATGACCCCTCTTATTATTTAACGTTACTGTTGAGTGTTATCTCTAAGTAATTACCGTTAAGCAATAATCAAACGTCGTGAAATAAGTGGCCAGTTCTTGTGATCTTTCTTGGGTGTTTTAAACTGCCAACATTCTACCCTGAAATGAATTTAAAATGTAAGAGCAATTATACTAAAGTTTAATACGATGCAAGTTTTTGTTTAAAAAATAAACACCATAACTCGAGCTAGCGCTCGGGGGGAAATTGTAATTATTTATTATCAATTATATAATCATTACGTTCTGTAGTTTTTTGATAATGCTTTTAGATTTTTTTATCTTGAGTCTAATTACAAAGTCTAACTAGAATCGTTTTGTGAAGTTAGATAGACTGATTTGCGAATAGGTAGATATAAGTAAGCACTTATGAAAAATTACCGTTCACTTCGGGAATTGCTTTTTTATATTGATTTTTTAAAGTTTCAATTAAGTTAAAAGTCAAGCTATACAAAGGCAGTTCATGAGTAACAATAATAAAAGTTGAAGGCTTTCGAGCTCTTTAGGCAATCATTGTGAAAAAACAACGTCCTGTAAACCTAGATTTAACTACAATAAAAATGCATCCTGCGGCTAAGGCTTCTATTTTACATCGAGTCTCTGGTGTTATTATGGTGTTCGCCATAGGTATTTTATTGTTTACCCTTTCAACCTCTCTTTCTTCTGCTCAAGGATTTGCTCAAATTCAAGGTTATCTTGATGGGTTTTTCTTTAGCTTTATTATCTTTGGCTGTCTTTCAGCATTGACCTTTCATATTCTAGCGGGTGTACGCCACTTGTTAATGGATTTAGGTCATTTTGAAGAACTTGCTTCAGGTAATGCCACTGCCAAATTAATTATAGTGATTTGGTTAGCAGTATCAGCAGTTATAGGAGTTTGGTTATGGTAAACGTCGTCACATCAGCAGGCCGAAATGGTGTGCATGATTTTATTCTTTTAAGAGCTAGTGCAATTATCCTTGTGCTATACACTCTACTCATTGCTGGTTTCTTTATGGTAACACCTAGTGTTACTTTTGAAGTATGGCAAGCGTTTTTTGCTGGTATGAGTGTAAAAGTAGCTACAGTAATGGCGTTGTTAGCATTACTTGTTCACGCCAAAATTGGTGTATGGCAAGTGCTATCTGACTACGTAAAACCTGCGTTTTTACGTGGTGCATTACAGTTTATTTTTTCTGTTACTTTATTAGCTTACTTAGTGTTTGGCTTTTTAACTGTGTGGGGTGTATAAGTGAGCGTTCCAATTCGTGAATTTGACGCCATTGTTATTGGCGCAGGCGGCGCAGGTATGCGCGCTGCATTAGCAATTTCAGAGTCAGGCAAATCTTGTGCCTTAATCTCTAAAGTATTTCCAACACGTTCTCATACTGTATCTGCTCAAGGTGGTATTACCGTCGCATTAGGTAATGCTCATGAAGATCATTGGGAACAACATATGTACGATACCGTTAAAGGTAGCGACTATATTGGTGACCAAGACGCCATCGAATACATGTGTAAAACTGGCCCTGAATCTATTATTGAATTAGAGAAAATGGGGTTACCTTTTTCTCGCACTGAAGAAGGTAAAATTTACCAACGTCCTTTCGGTGGTCAATCTAAAAACTTTGGTGGTGAACAAGCAGCACGTACTGCTGCTGCCGCTGACCGTACAGGTCATGCATTATTGCATTGTTTGTATCAGCAGAATGTTAAAAACAAAACCAATGTTTATTCTGAGTGGTATGCCCTCGATTTAGTTAAAAATAGTGATGGTGCTGTTGTCGGCGCAACGGCTATTTGTATTGAAACGGGCGAAATTGTTTATTTCAAAGCACGTGCTACTGTACTTGCTACAGGTGGCGCGGGTCGTATCTTTGCATCAACCACTAATGCGCACATTAATACCGGTGACGGTGTTGGTATGTCGCTTCGTGCTGGCATTCAAATGCAAGACATGGAAATGTGGCAGTTCCATCCAACAGGTATAGCCGGTGCGGGTACTTTAGTAACCGAAGGTTGTCGTGGTGAAGGTGGTTACCTGCTTAATAAAGACGGCGAACGTTTTATGGAGCGTTACGCACCTAATGCTAAAGATTTAGCCGGTCGTGATGTTGTTGCGCGTTCAATGATGACTGAAATTCGTGAAGGTCGAGGTTGTGACGGTCCATGGGGTCCACATATTAAATTGAAACTGGATCATTTAGGTCGTGAAACGCTAGAAAAACGTTTACCAGGTGTTTGTGATTTATCTAAAACATTTGCTCACGTTGACCCAGCAGAAGAGCCTATTCCTGTTATACCTACCTGTCATTATCAAATGGGTGGTGTACCTTGTAACGTTAATGGTCAAGCGATTAACATTAACCCAGAAACGGGCAAAGAAACGATTGTTGAAGGTTTATTTGCTGTGGGTGAAATCGCTTGTGTCTCTGTACATGGCGCAAATCGCTTAGGCGGTAACTCATTACTTGATTTAGTGGTTTTTGGTCGTGCGGCAGGTAACTTCTTAGGAACTTACCTTAACGAAACGCAAAATGGTAAAGAAGCGAGCGATTCAGATTTAGACGCTGCTCTAGCACGTACTCAACGTTGGGAAGCTTCAACGACGGGTGAAGATCCAGTACAAATTCGTAAAGACCTACAAAAGTGTATGCAATTTAACTTCTCGGTATTTCGTGATGGTGAAGCAATGGCTGAAGGGATGAAAGAATTAACTGAAATTCGTGAACGCTTACATAATGCTAAACTAGATGACAAATCTTCAGAATTTAATACGCAACGCATTGAGTGTTTAGAACTAGATAACCTAATGGAAACCGCTTTTTGTACTGCAAAAGCAGCTAACTTCCGTACTGAATCTCGTGGTGCTCATGCGCGTAATGATTTCCAAGACCGTGATGATGAAAATTGGTTATGTCACTCTATATACTCACCTGAGAATGAAGAGATGACTAAACGTAGTGTTAACATGAAGCCAGTTCACCGTGAAGCTTTCCCACCGAAAGCTCGCGTATACTAAGGAGCATTGTAATGAAACAGGTATTTTCGATTTACCGTTATAACTCAGACGTTGATAATGCGCCTTACATGAAAGAGTATGAGCTAGAAGTGCCAGAAGGCTCTGATCTTATGGTGCTTGATGCGCTTATACTGTTAAAAGAGCAGGATCCAACGTTATCGTTTCGTCGCTCATGTCGTGAGGGTGTTTGTGGCTCTGACGGTGTAAATATGAATGGCAAAAATGGTTTAGCGTGTATTACGCCGTTGTCAGAATTAAAAGCGAGCACTATTGTTTTACGTCCATTACCAGGTTTACCTGTAGTACGTGATCTCATTATAGATATGACACAATTTTATCAGCAATATGAAAAAATTAAGCCATATCTTATTAATGATGGACAACCTGCTGCCCGTGAAAACATTCAAACAATTGAAGAGCGTGAAAAGTTAGACGGTCTTTATGAGTGTATTTTATGTGCTTGTTGTTCAACATCATGTCCGTCTTTTTGGTGGAATCCTGATAAGTTTATTGGACCGGCAGGCTTGTTACACGCCTATCGTTTCTTAATTGATAGTCGTGATACAGCTACCGAAGAGCGTTTAGACGGTCTACAAGATGCTTACAGCGTATTTCGTTGTCACGGTATCATGAACTGTGTTGATGTTTGTCCAAAAGGACTAAACCCAACGAGAGCGATTGGTCATATTAAATCAATGTTATTAAACCGAGCGGTTTAATAAACGATTTAGTAAGCTTTTTAGTAAGTAAAGCCTAGTTAAAGTGATTTTATATACTGCTTTAGTCTAGGTTTACTTTACTTGTTTTTATGACAGAATAAACAGAATATTATCTTTGTAAGTACTTTAAATAAATCACTTAATAAGTTATTTAACAGGTACGTAAGTAAGCGATGAAATCGTTACTTTATATGGAGTAATATTCTGTATTTTTATACTTTTACTATGTGAATTTTTAAACCGTGTAATAATTTTTTATCAGCTATTTGTTTACTTTCGTGCAAAAGTATTGATTTTACTCTATAAATAGATACTCCAGCGAAAAGCTTAACAAAACGCAAAAAATAGTTATTACGTATTTTTTTTGCTACAACAAGCAAAGGAACAAGGCAATGCCAGAAGGTGTAATGAAGGCTTGGCTAGAGTCTTCCCACTTAAACGGTGGTAACATCGTTTATATTGAAGAATTGTACGAATCATACTTAGATAATTCCGCCTCTGTATCTGCAGAGTGGCAAGAAATCTTTAGTCAACTCCCCAAAGTCGAAGGCAGTGAGGTTGAATACCGTCACTCTGCTATCCGCGACGAATTTAGAACGTTAGCAAAACAACCTAATAAACAAGTTATTGTTTCTAGTAGCAGTGATACTAAACAAGTTAAAGTATTACAGCTTATTAACGCGTTCAGATTTCGTGGTCATCAAAATGCTAATTTAGATCCCCTAGGTTTATGGCAACGCGACCAAGTACGTGATCTACAACTTTCGCATCACGACTTATCTGAAAACGACTTTGATAAAGAATATAACGTTGGTTCTTTTGCTAGTGGTCAAGAAACCATGAAGTTAGGTGACTTATATAAAGCACTGAGAAACACGTATTGTGGTTCTATCGGTGCTGAATATATGCACATAACCTCAACCAGTGAAAAACGTTGGTTACAACAACGTCTTGAATCTGTTCAGTCTAAAGCAACACTTTCTGTTGAAGAAAAAACTGACATACTCAATGGTTTAATCGCTGCTGATGGTTTAGAAAAATATCTTGGTGCTAAATTCCCAGGAGCAAAACGTTTTTCTCTTGAAGGTGGTGATGCCCTTATCCCTATGCTTAAAGAGTTAATTACGCGAGCGGGTAGTGCAGGGACTAAAGAAGTCGTTATGGGTATGGCTCATCGCGGTCGTCTTAACGTACTGGTTAACGTTATGGGTAAAAACCCGTCAAAACTATTTGATGAATTTGCCGGTAAGCATGATGACGTGCATAGCTCAGGTGATGTTAAATACCATCAAGGTTATTCTTCAGACTTTGTCACCCCTGGTGGTAATGTTCACTTAGCGTTGGCATTTAACCCGTCACATTTAGAAATAGTTAACCCTGTAGTTATTGGCTCTGTACGTGCTCGTCTTGATAGACGCAATTGTGACCGAGGTGATTTAGTATTACCTATTACTATTCACGGAGACTCGGCTATAGCAGGTCAGGGTGTTGTGCAAGAAACCTTTAATATGTCTCAAGTGAAGGCATTTAAAGTGGGTGGTACTATTCGCGTAGTAGTCAATAACCAAGTTGGTTTTACGACATCTAAGCAAGAAGATACCCGCTCTGGTGAGTATTGTACTGAAATTGCCAAAATGGTTCAGGCACCTATTCTTCATGTTAACGGTGATGACCCTGAAGCGGTAATATTAGCAACGCAAATTGCGCTTGATTATCGTAATGAATTTAAACGTGATGTTGTTATCGACTTAGTTTGTTATCGACGCCACGGACATAATGAAGCTGATGAGCCAAGTGCCACTCAGCCACTTATGTATAAAATTGTGAAAAAACACCCTACGCCACGTCAATTATACGCGGACAAGTTAGCCACTGAGGGTAGCTTAGCAAAAGATAAAATTGCTGATTTAACGGCTTATTACCGTAAATTACTTGATGAAGGTCAATGTACGGTTAAACAATGGCGTCCAATGACCGCACACTCTGTAGATTGGACTCCTTATTTAGGTCATGAATGGAATGATGATTATGACAAAGCAATTTCTCTAGAAAAGCTAGAGGAATTAGCGGTTAAATTGTCTACCTACCCTGAAAGTCATACCGTGCATTCACGAGTGAAAAAGATCTATGATGATCGCATGAAAATGGCCACAGGTGAAAAATTACTTGATTGGGGCATGGCTGAAAATTTAGCTTACGCATCGATTGTTGACCGAGGTGAGCGCGTTCGTATTACTGGACAAGACTCAGGCCGTGGTACTTTCTTCCATCGCCATGCTGTTCTACATAATCAAAAAGATGGTAGTACTTATTTACCCTTGCAACACATCAGAGAAGGTCAAGGTCCATTTGCTGTAAATGATTCGGTGTTATCTGAAGTGTCTGTCTTAGCATTTGAATACGGCTACACCACAGCAGAGCCTGCCGGTCTAACTATTTGGGAAGCACAATTTGGCGATTTTGCTAACTGTGCACAAGTCGTATTTGACCAGTTTATTAGCTCAGGCGAACAAAAGTGGGGCCGTTTGTGTGGTTTAACTATGTTGTTACCACACGGTTATGAAGGTCAAGGTCCTGAACATTCATCAGCGCGTTTAGAGCGTTTCTTACAACTGTGTGCCGATCACAATATGCAAGTATGTGTGCCATCAACGCCAGCACAAGTATTTAATATGCTTCGTCGTCAAGTGGTTCGTCCTATGCGTCGTCCTCTGGTTGTTATGTCACCTAAGTCATTATTACGTCACCCCCTAGCGGTTTCTTCATTAGAAGAGATGTCTACAGGTGAGTTTTACAGTGTTATTGGTGAAGTTGATGAGCTTGATTCAAAAGCAGTTGAACGAGTTGTTTTCTGTAGCGGTAAAGTGTATTACGAGTTACTTGAACAGCGTCGTAAAAATGAGCTAAATAACGTTGCTATTGTACGTATAGAACAACTTTATCCTTTCCCTGAGCAAGAGCTAGCAGCAGTATTAGAACAATACCAGCATGTTAAGCAATTTGTTTGGTGTCAGGAAGAGCCACAAAACCAAGGTGCTTGGTATTGTTCTCAGCACAACTTTAGAGCAGCTATTCCTAAAGGTACTTATTTGACCTATGCCGGCCGTAATGCTTCAGCAGCACCCGCTGTAGGTTATATGTCAGTTCATGTTAAAGAACAGCAAGCGCTTGTCACTCAAGCATTAACATTAGATTAACTCTTTGGTGCGTTTACTTAATGAAAAGTGAGCGCAAAGAAAGTTTGTAAGGATTAAAAAAATGACAACCGAAATCAAAGTTCCGGTATTACCTGAATCAGTTGCTGATGCAACAGTGGCAACTTGGCATGTACAAGTTGGTGAAAAATTTACCCGTGACCAAGTACTTGTTGATATTGAAACAGACAAAGTAGTGTTAGAAGTTCCGGCAACGTGTGATGGTGTGATGACTGATATTAGTCAAGCTGAAGGTGCTACTGTTTTAGGTGACCAAGTTATTGGTACCTTTTCAGAAAGCGGTGAAGTTGAAGCACCAAAAGAGGACGCTACAGCAGCCGAGCCTAAACAAGCAGCGGCGGCAAGTTCAGCAGTACCTTCAGCTAAAGTTATTGATATTGTCGTACCTGTTTTACCTGAGTCAGTTGCTGATGCAACAGTGGCAACATGGCATGTTGCAGAAGGCGATACCGTTTCAGTTGATCAAAACTTAGTTGATATTGAAACCGATAAAGTAGTACTTGAAGTGGTTGCACAAGATAACGGCGTCATTGGTAAAATCATCCACGTTGAAGGTGATACGGTTTTAGGCGCGCAAAAAATTGGTGAGCTTAATGCTGGTGCTAGCGTTGCAGCCCCTGCTGCTTCTAAATATGAAGCAATTAGCGCAGACGAACTAGCCAGTCCGTCAGTTCGTCGTTTAATGACAGAAAAAGGCTTAGCAGCGACTGATGTTGTCGGTACTGGTAAAGGTGGTCGTATTTCTAAAGAAGATGTTGAAACCGCCGCAAACAAACCAAAAACATCGCCTGTTGCCGCAGCGCCTGTTACTGCCCCAGCAGAGCAAGAATTAGGTGAGCGCACACAAAAACGTGTACCCATGACGCGTCTGCGTAAAACGATTGCAACGCGTTTGCTTGAAGCAAAAAATTCAACGGCTATGCTAACAACATTTAACGAAGTTAACATGAAGCCAATTATGGATTTACGTAAACAATACAAGGATGTGTTTGAAAAAACGCATGATACCCGTCTTGGTTTTATGTCTTTCTATGTTAAAGCTGTGACAGAAGCGCTTAAACGCTTCCCAGCGGTAAACGCTTCAATTGATGGTGATGACATTGTTTACCATAACTTCTTTGATATCTCTATTGCGGTATCTACACCACGTGGCTTAGTTACGCCAGTATTACGTGATGCAGACCAGTTAAGTATGGCGGGTATTGAAAATGGCATTCGTGATCTAGCCATTAAAGGTCGTGACGGTAAATTATCAATGGCTGATATGACCGGTGGTAATTTCACCATTACTAACGGTGGCGTTTTTGGCTCATTACTTTCAACACCTATTCTTAACTTACCTCAAGCAGCGATTTTAGGTATGCACAAAATACAAGACCGCCCAATGGCAGTTGACGGTAAAGTAGAAATTTTACCGATGATGTATTTAGCCTTATCTTACGATCATCGTTTAATTGATGGTAAAGAGTCGGTAGGTTTCTTAGTAACGATTAAAGAGTTGCTAGAAGATCCAACACGTTTATTACTTGATGTATAAGTTTACTGATTTTATTAAATCAATACATTGTATAAAACAAAAATAGTATATAAATCAATCGATAAACCCTTAGTTACTCGACTAATGTCTAAGCACTTATGGCTCGCGTCACAAGTGCTTAGATAATACAATCGAGGTACTTTTCACCGGCAGTCTTTCAGTATTTCTTAGAAATGTAATTGGCTGTCATTATTTACAGATAAATGGATAAAACACCATGAATTTGCATGAATATCAAGCGAAACAATTATTCGCTGAATATGGTTTACCAGTTTCTGAAGGTTTCGCTTGCGATACTCCTCAAGAAGCTGCCGAAGCGGCTGATAAGATTGGCGGCAATATGTGGGTTGTTAAAACTCAAGTACACGCGGGTGGCCGTGGTAAAGCTGGCGGTGTTAAGCTAGTTAAAACCAAGCAAGAAATTAAAGACTTTGCACAAAACTGGTTAGGTAAGAACTTAGTCACTTACCAAACTGACGAAAATGGTCAGCCAGTTGCTAAAATTTTAGTAGAAAGCTGTACAGATATTGCTAACGAATTATACCTTGGCGCTGTTGTAGACCGAGCAAGTCGTAAAGTGGTATTCATGGCATCTACTGAAGGTGGTGTTGACATTGAAAAAATCGCTGAAGAAACACCAGAACTAATTCACCAAGCTGAAATTGATCCACTCGTTGGTGCTCAGCCATACCAAGCACGTGAATTAGGCTTCAAATTAGGGTTAAACCCGACACAAATGAAACAGTTTGTTAAGATCTTTTTAGGTCTTGCCAAAATGTTTGAAGACTTTGATTTTGCGTTATTAGAAATCAACCCGTTAGTGATTACTGATGAAGGTAACCTTCATTGTTTAGACGGAAAAATTGGTATTGATGGTAATGCGTTATACCGTCAACCTAAAATGCGCGCATTCCATGATCCATCTCAAGAAGATGAACGTGAAGCACATGCAGCAAGATTTGAATTAAACTATGTTGCCTTAGATGGCAATGTAGGTTGTATGGTTAACGGTGCAGGCCTAGCAATGGGTACTATGGATATTGTTAACTTACATGGCGGCAAGCCAGCTAACTTCCTTGATGTGGGCGGCGGTGCAACCAAAGAGCGTGTTTCTGAAGCGTTCAAAATTATTCTTTCTGACGATAACGTTAAAGCGGTTTTAGTTAACATTTTTGGTGGCATTGTTCGTTGTGACATGATTGCTGAAGGTATTATTGGCGCTGTGAAAGAAGTCGGCGTTAAAGTACCTGTTGTGGTACGTTTAGAAGGTACTAATGCTGAATTAGGCCGTGAAGTACTTAAAAACTCTGGTTTAGATATCATTGCCGCTGAATCATTAACTGATGCAGCGACAAAAGTTGTAGCCGCTGCGGAGGGCAAATAATGTCTGTATTAATTAATAAAGATACTAAAGTTATCTGTCAAGGTTTCACGGGTGGTCAAGGTACATTCCACTCAGAGCAAGCTATTGAATACGGTACACAAATGGTTGGTGGCGTAAGCCCAGGTAAAGGCGGTCAAACGCACTTAGGTTTACCAGTATTTAACACGGTACGTGACGCGGTAGAAGCAACTGGCGCAACTGCAACCGTTATTTATGTCCCAGCACCATTTTGTAAAGATGCTATTTTAGAAGCGATTGATGCAGGAATTAAACTTATCGTTACCATTACTGAAGGTATTCCAACCTTAGATATGGTTGATGTGAAAGTTAAACTTGATCAATCTGGCGTTCGTATGATTGGGCCTAACTGTCCGGGTGTTATCACACCAGGGGAAAGTAAAATTGGTATCATGCCTGGTCATATTCACAAACCAGGTAAAGTAGGTATTGTTTCTCGCTCTGGTACTTTAACGTACGAAGCCGTTAAACAAACGACTGATGCTGGTTTTGGTCAATCTACTTGTGTAGGTATTGGCGGCGACCCTATCCCAGGGACTAACTTCATCGACGTATTGGAAATGTTCCAAAACGATCCAAAAACTGAAGCAATCGTCATGATTGGTGAAATTGGTGGTACTGCTGAAGAAGAAGCAGCAGAGTACATCAAAGCCCATGTGACTAAACCTGTCGTATCTTACATTGCGGGTGTTACTGCTCCAGCTGGTAAGCGTATGGGTCATGCTGGCGCGATTATCGCTGGTGGTAAAGGTACTGCGGATGAAAAATTTGCAGCATTAGAAGCGGCGGGTGTTAAAACTGTTCGTTCTTTAGCTGAAATTGGTAATGCACTGAAAGAGAAAACAGGCTGGTAATCAGCTTTTGATTGCAAACTGATTTTCTTAATAAAAACCCGCATTTTCTATTAGAAAATGCGGGTTTTTTGTTATCTGTTGCTATAACTTTGTTTAGCTTCTGCCAGATATGTTTTACTTGAAGTGATTTTTTCAATTATGACGTTAATTGCTACTTCGGAATAACCATGGTAATTTGCATTTTTAAAATAGTGATGATGTTTGTTGTCAGATTGTTTCCATTTGAGTTTATGTATCAATGATTGTAAGCAATTGCTATTAAGATGGTATTTTCCATTCTTTTGCTTTTTTAATCGATTTTTTAAAAAACTGTCATCATATTTAGAGCTTAATCTTCGGTTAATTTCATCTATTGCTTGGTTTTGTTTAAATTTGTAAATCTTTTCAGCATCTACGCTTTTTTCAATAACTAGTGCTTCTTTTAATCCACTCATTCCGTTTTCAGCTTTAGTTAAAATTATTTGGGTGCCTTGAGAATCTTTTTTAGCAAATTGTAAAGTCACGTCTAAAGGAATCGCAAAAGATAGATCATTTGCACTTTCAACTGATGCCGTTAACTTTTCAGCCAATGATATTATGTCATCAGCCGCTTTGCCATAGATGCTCCTCATCATAGATAGAGGTGGAGTGTTAAAATCGCCAACTAAACTAATCATGCCAGTGTTATCTGTATTTATGAATGGAATTTCACAAACTTCTTCAAATTTGGACGAGTAATTAAAAATACCCGATTGAAATATTCTAGAGGCAATACCTTGGATTTCTGGCATCAATAAATGGACGGCTTGATCTCGTAAATCAGTTATTTCAAGAATGTTTCTCTTTGTCCCATCATTGTTAACAAACACTAGTTCTAGACAAGTCCTTAGTGGAATTGTTTCTTTTTTCCCATTTCCACTTTGTCTATATATTGATTCTTCTCCTTTAATATTTATGATTATAGCTTTCAACAACTGTTCCCAAGAGGTACAAAAGAGCATTACAAATCCATCTATTTTATTTTCTAGAGAAGGCCTATTATATAACTCTATCGCTAATAACATATTATCTTTAGATTTTCGTAATAATGCTTTTGCCAACTTAGACTTAAAGTTATGTCCTAATGCTTGTACATGCTTACTTTGAGATAATTTTTTTTCAAACTCTTTAAATGTAATACTAAGAGAGTTCGATGCTTGAAATTTATTATTATCTATCTCGCTTATAAATTCTGAAAGTTGCCCTTTAGATAGATAAGATTTGAAAGTAGATTTTTTCCAACCTGTAGTTGTGATTATTTCGTCGATTGAAAATGATGTGTTCTTATTTTCTTTTACTTGTAGAAAGGTAAAGAATTTAAGTTGCTTTTCATTTGTAGCCATTATTTACTTCCATGTTCTGAATATATATTGATGATATTTTATTTCACAGTATTATCAAATAATTAAATTAAATAACTGTGGCCATATTAATAAATAAACGATGTCAGATCAAAGTTATACCAAATTGTCGCGGTGGCGACGACACCCAAAGGGGGCTAAACGCCGAGCCCCCTTTGGAATCCCTCGGCGCTGCTAATCAAGTGTAATCCTGCATTTAAGGCAATATCTTCGACGTAACAGCGCTGATGGCACATCCATGTGCCGACACCGCTTTGTTCATCATCCATGATGAACCTACGTGGATATGGCCTTTCATTACGGCACTTGATCCAAGCAGACTTGGTGCTGGCTGATAGGGTAGGAGATTACGGCTTTATTTTACTTCGCTTCTAGTTTAATCCATCATTCCCAAGGTGTCTTGTCGAAAATAAATGGGGTCATAAATAAATGGGGTCAGGTACACATTAAGTTTTTATAGGCTTTAATTTATAATTGTCGCGGTGGCGACTACACCCAAAGGGGGCTAACGCCGACCTCCCTCTGGACTCCTCGGTGCTACTAATCAAGAAAAAATAAATGGGGTCAGGTACACATTAAGTTTTTATAGGCTTTAATTTATAATTGTCGCGGTGGCGACGACACCCAAAGGGGGCTAAACGCCGAGCCCCCTTTGGAATCCCTCGGCGCTGCTAATCAAGTGTAATCCTGCATTTAAGGCAATATCTTCGACGTAACAGCGCTGATGGCACATCCATGTGCCGACACCGCTTTGTTCATCATCCATGATGAACCTACGTGGATATGGCCTTTCATTACGGCACTTGATCCAAGCAGACTTGGTGCTGGCTGATAGGGTAGGAGATTACGGCTTTATTTTACTTCGCTTCTAGTTTAATCCATCATTCCCAAGGTGTCTTGTCGAAAATAAATGGGGTCATAAATAAATGGGGTCAGGTACACATTAAGTTTTTATAGGCTTTAATTTATAATTGTCGCGGTGGCGACTACACCCAAA
>NZ_SZVP01000029.1 GCF_005885605.1 Colwellia ponticola | reverse complement strand
TATTAGGCGACAATTAGCTTGGCCGGCTCGCGACAATTAACTTGACCGGTTTTGGTACACTTCAGAGATATTCATTTCAATAGAGAAAGATATGTCTGGAAAACCCATAACCAAACAACAGGTTAATTTATATATGTCTTATCGTAAGGATCATAAACAAACAACGGCGGCTGCCCAAGCTGGCATGTCAGAGCGTACCGCAAGGCGCGTTGAGTCAGGACAACATTCAACAACCAAACTTCCAAGAGCTTATCGAACACGTAAAGATCCCTTCAATGGTGCGTTTGAACAGCATCTTGTTCCACTGCTTAAAGCAGATCCTGAACTTCAACCCATTACGCTATTAGATCATCTTGATACACTGATGCCAGGAAGTTTCGGGCACAACCATTTACGTACGTTACAGCGTCGCGTTAAAAAGTGGTTAGCAACCGAAGGACCCGAGCAAGAAGTTATCTTTCGTCAAAAATACATGCCCGGATTTATGGGCATATCTGACTACACGTGGATGAATAAACTTGAGATATCTATCGCAGGTGAAATATTTTTTCATAAGCTCTTTCATTACAAACTCGTCTTTAGTGGCTGGACGTATGCGCAAGTTGTTTTCGGTGGTGAAAGTTTTGAATCGCTTTCAACGGGATTACAAAATGCCTTTTGGCGCAGTGGTGGCGTGCCACAAACTCACCGAACAGACAGCTTAAGTGCCGCGTTCAACAACCATTATGAAAAAGAAACATTAACAGGGCGCTATCAAAAGCTATGCAAACACTATGGCGTTGTTGCGACTCGAAACAATAAAGGCGTAGCTCACGAAAATGGTGCTATTGAGGTAGCACATAGCCATTTAAAGCAGAAAGTCGACCAGCAATTACGACTGCGTGGTAGTCGCGATTTCACGACAATTAACGAGTATCAATCGTTTTTAGATGTAATTGTCGCCAAAATTAATCGTCAATGCAAAACGCGGTTTGACGAAGAGCGTAAACACCTAAGTGAATTACCTAAACGTCGCACTAATGATTTTAGCGAGCAATACGTCAAAGTCACATCAAGCAGTACCATTAGCGTAAAGCGAGTGACATATACCGTGCCTTCCAGACTTATTGGTCATCGATTGCTTGTTCATATTTATGATACCCGGCTTGAGTTATTTCTTGGTCACGAAAAAACATTATCATTACCAAGAGTTTATGCACAAGGCCATCTACGCTCACGCGCAGTCGACTATAAGCATGTGATCCATTCACTTGCGAAAAAGCCTAATGCGTTTAAATACTCCCAATTACGCGAAGAGTTAATTCCTGAAGGTGACTTCAGTTTGCTGTGGCAGCAACTAACCCAAGAGCACGTTAGTGATAAGGATTGCCGTTATATGGTTGAGCTATTGTTGCTCGCTCATAATTATGATTGCGAACAGGCGCTTGGCCGTTATGTATTCAAAAACCATGAGCAAGGTAAACGGATATCGATTGATATGTGCCGAAAAATGTTTGGACCTAGCACAATTGTTATCCCCAACATTGTAAGCCAACAACATCAAATAAGTGATTACGATGCGTTACTTGGAGGCTTGCATGGCTAATATTCAAAGCTTACCTATATTGTTAAAAGAGCTGCGCTTAAGTGCAATGGCTAAGGACTGGGAAGTGATTGCTCAAAAGGCTGTTACAGAGCAATGGGAGCCTGAATTATTTCTTGCTGAGCTTTGCGAGTTGGAAGCGAACCACCGCCACGAAAGCCGATTAAAGCGATTACTTAAAGAAAGTAAATTACCTGTTGGCAAACAGCTCCATCAATATAAGTTCGATGAAATTGAAGGTGTTACATCGCTGCAAATCAAACAAAAAGTGAGTCAGATTGATTGGCTTAGGCAAGGTCATAATATTTTGTTGTTCGGTGCTAGCGGCTTAGGTAAAACTCATTTAGCTTGTGCCATTGGTTACTCATTACTTGAAAAAGCAGTGCGTGTTAAATTCAGCACTAGCACTGCTATTGTTCAAGAGCTACAGCGCGCAAAAGAAACGTTAGGCTTAAATGATGCGCTTAGAAAACTTGATAAGTATGAATTGCTGATCTTGGATGATATCGGCTACGTAAAAAAGAATGACAGTGAAAGCCAGGTATTGTTTGAATTGATTGCCCATCGATATGAACGAGGTAGTTTGTTGATCACATCAAACCAAACCTTCAGTGAATGGGATAGTATATTCGGCGATAACATGATGACAGTTGCGGCTATCGATAGACTTGTTCACCACAGTGACATCTATAAAATCGAAGGTGAAAGCTACCGTAAAAAACAAGCAATGAAACTAAATTCAAATACCGGCCAAGTTAATTGACGCTGACCGGACAAGTTAGTTGACGTCTGATA
>NZ_SZVP01000028.1 GCF_005885605.1 Colwellia ponticola | reverse complement strand
TGTGAGTGTTCACACAAATTGCATGATAACTAATTGTTAAAGAATCTTACTATTAAGTAGTAAGGAGCAACTAATCACATTCGTTAGTTGCTTGGCTTCGTTGCTCTTGCTCCGAAGCAGGATGCGTATCATACGCTTCCGAGTTTCGATGTCAACGTTTATTTTAAAGTATTTTAAAAACATTTTAAAAGTTCACGTTAAGTTAACATATTTATCTTAAAAGGTAAGAGATAACTTATCAAAACAGTTCGTTGATGGTTCATTTTGCGTGAACCCCTTGGAACTGGAGCGCATTATAGAGAGCTTTAGCGATACTACAAGCACTAATTTTGTTTTTATTACTGTTCGATTATAATTACAACGAATCGTATGTTATCTAGCAGTTTATGGCTTATAAACACTCCGACAAAGACTATTTAAGTTAACGTCGTCTTCGTTCACGATTACCGTTGGGTTTAGCTTTACCACTTTTACCTAGTGCGTTTTGACGTGCTTTTTTCTTATTTATTGGACGACTTTCTTTTTTTGCTACTTTTGTTAAGTCTGGCTCATAACCCGGTAACCACTGCTGCAGTAAACTAATATCAAGTAATTCCTCAATCGCTGTTAATAGCCATTCTTCACCTGGACTGACTAAAGAAACAGCCATACCTGAATTTCCTGCTCTCGCGGTTCGCCCTATGCGATGAACATAATCTTCTGCATTATATGGAAGCTCATAATTAATAACGTGAGATAGCCCTTTTATATCAATACCTCTTGCAGCGACATCTGTAGCAATTAAGGCCCGAATTTTTCCTTCTTTAAGCTCTTGTAAAGCTTTGTCACGTGCGCCTTGAGATTTATCTCCATGTATAGCTAATGATTTCACTCCATCTTTCGTCATTTCTTTTGCTAAATCATCGGCACATTGTTTAGTACGTGTGAACACCAACACTTGTTTCCAGTTATTTGAACCTATTAGAAACGAAGTTAGCTCTCTCTTACGATCTGCATCAACACCATAAACAAGCTGTTCTACATCATCAGCTGCTTTATTTTTATCATCTATTTCTACCATTTTAGGGTTTACTAGAATTTTTTTACTCATTTTATAAATATCGTCCGCAAATGTTGCAGAGAAGAGTAAGGTTTGTTTATCTTTTGGTAGACATTGAGTGATCTGATCTATTTCATCTTTGAAACCCATATCTAGCATACGGTCTGCTTCATCAAAAACTAGCGTATCTATACTAGCTAAACTTACCGATTCTGTTCTCAGAAGATCTAATAACCTTCCAGGAGTTGCAATTAAAATATCAACACCTGTTTTTAATTCAATAATTTGTTTTTTTGTGCTTACACCGCCATAGGCAATACCAGTAACAACAGAGGTAAATTGTCCATAGTGGCAAAAGCTTTGGTGTACCTGCTGGGCAAGCTCTCTGGTAGGGGCTAATACCAATGCTCTTAACATTGGTTTACAAGGTTGTGCTAGTAAGATTTTTTGTATGATGGGTAATGCAAACGCGGCTGTTTTACCTGTACCTGTTTGCGCTCTTGCCATAAGATCGTGTTTAGCCAGGATAAGAGGGATACTTTGCTTTTGTATTTCTGTTGGTTCATCGTAAGCAGATTCTGTTATTGCTTGTAGCAATGTTGAATCCAAAGCAAAAGAAGAAAAGGTCATTTGTTTAACCTGTTAGTATTTAATTTCTGTGATTATACCAGAAGTACTATATTACATTAAGTACCTTTGACAATGTGGACGGGTAAATCTGTAGGTTGATAACTATTTATAAATACAATAGGCGGAAATTATAAATACAATAGGCGCAAAACTTCTGCCGTTTTGATATAGATAGGTAACAAGCTTCTAAAATATATGGCGTATGTAATTATAGAGGTAGGATCGATGATAATTATATTAGGGGTAATATAGTAGAAAAATTGAAAAAAGATCAAAAAAATACCAGCATATAGCTGGTATTAATTTATTCTTACAGAATTATATGGTGGAGGGAGGTGGATTCGAACCACCGAAGGCTGAGCCGTCAGATTTACAGTCTGATCCCTTTGGCCACTCGGGAACCCCTCCACGGGGCCATTACATCATTAACGATGGAATTAGGAGTCTAGCAATGTCCTACTCTCACATGGGAACTCCCACACTACCATCGGCGCAACTGCGTTTCACTGCTGAGTTCGGAATGGTATCAGGTGGGGCCACAGCGCTATTGTCGCTAAACAAAAAACTTTTATTTATTATGTTACTTAAAAAATATAAGTAATCTAGTAAATAAAAACTTTACCAAAAAACCCGTTACATCAGTAACGGGCTTCTCTAGTGCTTTCGCACAAATTAGAAGTCTAGCAATGTCCTACTCTCACATGGGAACTCCCACACTACCATCGGCGCAACTGCGTTTCACTGCTGAGTTCGGAATGGGTTCAGGTGGGGCCACAGCGCTATTGTCGCTAAACAAAAAGGGGACAATCTTAGAAAGCTTTGCTCATTGAGCGATAAATATCGTTTGGTTTTCTTGAGTCAAGTAACACGCAGTACGTGATTTTACATTTTCATGTCTTTGTCAGTCTTCA
>NZ_SZVP01000027.1 GCF_005885605.1 Colwellia ponticola | reverse complement strand
GAAAGCTTTGCTCATTGAGCGATAAATATCGTTTGGTTTTCTTTAGTCAAGTAACACGCAGTACGTGATTTTACATTTTCATGTCTTTGTCAGTCTTCACACAATCTCTTTGCAATTCACTATCTCAGCAAAACTACTTGGGTGTTGTATGGTTAAGCCTCACGGGTAATTAGTATCAGTTAGCTCAATGCCTCGCAGCACTTACACACCTGACCTATCAACGTTGTAGTCTCCAACGGCCCTTTAGGGAGCTTAAAGCTCCAGTGAGAACTCATCTCAAAGCCTGCTTCCCGCTTAGATGCTTTCAGCGGTTATCAGTTCCGAACGTAGCTACCGGGCAATGCCATTGGCATGACAACCCGAACACCAGTGGTTCGTCCACTCCGGTCCTCTCGTACTAGGAGCAGCCCTCTTCAATTCTCAAACGCCCACGGCAGATAGGGACCGAACTGTCTCACGACGTTCTAAACCCAGCTCGCGTACCACTTTAAATGGCGAACAGCCATACCCTTGGGACCGACTTCAGCCCCAGGATGTGATGAGCCGACATCGAGGTGCCAAACACCGCCGTCGATATGAACTCTTGGGCGGTATCAGCCTGTTATCCCCGGAGTACCTTTTATCCGTTGAGCGATGGCCCTTCCATACAGAACCACCGGATCACTATGACCTACTTTCGTACCTGCTCGACGTGTCTGTCTCGCAGTTAAGCTGGCTTATGCCATTGCACTAACCGTACGATGTCCGACCGTACTTAGCCAACCTTCGTGCTCCTCCGTTACTCTTTGGGAGGAGACCGCCCCAGTCAAACTACCCACCAGACAGTGTCCCCAAGCCGGATTACGGCCCTAGGTTAGAACATCACGCATACAAGGGTGGTATTTCAAGAGTGGCTCCACTTCATCTGGCGACAAAGTTTCAACGCCTCCCACCTATCCTACACATGTAGGAGCAATGTTCACTGTCAAGCTATAGTAAAGGTTCACGGGGTCTTTCCGTCTAGCCGCGGGTATACGGCATCTTAACCGCAAATTCAATTTCACTGAGTCTCGGGTGGAGACAGTGTGGCCATGATTACGCCATTCGTGCAGGTCGGAACTTACCCGACAAGGAATTTCGCTACCTTAGGACCGTTATAGTTACGGCCGCCGTTTACCGGGGCTTCGATCATGAGCTTCGTCCGAGGACTAACCCAATCAATTAACCTTCCGGCACCGGGCAGGCGTCACACCGTATACGTCATCTTTCGATTTTGCACAGTGCTGTGTTTTTAATAAACAGTTCCAGCCACCTGGTTACTTCGACTACTCTTAGCTTACACCGCAAGGGCTTCACCATGAGTAGCGTACCTTCTCCCGAAGTTACGGTACTATTTTGCCTAGTTCCTTCACCCGAGTTCTCTCAAGCGCCTTAGTATTCTCTACCTAACCACCTGTGTCGGTTTGGGGTACGGTTCCTATATATCTGAAGCTTAGAAGCTTTTCCTGGAAGCATGGCATCAATGACTTCAATTCCGTAGAATCTCGTCTCGTATCTCAGCCTTAAGAAGACCCGGATTTACCTAAGTCTTCAGCCTACATACTTTCACACGGACTACCAACGCCGTGCTCACCTAGCCTACTCCGTCCCTCCTTCGCAATATATAGAAGTACAGAAATATTAATCTGTTTCCCATCGACTACGCGTTTCCGCCTCGCCTTAGGGGCCGACTTACCCTGCCCTGATTAACATGGGACAGGAAACCTTGGTCTTTCGGCGGGGAAGTTTTTCACTCCCCTTATCGTTACTCATGTCAGCATTCGCACTTCTGATACCTCCAGCAAACTTCTCAATTCACCTTCAACGGCTTACAGAACGCTCCCCTACCACTCAGAATAAATTCTGAATCCGCAGCTTCGGTGACTAGTTTAGCCCCGTTACATCTTCCGCGCAGACCGACTCGACTAGTGAGCTATTACGCTTTCTTTAAAGGATGGCTGCTTCTAAGCCAACCTCCTAGCTGTCTATGCCTTTCCACATCGTTTCCCACTTAACTAGTACTTTGGGACCTTAGCTGGCGGTCTGGGTTGTTTCCCTCTTCACAACGGACGTTAGCACCCGCAGTGTGTCTCCCGCATATCACTCATTGGTATTCGGAGTTTGCAAAGGGTTGGTAAGTCGGGATGACCCCCTAGCCTTAACAGTGCTCTACCCCCAATGGTGTTCGTGCGAGGCTCTACCTAAATAGATTTCGGGGAGAACCAGCTATCTCCCGGCTTGATTAGCCTTTCACTCCGACCCACAAGTCATCACCGCATTTTTCAACATACGTGTGTTCGGTCCTCCAGTTGATGTTACTCAACCTTCAACCTGCCCATGGGTAGATCGCCGGGTTTCGGGTCTATACCCTGCAACTAAACGCGCAGTTAACACTCGCTTTCGCTACGGCTCCCCTAATCGGTTAACCTTGCTACAGAATATAAGTCGCTGACCCATTATACAAAAGGTACGCAGTCACCCGACTAAATCGGGCTCCCACTGCTTGTACGTATGCGGTTTCAGGTTCTATTTCACTCCCCTCACAGGGGTTCTTTTCGCCTTTCCCTCACGGTACTGGTTCACTATCGGTCAGTTAGTAGTATTTAGCCTTGGAGGATGGTCCCCCCATATTCAGACAAAGTTTCACGTGCTCCGTCCTACTCGATTTCACTTAAAGGTTGCTTTAGTGTACGGGACTATCACCCTGTATCGTGGTCCTTTCCAGAACCTTCCACTAGCGCCCAATAAGCTTAAGGGCTGATTCGCGTTCGCTCGCCGCTACTAACGAAATCTCGGTTGATTTCTTTTCCTCGGGGTACTTAGATGTTTCAGTTCTCCCGGTTCGCTTCATTACCCTATGTATTCAGATAATGATACCTAGCTTATGCTAGGTGGGTTTCCCCATTCGGACATCGTTGGCTATAACGGTTTTTATCACCTCACCAACGCTTTTCGCAGATTAACACGTCCTTCATCGCCTCTAACTGCCAAGGCATCCACCACATACGCTTAGTCACTTAACCATACAACCCTAAGTAGTCTTTTCAATAAAGAATCAACAACGAAGTACACACCGGAGACTAATCCAGCGTAATTGTAAAGTCTGACATTTTCACGTACTCATTGTTAAACAAGTTTAACAAAGTGAGTTACTTGATAAGACATCTTACTCTTTCGAGTAGTATGAATTCGATAAGACATCCTTGGGGGGATGCCTTACCACCATCAACACATTCACGATAAGAGAATGTATTAACAGCGTGGTATCTATAATCACATAAGCAACAGCGCGACACCGTGCTTACCTTATAAATACCGATATTTATATCAGCTTTCCAGATTGTTAAAGAACTTATCAGTTGCACACATTCGGCAACGATATGGTTTAAAAAA
>NZ_SZVP01000026.1 GCF_005885605.1 Colwellia ponticola | reverse complement strand
TTAAATTCTTTGGTATATTTTTTACGTTTTGCCATTTCTGTTCTCCAGTTAAGCTTATTATGTCTTAACTGGGGTAGTCGAATCCATTAAACCACGTCAGTATTATTGGCAACCAAAATTGATGTTCAGGGTTACTCCAAGCTAGCTTCAAAAGTTCTTCTATTTGTGTTTCTGTTTTTCTATCAAACTTATCTTGGCTTAATAACAAGTCTAGTTCGAGTATTACACCTTTAATTTTGTCATCATTTGATTTTTCTAACTCTTTTAATCTTGCAAAAATTAGTTGAGTGACTTTGGAGTTAGGGTAGTCTCCTTTAGCTAATTCGTAGACTAATTTAAAATCATCAATGTATTTTAATAGCTTAAATGGGGCTTTATTCTGCTTTAGCTTTGTGCCGTAACTTTCAATGTTTTCATTTAAGGCTTTAGTATACTGAATATACTTAATAAAGTTTTTGCTGATCTGTTCCATACTTTCTTTGCTAATAGGAAATATATCATCAAGAAAAGTTTCTCTTTCAGCCTCAGAAAATATATCAGTTAAGCGAGGCGCAACCATATCAATAGTATTAAATTTTTCTGTAGCTACACAAAGTAATAGATCGTATCTTAGGAAGGGAGGGAGGCTTTCGGTAAATAGTTTATTTTCATGTTGTTCACGAAGTTTTCTATCTCTAGTTAACTCACTGATTTTTGAACACGCTAGATGAGCTTGCATTGTATGGTTATATGTAGCCTCATAAATCCTTACCAGTTGCATTACTTTATTTTGTTTTAAGTCGGTACAAAATTTTTCAGTATTAGGAGTTAAAAACTTTACTAATTGCTCATATCCGTCTTGGATGGCTCTTGCAACAATAAGCCTTTGTCGAATTGTCTTCGTACTAGGTTGCTGGTAACGCTCGTCTATTTTATTAACAAATTCTACTTTCTGTTTCTGGCTACAATTACCACTTAATATCGTCACTAAGTCTTGATAACTAATGTTGATTTCATGTTGTAAAGTATGAGCATTATGGCCTTTATTATTTATGAAGATTAAAGACTGTTCAAATGCGCAACTATTCTCGCTTGGCTGAAAACAACCTTTAAACGTAATTAATACATCATCTGGGAATGTTGTTTTAATACTCGATATTTCAGGCGTAACTTTACCCGATTGCCAGTTATATAAGTTTTTCAAAATAGTGCCCGACTCTTCATAAATGCGAAGTTCAGACTCTAAATTATTTGCAATATTACTTTTGGGTTCCTCAATTAGGTCTAGTAACCAGTTCAAAACTTGTTGAAGAGGTAGCTCTATTTGTGCAGATTGTTTCTCGGGGTTTAAAAATGGTAAATACCAGAACCGACCTCCAGGCATGCCTTCATCAATTTTAGATTCAATCTGCCAGAATACAGTATGTCTTGCTAAAGCAGGGATAAGAACTCTGGCTAGATACTGCCAAATGATTTTCTGGACTGATGCTTTAAAAGTGAACACATTTGTTTCAATTGCTTTATGAATATAGTAATCATGTTCAATATTAGCTAAGAGATCATCTCGTTCAGCTTTTTCTAGTTCTAAAGCATCAAAAATACTATTTAATACCTTTCTCCATGTGTCGAACATATTATCAATGTTCATTTCAGTATTCTTGAATTTGGTTTTTGATTTTGAAGTCAGCTTTTTTGAAGCCCCTACAGCATTTGATATTTTAATTAATACTGATTCGAACGTTGGAAAAGCAGCCATTGTAATTCCTTTTAAATGGACGTGATTTAAATAAATTTATTAAATTCTTTAGGGGGGGACATCTCTTTTCATTTTTTAAATTATCGATAATTTTGATACTAGCAGCCTTTAACAGAGGAGCTAAAAAATGAAAAATGATACTACCAATAAACCTTACATAAATGAACTAGTAATTAATTGGCACATTACGGAGGCGTGCAATTACAACTGCACATATTGTTTTGCAAAGTGGGGGAAACCAAATGAGCTGCATCGGTCACTTGAGAGTATCGAAAATTTGCTAGATGAACTGGCCTCTCACTTTATTAAGGGTAGCTCATCCTTTAAAGAAAAATTTGGTTATGAAAGTGTTCGTCTCAATATTGCTGGTGGAGAACCAATGATGCTAGGAAGTACATTTTCAATCGTATTAATGCTAGCAAAACAAAAGGGGTTCCAGACTTCGATTATTACGAACGGTAGCTATTTACTAAATGAAAAATTCGATATACCGAAAAATACGTTAGACATGGTGGGAATAAGTTTTGATAGTCAGGATTATGATATTAGGAAGAAAATTGGGCGTGTAGATAGAAAAGGTAATTCTTTAAGCTCCGACGAACTGAAGCTTGCATTATCAAAACTAGAAAAAACACAAAAAGGTATTAAAACTAAAATTAATACCGTAGTGAATCAGTTTAATTGGCAAGAAGATTTCTCTAGCCTAATCTCAGAAATAAAGCCATATAAGTGGAAGGTATTGCATGTAATGCCATATGGTGATGATGATCTTCTTATCTCAAATGGGCAGTTTAATAGTTTTGTTGAGAAACATCTTGGTCGTGACTTACCTGTTTATGCTGAGTCTAATTCAGCAATGACTGAGTCATACCTTATGATTGACCCGAAAGGTCGGTTTTACCAAAACTCATCAGGTGGTTCTGGTTATAAATATAGTGAATGCATTAATGACGTTGGGGCTGGCAAAGCGTTAGAACAAATTAACTTCAATCATGCTGTTTTCATTGCAAGGTACTTTCCCGTTGAAGGAATATCAATCGTTGAAAATGAAGGAGCGGCATAATGAAAAGCGATACTTGTTTTGGAAAGATGTCTGGTGAACCATTGAGTGTATATTTTGATGAAGAGGAGGCACAAAGCGCTGCTGAATATTCAAAAGAAATCTATAATAATGAGTTATCTCCTTATAAGTGTAATAAATGTGATTTTTGGCATTTATCACCTAAATCTAGGCTTACTCCTAGCGAAAAATGCCAAAGGTGTACTGCCGGGGATGGTAGTTATAAGGATACTTATCGAACAAATAAAGAAGCGAATACGAGAGCAGATATTATATTTAATGAGCAAGGGATAAATTTAAGGATTTATAAATGCAAATATAGTGCAGGTTGGCACTTAACTAAAAGTCATTATTAGGATTCCTGAATTCATCGTTATTAGGTTGCAGTTAATTAGAATTTATCTGTAAATATGAGTTTCAAACTTTATTGATTGCGTAACGGTCAAAAGTATAACTTTATACGTTTTGTTCTAAACCTTAGGTTGTGATAACCCCCTTTAAAATCAGTATTTTTAGTTACAAATTTTATTCGAAAGTGACAATTGATATATAATAATAAAAAGCGAGCTTAGGCTCGCTTTTTTTTGTTTTT
The DNA here is from genome assembly GCF_005885605.1 of Colwellia ponticola. GTDB lineage: Bacteria > Pseudomonadota > Gammaproteobacteria > Enterobacterales > Alteromonadaceae > Colwellia > Colwellia ponticola. The sequence continues at coordinate 1,101 of NZ_SZVP01000026.1, read as the reverse complement.
ATTACTTTTAATATTATAACTAATCAATTAATATTAAATGAAGATAATATTTATAGGCTACTGAAATGGAAGAAATAAAGCATCAATTACTATACCCAAGCGCTACCGGTGAAGTAGAAATAAGAACTATTGATCGAAACGGTCGTGTGCTTTTTTGTTTTCCTGATGTGGTAAAAGTATTGTCAAAAGACAACCGACATTTTTCTCATATCAATGGTAATAAAGAGAGTTTTCAAGGTTTACTAAGTAAATCAGCAAAAGTATTAAAAGATAAAGATCGTATCCTTGTACCATTAGAAGATAATAATGAGTTTGGCTCTCAGTATGATTACTTTATCACTGAAGCTGGTTTATATAGAATAGTAACGGTTGATGAAAGTGAGGCTGCTTTAAAATTCCAAGATTGGGTTTATGAGGATGTATTGCCGTCAATTCGAAAGTTTGGAAAATACCCAGCCCCAAAAGAAGGTGTCTCAGAAATGGGGACCATGGTTTCTTTACTTCAACAAAATGTAAACTTACTAGCTCAGGAAATCGAAAAAAGGGAGCTATTAGAGCAAAAAGTTTATTCCATTGACGAAAGAGTATCTGCAATAGAAAGTGAATTTGAAGATAGTAACTTATTGACCATCCAAAGTGTATTACACAACATTGATCAATTACATTTAGGGGTTGAAAACATTTGGGCTTGGTGTGAAAAAATCAGGCTACAGTCAGGGGCTGATCATCAAAAATGTAACTCTGGCGACAGGCTTAATACTAAATACCCTATTTTTGTTATAACTCAAGCTATTAATGAGTTTAAAAGTACTCAGCAGTTTAATTGTTAATAACTTAGTCGTGTGCTACTACACCTAAAATAAAACGGTAATATTTATCAGGCCACCCATAATATTTATCAGGCCACCCATAATATTTATCAGGCCACCCATAATAAGCACTTAATAAATTGATTCCGTTACACTTTATATGATTTGTCGCGGTGGCGACGACACCCAAAGGGAGACTGCCACCGGCCTCCCTTTGGAATCTCTCGGCGCTGCCAACAAACGATTTCTTCAATTAATTCAAGTGTTATCGACGTAACTGTGCTGAACGTGC
>NZ_SZVP01000025.1 GCF_005885605.1 Colwellia ponticola | reverse complement strand
CCAGACATATCTTTCTCTATTGAAATGAATATCTCTGAAGTGTACCAAAACCGGTCAAGTTAATTGTCGCGAGCCGGCCAAGCTAATTGTCGCCTAATATCGCCTTCCATCCATATTAGCGGATTACCACCATCGTTACCCTGAAGTTGATTTAATGGTGGAAACAGGTCCTACTGCTGAACTACTTGATAAGTTACTTAAAGGCTGTGTCGATGGTATTTTTATTGCAGGACGACCTAAACATAACAACCTTTATTTCAAAAAAGCATTCACTGAACGATTAGTACTTGTAGGAGCTAAACCTTTAACCGTATTTCCAAGTAATGAACAGCTATTAGAAACGCCTTTTCTCGCCTTTCGTCAAGGCTGTAGCTACCGTCAACGAATAGAGTTATTTTTATCCTCTTTGGGTGTTACGGCAACAAGAATATTTGAATTTGGTAGTATCGACGGTATTCTTGGATGCGTCGCTGCGGGGATGGGCTACACTATTATGCCGCTATCTACGGTGGAAACACACATACAACGATTCTCAATTGACTATTTTGAACTCCCTGCATCTATTGCAGATCTAGATACCTACTTTGCAACAGCGGAGCCAATAACTTGGACACCTGCACTTACACGTTTTAGAGATACCTTTGGAGAGACTGAATGATATTAAGCCATGTGACAAAAAATTGAATATTGTTATTAACCCTCGGGAATGACTTCAGTCATTGGTTATACTAAGCTCTATCTACCCCAAAGCTTTGTACGTCACTGATAGTATCGGCGTTAATCGCTAACATTATCAGTCTATCAATACCTAATGCAACACCTGAGCATTCAGGTAAACCGCTTGATAAGGCGGCAATAAACCGTTCATCAATTGGCTTTTCAACTAAACCTTGTGCTGCTCTTTTTTGGTTGTCTTCTTTAAAGCGCGCTAATTGTTCGTTGGCATTAGTTAATTCATTAAAGCCATTAGCTAGTTCTGCAAATATAAATGACACTCATTTAAAATACAATCTAACTACATAACATTGATATTTTTATTACTTTGTCAGTTGTCATGATTAAATGCACTTTTTGTTAACAAGTAGAGGCTAAATTACCGATTTACTCACGCTCTACACTAAAACATCAATTTTCTAGCAAGTATCATCCTCAAGCAAGACTCGTTGTGTGTATGGATTTTTTAAATAGTCAGTCATGTAGCTAAGCAAAGAGTTTATTGCAGTGACTTAAATTTTGTCGTCGTTTTAGCTGTTGATGTCTACAGTAATCACTGAGCACATCTTCGTGACCTACCGCACCATGAAATTGTGTTCTAAATTCGGTCGTGATGATTAACCAGTTTTCAGCAGATATGTTTAACCGGTTGAGTATGCTCGGTAGGCTGTTTTCGATAAAGCCACGCTTATCTTCTCTTATACATCGACCGGTTAGCTCGATTAATTGTAGGTAGTCGTTAAGCTCAAACGGTAGGCCCTTGGGCATGTTTTCTCTTGGGTTACCGACAAAGGGTAAGAGTGTATTGGGCTGCTGGCTTTTTACTGCTTGCTCACAGCGCAGTTTTACACTGGTATGCATTGAACTTTCAGGCGTTTTAGCGATATTAGCGCGAATAGGATTTAAATCAACATAAGCCATACAGGCAGCCAGAGCTGCTTCATCTAATAAGGCTTGAGATTTAAACCGACCTTCCCAAAACCTGCCTGTGCAGTTATCTTCTTGGTTAGCCGCTCTGGCAATACTTTCATTGATATAGCCCATAAACCAACTGATTTTTATCAGCCGTTTTCGATAGACTTCAGCCGTGGCTTTAACGATATCGAGTAACGGTTTCGCTAAGGTATCACCGCGGCAGTATTGTTGCGTCAGTAGCGTACCTTTGTGCAAACGATGCCAACGCTCAAGAACGTCATTAATACTCCATTGCTTAGCCTTTTCCTCATCAATAAATAGCACTACATGGTAATGATTACTCATAATCGCATAGGCACATACATCAATCGCAAAGACTTGGGTGAGAAAGTGTAATTTGTCTTCTATCCATCCTCGTCGGTGCTCATAACTTTGGTCTGACAAGGTATCTTCGCCACATAAAAAAGCGCGCCTTACACAACGCGCCACACAATGATAATAAGGGGTATCTACTAAGCTGATTTGTTGTTTCCTTGGCGTAGCCATAACTCACCTGAGATAAAGTAGTGGGTTATTTTAGTTTAGCGTAGCGTGTAGAACTTTCAATGTTAAGTGAGTGTCCTGTTAATTTTGCCTTTTCAAAAACATCTTCCGTTTTATAACACTTTTCACAAAGAGTAATTTCTTTATCTCCAAACCGATCTGACCGAGATAGTAAACCTACTCCACATAAATCACATGTAATATCACTCATTTTTAATCTCCATATTATGGGTAATGCTAACGCCTCATTCAGAGGCAATAAAATAGTTGGTTAAAATAAGCGAGGCACGAGCAAAAACCAACTGTTTTTTGTCCTGCTGAAATGTCTTGTTATGTGCTGTTACCTTATTTTACCTTGAAGGTTGCTGTTCTTAATATTTGCATTAGGGCAATACTTTGAAACTAGAGCTTTTAGAATGATTTCATCTGCATATGTAGCAAGAGGTCCAAGTGTAATTGTCATATTTTCCAATTTCTCTGGGCATATATCTAAATCAATATAATCAACCTCTGGTTTTTTACCATGATAGATAGAGTTTATTGCAACATCTGATATTTCAGAAATATTTTCATTGCTATAACCGCCTGTTGGAGGTGGAAAAGCTATCAAAGCGTATCGGAATTCTTCTTGAAACTCCCAGACTTTGTTTTTATGTATAGCAACATTTCCGGCCCCCGGCATAGTCATGTGAGCTTTTCCATCAGATTCAACTTGTATTGCAACTGAGTTTTCATAAATTCCGGTTACATCATCAACATATGCTACCTTTTTTCCAAATTTTTCTTTGCTCAAGAAGCTTGGGGTTATGAAATAGGAAGGCGACATCATTTGTTTAAATGTCATAGGAGACAAAAGATTTTCATCTAATTCTATGTTTAACTCTGGTAAGTCTGACACTTCAGGTTTTCTGTAATGGAAAGGCTCACCATCAAAAGTAATACGTACACCTTTCATGTTTGATGTATACATTTTCCAAAGCGGAATGCTTTCCTCTGTACTTAATGTCCAGCAACTAATGTATATAAATGGGGACAAATCATATTGGCCAAAATTTTCTGACTCTTGAACATCATCCACATTAGTTAGCCTGTTAAAACGGATTTTTTTTGACTCTAATATTAAAGCAAGAGTTTCTAGGGTAGTGTAATGATGTATATCCAATGCTGAATCCTTTTGAAGCACATAACACTTTAGTATTTATGCGACACGCTGTTTGTGTCGCATAATCGCTTGTTGGACTGAGGCGCTACCTGCTCGGTGTGTCAGCGTTGGTGTTGTTTATGCTATGGGGATTTGCTTTTTGTAACGTAAGCTACATCAAGCCAATTTAATGAGGTTATCTATCACTTTTAAACTATCCATGCATCACTCAGCGTTTATTATCCAGCTATTACACCTAATTTTTACGTAATTAGCAATCATCTTTTTTAAGCACACAGTGCTTATTAGCCTGAGCAATTAAGCAGGTTAACTTATTGATTCTTTTAAGCAGGCTAGCCCGCTAACTCGTTCGCTCTAGTTTAGTGGTGGCTGTATTCGACGCTGCTATACCAATAAACCGCAAGCTGCCATATCTCAATTTTGTTTATTTACCATTAAGCTCTATCTACTCTAAAACTCTGTACTTCACTTATATCTTTAATATCTAGCGCTAACATTATCAATCTATCTATACCCAAGGCGACACCTGAGCATTCAGGTAAGCCACTTGATAAGGCGGCAATAAAGCGTTTATCAATTGGCTTTTCAACTAAACCTTGTACTGCTCTTTTATTATTATCTTCTTTAAAGCGCGCTAATTGTTCGTTGGCATTAGTTAATTCATTAAAGCCATTAGCTAGTTCAATGCCACGGTAATAGCACTCAAATCGCTGCGCTACACGGGCATCTTCTGGGCAAACTTGTGCTAATGACGCTTGAGCAACTGGGAAGTTGTAAATAAATTGAGGTTCATTAATACCAATTTGTGGCTCTATTATTTCAGTAAAGATAAATTGCAGTAGTAAGTCAGCATCATTCATTTCAATAAGCCAATCAGCCGCTTTATCATGCTTAGTTAACACATCAACAAGCTCATCAAAATTCGCTACCAGCGGGTCAACTGACACTGTTTTAACGAAGATATCTTGGTAACTAGTAAATAACGCTTTATTGCCCTCTAAAACAGCATGAAGTAGTTCTGCCACCTCAGACATCAAGTCAAACTGGTCAAAGCCAATCCGGTACCATTCAAGCATGGTGAACTCAGGGTTGTGGTATCGACCAAACTCTTCATGTCGATAGGCTTTGGCGATTTGGTAAATACAACCGTAGCCTGAGGCAAGTAGGCGCTTCATATGAAATTCTGGCGAGGTTTGCAGATATAAGGTATCTGAATGTTGATCGGATGAATCAGCAAGGAAATTATACTGGCAGCTTAACGCATCAAGGTAAACATCGGTTACTGTCCCTTGGGATAACGCTGGCGTTTCTACTTCAAGCACATTGCGTTGTTTGAAAAAACCTCTGATCTGACTGATGATTTGAGCGCGTTTTTGCGCATTTTGCCAGGAGAGTGTTGGTTGCCAGTTCATAAGAGTTCCTTGGTTTTGAGCGGTTTGTGATGGTTAATAAGTACTAGACAATGGATTCAGGAGAATGTGCGTCCTGCATTCTCTAATAAGTAGCATCCATGCCACGTCCGATTAGACACTTCGCGAGTGATGGATGTTTTTCTGGTACGTATCTTCGGTGTTCTTGTTTTCTTGTTTTCTTGTTTTCTTGTTTTCTTGTTTTCTTGTTTTCTTGTTTTCTTGTTTTCTTGTTTTCTAAATCAACAGGATCAAAAAAGGCCGCGTAAGCGACCTTTTAAAATATTGATAGTTTAATTTAATGCTAGATGAAGGGTTAGCAAAGCGGAAACACGGAGCTGACGTTAGTCAGTGAGTATTTCCAATGCCGCTAACACGAATTCTAGCGTAAATTAGCTATCAATTAGGCGATAATTTTAGAAACTACGCCGGCACCAACAGTACGACCACCTTCACGGATAGCGAAGCGTAAACCTTCGTCCATCGCTACTGGGTTGATTAGCTCAACAACAAACTTCAAGTTGTCGCCA
>NZ_SZVP01000239.1 GCF_005885605.1 Colwellia ponticola | reverse complement strand
TTTTGATCAATCACTTAAAGCATGAAGCTACACAGTTGTGTGCTTGCAGTGAATAGGTTAGAGCTACAGAATATAAGCAGTTAAGAGTTAAGTAAGCCAGTTAAAAGAGTTAAGGAGTTAAGTAAGCCACCCATGATAAAAACTCGTCACAATAACACACTGCTGTTGTCTATTTTGCCAAGTTCACCGCTTATTGAGTGAGGTTTTGACTCA
>NZ_SZVP01000238.1 GCF_005885605.1 Colwellia ponticola | reverse complement strand
AACTTCAATTGCTCAAGTTATCGGGTATAAAGCAAGCACTCAAGCAACAACTTGAGCAGCCAAACTTATATCAAGAGCAAAGCTTTATAGAGCGTATTATTTTATTGCTTACACATGAAATTGATACACGTAATGAAAGAATATCAGACGTCAACTAACTTGTCCGGTCAGCGTCAATTAACTTGGCCGGTATTTGAATTTAGTTTCATTGCTTGTTTTTTACGGTAGCTTTCACCTTCG
>NZ_SZVP01000237.1 GCF_005885605.1 Colwellia ponticola | reverse complement strand
CTACGTGTTTTTCTCATAGCTATCTCCTAATTGAAATTCAGAAATAGCTTAATCGTTTTGACGAGTTACTTGCAGGTGCACTTGGCTAGACGCTTACGATTTATTTAAACGCAAAACAGCAAAAATCCCGACTCTTTCGAATCGGGCTTCTCTAGTGCTTTCGCACAAATTAGAAGTCTAGCAATGTCCTACTCTCACATGGGAACTCCCACACTACCATCGGCGCAACTGCGTTTCACTTCTGAGTTCGGAATGGGTTCA
>NZ_SZVP01000236.1 GCF_005885605.1 Colwellia ponticola | reverse complement strand
TCAATTATCTCAAGTCTTTGCTATCGATATTTGTGCTCATGCGGTGATGCATAATCATTTACATTTAGTGTTGCATGTGGATAGTGAGCAAGTGAAAAGCTGGTCAGTTGATGAAGTGTTAACGCGCTGGCATCAGTTATTTAAAGGCACATTACTCACCCAACAATATGCTAAAAAACAAGCCCTTGATAAGTTTCAACTCGCCATGGTTGAAAGCACTGCGAAGGTTTACAAACAGCGGTTAATTGATATCAGCTGGTTTATGCGCTCACTCAATGAGCCG
>NZ_SZVP01000235.1 GCF_005885605.1 Colwellia ponticola | reverse complement strand
TATCGATATTTGTGCTCATGCGGTGATGCATAATCATTTACATTTAGTGTTGCATGTTGATAGTGAGCAAGTGAAAAGTTGGTCAATTGATGAAGTATTGATGCGCTGGCATCAGTTATTTAAAGGCACATTACTCACCCAACAATATGCTAAAAAACAAGCTCTTGATAAGTTTCAACTCGCCATGGTTGAAAGCTATCAGACGTCAACTAACTTGTCCGGTCAGCGTCAATTAACTTGGCCGGTATTTGAATTTAGTTTCATTGCTTGTTTTTTACGGTAGCTTTCACCTT
>NZ_SZVP01000234.1 GCF_005885605.1 Colwellia ponticola | reverse complement strand
CATTAACTAGCAAGTCAAAGAGGGGCTATAGCTCAGCTGGGAGAGCGCCTGCCTTGCACGCAGGAGGTCAGCAGTTCGATCCTGCTTAGCTCCACCATTTACATTTTTACCGCGTTACTTTAACGCTCGCCTAAGAGATACTAGGCGTCGCATTAAAAAGCCTTGTAAAAAAATAAATGGCGATAATAAATTCTTCTTAGTAAAGAAAGAGACCAAACTTAAACCATCATTTGATGATGACTTAAGTTTGGTTTTTTAAACCATATCGTTGCCGAATGTGTGCAACTGATAAGTTCTTTAACAATCTGGAAAGCTGATATAAATATCGGTATTTATAAGGTAAGCACGGT
>NZ_SZVP01000233.1 GCF_005885605.1 Colwellia ponticola | reverse complement strand
AGTTCAGTTGGTTAGAATACCGGCCTGTCACGCCGGGGGTCGCGGGTTCGAGTCCCGTCCACTCCGCCAATTTTGTTAACATCATCATAATTGATGCGAATTGATAGACGTTAAAGTATCACAGCAAAAACACTAGGTTGATAGTTCAGTTGGTTAGCTTTTTATTAAGTTAAGTGGGCTGTCACAATGGATAGTTTTTCGCGGGTTCGAGTCCCGTTCACGTTTAGTAATAAATAGTGATAAACTCGAGATAACAAAAACAGCGGAGTGGTAGTTCAGTTGGTTAGAATACCGGCCTGTCACGCCGGGGGTCGCGGGTTCGAGTCCCGTCCACTCCGCCAATTTTGTTAACAT
>NZ_SZVP01000024.1 GCF_005885605.1 Colwellia ponticola | reverse complement strand
AACTTCAATTGCTCAAGTTATCGGGTATAAAGCAAGCACTCAAGCAACAACTTGAGCAGCCAAACTTATATCAAGAGCAAAGCTTTATAGAGCGTATTAGTTTATTGCTTACACATGAAATTGATACACGTAATGAAAGAAAAATCGATCGACTTGTGCGACAAGCTAAATTCAGATTACCGGGCCAATTAAATCAACTTATTTACGCACCGAAGCGTAATCTAGATAAAGCGCAAATACGTAGTCTCAGCCAAAGTACCTGGCTGAGTTTACATCAGAATATATTAATCACAGGCGCTACAGGCTGTGGTAAAACTTACCTCGCTTGTGCCTTAGGGCATGAGCATTGTTTACAAGGTAAAAGTGTTTTTTATATTCGCTTAAAAGAGTTACTTGAAAGTCTATTTCTAGCACAGGCCGATGGCAGTTATCGAAAATTACTGGGTAAACTCATTAAGTACGATTTACTTATTTTAGATGATTGGGGGCTTGAGCCACTTAGTGCTCAACAGCGAAGTGACTTACTTGAATTAATTGACGCTAGATATGGATATAAGTCACACATCATCATTAGTCAATTGCCGCAGGAAAACTGGCATGAAATGATCGGAGAATCAACGCACGCTGATGCTATTTTAGATAGGCTTATTCATGGTGCAATTAAGTTGAACTTAAAAGGAGAATCAATACGAAAACAGTTAAATAAATTGACTGATGATGATCAGTTAAGTTAGTTTAAGAATGGCTCTACAAAATGGTAAATCAAGTGATCAAAGCTGATGAGAATCGGTGATCAAAGTCATGAGAATACGCAGTTTAATTCGTATTCATTTCTTTCGAAAGAGCTTCTGGCAAACAACTCGGTTAAGTTTTTAGTTTGGTTTAATATTGAGCTTCTAGATGTCAAAATAAACCTTTTATCACTGTCGCTTTTTATAGCTTTAAAAAATTTAACAATACTTGAACTTTCTTTTCTTTGAATTGAGTCAAGGTAATTACTGCCCAAAAAGTCATCAAAATAGAAAACTTGTTTTTTACCTTTTTGATAAGACTGAAAACCTTCCTTTATATCTTCCTCTATTTCAACAAATTCGAAGTTATTACCTACTAGTTCTAAGCAAATATGTTGTGCTAGTGTTGTTTTACCAACCCCAGGTTGACCACTAACAACTAAACAGTGCGTATTATCTAAAACTTCCATCGCCTTAATGTGGTTTTTGGTTTTTACGTAGAACTTACTAAAAGACTGAATTTCATCTAATGTAAAATTACTATGATTGAAAGTGGCATTATTCAGCAGTTTATCTAGAACAGAAGAGCTTGTTAGCCATAGTTTATAATGTTTTTTTATTAAATCTGGGTTTAGTTCTAGTTGGTCATTTAGGTTTTCTTGGCCATAAATATCTTTCTCTTTTAAATAGGGAAAAAAAGCATCTGTTAGTTTCGATTTTTGTAATCGACTAAGAGGAAGAGAGCATATAAATATGTAGCGTTTAGGGGCTAGTTTTTCTACTTTTGGAAATTCAGTATTTTTGCAGCTGTACAGCATTTTACTAAAGCCTGAACAAAGGTAGTGTTTTACTTGGATTACTACCTCTCCATCACTACCAAAGAATCTACCATCCACCCCTTGATCTTTTCCAGGCTTAAAACGGTCTACTTTTACGGACTCAACTCTGGAAACGATGTCAGTTGACAAAATTTCGAAATCTTTATCATTTAGGGTTTCAAATGTGAAGTTTGACATGATTTATACGATGCTGTGCTATCAAAGATTGCTTTGATAGTAAGGTATATTTTGCTTCAGCTCTATATAAATACGCTTTATTATTGATTTAAATGATATTTTTGTTGGTTTTGATGGGGTTTTTATTAATTTTTTAGCATTAATTTGGTATAAAAAGATATGAATTAGAAAAGTATTTTTCAAGGGATGAAGCGTGGCTGATAAACGTAATGCAACAGCAAGTTGGAGTGGCTATTTACATCAAGGACAAGCAGGGATTTTGGTTGCTCTAAAAGAAATGAATAGACTTATAGTTGCTAATGAAATGTTCGATGATTGGAGTGTTGTATTTGAGAATGCTGAAGATTTTGATATCCAAAATGGCATGGGGGTCTTTTCAAGGCATCAAGTTAAAGCTTATAAAGATGCAAAGTACCCTAACGCCGTTAAAGATGTTTTAGGAACTCAGCTGTATATTGATAATAAGCTAATAACTAAAGGCTTCCAATTCAGAAAATTAGAGGGTGGAGTTTTAACTGAAGTAGAAGTGAATGAAGACTCTAGATATCTACATGTTATTACAGAAATTAAAGGGTTTGTTTTAAATGAAGATGACTTTAAAAAAGCATACCCAGATGCAAACTGGATAAATAATATACATAAAATTAAGTTGTATGAATATTCGGCAGGTATATTCTATTGCCCACTGGTTACTGAAGGAAACTCAACTCTTGAAAATTACTGTTTAGAGGAAATTCAAAAATACCTTGTTCATATAGGGCATAGAGAAGCACAAGAGAAAGAATACAAGCGTAGAATTTATTACTGTCTCGTAAATCAACTTGATGTAGAAATAAAAAAACGTCATATCGACAAGGTCGATACTTATCCCAAGTTACTTTTTAGCGACATAGACCAACTCCTTAAAAGTAACCCTGATCAAAAGGCTTATCTAATTAGTGCTTGCAAGAAAGTCCTTGCGACTATTGTTAATGACTTTATATCTGATATCTATGAACAATCAGGTGGTCTAGATGTAACAGTTATAGAAAGAATTCAAGTCCATTCATCTGAAATTTACCATTTGGATAATGAGGGTTTTGTTCAATTTCTTAGAGACATTAATCCAAATGAGCAAGATGTGGGGGAATTTACATCAATCCATGATGTAATCGCACTAGTTAAAAAGGATAATTTTAGAACTGTTTTTTTGAATTGCTTATATCAAGTATCTGGTTCTGAATATCATTTAACAGACCGAGGCTATCAAGAAAATGGCGGTTACATTCTATCCTTAATCGTTGATGATTATTTGTCAATAAAATCATTAAAGAGAAAAATAAGTGAAAACTCTATGCTAACACAGGCATTATTTGATAAGTCTTATCTTATTAATAAAGAGATATCTGATCCTGAAAATATCACTAAAAATGATTTATCCGAATCAATAAACTGGGGTAACAATACTGATACTAGCGATAGATTTGATAAGAGTCATATGCGTTTAATTAATGTAAATGATGCTATTAATAAATTAAATTGAGTAATGGAGTTTACATGCGAAAAATTTTAGAGAAGTTACTCGTTGAAAGTGATTTCAAAGAAGTCTCAAAAGACGTTTTTAATTTGGGAACTATCGATAGTTTTATAATTTCTGAATATTCAGAGCTTGAGATAGAAGGCTTTTTTGAGTCAGAAAAAACGAAAGGTATACTAGAAAAATACAATGAAAATGCAATATTTAATCCAAGTCTTAAAAAAAATACAAGCGTATTGGCATATGTAAAAGTACAAAACCTTAACGATTCTCTTGTTCGCTTGAAAAATACAATTTTCAATATTGAAGAAGATGAATATTATTTTCGGAAGTTTATTTTTCTCTATACAGATGAAATGGTTGCTTCTATAAACCTAGCCCATAATATAAAAAGTCAATTGAATATAATTGTAGATAGCGGCGACATCGATAAATTGAGAGAAAATTATTTCTATGATTTGGTTTATTATTTTGCTTTACAATTGTTCATTAAGCTTCCTTGGTTAAGTTTAGATATAGAGAAAAGGACATTTGAATTATTAGAAGGACCTCTTGGGCGCAAGGTCTCTGAGAAAGGGTTAGATGAGTTCGATCTGGCTTTAGATAGGATTGATGATGAGTTGATGGAAGAACTAATTGAAAAAAATAGATCTAATGAATTAGTAAATGAGGACTTTCAAAATTTAATTAAGTTATTTGGGAGTGAACAATGAGGTTTTTAAAAATATATATAAAAAACTTTAAAGGCCTTACTGGAGTAAACATAGCAGATTTAGATAAAAATACGACATTGTTAACGGGTCCGAACGGCTTTGGCAAAACAACTATCTTTGATGCCATTGAGTTATGTCTAACTGGATCTATTCATAGAACAAAGGTGAAAGAAAACGTAACCAAAGATCTAAAAGATTATAAAAAACCTTTTTTTCAAAACGATGTAAAAGATGAAGTTACATTAAAGCTTTTGTTAGAAAATAAATGCGGTAAAAAATTAGTTATAGTTCGGCATCTACACAAGGAAAGTAATCAAAGGCCAAAGGTCACAGGCAAAAAAAACAAAGCGAATGAATTTGGTATTTTAAGTTTATTTACCGAAGATTCAGAGGCCTTTTCTCAAGAATCTTTTGATTTGGATAACGCAGAAGTCTTAACTCAAGCAGATATTACAAATTTTTTTGAGTTTGCTGATGAAGATATTGATATAAGTAGTATTTACCCTATTTTTAACTACTTACAACAAGAAGAAACAACTTTTTTCTTAAAGAAATCAGAACATGATAGAAAGAATTCTCTGGGCTTTCTACTTAGAACAGATACTCAAGAAAAAAAACTAAAATCTATCAGTGATAAATACAGTAAGCTCTGCGAACTGCGAGATTTTTTCAATGAAAAATTATCCTCTATCAAACTAACCTCAGTTGAAAGTGTTGAATATGAAAAGGTATTTAAAGAACAAGAAATAGATTTTGATGCCAGAGAACCATTCGTTGGTGTAAAAGAAGAATTCTTGAAGGAAAAGTTAGAAAGTTACCTTTCTAAGCTTCTAAAGGTTAGTGATTTTATCAATTATTTTTCACCGGCAGAGTTTCTGCTGAGAGAGAATAGTGAAAAAGTTAAATCTTTAATTATTAACTCTCATGAATTTAAGGAACATTATGTTTTACAAAACTTCCTACAAGATTCGAAATACCATAAGTTACAAGATTTATTTAGTGATATAAATAATGTGGAGTTAATTGAAGGTTACATCCTTCAAGACCTAATTAGTCAAGTTGATATAGCGACAAAAGTTAATAAAACAATTGAAAATATAAGTAAATTCAATGCAGCTAAAGATAAAGAGGTTCATTTAGAACAATTAGTTATCGCTTTTTTACCTGAACTACTGGATACCTATAATTCAATATTAAACACAAGGAAATCACTTACAACTAGCTTAAAAGGCCTAAACAAATCTATATATGAATTGAAAAGTACGATTCGAGAATTAGAGGGCCACTTCTCGAATATACAATCAAATGAGGATAAATGTAAGTGCCCGTATTGCGGCTCTAAATTTGATGATTTGGAAAAATTATCTAACTCAATGAAAGAAAGGCTTTTAACCTTTGACAACTTATCTACAGACAACACAAGAGAGTTAGATTTAATAAATCTACGTTTTGAAAATGAAATAAGCAAACCAATTTCTCTAAAAATAAAAGAGTTTGAGAAAAAGAACTCTAAATATGATGACCTTTTAATTCAAAAGTTAATAGTATTAGGGAAGAGCCAACAAGATTATTCTAGAATTGATACTTTGCTTGGTAAAAAAAATGATTATAAGTGGGGGGCTCTTTCCAGTATAAAAGAGTTAAATGAAAGCAGAGAAATTATTCAAAGTACTTTAAGATCATTATTTCCTATGGTTAATGATGTTTGGAGTAAAATTATTGAACTTAGAGGCAAAAGTTATCAAAAAGCTTATGATCTAATTGATACATTGCAAATACCACCTGGGAAAATGATAGAGCAGGGAAGTAGTCAATTAGAAATGACTACTCTAACAAACTACGTAGAAGATTTTTCTAGAACTGTATCAGACTACAATAGTCAAAATAGGTATGATCCTGCAAAAAGTGATGATCCTGATAATATATTTGGCAAATACTTTAATAATGATAGTGGTTTATTTACTCAGTTTGACAAAAATGTTCTTGAATCTAAGAAGGCGTACCTTAACTATATTGTCAGCTCTAGGGAGAGTGAACAATATATATTAAATAAGAGCAAGTTTGACGAGCTAACAACAATAATAAATAAGTTAGGTTCTTTGAAAGAGATATACTCTGATGAAATAAAAAATTATAAAAAAGAAATGACCTGGTCAAGTAAATTCAGTCACCCTAGTTAAGCTACTTTTTCTAACTCATTAATTTTCAATTCAAAATCATTAGGGCTTTGATACCCTAAGTAGG
>NZ_SZVP01000232.1 GCF_005885605.1 Colwellia ponticola | reverse complement strand
GAACTTATCAGTTGCACACATTCGGCAACGATATGGTTTAAAAAAACCAAATTTAAAATAACTTGTTGAAGTTAAGCTTAAATTTGGCTTCTTTCTTTAATAAAGAATTAGTACCATTTTCTTTTATCTTCAGTAGTTTTTAGTCCTCTGTATATTTTCATACACAGACCGCTAACTACGCAGTATAAAATTAAATTGGTAGGTCTGGGCAGACTTGAACTGCCGACCTCACCCTTATCAGGGGTGCGCTCTAACCAGCTGAGCTACAGACCTATAATTCTTATTAACTTGTTATCATGTAATTTGTGTGAACACTCTATAACCCGAAGGTTATCATTAATCGTTTTATTCAAGATAAGGAGGTGATCCAACCCCAGGTTCCCCTAG
>NZ_SZVP01000231.1 GCF_005885605.1 Colwellia ponticola | reverse complement strand
TCACATGAATTCATAGAAATCCAAGGTCTTGAGTTTGAAAAAGGAAGATTTTATAATGAATCTGAATCTAATTCCGGTGCTCCGGTTATTGTTCTTGGCTTTGATATTGCTAAAAGTCTTTTTGGTGAAAGTGAACCAATTGGAAAAAACATTCGTCTTTACGGACAGCGTTTCACAGTTATTGGAATGTTGAAAAAGCAAGGAGAAGGAATGTTTGGGGATAGTAATGATACATCAGCTTTCATTCCAGTGAATTTTTTAAGAAGGTTGTACGGTGATAATAATGATGCGTTGACGCCGGTAATCCTTGTAAAGCCTGACAAAGGAGTTGATATGGATGCTTTTAAAGCGGAACTTGCCCAGAAACTAAGAAATTATCGCGGGATGAAAATAGATGAAAT
>NZ_SZVP01000230.1 GCF_005885605.1 Colwellia ponticola | reverse complement strand
ACTTAGGGTATCAAAGCCCTAATGATTTTGAATTGAAAATTAATGAGTTAGAAAAAGTAGCTTAACTAGGGTGACTGAATTTACTTGACCAGGTCAATTCTTCAGGTTTTAAGTCGTTATAACGTTGACTAGTTGTAATAAACTCAATAAGCCTAGGGTTATAATTTTTATGGCTTATTATATTTCGATACTTTTTTTCCTGATAGATAATATCAAGGTATTCTGATTTCATATCAGAGAAATACAATCGGTTGTATAAAATATGAGCTTTATCCATTTTTGATAAGCTATTGATGTTTAATTGCATATTCTCTCCACCTTTGATCACCCAGTGGCATTAACTTTGATCGCTTATTCTCATTAAGCTTTGATCACTAGTATCACGTGTAAATGATCACTTT
>NZ_SZVP01000229.1 GCF_005885605.1 Colwellia ponticola | reverse complement strand
AAAGGGGCAGATAACCTCGCACGACAAGCCCTACAAAAACAATTAAAAGAAAGATAGACTCTTTGAAGAAAAAACTTTAAAGAGTCTTTTTAGTATCTTATCTTTAATACAAAAGATAATTGTGATCAAACGTGATTTCCAAATGATAATCTCCGATTTTCTCTTCTATTTGAATACGTAAGATTCTTTCGAGTTCTGTATCATCAAATTGGAATTTTTCAGGAACAACTACATCAAACTGCAGCGTTTTCCCTTGATGGATGACTCTAAAATCATGTATATCGAGCCCTCTACCTGTTTCAAGAAGAATTTGCTTTAATTGATGCAAGATATTATAGTATTTTTCGTTATCAACAGGCATTGGGTCCAAGTGACAGACAAGTTCCACGTCCAAAGACTTTT
>NZ_SZVP01000228.1 GCF_005885605.1 Colwellia ponticola | reverse complement strand
AGGATGGCGGTCAGCTCGACCACCAGCATCACCGGCGAGCGTTGCAGCTGGCGCGGGTCCAGCTTGACGAACGCCTGGACCAGCGCCGGGCGCCACAGGGCAGAGACGGCGGTTTTGGCGGGTTCCTGGGTGTTGACCGGGGCCGCGTTTTTTGCAGGCATATTCATGTTCATATCCCCTTTTTAGAAGCCCATGCTCAAGTGTTCAGCGATGGGCCCCAGCGCCAGCGTCGGCAGGAAAGTCAGGCCGCCCACCAGCAAAATAGTCACGGTCAACAGGGTCACGAACAGCGGACCATGGGTCGGGAAGCTGTTCTGGCCAATCGGTGCGGTCTTCTTCATCGCCAGGCTGCCGGCCAGGGCCAGTACCGGGAGGATGTAGCCGAAGCGGCCGATCAACATG
>NZ_SZVP01000227.1 GCF_005885605.1 Colwellia ponticola | reverse complement strand
TACAGGAAATAATCACGTATACATCGATAAAGAAGCACAGTTGTCTATGGCAGTGAAAATCATCGTCAATGCAAAAGCTTCCCGTCCTTCTGTCTGCAACGCGGCAGAAACATTACTGATCCATTCTGAGATCGCACCCTTTCTCTTACCAGCCATTGAAAAAGAACTGGTAGAACACGGCGTCTCTTTACGTGCGGATACTCGTGCGTTAGAATATCTAGAGACAGCTGCTTTAGCAGAAGAGGCAGATTGGGATACTGAATATCTGGATTATATCCTTGCCGTCAAAGTAGTCGATTCTTTAAGTGAAGCAATTGCGCATATCAACCGACATAACACCAAGCATTCAGAAACAATCGTGACAGATAGCTATTCGGCTAGTCAGCGTTTCTTGAATGAAGT
>NZ_SZVP01000226.1 GCF_005885605.1 Colwellia ponticola | reverse complement strand
GGGTTGTAGCTGTATTCCCGACACGCTCCACCCGGCAGCACCACGCGAACCAAGCGACCCACGCTGTCCCACTGATACTGGGTCAGCGCGCCATGCTCATCCTCGCGCGCCACCTGACGGCCAAGATCGTCATAGCGATAACGCTTGATCCCGCCGTTGGGCAACTGCTCCTCAACCAGTTGCCCCCGCTCATTCCACACCAGCCGCTGACAACTGTGATCCGGGTACCAAACCCCAACCAGTTGCCCGTATTTGTCGTAGCTGTAATCCGTAACATGTCCGTCGGGATCGATCTTACGAATGACATCGCCCTGGTCGTTACGCTCGTACTTCCAGACCGCCAGACCCCGCCTTACAACCCGTACGAAGCCATTGTCATGCTCGTAGGACGTCGGCTCATCAT
>NZ_SZVP01000225.1 GCF_005885605.1 Colwellia ponticola | reverse complement strand
AGGCCGCCTACGACCGCACCGAGCAGTGAGCCGACATTGGTCGATATCTGCAGGATCGCGAATAACCGCGCCCGCCGCGACGGCGCTTCGATACTGACCCCGTAAGCCTGCGCCGGGGCTATATAGCCGGCAAAGGCGCCCTGCAGAAAACGCAGGACCAGGATGACCCAGATGTCACTGAAAAAGGCCAGCCCGAGCTGGGTCAGGGACAACCCCGCGAGTGCGCGGATCATCATCAGCTTGTGGCCGTAGCGATCGCCGATACGGCCCCAGAATGCACTGGTCAGCATGATGCCCAGCATCGGCCCGACGTACACGGCGATGCTGGCGAAGCTGAATACCGACTCCGAGGACGCCAGCCCGCGCAGGTGCACGGGCCAGAACGGCCCGCTCATTTCCATCG
>NZ_SZVP01000224.1 GCF_005885605.1 Colwellia ponticola | reverse complement strand
GATTTGGCCCCTCAGTATGCCACCTGTATTACCAAGCGATGAAACGACGATTCCAATTGCAGACGTCGCACCAGATGCGCGTGCTTACCGTGACTACTTAGCCAATCGTTATGGTCGCCGGCTACAGATGATTTCTGGCGTTCACTTTAATTTTAGCCTGGCCCCAGCCTTAATCGCGCGCTTATACGATGAGGTCTATCATGATCAATTTGCAACGGTGAAAGATTTTAGCGATATGTTGTACTTACAAATCGCACAGAATTATAGCCAATACCGGTATTTATTAACCTATTTATTTGGTGCTAGTCCGATTACTGAAGCACTTTTTCAAACAGATACGACGAACTTGCCAGATTATGCAGTCCGCAGTTTGCGTTCAAGTCAACTCTTTGGTTATGCCAATC
>NZ_SZVP01000023.1 GCF_005885605.1 Colwellia ponticola | reverse complement strand
CTATAGTTTTATGCATTTTAAGAACTCTTTATAATCAAATTACGTGGTAATGATATATTAGCCTACGTTTTCGGGTGTAGGGGAGTCCAATTATCTACAAATCAAAGTTATCTGATTTGTATAACTGGATACTGAATCATAGTATTATTTAGCAATATATAATATCTGGTGACATGGTTATTTCGGTCTCGGATATATGCAATATTTTAGGAGTTAGCTTTTTCCTTTCGATATGTTTATTACCGAATAAACGTATCGAATGCTGAATGAGCGCTTAGTTGACGTAAGGGAATTTAAAATATTAATGTCTCCTTCGAATGCAGTGCTCTTCCTCATAATTATAAGAGTAGGATTTACTAGAAATGAAAAAAAATGCAAAAATCATCCTTGTTTTTTACGCTGTGCTTTTAATCAGTGCCTCTACTTTGTCTACACACGCACTCGCTGGCGATCTGCTTTATTCAAAAGGGTTCACTCAATCTCAGAGAGTTCAGGTAAAGGACTGTTTTAAGCAAGACATTACTTTCCCTTCGCAGGTTAACAAGCTTACTTCCGAAGGAGATATTGCCCTTACAGGAATGTACAAGCAGCGTGACGGCTATATGTTTATGACCATGACAAATGCTTACGGTAAGTGGATGAATTATTCCCCTCTACACTGTGATCTTCGCACCAAAGAAAAAAAAGAGGCCGATCGCAGATTAAGACAAAACCAAGAAAAAAAGAGAGCTATACAAATTAAACAAGAGCAACTTGCAAAGCAAGATCAAGATAGGGAAAAAGCTCTTCAAGCCAAGCTGGTAGCAGAAAAAAAAGTACAAAAAGAAAAAGAATTCAGAGAAAAAAAAGAGCTTAAGTCGAAGAATATGGCATATCGGAAATCTGACGTAAGAGAGCAATCTATTAGATGTAAAAATAAGTTGTTAGCAGAGATAAGCATTCCTAAAGACCCGAAATATAAAACTACAGGTGACATGAATGTTTCAAATAATATTATCACGATAAGAATCGAAATTGCTCAGTATAGAGATGGACTTAAACGTTCTATTACTAATCACTCCAAAACGTGTAAAGTGAAGCCAACTGAATTTCCTGCCAATTTCTAATATTTACGTTCACTTAATAAGTGTAAATATAATATGTGTTGTTTTTGTTTGGTATGTGTTGTAACTTATTGATTTTTATTGTTTTGACTATGGTCTTTTTGGGTCGGTGTATTTTGTTGGATTAAAATCTTACGGGTACTACCGTTCTAGGAAACGTATAATCTAAAACTGTAAATTTAAATAGTAAATTACAGTGATTAAACAAAAAACCCAGCATATTTGCTGGGTTTTTACTTTTACCGTTTCAGTAATCAACAGCGCTACTTTGTACGCTCATTGCGTTAAGGAGCTTTACTCGCTGCTTCAACTTGCTGTTGCTCTCTGATTTTAGCTTGTGCAATACGCCATTTTTGTAACTCAGCGTAGTAATGATCCCAAACACAAGGGTTACAGGCACCGCCGCCACAACAATCATCATCTGCTGGAGCTATTGGTTTTTCAAGAGGATATGACATAAGCGTTAACTCAAAATAAAGGGGGAAGTTTTGAGATTAGAATAACAAAAAAGCTCTGCGGTTGCAGAGCTTTTATTGAGTGTACCCTAGAGTACTTTTTATATCTTTACTTTGCTATTAATCAAATTCAGATAATCTTTGCTCTAGGTAATGGATGTTGGCGCCACCATTAATAAAGCCTTTGTCATTTAAAATACTTTTATGCAAAGCAATATTGGTTTTTATACCATCAATGACTAACTCAGATAAAGCATTGCGCATACGGGCAATGGCAACATCGCGATTATCACCCCAAGTAATTAATTTACCAATCATAGAGTCATAATGTGGCGGCACTGAGTAATCAGCATAAATATGTGAGTCCCAACGTACACCTAAACCACCTGGTGAATGGAAGCGCGTAATTTTGCCCGGTGAAGGAATAAAAGTACGAGGATCTTCAGCATTGATACGACACTCAATAGCATGACCAGAAATTTTTATATCGTCTTGTGTACAAGAAAGCGGTAAACCAGCAGCAATACGTAGCTGTTCTTTAATTAAATCAACACCCGTGATCATTTCAGTAACAGGGTGCTCAACCTGAATACGGGTATTCATTTCAATAAAGTAGAATTCACCGTTTTCATACAAGAACTCAAAAGTACCAGCACCGCGATAGTTAATCTCGATACAAGCATTACAACAACGTTCACCTATTCTGGCGCGCATTTCAGGCGTAATACCTGGTGCTGGAGCTTCTTCAACTACTTTTTGATGGCGTCGCTGCATTGAACAGTCACGTTCACCTAAGTGAATAGCATTACCTTTGCCATCAGCCATAATTTGAATTTCTACATGACGTGGATTCTCAAGGAATTTTTCCATGTAAACCATATCATTTTTAAAGATTGTGCCAGCTTCTTTTTTGGTTAATGCAATAGCATCAATTAAGTCTGCTTCGCTACGTACCACTCGCATACCACGACCACCACCACCGCCAGCTGCTTTAACAATAACTGGGTAGCCAATACGTTTAGCGTGTGCTTTGTTTGTGGCTTCATCGTCATTTAAAGGACCGTCAGAACCTGGTACACAAGGAACACCCGCCACTTTCATTGCTTTGATTGCGGCAACTTTATCACCCATTATACGGATGCTTTCTGCTTTAGGGCCGATAAAGGCAAAACCAGAGTTTTCAACTTGTTCGGCAAAGTCAGCGTTTTCAGCAAGAAAACCGTAACCAGGGTGAATAGCGACAGCGTTTGTTAATTCAGCAGCAGTAATGATTGCTGGAATATTAAGGTAGCTATCTGGCGCTGCTGCTTTACCAATACAAATAGTTTCATCAGCTAGTAAAACATGTTTAAGGCTTTTGTCAGCGGTTGAGTGCACAGCAACTGTTTTAATACCTAGTTCTTTACAAGCGCGTAATATTCTTAAGGCAATTTCGCCGCGATTGGCGATAACAACTTTATCTAACATGGAATAAACCTCTTGGTTGGGCTTATTCAATGATGAATAGCGGTTGGTCAAACTCAATAGCGTCTTCATTTTGAGCTAAAATTTCTTTAATAACACCTGATTTATCAGCTTCAATTTGGTTCATCATCTTCATTGCTTCAACAATACATAAAGTATCACCAGCATTAACATGTTTGCCTACTTCAGCAAATGGTGGTGTATCAGGTGAAGCTGATGCATAGAAAGTACCGACCATAGGTGAGCGAACAATATGGCCAGTTTGCACAGGAGCAGCAGTTTCAGCAGCTACAGGTGCAGCGGCTGGAGCTGGTTGCATAGCAGGTGCTGCTTGCATCATAGGTGCTTGTTGCATGGCTACAGCGCCACGGCTAATACGTACTGATTCTTCACCTTCAGAGATCTCTAGCTCGTTGATTCCAGACTCTTCAACCAGTTCGATAAGTTTTTTGATTTTGCGAATATCCATTGGGACACCTTAATTTGGGTTACTAAAATAATATTTTTAAAATATAGGTTAATGATAGTTCATTAACTATTGCGGTTTGTTATTTATTTATATGTACTAATTTATATAAATAAATAACTTTAAATTAATTAATCTGTGCTTTATTTAGGTAGCTATAGGCGGCGTCAAGCGCGAAACTATAACCTTGTGCGCCAAAGCCAGAAATAATACCTGTAGCAACATCAGACAAGTAGGAGTGCTTTCTAAATGTTTCACGCGCATGTACATTTGACAGGTGGACCTCTATAAAGGGTATACCTACAGAAAGTAGAGCATCTCTTAGGGCAATGCTTGTGTGTGTAAACGCAGCAGGGTTGATAATAATAAAGTCAACCTCTTGGTAAGCGTTGTGAATAGCGTTAATTAACTCATGTTCAGCATTGCTTTGTAGGTGCTGCAACTTGATATGCTTTTTATCAGCTTGTTGGCTAAGGTCAGTGATAATGTCAGACAAGCTTTGCTTGCCATAGATAGTAGGCTCTCGCATACCTAACATATTTAGATTTGGACCATTTAACACTAAAACTGTAAACTTTGCGTTCATCTTCTGCTAAAACACCATTAAAAAATAATAATGCTAATAATTACATAAAATGAAGGTGCTGTGAACAAAAAAATTTATATTTTACGGTTTTTTTTATTATTGACGATAATAGATATGTTTTCGAGGAATATAGCAGCAAAGTGCTGGTCATACCTCTTCAGGACAAAGTCAAAGTAAGGTAAATCTTTGATTATTTGTTGATTTGGGCTATTATTACGGCTTTGTTGCTATTACCACATTGATTTTACGATGATTTCCCTGCCTCAGTTCTGTTTTTATGAAGGAACCAGTTATTAAACATTATGCTCTTATTATTATGCTCATGTTTGCATGTCTTGTTACTTCACAAGTTATGGCTATTGAGATAGTTACTCACCACCAAGTCATTGATAGTCAATTGACTAAATCTCAACTACGACGAATTTATACTATGCGCCAATTACGTTGGAGTGATGATACTGTTATCAATGTCTTTGTGCTTCCTAACCAAGATGAGCTGCATCAACGTTTTGCCAAAGAATTATTGCAAATATTCCCCTATCAACTGAATCGTATCTGGCACAAGCTCACTTACTCTGGGTTAGGTGTTGCTCCGACTATTGTGTCCTCCCAACAAGAATTACTTCAGGCCATTATCAATACACCAGGTTCAATAGGCTATATAGAAAAAGATATGTTAATAACATTAGATGATAAGCAAGACACTATCAATCATAGTGAGCAGAATAAAGCGCAGCCAATTAGCGGCAAAGGAGTAGTTAATATTGTTAAAATTAAAAGCTAATACAGCTGTTTACCTAATACTTATAATCAAAAAGCTATCTAGTAGGAGGCACTTTTGTGTTCGCACAATATTGTGGGCCTTTTTATTTATCAGTACTTGTTTGAGCGTAACGCAAGCAACCGCAGAACATGGCTATATTAATGCACAAGATTTTCAATTACACGGTTTCATTTCTCAAGGTCTTATTGATGTTAATGGTAGTGACTTTGTCAATGATGATGGTGAATTATCTACGGAGTTAACTGAGCTAGGTCTAAACGCCTCATATCAATTAACCAATACGCTACGCTTTGCAGGCCAAGTCGTTTATTTAGATGGCGGTAACCGTTATGAAAAAGGTTTTCGAGTAGATTACGCCCTGATTGATTGGTCTGCTTATAATGACCAATATTGGCAGGCGAATGTTTATCTAGGGCGCTTTAAAAACAATCATTGGCTTTATTCTAGTTCACGAGTGGTTCCTTTTGCACGCCCTAGTATTATTTTACCACAATCAGTTTACTTTGACGGTTTTCGTGATATCGCCGTAGGTAGTGACGGTGCGGCAATAAAAATTAGCCACAGTAATGATACTTTAGGTAACTTCGATTTTACCTTAAGTTATGGTAGCTCGCCCATTTCTGATGAGCAAACCAATATTATTTTAGGGGACTTTGCTTTAGGTGAGGCAGAACAAGATTATGAAACACAGGGCAGTTTTTACTGGCAGCCGAGCTTTTCACCATGGCGCTTTGGCTTCTCTTTGCTTGACTCAGACTTTAACTATGAAAAAAACACTCAAGCTGACTTTTTTTATGATTCTAAATTTAGCTTGCAATTTTATACTATCAATGCGCTTTATGAAGGTGAAAAGTGGGAGTTTAGTGGTGAAATATACCAACAGCGCTTTGTGATGAATGGCTTTTATGAGCCAGATTATCATGTGGATAATATTGGACAAGGTTTTTACTTACAGTCGCGTTATAAAGTAAATAAAGCGTTAACGTTATTAGCGCGTTATGAAAATTTTTACCTAGATAAAGATGATAAAAACGGTAAGAAACTGGAGGAAAATAGTGCTGGTCAAGTGCCATATTACTTTGGTTTTCATAAAGATATGACTTTAGGCTTAAATTACGATATTACTAGTAATTTTAGTGCACGTATGGAATATCATTGGGTAAATGGTGCGGGTAGACTTACCCCTGTAGTGGTACCTAATAAACTCATTAATAATTCCGAAAATTGGCAGATGTGGGCCGTGCAACTCATGTACTGGTTTTAAGTACTACTTTTAAATAAAGATATTATGAATAAAAAATTTATCGGCGTACCAACAAAACTATTAATTTTAATCGTGTCAACTTTACTTTTGTTATCGTTAGGCTTCTCTTCGTTATCTTATTGGCGCTTACAAGCCGATTATCAAGAATTTCAACACAACAATATCACGCAAGGCCAAGTACAAGTAAATTTACATAATAATATTCTCCGTACAAAGCTCATTGTTTGGCTAGAGTCGTTTACCGATTTAATAAAACTATCAGAACAAAATAACTTTTCTAATTTAGCGATGCAGCTTGAGCAGCAGTATGATGCTTTACAGTTACACCTTAATGTAGAAGATATTTGGTTGGTTGATGATAAAGAAAATATCTTGTTTTCAACCAACGACTTCCCTCAAGTAGTACAAGATAACATTGCACAAGTGTTGAAGCTACAAGCGCCAGAACATCGCATATATTGTGCACAAAGTTGTCAATTATTATTGAGTTTACCTTTACTGAATAAGCAAGGGAACATGGTTGTTGTTACCATGAGTACTTCGCTTGTAGATATGTTATTTGCGTTAAAAACTACTTTAGACAGAGATGTTGCTATTATTAGTGTGCCGGTAACACATGAACAAGATATACAGCCTAGTTCAATTAATGTTATGTCGGCCTCAGATATGGCGTTAACGAATATGTTATTAGCGAAAGGGAAACCTTATTCAGCTTTTAATAAAGTACTAGAAAAAGGCGTGCAACTAGATTTAGAAAAGAGTAACTACTTATTTAATTTACTTACGTTATCAAAACAAGCCGATCATAATTTTTACCTCGCCCTTATTGATGATGTAACCCTATATAAAGCAAAAAATGATAATTACCAAAAACGCTTTATTCTTTCGTTAAGTCTTATTTTTATTTTACTAGCAGGTTTTGTTTACTTTATCTCAAGCCCGTTTACTAAACGATTGCTTTTACTGTCCAATGCCTTGCCGTTATTAGCGCAAAAAAAGTTTGATGAATTTCGCCAAGTTGAGTTGAAAAGACCACGGATGTTTGCCGATGAATTAGATATTTTAATAGACTCATCACAAGAGCTTAGTTTTGAGTTAGAACAACTTAATTTGGTGGTAGAGCAAAAAACCAAAGAATTAGAAAATATTGCCATGTACGACTTGCTTACAGGTTTACCTAACAGGAATATGCTTAATTATCAGTTGCGTAAGTCAATAGGTAATATTACTCGTTACAAAAATGGCGTTGCGGTACTTTTTCTTGATTTAGATGACTTTAAAAAGGTTAATGATAGTAATGGGCACAATATTGGCGACAAACTGCTGATTCAAGCAGCAGAGCGTGTTCGAATAAGTGTTCGTGAAGCTGACTTAGCTTGTCGCTTTGGTGGTGATGAATTTGTTATTGTTTTAAATCATCTTAGTGGCGTTGATGAAGCGATTAAAGTAGCAGAAAAAGTACTATTTCAGTTTAAAGAAGCGATTAAACTAGGAAGTAATATTTTCTATGTATCAACTAGTATAGGTATTGCTTACACTGAATCAGCTACAGAAAAAACCGATGACTTGATTAGTCATGCTGATATTGCCATGTATGAAGCCAAAGATAATGGTGGTAGTCAATATCATATATATCATCCAGAAATGTTTCAACGAGTTGCTCATCGAGTCATGCTTGAAGGTGAAGTAAGGCAGGCATTGGCTAAGCAACAGTTTAGTTTAAGCTTACAGCCACAAATATGTGCTAAAACTAAAAAATTATATGGTTTTGAAGCATTACTGCGTTGGCAGCATCCAGACCGAGGAATGATCTCACCAGAGGATTTTATCCCAATATTAGAAAACTCGCAGCATATGATTGAGTTAGGTTATTGGATTATCCGACGCTGTTTTGAGTTAGCCATACAATTAAAAAAATATGGCTTAGCCGATGTGCGTATTGCCATTAACTTATCTGCGGGACAATTTCTTGATATTAATTTACCCCGATTTTTAAGTGATTTACTGGTTGAATTTTCATTAACCGCAAAAAGCTTTGAGTTGGAGTTAACAGAACAAACGCTTGTTAAAGATATGGATCACACTATTGCGATGATGGAATCTTTAAAAAGGATAGGTTTTACTTTTGCCATTGATGATTTTGGTACAGGCTATTCGTCGTTAGCTTATTTAAAGAAAATGCCTGTTGATGTCATTAAAATAGACAAAAGTTTTATTTTTGGCATGTTAGAAAATCATTCTGACTTTCAAATTATTACATCTACTATTGCTATGGTGAAAAACTTAGGCTTAATAGTGGTTGCTGAAGGTGTTGAAACACAAGCACAATTGCGTAGTTTAACAGAGAATGACTGTGATATTATTCAAGGATATTACTACTCAAAACCTATTCCTGAAAAAGAGCTCTTTCTTTCATTAGATAAACAAACTACCGGTGGTTATTGGCGAGTGCCAAAGGCAATAAGTGAAAATGTTTGGAATGAGTAGTCTCTTATGACTTATTTGTTGAGTGACTAGGCTAATAGCCTAGTTAATTAGTTAATCAGCCATTTTATTGAGGCTGACCAACTAATCAACTCTGCAGCTTTAAGTCATTATATCAGTGCTACTTAAAGGTTGACCTAACATGAGCACTAAACTCAGCGGCATCCATAAAGCCGGTAGTGCGTTGTTTAGTCAGTTCATTTCCCTGTAAATCAAAAAATAAAATAGAGGGTAAGCCGAAAACACTATAATGCTTTGCCAGTTCAGCATTGGCGTTCGAATCAAAATCTGTCATATCAATTTGTAGCCAAACACTGTTGGCTAGTGCTTGCTGCACTGAAGCATCTACAAAGGTATATTTTTCAAACTCTTTACAAGCAATACACCAATCAGCATATAAATCTACCATCACGGTTTTGCCTTGAGTATTCGCCGCCATCACTTCACTTTTTAGCTCCGCTAACGAGGTCACCTGCTTAAATGTGGCATGTTGAACTTCATTAGTCGTTATATTTTTACCGGGAAAAACTAATTGGTAGACCATATTAGCGCCAAAAAACAGCATTAAAAATATAACTAAAGAACGTACACCATACCAAAAACCTTTTTCTTGTGGTGTTTTTTGTGATGTAACATGATTTTGGTTAGCAACATAAAAGTAACTCGCACTGGCTAATAATAATAAAGCCCATAATGCTTGGCTGGCCACTTCAGGAATAAAACGCTCGAGTAAAAATATTGGTACGGCTAATAATAATAAACCAAAGATATTTTTGATTATATTCATCCAAGCACCTGCTTTAGGCAGTAACTTGCCGCCAGAGCTACCTAACACTAATAATGGTAAGCCCATACCTAAACTTAACGCATATAATGCTGAGGCACCGAGCACAACATCGCCTGTTTGAGAAATATATAGCAAAGCCCCCGTTAATGGTGCCGTAGTACAAGGCGAGGCTACCAGCCCTGAAATAACGCCCATCATTAATACGCCAGTAATCGAACCACCTTTTTGTTTGTTACTGATGTTATTTAATTTGTTTTGCCAACTGGTGGGTAATGCTAAGTTAAAGACACCAAACATAGAAAGGGCTAAAAAGATAAACAAAACACTTAAGCTAATAAGCACGTAAGGGTGTTGAAACAGGGCTTGAAATTTTGCGCCTGCTAACGCAACAACAATACCTAATAAAGTATAAGTAATCGCCATACCTTGCACATAAATAAAAGATAAAGTGAATGCTTTTTTGGTGGTTAACCCTTTACCTTGACCGACAATAATACCTGTTAAAATAGGGTACATAGGGAACACACAAGGTGTAAATGATAGTAATAAACCACCGACAAAAAAGGCAATTAACGTAAGTAATAAACTTTCTTGTTTGAGCATGTCAGATAACTGATGTTGCTCACTTTCTTGAGTACCACTTTGGTTGTTTGCGGCATTATTATTACCGCTAACCGTACTGTTGTTCGTTAACGACGACGAGTTATTAATAGATAAAGCACTGGTAACAAATTGGCTTAGCTCTATTACCTTGCTTTCTGGCGCATAACATAAGCCTTTTGCAGCACAGCCTTGATAAGTTACTTTGATACTGGCATCACTTGATACTTGCTCAAGGTTAACGGTGAACGTTAATTGCTCAGTAAATATTTTTTGTACACCAAAAAATTCATCTTCATGATCTATACCTTCAGGTAATAAAACGGGCATGAATTTAATATTTTCACCGGCAAACTTAAATTGATGTCGGTAAAGGTAATAATCAGGAGCGATATCGAAACTAATCTCTAATAGGTTATTTTTTTGATGAAAATTTAACGCGAACGCTTGGTCAACTTTCAAAAACTCATCATCATTACTAAATAAATTAGTATTTGAAATATCAAAAATAGATTTTTTTTCTACTGCTTGAGCAGGGTGAAAAGTAAAAACTGCTAACATTACAAAGCATAGGGATAGTAAAATTTTCATTAAGCCTACTTCAAAAAATAAGTGATCCAGTGTAAATCATGCTTATTACCTTGCTGGATATTCAAGGTAATCATATCAACACGTTATACGTGTATATTAGGTTTATGGTTTATTTGATCATTGGTAAGGTGACCAATTTACTTTTATTAGCTAATTCTTATATAAAACCAATGCATATTAAGTGATACCGCTTTTTTACTCAATCGCTTTGCTGTTACTACAAGTTACCTAACGCGATTGATACATTATATACCTTGAGTATTAAGAAAAACTTATCGCAAATGTCGCTACGTTGCTATAGATAAAATATTGACCTTGAAAAAGACCTGTTAAACCCAATATAAGTTTCATAGAAATTAAGGAATCATTATGTTTCAATTATTGTTTGTACTTTTTATTATTATTCCCATCATCGAAATCACGGTGATTATGCAGGTCGGTGCTTTACTTGGACTTTGGCCAACGGTCGCTATTGTTATTCTTAGCGCATGGTTAGGGGCTAAGTATGTACGTCAGCAAGGTTTAGCCACGCTGCAATCGGTACAAACTAAAATGGCGCAAGGTGAAATGCCATCGGGTGAAATAGTGACCGGGTTAATGTTATTAGTTGCGGGTGTTTTATTAGTAACACCAGGTTTTGTTACTGATATTTTTGGTTTATTACTACTGATACCCGGTGTGCGCGCCGCCATTGGTAGAAAGGTTCAAGCCCATATTAAGGTGAATCAATTTGGCGCGAGTGCTTCTTTTCATCAAGAGGCAACGGGTAATGTTTATGAACATGAAAAAACAGCGGATCCTTTTACTTCACCACCAGAGTCTATTTCACATCACCAAGGTGAAACCTTAGAAGGAGAATTTAAACGCAAAGATTAACAACACCCATGCCTAAGACCAAGAGTATAATACTTAATTTATAAGCTAATTTTTTTAATTTTGCACTTGTGAAGGATTTTTTTACCCCCACTTCTATTAGCAACAATCTAGTTGTTAATGATGACTAGTATCGTCACTAAATATTTAGCTAAATAATGAAACATTTAACTAGATAAATAACTAATTAATTAAATAAGTAATCTCAGGAGAGAATTAATGAGCATTCGTCCACTACATGATCGTGTTATTGTTAAACGTAAAGACGTAGAGTCAAAATCTGAAGGCGGTATCGTATTAATGGGTAGCGCTGCTGAAAAATCTACTCGTGCTGAAGTTATTGCCGTAGGTAATGGCCGTATTTTAGAAAATGGTGAAGTACGTCCTCTAGATGTTAAAGTTGGCGATCAAGTTATCTTCAGTGAAGGCTACGGCATTAAAACTGAAAAAATTGATGGTGAAGAAGTACTAATTCTTTCTGAAAGCGATATCTTAGCAATCGTCGAATAATTTATAGCTTAACTTGTCGCTACTAGCACACAATAGCGGCATCAAAAGTGCTCACTGACTACCGTCAGCTCCGCGCTTTTTCTTTGCTCTTGAGCCTATTAGCTTAAAGTAAAGCCAAAATATTAACTAAACACAATTTTAAATACGATATTTGAAATTGTGATAATAACCAAAATTATAGGAATTAAATAACATGGCTGCAAAAGATGTATTATTTGGTAATGACGCACGCGTAAAAATGCTTAAAGGCGTAAACATATTAGCCGACGCAGTAAAAGTCACTTTAGGCCCTAAAGGCCGTAATGTGGTAATCGACAAATCTTTTGGTGGTCCAATTATCACTAAAGATGGTGTTTCTGTTGCCAAAGAAATCGAATTAGAAGATAAATTCGAAAACATGGGCGCACAAATGGTGAAAGAAGTTGCTTCTAAAGCTAATGATGAAGCGGGTGACGGTACCACTACGGCGACAGTTTTAGCACAAGCTATTGTTAACGAAGGCTTAAAATCTATTGCTGCGGGTATGAACCCAATGGATCTTAAACGTGGTATCGACAAAGCGGTTATTGCAGCCGTTGAAGCCTTAAAAAACTCATCTACACCAGTTACTGATAACAAAGCGATTGAGCAAGTTGGTACTATCTCTGCTAACTCTGATGAAACTGTTGGTAAAATCATTGCTACCGCAATGGATAAAGTAGGCACAGAAGGTGTTATTACGGTTGAAGAAGGCCAAGCACTAACTGACGAACTTGACGTTGTTGAAGGTATGCAGTTTGACCGTGGTTACTTATCACCATACTTCATTAACAAGCAAGAAAATGGCACGGTTGAATTAGAAAACCCATTTATCTTACTTGTTGATAAAAAAATCTCTAACATCCGTGAATTATTAACAACACTTGAAGGCGTTGCTAAAGCGGGTAAACCACTATTAATTATTGCTGAAGACGTTGAAGGCGAAGCATTAGCGACATTAGTTGTTAATAACATGCGTGGCATCGTTAAAGTTGCTGCGGTTAAAGCACCAGGTTTTGGTGATCGACGTAAAGCAATGTTACAAGACGTTGCTACGTTAACGGCGGGTACCGTTGTTTCTGAAGAAATCGGCATGGAACTTGAAAAAGTTACCTTAGAAGATTTAGGTCAAGCAAAACGTGTTGTTATCTCTAAAGACACTACTATCATTATTGATGGTATTGGTGATGATGCTGACATTCAAGCGCGTGTTTCACAAATTCGTGGTCAAATTGAAGAGTCTTCTTCAGACTACGATAAAGAAAAATTACAAGAACGTTTAGCTAAGTTAGCTGGCGGTGTTGCGGTTATCAAAATTGGTGCTGCAACTGAAATGGAAATGAAAGAGAAAAAAGCCCGTGTTGAAGATGCATTACATGCAACGCGCGCAGCCGTTGAAGAAGGTGTTGTTGCTGGTGGTGGTGTTGCATTAATACGCGCTGCTGATGCCATTAGAAACCTAGAAGGCATTAACGAAGATCAAACTCACGGTATTAACGTTGCTATTCGTGCTATGGAAGCACCACTTCGTCAAATCGTAGCTAACTGTGGTGACGAACCGTCAGTGGTATTAAACGAAGTACGTAACGGCAAAGGTAACTACGGTTACAATGCAGGTAACAGTACTTACGGCGATATGATTGAGATGGGTATTTTAGACCCAACTAAAGTAACGCGCTCAGCATTACAATTTGCTGCCTCAGTTGCTGGTTTAATGCTAACCACTGAAGCAATGATCACTGATGCACCGGTAAAAGACTCTGGTGCTATGCCTGATATGAGTGGTATGGGCGGTGGTATGGGTGGCATGGGCGGCATGATGTAATTTATGCTTGTCTAAATTGCTAATTTCATCGTTGCTTTATAGTTCGTTTAAGAAACACTAAACGTCACTATAAAGCGCCTTGAACTAAACAATTTATCCTGCGCATAAATAGCATTAGCTACTTGACGCTTTAAATATAAAACCTGCTTCGGCAGGTTTTTTTATGTCTGATTAAATTGCCTACTTCATCGTTGCTTTATAGTTCGTTTAAGAAACACTAAACGTCACTATAAAGCGCCTTGAACTAAACAATTTGTCCTGCGCATAAATAGCATTAGCTACTTAACGCTTAACGATTAAAACCTGCTTCGGCAGGTTTTTTTATGGCTGATTAAATTGGCCTACTTCATCGTTGCTTTATAGTTCGTTTAAGAAACACTAAACGTCACTATAAAGCGCCTTGAACTAAACAATTTGTCCTGCGCATAAATAGCATTTGACGTGGTTTAATGGATTCGACTACCCCAGTTAAGACATAATAAGCTTAACTGGAGAACAGAAATGGCAAAACGTAAAAAATATACCAAAGAATTTAA
>NZ_SZVP01000223.1 GCF_005885605.1 Colwellia ponticola | reverse complement strand
CCTGGTCGTTGGATCATCTACCGATCATTCCCGCGCAGTGGAGGGTTGAGGTCAAACCCAAGACTGTCGCGCAGTTCAAAATCATCAAACACCTGCTCAGCGAAGCTGCCACCGTCGTCATCGCCACCGACGCCGATCGCGAAGGTGAAATGATTGCCCGCGAGTTACTGGAGCTCTGCAACTATCGTGGCTCTGTTGAGCGCCTCTGGTTATCCGCACTCAACGAGGCGTCAATTCGCAAAGCGCTGTTGTCGCTGAAGTCTAGTCAGGAGACCTTCCCGCTCTATCAATCAGCCCTCGCCCGCAGCCGCGCCGATTGGCTGTTTGGTATGAACCTCAGTCGTTTGTTTACCCTCCTAGGACGGCGGGCGGGCTATGACGGCGTACTGTCGGTTGGACGCGTC
>NZ_SZVP01000222.1 GCF_005885605.1 Colwellia ponticola | reverse complement strand
TATAAGGACAAGACCATCGTTTTTTGCGCTGATTTATTGGCGACAGCCGGACATATTCCAATTCCGTATGTGATGGGATATGATACCAGACCTTTATTGACCATGCCAGAAAAAGAAAAATTCATGAATGCCGCTGCTGATAACAATTATTATTTGTTCTTGGAACATGACGCACATAATGAAATCATAACCGTACAAAAAACGGAGAAAGGCGTTCGCTTGGCAGAAGTTTTCACCTGCGAACAAATCTTAACATAGTGTTAATCATAACGCCTTTTGTAACAAAAAAAATTATTTTAGACAAATATTTCAAATTAACAAAAACATTTTAGATGAATACCATTAAACCTATTTACATTTCTGCTTTTGCACTTTTGGCATTAGTAGGATGTGGCGCTTCAAAA
>NZ_SZVP01000221.1 GCF_005885605.1 Colwellia ponticola | reverse complement strand
CCGATCTGGCTATTCTCGATTTTCACCACCACACCGCTGCGTGCCGCGATGATCGGCGTGCCTTCGGGCATGGCGATGTCCATGGCGTAGCGGCTTTTGGCGTCGGTGTGGCTGAAGCTGCCGTTGGGACCTTGGGTCAGGCGGAACGGACCGCCACGCCAGGGCAAGGGGTAACGGTAGGCTTGTTGCGGGTAAACGGGTTTTGGCCTGTAGAGTACCGGCGGCTGTACGCGCTCGACCCTACGTTCCTGGATCACGAACGCCTGGGCGCCGGGGGTTTGCCGATCGCTGAAAAACACCATGCCGTTGGCATCGGTGGATTTGTACAGGGTCATGGCCTGGGTCGAATTGGCGACCAAGGCCAACATGCAGGACAGCAAAAGGCGAAGGAGCATGGCGCGAACC
>NZ_SZVP01000220.1 GCF_005885605.1 Colwellia ponticola | reverse complement strand
CGGATAATTTTTACAAAGAGATTTAGAGGTCAAGAGAAGT
Source organism: Colwellia ponticola (assembly GCF_005885605.1). Taxonomy (GTDB): domain Bacteria; phylum Pseudomonadota; class Gammaproteobacteria; order Enterobacterales; family Alteromonadaceae; genus Colwellia; species Colwellia ponticola. Next base: position 365 of record NZ_SZVP01000220.1, on the reverse strand, counting down.
TATGACTACAAAAAATTAGAGATATTTGGTAAGGAATTTAATTATTCGGACTCATTACTCCTAATCTCTAATTCTCTTTGTTTTAAAAAAGATTATAACTTAGTTTGAAAAAGTTGAATTTAACAAATATTCTTTTGAAGAGAACAGAAAAACAATAATCATATGGTTACAAAACAATTTGTAGATGATTTGAGTTATGAAATTTTTTCTTCAATTATTGAAGTTCATAAAAATTTAGGGCCAGGTATGATAGAAAGTATTTACCATAAATGCTTGGCTCATGAATTAAAATTGAGAAATATTAAGTTTACTTCAGAAGCTTTATTTGATTTCAGCTACAAAGATTTAAATTTAACCACAGATTT
>NZ_SZVP01000219.1 GCF_005885605.1 Colwellia ponticola | reverse complement strand
CTAAAGTAACGTTGACCATTTTTGATGGGAAAGGAAAAGAAATAAAACAAATCACAAAACGTACAGAAGCAGACCAGTTGATCAGAGAACTGATGAATCTCGATGCGAAACAGTTTTCCCAAATCGTTTTACTGCCCCAAGGAGAATTCCGTAATTTTTTGGTTTCATCAAGCAGTGAGAAAGAGACTGTTTTACGTCATTTGTTCGGTACTCAGTTTTTCCAACAGTTCAATGAGCGATTAAAGGAAAAAGCAAAGCAACAGCAACAAAAACTAGATCATTTAGAGCAAGAACTTCATCTTCTGCAAAAAAGATTTGTTTTAGTCAAAGAAGAGGAAGCAGCAGCAGGATTTGAGGCCGTTCTTTCCCAATGGACAAACCATCAGGCCATACTAGAAAAACAAA
>NZ_SZVP01000218.1 GCF_005885605.1 Colwellia ponticola | reverse complement strand
TTGTTCACGAATTATGGATTCAAAAATCACACTTAGAAAAATCTGAGCTCAATTGATAACGTACACATTTGTATGCAAAAAAGGCCTGGATAATAACTTATCCAGGCCTTTTTAAATCAGATTTAGATTGCTTTTGATTGTTGTTCTTTTAATTCTTTAACCCGTTGGTCGATCATATCGATGACTTTTTTACGATCAGCTTCGTTTTCAACGAAGTCTAATACGTCGCCGTCGATTTGCATCTTAGGACTTTCATCATAAGAGTCGTACCAAGCGTCATAACGGCTGTTTAATTCCTTGTAATAGTCGTAGAGGGTTGGATCGGCTTCTAATTGTTCATAAGAACGACCACGTTTTTGAATCCGTGAGAGCATTGTTTCGAAACTAACGCGGACATGGATTAATA
>NZ_SZVP01000217.1 GCF_005885605.1 Colwellia ponticola | reverse complement strand
CAAGTGGCGGCGATGTTTAACCGAATGATGGCGATTTGGATGAAATCCGACGTATGGCAACAGCTTTTCGTACATCGTCGGTACAGGCGAAGGCTGTTAGAATCGCCAGTCGTTTTTTCCAGGAGTCTGCCCCCCGTGATCACATCTCGCCTGCGCACCTTGCGCGACCACATCCGTTGGGCCGTCAGCCGTTTCCATGGGGAAGACCTGTTTTTTGGCCATGGCACCGACAATGCCTGGGACGAAGCCCGGCAGTTGGTGCTCGGCGCTTTGCACCTGCCATGGGAAATTGCCGACAGCTACCTCGATTGCAACCTGGAAGAAGAGGAAATCTCTCACGTACAGCGTTTGTTGCATCGCCGTATTCATGAGCGGGTGCCCACGGCCTACCTGTTGAAAGAGGCGTG
>NZ_SZVP01000216.1 GCF_005885605.1 Colwellia ponticola | reverse complement strand
GTCGAACCTGTAGACGACAAGACCCTGCTGGAGAATGCCATCAAGGGCATGCTCAGCAACCTTGACCCGCACTCCGCCTACCTGGGTCCGGAAGATTTTGCCGAGCTGCAGGAAAGCACCAGCGGTGAGTTCGGCGGCCTGGGCATTGAAGTCGGCGCCGAAGACGGCAATATCAAGGTGGTCTCGCCCATCGATGACACCCCGGCGTCCAAGGCCGGCATCCAGGCCGGTGACTTTATCGTCAAGATCAACGGCCAGCCGACCCGCGGCCAGACCATGACCGAAGCCGTCGACAAGATGCGCGGCAAGATCGGCCAGAAAATCACCCTGACCCTGGTGCGCGACGGCGGCAACCCGTTTGACGTGACACTCACCCGCGCGACCATCGTGGTCAAGAGCGTGAAGAG
>NZ_SZVP01000215.1 GCF_005885605.1 Colwellia ponticola | reverse complement strand
AAAAGGTAGAACCTTGGCCCACGACACTTGAAAGTTCGATTTGTCCGCCAAGAATTTGAGTTAATTTTTTTACAATCGTTAATCCCAGACCCGTACCGCCGTATTTTCTATTGACTTCAATTGAACCTTGAGAAAAACTGTCAAAAACGCTGACCAACTTATCTTCGGGAATTCCGATTCCGGTATCTGTTATTTCAAAATATAAGGTCGCCGTTGGATGCTCTAAAGTTTCCAGTTTTGCAATGATACTAACGTCACCATTTTTAGTAAACTTCAACGCGTTGTTAATCAAATTTAGTATAATCTGTGATAATTTGGTTGGATCTCCAATCAAGTAATCAGGGATCGCAGGATCAATTTCCAGTGTAAAGTTATTGTTGTTGACAAAAGCCAGTTCTTTTAGTGAAT
>NZ_SZVP01000214.1 GCF_005885605.1 Colwellia ponticola | reverse complement strand
AACTTCCAATGGGTCCTGAAACGACATGGCAAACCCGGACGCCCTGAGTCAGCAGCGAGCTTCTAATCGCCTGCTGCAACCGACCGTCAAATCCCATCTGGCGTACACGCTGCTCTGCGCACTGGTCATGATGGTGATGCTCTCCCTGCTGCGCCTGGCGCTGCTGGTCTACAACCGCGAGATGATCCTCGACACGCCGGCCTCGACCTTCCTTGAAGCGTTCGCCAACGGCCTGCGTTTTGACATCCGCCTGGTGGTCTACCTGCTGATCCCGCTGCTGCTGGCACTGTTCAGCGTACGGGCCATGGCCGCGCGTGGGTTCTTCCGCTTCTGGCTGACCCTTGCGTCCAGCATCGCCCTGTTCCTGGGCTTGATGGAGATGGACTTCTACCGCGAGTTCCACCAGCGC
>NZ_SZVP01000022.1 GCF_005885605.1 Colwellia ponticola | reverse complement strand
TGTCGAAAATAAATGGGGTCATAAATAAATGGGGTCAGGTACACATTAAGTTTTTATAGGCTTTAATTTATAATTGTCGCGGTGGCGACTACACCCAAAAAAGAGAGGGGAGGCTAGCGCCGCTCATACTTCTTTGGCTCTGGACTCCTCGGCGCTACTGCATTAAACGTGTTTTCTCCATGACGCCCAATATTCTTCGACGTATCAGTGCTGATGGCACATCCTTGTGCCATAATTCGGCGTTTAATGAAGCAGGCTTAGTGTTTGATTTATCGTTCGGAAATTTATCAGGCCACCCATAAGAACAGTTTTATATTTTGTTTAATGAACATGAGGTTAGGCTTACATCGTCGTCTTGGTATTGTTACAACGATTAAATATATTTTGTTTCTATTCATTTAAAACATTGCCGTTTATAATGCCGTCATTAATTTTATAGCGTTGAAGAGTCATATGAAGTTCCCAAAAGATGAAACAGGTAAAGTATTGTTTGAAATGCAAAAGGCAGGTATCGATTTAACGGTAATTCATACTGTTGTTTTTTATCACTTATTTGGATCACAAGAGCAAGCGGAGGCTATGGCAGCTTATCTTGCTGAAGTAGATCCTGATATTATTTGTGATGTTCATATTGATGACAATCCCAAAGTGTGGGCTTTGGCTTGTTCAATAAAATTATTACCTCTTTATGATGCTATTATTGCGCTAGAAGCTCGGTTTGAAGAAATAGTCACTCAGTATAAAGGTTATACCGATGGTTGGGGGATTGAAGCTTAAATTTTTCATGTTTTATAACTTATCAGCAGCTACCCATAAAAAAGCTAATCGAGCTAATTTATTAGTAATTTATTAGGCCACCCATAATAACTTTTCAGCAATGAAGGTTTCATGTAGATTCATTATTCCGAAGTATCAGCTCTAAAATCCATGTCACCAAGCGCATTTATCCTCTAATAATACCATAGTATTATTTTACGGCGTGGTAGTTTTCTAAGTGAAAGTATAAGTGCAAGAATAAGTGGGAGAGTAGGTGAAATTTTTTATGGTGAGTGATGCCAATGCTGCTTTATCCTCAACTAACTTGTCAATCAAGTCGATTAAAGAGCCGTTGGTTCGATTACCTTTATATCATTACATTAATGAATAGTATCGAGAGGTAGTGCCGCGTATTGACCAAGAAATTTAGCGAATGAAATGTAATGGTGAATTAACGGCATTAGTCACAGCAGCAGAGCAACGTCTCGTTGCGCGAAATAACTAACTAAGTTATTTTTTGTAAGCATCCTGCTATCCACTGTTTCATTTGCATTTCATTTAAAGCACCAGAAATGCGGTCAACCTCTTTACCTTGATTAAAAAATACTAAGGTAGGTAAACTACGGATATTGGCGTCAGCAGCAATCTGTTGTACTTGTTCAGTATTTACTTTTGAAAATAATAACGTAGGAGATGATTGCGCTACTTTACTATACGTAGGCGCCATACTCTGACAGGGGCCGCACCAACTAGCCCAAAAATCTACGATAACGGGTAAGTCGTTACGTTCAACAAAAGGGTAAAATGTATTGGTAGTTAAGTCTGTCGGTTTAGCGGAATAAACCGCTTGTTGGCATTTACCACACTTTCCTTTGTTATAGTCTTTATCATCAGGGATGCGGTTGGTGGTAAAGCAGTTGGCACAAACAATATTCATAAGATTCCGATTAATAAAGTCATTGTTAATTGTCTTTATGTTACCTGATTAAAGCTTAACAGTTAATAACTATAGCTTTATCGCTGATAATAACTTTATCATTATTTCTATTTCGTCTTAAAATACTCTGTTATGGTATTATTCGATCCCCAATGGTTTTAAAAATTAGTAGTAGAGTTTACATTATATGGTTCTTTTTTTATGGATGTCAGGCGCACTGGCTTCTTTTTCTATTTTAGCTATCGGAGCACGTGAATTAAGTGGTGAAGTCAGTATTGCTCAGTCATTATTTATTCGCAGCGTCATCGGTTTAGTCTTTTTATCAGGTATTTATTTTATCCAGTCACGCGTTAAGCATAGTAAGGGAAATCGTACACAGACCAATATGACGGTTAATCAACCACGGGCTAAGATCATTAAATTGCATCTATTTCGTAATGTTTTTCATTTTATTGCGCAATATGGTTGGTTTTTCGGTATTGGTTTACTGCCATTGGCTGAAGTATTTGCGTTAGAATTTACTGTACCCATTTGGACCTTATTAATTGCGAGTGTTTTTCTTGATGAAAAAGTGACTAGAAATAAGTTATTTGCGATATTTTTTGGCATCTTAGGTGTGCTTGTTATAGTACAACCAGGCTATGCTCTAATTGATTATGCGTCGATTGTTGTTTTAGGCTCTGCTATTTGTTTTGCACTATCGCACAGTGCAACTAAATCGTTAGCAAAAACGGAATCACCGTTAACTATTTTACTTTTTATGTGTATTGTTCAATTACCTATTGGTTTTATCTTGTCTTTAACAGACTGGGTGTGGCCACAAGGTCAGCAGTGGCTTTGGCTAAGTGTTATAGGACTAAGTGCCTTACTAGCTCATTATTGTTTAGCTAAAACGATGCAATATGCGGAAGTAACTACCGTTATGACTCTCGACTTTTTCAGACTACCGTTAATCGCCTTAGTGGGTGTAGCTTTTTATAACGAAGCTTTTGAAGTTCCGTTACTGATTGGTGGTGGGTTAATGTTAATAGGTAATCTTATTGGCGTGCGAGGTATAGCGAAGCAAAAAAGTGAGACTTAACGCTATCCCCCTTTATTTTTAGGCAGACATTATATTATTTATAGCGTTAACCTTTTTAGTTTTACCTTCTTATTAGTGTTCAAAGAAGGTAAAACTAATTTTTCATCTAAACGTTAATTATATAAAGTAAACAAAAAAGTGGTTTTTTGGCAAAGGCTTATCTACAGTTATTATTGAAGCTAGTCTTGTGCTCATCATATGACAAACTAAATAGCGATTTAGTTAAGGGATATTATGGAATCATTAAAAATACACGCATATATGAATCAATATCCGGTAACATTTACCGAGAATATGTCAGTTGAAGAAGCGGCTTTACGCTTTTTAAAAACCAAGCAACTGGGTGGTCCTGTTATTGATAAGAACTATAAAGTTGTTGGCTTTATTTCAGAGGCTGATGTGCTAAAGAAAATGTTAGAAACGCTCTACTTCAATGAGCATGTCGCTAATATTAAAGATATTATGCACAAAGAGGTATTATCTGTGAAGCCTTACGATAGTATTATAGGGTTAGGACAAACCATGATTAAAAATAAACCCAAACTTTACCCCGTTATTGATGATGATGGCAATTTGTTGGGGACTATTTCTCGTAATGAGGTGTTACAGGCATGTTATAAGTACGCTAAAACAAGAACTCTTATAGAAAAAAGCCATGCTGCGGTGTAATACTTAAGCCGGTTATTAGCCTTATTAAAGACTTTGTTATAAGCAAGCCAAGCCTGTAGTTACAAGGTTTTTATGACATAAGGCTTATTATACGCTTAACAAACAACTTATCATGTTTTACGCGCTGTATTTAGCGTGTTTTACTGCTAAAATGCTGTTTTTATTTTCTATCCGAGTTTGTTTTGCCTGTGTCTAACCTTGCTGCTATTACCTCATTTTCCGATATCGAACACCTTTTTGAATTACTGCCACAAGCAAAGACTTGTGATGCGGTACGTTTTAAAAAAAGGTTAATGCACCTTAAAAAGACCATTTCGCATCAAGCAAGAGACAAGTCTCCTGCTGAATTAGCGACACTGAATTTATCTGAACAACACAGTAAATTGCTTGAGCCTTTACAGCAGCAAATACTCAAGTCAATTGACGATAAAAATATAAAAATTAATAACTTACCTAAAATCACTTATCCTGAAGGTTTACCTATTTCAGAAAGTGCTGAACAGATATCTGCTGCTATTGCTGCTAATCAAGTGGTTATTATTGCCGGTGAAACCGGCTCAGGTAAAACCACACAAATCCCTAAAATATGTTTGGAGCTGGGCCGTGGTGTCGATGGTCTTATTGGTCATACACAGCCTAGGCGTATTGCGGCAAGAACCGTTGCTAATCGTATTGCTGACGAGTTAGGTACGCGCTTAGGTGAGCAAGTTGGCTATAAAGTGCGCTTTAATGACCAAGTAAGCGAGCAAAGTTATATTAAATTAATGACTGACGGTATTTTATTAGCAGAGATGCAAAGAGATCGGTTATTACTTAAATACGACACTATTATTATTGATGAAGCGCATGAGCGTAGTCTAAACATCGATTTTATTTTAGGTTATTTAAAGCAAATTCTTACCCAAAGACCAGATCTTAAGTTAATTATCACCTCTGCAACCATAGATCCACAGCGTTTTGCCAAACACTTTGCTAATAAAGCGGGTGTACCTGCACCTGTTATTGAAGTGTCAGGGAGAACATACCCTGTAGAAATGCGCTATCGTCCCTTAAATGATCGTATCGCTAATGATGATGAAGAGCAGTCGACACAAGATGTTGACATCATTAGCGGTATTTTACAGGCTGTTGATGAGCTCAGTGATTGTGGGCAAGGCGATATTCTTATTTTTCTCAATGGTGAGCGTGAAATACGTGATACCGCTGCAGCGTTAAATAAAGCTAATTTACGTCATACCACTATTTTACCGCTTTATGCGCGCTTAACGGTCAGTGAACAGAATCAAATATTTAAACCTCATAATGGTCGAAATATAGTCTTAGCGACTAACGTTGCTGAAACGAGTTTAACCGTACCAGGCATTAAGTATGTTATTGACCCCGGTACGGCACGTATTTCACGCTATAGTTACCGTACTAAAGTACAACGTTTACCCATTGAACCAATTTCACAAGCGAGTGCTAATCAACGCTCTGGTCGTTGTGGTCGTGTTTCTGAAGGTATTTGTATTCGTCTCTATTCAGAAGATGATTTTAAAAGTCGCGCAGAATTTACTGACCCGGAGATTTTACGTACTAATTTAGCTACCGTTATTTTACAAATGCATGCGTTAGATTTAGGCGATATTGCTCATTTTCCGTTTGTTGAAGCCCCTGATAATAGAAATATCACTGACGGTATTCGCTTATTAGAAGAAATAGCTGCGGTTGAAACGATTAGTAACACGAAAGCTAATGCACGAAAAGCACATCATAGTAATCGTTATGGTAATAATGCGGCTAAGGCGTCAAAAACCGCAACACAATTAACTAAATCAGGGCGCTTGTTAGCAAAGTTTCCGATAGATCCACGTTTAGCTAAAATGGTTATTTCAGCCATTGAGTTTGGCTGTATTGAAGAAGTACTCATCATTGTTAGTGCGTTAAGTATTCAAGACCCACGAGAAAGACCACATGAAAAACAGCAGCTGAGTGATGAAAAACATAATCGCTTTAAAAACAAAACTTCTGACTTTATTAGTTTACTTAACCTTTGGCAGTATATTAACGTTCAGAAAAAAGATTTAACGCAAAATCAATTTAGAAAAATGTGCCAACGCGAATTTCTGTCTTATGTGCGTTTACGTGAATGGCAAGATATTTTTAGCCAATTAAAGTTAACGTTAAAAGAGCAAAAAATAACACTCACCTCTGTTAATTATCGCTTTACGATGGCTAGTGTGCAGCAAAGTCAAAAACTAGGAACAGAGGTAGATAAAGTAAAAGATAGTGAGCAAGACAGTACCTTAACGCCTGTGCACCAAGCATTATTATCTGGTTTACTTAGTCATATTGGTCAGCAAGACGAAAACCGCGAATATAAAGGTGCGCGCGGTATGAAGTTTTTTATTTTCCCAGGCTCAGCGTTAGCTAAAAAATCACCCAAGTGGTTAATGTCGGCTGAACTAGTAGAAACGAGTCGATTGTTTGCGCGCATGAATGCCAAAATAGATCCCTTATGGCTCGAACCACTTGCACAGCATCTTGTTAAGCGTAATTACAGTGAACCGCACTGGGAGAAAAAACAAGGCGCGGTTATGGCCTTTGAGCAAGTCACGTTATATGGCTTAAGTATTGTTAGTAAACGTAAAATTAATTTTCACAACATTGAGCCGGCTACTTGTCGTGATATATTTATTCGCGAAGCACTAGTTAATGGTGATTGTGTTATTAAAGAAAAGTTTTTAAGTAAAAATCAGCAATTAGTCGCCAGTATTGAAGCGCTGGAGCAAAAGGCGCGGCGTAGAGACTTTTTAATTGATGAGCAACACTTAGTTGATTTTTACAGTGATAAACTACCGGATACCATTGTATGCCAACGTAGTTTTCTTGCTTGGTGGAAAAAAGCTAAACAAGTTAATGGTCAATTACTTGATTTTAGTAAAGCTTTTTTATTAAACGAGTCGAGTGATGAATTAAGTGTCCGTGATTATCCTGATACTTGGCAACAAGGGCATATTACACTACCACTGAAATATCACTTTAGCCCAGGTGATATTGACGACGGTATTAGCGTTATTATACCAGTAGCCTTATTGAATCAAGTACAAGATACCGGCTTTGATTGGTTAATCCCAGCATTACGTGATGAATTAGCTATCGCGTTAATTAAAGCCTTGCCTAAAACGCTCAGGCGTAACTTTGTGCCTGCACCTAATTATGCACAGGCCTGCGTAGCAGCAATGCCTGTTGAGCAAGGCAGCTTACAACAAGCATTAGCAAAACAGTTATTGCGTATGACAGGAGTGCGTTTACCCGAAGAGGCTTGGCAAGATATCTCCCTACCGGTGCACTTAACCATGAACTTTCAGGTAGTTGATGATAAAGGTGTGTTACTGAAGCAGGGCAGAGACCTTAATACGCTAAAAGCTGAGCTACAAGGTAAAGTGAAAGCCTCTATTAAAAAAGTGGCTGAGAAGGGGATTGAACAAGCTGATTTAACCCAGTGGGATTTTGGTGCTTTACCTAAAGGTTATGAAAAGAAAGTTGCTAATATTACTATTAAGGCGTTTCCTGCCTTAGTTGACCATAAAAGTAGCGTAGCGATTGAGCTTTTTGAACAAGAGCAACACGCGCAAGCTGCTATGTTAAAAGGCATAAGTCGACTAATATTATTAAATATTCCAACGCCTTTAAAGTATTTACAGGAAAAGTTACCCAATAAAGCCAAATTAGGTTTGTATTTTAATCCGTTTGGATCAATTAATGAATTGTTACAAGACTGTATTCAAGGTGCTTGTTTGTCATTGGTACAAGCTTTCGCTCAACAACATAATAATGGACAACTGCCTAGAGAAGCACAGCAGTTTGCGTTGTGTTGTGATTATGTCAGGGCTGAAATAGCCGACTGTGTATTAACTGCGGCAATTAAAGTTGAGCGCGCGCTAACTTTACGCCACGAAGTGACTAAAAAAATGAAAGGGAGTGTCCCTTTAAATGTTATTCAATCACATAGCGATATTAAGCAGCAATGCGAACAGCTGGTCTTTAAAGGTTTTGTTAGTGACTCAGGCTTAGCTAAACTCGATGATATTATTCGCTATTTACAAGGTATGTTGCGTCGCTTAGAAAAGCTGCCTAGTGATCCAAATCAAGATAGGTTAAAACTGATTGAAGTAAATAAAGTAAATGAGCGCTATAATGCTATTCTTGCTAAACAAAGAAAAGATAAGCCGATTGAAAGTGAGCTACTGGCCACACGTTGGTTGATTGAAGAGCTTAGAATCTCTTTGTTTGCACAAAATTTAGGTACTGCAGCGCCAATATCAGTTAAACGTATTTTAATGCATCTAAAAGATTTTGCTTAAGTGAAGCTTAGGGTAAAGTTAACTAAAAGTTGGGCATTATTTTCCGTTGAATTATTGACAGCTCTTTACTTGCTCAGTATAAAGAATTAACCATAATGTAGTAGACCTAGTCTGTTGAGGAGAGCTAATGAAAGGTTTTGAAGATAAGCGTGACTTTTATCGTATGATGTTAAATAGTGAAGTGGCCGTCACTGTGATAGATGAAGAAATTAATACTCACATGTCTGCTACTTGTCGTGACTTAAGTGCGACAGGTATGGCATTTGAAATAGATCACCCTTTAGCGCTTTCGACACAAGTAAACGTGAAAGTAGACTCTGCAGGTAGCCAAATACAAGCGCTTGATGTGTCTGGTCGAGTTGTACGTGTTGAGCAAGAAAGTAATAATTGTTACCTTATTGGTATTACTATTGAAGAAATAGATTAGCTAATTTTTTTGCAATGATAAAAAAGCCAGAGTTTACTCTGGCTTTTTAGTACTAACTACTCTACTTGACAAACTAATCCTTTTAAATAGTAACCTTCAGGGTAGTTAGAAGAAATGGGATGATCTGCCGCTTGTTGTAATCGCTCAACAAAATAGACATTCCTTTTTGCATCTAAAGCAGCATCAGCAACTACTTTTTGAAATAAGCTTGCCTCCATTAAGCCTGAGCAAGAGAATGTTAATAGTAAGCCGCCAGGGTTTAATAACTGCATGGCCAGCATGTTAATGTCTTTATAACCTCGACAAGCACCTGTTAGCTGTGCTTTTGATTCCACAAACTTAGGTGGGTCGAGAATTATCATGTCAAAAGTGCGTTTTTGCTCTCGGTACTTGCGTAATAATTTAAAAACATCTTCTTTTACGAAAGAAACATTAGCCTCTGATAAGCCATTTAACTCTAAATTACGTTTGCCCATATCAAGTGCCGCTTGTGATACATCGACATTAACGACTTCTTTGGCATCATTTGCGGCGCAATGCAAAGAAAAAGTACTGGTATAAGAGAAGCAGTTAAGTACCGTTTTACCCTTAGCAAATTTACCAGCAGCTAATCTGGAATCACGTTGATCTAAATAAAAGCCTGTTTTATGACCTGTGGCAATATCAACATGTATTTTTATACCATGCTCTTCAATGATACATTCTGTTGAGTCTTGTGGTTCGGTTAACCAACCGGTTACGGGTGCTAAGCCTTCTTTTTTACGCACATCTACATCAGAGCGCTCATAAATATGACATTCAGGGTAAAGCTCTGTTAAGCAGTCAACAAGGGTGTAACGCTGAAAATCTGCGCCGGCACTAAGTAATTGACAAACAATAAAATTGTCGTATTTATCAATGGTGACACCGGGTAAACCGTCAGATTCACCGGCAATGAGTCGATAACCTGTTAACTTGCCTTGATTAATAAACCAATCACGTCTTGCTTGTGCATTTTTTAACTTAGTAAAGAAAAAGTCACGATCTATTTCTTGATGTTCATCAAAGCTCCACACTCTAATTCTTATTTGAGAGTCAGGAGAGTAAGCTCCCTTAGCTAACCAATTACCTTTACTATCGAATACATCAACTGTATCGCCAAGCATCGGGTTACCTTTGATTTTGTTTATTGCTTTTGAAAAAATCCACGGATGTTTACGTAATAATGATTTTTCACGACCAACATTTAAAGAAATTCTTGCTGACATAGGTCTATACTTATTTTTGATGATTAACTGACAACATATCAATGACAAACTATAACGTTTGCTTGTTATTTGCGGTCGTGCTGGTTAATCAGAGAGGAATTGGCACCAATTTTAATCAAAGATAAGCTGAGGTGCAAATTTTACTTAAAATAATATCATAATAATTATAGAGATTTTTTTATGAATGTTAGCTATATTGCGAATATTTCAGGTCGGGTACAAGGTGTTTATTTTCGAGCATCCACGCAGCAACAAGCGATTGAACATAGCTTAAGTGGTTATGCCCGTAACCTAACAGACGGTAGTGTTGAAGTGTTACTTTGTGGAGAGCAAAAGAATATTGAAAAAGTACTGCTATGGCTAGCCCATGGTCCAGAAAAAGCACAGGTAACAGCACTTGCACATAAGCAAGTACCTTGGCAAGAACATCATTTTTTTTCAATTAATTAAAGTGATAACGTTAAATCTCACTTTATATAAACGTTCAGTAAATAGAACCAGCTGAGTGAGAGCAGTCGTTAGGCTAAGGTTTAATAAAGCTAAGGCTTAATAAAATTAAAGCGTTTCATTTTTTTACCGTCGCGCTCAATAGTTTCATTAAACATCGCTAACGGACGAAGCCATATATCGCTTTTATTATCTGCGGGGTGATAGACCACCATATATTCTTCTGTCTCACTGTGTCTAGCAATGTGAAGTACTTGGTAAAAGTTACCTTTAAAGTGTTGGTAAGTACCTATTTTTAACATTATTTTTATCTTATCAGTGTTTTTTAATGCTTATGATAACAAAAGCATTAACGGAGGGGGAAATAGCGAGTTTAAAAGGGATCTTTGAGTATTTTATCAATATACCATTGACCATCACGTTGAACTATTGCTAAGCGTTTAACTTCTTTAATACGTTTTTCTTGATAGTAACCATCAAAATAAACAGTGATATTTGCACTACCTTTAAATTGCTCCCTGACTTTTACGCCACCATTATCAGGCTTTACATCAACTGTGTCGTAAGACATGTTAAACAAATGACGACCGACCGCTTCTGGTGAGCGGTAATGCATAACAAGTCGAGCTAATTTAGGGGTGCAAACAGAGGCGGCTTTTTTTATGTTTTTTTCATTATAAAGGGCATCAAAAAAAGCAAGCGCTACAAACTCTGGATGGTCGACTTCAGTTATCTTCGATGTATCTTCTTCGCTACAAGCCGTTAGTAATAATATTGGACACAATGATAGGGCTAAGAGCACTTTTTTAAAATAGGACATTGGAAATAAATCAAAAGGTATGAGTTGTAAGTCAATACTAACGTAATTACTTTATTAAAGTGAAGTTAAATGTTTACGTGTGTTATTGAAAAGGCACCTAAGGTGCCTTTTCAATGTTTAACAAAGATATGTGTAAATAACTAGTTTGGTCATTTTCGTTTAACCGCCAGCTAAACTTATTGCACCAGCTCTTTATCACTAAAGCTTTCAGTAAACAGTGGGCTTGATAAATAACGCTCAGCAGAACTCGCTAAAATAACTACAATATTTTTACCTTTGTTTTCAGGGCGCTCAGCAAGGCGCTTAGCTGCAACAACCGCCGCACCTGATGAAATACCGGCAAGTATCCCTTCTTCTTTCATTAAACGATGCGCCATAGCAAAGGCGTCTTCATTTGATACCAGTTCAACAGCATCAACCATATCTAAATCTAAGTTACCAGGAATAAAGCCAGCACCTATCCCTTGGATTTTATGCGGACCAGGTGTTAATGTTTCACCAGCCAGTGCTTGAGAAATTACTGGTGAGTCAGTCGGCTCAACGGCTACTGTTGTAATGGCTTTGCCTTTAGTTAATTTAAGGTAGCGGCTGGTACCTGTTAATGTACCACCAGTACCAACACCAGCGACAAATATATCTACATTACCGTCAGTATCATTCCAAATTTCAGGGCCAGTAGTTTCTTCATGAATTTTAGGGTTAGCTGGGTTATCAAACTGACCTAATAATACATATTTTTCTGGATCTGAATCTTTAAGCTCTTGTGCTTTGGCAATAGCGCCGCCCATACCTTTAGTACCGTCGGTCAGTTCAACCTTAGCGCCTAAAGCGATTAATAACTTACGGCGCTCTAAGCTCATTGTACTAGGCATGGTCAGTGTTATACCGTAACCACGTGCAGCAGCCACAAACGCTAAGGCAATACCTGTATTACCACTTGTTGGTTCAACTATTTCTTTTCCAGGGCTTAATAAACCTTTTTCTTCGGCGTCCCAAACCATGCTTGCGCCAATACGACACTTAACACTAAAGCTTGGGTTTCTTGCTTCAATTTTTGCGTAAACATTCGCGCCATTATCACTATTAATTACGCGGTTTAATTTAACTAAAGGTGTGTTACCTATTGTTGTGGTATTGTCTTCGAAAATTTTAGACATGCTTGATCCTGTAAAGTAGTTACGCTTCAAAAATGTAGAATATCGCGTTGTTATAAAAAAAGAAGTGATATTTAGTTATAACTTATAATGCTATATAACATTAATAGTATAATTAATCGTTCTTAAGCTTGACCGTAGCCGTAATGATAAATTATAGCTTAGTTCGTTTCGCCTGTATCTGTAGCACACCCTGTTGGTCGTACATTGACAACTCATCATTGTTTAGTTGAAAACGTTTTACTTTATTTAGTGCTTGTAACAGTAATTGCTCTTGATCCATCGAAGCAGATAAACACATTTTTTGCGTGGTTGCTACTGGACCTATATCTATTTTATCAGCGTTTAGTGTATAGCTAGCAAACATAATATTACAAGATGCAGAGCCGCTTAATTTATTTTCAGTATTAAAGGTTAATTGAGCGTTACTGTTAGCAATAACGGCTTTATTTTGAATAGAACTAACGTGCCAACTTCCAGGTAATGCTGCTGAAGAAGATAGCGTTGAGTTGCTATTACAGGCAGCCAGTGTTGTTGACAAGGCAGCTAATAACGCGATTCTCTTAATAGGCAACATATAATTTCCTTTGTAGATTATATTTTTTATAGAGTATATTTATAGATATCTCATTATATATCTATAAGTATTTAAGTATAAGTATTTAAGCTTAAAACTAATTCTCTATTATATACACCTAATCAATTAAGGTACATGCTTGCAGTACTTTAAGCGGTTACTTTACAGTAGCTAAAACAATTTACCACATACTTGCCTCATTTTTTACTTTGTAACCAAAATGACTTATAGCACGGTTATTGTGTAATATGTATGAATCAGGTTTTACTAATGCGTGTTTTAAAATAATTATAAAGCGAATGATTATAAAGTTAAGTTGTTGGTCAATAAAAGCGGTTGACGTATAATCTTATTTTCATTTATCTCGTTATATATTGAGGAATTGAACTTGCCCTTTACTCTAGTTGATATTCTAGCGTTATCTATTTTTATTTTTTCTTGGTATGGCTATACTGTTTTTGCTCGAAAAAAAGCCAAGACAACCGACTGTATTGCTAGGTCTTTACACCAGCACCGCATTCATTGGATGCATGAAGTTATTTCACGTGAAATTAAAGTATCTGACGCCTCTTTATTAGCTAATTTAGAACGTAATATTGCTTTTTTTGCTTCCAGTACTTTATTAATTCTAGCGGGTATCTTTACTTTATTTGCTAAGGTAGAAACGTTAGAAGCGGTGATCATGTCTTTACCTTATGCAGCGCAAGTCACTCACTTAGCGATACAACTAAAACTAAGCTTGTTAGTCCTTATTTTTGTTATTTCATTTTTTCAATTTACTTGGTCTATGCGCCAATACGGTTTTTTGAATGTGATGATAGGTGCTGCACCTATTGATCGTTTAGGGACCAATGAAAATTTGAAAGCCTATGCTAAAGAAATGGCAACAGTACAAGATCAAGCAGCACACTCTTATAATTATGGGCTAAGAACTTATTATTTTGCCTTAGCGGCTATGTGCTGGTTTCTACACCCCATTTTATTAATCATAATGAGTTTATGGGTTGTTAAAACGCTATATACACGAGAGTTTAACTCAAAAGCAGTAAAAGCAATTACCGCTGGTCAGCGTTTGTTACACCAAGAAAGAACCTTAAAAGATGAACGAACGTCTATTGTCTAAACTGTATCAAACTTATTCTATCGAAGACTTTGATAAATTTGATTGCGTAAAATTATCAAAAGTTTTTTACCTCGTATTACTTTTTGTTTTACGAGGTTATTTAGTATGGCTTATCTCTGTTACTAATATGAAAGATAGAGTGGTCACTATGCAGTGGATATATCCAGAAACTCGGCTATTTTTTTTAAGCTTGTTATCAGGGATAATAGGGCTATGTGTTGTTACGCTGATTAGCTTACGTCGTCCAAACGCGGCTAATTGGGTGAAATTAGTGTGGCCTTATTGTCGAATAATGTTGGTGAGCGCGCTTATTTTTGATTTTACTGTTAACCTTAGCGCTTTTTTCTATTGGCAATTAACTTCAATATCATGGTTAGTTTGCCAAGGGTTATTGGTTTTTGTCTTAATTACTTTATGCTTTAGCAGTAAACGCATGAATATTAACTTAATTGAATTTCCTCAAATACTACCCGAAAAGTAGCTATTCACTAAACACTCATTTACTACCATAATAAACAAACCAGAGTTAGCGATTAACTATAAATTGTAACTTATATTACCAGAAGGCCTGTCAGTGAATAATGTAACCAATACTCAACACACAGAGCAAGAAAAACGATTAATTATTTTAGATACTGAAACTACAGGTATCAACCCGCGAGAAGGGCACCGTATTGTAGAAATTGGCTGTGTTGAAATGATAAATCGTCAGTTAACAGGGCGAACTTATCACGTTTACATAAAGCCACTTGACCAACGTGGCCAAGTATTACAGATGGAACAAGAAGTCATAAATATTCATGGCTTAACGAATGATTTCCTTGCAGATAAACCTATATTCTCCGACGTTGCGCACGAATTTATTGAGTTTATCCGTGGTGCAGAGCTAGTTATACATAACTCAAAGTTTGATGTTGGCTTTATGGACCATGAGTTTTCTTTATTTAATTCAATGGTGCGAGCTCAAGATAAACTGCCGATGACAGAAGATATCTGTACTATTACCGATACGTTAAAAGTGTCAAAAGATGAATTAGGCTCACCAAAAACCTTAGATTACTTGGCACGATTTTATCGCGTTGATCAATTAGTAGACCGTACTTACCATGGTGCATTAATCGATGCGCAGCTTTTGGCTTATGTTTACATTGAAATGACACGTAAGCAGTCAAGCTTTAACTTATCCGTAGGTGATAATGCTAACACTGATGCCAATGCTATTAGACGAGTTTCAATGAATCGTAATAAATTAAAGGTTATTGCTGCTTCTGCCGATGAATTAGAAGCACATGCCGATAGAATAGCTGTCATCGGCAAAAAAGGAGGAGAGCCACTTTGGAAATAAATTATCGTATTTTTTTATACTCCAAAAACGTTAACATGTCCAAGTTAGTCACTTATTTCGTTTTTTTCTTAGCCTATTGCTTTTTATCGTTTAATGCCTCTGCAGTCTTGGCTAATGATAGAGAGTTGGGTAATAAAAACGCAGTTCAATACCTTCAAACAGATAATGTGACCAATCAAATACCTTATTTTAATAACCGTTTTCGCCTTGATGCGGATTTAGACGAGATAACGCTCATCTTTTATCGTAAAAGTGGTAGCAGACCTATCATCTTAATTAGACCCGATGGTAGTAAAATAAGAGTTAATGAGTTTGATCACGAGAAAGTACAATGGTTTGATGATAGCACTTTTGACATGATTAAAATAAAAAAACCTATGCCTGGTCCTTGGCAAGCGGTGGGAGATATTCTTCCTCATAGTCATATATTAATCGTCTCTGATGTGACTATTGAAGTAGAACCATTGCCTAAAGTAGTGTTTTCAGGTGAAACACTCAAAGTTGAAGGTAAATTGTTTAACGGGGGTGAAGCAATCGAAACGCCAGAATTTAAAAAAGTTGTTCATCTTGATGTTAACTTTTACAGTACCAACGATTCACAATACGAAAATTTTGGCGCTGCAGCGATTAAAGTTGCCTCGTTTCGTGATGATGGTCGAGGGTTAGATGAGTATGCTAGTGATAATACTTTTACTGGTGAGTTTTTTTTAAATTTTGCTGCAGGCGAATGGCAGCCGGTTTACTTAATTAAATTACCCATGGCGACACGTGAATTAAGACAAGAACCTATTGTATTACAAAAAAATCCAGTACGCATTACGGTGGATACATCACAAGACGCTGAAAAGCCACACCAGTTACATTTAGCTATAGATCCTAATTATGTCGTTCCCAATAGTTTAGTGTTTCAAGGGACGTTTACTTTTCCGGATAGGCAAATTCAGCCCTTCTCTATAATGGAGGAAGATAGTGACAATAGAACCGCCACTATTACCAACACCGAGCCTGGTATATATCGTGTTAATGTTAGTGCTTTTGGTAAGACAATAACGGGACGAGAGTTTCGTTTAGTTGTCCCTGAGTTTAGCTTTAATGTAGAAATGGATAACGATTTAATAGATGAAAAAATAAATGTAGACGGTGAAGCGGCAGTAGTTGAAACGGTTAGTGAAATTCGTATTAAAGCAGAGCAAAAAGCAGAACAAGAAAGAGCAGAGGCTTTACTTGCTAAACAGGTAGCACAAGAACAAGCTGAGAAAGAAACACTCATCATTATTGCTGCTGGTAATGTTATTGTTATGCTCTGTGCAGCTATTTGGTTTTTTATAGTACGTAGAAAGAAAAAGAGTAAGTAACGTTATTTTGTTTTTATTAGCATCTATTGATGAAAATATGCTTGTAAATTCATCAAATTGTCCTTGAAATGCTCAAGCAGTAAATTTTATTAAAAAAGTGGTTGACTGCGCTGCATCATAACCGTATTATCTCGCCGCATTCAACGACATGTTGTTGAAGCAGACAAAAGATCGCGGAGTGGTAGTTCAGTTGGTTAGAATACCGGCCTGTCACGCCGGGGGTCGCGGGTTCGAGTCCCGTCCACTCCGCCAATTTTGTTAACATCATCATAATTGATGCGA
>NZ_SZVP01000213.1 GCF_005885605.1 Colwellia ponticola | reverse complement strand
TTTATCATTTGGTTGCGGTAACGTTTTAGCCAAATTTCGAAAACCCGTCACAAACTGATTATCTTCAATTGCGTTCATCGGGCTTCCGTGTCCCAAAAACAAAACCGGCATTTTTTCGGTATTCGAAAAAGAGCCAGATATTTTATGTAAGTCGTTTAATGTGTTCATGTGAATAAAATTTATTTATTCTAGTTATCAGCTCGTTCTATTAAATCCCAAAGATTGCCGTAAATATCAGCAAAAACAGCTACTTTGCCATACGCTTCCAAAATAGGTTCTCTGATAATTTCTACTTTATTATCCAATAAATTTTGATAATCTCTTTCAAAATCATCAGTGTTCAAAAATAGAAAAACGCGTCCACCCGTTTGATTTCCCACTTTTTCTGACTGTTCATTAGTTGCTGCTT
>NZ_SZVP01000212.1 GCF_005885605.1 Colwellia ponticola | reverse complement strand
CACCAGGTCGGATGTTCCTTTCTCGATCCACTGGCACCTTGACGGTGAGTGATCGTCCAGAGGTTCTTTCCAACGTTTCGAGATACTTGAACTCGATCAACCGCAGCATCACGCGCCAGGTTCTGTTCAATGTCAAAGTCTTTGAGGTGACCCTCTCTGACAAGGATCAAACAGGCCTGGATTGGTCGGCGGTTTACACCAATCTGAGCAGCAAGTGGGGCTTTTCCCTAAAAAATGCCACCACGGGAGTTAGCACCAATGCGGTCTCGAGCTCGTTCAATGTTTTAGATACTTCAAACTCTCCCTGGGCTGGTTCCAATCTGATTATTAAAGCCCTTTCCGAACAGTACCGCGTCTCAAATGTCCGGTCGCCCTCGGTCACAACTTTGAATTTACAGCCTGCCCCTAT
>NZ_SZVP01000211.1 GCF_005885605.1 Colwellia ponticola | reverse complement strand
CTACTTGCTTACAGCACCTTGCTGAGCAGCCAGGTAACATTGAGCCGCTGTTACCTTGGAACATTAAGAAAAGCTAGGTGTCGTTAGCTATACGCTTACATTTTTTCAAATGACAGAAAGCAAAAAGCCCGACTCTTTCGAATCGGGCTTCTCTAGTGCTTTTGCACAAATTAGAAGTCTAGCAATGTCCTACTCTCACATGGGAACTCCCACACTACCATCGGCGCAACTGCGTTTCACTTCTGAGTTCGGAATGGGTTCAGGTGGGGCCACAGCGCTATTGTCGCTAAACAAAAAGGGGACAATCTTAGAAAGCTTTGCTCATTGAGCGATAAATATCGTTTGGTTTTCTTCAGTCAAGTAACACGCAGTACGTGATTTTACATTTTCATGTCTTTGTCAGTCTTCA
>NZ_SZVP01000210.1 GCF_005885605.1 Colwellia ponticola | reverse complement strand
GCCCTGCACGAGGAAGCCGCCCGCCCGGCGCCGCAAGCGTTGTCCGCACCGGCGCCGATGGCGCGCATCGCCGCCGCGCCCAAGGCTGAACGTGCGCCGGTTCAGGCTGAGATGGCAGGTGCGCTGGCAGATGAATCGAGCGCCAGACTCAGCAAGCGCGCACCGTCAGCGTTGCCGTCGCTGGAGCAAGAGTTACAGGCGATCGTGCGCTTGCGGGAAGCGGGTGAAAACAAAGCCGCGGATGAAAAATTGCTGGCGTTGCACGCGCGCTTCCCCGAGGAAGACCTGCCCGCACGGCTGGAGGCGCTGCGAACGCATTGACTACAAAAAAAGAACAGGCCACCGGTAACCTGTGGCTTGCGGGGCAAGCCCGCTCGCCACAGTGCCCTCAAGCCCCGTCTTCAACGCCG
>NZ_SZVP01000209.1 GCF_005885605.1 Colwellia ponticola | reverse complement strand
TGCATATCGAGCGCCCACAACTTCAACATCTCATCCATTTCAGGGATCAAAATGCAGTCTCCTGCCTGGGCTCAACCGTCCCGCGCTTCCAATTGACCGGTTTCACATACTCATAACCACGCACGCCACCGTGGCCGCTAGTCTGGCGTCGACGCGGCCATTTCAACCGATGCATAATCTTACCGATCCGCATCTGCTCAGGTCTGCCCCAGTGGCTCGGGTCGATATTCAGCGCCTGCTGCAACAGGTGCGCGCCCGTCACTGTTTCGCCGATATGCTTGGCTGCCAAGTAGTGAACCACTGGTTCTTCCCACATATCTGCCTGGAAGCGCTTATCCTGCTCAGCCGCAAACAGCTCGTTTTCTTCACGCTCAGCCCACCAAATATCACCCGCGCGAAAACAGGCTACC
>NZ_SZVP01000208.1 GCF_005885605.1 Colwellia ponticola | reverse complement strand
TACACTTGTTTCTAGTGCCCCTTCTCTTTTTCTTTCTTCTAATAGTTTCAAGATGAGAGGTGAGGCGTTTGGTTCATTTAATGGATCTATGGAGTAGCTTATCATAGTTTCAATGAATTAAAAGCTTCCTTTAATCACTAGACTTCTATGAATGAGTAGATTTCCCTCATCCATAGAAGTCTAATTTTTTGGTCAATGCAGTTATTTATATGTTTAAAATTTTTGAAGTGTTAAAGTTATAGGGAAAGAATACCTAAAGCGGAGCCAATGTGTGCACCTGCAAGTAACTGTTGTTTCGCTTGTCGTTGTAAACTCGTTTTTTCTGGATAGTCTTGTACTTGAGCATCTACTCGTCCAAAGATCCATGGAACTCCGCTATCATCTTGTTCGTCCACTGACAAAAGACGATAA
>NZ_SZVP01000207.1 GCF_005885605.1 Colwellia ponticola | reverse complement strand
CGGTGGACAACCTGCTCAACGACCACGGCCTGATCTTCAGTGGCGGCGACATGAACCTCAAGGTCGACCGCCTGAAAAACCTCGGCGCCGCGATCTACGCCATGGGCAACCTGCGTGTCGATCGCGACGGCCAGGGCGGCCTGGCCACCAGCATCATCAACAGCTCGGGGACGATCGAGAGCGAGCGCAACCTGATCCTGGCGGCCAGCACGATCCAGAACATCCGTACTGTGCTCACCACCGAGTCCGGCATCTACAGCGCCTCCATCACGCCCATCGCCTGTATCGACGGGGTGACCGGTGGCGACTGCGAAGGCGGCAAGCAGAACCGGCCGTTCCAGATTACCCAGCGTGATCACTTCATCGTCAGCGATGCCACGGCAGCGTCCAGCATTACCTCGGGCGGCAACAT
>NZ_SZVP01000206.1 GCF_005885605.1 Colwellia ponticola | reverse complement strand
GACGTTCCAGCCGTGGAACAGGATGCGACGGCTGTTGGGGTTGGTCTTGAGCGTGTGCACCATGTAGTCGATCTGGTTGATCGTGCCGCCATCCTTGGTCGGCCAGGCGGTCCACTGCTCGCCATACACCGGGCCCAGGTCACCGTCTTCGGTGGCCCACTCGTCCCAGATTTTCACACCGTTTTCGTTCAACCACTTGATGTTGGTGTTGCCGCTCAATATCCAGATCAGCTCATTGGCGATGCTTTTGAAGTGAAGCTTCTTGGTGGTCAGCAGCGGGAAACCGTCGGCCAAGTTATGCCGATACTGACGGGCAAACACGGCCTTGGTGCCGGTGCCGGTACGGTCGCCTTTGGTCAGGCCATTGGTCACGACGTCGTTCAGTAGTTCGAGATATTGCTTCATGTCATTAC
>NZ_SZVP01000205.1 GCF_005885605.1 Colwellia ponticola | reverse complement strand
GCAACTCCGTCCCCAGCTCGCGCAGTACCGTGCGCCCCTCCCGGACCAGGCGTGCGCGGAACTCGAAACCCTTGTACCACTCCGGCGGCAGGCCGAGGACCGGCCAGTTGGTGCAGGAGCACAGGCTGCAGACGATCACGTTCTTCAGCGTCGGCGTATCCTCCAGGGCGACGATGTATTCGCCCTGGGGGCCGGTGTAGCCGAACTGGGCGCAGGCCGCGGTGCCGTCCTTGAGCAACAGTGCCCGGAACTGCGGATCGACCCATGCCTTGGCCACCACACGGGCGCCGTTCTCGGGGCTCCAGCCGTGCTCCATCAATTGCGTGAGCTGCTCGACATAGCCCTCCGGGATGAGTTCCTTGCTCTTGAGGACTTGAAACAATGCCCAGGCTCTTTCGCCGGGCGTTGAAGTCG
>NZ_SZVP01000204.1 GCF_005885605.1 Colwellia ponticola | reverse complement strand
AAAGTCAGAACATTCGGCGATATCGATATTGAGAGTTTCGGCGTCTCCCATGACGCAGCAGCTCCGCAATTTTATCGTTTCCATAAAGAAAACCGTTCATTCGTCATGTTGACGGATACCGGATACTGCAGTGATTACATGCGAGGTGTCATTGAAAATGCCGATGGTTATTTGATGGAAAGTAACCATGATCTTGAGATGTTACGCATGGGACCTTATCCGTGGAATCTAAAACAGCGTATTTTAGGAGATAGAGGGCATCTTTCCAACGAAGATGGTGCACTTGTCATGACTGATGTGATCGGTAATCGGACCAAACGAATCTATCTTGGTCATCTTAGCAAGGAAAACAATATGAAAGAACTTGCTCATTTAACGATGGAAAATGTGTTGAAAGAAAAAGATTTTGGCGTT
>NZ_SZVP01000021.1 GCF_005885605.1 Colwellia ponticola | reverse complement strand
CTACTTAGGGTATCAAAGCCCTAATGATTTTGAATTGAAAATTAATGAGTTAGAAAAAGTAGCTTAACTAGGGTGACTGAATTTACTTGACCAGGTCAACACCTTAAAAACACCTTAAAAATAAAGACACTGTACCATTAGGGATTGTTGAGTTTTCTAAATTATTTTTAGCACACTCATCTAAGGTAGAATATTTTCCTGTGGTTGCTCAGAACAATTTCCTGCACAGTCTAAGTAAGTTATAGCCATATAGCGTCACATAAAAGACCATGTCACTGTAAAAAAAGCCAAAAAATACTGCCCGAAGGCGCCAACTAAAAGCATTTTACTCATTGTTATACCAATTTCGTTAATTAAGTGGTCTATTTTATACTCAGGTAAAGCGAGCAAATACAAGGCATTTATTTTAATAACTCGTTGTACAAGACAATAAGCTCCTGCACTGTCTCCATAAGTTACTTCCTTGTAACGTTAATTATTAACTAAATAACGCAGTAGTTGGTTATTTTAGCCAGTAGAAATGATCAGATAATTAGTGAGATTGGTATTAGTAGTATTTTCCAAACATGACTCGGTAACAGACTACTCACTGTAATTAAAACGCTTTACTCACTATGGTATAAAATAGGAGAGGTACAAAAATATAATAAAGTGGGATGGTATTATAGAGTGAGTGAACTTTGGGTGTCAGTATTTTTTACATAAAATATTAGCATGTCACTTTTGTTATCAAGTAAAAGCTTAAGTGTTTGTATTAATAGAAGAGATTATTTAAGGCGTAAACATTGCTTAACTATTTTTCAACACTTGCAAGACAACTAACGAGTAATAATTTATTAATTGAATAAAGTAATACTCTGATAATTCACCTTATGTAAATTGAGTAAAGGATGATAATATGAGATATTTTCAATCTGATCATAGTATGCTTATAATCTCAAACGACAGCTTTATTGCCGGCTTATTAACCGGTTATTGTGTTGCTAATCATTTTACGCTTAAATGTATACCTCACTATAAGCCATTAGATAATGGTGGTGAAAATCCTGATGTTAATTTAATTATTCTTGATTTACGCGATTTAACCACCTCTTTAATTGAACAGCATTTACAGTCGTTAAATACTATTCATAGTCAATATTCCATTCCTATTTGTGCCATACATAATAAAAGCCCCATGCCACTTTACCTAACGCTACCTTGGATAAATTATTATAATGAAGATAGCTTTATTGAAAAGCTAGATGAATACATCAGTAAGCACATAATTGATTTAAAAAAACTTTTTGAAGAAAGAAGATCTCTCAACCGTAGAGTGGGTGGTGATCGTCGCACCTTACTAAAGAACATAGATACTTTTTCATCAAAACAAGTTAATAATAGGGTGCAACTACCTAATAGAAATATAAATATTGAGTTATTAGGCTTATTTGAAATAGAAAGGGATTGTCAAAACGTTTATTTAAAAGGAGTAAACTTAGAGCTTACCACAAAGGAATTCAAGCTGTTTACCTTATTAGCAGAAGCCCCTAAACGTGTCTGCACGACCGAACAATTAATTACTAATTTGTGGCCAAATAGAAGTCGGGCTAATAAATCAGACCTTTATCAGTATATGCACTTATTACGAAAAAAAGTTGAGCGTGACCCAGATAACCCTTATTGGATCAAAACAATTAAAGGAGTGGGCTATAAATTACATATATAAATGCCTGTCGGCAACAAACCGGCAGGCATTAAATTATAATTAATAGCTTAAAAAAACTAATCTTGCTCTTTTTTAGTGCTATCTTCAATTTGATCTGCTGTTAACGCTTTTTTACGTTTAATAATTTTCATAGCACCTGCATCTTCTATATCAAGGAAAGTCTTCTTAATTACTTTTCTTGGTTTAGTTGTTACTATTTTTTTAGCGTCTACTACCTTATCTTTGACTTTAACCACTTTAGCTTTTTTCGGTTTTAAACCTTTAAATTTAACCTTAATCCCATCAACTTTAGTAAAAGCTATTTTCTGTTGTAAAAAAGCTTCAATATTTTTAAAGCTTAACCAGTCGTTTGGTCCCACTAATGAAATAGCATCGCCTTGTGTGCCTGCACGGCCGGTGCGACCAATACGGTGAACAAATTCTTCAGTATGCTTTGGCATATCAAAGTTAATAACATGCGAAACATTGACTAAATCAAGACCACGTGAAGCGAGATCAGTGGTAACCAGTATTTTATGTTGGCCTTTAGAAAAGCTGTCCATAATTTGATTACGCTGACCTTGATTCAACTCACCACTTAAAGCAACGGCGTTAAGCTCTTGCTCAATAAGTAGTTTAGCTAAACGTTCAGTATCACTGCGCGTAGCAGTAAAAATAATAATTTGCTGTGATTTTTCAGTCACTAAAAAATGTTGTAATAGTGTTTCTTTTTGCGTCAGATTATCAGCAAGATAGAAACGTTTAGTGATATCTATATGTTCACTATGCCCAGCATTAATGGCAATGCGTTTAGGTTTAGTAAGTAACTCAGTAGCAAACTCATTTACTTGTGCATGATCTAAGGTTGCAGAAAATAGCAACGTTTGACGTTTACGATGATCGGCCGCCTTATTTATTTGACTAAGCTCTTTACTAAAACCTAAATCAAGCATGCGATCAGCTTCATCTAAAATCAGTAACTCTAAACCATTTAAATGGAAATGACCTTGCGTTAAGTGATCGGCTAAACGCCCCGGTGTTGCCACAATAAAATGCGGCTCTTTCTCTAACACTTTCACTTGATCATTAAAGTTTTCACCGCCTAAAATCAATACCGCTTTAAACTGGGTATTGGAGGTAAACAGGCGTAATTGACTAAACACTTGTTTAGCCAATTCACGCGTTGGCGTTAAAATAACCACACGCGGATCACGCTTTGATAACGGACGGTTTTTACTTAATCGCTGCAAAGCAGGAATAATAAAAGCTAAGGTTTTACCTGAGCCAGTTTTAGAGGAGGCAATTAAGTCATGCCCCGCCATTGCCGCAGGAATAGCCTGTTGCTGAATTTGTGTTGGCTCGCTAAAACCAAGATGTTCAACGGTATCCATTAAACATTTGTCTAAACCAAAATCACTAAATTGCACTCAACATTCTCCTAAACTTATTTAAAGTGGTTAAGCTATTTATTGGGCATACCGTTAACATAGCCATAAAGCCTATTTGTAGACATACCAGTAGATTGACGATTAATATTGTCATTAACCCGCTGCAATTCTTGCTTCAACAACCACTAACGCTTGTTCAATACGCTCAATCACTTTGCTTTGGTCTAACAACGCTAAGGTAATATCAAGTGATGGTGAGTTACCACCACCTGTAGCAGCAACACGTAGTGGCATACCCACCTTGCCCATACCCAGCTCTAACTCTGTGGCAGTATCATTAATTGCTGCGTGAATAGGCTCTGGTGACCAATCGGTTAAAGCTGCTAGTTTTTCTTTAACTAACATCATTGGCTCTTTAACTACTGGACGTAAGTGCTTTTTAACCGATTTGGCATCAAGTTCAGTGAAGTCTTCGTAGAAATAACGAGAAATCTCAGCCATCTCTTTAAGCGTTTTCACGCGATCTGCTTGAATTTTAACAACGTCCGCTAACGCAGGACCATTGTCGGTATTAATACCTTGGTCGCGCATGTGCCAGGCAAGATGCTCAGCGACATAAGCTGGGTCCATGGTTTTCATGTAATGCTGATTAACCCAAATAAGTTTATCGGTATTAAAACCAGAGGGGGCACGGTTACAATCTTTTAAGTCAAAAAGTTCAATCATTTCTTCACGAGAGAAAATTTCTTGATCGCCATGCGACCAACCTAAACGTACTAAATAGTTTAACAGCGCTTCAGGTAAAAAACCGTCATCGCGATACTGCATAACGCTAACCGCGCCGTGACGCTTAGATAAACGTTTACCATCATCACCTAAAATCATCGGGATATGCGCATATTCAGGGACATCGGCACCTAACGCTCTTAAAATATTAATTTGCTTTGGAGTATTACTAATATGATCATCACCACGCACTACATGAGACACTTTCATATCCCAGTCATCAACGACAACCGTTAAGTTATACGTAGGCGTACCGTCAGAGCGAGCAAGAATTAAATCATCAAGTTGATCATTGCTGATAGTAATATCACCTTTGACCATATCTTTAATAACAACATCGCCGCCAATAGGGTTTTTAAAACGAATTACAAAAGGTTTATCGCTAGGATGATCAGTACGATCACGCCATAAGCCATTGTACTTTTCTATGCCGCCAGCAGCTTTGGCTTCTTCACGCATTACATCAACTTCTTCCGCTGTGCTGTAACAACGATATGCATTACCTGACGCTAATAACTGTTCAATGACTTCCTTATAACGATCAAAACGCTGAGTTTGAAAATAAGGACCATGAGTCCACTCAAGGTTTAACCAATTCATACCATCCATAATGGCATCAACTGAAGCTTGGGTTGAACGCTCTAAATCAGTATCTTCGATACGAAGAATAAAATCGCCACCGTTTTTCTTGGCGTATAACCAACTATATAAGGCAGTACGTGCGCCACCAACGTGTAAATAACCTGTAGGGCTTGGAGCAAAACGAGTTGTTAAAGTCATTAAATTTCTCAATAGTAAAGACTCAAGTCAAAAAATGAAAACTCAAGTCAAAGATGGTGTATGAAATTAGCGACATTTTACCATCCCGCTAAAGTTAATTCACCTTTTACAGGCATTTGTTTGTACTATCGGTAGTATCATCAAATGAACACCGACAAAATTGCAGAAAAATACACCATTATGAACAAAAATATATCAAACAACAATTTATATGAAAAAAGCTGCGGTTTTCTGCATTTTATTATTGACAGTTTTATCTATCTCCCTATAATACGCCCCACTGAAACGCAGATGGCATTGCAATAAACGTTTTAGAATTAAATACTAGATCGGACGATTAGCTCAGTTGGGAGAGCACCGCCCTTACAAGGCGGGGGTCACTGGTTCAAGCCCAGTATCGTCCACCATCTTTACCATAAAGATGTAAAACTAAATGGACGATTAGCTCAGTTGGGAGAGCACCGCCCTTACAAGGCGGGGGTCACTGGTTCAAGCCCAGTATCGTCCACCATCTTTACCATAAAGATGTAAAACTATAATGGACGATTAGCTCAGTTGGGAGAGCACCGCCCTTACAAGGCGGGGGTCACTGGTTCAAGCCCAGTATCGTCCACCATCTTTACCATAAAGATGTAAAACTAAATGGACGATTAGCTCAGTTGGGAGAGCACCGCCCTTACAAGGCGGGGGTCACTGGTTCAAGCCCAGTATCGTCCACCATCTTTACCATAAAGATGTAAAACTAAATGGACGATTAGCTCAGTTGGGAGAGCACCGCCCTTACAAGGCGGGGGTCACTGGTTCAAGCCCAGTATCGTCCACCACTTCAAATGTTCACCTCCTCTTTACTATGATAAAACAAGCCGTTCAGACTAAAATTACTCCCTTAGTATTCACGCTTTAAAAATCTGTAGCTAAATTTTCTCTATAATCCTATAAAACTATATATAAAGCTCAAGCTGATATTAATCATCATATGGCGCATATTAATTAGATCATAATGCGCCTTAGTGCTCAATCGACTACGTCATTAACTAGAATTAACAAGGACTATACAAGTAACGCCCCTACTTCCGAACAACATTTAAACGCATTTTGCGAATTATTTAAGCAAGTGCGCTATAGCAGGCAAGCATTGAGCAAAGAACGTAAAAATCAGGCTAAAAGTCTGGTAAAATTAAGTAAATCTATAGAACAGAGAAATCTATGAATGCCGTTATTATAGGCGTTATTTTAATGCTAGGACTGACATTAGTCCGTGTAAATGTGATTGTTGCCATGACAATAAGTGCACTCGTTGCTGGTTTGACCGCAGGCATGGGGTTAAAAGAGAGCATCAATGTGTTTAATTCAGGGTTGTCGTCGGGCGCAGAAATAGCACTTAGCTATGCCATGTTAGGGGCATTTGCGGTGGCCATTTCAAAGTCTGGCTTAACACGCATTTTAGCCTCTAAGTTGCTCACTAAAGTCAACACACAAAAAGGAGATAGTGAAACACTGCTAAGTTACTTTATCTTGTTTATCATTGTAGTATGTGCGATATCTTCACAAAACTTGGTGCCTGTTCATATTGCCTTTATTCCAATTTTAATCCCCCCTTTACTTGTGGTATTTAATAAATTAAAAATGGATAGACGGGCTATTGCTTGCATTCTTACCTTTGGTTTAGCGACCTCTTATATGGTGCTTCCTTATGGTTTTGGTGGTATTTATTTATACTCTATATTACATAAAAACTTAATTGATAATGGCTTAGATATCATCAATACACAGGTGCCTATAGCAATGATTATCCCTGCTATAGGTATGTTTGTTGGCTTGTTAATTGCTATTTTTATTAGCTATAGAAAACGCCGAGACTATAAAGAGCGACCTCTTACCATTGAAAGTCAGGACATTGAGATTGAAAACCCTAAAAAAGTCATGCTTGTCGGCTTATTTGCTGTTATTGCCTCACTTATTGCACAAAATGCCAGTGGTTCAATGATACTCGGCGGCTTAATTGGCGTGGTGATTTTTAGTGTGTTTGGTGTCGTGAAATGGGAAGAAAATGGTGACGTATTTAGCAAAGGCGTTGCGATGATGGCAATGATCGGTTTTATTATGATCTCAGCACAAGGGTTCGCCGCGGTTATTAAAGAAACGGGGCATGTCGCTAGCTTAGTGCAAAGTAGTGCGGCAATTTTTGATGGTAATAAACCCATGGCAGCCGCTGTGATTTTATTGGTGGGGCTGTTTATTACCATGGGCATTGGTAGCTCATTTTCTACCGTGCCCATTATTGCTACGTTATTTGTGCCTTTATGTTTAGAGTTAAACTTTTCGGTGATGGCAACTGTTGCCTTAGTAGGAACAGCGGGAGCGTTAGGTGATGCCGGCTCCCCTGCTTCGGACTCGACATTAGGGCCGACTTCCGGACTTAATGCCGATGGCCAACATGATCATATTTGGGACTCTGTTGTACCTACCTTTATACATTTTAACATTCCGTTGTTAGTATTTGGTTGGATAGCTGCCATGGTGCTTTAATTTATATTTATAACAATAACTTGTATAAAAATAAGCTGACCATATCAATAAACTAACCATAAAAAAGGTGTGCACTGCACACCTTTTTTATTACTCAATCGGCGATAACAAGCACGCCCCTAATTAAGTGATGTGGTGTTTTAGGACGTTTATCTAATAGCTAGCTCAGTATCTAGGTCAATAATGCTAAACCCTGATGAACAGTAGCAGTGAAAACAGGGCTGCTTTATGAGCTCATCAATAACTAGTCGATAAAACCAGGTAAAGGCGTACCTTGGCGCTTTTTCAGTAATTGCTCACCCCAATGATATAAAACCAGGCCACTGAGTACGCAGCTAGCGCCGATGAGTAAATTGGCGCTAGTGGTTTCGTTATTTAAATAACGTCCCAGAGCAATGGCGATAACTGGCGCAATTAACGTCATTAACGCCACCGTACTCGCCGGCAGTTGCTGTAATATATAAAAATAAGCGACCAAACCAATCAACGAGCCAAAAACCCCTAAATAGACAATCGCCACTAATGAACTGATCTGCCATTCTGTTACAGGTAATGTACCATCAAATAGCAGCCACATCATCGCCGCTAACGGGGTTGAAATAAATAAAGCGCCAACGGCTGTTGCCAGCGGATGAATACTTAAATGAATGCTTTTAACCATGACGCCGCTTAGGCTAAAACAACTTACCGCCAATAAGCTATAGAGTATGCCCAAGCCGTTATCATTGACTAAAGCAATATTATCCGAGCAAACAATAGCTAAACCGGTTAGCGATATAACAAAGGCCAGTTTACGTACTTGGCTAAATTTCGCTTCCGCTAAAATTTTCTGCGCCAATAAACCTGACAAGATAGGTGCCAAACCAAAAATAAGGGAGATAACGCCTGAAGGCATGGTCATTGCGGCTAAATAACTAAAACTCATCCCACCAAAAACACCAATAGCAGAATAGCCATACAACTTGCGCGCTAAGCCATGGCAAGGCATACGTATTTTGCTGAACATGATAATCAGACTGCCTAAGCATAAGGCGATAATCATCCGCATTAACACCGCCAATGTTGGGCTGACGGTTTCACTGCTCCACACCACACATAATGGCGTAGTTGACCAAATTAATAAGGCGGTCAAGTAAGCAATAAACACTGACATTTTATCTTTCCTGTAAATAATTAACCCGACGTGGCCTGTTTGACAACCATGGGTGAGTATAATGACTTGCTATTATCAATTGTTATGGAAGAGGTCTTACTGGTGATGCCAGAGTAAATCAATAACAGCAGTTATTCTGCCAGCACATTACGATAAGCACTAAGCGTATACCAGCTTACTTATCGGCTTTAGTTACACACTGAGCAAAAGCGAAATTATAATCACTCGAGATATTATTGCCAGTAAAAAGTAAGCTCCGCTATTATTTACCGTCATCCGCAGATTTTATGCTAATATTGGCAAAATTTACTGAAAATAACTTTAGATACTTAACATGAAAGCACCTTTATATAACGATATCCTAACTATTTGCCAAGAAATAGCCAGCGCTTCGGCTGCCGATAATGATGAGCTAAGACTTGCCGGTTGTAAAAAATTACAAATACTTTGCGCTACTAATCAAAACTCTCCTAACGACCACCCTTTACAATGGGAAGCACTTGCTGATTTTACCGATGATGGTGAGCAAGCTATGGATATTTATGAAGTTGCCTTAGCAACAGCGCAGCAGCTAGCACTCCCTACGTTTATCGCTTCTGCTTATTTAGCCATGGCTCAACGTCAAGTAGAATTTGAAGAGCCTGTACAAGCATTAGAGTTTGCGAATAAGGCTAATGAAGCAGCGCAAGATATTGATAGTGAAGAATTAAAAGCAGAGATAACTGAGCTTTTAATACAGTTATCAGCCGCATAACGTGATGTAGAACGTAATAGTCGAGAAGACAATGTCAGAGAGTTACTTAGTAATTGAATTAAACCAGCAACCCGTTGAATTATGTAAGCTACTTAAAATAGCTAATTTGGTTAGTGGTGGCGGTGAAGCAAAAATAGTGATCAGTGAAGGTTATGTTTTACTCAATGGTGACGTGGAATACCAAAAGCGTAAAAAAATATATCATAACGATGTTATTGAATTTAATGGTGAAGTAATACAATTACAGATCAATGAAGCACTAACGCAAGTTATTGACGACGCTATCGATGAAAATATCGAGGTAGCGAGTGCTAAAGAAATTGAGCAAAAAACCAATAAGCCGCAAGGTATTACATCAGAAACGACAAGATCACAAAAAAAAGCTAACGCTAAGCAAAAGCCGACTAAACAAGCCAAAGATAATTTCACTGAGAAAGTACCAGAGAGTGACGCAGTGAAAATGCCGAAAAAACGAAGACCTATTTCATTCTAGTTGTTAACATGCTGAATAAATTAATGGCTGTAAAATAAAATAGTATGAGGTAATAGTAACCCTATCACCTCATTTTAAAGATAACTTGCACCGTAACTT
The DNA here is from genome assembly GCF_005885605.1 of Colwellia ponticola. GTDB lineage: Bacteria > Pseudomonadota > Gammaproteobacteria > Enterobacterales > Alteromonadaceae > Colwellia > Colwellia ponticola. The sequence continues at coordinate 13,603 of NZ_SZVP01000021.1, read as the reverse complement.
TCAACATACGTTGAATGATTAGCCAAATTAATATTGATAACAGGAGCTTATAAAACTTTTTCCCAAAACATGGCGTTACCTGTGTTTTCATCTAGCTCATAACCTGAAAAGCCTAGTTTTTTATAGGCATTTTGCGCGACTATATTCCCTTCCAACACCTCTAAGGTTAATTTGCAGTAACCCCGTTGACGCGATATTTTTTCAGCTTCATTGAACAGTTGTTGGCTTAACCCTAAACCGCGATACTCTTTTAAAACACCACAATCGTGAATATTAAGTAAAGGCTTAGCTTTAAAAGTAGAAAAGCCTTCCACGCAATTAAGTATGCCTGCAGGTTTGTCATCGACATAACAAAGTAAAGTTAAAAAGTCATGGCGTTTGGCTAAGCTAGCCACTAAGTTTTGCTGAACATCATCAGCAAGTGCTTCACCACCTCCCATAGGATCAAGGGCATAGGCATTTAACAGCATAATTAAATCTTTGCCGTGTTGTTCATTATGGTAATCGGCTTGAATTAACGTGATTTGCATACAAGTTTTCTCCTTTCATTTAATGAAAAGCACTATACGCGTAAAGTCAGTCAAATAATATATCTGCTGCTGTGCTTGCTTAGTTCAACGCCAAACGATAATACGGCGACTAAAACTAGCTTCAAAGTAGATATGTTGATAATAAAAATTATTTGGCTGAAGTGATTTTTACTAAAATGATGACAGCCTCATGGCTACTTTGCGCTTACTCCTTAGTTAATCTTTAGTTAGTTTTTATAAAAACAACTGTTTAATCAGCTTTATTTACCGTCTTTTTGGCAAAACTTCGTCATAAATATGACATATATGACATATATTACTTTTTCATAGGCTAGCCCCCTGATAGAATGTCGCCAATTATATACCCCCAATTTTTATGGAAACCTTAACCATGCGTACCAGTCAATACTTACTGTCTACTCTAAAAGAAACACCTGCAACGGCAGAAGTGATCAGTCATCAATTGATGTTACGAGCCGGACTGGTTAGAAATCTAGCTTCTGGCTTATATACTTGGCTACCAACAGGTTTACGCGTGTTGAAAAAAGTTGAAAATATTGTCCGTGAAGAAATGCAACGTGCCGGTGCTAATGAAATATTAATGCCTATGGTACAACCAGCTGATTTATGGCAAGAATCTGGCCGTTGGGATGATTATGGTCCAGAGTTACTGCGACTAAATGACCGCCATAAGCGTCCTTTTGTTTTAGGGCCAACACATGAAGAAGTAGTGACAAAGTTGGTTGCTAATGAGTTAAGTAGTTACAAACAATTACCGTTAAATGTTTTTCAAATTCAAACAAAATTTCGTGACGAAATTCGTCCGCGTTTCGGTGTGATGCGTGGTCGTGAATTTTTAATGAAAGATGCTTATTCTTTTCATTTAAACCACGAATGTTTAGAAAAAACCTATCAAATTATGTTTGATGCCTACTGTCGTATTTTTGAACGTCTTGAATTAAAATTCCGCCCGGTAATTGCTGACACTGGCTCTATTGGTGGTGAACAATCACATGAATTTCATGTGTTAGCCGATTCAGGTGAAGATGATATCGCCTTTAGTGATAGCAGTGATTTTGCCGCTAACATTGAAAAAGCCGAAGCCTTAGCACCAACAGGTGAACGTGCAGAGCCAACACAAGCGCTAACTAAAGTCGCAACCCCTAATGTGAAAAGTATTGTTGAGGTAGCAACATTCTTAACGGTAGATATCAAGCAAACCGTAAAAACTTTACTTGTTGTCGGCGCAAATAGTGAAGGCGAGCCAGACGGTATCGTTGCTTTAGTATTACGTGGCGATCATCAATTAAATGAAATTAAAGCTGAGCACTTGGCACAAGTTGCTTCGCCGCTAACTTTTGCTAGCGACGAACAAATACAAGCAGCAGCGCATTGTAATGCCGGTTCAATTGGTCCTAAAGGTTTAACCATTGACGTTATTGTTGATCGCAGCGCTGCGCACTTAAGTGACTTTGTTTGTGGTGCTAACGAAGATGATCATCATTTCACTGGTGTTAACTGGCAACGTGATTGCGGTGAAATAAACGTGCAAGATATTCGTAATGTTGTCGCTGGTGATGCAAGTCCATGTGGTCAAGGTCATATTGAAATAAAACGTGGTATTGAAGTCGGTCATATCTTTCAGTTGGGTCAAAAATATGCCGCTGCAATGAACTGCGCAGTATTAAACGAAGCCGGCAAAAATCAAACCTTAACCATGGGTTGTTACGGTATTGGCGTGTCACGCATCGTCGCCGCGGCGATTGAGCAAAACCATGACCAATATGGCATAAAATGGCCTAAAGCTATTGCACCATTTCAAGTGGCGATTGTGCCGATGAATATGGCAAAATCAGCGCGAGTCAAAGAAACTGCTGAAACCTTATATGAATCATTAAAACAAGCAGGTATTGAAGTATTACTCGATGACAGAAAAGAACGCCCAGGTGTTATGTTTGCTGATCATGAGTTAATAGGCACTCCTTTGCTACTTATTGTTGGTGAACGCAATTTAGATGCCCAACAACTTGAACTTAAAAATCGCATTACCGGTGAAAAGTCACTTATTGCCATAGACGATGTCATGACTTTATTTAAGTAGAGACTGTTGATTGATCATCGGTGGTTAACTATTGGTAATTAAAAAAGGAGCTTAGGCTCCTTTTTTGTTTTTTAACATAAAAAGTAAAAATAACACTTTCAAAACAGCGCATTATTGGCAACAATAAAGGCTTACATTTTTCTCCCCTTTAACTTAAGAAGTTGTTAACTCATGAAAGCTATTACCAAGTCATCTAAATTAAATAATGTTTGTTACGATATTAGAGGACAAATAGCAGCCGAGGCCAAACGCCTAGAAGATGAAGGCCATAAGATCCTGAAATTAAATATTGGTAACCCTGCCCCATTTGGTTTTGAAGCGCCAGATGATATTTTAAAAGATGTTATCCATAATTTACCAAGATCACAGGGCTATTCTGAATCTCAAGGCATTTATTCAGCCAGAGTTGCTGTCATGCAGTATTTTCAACAACAAGGCATTAAAGATGTCAGAGTTGATGATATTTTTATTGGCAATGGTGTTAGTGAATTAATTGTGATGGCAATGCAGGCCTTGCTTGATAACGGTGATGAAGTGTTAATACCTTCTCCTGATTATCCTTTATGGACTGCCGCGGTCGCTTTATCAGGTGGCAAAGCGGTACATTATCGTTGTGATGAAGAAAACCATTGGTTTCCTGACTTACAAGATATGGAAAGTAAGATCACTAAAAAAACCAAAGCCATTGTTTTAATCAACCCTAATAATCCAACAGGTGCGGTGTACTCTGAAGAAGTACTTCAAGGTATTATCGCGCTAGCAAGAAAACATAGCTTAATAATTTATAGCGATGAGATTTACGATAAAATTCTTTACGATGAAGCCAAGCATATACCGACCGCAAAACTAGCAACCGATGTATTAATTATTACCATGGGCGGTTTATCAAAGAACTACCGCATTGCAGGTTTTAGAGCCGGTTGGATGGTTATTTCTGGGCCCAAATTACACGCTGAAGATTATATTGAAGGACTTATTTTACTCGCTTCAATGCGCATGTGCGCTAATGTGCCAAGTCAACATGCGATACAAACCGCGTTAGGCGGTTACCAAAGTATTAACGAGTTAATTAGTGGTGATGGTCGATTAATTAAACAGCGTAATATTGCTTATAAAATGATTAATGAAATAGATGGCTTATCATGTAACCCTGCCATGGGTGCTTTATATATATTTGTTAAGGTTGATAATAAAAAATTCAATATCACAGATGATGAACGCATGATTTTAGATTTACTTAAACAAGAAAAAATATTATTAGTGCACGGTCGAGCTTTTAACATTAAAGAAAAAAATTACTTTAGATTAGTTTTTTTGCCACATGTAGATATGTTAATTCCTGCCATTGAAAAAATAAAAAACTTTTTTGCTAGTTACAAACAAGTTGACGTCCAGAAAAAAGCGTAAAGGTTAGCTTTACGTATGACCTAAGTGACATTGGTGAAGTAACATTACCTCATCAATGTTGGTTCAGTAATAAAGAGGTCTTATCATAAGGAGTTACTGTGCAAAGTTCATTCTTAGCGTGGATGTTTCGTATGCCATTGATCAAACGATGGTCATTAATGTTTTGTGTTAAACCTGAGAACATCGCCGAGCATTCACACCAAGTGGCTATTGTCGCGCATTTATTAGCCGTGATTAAAAATAAAAAATTTAATGGTCAAATCAATGCCGATAGAATATCAACTATTGCTATGTACCACGAAGCCAGTGAAACGCGCTATGGTGATATTGTTAATCCAACCAAGTATGCCAATAAAGAAATTGCCAGAGAATTTAAGAAGATTGAATTGCTCGCAGAAAAGGAATGCTTAGCGTCTCTGCCAGAAGAACTGCAAGAACTATTTAGTGATATTATCGTGCAAGATAATGTTTCTGCTGAATATAAAGCGATTGTCAAAGCAGCTGATATCATTGTCGCTTACATTAAAGCCCTTGATGAGATTAACCATAAAAATCCAGAGTTTGATCATGTTGAGCAGCGCTTAGCGATAAAAATTACAGCATTAAAAGAAACTATGCCTGAGGTTGAATATTTTATTGATACCTTTATGGCCGCTTGCTTAGCGACCGTAGATAAGCTATCCAAAAATTAATCTCAGCAAATAAAGCCGAAAGTGAAGAAAAAATTAAGCAAAAAAAAACGGCTAAGCCGTTTTTTATAAGTAAACAAAACAGTATAAAGTATCTTATTAACGTCACTAATTAAACTTACTAACCACTTCTACCACTATTTTGTTTATTGTCGCTAAAGGATTTTCACTGTTCTCAGACGTTATACGTTTAGTCGCCCAACCATGCCATACCGGTTGATGAGTTTTCACATCGTAAACATCGATAGCAAGCTTACCTTCGGTATATTGTCTCACACTGGTTTCAGTACCCATTGTCATACTCCCGTAGTAACCTCTACCACCATAATAGCCACGTCCCCAACCAAAACCTGAGTTATACGTAGCTGGATAACTATTTACTTTAATTTTATCGCGACTTCCTACTGTATAAGAAATAGTAAAGTCGGCATTTTCAGCGTCGCTCACTAGCTGATAACCTTTAGCAATAAAAGCTTGCTCAATACTATTATCAACTCTTTCTTTCATTACTGGATTAATATCAACAGGCGATGCCATTATTTTTGCCTCGGTCAACCAAGCAAACGTTTTATAGTTAACCGTTTCAATATTAGTGTTTTTGTCAAAATCGACCTTAGCTGAGTTTGTTGCACAACCGGCGATAAAAGTAAGTAAGGTACTGAGTATTAATATTTTAATTGGCTTCATATTGGTTCCATTTTTGTTATAAGGCAAATACTGTAAAATTTATTAACAATAAGCCTAGCGCATTTAGAGATAACACTACAAGTTAATATAAATGATAATATTTTGCTATGACAGCTAAACAATGAGTAAAACTGTTATCTGCAAAAACTAGCTGGGTCTATTCATCCGCCACTTATCTCTAAAGTTATCTATTAATATATACGTCTATACGTCAATCGTAAAAATAAAAAAATAAAGCGACTTTTATGACTCTTTTGTATTTGTTGGTTGACACACGCGGTAAAATCTTTAAAGATAGTGTCCATTAATAGAGTTAAAGTAATATAGATAAGTTTTTGCATCCTTTATTCAATAATAAAGGAATAATAAATAAGTAATTAATATGGCACTTAATATGGTAAGCATTATAAAAGTTAAAGCTGTTGTCCTCAATATCGTCTCAGTAGTCGTCGTGGTATTTAATCACTAGCGGGGGATAGCTTGTACTTAGCAAAAACAATTAAGTAATATTATCAAGAAACCCTCGCTCCTTTTTAAGGTCGAGGGTTTTTTATTTCTTGCACTAACAAATAACTTAACCTATTTAACAATTTAACACGCTTTATTTTCAATGTAACTGTTCACAAACATCAAGGTGATAGTATGACAAAAGAACTTTTTACCGGCGCAGAAATGGTAGTAAAATCATTATCGGCGCTTAAGGTTAAATACATTTTCGGTTATCCCGGTGGTTCGGTATTAGATATATACGATGCTATATTTCAACAAGATGAAATTGAGCATATTCTAGTACGTCATGAACAAGCCGCTACGCATATGGCCGATGGTTACGCGAGAGCAACCGGTGAAGTAGGAGTTGTCTTAGCAACGTCTGGTCCGGGTGCAACTAACTGTGTAACAGGTATAGCAACCGCCTATATGGACTCAATTCCTATGGTGGTACTTGCCGGGCAAGTTGCCTCATCACTTATTGGTAACGATGCCTTTCAAGAAACAGATATTGTCGGCTGTACTCGTCCTATTATTAAACACAGCTTTAGTTGTAGAAGCTTAGCCGATATTCCTGTCGCCATTGCTAAGGCTTTTTATTTAGCAAGTACTGGTAGACCCGGTCCTGTAGTCATTGAACTACCTAAAGATATTTTAATTCCTGATAATAAAGCCCCCTTTAGTATCGACACTGATATTAAAATACGCTCTTACAATCCCACGATTACTGGTCACCCTAAGCAAATCAAAAAAGCCGCAAAAACAATTGCTAGTGCTAAAAAGTTAGTGGTGTACTCTGGTGGCGGTATTATTTTATCTGACTCATCAGAATTACTAACCACGTTAGTTGAAACGTTAAAGGCGCCTGTTACTAATACGTTAATGGGCTTAGGTGGTATATCAGGCACCCATAAACAATTTGTTGGCATGTTAGGCATGCACGGCAGTTTAGAAGCAAATAAGAGTATGGCTAATGCCGATGTAATTCTAGCATTAGGCGTTCGCTTTGATGACAGGGTGACTAATAATGTTGAAAAATTTTGCCCTAACGCGACCATTATTCATGTAGATATCGACCCAACGTCTATCTCAAAAACGATTAATGCACATATCCCCGTAGTTGGTTTAGTTGACGTGGTGATGCAACAGTTACTAGATGAGTTAACACGTATTAACTTCACGCCTGATGAAGCAGCACTTAGTCAATGGTGGCAGCAAATCAACGAATGGCGCGATGTAAAAAGCATGAGCTATGAGCAAACCGATACCGGTAAAATAAAACCACAGCGGGTTGTACAAGCGTTATACAAAATAACACAAGGGGATGCTTATATTTGCTCGGATGTTGGTCAACATCAAATGTTTGCTGCACAGCACTACCCTTTTGCTAAACCACGTCAATGGATAAATTCAGGTGGCGCCGGCACTATGGGCTTTGGTTTACCTGCAGCAATGGGTGTGAAATTAGCCTTTCCTGATAAACACGTAGTGTGTATTACCGGTGACGGCTCTATTCAAATGAATATTCAAGAGCTATCAACTTGCTCTCAATATAACTTACCTGTTGTTATTGTGACGTTAAATAATCGTTCACTGGGTATGGTACGCCAGTGGCAAGACATGGTTTACGGTGGTCGTCATTCTTCATCTTATATGGAGTCCTTACCTGATTTTGTTAAAATCGCTGAAGCTTATGGGCATATTGGTATTCAAATTGATAACTTAGCTGAGTTAGATGAAAAATTAACGCAAGCCTTTGCTATTAAAGAACGTTTGGTTTTTGTTGATGTGATGGTTGACGAAAAAGAGCACGTTTACCCAATGCAAATACGTACGGGTGCCATTGATGAAATGTGGTTAAAGAAAGGAGTTAAAGCATAATGCGTAGAATTTTAGCTATTTTAATGGAGAACGAACCCGGTTCATTATCACGTATCGTCGGATTATTTTCTCAACGTGCTTTTAATATTGAAAGTTTAACGGTAGCGCCAACAAACGATAATAGTTTGTCACGTATGACCATTGCCACTGAGGGTGATGACAAGGTATTAGAGCAAATTGTTAAGCAAGTAAATAAACTGATAGATGTCATTAAAATTACCGACATTACAGATAGACAGCATATTGAGCGTGAATTGTTGTTAGTGAAAGTTGCTGCGGTAAGTGATAAAGCTCGTAATGATATTAAGCGAATAACCGATATATTTCGTGGAAGCATTGTTGATATTGGTAAACAAGTTTATACCGTACAATTAACCGGTGACGCTGAAAAACTCAATGCCTTTATCGTTGCAATAGAACATGAAACTGACATTATTGAATCAGCACGCTCTGGTTGCGTTGGTATGGCGCGTGGTGATAAAGCGTTACGACTTTAACAGTTGTATGCTAAGCGGTAGTTAACCCGCTTGTAAAGAAAAAGCCTGTGATAAGTTAAACTTACCACAGGCTTTTTTATTTTATATTATCTTAGCGACTAAGTAGTCGGTCATAATTTTTACTGACTAATTTTAGCCCAGGTATCTCGTAAACCAACCGTGCGATTAAAGACTAATGCGCTAGGCTCTGTAATATTATTATCTAAACAGAAGTAACCTTGACGTTCAAACTGATAGGCCGCTTCAGGTTGTGCTTGTGCTAATGACGGCTCAACTTTAGCACCAGTAATGGTCACTAAAGATTCAGGGTTAATTACTGAATTAAAATCTGCCGCTGCTGCTGGGTTAGGTACTGTAAATAAACGATCATATAAACGCACTGTCGCATCAAGTGATTTAGCTGCATCAACCCAATGAATAACACCTTTAGGCTTAGTTCCGTCTGTTGGGTTTTTACCTAAGGTATCTTCGTTATAGGTACAATAAACCGTGGTAACATTACCGGCGTCGTCTTTATCACAACGTGTAGCAGTAACTACGTAAGCACCACGTAAACGCACTGCTTTATCAATCACTAAGCGTTTATATTTCTTATTCGCTTCTTCTTTAAAATCTTCAGCTTCAATGTAAAGCGTTTTAGAAAACGGTACTATACGCGTACCTTGTGCTTCATCACTTGGATGATTATTAACAACAAGATCTTCATTCTTATCTTCAGGGTAGTTTTCAATCACTAATTTAATCGGATCTAAAACAGCCATAGCACGCGGGGCATTATCATTTAAATCTTCACGAATACAAGCTTCTAAAACACTCATTTCAATCGTGTTTTCCATTTTAGTAACGCCTATTCGCTTAGTAAACTCTCGCAGTGACGCTGGTGTATAACCGCGACGACGAAAAGCAGCAATGGTTGGCATACGCGGATCATCCCAACTATCGACTAATTTTTCTTCTACTAAGCTGTTTAACTTACGCTTACTCATCAAGGTATATTCAAGATTTAAACGAGAAAACTCATATTGATGCGGTGTACTAGGTACTGATACATTTTCAATAACCCAGTCATATAAGCGTCGGTTATCTTGAAACTCTAACGTACAAATAGAATGAGTAATGTGCTCTAATGCATCTGAAATACAATGAGTAAAATCATACATAGGGTAAATGCACCATTTATCACCTGTTTGGTGATGATGGGCAAAACGCACGCGATAAATAATCGGGTCGCGCATACACATAAAGCTTGAACTCATGTCTATTTTAGCGCGCAGAGCACAAATACCTTCTTCAAACTCACCATTTTTCATTTTAGCAAATAGCGCTAAGTTTTCAGCGACAGAAGTATCACGATAAGGGCTATTTTTACCTGGTTTATTTAACGTGCCACGATACTCACGTGTTTCTTCACTATTTAAGAAACAAACATAGGCCAAACCTTTTTCAATCAATTCAACAGCAAAGCCATGTAATTGCTCAAAGTAATTTGAAGAGTAATTAATTTCACCTGACCACTGAAAACCTAACCACTGCACGTCTTTTTGAATAGCCTTAACGTAATCAATATCTTCTTTTTCAGGGTTAGTATCATCAAAACGTAAATTACATTGTCCGTTATAGTCTTGAGCAATACCAAAATTTAAGCAAATGGCTTTAGCATGACCAATATGTAAAAAACCATTTGGCTCTGGCGGAAAACGTGTTTGCACATTAGTGTGCTTACCACTAGCCAAATCGGCATCAATGATATTACGAATAAAGTTTGTTGGGCGGTTTTCGGTATCCGACATGAGAGTAAACCTCTGAAATAACTTAATAAAAACGGATTAACTTATTGATCCGATTAATATAAAACTTGCTGTAAAGTGCCTTGCGCACAAAGATATGCGGCATTATAGCAAGTGTTTACAGGGGAGAATAGCGCTAGATTATAGCAATCACACAAATTGATTTATTGATAACAAACGGACGAATTTATTAATCTGTTTTAGCATTACTATTAGGCTAGCATCCGCTGTTCAGCTAAAATGCTTTTATAGCGGTAAATGAGACCAATTTGACTAATTTATTACTCACGCTGGTAATATCTCAAATAAAAAGGTAGTTAACACTTGAAGAATAAAGCGCTTAACTGGACAACTTGTCAAGAGTGTCAGGGGCAAGGTAAAAAAGTCATGCGACTGCGAAAAAAAGTTCGCTTGAGTTATCAAAAAGCATTAGCGCACTATGAAAAAATGCACGGTCAAGGTGAGCCTCCTAGAAGACCTAAAGGTCACCGCTACGATTGCACAAACTGTGGCGGCTGTGGTTTAGTACCCTGCACTGACTTCGCTCACTCTGCAGATTTAGTAGAGTCTGTTAACTTAGCTGATGACACTGAACACGCTAGTACCAAGACAGCTAGTTACCCACATATAGCTATTATTGGTGGCGGTATAGGCGGCGTTGCTTTAGCGGTAGCTTGTAAGCACCGTGGTATACCGTTTACGCTTTATGAACGCGATAGTGGTTTTGAAGCGCGCTCGCAGGGCTATGGACTGACGTTACAACAAGCGAGCAAAGCGATTGAGGGCTTAGGTATATTCTCGTTAGACAACGGGCTCATTTCAACCAGACATGTTGTTCATAACACACAAGGAAAAATAATTGGTGAATGGGGCATTAGAAAGTGGCTGCAACCTGAAGACAGAAAAGACACTAAGCGCACTAATGTTCATATCGCGCGACAATCACTACGTTTAGCATTACTTGAACAGCTTGGTGGAGATGATGAGGTGCAGTGGGGACACCAGTTAATTGGGCTAGAGAATGATTATATAGCTGGTAAAAATAGCAAAGCTAACTCAGCGACAACACTCAGCTTTAACGTTAACGGTGACATAAAAATCGCCAAGGCAGATCTTGTCATCGGCGCTGATGGTATTCGCAGTTCAGTAAGGCAATTATTACTGGGCGAAGAAGTTAGCCCGCTACATTATTTAGGCTGTATTGTTATCTTAGGGATTTGTCCGTTGTCAGCGCTCAACGGTCTTGAAAATTCTTTGTTAGATTCTGCCACTGTCTTTCAAACAGCTAATGGTCATGAGCGTATCTACATGATGCCTTATGACTGCGACTCTATCATGTGGCAGCTTAGCTTCCCTATGTCAGAAGACGCGGCTAAAACATTAAGTGCTCAAGGGCCACAAGCTCTAAAAGAAGAAGCATATCGACGATGTCAGTGGCACGAGCCAATACCAGAAATTTTAGCCGCAACGCTAGCAGTGCACGTTTCAGGTTATCCAGTGTACGATAGAGCATTACTTAGCGCCGAGCTATTACAAACACTACCACAAGCAACCTTAATAGGTGATGCCGCTCACCCGATGAGCCCCTTTAAAGGCCAAGGCGCCAATCAAGCGCTATTAGATGCCTTATCACTAGCACGAAAAATTTCAATTGAATGTAGACCGAGATCACAGTGGCGTAAGGCCGGTATAAGGAAAAGCGTATTAACTGAATTTGAAGCTGAAATGCTAACACGCAGCGCTTCTAAAGTGAAAGACTCAGCAGCAGCCGCAAAATTTCTTCATTCTGAAACCGTACTGCACGAAAGTAATGAGCCTAGAGGTCGATGTTTACAAAAAAATAATTAATGCATGTAAATGGGGTCATAAGTAAATGGGGTCAGATACACTTTACGTTTTTAGCTCACCTAAAGGTTTCCCCCGTTTTCCTTCCTTGTAAATAGGGTCAGATACACTTAAGTAAATGGGGTCATAAGAAGTAAATGGGGTCAGATACACTTTACGTTTTTAGCTCACCTAAAGGTTCCCCCCGTTTTCCTTCCTTGGTGTAAGTAAGTAAATGGGGTCAGGTACACTTTACGTTTTTAGCTCACCTAAAGGTTTCCCCCGTTTTCCTTCCTTAACTCTACGCCCACTTAAACACTCCACTTCGTCTTTAAAATGCTCATTACCTAGGGCTAAACTTTTATTTAATGAAGTGGTCAAGTAATATTGGCCACCGTTTTGTAGCTTAACTCGCACCTTATTTCTGATTCATTTGGGCTTAACCCTGCGTTGTACGTGTGTGGTCTCACCTGGTTGTAATAATCCATGATGTAATGAATGATCGCTTGCTTAGCTTCATTAAAATTCTTATATCCTATTGTTGGCACCCATTCCGTTTTCAAACTTCTAAAAAATCGCTCCATTGGTGCATTATCCCAGCAATTACCACGGCGGCTCATACTCTGTGTGATTTGATAACGCCACAGTCTTTGCCTAAACTTTCTGCTGGTATAATGCGTTCCTTGGTCTGAATGGAATATGACACCTTTGGGTTTTCCTCTGCTCTCATATGCCATCATTAATGCTTGCATTGTTAACTCACTATCAGGTGAATTTGAGAACGCCCAGCCAATAATTTTTCTAGAAAATAAATCAAGGACAACAGCAAGATAAGACCAACGATTTCCCGTCCAAATGTACGTCACATCACCGCACCAATAAGTATTAGGCTCAACAACAGCGAATTGACGCTTTAGTATATTTGGGATTGCTACATGATCTTTATTCGCCTTTTTATATTTATGCTTAGGTATCTGGCAACTCACTAAATCCAGCTCATTCATTAAACTTCCTGCTCGAAAACGACTTAATGGATAGCCTTCATTAGTTACCATGTCAGCAATGCTTCTAGCACCCGCAGAGCCACTACTAAGCGCATGTAAGCGTTTAACATCAGCTCTTAATTTAACTTCTGAGGAGCTTAAATTATTATCCCTGCTTACCCAATATTTATAACTGCTGCGATGTACTTCAAATACATCGCATAACTTACTAATAGGGTACTTGTTTTTATTGCTCTGATTGAGTTTCTCAATTAATGAGAATTGTTCCAGGAGTCTGACATCAACAGAGTGGTAGCCTTTTTTAAAATATCCTTTTCTAATTCAATACGTTCAATCTTTTTTTCAAGTTCACGAATTTTTAATTGTTCAGGGGTCATCGGAGTAGCTTTAGGTTGCTTACCTTTTCGCTCTTCTTTTAACTGTTTAACCCACTTACTAATGGTTGAATAACCAACCCCCATTGCTTTTGCTGCGTCTTCGTGAGTGTACCCGTTATCAACAACTAATTGAGCTGTTTCTAATCGAAATTCTGGGCTGTAATTTGGACGTTTTTTCTTTGTCATTTGTATCACCTAACGTTTGATGAGATGGATAATAACATCTCTAAGTAGGTGGCCAAATTAACTATGCCACTTATGTGGACTCCCCCAGTGTCAACAACAAAATTACTTAATCAAAGAAATAAATGCGTACTTATGTACGAGCTC
>NZ_SZVP01000203.1 GCF_005885605.1 Colwellia ponticola | reverse complement strand
CAAACCTTTCGCGGCACCACCTTGAGCTCCAAGGACATCGAGGGCCTGACCTTCAACACCGGCTACATCGACCGCATCAACAAGCGCGACTCCACCTACTACCAGGCCATGACCATCGCCTCGCCCAACCGGCGTTTCAACGCCACCGCCACCACGTCGCACCTGGCGTATGTGGGCGGGGACTATCAGGTCAACAAAGACCTCAGCCTGCGCGTCTATCACTCCCAGGTCGCCGACCTCTACCAGCAGGACACCCTGGCGCTGTTGCACAACCTGCCGCTGGGCGATGGCGTGCTCACCAGCGACCTGCGCAGTTTTTTCAGCCGCGAGGATGGCAGTGCCAAGGCGGGCAACGTGGATAACCGCAACCTCTCGGCGCTGTTCGGCTACCGCCTTGGCGGCCATCGCGTCAGC
>NZ_SZVP01000202.1 GCF_005885605.1 Colwellia ponticola | reverse complement strand
CACATGCGCGCCCTGCAACACAAAGGCGTAGGGTTCGGTGACCTTGTAGAACACCCGCACATCCAGCTGCACCACTCCGGCATCGCCGGTCAGCAGGTAGCCGGAGCCGGCCAGGGCATCGCTCAAGGGCGTGGCGAAACTGGCCACACGATCAGCCTGCACCGCCGCATCGGAACGTAACAGGTTCTCCACCCGACGCTCGATCACCCGGTCGGCCGCCGGCAATAACACCACCTGCTCGAACGGCTGCGGCCAGGCCAGCAGCAGCCCGGCATTCTGGATGCGGTCGAGGGCGCCGAAGTGCAGCACCACCGCACGGTTCTGCGGGTCGATCTGCCGCACATTGGAAAACGCCCATGCCAATGCGGCCAACACCGTCACCGCGTACAACGCCAGGAACGTCAGGCGCCCGGCC
>NZ_SZVP01000201.1 GCF_005885605.1 Colwellia ponticola | reverse complement strand
GATGTCGACGGTGTCGCGGAACAGGTCGGCATTGCTGTCGTTGAGCAGTAGTTGCAGGCGGATGTGCGGGTGTTCCAGCTTGAACTCATCCAGCCAGCCCAGCACCACATTACGGCCGAAATCCGAGGGCGCGGCCAACTGCAACAAGCCGGTCAGGCCCTGGCTCTGCTGCTTGAGCGCTTGCTCGCCTTCGGCCAAGGCGGCCAGGGCCTCGCGCACGCTGTCGAGGTAGCGCCGGCCTTCTTCGGTCAGGCGCATGCTGCGGGTGGAGCGTGCCAGCAGGCGGGTACCCAAGCGGGTTTCCAGGCGCTTGAGGGCAATGCTGGCCGCTGCGGGGGTCAGGCCGAGCCCGCGTGCGGCGGCAGACAGGCTGCCGGTGTCGGCGGTGCGTGCGAACACTTCGAGGTCGAGGATTG
>NZ_SZVP01000200.1 GCF_005885605.1 Colwellia ponticola | reverse complement strand
ATGTCTATTCGTGGTCGCGCGAGATTACCATGCAGGCGGGTCGGGGATTATGACGTTTGAGCATGGGGTATGCTGGAAACAGATGGTGCATGCTGGCCTTAAAATGCTTATTTCGCATTATTATAGAATTACGTTATGCATTATAAGAAGTTTACAGCGGCCGATCCGGTCCTTATGGTGTGGGCAGATTATTCCTGTGAACACTATCGAGACCGTACGCGCGGATCGACTTGAACGGCCTGACAAGGCATCTGGAGACGAACGTGCGTTACCTGACGAGACTGGCGGCCGGGTTGGCGGCCGTATTGCTGTGCCTGACCGCGAATGCGCAAACACTGGTGGTGGGCGACCAAAGCTACAACGCCCAGGCCGCGATGGAAGCGGCGGGGGTGCTTGAAAACCTGCCCTATACCCTT
>NZ_SZVP01000199.1 GCF_005885605.1 Colwellia ponticola | reverse complement strand
GCAGGGATTTTTTCTTGCATCCCGTTCGATAGTACTATCGCTTCTTGTCCCATCAGCTGCTTCAAACCATTCAACGATTCTTCTGCTTTTCTTTCTTGCCAATAACTAACGAGTCCGTTGACGATCACTACGAATAAAATAATACTTCCTTCGATGTATTCGCTCGAAGCAAATTTCAAAAAAGAGGCAATGATCAACACGATCATCAGCAGATCAGTAAAGTGTTTTGCTATTTTTTTCCATCGTTTTGTCTGCTGTCTTGCTTCTATCTCATTATATCCTTGATCAGTCAGGCGTTTCTGCCGTTCTTCTTGCGACAAGCCTTCTGTTGATGTTTGATAGTTTTTCAATGTATCTTCTACCGTCACTTTGTACCAGTTCATCCTATCCCCTCCTACTTAATTGATACTTTTATTA
>NZ_SZVP01000198.1 GCF_005885605.1 Colwellia ponticola | reverse complement strand
ACTGCGGCATGGTGTCCAAAGACGAAATTATCTTCTAATGCTTCTTCATTTTGATCAGAAACTGACTGATTTCGTCCAGTTTGCTTTTTATTTGGATATCTATTTTGTTTTTTATCTTCAAATCCACGTTTCGATTGATGTTTGTTTGTTCTTTCTTTACCCATTTTTTTCACCAACTTTCTGAATACACCAGCGGATCAATTCTTCCATCCGCTCGGTTTGTTTTGTCAAATGCAGATAGCCCATCAGTGCTTCGAACCCTGTTGCGACCCGGTAAGTCGTAACGTCAGCATTTTTTGCACTCGTATGGCTTTTGGCATTTCTTCCTCTGCGATAATAAAGCTCTTCTTCTTCTGTCAAAAGATGTTCCTCTAACATTTGCTGAATCAAAAAAGCTTGTGCATTCGCAGAAACATAA
>NZ_SZVP01000197.1 GCF_005885605.1 Colwellia ponticola | reverse complement strand
GATAGACTTACTTGATACCTTCAATTCGTTTTGTAGCTCTTCTATTGAACACCATCGATCCGTTTCAAGCAGTAAATGAATCATTTTGATTTTCTTTTGAGAAACTTTTGTTAAAAAAGTCTGCATATTTTCTCCTCCTGTATCTACTTTACTACATACAAGAAAAAAACGGATACAAATATCCCACTGCAAAACAGTTAATGGTGCATAAACCTGTTATTATTTCTCTTTTTTTCCTAACCATTCTCTTGATACGAATCATTTAATCGTTTATTATATAAATGTCAATAATCTAATAATAAAATAACGTACATATTTTATTATTACATACTTAATAACAGAACTATAGCAAAAAATCCCGTGTATCAACACGGGATTAGATTAAGTTTCCTCAATCACTATTCATAACACAATTATT
>NZ_SZVP01000196.1 GCF_005885605.1 Colwellia ponticola | reverse complement strand
TGCTAAAGTATTAGGAAATTACGCATTTGTTGATAAAGCTAGAATTGGTATATTTGGCTGGTCGTATGGTGGTTTTATGGCGTCTAATTGTATCATGAAAGGAAACGATGTTTTCAAAATGGCAATTGCTGTGGCTCCGGTAACGAACTGGCGCTTTTATGATAGTGTGTATACGGAGCGTTACATGACGACACCGCAAGAGAATGCAAGTGGATACGATGATAATTCACCAATAAATCATGTTGATAAATTGAAAGGGAAATTCCTTTTGATTCATGGTTCGGGTGATGATAATGTGCATGTTCAAAACTCCATGCAAATGATGGAAGCTTTGATTCAGGCCAATAAACAATTTGATTCCCAAATTTACCCAGACAATAATCACGGGATTTACGGCGGAAAAACCAGAGTTCAGTTG
>NZ_SZVP01000195.1 GCF_005885605.1 Colwellia ponticola | reverse complement strand
GCGTCGTAACCCCGGTTATATCCTGAGGATTAACACAGAGTGACGAATAATCGCACGGCGATTGTTTGGTGCTCAGGGTTAACCGAAAGGATATGGGTTACAGAGCACGTTCAGACTATAAAAGTTCAACTAAAAAAAGAGCCGGGACAAATTAACTTTGTCCCGACCCTTTTAGTTAGCAGGTTATTTTTGAAACGTGCTTCTCAAACTGTCTTTTCCGGTTAGCTACATAGGTCAAATAATCGACTATCGTCGCTTATCCGCCCTATTAGGCTAATCCTCAGGTTGCACCCGCTTAATGACGCACTCTATTTAACTTCCGTAATGGTTACGTGCATGTCGCCGCCTGGTGTTTGAACCACGACTTTGTCACCGACGTGTTTGCCAACTAATGCTTGGGCAATTGGTGAGTCATTTGAA
>NZ_SZVP01000194.1 GCF_005885605.1 Colwellia ponticola | reverse complement strand
TTCGTGCCGGGACAGCCCGGGCTGGTGTACCTGACGGGGCGCGCCGACGCGGGCGTATCGGTGAGCTTGTTGACCAACTCCCTTGAAGCCACCGACGTGCCTGCCGTACATGGCGGCTATGCACCGTACCGCAAGGCGCTGCTGGAGCACGGGGTAAAACTCTACGAGCTACGCCGCCAACCGGGTGACGGCGGCGGCAGCGGCCCGCACCTGTTTCGTCGAGGCACGTTCCGCGGCTCGGACTCGAGCCTGCACAGCAAGGCGATGATCTTTGATCGGCAAAAATCGTTTGTCGGCTCTTTCAATTTCGACCCGCGCTCCGTGCTGTGGAACACCGAGGTCGGCGTGCTGGTGGACAGCCCCGAACTGGCGGAACACGTGCGCAATCTCGCCCTGCAAGGCATGGCGCCGGCCCTGAGCT
>NZ_SZVP01000020.1 GCF_005885605.1 Colwellia ponticola | reverse complement strand
GAGCTCGTACATAAGTACGCATTTATTTCTTTGATTAAGTAATTTTGTTGTTGACACTGGGGGAGTCCACATAAGTGGCATAGTTAATTTGGCCACCTAACTAGAGGTGTTATTATGCACCTCATCAAACCTTAGGTGACACCATGACAAAAAGAACAAGACCCAATTTCACACCAGAATTCAGACTTGAATGTGCTCAATTAGTCGTTGATAAAGGTTACTCAGTTATTGAAGCTTCACAAGCAATGAATGTGGGTAAATCATCCTTAGATAAATGGGTTCGCCAGTTAAAAGGTGAGCGTAATGGCATCACAAGTAAAGCAACACCATTAACGCCAGATCAACTTGAAATTCTAGAGCTAAAAAAACGTATTGCTCGTATTGAAGAAGAAAAGGAAATTCTAAAAAAGGCTACGGCTCTCTTAATGTCGGACTCGCTGAACAGTTCTCGATAATTAAAGCCCTTAAAGGGAGTCATGCCGTTAAACGTTGCTGTGAAGTATTCAATATTCATCGCAGCAGCTATAAGTATTGGGCAAATCATACAAGAAGGATTAAACCTGAAGAGGTTGAAGCACTTGCGATGGTGAAAAGCATTTACGTAGAAAGTAATAGCTCCGCTGGTGCTAGAACTATCGCAGGTATTGCGACAACTAGAGGTTTACCATTAAGCCGCTATGTAGCGACTCGTTTGATGAAAGAACAAGGCCTAGTGAGCTGTCAGCTTCCTAGCCATCAATATAAGAAAGCAACGCAAGAGCATATTGCAATACCAAACACGCTTGAGCGTCAATTTGTAGTAACAGAGCCTGATCAAGTTTGGTGTGGTGATATCACGTTTATTTGGACAGGCAATCGTTGGGCGTATCTTGCGCTTGTTATGGATTTATTTGCACGTAAACCTGTTGGTTGGGCAATGTCTAATTCCCCTGATACAAAGTTAACAGTGAAAGCATTAACAATGGCATTTGAATCAAGGGGACGACCAAAAGGCGTCATGTTTCACTCAGATCAAGGTAGTACCTATACGAGTCGAAACTACCGTCAATTGTTGTGGCGTTATCAGATTGAACAAAGTATGAGTCGTCGTGGTAATTGTTGGGACAATAGCCCGATGGAGCGATTCTTTAGAAGTTTAAAAACAGAATGGGTACCAGCAACGGGTTACCGCTCATTTATTGAAGCTGAAAGCTCAGTTGTTGACTACATCATTGGATATTACAGCAAAGTTAGACCTCACAGTTATAACGGAGGGTTAACACCGAATGAGTCAGAGAAAAGATACTGGCTTGAATACAAATCCGTGGCCAGTTTTACTTGACCACTACAAATAGCAATTGCTCTCTGTGCTGGTCATTTTTGTATTCTTTAGGGTCAATATCTTTTGCTAAAAGCTCTCTTGATGCTACTCGCTTCTTTCTGGCCTCTTGTATTGATACTTCTGGATAAGCTCCAAGACTTAATGAAGTACGTTTTTTTGTGAAAGGTTTGAAGTAATCTAACAGCCATTGTTTAGAGCCGTTTGGCATAATACGTAGTTGTAAGCCGTCACCGTCAGATAGCTTATAAATCTTATCTTTAGGCTTTGCCTGTTTAACTTGTGTATTGGTAAGGGGATTTACTTTTTTAGCCATTTTAGTAGTACAACTTTTGTTAGATAAATGCTGTACTACTAAATGTACTACTAAAAAGTGCAGATGTCACGGGACAGGAATGGAAGGTAATGGACATAAAAAAACCCGTAAAGCTTGTTTTATAAGGCTTTACGGGTCTTTAATGGTTCTTAATGAACCTGTATTTGGTGCTCGCTGCGGGACTCGAACCTGCGACACCTTGCATGTCATGCAAGTACTCTAACCAACTGAGCTAAGCGAGCAGCTGTTGATATTCAACGAGGGCTATATTATCTTTTGGTTAATCATCTGGCAAGTAGTTTTACTTAATTAATTGAAATATAAATACTACTTGTTGATTAAATGCGCAAGCTGCTGAAATATCATCCCCATTAAAACAAAAATATTGCTGTTAAGGTATAAAAATTAGTTAAGTGGTATGCGTTGATGTTCATCATTCAGTGAAAACTCGCCATTTTTAATGCGTTGTTGAATGACTTTTAAGCGCCAAGCAAGCAATATCGCTGCTACGGTTAAACCAACAATAAAACCAATCCAAAAACCATAAGGGCCCATTTTAGGCACAAACCAATCGGTGATCCCTAAAATCAAACCAACGGATAAACCAACGCCCCAATAAGACACTAAGGTAATATATAAAATCGATTTAGTGTCTTGGTAACCGCGTAACACACCAGCTGATATAACCTGAATAGTATCTGAAAATTGATAAACACTAGCGAGTAACATTAAACTGGCGGCTAACTCTATTACCGGGATTTCGGTACTATAAATACCTGCTATTTGCGTTCTAAAAACGACGGTGATCAGTGCGGTAAAACAAGCCAGTACTAAACCCAGTATTACCGAGTATCGGGTATAGTCTTTAGCTTGTTTAAAATTATTATTACCAACGGCGTAGCCTACTTTAATGGTTGTTGCCATGGCGATACTTAACGGTACCATAAAAATTAAACCGGTAAAGTTTAAGGCAACCTGGTGACTTGCTATGACTTGAGCGCCAAAGGGCACTAAAATAATAGCGACAATAGCAAATAAACTCACTTCAAAAAGCAGTGATAACGCAATAGGTACACCTAAAGAGAGTATGTCTTTAATTTCTCGCCAAACAGGCCAATAAAAGGCGCTAAATAAATCAGCTTGTTTTAATACTTTTGAATAAAAACAATAGATAAGCATACTGATAAACATAGAGCAATACACTAATGCGGTTGCTAAGCCACAGCCTGCACCACCTAAGGCTGGCATGCCCAATTTACCGTAAATAAAAATATAGTTTGCTGGGATATTTACCAATAAACCCACGATACTAATAATCATGGTTGGCTTAGTATATGACAATCCTTCAGAGTAATTACGCAGTACTAAATACAAGCAATAGCATGGCGCGCCCCAAACAATATACGCTAAATAGTCGAACATTAATGCGCCAAGGTTAGCTTCTAACGTTACTAATGGTAATAATAAGGGAGTAAGGAGGTAGTAAATGGCAATAAGTGCTAAGCCCATTGCTAAGGCTATCCAAGCGGTCTGATACGTTTTTTCTATTACTTGGTTGTATTTTTGTGCGCCTGAAAGTTGTGAGGTAATGGCGGCTAATGCCATGATTAAACCAGAAATGGTAAGTATCAGCGGTAACCAAATACTATTTGCAACTGCAACGGCGGCTAAGTCAGTTGCACTGACGCGGCCAGCCATAACAATATCAACAAAGCCCATCATGTTTTGAATTAATTGAGCGATTAATATCGGATAAGTTAGTTTTAGTAAGCTTTTACTGTGGGTAAAAAAATCAGCTAGATTCATGTTGACAACTTTTAACATTGAGAGAAAAACAAAGGCGTACGAACGAGTTATTCAACGCCTTTAAGTTGTCGGCATGATAGAGGAGATAGCTTGAGCAAACAAGAAAAATGATACTTTTAAAAGTAAAGTAAGCGTGTTAAATAAAGCCAATTTTAGGGAACGTTTAGTGTGTTAACGCAGACACTAAACGTTAACTTAAAGGTATATCAGTCATCACCATCAACCGTTAATTGAATTTTTTTTCTGTATTCATCAATATGTAAATGGTAGTGAATCTCCATACAGCAAGCAGGGCATTCGTCGTAATAATCTTGATCACCCGCAGAAGTATCTAAGGTAGCATGTAAATGATGACCACAATGAGGGCAAGTAATGCGTTTTTCACTAAGAGCGTTGTTCATATTAGCCTCCAAAAAATATTAGAAATATATCTATAACACTCAAATTCACGTTAACATTATTACTCGTTACGTACGGTAAGTATGACTACTTTTTACTGAATTACCAAAATAATCAGTACTATTTATAAAGTAGCTATATCGGCTTTATGTTGACGTTATGATTCATCAGTTTGGGTGTCTAAGTATTGAATTTTATCAGGGACACCATCCCATTTTTTTGCCTGCGCTAATGGCGCTTTAACTTCAGTAATTCGTGGCCAATGTTTAGCGAGTTCAGCGTTGAGTTCAATAAATTCTTGCTGGTCTGTTGGCACTTCATCTTCTTGGTAAATCGCATCTGCCGGACATTCAACCGGACATAAATCACAATCGATACAATCATCAGGGTTAATAACAAGAAAGTTAGGCCCTTCATAAAAAGCATCGGCGGGGCACACTGCGACACAGTCAGTGTATTTACATAATATACAGTTATCGGTTACTACAAATGCCATAGTTTTATTTAAACTTGTCAGTTTTATCTTAGTGGTGGTGTCGATCATACCTTTGTTGAGAGCAAATTCAATCTCTTGTTTATAAAATGATGGCGTACAGGTAAAATAGCGAAAAATATTACACTTCCTTTATGCCGGTATCCCACAGAATGATTCGTTTAACCAATATTAAACTCGCGCTTGATCATCAAGAACATGAACTTAAGCAAGCTATTTTAACTAAATTAGCGATTGATGACGCTCAGTTAATCAATTTCACCTTGTTTAAACGTGGTTATGATGCCCGTAAGAAAAATCAAATTTTACTTATTTATACGCTTGATATTGAAACAACAATTAATGAGGCGTTACTTGAGCAATTTAAGGATGATAATCAAGTTAAAGCAACACCTGATATGGCTTATAAATTTGTTAGCCAAGCGCCAAAAAACCTTAAAAATCGCCCAGTTGTTATTGGTATGGGACCTTGTGGTTTGTTTACTGGGTTAGTGCTAGCGCAAATGGGCTTTAACCCTATTGTACTTGAGCGTGGTCAAGAAGTAAGACAGCGAACTAAAGATACTTTTGGTTTCTGGCGTAAAAAAATATTAAATACCGAGTCTAATGTACAGTTTGGTGAAGGCGGTGCAGGTACTTTTTCTGATGGCAAGCTTTATAGTCAAGTTAAAGATAGAAAGCATTACAGCCGTAAAGTGTTACATGAATTTGTAGCAGCAGGAGCACCTGAAGAAATTCTTTATGTAAGTAAGCCACATATTGGTACTTTTAAACTAGTGACCATGGTTGAACAAATGCGCGCCAAAATTTTTGAGTTGGGCGGTGAAGTAAGGTTTAACCAACGCGTAGATAAAATTCACTTCGCTGATATTAACGACCAGGTAGAGGGTAAAAAAGCCACCATAGAAGGTATTGAAGGTTATCAGAATCAACAAGTGACCGGTTTAACCTTAGCGACGGGTGAACATATTGAAACTAATCATATTGCCTTAGCGATTGGTCATAGTGCTCGCGACACCTTTAGTATGTTACTTGATGAAGGCATTTACATGCAGGCTAAGCCTTTTTCTGTTGGCTTTCGTATAGAGCATGAGCAATCGGTTATTGATGATGCCCGTTTTGGTGAAAATGCTGGTAATGAAATTTTAGGGGCAGCAGATTATAAATTGGTGCACCATTGCAGTAATGGTCGCAGTGTTTATAGTTTTTGTATGTGCCCAGGTGGCACTGTTGTTGCCGCAGCGTCAGAAGAAGGTCGCCTAGTGACTAATGGCATGAGCCAATACTCTCGTCATGAACGTAATGCTAATAGTGCTATTGTGGTGGGTATTGAGCCAGCAGACTTTGTAACAAGTGAATTTGCTTCAGATAAAGATTACGTGCTTGCCGGGATGGAATTTCAACGTAAGTTAGAAGAGAAAGCCTTTAAAGTTGGCGGTGAAAATTATGACGCGCCGGTACAGCTTGTTGGCGATTTTCTTGCTGGGCGTAAAAGTGGTGAGCATGGTAGCGTTATACCGTCATACAAGCCCGGTGTGACTTATTGCGATTTAAGTGAAACGTTACCTGATTATGCCGTTGCCGCTATTAGAGAAGCATTACCCGCCTTTGATAAAAAAATAAAGGGTTTTGCTATGGCGCAGGCGACGCTAACGGCAGTAGAAACACGTACCTCGTCACCTATTCAAATAACCCGTGATAAAGTAACATTGCAGAGTTTAAACACCCAAGGTTTATACCCAGCAGGTGAGGGCGCAGGTTATGCTGGTGGTATTTTGTCAGCGGGTATTGACGGTATTAAAGTTGCTGAAGCAATAGCATTATCGATAGCTGCCGAGCATGAGGCTTTATAAGTTGCTTAGTCTAGAATAAATATCTTTTAGGTGTTTTATTCAAAGTCACTCTTATGTAAAGGTATTGTCGGTAACTCGGTAATACCTTTAACTTGCTGTTGTTGCCATTTGTTTTCTGGTAACTGACGCTTAATATTTCGCATGCTTTTCCAAATAGATTTAAGTGCTAAATGATCAGCAAACCATTTTGGTGTGTCTCCCCGACCATCAGCAATAAAAATATAGTCAATAGTAATCATAGTACCTTCATCTTCTGACCATGTAGGTGTTATTTTCCAATGGGCACTATGGGTTTTTACTTGCAGATAATCATTAGAATCACTCATATGTGACAGTATGTAGTCTGCAAACAAAGTAGGTTTTACATCTACTAGCGCTATTTCTACACTCAAATCATCATTTTGCCAATAAGTAGAATTGAGCATTAATATTCGAGGTCTAAAGGGCCATAGCTGAGTAAGCTTTATATAAAAGCTATTTTCTTTAGCGGAGTATTGCTTAATTACCTTACTTTCACTGGCATTCACTAACCAATTTGGGGTGTTATTAACATCTAGCAAAAACGCTATAAAGCCAGAGATATTTGAATAGACTATCGTCTTAGCTCTAATTTCGATTAGCTCTTTGTTTATATAACCATCTGTTATCGCGGGACGATAACTAACACTTTGTGTGCTGTTTTTTTTCCATAACGTCCACGGACTTTCTGAGGCCATGGCGAAGTGTAGGTTGCTGCAAAATACCAGCACGATAATAGAGGAAAATATTTTCACTACGTTCAGCTAGTTATTAAGTCAATTGTCAGCATTATTACCGATTTTTCAATAAATTACTATGTAATATCACCTAATACCTATCTTATTCTATGATGTCGTCATTAACGCTATCATCGCTTTTAGCATAACAATTAAAACAAACTATTGAGAAAGACGCTTACGTTTTATCTTGCATTTATCTTGCATTTATTTTGTATTGGTGGATAAAAAAAGTGCTTAAGCTAGTCAAAACCCTTGTTTAAAAAGGGTAAGGCTTTTACAATCAGTCCCTTAAAATTTTACGTTAACAATTTTCAAGCGACGCTTAGTATGCGCCGCCACTGATCTAAGGAAAAACATGCCTGTAATTACTCTCCCTGACGGTTCTCAACGCACTTTCGATACAGCAGTCTCTATAATGGACGTCGCCCTTGATATTGGTCCTGGTCTTGCTAAAGCAACCATTGCTGGTCGTATCGACGGTAATCTTGTTGATGCTTGTGAACTTATTACCCAAGACGCTTCTTTACAGCTAATTACTAGTAAAGATAGCGAGGGTCTTGAGATCATTCGTCACTCATGTGCACATTTATTAGGGCATGCAATAAAGCAGTTATACCCCAATGTTAAAATGGCTATTGGTCCAACAATCGACAATGGCTTTTATTATGACATTGATCTTGATGAATCTATCACCGAAGATGATTTAGCTAAACTTGAAAAACGCATGACTGACTTAGCCCGTACTGGTTATGAGGTAGTAAAAAAAACAGGTACTTGGCAAGATGCTTATGATGCTTTCACTGAACGTGGTGAAACATACAAATTACAAATTCTTGATGAAAATATCGATAAGTCAGATACACCGGCTTTATATCATCATCAAGAGTATGTTGATATGTGTCGTGGTCCTCATGTACCAAGCATGCGCCATTGTCATCATTTTAAATTAATGAAAGTTGCTGGTGCATACTGGCGCGGCGATTCAGACAATAAAATGTTACAACGTATTTATGGCACAGCCTGGGCTGATAAAAAGCAATTAAAAGCTTATATAGTACGTTTAGCAGAAGCTGAAAAACGTGATCACCGTAAAATTGGTAAAACATTGGATTTATTCCATTGGCAAGAAGAAGCGCCAGGCATGGTGTTTTGGCATAACGATGGTTGGACTATTTACACGGAATTAGAAAAATTCGTCCGTGAAAAGTTACATGCTTATGACTATGACGAAGTTAAAGCGCCTATGATGATGGACAGAAGTCTTTGGGAAAAATCAGGTCACTGGGATAAATATGCTGATGGCATGTTTACCACTGAATCTGAAAAGCGTGAATACGCGATTAAACCAATGAACTGCCCTGGTCATGTGCAAATATTTAACCAAGGCTTAAAGTCTTATCGTGATTTACCGTTACGCATTGCTGAATTTGGTTGTTGTCATCGTAATGAACCGTCAGGCTCTTTACACGGCTTAATGCGTGTACGTGGTTTTACGCAAGATGATGCCCATATTTTCTGTATGGAATCACAAGTTCAAGACGAAGTAAAAAAATGTATCGACATGGTCTATGATATTTATGGTTCGTTTGGCTTTGACGATATTGTTGTTAAGTTATCAACTCGCCCAGAAAACCGTATTGGTAGTGATGAAATTTGGGATAAAGCCGAGGCTGGTTTAGCACAAGCATTAACCGATAGTAATATTGCTTTTGAATATTTACCGGGTGAAGGTGCTTTTTACGGTCCTAAAATAGAATTCACCTTAATGGACTGTTTAGGTCGTGCTTGGCAATGTGGTACAGTACAGCTTGATTTTGCTTTACCAGAGCGTTTAGGCGCAACCTATGTTGGTGAAGATAACGAAAGATACATTCCTGTCATGATTCACCGAGCCATTTTAGGTTCATTAGAGCGCTTTATTGGTATTTTAATCGAAGAGTTTTCAGGCAAGTTCCCAACGTGGTTATCACCTATTCAGACAACAATTATGAATATTACCGATAAACAAGCACCATATTGTGAAGAAATTGTTAAAAAACTAAAAGAAAATGGCTTTAGAGCGAAATTAGACTTGAGAAATGAGAAGATAGGCTTTAAAATCCGCGAGCACACTTTAAAGCGAGTTCCTTATTTATTAGTCGTAGGCGATCAGGAAATGGAATCTGGTCAAATTGCCGTTCGAACTCGCAGTGGTGAAGATTTAGGAAAAATGTCGGTTGATGCTTTTATTGCTAAATTAAGCGAAGAAGTTAAAACACGGGCATAAAGTCGTTTTACTAACGACAAGAGTCAAGGTTACGTATCATCGTTAATTCAATGGTTAAGTAATATTGACTATTTATAATAATTTTAAGTTAGCTAACAATAATGTTTTACTTTATTTGTTAGTTAACGGTTGTTTTTTATTTTAGGTGTTTTGCTATAAATACAGCGTTAATCAATGTTAACACTGGCACATCACTAAAATGAATAAACACACGCTATAAATTAATCAAAAAAGAGTTCTTTGGAGGAACATGGCTATTAAAGGTGGACAACGAGGCGGGCGTAAAGAGCCGGCTCATCGTTTGAATGAGTTAATTACAGATATACTAAACAACGAAGTTCGTTTAATTAAGTTTGACGGAGAAGCAGGTGGCATTGTTACATTAGATGAAGCAATGGACCAAGCGGAAGATGCTGGTGTTGATCTGGTTGAAATTAGCCCTACTGCTAAGCCCCCGGTTTGTCGTGTAATGGATTATGGTAAATTCATTTACGAAAAATCGAAAGAGCAGAAAGAACAACGTAAAAACCAAAAACAAATTCAGGTTAAGGAAATTAAATTCCGTCCTGGTACAGATGAAGGCGATTATCAGGTAAAACTACGCAACCTGAAACGCTTTTTAGAAGGCGGCGACAAGGTCAAGGTAACATTACGTTTCCGTGGTCGTGAAATGGCCCACCAAGAGCTAGGTTTACAGCTATTAACTCGTGTTAAAAACGATTTAGAAGAGTTAACTGTGCTTGAGTTCTTCCCGCGTAGAGCGGAAGGGCGTCAAATGGTGATGGTCTTAGCCCCTAAAAATAGATAAACCTTGGTTTAGCGACTTAATTAAGTCGCTAATAAGCAATAGAAAATAGTAATTTTTCTATTCACCAAATTTATCTTTACGCTGGTAGTAAAGGCTTACAAGTAAAATAATACAGTAACGATATTAACGTTAATGACATTATTTTCGCCCTTACTGCTTAATATTTGGCATATACCTACGGGTATAAATGCGGAGTTATTCTCATGCCTAAAATGAAAACCAATAAAGGTGCTGCAAAGCGCTTTAAAAAAACAGCCTCAGGCTACAAGTTCAAACAAGCTGGCCTTCGTCATATCTTGACTAAGCGTCGTACTAAAGTTAAGCGTCATCTTCGTGCTAAATGCATGATCGCCGCATCTGACATTAAGTCAGTTAAAAAACTTTTACGTCACGGTTAATTAGGAGAGATAGAAAATGGCTAGAGTAAAACGTGGTGTACAAGCTCGTGCACGTCATAAAAAAGTTCTAAAGCAAGCTAAAGGTTATTACGGAGCACGTAGCCGTGTTTACCGTGTTGCTTTTCAAGCAGTAACTAAAGCAGGTCAATACGCTTACCGCGATCGTCGTCAACGTAAACGTCAATTCCGTCAGCTTTGGATCACACGTATTAACGCAGCAGCTCGTGTAAATGGTTTATCTTACAGCAAATTCATTAATGGTCTTAAAAAGGCTTCTATTGAAATTGATCGTAAGATCCTAGCTGACATCGCAGTATACGATAAAGCAGCATTCGCTTTCTTAGTTGAAAAAGCGCAAGCTTCTTTAGCTGCTTAAGTAAGAATGTAAGCTTAACTAAGGTTTAGCTAAGCTTGAAAAAAGGACGCTTTATAGCGTCCTTTTTATTTCCCCAAAACCTATTTAACTAACGTTATTAATGACGTTAATAAACAAGCTAAGCAATGTTAGCTGAGTAATGTTAGTTAAGTAGTTTTAATATTGATAAAATATTTACTACTAGGGCCTGTTGAACTTTCGCGGTTAAATTTTGTTCGAGATAAAAGCGTTTTAATCGCAGCGAGTAGTGTGTAGCCTAGTTATTCTACGCCAATACGACTTAACAAATCGCTGAAAAAAAACTCGAAAAATCAACATACCCTAAGTAAACCATTTATTAAAAACAACCAATCACTTACTCCAAATAAGTAATCAAGAGAAATAATTATGAATCTAGCTGATAAAGTTTTAGCGGTTAATAACGATCTTCCTATTCGAACTGATGCGCCTGTACATAGTGGCAAAGTACGCTCTGTTTATTGGTTAACTTCAGCTGATAGCGAACGTCTTATCCAAGAGAAGGGCTATGATGTACCTAGCGATACAGCATTAGCTATTATGGTTATTAGTGACCGAATTTCTGCTTTTGATTGTATCTGGTCAGGTGAGAATGATATGCGCGGTGTACCTGGTAAAGGTGCGGCGCTTAATGCGATTTCAAATCATTGGTTCTCATTATTTAAAGAGCAGGGGTTAGCCGATAGCCATATTTTAGATATTCCCCATCCTTTTGTTTGGATTGTACAAAAAGCAAAGCCTGTGATGATTGAAGCGATTTGTCGTCAATATATTACCGGCTCTATGTGGCGTGCATATACACAAGGAGAAAGACATTTTTGTGGTATTGAATTACCTGAAGGATTAGCTAAAGACAGTAAATTAACGTCATTATTGCAAACACCATCGACCAAAGGAATATTAACTGATATTCCTGGTGTGCCAGCGGTTGATGACGTTAATATTACCCGTAAAAATATTGAAGATAACTTTGCTGCGTTTAACTTTGCATCTGTTGATGATATTGCGCTTTATGAAAAGTTACTTACAGAAGGCTTCAATGTTATTTCTACTGCGTTAGCCAAAATAGATCAAGTGTTTGTTGATACCAAGTTTGAGTTTGGTTATGTCAAAGACAAAGCGGGTAACGATAAATTAATCTATATGGATGAAGTAGGGACT
Source organism: Colwellia ponticola (assembly GCF_005885605.1). Taxonomy (GTDB): domain Bacteria; phylum Pseudomonadota; class Gammaproteobacteria; order Enterobacterales; family Alteromonadaceae; genus Colwellia; species Colwellia ponticola. The sequence goes on along the minus strand of NZ_SZVP01000020.1, from coordinate 41,696 downwards.
CCTGACTCGTCACGCATATGGGATGGTGAGCAATATCGCATGGGTAACGTTGTTGAAAATTCGAAAGAAGGTTTTCGTCAGCTGTTATTAAACCACTTTCCAGATCCTGATATTTTATTAAATAAAAATCGTATGAGCGAACGAGAAGCGTTAGCACGTGATAACAAACTCCCCTTGTCAGTATTGATGGATGTTTCAAAAACGTATACCGATATTGCAGAAAAAATTACCGGTGAAAAAATAGTGCTTTCAGATAACCCTAAAGCAGAGATTATTGCTATTTTACGTGAGCAATATCAGCTAATTGATTAAATGCTAAGGCAATACCTTATACTTTTAATATTAATAAAAAAACCAGCTAATTGCTGGTTTTTTTATTTTATGTAGACAACAAACATCACAGTACAGTTAAGTTTTACTCCCCTTATTGATAATTTCACGCGCCATTTCGTCGGCAATAACCCCTGTTGGTTTATTTTGTGCGTCCGCTTTAGCGTAAATATCTAATAGGGTGTGATAAATTTCGCCAACTTTTGCAATAGACTTTTCACGATGATAATTCTCTTCAAATGATATATTGATGATGCCACCCGCATTAATCACATAATCGGGTGCATATAATATCCCACGCTCCACTAACGCATGATCATGGCGTGGTTGTGCTAATTGGTTATTTGCGCAACCTGCTATAATAGATGCTTTTAAACGGCTCAACGTCTCATCATTGATTGTTGCCCCTAATGCACAAGGCGCATAAATATCAACATCTTGATCATATATTTCATCTAAACCAACCGCAATAGCATTAAATTTAGCGACCGCTGACTCCACACTAGCTTGGTTAATATCGGTAACGATAAGCTCTACGCCTGCTTGGTATAAATGCTCACATAACTGATAACCGACGCTACCTAACCCTTGAACCGCCACTTTAAGTCCGGTTAAATCATCACGATTAAACTTATGTTTTACCGACGCTTTAATACCTAAAAAAGTACCAAGGGCTGTGAAAGGAGCAGGATTACCGCTCTTACTTTCCGTACCGGTTACATAAGGCGTTACACTATTTGTGATAGCAATATCATGGGTAGTAATATTGACATCTTCAGCACTTAAATAACGTCCATTTAGCCTATTTAGCGCTTCACCAAAGGCTTTAAATAACGCATCAGACTTGATTTTACTGGCATTCCCAATAATAACCGATTTACCACCCCCCATACTAAGGCCAGCCATCGCATTTTTATAGGTCATACCTTTTGATAAGCGTAATACATCCACCAATGCATCTTCATCACTTACATAATCCCACATTCTACAGCCGCCAACGGCTGCACCAAGTTTAGTACTATGTATGGCAATAATGGCTTTAAGTCCACTGGCGTCATCGCTGCAATAAATAACTTGTTCGTGATCGTCAAAATCAGGTAGATCAAATAAGGCCATTGTTTTTCTCCATTGCTTTTTTTGCTTTATATGTGTTGTAATCGTTTTGAGCAGTGTGTTGAATTATTATCACAAACAATAGCACCTCGAAAATATTCAGGCTAGTTACTGATTAAATTAACAATTTACCATTAGGTTGTAAGCTGTAAGTTATTAGCTACAGGGTTAAAATAAGTCATAGCGATTAGCCCTTTGACTTAAATAATGAAGGGAGTAAACATGAGTAAAACAGAGCAGATGACTGAAGAGCAGCAGCAACAATGGGTAAAAGAGCACTATCAAGTTGCCACTAAGTACTTAGCAGGCAAGGGCATTATTACTGATAGTGTTACGCTAGAAGATAGTCGCTATTTAGTGCCACTATTAGCGCTATGGAAGCTAACGTCAACAGACGGGAAAAAGTTTTGGGTGTTATGTGGTGATTTACCTAGTGATCATAATCTTGTTGATGTTGCGCCTAATGCGCGTGAAGCATTAAGACATTTTTCTTTAAAATGGCAAATGCAGGCAGAAAACTTATTACAAGCCAATAATGAAGAGCAGAATAAATTTGCGGACTTATTGATTAGTCGTGCTGATGGTTTATACCAGCTATACAACGATAAGTCTTTGTGGGGATAAGTACTCGCTATTTGTCGCCAATACGGCAATATTTTATAGTAAGTATTGTCGTGTTAATAACTTAGCGCCGTCATTTAGTTTTAGTGGCTTAAGTAGTATTTTGCTTTTTTTATGTGTTTAACCGCTTTACAGGTTGCGCATGCCATACGTTGTTTGGCCATGCCAGCCTCCATATAGACTGAGCCAACAGGATAAAAACCGTGTTTAGTAAAGTATGTTACCTTCTCAAGCGGACTGGAAATAAAGACCTCTTTGAGGGTCAATTTATCTGCTATACGAAATAACCCTTGCAAGATAAATATATCTATTCTTTCACTTCGATAGCTCATTACAACAGCGATACGGCTTATTTCTCCTTGGGGAGATATTCGGCCAGTAGCTATAGGCTCTTGATTTTTATCATCACATACTAGCATGTGATAAGCGATAGTATCGTCATGGTCAAACTCTATTTTTTTGGGGATGCGTCTTTCACAGACAAATACTTTTTCGCGAATACTTTTAAGTAGCGGGGCTGCTTGTTGCCATTCTACTTGGCTAATACTGTAAGACATTTAAAATCCAACGTTAACGATAGAGTTTCAGAGCAAGGATATCTTAATCTTAGTTAACCATTATATTTATTACCAATAAAAAGGTATGTTTTTTATTTATTTCTATTATAGCGTTTGTTAATAAGAGGGAAGGTAAAGTCGTTAACATTATCAACGGTATTAAGGTTAATAATGTTAACTTTACGCATAAAAAAAGAAGGCGGTTAACCTTCTTTTTTTATGTTGTTATAAAGCAGTAAGTGTTAACTTATTTAAGCTCATCAATAAAAGCAACTGCACGACCAATGTAGCTAGCAGGCGTCATTTCACATAACTGTGCTTTAGCATGTTCAGGTAGTTCAAGGGTCATAATAAACTCACGCATTGAGTCACCGTTTACACGTTTACCACGAGTGAGTTCTTTTAATTTTTCGTAAGGTTTTTCAATACCGTAACGACGCATTACGGTTTGTATTGGCTCTGCTAATACTTCCCAGTTATTGTCTAGTTCGTCAGCTAAATTCGCTTCATTAACTTCTAACTTACTCATCCCTTTTAAGGTTGCACCGTAAGCAATCATAGTATGGGCAAAACCAACACCTAAGTTACGTAAAACAGTTGAGTCAGTTAAATCACGTTGCCAACGAGAAATAGGTAGCTTTTGTGATAAGTGAGTAAATAACGCGTTAGCAATACCTAGGTTACCTTCTGAGTTTTCAAAATCAATTGGGTTGACTTTATGTGGCATAGTAGATGAGCCAATTTCACCAGCAATAGTTTTTTGTTTGAAATGACCCATAGCTATATAACCCCAAATATCGCGGTCAAAATCAATCAAAATAGTATTAAAGCGAGACACGGCATCAAATAGTTCAGCAATGTAATCATGCGGTTCAATTTGTGTAGTAAAAGCGTTAAATGTTAAACCTAATGAGGTAACAAACTCATTAGCATATTCATGCCAATCAATTTCAGGGTAAGCACTCAGGTGAGCATTATAGTTACCTACAGCGCCATTAATTTTACCTAACATGTCAACGTTAGCAATTTGATCACGTTGACGTTGTAAACGAACATAAACGTTAGCCATTTCTTTGCCTAAAGTACTAGGTGAGGCTGGTTGTCCATGAGTACGACACATCATAGGAATGTTTTTGTATTCATTTGCTAACGTTTTTAGTGCAGATAAAATATTATCTATTTCAGGTAAAAGCACTTTCTCACGACAGTCACTTAACATTAAACCATGTGATAAGTTGTTAATATCTTCAGAGGTACAAGCAAAATGAATAAACTCAGTGACCGCATTTAATTCAGCGTTAGAACAAATTTTTTCTTTTAAGAAGTACTCAACCGCTTTTACATCGTGATTAGTGGTTGCTTCAATTTTTTTAATTGCTAGGGCATCTTCTTCACTAAAGTGAGTAACAATGTCATCTAAAATAGTATTAGCTTGTGCAGAAAACGCTGGAACTTCACTAATTTCGTTCGTTGCTGCCAATTTTTGTAACCAACGTACTTCAACAGTCACACGGTATTTAATTAAACCAAACTCACTAAAAATAGGGCGCAATGATTTTACTTTGCTACCATAACGACCATCTACAGGTGATATTGCACTTAATGCTGAAAGTTCCATAATTTTTCCTAGGTTATATTAATATTCTCGAAGCTAAGGTGTTTAGTTTCAGAGTGATATAGTATTTAAGTTTTTATTAACGAATTTACTGAACAGTGTTGAGTAATGCTTTAGCGGTCTCAACAATCTTTTTACGGTTAAATAATATCTGACGTCTTTTACCACCGACTTGTCGCCATAATACGGCCGAACGAATGCCGGCTAATAATAAAGCTCTAATTTTATACTGATTAATGCTTTGTTTTAAAATAGTTGGCTCGCCGGTGACTTGAATTTTATGGCCTAACGGACTGATGATATCACTGTAAATACTAGCGAAACTTGCCGTTAGCGTGTCACTGGTTAGTGAATAGTGTTCAAGTTGGCGCTTAGTGGCATTAATGCGCTCACCAAGGGCATCAAGTAGCTGGGGTTGCTTGGTAAGACGTCTTTCTAAATTGATTAAGCTCATGATATAGCGAGTAAGCTCTGGGTCTTTATTGTCTTTACTATTACCACTCGTGTTAACTTCTTCACCACCTAAGTGATTGACTAATACTTCAAGACCTTTTTTAATATTATCGAGTTGACCACCATAAACTGCGAGAGTATTTACTGGCGAAGTTTCAATAATACTTTGTAATAAAATACTAAAATCGTCATCAGTAATGTGCCCAGTGCGTGATACATGCTGTACTTGATAGGCTACTTGACAAATAGCAGCCAGGGTAATAGTTATCTCTTTCATTATTTCTCTAATTCTGAGTTTATCTTGTCTATGTTTGGGGCGGCTTAGCTAACACTTATACGCGTCTATTTATAAGAGAATACCTAGCGAATAAGGGTGTCAATAATACCACCACCTAAACAAACATCTCCCTGATAAAATACCACAGACTGGCCCGGTGTTACCGAGCTTTGTGGCTCAGTAAAGTCTATTTGATATTCTCCAGTCGTTGAGCCGCTGACGGGGGTTACTGTACAGGAAACATCATCTTGGCGGTAGCGCGTTTTGACAGTGCAGTGAATACTTGTTGTCAGTGCTTTTCTGTCAACCCAATGCAACTGGTTAGCAATTAAGCCAACAGAAAAAAGGCGAGGGTGGTTATGTCCTTGACCCACAATGAGTACATTACGCAATAAATCTTTTTCAACAACGTACCAAGGTGCTTCGCCTGCATCGGCTAAGCCACCAATACGTAAACCTTTACGTTGACCTAAGGTATGGTACATAAGGCCATCATGATGACCAACAGCAACACCTTCAGCAGACTCAATAATACCTGGCTTAGCAGGTAAATATTGGCCTAAAAAGTCTTTAAATTTGCGTTCACCAATAAAGCAAATACCGGTACTGTCTTTTTTGTTGTGAGTAATTAAGCCTGCTTTTTCGGCAATAGCACGTACTTCTGGCTTTTCAATATGACCAACAGGAAATAATGTTTGTGCTAATTGCTTTTCGTCTAGCGTATAGAGGAAGTAACTTTGGTCTTTATTATTATCAAGACCTCGTATCATTTTCCAAGCGTTATCACGAAATTCACGTTGTACATAATGACCAGTAGCAATGTAGTCGGCGTCTAAATCTTCACAAGCAAACTCTAAAAAGGCTTTGAATTTGATTTCTTTATTACACATAATATCAGGATTAGGTGTGCGTCCTGCTTTGTACTCTTCAAGAAAATATTCAAAAACATTATCCCAATATTCGGTAGCAAAATTAATGGTATGTAATTTTATATCGAGTTTGTCACAAATAGCCTGAGCATCTTCTAAATCTTGAGCAGCAGCACAATACTCATCGGTATCATCTTCTTCCCAATTCTTCATAAACAAGCCTTCTACTTGATAACCTTGCTCTTTAAGTAAGTATGCAGAGACAGAAGAATCGACACCTCCAGACATACCAACAATGACTTTGGTTTGTGCTGGGGTTTTATTATTTGAGGCTGTTAACATGTGTATTGGACCAATAGATTTTAAAAGTAATAGTACTAACTAAGTACTAACTAACTGTACAGGAATAAGAGGCGAAAAATTATATCATGCAGAGCAAATAGGATATAGATTAAAGATTAGATTTTAGCTGCGATAAAGGTATTTTATTGCCCGCTAAGTAGTCTTCTATGCATTCTAGTACCATGGCACTGCGTAATACTTGATGTTTTTCTTTAATTTGTTCGAGAGTAAACCAATGTGTGTCAATTATTTCGTCATCTTGAGGTTGACCTGTTAACCATTGTTGCAATTCAATAACGAAACAAAAACGTAAAAAGTAGAGTTTAAGATCGGGACGATGAAAATAATAAATACCGGATAAATAATCGGGTTCTAATGTCAAACCTGTTTCTTCAAGTACTTCACGTTTTACTGCGCTTATAAGGCTTTCATTTTCTTCCAAGTGACCCGCGGGCTGATTAAAAACCACGTGCTCTTTTTCTTGCTCTTCAACTAATAAAAACTTACCTTGATGATGAATAATAGCAGCAACCGTGGTATTGGGTTTAAATTGTTTTTCGCCATGTTCGCTCAAGTCAATATTATTAGTAGGGTATACTATTTTATCTTTATTTATCAATTAGATAATCCCCATTGTTAATACCATCTAATGTCCATTTACCAATGCTATATCTAATAAGCCGCAGCGTAGGAAAGCCTATGTTGGCAGTCATTCGCCTTACTTGTCTATTACGACCTTCAGTAATGGTAATAGCTAACCAAGTCGTGGGAATATTGGCGCGCTCTCTTATGGGAGGAGTTCGCGGCCAGATAGCTGGCTCAAGCATAATATTGACTTTAGCGGGTTTAGTCATACCATCTTTTAATTCAACACCTTGACGTAACCTTTGTAAATCTTCTTCGCTTGGCGCTCCTTCAACTTGTACCCAATAGGTTTTTTCAGTTTTTTGGCTAGGGTTTGCAATTTTATGCTGTAATTTACCATCATTAGTTAATAACAATAAACCTTCGCTATCTTTATCAAGACGCCCAGCAGCATAAATATTAGGTATGGTGATAAAGTCCTTTAAAGTACGTCTATTGTCTTCATCGGTGAATTGACATAAAACATCAAAAGGCTTATTAAAAAGTAGAACAATTTGCTTTTCATCAACTGGTCTGACCTTTTGTCTTTTTTGCGCGCAATGTCTTGTATAACCTTTGCTTGGATTCATTTTTAAATTGATTATCCTCGAGAATATGTAGTGGCTTTTTACCGAGCTATATTAATACGCTTTGAATTACTATACTATGCGCCCGAAAAATAAATTTTTAGTTTGAGTGAATATTCATTAATTTTGTAGTTAATTTTTTTGTGTTCACTAGAACTTTTAGCTAATTAAAATAGGAATTTCAATGAGCACTGATAACTCAAAAATCATTTATACTATTACCGACGAAGCGCCAGCCTTAGCGACGTACTCTTTATTACCCATTATTCAAGCTTATACTGCTTCTTCAGGTATTGACGTTGAAACACGCGATATTTCTTTGGCAGGTCGTATCTTAGCTAACTTTCCAAAATACTTAACTAAAGAGCAGCGTATTGACGATGCTTTAGCAGAATTAGGTGAATTAGCGCAAACACCTGCGGCTAATATTATCAAATTGCCAAATATATCAGCGTCTATTCCACAACTAGAAGCGGTTATTAAAGAATTACAAGCCAAAGGTTATGATTTACCAAATTACCCGGCAGAGCCACAAAATGAAGCAGAAGAGTCTATTAAATTAACTTATGCTAAAGTGTTAGGTTCAGCGGTTAACCCTGTATTGCGTGAAGGTAACTCTGATCGCCGTGCGCCAGCCTCTGTTAAACAATATGCTCGTAAAAACCCGCATTCAATGGGAGCTTGGTCGAAAGATTCAAAATCTCATGTTGCTCATATGAACTCAGGTGATTTTTATGGTAGTGAAAAGTCAGTCACAATTGATGGTGCAACCAAGGTCAATATTGAGTTTGTTGCACAAAATGGTGCGGTAACGTCATTAAAAGAAAACTTACCATTACTTGATAAAGAAATTATTGATGCGTCAGTAATGAGCAAATCTGCCTTAGTAGACTTCTTTGAAACTGAAATTAATAAAGCAAAAGAAGAAGATGTTTTATTATCATTGCATTTAAAAGCAACCATGATGAAAGTCTCTGATCCGGTTATGTTTGGTCTTGCTGTTAAAGTATTTTATAAAGACGTGTTTGCTAAGCACGCCGCTACTTTTGAACAATTAGGCGTTGATGCTGATAATGGTGTTGGTGATGTTTATGCTAAAATCGCCCGTTTACCTGCTGCGCAAAAAGCAGAAATTGAAGCAGATATAGAAGCTGTTTATGCTACTCGTCCTGAAATGGCTATGGTTGATTCAGACAAAGGTATTACTAACTTACACGTACCGAGTGATGTGATTATCGATGCGTCGATGCCGGCCGCTATTCGTGCTTCTGGTATGATGTGGGGACCCGATGGTAAGCAAAAAGATACTAAGTTTATGATCCCTGATCGTAACTATGCTGGCGTTTTCTCTGCAGTCGTTGATTTTTGTCGTGAAAACGGGGCTTTTAATCCCTCGACAATGGGTACAGTGCCTAATGTTGGCTTAATGGCACAAAAAGCTGAAGAATACGGTTCACACGATAAAACATTTACTATGAAAGCACCTGGCACAGTACGTGTGGTTAATGCTGCAGGTGAAACACTTATTGAGCAAAAAGTTGCCCAAGGTGATATTTTCAGAATGTGTCAGGTAAAAGATGCGCCGATTCAAGATTGGGTTAAATTAGCGGTAACTCGTGCTAAAGCAACAGCAACCCCAGCGATTTTTTGGTTAGATGAAAACCGTGGTCATGACGAACAAATGATCAAAAAAGTTAAAACCTACTTAGCTGATCATGATACTACAGGTTTAGATATTCAAATTCTTGAGCCGGTTAAAGCCTGTGAATATACATTAGCACGTGTTGCTAAAGGTGAAGATGCTATCTCAGTGACGGGTAACGTATTACGAGACTACTTAACTGATTTGTTCCCAATTTTAGAGTTGGGCACTAGTGCTAAAATGTTGTCTATTGTACCGCTAATGAATGGTGGCGGTTTATTTGAAACTGGCGCTGGTGGCTCTGCACCTAAACACGTTCAACAGTTTGAAAAAGAAAACCACCTACGTTGGGATTCTTTAGGTGAGTTTTTAGCACTTGCTGCATCACTTGAGCATGTAGCGGTAACAACCGGTAATGCTAAAGCCCAAGTGTTAGCAGATACCTTAGATGAAGCGACAGGTAAATTCTTAGATACTAATAAATCACCTTCTCGTAAAGTAGGTGAGTTAGATAACCGCGGTAGTCATTTTTATCTGGCAATGTATTGGGCGCAAGCATTGGCAGCCCAAACAAAAGATACTGAACTACAAGCAAGTTTTAGCAGCGTCGCTCAAGCGCTTACTAAGCAAGAAGAAAAAATTGTCGCTGAATTAAATGCCGCTCAAGGTCCGGCTATTGATATTAATGGTTACTATTTTGCTGACACACAACTAGCAGAAAAAGCCATGCGCCCAAGTGAAACCTTTAACACTATTTTATCGGCACTACTGTAAAGTTGACCTAGTTAACGATTATTCTACCAATCAGTAGTACGAAAGGTTAGTAGAATTAAAATAGCGCTAGATAATATAGTAAGTAACAAAGCTAAGTAGTAATACTTAGCTTTTTTTTGGTCTTTTTTTAGGCTAGAGCAAGACATATTGATTGTCGTGATAGTCGCTATCACGACAAAGTGTTTAGTGATAGCCTCTTTTTTGCATTACTTTAGTAGAGCAACTTTTCTATACTCGTTAAATGTGGAGCTCGTCCTATGACCAATAAAATTATCATTCCAACGACTGGAGATAAAATTACCTTTATTGACGGTAAGTTATCAGTACCCAACAATCCCATTATTCCTTTTATTGAAGGTGACGGTATAGGTGTAGATGTAACACCTCCTATGCTTAAAGTTGTCAATGCCGCAGTAGCTAAAGCGTATGGTAGTGAACGAAAAATAGCATGGATGGAAGTGTATGCTGGTGAAAAAGCGACTAAAATGTACGATAGCGAAACTTGGTTGCCAGAGGAAACCCTTAATATTCTTCAAGAATATAAAGTATCTATAAAAGGTCCTCTAACCACACCAGTAGGTGGTGGCATGAGTTCTCTAAACGTTGCCATAAGACAAATGCTTGATCTTTATGTTTGCCAACGTCCGGTACAATGGTTTACTGGCGTACCTAGCCCAGTTAAAAGACCAGGTGAAGTGGATATGGTGATCTTTCGTGAAAATACTGAAGATATTTATGCTGGTATCGAATATAAAGCAGGCAGTGATAAAGCCAAAGCCGTTATAGACTTTTTAACAGAGGAAATGGGCGCAAGTAATATTCGCTTTACCGAAAATTGTGGTATTGGTATAAAGCCTGTATCAAAAGAAGGTTCACAACGTTTGGTAAGACAAGCAATTCAATACGCTATTGATAATGATAAAGACTCAGTAACTTTAGTTCATAAAGGTAATATTATGAAGTTTACTGAAGGCGCCTTTAAAGATTGGGGTTATGAGCTTGCTATAGAAGAATTTGGCGCAAGTTTACTTCATGGTGGACCTTGGTGTTCATTAATAAACCCTAACACCGGTAAAGAAATTATTATTAAAGATGTTATTGCCGATGCAATGTTGCAGCAAATTTTATTACGTCCTGCGGAATATAGCGTAATAGCAACGCTGAACTTAAATGGTGACTATTTATCAGATGCGCTAGCGGCACAAGTAGGTGGAATAGGCATTGCTCCAGGCGCTAACTTAGGTGATGAGGTTGCTGTATTTGAAGCTACACACGGCACAGCACCAAAATATGCTGGAAAAAATAAAGTAAACCCAGGTTCAGTAATACTTTCAGCGGAGATGATGTTAAGGCATATGGGCTGGTTTGAAGCGGCTGATTTATTACTTAAAGGTATGTCAGGTGCAATACAAGCAAAAACCGTGACTTATGATTTTGAACGATTGATGGATGATGCCACCTTAGTTTCTTGTTCTGCTTTTGGCGACTGTATTATTGAGCATATGTAATTAGCAAAATCTTAGCAGCACTAACTACTTTATAGTATTTTTTATAGGGTGCTGTAGCATAATAAAAACACAACTTAATCGTTGTGTTTTTATTTTTATGCCTTTTTAATGTAGCGTAACGACTTTATAATTAATTTTATTCGTCTTCTGCTAATTTTATACTCGCTGCATGATGACCTTTAGGCCCTTCATTTAGCTCGTAATCGACATCTTGTCCGGCCTTTAGCGTGCGATAGCCATCCATTTCAATGGTTGAATAGTGTGCGAAAATATCATCTCCACCATTATCTGGACGAATAAAGCCAAAACCTTTTGCATTATTAAACCATTTAACTGTACCGTGTGCCATACTGGGACTTCCTTTTATATCCTTTAGTATTTAATTATGTTTTACTTATATTGGTTAGCTGGTAACTTTAAAGCGCTAGCTATAAATGCTAAAACTAAAACTAAAACTAAAACTAAAACTAAAACTAAAACTAAAACTAAAGCGTTAGCGTTAGCTTTAAAACATTAGTGCTGTAGCGTAGCAGTAAGCTAATAAAGTAATAATGAATCAGCAATCAGCAATCAGCAATCAAAATAAAAAAGCATAAATAACGAGCTTAGCGATTAAATAATAACCACTGATAGAATCCTAGATAAAAAATAAGATTAGTCAAGTTGATAAAGTTTTTTTTTAAGCTTGTTTACACAAAAAGTTACAGCAAAAGTAAAAAGTAGAGACTAAGATAAACATATGAGTAATTGGAAAGAGTTATTTGACACCAAAGGCGACACCCAAGGTATTGTTGAAGAAGAAGTTAAAGACGAAATAAAAGAGCCAGCTAAATATCATGTTTTTTTACTTAACGATGATTATACCCCGATGGATTTTGTTGTAGATGTATTGTCTAGCTTTTTTAATAAAAGTGAAGAACAAGCAACAGATATTATGTTAACCATTCACTACAAAGGAAAAGGCCTTTGTGGCACATATACTGCAGAGATAGCAGAAACCAAAGTAGAACATGTTGTCCAGTACGCTTTTGAAAATCAACACCCTCTAAAGTGTGTGATGGAAAAAGCATAAAGTTAAAAATTGGAGTAGCTATGCTAAACAAAGACTTAGAAGTATCCCTTAATTTAGCCTTCCGCCAAGCTAAAGAATCACGTCACGAATTTATGACGGTAGAGCATTTATTATTGGCATTATTAGACAACCCTTCAGCGATAGAAGTACTTGGTGCTTGTGGGGCAGACTTAGCAACATTACGTAAAAGTTTATTAGACTTTATCAATGAAACAACTCCACTAATTCCGGTTGGCGAAATTGAACGAGAAACACAGCCAACATTAGGCTTTCAGCGTGTTCTGCAACGTGCTGTTTTTCATGTGCAATCATCAGGTAAAAATGAAGTGAGTGGCTCGAATGTGCTCGTGGCCATTTTTAGCGAACAAGAATCGCAAGCCGCCTATATTCTAAAAAAGGCAGATATTAGCCGTTTAGATATTGTTAATTATATTTCTCATGGTATTGCTAAAATTGATGATGATAGTTCAGCGCAGACTTTAAGTGGTGAAACACAAGGTGAAGAAGAGCCTAGGACCATTGAAAATTTTGCGGTAAACCTTAATCAAGAAGCTTTAAAAGGTAATATCGACCCTCTAATTGGTCGTGATGACGAACTTGAACGCACTTTACAAGTGTTAAGTCGCCGCAGAAAAAATAACCCATTATTTGTTGGTGAAGCGGGTGTTGGTAAAACAGCCATAGCTGAAGGCTTAGCGAACCTTATCGTCGAGAAAAAAGTGCCAGAGTTTTTAGCTGATGCCACTATTTTTTCTTTAGATATGGGGGCACTATTAGCAGGTACTAAATATAGAGGTGATTTTGAAAAACGCTTTAAAGGTTTACTAAAAGAACTTGAAGAAGATAAAAATGCAGTACTTTTTATTGATGAAATTCATACTATTATAGGTGCAGGCGCTGCTTCTGGCGGTATGATGGATGCCTCTAATTTGCTTAAACCTTTATTATCAGCGGGTAAAATTCGTTGTTTAGGCTCTACCACCTATCAAGAATATCAAAGTATTTTTGAAAAAGACCGTGCGCTAGCGCGACGCTTTCAAAAAATTGATATTGCCGAGCCTAGTGTTGCAGATACCACTAAAATATTACAAGGCTTAAAAGATAAATATGAGAGCCATCATGGTATTCGCTATACCAGTAAAGCATTACATGCAGCAGCTGAGTTATCAGCTAAGTATATTAACGATAGATTTCTGCCAGATAAAGCGATTGATGTTATTGATGAAGCGGGTGCAAAACAGCAATTAGTTGCGGCAAGTAAGCGCAAAAAAGTGATCAATAATACAGATATTGAAAACATTATTGCAAAAATCGCGAGGATCCCGAAAAAATCTGTATCACTGAATGAGAAAGATAGTCTTAAAAACCTAGATAGAAATTTGAAACTAGTTGTTTTTGGGCAAGATAAAGCGATTGATGAGCTTACTTCAGTTATTCGTTTATCTCGTGCAGGTCTAGGCAATGATGAAAAACCTGTTGGCTCATTCTTATTTGCAGGACCTACTGGTGTGGGTAAAACAGAAATAACTAAACAGTTAGCTAAAATATTAGGTGTGGAGTTACTACGTTTTGATATGTCTGAATATATGGAGAAACATGCGGTAAGTCGCCTTATTGGTGCTCCTCCTGGATATGTAGGTTATGAGCAAGGTGGTTTATTAACTGATGCCGTTTTAAAACACCCTCATGCGGTTGTTTTATTAGATGAAATAGAAAAAGCCCATGAAGATGTGTATAACATTCTCTTGCAAGTAATGGATCACGGTACATTAACCGATAATAATGGTCGAAAAGCTGATTTTAGAAATATTATTCTCGTGTTAACAACCAATGCTGGAGTACAAGAAACGGTACGTCAATCTATTGGCTTTAAACAGCAAGATCATAGCCAAGATGCGTTAAGTGAAATAAATAAAGTCTTTTCACCTGAATTTAGAAATAGATTAGACAACATTGTTTGGTTTAATCACCTCGACAATATTGTTATACACCAGGTAGTCGATAAATTTATTGTTGAACTACAAGCTCAGCTTGATGAAAAAGGTGTTTCACTTGAGTTAACCAAGCGAGCCAAACAATGGTTAGCTGATAAAGGTTACGATAAATCAATGGGGGCAAGACCGATGTCACGCTTAATTCAAGAACATTTGAAAAAAGCATTGGCAAATGAATTACTCTTTGGTGAGTTAACACATGGCGGCGTCGCTAAAGTTGACGTTAAAAAAGATCGCCTAGTGATTAATTTTGAAAACAAACAAGAATTGATTGTAGCGAAATAGTCTTTAATATAAAGATCCGTATCAGTACAGTTATTGATAAAACCTTACAAAGTCAGGTTCGTAAGGTTTTTTTATGTCTGATAGTCACGCGATATGATGTCATAACAGAACTAGGATATATAACATCATAGCTGAAGTTTCTGAACGGGTATCCATCGCCTTAGCGATTTGTAGCTATCACTATTTTTTAGTCGCTCCCCGCTCTTTGTTGAAGCAAAGGGCTCGAACCAGTGACACATACTTTCCTTTAGAGAGTACAGTCCATCGCTCTACCCACTGAGCTATTGGGGCATAAACTTTTTAGTCGTTGCTTATTTTGACGATTATAGCGAGTTTACTTTTCTTCAGGCGAAAAAAAACCTACATAAAGTAGGTTTTGTTTCACATTTTAATGTGGCTCCCAGCTGTTTATTGATAATCAAAGGGCTCGAACCAGTGACACATACTTTCCTTTAGAGAGTACAGTCCATCGCGCTACTAACTGAGTTATTGGGGAATGAATTTTTTTTAGTGTTTGTATATGATGAGGGGCATAGTTAGTTTACTTTTCTTTAGGCGAAAAAAAACCTACATAAAGTAGGTTTCGTTTCACATTTTAATGTGGCTCCCCAAACTGGGCTCGAACCAGTGACACATGGATTAACAGTCCATCGCTCTACCAACTGAGCTATTGGGGAATAAACTTTTTTAACTTCTGTTTATCACGAAGTATTTAGTTTTCAAGCTGCGCTTGATAACTGATATGTGGCTCCCCAAACTATACTCGATAAGCCCGTCAGTGACATATGCTTATTTAAAGAGAGTACAGTCCATCGCTCTAGCGATCTGAAACCATCATTTTTAATGTGGCTCCCCAAACTGGGCTCGAACCAGTGACACATGGATTAACAGTCCATCGCTCTACCAACTGAGCTATTGGGGAATAAACTTTTTTAACTTCTGTTTATCACGAAGTAGTTAGTTTTCAAGCTGTGCTTGATAACTGATATGTGGCTCCCCAAACTATACTCGATAAGCCCGTCAGTGACATATGCTTATTTAAAGAGAGTACAGTCCATCGCTCTAGCGATCTGAAACCATCATTTTTAATGTGGCTCCCCAAACTGGGCTCGAACCAGTGACACATGGATTAACAGTCCATCGCTCTACCAACTGAGCTATTGGGGAATAAACTTTTTTAACTTCTGTTTATCACGAAGTATTTAGTTTTCAAGCTGCGCTTGATAACTGATATGTGGCTCCCCAAACTGGGCTCGAACCAGTGACACATGGATTAACAGTCCATCGCTCTACCAACTGAGCTATTGGGGAATCTCGCGTTAACCTCAGTGGCTAACGGGGCAGAATAATAAAGACCTGTGACCTTACTGTCAACACTAAAAGACATATAATTTTAAAATAATGAGCGTTTGCTGAAATTGTGCACATAAGAGAGATTTTTACATCACTTGAGGCTATTTTTTGCACTGAACTCATGTAGTCCATATGCTAAGGTCAATAGTAGAGTTAACACATAGTTATCCACTTTTCCTGTGGATAACTATGTGAGTTAACGTGTAACTTTATTGTGATAATACGGTTTAATTGACTTAGCTACAAGTCAATACAAATCCACTTTATATTTATTCCCTTATAATTCAATGTTTTATTTCTTTTTTTAACTTTACTCTATAATTAGGCTGATTTTTAATCACCACATTTATTAACACTATCCATAGTTATAATTGTGTATTGTTGAATGACTTCACACAATACAGAAAAAATGCACAGTATTTTGTTCATTCGTGAGATAAATAGTTCACTTACCTTTTATTTTTTAATATTACGAATTTACGTTGAGCTAAAGCGAGCCACTGTCATGAATCTAAGCTAGGTAAAAGCGGCTTAATCTTTTACAATGTAGCGCGACATGGTATTTACCCTGATTAAAAGAACTACAGATAATATTTAATGACCCAAAAAAACACAGCTAGATACAACAATAAGCAAATTAACTTACTAGAAGATCCTGTCCCTAATACACTAAAACGTATGACCATCCCTATGATATATGGCATGGTCTTGTTAATGACATTCAACCTAGTTGATACGTTTTTTGTTGGACTTCTTGGTACGCAGCCGCTTGCTGCAATAAGTTTTACTTTTCCCGTTACTTTCACTGTATTGAGTTTAACTATTGGTTTAGGTATAGGAACCTCTGCTGTTATTGCTAAATTTTTAGGAAAGAAAGACACCAAGTCAGCAAAAAATGCGGCAACAGCAGCGCTTTATTTAGCCGCTATCATTGTTGCTTGTTTATCAATTATAGGTTATTTCATTACCGATCCTTTATTTACATTACTTGGAGCCCAACCGTCTTTATTACCTTTAATTCATGAGTATATGGATATCTGGTATATCGGTAGTGTTTGTTTAATTGGCCCTATGATAGGGAATGCTGTTTTACGCGCATCGGGAGATACTAAAACACCCAGTATAATTATGGGCAGTGCTGGCTTAATTAACGCTATTTTTGATCCTATTTTAATTTTTGGTCTTGGACCTATCCCTGCTATGGGGGTTCAGGGCGCAGCTATTGCAACCTTAATTTCCTGGGTTTTTGGACTCGGTTTAGTCTTTTATGTGTTAACGATAAAGCACGATCTAATTCATACTGCTATGTTACCTATAAAAGAATTAACCAGTGCTTGTCGAGATATATTAAAAATAGGTTTACCTGCGGCAGGAGCGAATATGCTAACACCTATCGCTGCGGCTATCATGACAGCAATTGTTGCCACCTATGGTGAGTCAGCGGTTGCCGCTTTTGGTGTTGGCTCAAAACTTGAGTCAATCGCTTGTTTAATCGTGTTAGCCTTATCCATGACTTTACCGCCTTTTATCAGTCAAAATTTTGGAGCAGGACAGTTACATCGTGCTGAAGATGCGTATAAAGTTGCCATTAAGTTTATTCTCGCTTGGCAAATTGTCATTTACCTCTTCTTGGCGCTTTGTGCTCCTTGGATCGCTAGTATTTTTACCCAAGACGAGGCGGTTGCTGAGCTTATTAAACTCTTTATTTGGATATTACCATTAGGGTATGGTTTACAAGGTATTGTCATTTTAACTAATTCATCACTCAATGCACTACATAAACCCATGATTGCATTGGCACTAAGTGTTATTAGACTGTTTGTTTTTTATCTGCCATTAGCGTACCTTGGCAGCGTACTTTATGGTTTAACCGGTTTATTTGCCGGCGCTTTACTTGGTAATATTCTTATGGCAATGATTTCGTACCGATTATTTACTAAACAATTTATGTTACTCGAACTTGCGCCTGCGGAGAAGGTGGTATGAAAAAATTAACAATTTGTTCTGATTATATCCCCAGTGGTGATCAACCTAGCGCAATAAAACAGTTGTTAGACGGTATAGAATCAGGCTTAGCTCATCAAACGCTTTTAGGGGTAACTGGCTCAGGTAAAACCTTCACCATTGCTAATGTTATTGAAAAGCTTAATCGACCGACGATGATGTTAGCACCGAATAAAACCTTAGCGGCGCAACTTTATGGCGAAATGAAAGAGTTTTTCCCCAACAATGCTGTTGAGTATTTTGTTTCTTATTATGACTATTACCAGCCTGAAGCTTATGTACCCACAACCGATACCTTTATAGAAAAAGATGCTTCAGTCAATGAACACATTGAGCAAATGCGTTTATCTGCGACCAAAGCACTGTTAGAGCGTCGAGACGTTATTATTATAGCGTCGGTGTCAGCCATTTATGGTTTGGGCGATCCCGACTCTTATTTAAAAATGATGTTACATATTAGCCAAGGTGACATTATCAATCAGCGCGATATTTTACGTCGTTTAGCTGAATTGCAATATACCCGTAATGATATTGCTTTTGCCCGGGCGACTTATCGCGTTCGTGGTGATGTTATTGATATCTTCCCCGCTGAATCAGACCGCCTTGCTTTACGCGTTGAACTCTTTGATGAAGAAATAGAGCGTATTAGTCAATTTGATCCACTAACGGGGCAAGTTGAACGGACACTCGCTCGCGTAACGGTTTACCCTAAAACACACTATGCTACGCCAAGAGAAAAAATTTTAGCTGCGGTAGAAAACATTAAAATTGAACTTAAACATCGTTCGAAACAACTTAAAGATAATAATAAGTTAGTTGAAGAGCAACGCCTTACTCAGCGCACGCAATTTGATATTGAGATGATGACTGAACTTGGCTATTGCTCAGGTATCGAAAACTACTCTCGTTATTTATCCGGCAGAGAAGAGGGCGGTGCACCGCCGACACTATTTGATTATTTACCTGATGATGGTTTACTCATTATTGATGAGTCGCATGTGACTGTACCGCAAATTGGTGCTATGTATAAAGGTGATAGATCGCGTAAAGAAAATTTAGTGGAATACGGTTTCAGACTACCTTCAGCACTAGATAACAGGCCGATGAAATTTGAAGAATTTGAAGCCATTTCTCCACAAACCATTTATGTATCAGCAACGCCGAGTAACTACGAGCTAGAAAAGTGTGTTGGTGATATTGCGGAACAAGTCGTAAGACCAACGGGGTTACTTGATCCTGAAATTGAAGTAAGACCGGTTGAAACGCAAGTGGATGATTTATTGTCCGAGATACGTAAACGATTACCGTTAGATGAACGCGTATTGGCTACTACGTTAACTAAGCGTATGGCTGAAGATTTAACCGATTATTTAGATGAGCATGGTATTAAAGCCCGTTATTTACACTCCGATGTTGATACCGTTGAGCGTGTTGAGATTATCAGAGACTTTAGGTTAGGAAAGTTTGATGTTCTCGTTGGTATTAACTTATTGCGTGAAGGCTTAGATATGCCAGAAGTGTCGTTAGTGGCTATTTTAGATGCCGATAAAGAAGGCTTTTTACGATCCGATCGTTCATTAATTCAAACCATAGGTCGTGCTGCCCGTAACCTCAATGGCCGAGCAATATTATATGGTGATAAAATAACCGGCTCCATGCGCCGTGCTATTGACGAAACTGAGCGACGTAGAATAAAGCAACATCAGTATAATCTAGACAACAATATTACGCCTCAAGGGGTTATTAGACGAATAACGGATGTGATGGGTGTTGGCAATTACAGTGATGCTAAATCACTTGATAAAGTAGCAGAAGCTAATAGCAACTATCATATTAACCAGCAAGCAGAAGAGCCTTTATTAAGCACTAGGCAAATTGATGCAAAAATAGTTGAATTAGAAAAAGTAATGCAAGGGCATGCGCAAAACTTAGAATTTGAACAAGCCGCTTCTGTGCGTGATAAAATAGCTAAATTAAGAATACAGCAGTTATCTACTTAATCGTATCACTGGCTAATACACAGTTAAGTAATGACTGATTAGCGAGCTCTAAAATAAAAATCAGGACAATATGTTATGGAAGCGAGTGCCGCGTTAAATCCCCCTCCACAAAATAAAATAGCTATGATTATTCAATCGCTTGGACCAGGTATTATGATGGCCACCGCTGCGGTTGGCGGCTCTCACCTTGTTGCCTCTACCAAAGCGGGCGCAATTTTTGGTTGGCAACTTGCCGCGCTTATTTTGTTAGTTAATTTGCTCAAGTACCCCTTCTTCAGAGCTGGGGTCACTTATACTATGGGTACGGGTCAAAGTTTGGTGGCGGGTTATGCAAAAATGGGTCGCGGCTATTTAGGGTTATTCACCTTACTTACGGCTATTTCTGCGGTTATTAATACCGCCGCGCTTACCTTGTTTAGTGCCAGTTTATTAGGTCTATTTCTTCCTTTTGAGCTATCACTACCGATATTATCAGCAGTAGTGATCATTGCGTGTTTAGTTATTTTATTACGCGGTCATTATCAGGCATTAGATGGCCTATCAAAAATAATTATGGCGGTGTTAACGCTAACGACATTAATTGCTGTCGTTATGGCGGCAAACCAAGTACAAGCTTTACCTACTGATTTTAATCCACCTTCTGCGTGGACCATTGCTTCCATAGGCTTTATTGTCATCACTATGGGATGGATGCCAGCGCCTATTGAAATCTCTTGTTTAACGTCGCTATGGTTAAAAAGGCAATGTCAACAAGGTAAGGTAACCAACAAATCAGCACTGTTTGATTTTAACATTGGTTATACCATTACCGCGTTATTAGCCATTGTCTTTTTAGCTTTAGGGGCATTGGTATTACATGGTAAAACAGACAACTTAGCTAATTCTGGTATTGCTTTTTCTCATCAACTTGTCGGTATGTATGCTAGTGCTATTGGTGAGTGGTCTCGAATACTTATTTCGATTATTGCTTTTGGCTGTATTTTTGGTAGCACTATTACGGTCATTGATGGTTATGCGCGAGCTTTAGCTGAAGCTAAACAACAAATAAAAAATCCACAACATGAAGGGGAGCCTCGACATAATAGTTGGATGTTGTTAATTAGTGCCTGTGCCATGGCGGTTATTTTATTTTTTGTATCCTCTTTAATAACC
The DNA here is from genome assembly GCF_005885605.1 of Colwellia ponticola. Classification (GTDB taxonomy): domain Bacteria; phylum Pseudomonadota; class Gammaproteobacteria; order Enterobacterales; family Alteromonadaceae; genus Colwellia; species Colwellia ponticola. Next base: position 20,524 of record NZ_SZVP01000020.1, on the reverse strand, counting down.
ATGCTTAACTTTGCCATGGTGTTAGCATTTATGACCACACCTATTTTTGCTTCTCTTAATTACTGGCTGGTAGCAACAACAGCATTACCTAAAGAATTAGCGCTAAGTAAAAAAATGAAAATATTGTCTTGGGTAGGCTTAGCATACTTATTTGGTTTCTTAGCCGTGTTTATTTGGTGGAAATGGTTTATGTAGTGACAATAACATTACTATATTCTTTACTTAACACAGTGTTAGGCTATTAAGTCTTGATGGTGTTTGAGTAAAAGTAGTCGTTGCTAATTCTTATGGTTTAACATGAGAATTAGCGTTATTACTATTTACCGCAGTGCGGACACTTCTCGTGGTTATTGATGCGTTTAAATTGCGCAATAGTGCGTTGGAAATCTTCTGGGTCAATCTCTAATCTATCAGCTAACTCTACTAGCTCTTGATATTCTTCTTGCCCTATATAACCATCAGCTAACGCTTGCTTTATTTTACTGTCGAGATCTTCTTTTCTCTCTCTAAGCTCTTCACCAAATCGGGCCGCTAGCATACCTGCAGGCAAGGCAACCAAGCCAACACCAATCAGCATAATAATGGTAGCAATTAATTTTCCTATGGGCGTAACAGGTACGACATCGCCATAACCAACCGTTGTCATGGTCACAACAGACCACCATAATGATTTTAATATACTGCCAAAAGTTTCAGGTTGAACTCTACCTTCAATAATATGCATTAAGCTTGCAGCAATGGTGATAATAAATACCATCACCAGCATAGCGGCGGTAATACTTTTCAACTCTTTAGCAATCACTGAAATAAAAATATTAAAGCCTTTAAAGTAGTGCGTTAGCTTTAATAAACGTAACACTCTAATAAGACGTAATGAGCGTAAATCAATATTGAAAAATAGTGCTAAAATAAAAGGTAATATAGTAATAAGGTCAATTAAGGCGACGCCACTGCGTATGTACTTAATTCTTGCTTTACTTGGGGATAGGTTTTGATATTTTTTTGCTTCAACGCAGCACCACACCCGTAAGCCGTATTCAATACAAAAGATAGTTAAGGAGATTAATTCAAATACGGTAAACTCAACTAAGTATTGTTGATGGTAACTAGACTCTGACTCAAAGATGGTGGCTATCACATTGGTGATGATGAGCATAATCAAAGATATATTAATTATTTTAGCTATCAGAGTCATATTAGTATGCTCTTCAAGCAGTTGATATGTTGTAGCTCGGTAGGATTGTGTCATCGTATTGCTTGCACTATTGACCGCTAACTTGGGTTCAGTCATAACTTCACTTTTTAATTGCGTTTATAAATTGATAGTAAGAAAAAACCGAGTTCATATCACATTATCTTCGATGATAGCTAGTAGACTTAAGTGTCGAAAGCAACTGTCCTTAGATAATAAGGACAGTGAACCGTTACGCATCAATATTCAATATAAGTTACTAGTAAAATTTATAAAGGAAATAGAAGCGTTAAAACCGATATGTTATTCGTATGCGATAGGGTCCGTTTGATTATTATCGGCAAAAGCGGCTAAGCGCTCCTGGCACGAACTACACTTACCACAAGCTTTATCTCGTCCGTTATAACAGGTCCAAGTATTACTGTAATCTAAACCCATTGAGATACCATCAGCAAGAATTGCTGTTTTATCAACGTTTAGATAAGGACTAAATATTTCCACACTTTCATAGTTAGCAATTTTACACACGTCATTCATTTTTTCGAGAAATTCAGGGCGACAGTCAGGATAAATAGCATGATCACCAGAATGCGCACCATAATAGACTTGCTCAGCCCCAATAGACACCGCATAGGCAACCGCTAAAGACAACAACACCATATTACGATTAGGGACTACCGTTGATTTCATGTTATCTGTTTCGTATTCGCCTTCAGGAATATCAATATCATCAGTTAATGAAGAGCCAGCAAGTAATTGATTAATTGCTGAAATATCAATTACTTTATGGTTTACACCCAACGCATTGCAAACTGTATTAGCGCACTCTAACTCTTTTACATGGCGTTGACCATAATCAAAAGATAATGAAAATACTTCTTTTCCATCTTGTAAAGCACGGTTTAATACCGTAAATGAGTCCATGCCACCAGAATAAATAACAACAACTTTTTCAGTCATTTCAAAGCTCTCTTAATTGATCTAAGGTATAATAAAAATAACTGTTATGTTACTTGAAATCAGTAGTAGGCTAAAGCATAAAGTGTATAACGACTTAATAAAAACACTAAAACACACCATAATGTAGAAGAGACATCCATAATTGCCATGAACTATAAAATTAATGAACTTTTTGAAACCATTCAAGGAGAGGGCTCCTTTACAGGACAACCGTCTATTTTTATTCGATTACAAGGTTGTCCTGTAGGATGCTCGTGGTGCGATACTAAACACACATGGGATATTGAACTTGCTGATCAAGTTAGCCCTGAGGTGATGTTGAATAAAACCGAAGAAACCGTACAGTGGGCTAATTTTAGCGCGGAAGATGTCTTGGCATTAGTGAAAGACAAAGGCTTTCAAGCTAAGCACATTGTCATTACCGGTGGCGAGCCTTGTATGGTTGATTTAACACCGCTGTGTGCAGCATTAGAGCAACAAGGTTACAGCACACAAATTGAAACATCAGGTACCTTTGAAATTATCACGACTGAAAAGTGCTGGGTAACCGTATCACCTAAAATTAATATGCGCGGAGGTTATAAAGTATTAGCAAGTGCTATGTCTCGGGCTAACGAAATTAAACACCCCGTTGCCACAGAGCAGCATATCGATGAACTAAAAGCGTTACTGGCTCAGCACAAGGTAGTAAATACGCCTATTTATATACAACCTATCAGTCAAAAGAAACGCGCAACCGAACTAGCGATAGCAAGCTGTATCGCCAATAATTGGCGTTTATCTGTGCAAGTGCATAAATATATTGGTATCGAATAATATCTTTATCGATAGCTTCAACAGCCACGCTAGAGAATATTTCACAAGTACATCAGCAGTAAAAACATCACGAGAGCAGTCAATGGACAGTCAAGTTGCGTTAGTTAATCAGCTAAACAGTATTACCACCGAAGGGCGAAACCCTAATACGGTAGATATTGATTTATTAGACACCTTAGGCGTCCTTAAAAAAATCAATGCTGAAGATAAAAAAGTCGCGGTTATCGTTGAGCAATTATTAGCTGAAATAGCCCAAGCGGTTGACTTTATTGTCGATGCTTTTGCTTGTGGTGGTCGACTGATTTATATTGGCGCTGGCACTAGTGGCCGCTTAGGTGTGCTTGATGCAGTGGAATGTCCACCTACGTTTAGTGTGTCAAGTGAACAGGTTATTGGTATTCTTGCCGGTGGCGCTGGCGCTATGTATAAGGCGGTTGAAGGCGCAGAAGATAATAAGCAATTAGCCATTGATGATTTGAAAAAAATCAACTTAACCCGTAACGATGTCTTAGTGGGGATTGCGGCCAGTGGCCGTACACCTTATGTTTTATCAGCAATGGCTTTTGCTAAAAGTCAAAACGCAAAAGTCATTGGGATTAGTTGTAGCGCTAACAGCAGCTATGCACAACACAGTGATGTTGATATTTGTGCCGTGGTTGGCCCTGAAGTACTAACAGGCTCTACGCGAATGAAATCAGGTACCGCGCAAAAACTTATTTTAAATATGCTTAGCACGGCCAGTATGATCCGCAGTGGCAAGAGTTATCAAAACCTAATGATTGATGTCAATGCCAGTAATGACAAACTCTACGCGCGTGCTATTCGTATTGTCATGCAGGCAACAGAGTGCGATTTTGACACCGCGGCACAGGCGTTAACGCAAGCTAATAATCAAACTAAACTAGCCAGTTTAATGGTATTGACAGGTTTAAACTGTGCTCAAGCTAAAGCAGCACTAGATAATAATAAAGGTTTTTTACGTAAAGCCGTCGAGCAACAAAAAGGTTAATAGCATTATGGCGTTCGTTACACTGACTAAAGCCATAAGCTTATTACTAGCTTGTTATTTCGTTAGTTGCTCCTTGCCAGTATTTGCGAGTATTGATACTCGTGTTGATACTGCTGCTAACGTTAAGGTTAGCGCGACCCAAAAGATAATCGTCGGGGCTGAGCAATTAGAGCAATACCTGCCAAAACTAAAAGGTAAACGCGTTGGTTTGGTGGTCAATCAAACGTCTCTCGTGTTTAATCAGCACTTAGTGGATGTGTTATTAACACACAATATAACGATTAACATGATTTTTGCCCCTGAGCATGGCTTTCGTGGCGATCGTGATGCGGGTGAAAAATTTGACTCTAGTGTTGATACTAAAACCGGCATACCGCTGGTGTCACTGTATGGTAAAAACCGCAAGCCTTCGTTAAGCTTATTGAAAAAAATCGATGTTATCGTGTTTGATATTCAAGATGTTGGTGTGCGCTTTTATACTTACATCAGTACCATGCACTATATGATGGAAGCGTCAGCACAAGCGGGCATCGAGTTTATCGTCTTAGACAGACCCAATCCTAATGGCGGCTTTGTTGATGGCCCAATATTAGAAGCAGCGTTTCGCTCATTTGTTGGTATGCACACCATACCTTTATTACATGGCATGACTGTTGCTGAACTGGCGCTGATGATTAATGGTGAAGGTTGGTTAACAAGTGATAAAAAATTAGCGCTTAGCGTGGTTAAAGTGGCAAATTATCAACGTAACTTACCTTATACATTAGCCATTAAACCAAGCCCTAACTTACCTAATGATCAGTCCATTGCGCTCTATCCATCATTGGCTTTTTTTGAAGCCACCCCGGTAAGTATTGGTCGGGGCACGCCTTTTCCGTTTCAGGTGATCGGTCATGATAAAGTCACGGTTTCTTCAAACATAGACTCTCGCGCAGATAACTTTACCTTTACCCCCGTCTCTACGCCTGGTGCTGCCAGTAAACCTAAGTTAATGAATAAAAAGTTAACAGGGCAAGATCTTCGTCAAGTGACAAGCCATAGCTTAGATTTAACATTTATTATCCAGTGGTATAACGCTTTTAGCGAGCAAGGCGTTACTTTTTTTACCAGCCCAACATTTTTCGACAAGTTGGCCGGTACGGATAAGTTAAGAAAAGCGATAATGGCAGGACAAAGCGCTGAGCAAATTAAACTTAGCTGGCGTGAAGGTATTACTCACTTTAAACACCAGCGCGCACCGTATTTATTATACCCTTAATGCTATGCTCCTTAATAGTAGGCTCTAGCTATAAGGTATTAGCGCTTATTGATTTGTTCAGCGACATACTCAGCAATAGCCAAACTCGACGTTAACCCGGGTGAGTCAATGCCAAATAGGTTTATCAGCCCGTTAAGCTGATGTACCTCGCTTGTTTGAATGACAAAATCTTTAAAAGGATCGTCAGCGCCTTGCAGTTTAGGGCGAATACCGGCATAAGCAGGCTGTAACTTGTTTTTGTCTAACGTTGGAAAGTAGCGTGATATTTGTCGGATAAACGCTTCTTTGAGGTTTTCCGGGAAATGATAATCCAAGTGCTCTATATACTGCGTATCAGGACCAAATTTTAATTGTCCGCCCATATCAAGAGAAGCATGAATACCTAAGCCATTATCGCGTGGAATAGGGTAAATAAGCTGTTTAAAAGGGCTTTTCCCTTGATAAGAAAAATAATGACCTCGACACCAATGCAATTTAGGAATATGTGCGCTATCTAAACCTTTAATACACTTTGCTACGGCTTCACTATGTAAACCGGTACAATTAATCAGATATTTACATTGCATAGACAGTACTTCACCCTGACTATCTAAGCGCACTTCAAAGCCATTATTCGTTGGCGTGGCACTAATCAGTTTAGTTTGTGCAACAAACATCGCATTATTTTGTTCAGCTTCCGCTAATAAATTTTGCATATAAGCATGGCTGTCAATAATACCGGTTGATGGCGAGTGCAAAGCCGCCGTAGCACGCAATGACGGTTCAAGCTGTGTTAATTGCGTTTGATCAAGCCAAGTTAAATCATCTACGCCATTGTTTAGCGCATTGATGCGTATTTTTTCAAGTGATAGCTGCTCTTCTTCGCCGTTGGCAACCAATAACTTACCTATTTTATTTACTGGGATATGTCGAGCTTGGCAATATTGATAAAGCATGGCTTTACCTTGCACACATAACATCGCTTTGAGACTATTTTGCGGGTAGTAAATCCCTGCATGAATGACTTCACTGTTACGGCTACTGGTTTCTTCACCAAAACTAGCATTTTTATCAATAACTAATACCTCATTAAACTGCTGACTGAGTTTAGCTGCTATGGCTAAGCCAATAACACCGGCACCAACAATAAGTACTTCTACGTTATCCATAATATCCTTCGCTTTCTTTGAGTTCGCATACATTACGACCACTTTTATTAGTTATATATTGTAACTACTTCTTTCTACTTTGAAAGTAAGACGTTAAACTTTCAGCACTAAATAAACTGAACACAGTAAACAACTCATTCATAACGACATTGGTATTAGATTTTTATATGAACAATACTGCAATATCTGAAAACGCAACCAAAACGATTAACAAGGTCAGTTATACCTTTATTGATAAAAATCTTGACCGTGCGGTAAATCCGCAGGTGAAGCTGATAAGAAAAATCAGTACCGATACCGTCATTGTTGAGCAACCTTTACAGATAAGCTTATCTTGGTTAGCGCAAGACCTTATTAAACGCAAAGTCTTCACTATTACCATGCGCACCCCAGGGCACGACTACTTTTTGATTCTTGGCTTATTACATAGTGAAGGCGTGATAAAGCAGTTAACTGATATTGAGTCAATAACACTAACCTCTGCAGATATTGCTGGCGAAGGTCAACAAAATGAATGGTTAGTTCACTTTACTAATGGATTCATTCCTGATTTATCATTAATAGAACGATATATGATGAGTTACTCCAGTTGTGGTTTGTGCGGCACAACGTCCTTAAAAAAATTGCAGTTAAAAACCACAATCAACTTAGCTAATACAGCCCATAAAGGCGCACTTGCCGTGCAATCGTTATTATTATTGTCCAATAAAATGCGCCAAGAACAAGGCCTTTTTGACCAAACTGGCGGTGTTCATGGCGTGGCATTATTTGATCAATCGTTAACCATACAACACTTGCACGAAGATATAGGTCGTCATAATGCCGTAGATAAAGTCATTGGTGCATTACTATCGAAAAATCATGCGGGAAATGAGTCGGAAAATGAGCAGCCACAAGTAGCACCGCTATGGATATTATTAGTGAGTGGTCGCATCAGTTTTGAGATAGTACAAAAAACCATTATGGCTGGTATTAGTGTGCTTATTGGCGTTGGCGCTCCCTCAGATCTTGCCATACAAGCAGCCAAGCAATTTGATTTAACCTTAATAGGCTTTGTGAGCAATACAGGCTTTAATGTTTATCATGGTGATTGGCGCTTAACTACTTAACGCCTAATCACTGGACTTATTAGCTGTAAGTTATTGTTATCATTAAATGAGCGGCGGGTTTATCGCTTTAGTAATGATAACCGCAACTGACTTTGAGGTAGGTGTATAAGAGCGATCACCATAACTATCAAGTGGCACTAACGGATTGGTTTCTGGGTAATAAGCGGCAAGGTTGTCCCTGGGGATATCGTAAAAACACAAGACAAAATTAGTCACCGTTCTGTTTTCGTTATCAGACCAAATTGAGGTAATATCAACATAGTCGTTATTTTTAAATCCTTGCTTTAGCGCATCTTTTTCATTGATAAATAATACATTTCTGGCGTTACTTACCCCGCGATATCTATCGTTCATACCATAGATGGTGGTGTTGTACTGATCATGCGATCGTAGTGACTGTAAGGTATAAAGTTTTTGCTTGTTATGTTCAAGCTCGTGCAGTTTTTCTTCAGAAACACTCACAATACTACGAGGTAGTGCGTGTGCAGCAAATAAGGCTTTTCCTTGAGGATTTTTCCATTGTAGCTGTGCAGCACTGTTACCTAAGTAAAAGCCACCTGGTTGCTCAAGTACTTGATTAAAATTGCTAAAGCCTGAAATACTTTGTGCAATCAAATCACGAATGAGATCATAATTACCTTTTAATTGTTGCCAGTTGACTGTGGTGTTTTTTAACGTTGCTTGAGCAATGTCGGCAATAATAGCGGTTTCAGAATGTAGGGTATTTGCCAGTGGAGTGACACTACCTTGCGAGGCATGTACCATACTAAACGTATCTTCAACGGTAATAAATTGCTCACCGCTGTCTTGATAATCTATTTCTGTTCGCCCTAAACAGGGCAGAATAAGCGCATCTTCACCGATACATAAATGACTACGGTTGAGCTTGGTACTTATTTGTACATTCAATTCAGTATTTTTTAACGCTTGATGCGTTTGTTTGGTATCAGGTGCTGCTTGGGCGATATTACCGCCTAAACAAATTAACACCTTACTGGTTTTTTCTAATAAAGCATTTAACGCATAATAAACGTTATGTCCCATTGCCTTAGGTAAAGAGGCATCAACAGCGCGCGATAGTTTATCGATAAAGTCGGCACTGGGCTTTTCATTGATGCCCATGGTGCGATTGCCTTGCACATTCGAATGGCCGCGAACCGGCGATAAACCAGCACCTTGTTTGCCAATATTGCCAGACAACAGCTGTAAATTAACAATTTCTTGAATAGTGGCGACAGAATGTTTGTGCTGGGTAATACCCATCGCCCAAGTACAAATGACCTTATTGGCATTTAAAAATATATCAGTGGCTTGTGATAATTGCTTAAACGATAGGCCCGATTGTTGCTCAATTTGTTGCCATGATGTGTCATTAACGACTTGTTGGTATTGTTCAAAGTCTTGGCAATGTTGCTCAATAAAAGCTTTATCTATAATTGCTGACTCATTGCTGTCAATACGCGCCGCATTACGGGCAAGAATAATTTTTACGATACCACGCACGGCTGCCATATCGCCGCCTAGTTTAGGGGTAAAATAAGCATGACTGATAGTGGTCGCCTTAGGCGTTAATAACTCTATTGCATCTTGCGGACTAGCAAAGCGCTCGAGCGCCACTTCTTTTAAATTATTAAAACTCACTATTTTACAACCACCGCGTGCGGCTTTGCGCAGGGCATTCATCATTCTAGGGTGATTAGTCCCCGGATTTTGTCCAAAAACGAATATTGCCTCAGCGTGGTTAAAATCGTCTAAAACTACCGTACCTTTGGCAATGCCAATGGCTTCATTTAAGGCGACGCCACTGGCTTCGTGACACATGTTTGAACAATCAGGAAAATTATTAGTGCCGTAAAGTCGGCCAAATAATTGATAAAGAAATGACGCTTCATTACTCGCACGCCCTGAGGTATAAAATTCAGCTTCATTCGGCGAGGCTAAACCGTTGAGTTTATCAGCGATTAATTGAGTGGCATCGTGCCAGCTAATGGCTTCGTAATGATCAGTGTGTTTATTGTACTTCATCGGCTCGGTTAACCGACCTTGATATTCTAACCAATAATCACTCTGTTTTTGTAATTGGCTGACACTATATTGTGCGAAGAAGTCTGCGGCAACTTTTTTGTTGGTAGACTCCCAAGCAATAGCTTTAGCGCCATTTTCACAAAATTGTAGCAAACCTTCTTTTTCATCCCCCCAAGCACAACCTGGACAATCAAAGCCTTTATCTTTGTTGGCTTTTAATAAGTTTTTAACATTGGTTTGTGGTTGCTGGCTTTGAATAATGTATTTTAAGGTCGAAGTTAATGACGAAAAACCACCGGCTTTATTGGGTTTTTTACTAAAATGTTCAGACATAAAATACACCTTTGAATCATGATATTATTGGTAATTGTAAAAGTAGACTACCATTTATTGAGCAATTATATACAGAGGTTGATGGTAGATACCAGTCAATCAACCTAAAGTATGACGGCTACTTTATCTTCTTTAAATGGGTTAAAGGTATTGCGGTGTAACAACCAACACAATAAATAAATTAACGTATAGAGCACCATAGCGCCAGCAAGTACGCCATGCCAGTTGCCGTATTGCCAACAGGCCACTAAATAAAAGCCGCCTAAACTACCGCCAACGTAATAATGCATAAGGTATAATGCTGTTGCGGTCGCCTTTGCCGTCGTGGCATTTTTACTGACCCAAGCATAGGCAAGCGAATGGGTAAAAAAAGCGCCAGAGCTAATGCATAATAAACCAATGAGCATAGCGTACAATGAGTCGTAAGCAGCGATCCACATGCCTACAGCACTAATCGTTGTGCCTAATACCATACCACTTATTGGGTTATACGCTTGGCTCCAACGACCACTTAACTTGGCGGTAATAGTACCACTGAGATAACATAAAAAAATCATTGAAGTGAAGCTAATAGACAGTGAGTAAGGCGGCTCGACTAAACGAAAGCCCATCACGGTATAAAGGTTAACGAATAAAGCAAAGTTGATGCCGCCAATTAGCATAGCTAACCATAATTTAGCTTGCTTTAAGTGACCGATAACATCACGGTTATGGCTATGAAATTGACCTTTTTTAGGGACAAAATATTTCTGCTCGGGCAGTAGCCGATGAACGACTAGTGCGCCGACTAAACTAGCAATAGCCATACCAACAACCGCCATTTGCCAGCCCCAATACTCAGTGGCAAAGCCGCCATATAAACGCCCAGTAATACCGCCTAACGAATTAGCACTAATGTAGCCACCAATGGCAAGCATTAACGCCTTGGGGCTAAACTCTTCAGCCATATAGGCAACAGCAACCGCAGCAAAGCCAGCCAGCGCTATGCCCATTATCCCGCGTGTGATAGTTAACATAATTAAAGAATCTGTTAACAACATGGCCATGCCAGCAAAGGGTAAGGCAAACAAACTGAGCATCATCACTTTACGGCGACCAAACATTTCTGAGCCGATAGCCCATGGCACTAATGTTAAGGCTAAAGTTAACGTACCAGCGGCTAATAACCAGTTAATGGCTAAGGCACTGGCGTTAAATTTTTCAGCCATTAGCGGTAGCATGGGCTGAAACATGTATAAGTTACAAAAGACAATAAAAGAGCCTAACGCTAAGGCAAAGCTGGCGCGGCGATAAGCCGCTGTTTTTACTTCAATCATGGTGATAACACTCAACAGATGGTGTTTAATAAAAAGCTATTAGACGAATTGGCAAGAGAATAACAATATTATTTTAATAATTAAAATATATAATAACTATCACAATGATAGTTTAAGGTTATAGCTTGAGGTAATAGTAATGAACACGCGCTTATTAAGGTACTTTGTTAAACTGGTCGAAACAGAAAACTTTACCCACGCAGCCAAGCAGTTGCATATTGCCCAGCCGGCCTTAAGTGTGGCTATCAAAAAATTAGAGCAACATCTTGATGTACCTTTGTTTCATCGTAATGAACGAAAAGTGACCTTAACCGATGAAGGTAAAGTGTTACTTGAGCACGCTCGTCTTATTTTACAGCAAATTGACGATGCGACTATTGCCATGGCTGAGCTAAAAGGCCTTGAAAAAGGAGAGGTAAAACTAGGCGTGCCGAGTATGTTAGGATCGTATCTTTTTCCTGAAATATTAATGGGTTTTAAAAGCCAATATCCTAATCTTAAACTCACTATTATTGAAGCCGGTACACAATCTATTCGACAAATGTTGTTAGCAGGAGAGTTAGATTTAGGCGTAATACATAATGAAGCAGTACCAGAGCGACTTGAGACAACACACTTAATCACCTCGCAGATGGTCGCCGTAGTCAGTGAAGCACATCATTTAGCTGCTCAACCGGTGATGAAATTTGATGATTTTTTTAAAGAAGAGTTGGTTATGTTTAAAGCCGGCTACTTTCATCGAGAGTTTATTGATGATGTTTGTCATAAATACCATTTCACCCCCAAAATATCTTTTGAAACCAACTTATTACCGATGATGTTAAATATAGTTCGCCATAATTTTTCAATATCAGCACTGCTTGAGTTGGTTACCGAACATGAAAAAGGCGTTATTGCTATCCCTTTTGAAGAGCCTGTATACCTTAACATTGCTATGGCTTGGCGAAAAAATGGCTATTTATCGTTAGCAGACAGAGCCTTTTTAGCATTCGTTAAAGAGTATCGTTCATGCTAATTAGCTAATTTACGCCCACAGTGTAAGTAAACCCAGTGTTACTACCCATAGTTTATCTGTTCAGGTAAACTATGGCGCATTCTTCATTGCACAGTTTTCTTCTACGTTATGCGCATTATTCATACCTCAGATTGGCATCTTGGCCAATACTTTTACGGCAAAAGCCGCGCCAATGAACATCAACAATTTCTTAGCTGGTTATTAAACCAAGTTAGCACGCATAACATTGATGCTATTATTGTTGCGGGTGATATTTTTGATACGGCAACACCGCCAAGCTATGCCCGTGAAATGTATTTTGACTTTATCGCTAAGTTACATGGTAGCCAATGCCAACTTATTGTTTTAGCAGGAAATCATGATTCTGTTGCTATGCTGTCGGAATCTCAAGCGGTGTTAGCCAGTTTATCTACTCGGGTTATTACTCAGGCTATTCCGCAAGTTATTTCTGCGTTAACACCGTCGTTAATTGATGAGAGTACATGTGAAAGTGACGGTGAAAGTGAGAGTAACGCCCAAAGCGCCGCGCTAAATCAGCAAGTGTTTCCGCTATTAAATACTAAAGGGCAACCGTCAGCGATTATTTGCGCCATTCCTTTTGTGCGACCTCGTGATGTCATTAAAAGTAGAGCAGGACAATCAGCTAAAGATAAACAACAAAGTTTACAACAAGCGATCAGCGATCATTACCAATATCTTTATCAACACGCACTTACCCTAGCAAAGCAGTTCGCCAAAGCGCAAAATTTAGCGCAGGGCGAATTACTACCTATTATTGCCACAGGTCATTTAACCGCGCTTGGCGTATCCGTAAGTGACAGTAAAAGTGATTCAGTGAGAGATATTTATATTGGTTCTTTAGAAGTCTTTCCCGCGAGTGCTTTTCCACCAGCTGATTATATTGCCCTAGGACATATTCACCGCGCGCAACAGGTGGCTAAATCAGCGCATATTCGCTATTGCGGTTCACCCATTCCGTTGAGTTTTGATGAAGCCAAACAAGATAAGCGCGTATTGATGGTTGAGTTTAGTGCGGGTAAGTTGAGCCAAGTTAGCGATATCATTATACCGCGCTTTCAGCCCTTATATATGGTGAAAACATCGGTTGACGAACTGGAACAGAACTTGAAAAACACCTTGGTTGAATTTGAAGCGTTTAAAGTACAGCAAATGCAACTTAATGAAACAAACACCTTAAAAGCTTGGCTAGATATTGAAATTGATAATGGCGATCACTTAAGTGATTTATCACAGCGGGTTAGTGATCTTGTTGTTGATATGCCTTTTGAAGTATTGCTAGTAAGGCGTTGTAAAAAAGCACGACAACGTCGACAAGCCCAATTTTCACAACAAGATAACAGTACGTTAAGTGAATTATCGTTAACGGATGTTTTTGATTCACGTTTATCACAACTTGATTGGCAAACTGACGAAGAAATCGCTCGCAAAGCGCGTTTGCAACACTTGTTTACAGAGATTGTTGACACATTAGCTGCTGGGCAACAAGCCGATGATAGTGAACTTAAAAGTACTCTTGCAATGAAAAGTGATAACGCTGTAGAGGTTAAGCAATAAAATTTATGAGAATATTAAGTTTACGCTTTGAGAACATTAATTCACTCAAAGGCAGTTGGAAAATAGATTTTAGAGATGCTCCTTTTGATAACAATGGTTTGTTTGCTATTACCGGGCCTACTGGTGCAGGTAAAACCACCATACTCGATGCCATTTGTTTAGCGCTATATCATCAAACACCGCGTTTAAATGTCTCTAAAAAACAAAATCAATTAATGACCCGCCATACCAGCCATTGCATGAGCGAGGTGGAATTTGAAGTAAAAGGCCAAGGCTATAGAGCTTTTTGGAGCCAAAAACGTGCACGTAATAAGCTTGATGGTAATTTATTAGAACCGGTAGCTGAATTGGCTAAACTTGATGGCACAATAGTGTCTGACAAGCTGACTACGGTGCGAAGTGATATCAGCACCTTAACCGGGCTTAACTTCTCACGTTTTACCAAGTCAATGATGCTTTCTCAAGGAGAGTTTGCCGCCTTTTTAAATGCGCCCGCTAATGATCGTGCGCAATTACTAGAACAATTGACCGGTACTGAAATTTACGGCGAACTATCAAAACAAGTCTTTGCTGAGCATCGCAGCGCTAGCGATGAATTAAAGCTATTACAAGCAAAAAGCCAAGGGGTTATTTTGCTTGACGATGCCCAAGTGAGCGAACTTGAGCAACAGCTGGTGCAAACTACTGATGAAGAGCAGCAATTAACCAAACAATTGCAATACACCCAGGCTGTAAAAGACTGGTGCAGCAATGCTATTGCCAATGAGCAAAACCAAAAAACAGCACAGCAGCAACTAACCGCGGTAAAAGAGCAAGAGCAGTTAGCTAAGGCAGATCTTGAGCGACTTGCACAATCGTCAATCGCTGAGCCACTGCGCGCACCTTATGAGAAAATGGTGCATTATCGCGAGCAATATCAGCACACATTGCAACAAGTGACCGAGCAAACAACACAACTTGCTAAACTTGATCAAGTCGTTATTGAAAGTGACGCTGCGTTAACCGCATTAAAAAATAGCCAAGTTGCCGCAGAAAAGCAGCGAAAAGTCATTGAACAAGTCATCCAAGAAAAAATTCAACCACTTGAGCATGCCATTGCTCATCAAACAGCAACAGTGCAAGAGTCAAAAGCCCGTGTTGCCACGCAAAGCCAAACACTCAAAGATAATCACAGTAACTTAGCAACAGCAACGCTTACCCAACAAGCTGCAGCAAGTAAAGTAGCAGAACAGCAAGCGTATTTAGCTACTAATGAAGCATTGCAATTATTGCCTGAAAAACTACCACTTTGGCAAAATCAATATCAGCAATTAACGGCGCAACAAACGAATGTCCAGCGTTTATTAACTGAGCAAAGCGCGGTTGAACAAACACTGTCAAGCTTAACTGCCCAGCAACAGCTACAACAGCAAAAAATTGCAGAAAGTGACCGGAAATTACAACAACTGACTGAGCAAAAGCAAGCTATTGACACACAAGTTCAGCAGCTTGTGCAACGTAGCCCACTCGCGCAAGCTATTGTTGCAAACCCCGCTACTAGCGAAACAGCCCAAGACCAAGCGCTTAGTTTTAATCAGCTAAACTCAGCACTTAATCAAGCGCTAGGTGATAGACAAAACCAACAACTAGTGCTCAAAGAAGCGATACAGTTAGCGCAACGCTTTACTGTACTGGCGCACGAGCACAAAACGATTACCCAGCAACAAGCGCAAGACCAACAGCAATTGCAGGTAACTGATCAAGAACTCGGCGCGTTACGTCAAAGTTATAGTGCGATAAAACAGCAGAAAAAAGATGTAGAAACATTACTTGCTCAGCAACAAACTATTATGGCGCTAAGTGAGCACCGAGCAAAACTTCAACCTGAAGAAGCTTGCCCTTTGTGTGGCTCGGTTGACCATCCGGCAATTAATGACTACCAAGCCTTAGATAGCGATGCGCATCAACAGCGTTTATCATTACTCAATAATGAATTAGCAACCATAGAAAAACAGGGTAACCAGTTTAAGGATGTTAAAGCACAATTAATAGCGCAACTTAACGCTCAGCAAAATCGTTTAGCAAGCATCGCTACCGATCAACACCGTATAGAACAACAGTGGCAAACCTTAACGGTTGAACAATGCGATAGCGGTTATATTGGCAGTAATGTTGTTGACAGTAAACGTGATTATGAAAGTGACGATAAGTCACCGCTTTCGCTACAAGATGTTGAGATAGAGCAGGTGCTAACTCAGCAATTAACACAAGGCTCACAACAACTAACCGAGCTTGTTTCGTTACAACAAAAACTGCAAGAAACTAACCAAACACAACAACAAAATACTCAGCAAATGATTGATTGTGATAAGCAACTGACTATTGAGCAGAGTCAGTTGCACTTAATACAAGAGCAAGGTAATGCTCAATATAATTTGCAGACAAAAATTGCTGACAGCTTAACCTTGGCACAACAAGCGCTGGCAACACTTAATACCCAGTTGTTAGCAGATATCAGTACCACCAAGATAGCATTGCCAGGGACATCAGCAGATAGTGAGACCACGCTTTGTATCGATGAACAGTGGCTCAATGGTGTAGTGCAACAAGTACAAGAATATCAAACAACGGTGAATACCTACCAAGCAGCACAAGAGCAGTTAACTAACCTTGATCATCAATTGAGCTTGTTAAAACAACAAGTTGACCAGCAACAAAGTCAGCTTGAGCAAACACAAAGTCAGTTAATGTCGCAAGAAGATGAATTAACTAACCAGCGTACTTCACGCCTTGCCTTGCTTACTGAACTGAGAGTTGATGAACTGAATGTTGACAAACAGGGTATTGACGCTCTAAGTAGTGAGCAATCTCGTCAGCAAAATACTGCTGCGCTGCGTGACATCATGACTAAGCAACGCCAAGCGAGCGAAAGTGCTTTACATACTGCTATAGAGCAACACCATGAAAAACTGTCGTTGCAACAAGGCCATAAAGGTCAGCTAACAACCGCGAATACACAATTATCAACTTTATCAACACAATATGAACAGGTAAACACTGACTGGCAAAATCGCTTTGCTAGCAGTCATTTTAACGATGAAAAGCAGTTTTTATTGGCGCTGATAAGTCCAGAAGAAAAACAGCAGCTAAATCAACTGGCTAACGATATTTCGGATAACAAAAAACAAGCACAAATGTTAATAGCGCAAAGTGAGCAAGTTACGCTTGAACTAGCTGAAAAAAAACGGACGTTAATTGACGCCGGCGCTGATATTGAGCCCGTTGACGGCATTGAGAGCTTTGATGATAACGTTAATGATAAGTCAGTCGCTCAAGCGCTAGTTAACTTGTCTGAATTATTACGAAAGTGTCAGCAAAAAATGGGACAATTTAGTCAACAAATTAGTCATGATCAAGCCAATAAACGCCAACAAAAATCACTGCTTGAACAAATAAAAAAATCGCAATTGGCATTAGATGATCTAAGTCACCTTAATGCACTGATTGGCTCAGCTGATGGCGCTAAATTTAGACGTTTTGCACAAAGCTTAACGCTAGAGAATTTAGTGCACTTAGCTAATATACAATTAGAGCGACTGTTTGGTCGCTATCAATTGCAGTGTCAACAACGTGATACCTTGGCGCTTGAAGTGGTTGATACCTGGCAAGGAGATGCGGCGCGCGATATTAAAACCTTATCGGGCGGTGAAAGCTTCTTAATCAGTTTGGCACTAGCCCTAGCGCTGTCTGATTTAGTGAGTAATAAAACCAGTATTGACTCGTTATTTCTTGATGAAGGTTTTGGCACGCTCGATAACAATACGTTAGAAGTAGCACTTGATGCGCTCGATAACTTAAATGCCAGTGGTAAAATGATTGGTGTGATAAGCCATGTTGATGCCTTAAAAGAACGCATTGGCGTACAAATTAAGGTAAGAAAACTCAGTGGATTAGGCATTAGCAGCTTAGATAAACAGTATGAATTTCATACGGATACGGCTAATGAGCTAACAGTCAAAGCCAGTCAAACAGCTAAAAAAGCTAACAACACTTAGTAACTGAGTTTTAGGAATATTTGTGGATACCTGGATTTACTTTACCTTATTAGCCGCCACCATGCAGGCGGTAAGAACCGCGGGACAAAAGCAATTATCGGCTAAGCTAAACTCAATGGCGACCACGGGCGTACGGTATCTATTCGCGTTACCGTTTGCTTGGCTATATTTAGGCTGGCTGCTTGATTTTAGACAAGTTGCGGTGCCTGAGTTAAACCATCGCTTTTTACAATATGCGTTAATTGCCTGTGTGATGCAAATATGGGGCACGGCGTGTTTAGTCGCGGCTTTTCGTTATCGTAATTTTGCGGTGGCTACCAGTTTAGCTAAAACTGAAGCCATACAAGTCGCCATTGTTGGCGCGTTAATTTTTGGCGTAACACTGTCTGGCTTAGGCTGGTTTAGCGTTATTGTTGGTGTGGTCGGGGTGTTTTTAGTCTCTAAAGTAAGGTTTCGGCTACGCGATATTTTAGCCGATCGACAAAGTCTTATTGGTATTGGCTATGGTTTAGCTGCGGGCCTTGGCTTAGCAATTACTACCTTGCTTATTCGAGAATCGAGTTTGGCACTTAATACCGACTTAATGGTCAGCGCAGCAGTTACCTTAGTCTTTATGATCACAGTGCAATCGTTTATTTCGCTTGTTTATGTGTACATTGAAGACAAAAAGCAATTGCCGTTAATGCTCAAACATTGGCGACTTTGCTTATTTGTGGGTATTACCAGTGTGTTAGGCTCAATTGGCTGGTTTACCGGCGCTAGCTATCAAATAGTGGCTTACGTAAAAGCATTAGGGCAGGTTGAATTTTTTATTACCTTGGCATTAACCTATCGACTTTTTAAAGAAACTATCACATTAAAAGAATACTTAGGTATGTTCCTGATTGTACTGAGTGTCGTTATCTTGCTTTTATCTTCATAAACCAAGCGATATAAAAAGGCGTAGTGACAAAAAATTTCGTCGTAGTAGGCAAGTTCTTTGATTACTTACTAAAGCAAGGTATTATGCTCAACATAACCTAATTATTAACAAAAGCACTAAAAAGAGAACACTATGAAAATTGCTGAAAAAACCGTTGCTCACTTTCACTACACCCTTAAAAATGAAGCGGGTGAAGAAATAGAATCATCAAACGGTCATGAACCTCTTACCTATTTACACGGCGCTAACAACACCTTACCTGGTTTAGAAAAAGCATTAGCAGGTAAAGAAAGAGGTGATAAGTTCTCGGTAACTTTACAACCAGAAGATGCTTACGGCCCTTATCAAGAAGGCTTAGAGCAACGTGTACCAGTTAAACACTTACAGGGTTTAGTGAGCAAAAATGCTAAATGGAAAAAAGGCATGACTGCTGCAGTACAAACTGAACAAGGTCAACGCCAAGTTACCGTATTAAAAGTAGGTAAATTTATGGTAACTGTTGATATTAACCCACCATTAGCGGGCAAAGTACTAACCTTTGATATTGACGTAGTTGACGTGCGTGCAGCGACTGAAGAAGAAGTGGCTCATGGACATGTGCATAGCGCTGATAGCAGCTGTGGCCACGATCACTAGTTACTAATTCATAGATAAAATATTTATCGGTGAACGGTTAAGAAAAAAAAGCGCTAAGCAGTTAAACTGCTTAGCGCTTTTTTTGTTGAGCGTGCTTGAGCAGGTGAATAGCTGTATTGAATTATAAGCCAGAGTTGTGATATTTACTTAACGGCTCAGGCTTGTCAGTAGAGCTACCCTAGTGACTATTTTAGACAACTACCAGCCAGCTGAGTTAAACACTAGCTGACAATTAGTAGTGCTTAATAAGTGAACATTACTAATAATAAAAGCGCAATTTAGGTGATTAGGTCGTATTTTTTGATTTAATTACTTTATATTTACTTTTACATGTAGAGCGATGCTGTTTTTTTTGTACAGTTCAAGCTATTTCCTTCTTTCTACAAGAAAGAGTGCATATTGCCTGCTTTCACACGTCGACCAGTTAGTGCTTGATTTTTAAGTCATTGATCTATCGATAGCAATCGAGTAATCTGTTGCTATTATAAAATTATGGACGATTAATCCCACCGTGTAGAAACAAGGGTTGTTGCCTCATAATAAACTGTTAGTTTTATTATCAAAGTGTGTACATTAAAAAGGATGAATGGATATGGGCGAATGGTCTGATTATTTCGAAGACTTCCCTGAAGAAGCACCACAACCACCGAGCGCTGAAGAAAGAGCAAAAGAAAAATTTGACTCTGATATCAAAGAAATGAATTCAGATGCATTTGCTTTAATAGCTAAAACAAAGAAAAAAGCCAATGATGCGGCTCAACTACAAAAGAAAGAATTTCTTGAGTCGGTTGATGACTGTCCTCAATGTGGTGAAAAAGAGTTAAATGTCTATAAATTAGCTAATAAAATTTATCTATGTGAGTGTCAAGATTGTGGTATCTACGGCTCTGGAGATGATTTTTCCTCGGCATTACATAAAACGGCGTCAGCAATCGGGGATAACATCGATTGGCGAGACGGTTCATTATTTTCAGTCAGTACAAAATAAAACTAACAAGGCACTCAAAAGGACAAAAAACAGTTGGTTCTTGCTCCTTCGTCGCTAATTTTAACCAACTATTTTTTGCCTGTTAACAGGGCGTTGGTATGACTCCCCACGTCAAGTTAAATACACTGATCCTTGTTCATTAATTTAGAACTCTTTCTATTCACTTCACATATTAAGTGAGTTAACGC
>NZ_SZVP01000002.1 GCF_005885605.1 Colwellia ponticola | reverse complement strand
CCAGACATATCTTTCTCTATTGAAATGAATATCTCTGAAGTGTACCAAAACCGGTCAAGTTAATTGTCGCGAGCCGGCCAAGCTAATTGTCGCCTAATAAAATGCTAATAAGTCTTTTAATTCCAAATCATTTAATTCGATACATTGGCTAAAAAAGCAATAAGAACCAGCGGCTGTATAATTTGGAAGTGAATTAATTTGGCTATCTCTTCCCGTTTTTCTTTTTAAATAACTCATTTAATGACGAAATCCTGATTAAATACTCTATGTGCCAACGCCCAAATAACAGGCTAAGTAATGGTTGGCTAAAATTGTGTAGCGAAACGTAGCCAACTGTTAAGTGTCCTTGTTGATTTACTTAGCTTTAAATGGTCCCTGTAATTGAGAATGTATTGTTGAACCAACTTTTTCTAGAAATGGCTTACTTGCATTAGGTAGCACCATGACCTTAAGAGTAGAGAGGCGCATCCCCTTTAAGAAGTTATGCTTTAAATTGTTTAACCAGTTACCATCTTTATTGTTCATGTTAACCACAAACGTAGCAGTTTCTCCTTCGATTATACGCCAAGGGAATGCTGTAGTTTTTTGATAGTCGACATAGTCGGTACCAACACCAATAACTTTTTTTATTTTTGAATCGACCGGCTTGAAAGCGAATACATGACTGATTATCTACGACTACTGTTCTTAAACCTGTATTAGTAACAGTAATAATTAGTGATCTATTTTCATTTCCAAAATCGAAAATATCTGATGATATATTGATCGATGTTTTTCTACTCGACAAAGCTAGATATAACGATACAACTACAGCCGATATAGTTCCAATAGCAGAAAACCATGGAGCAAATGAATTAATAAACTTCCAATATTCAATACTCATAATGAAAAACATACTCCGATAAAGCTAACAGCTTAGGTAATCCCCCATAAAATTAATTTATTATCGCTTAATATCCCATAATTTCAATAAATTAGAAAGATTAAAATTGAAGTGAATTGTTCTAGTTGTGTATTGCTGAGACTTCTCAGTAATACACAATGTTTATGTTATTTCTATAAATATAGGTGGTTAAAGATATCCGTGGTTGATCGTAGATTATTACTAAGACTTCTCAGTAATATGATTCCATTAATTTATTAGAAAATATATCGCCATAAGCTTATTGAGAAAGTCGAAAAATAGCACGTTGGTCATTAAACAGCGAACGTCCGCTTTGGTGGCACAGCGGACTGGCTAATTTTCTTATCAGGTGACGCGTTTCTCATTATTTGTGACGATCCACATAAATTAATCTTTTAAGTAAAATATTTTAATTTACCTGATATAAGCTTTTATGAGTTATGTTTCATAGCAGGGATTAATAGCTTAGTTAACTCAAGTGTCGCAACTTCCTCACCGTCATTTTCTTGCTTTACTCTAAAAGGAATATAATTATGTTCAACACTTAACCAGAAGTGCGTTTTTCTTGAGCTGTTTTCTCTTACTCTTGACACTTTTAAAGTATCAATATCTCCCATTGGGGTTTTAATCGTTTCTCTGCCTGAATACTCGAATAAATAAGTTTTCACTGAACTTTTATCATAGACAAAATATTTTGAACCCTGAATTTTATTTTGTATGTCACACCTCATTTTTTCGATGACTAATAGCGGGTCGAATGTATTATCTTCCAAAGGAAGTGACCATTCTTTTTCCTTCTCTCTCCCTAAAACCACTCCTTTAGCATAGTCAAATTCAATGGTTTTATGCTTTGTTTTTCTTAATGTTCTTTCATCTTTGCCCAAATATTTCATTGGCTTTATTTGATTATTCTCGTATAGAAACTGGCTAGATTCTTCAGTGTTTATTGAATAGAAATATATTGATGCATCCGTTTTGAATGTTAGTGTATACAGTGAGTTATCATCGCTTGATAACCTTCGTAATGCCTTACCGTGTTTGTCACCTTTTCGATAAACATCATAATGAGCAGTATACTCCATTAAAACATCGTTTTTTAATGCGCTAAGTTGTTCAATATTTTGACCATAACAACTTACAACAAACAAGCAGTACATTGTACAAGTTCGTGAAATAAAATGAGAGTAACTAAACATGCTAACAAGACCTTTTTATTATTCAGAAAATTATTCGCTTTAAAAACATCTCTTTTTAACTCAAACCTCCCCTAACGTGAATTAATTTTTTATAAAAAGTAACATTTAAGTTTAAGCTAAGCCAATCTTAAGATCCCATTTTTATAATATCAAAGTTGGTCATAGACTTTCATGGGATGCATATAATTTATCATTCTTACTGTCGTTCTATGATTTTAGTTTTGATTTATAATTTATGGAGATGGTTTTTTGAATATTCTAAATAAGGAAGTATTAAGCAAAGTACCTGAAGTAACCTTGATTTTTTGGATAATAAAAATATTAGCGACTACCTTAGGGGAAACCGCTGGAGACGCTTTATCCATGTCAATGAACCTAGGCTATTTATACAGCACAGGTATACTTGCTATCTTTTTTTCTGTTGCTGTCATTGCTCAAATTTATACAAAACAATTCCATCCAATAATTTATTGGATAACCATTATTGCAACCACCACATTAGGCACAACTATTGCTGACTTTGTAGACCGATCATTGGGTCTTGGATATGCAGGTGGTACAACAATACTATTAACACTTTTATTAGCGTCTTTGTTTACCTGGCACCGAACCATGGGGTCTATCGCTGTCGATACGGTTAGTTCGCCAAAAACTGAAGTATTTTACTGGGTTACTATCATGTTTTCACAAACACTAGGAACAGCTTTAGGTGACTGGGTTGCGGGAACTCAAGGATTAGGATATTTGGCAAGTGCATTAATTTTTAGCTGCATTTTATGTGCTATTGCCTTCGCTTATTTTAAAACAAAAATATCGCGTGTTTATTTGTTTTGGATGGCATTTATTTTCACACGACCATTAGGAGCTGTAGTAGGTGATTTTCTTGACAAACCAATGAGTGAAGGTGGTTTAGGGCTAGACCGTTACATGGCAACAGCAACCCTTATACTTTTAGTGCTATTTTTTATATTTACTTTCAAACAAAAAGCATCAAAAAAAGTACATTAACTTAGCACTATTCTAAATTATCCTTTCATTTTTTATTATTAAGCAACAAATATAATTAACGAAGTAATTAATTATTTCGTTAATTATAAGTGAATCACCAGCTTAACCTAGAAGCAGAAAAACAATAAATCTTCAGTTTAATCTAGGGTAATTATCAGTTTACTCTAAGCCAATCTTAAGTTTAATTTTTTATTATAGGAACACTTATCAATAGGTGTTTTTTATGCAATTTTTTATTAAACCTTTCTCAGCAATTTTTTTTATTATTCTTATCATAGTACCAAAAGACGTTACTGGAGAAGAGATTTGTGATCAAACTCACAATGTAACTTTCGTCACCAATGACATTTTTGATCTATCTGACAAAGAAACAATATTCCTTCACGAATGGGCAAACTTTTTTCATATAAAAACAAAGAATATAACGCTATTAAATGAATCTGCTTTTTTTTTAGATAAATGCAAAGTAACTGAAGAAAATTTACAAGAACTAGAGCGACATCTACGTAGTAAAAAATATATTAGAAATGCTGCTGTAAAATATAACGAAAACAATAAAATTGAAGTTACAACTTGGGATAATTGGTCACTACTACCCACAGCCAGTGTTGGAAGAAAAGGTGGTAGCAATACGTTTTCAGTCGGTATAAAAGATAGGAATTTACTCGGACTAGGTATAGACACTGAAATTGAATATTACAGTAATGATCAACGTACAGGTTATGCAGTTCTCACCCAGTTTCCTTTGTTTTTAAAAAATAATATCAATGCAAATATACGGTTCAGTAATAACGATGACGGTACGTCTGAAGCGATATTAATACAAAAAAAGTTTGTCAGTTTTGATACCAAAAATGCATTTAATATTGGTTTTGACAATTTTAATCAAATAGACACGCAATATGAAAATGGTATTGAGTCAAACCAATATGCTCATCAGCAAAATTTTTCAACCGTTAGTTGGCATTGGCTTCATAGTAACTCATCAAAAAACACCTTACGTTTTGGCGTGGGATATACCAATGAAGAACATACCTTTTTAACTGTTCCCGACTCAACCATAGTTAGCACTATTCCCACCAATAGAAAGTTCAATTACCCATTTTTTTCAGTTGACTATCTACAAAAAGATTATAGAAAGCTCATAAACCTCAACTTAATTAATCACATCGAAGATTTTAATTTAGGTTGGCATGCTACGGCAAATATAGGCTCAGATTTTAGTAGTCACGAAGGTGCTCCAGCATTAATTTGGCAGTCAAATTTATCAAAAGGCGTAGATATACTTAAAAATTCCTTCTTATTCTTCGAGGCTAAATTTGAAGGAGAGCTATACCGAGACTCTGATGAACTAAACAGATTATTATTCTCATTTAATACTTCATACTTTCATAAGTTTAATGAGAATTGGGGGGCTTACTTTAATAATAACAATGTATTGAGCAAAAACCAGTTTATTGATACTCCCATCGTTCTCGGTGGAGAAACAGGTAATCGAGGATTTCCATTACAGTACCAACACGGTAAAAACAGCACTCAATTCACTGTCGAAGCACGCTATTACCCACACATCAACCTATATAAATTACTTGAATTAGGCGGAGCTGCCTTTATCGATACGGGCAAAGTATTTGGCCAATCAGAATTATCACAAAACCAGTCTCCATGGATGACATCAATCGGGATTGGTGCGCGATTTTATTCAACACACTCTAGCGAAGCACGTGTCATTCATCTCGATATTATCAAACCTATTACGGCCGATCCCAATGTGAATAGCATTGAATTTCGCCTAACCACCAAACATTCATTTTAAGGTTACCTAATGAAAAAACCAGTGAAAAAAATCATCACATACGTTAAACAGATATCCTTAACAACAAATCAATTGTTATTGTTAACCTGTGGCTACCTTACCCTTGTATTGAACATCCCTTTTTTAATGAAAATGGCCAGTGCAATCACAACATTAGATAATTACAGTGTACTGTTTTTACTATCACTGCCAATACTTTTGTTATCACTCATCATTATAATACAAGGAATACTTTCATTTAGATGGGTTACTAAGCCTATTCTAATCACAACGGTTCTTTGTTCATCTTTAATATTTTACGGCACAATGACGTATGGGATAGTATTTGACTACGGAATGGTACAAAACACGATAGAAACTGATACCGCTGAAGCGTTTTCTTACGTAAACCTATACGCTGTTTTATTTTTTACGCTATTTGGCGTCATTCCATCACTTATCATCTATACGGTTCAATTAACCTATAAACCCTTTTTTAAAGAACTATTAACTCGTGTAAAACTCATTGGATTAAGCCTTGTAACCGTACTTTTAATTGGCTTCTTTTTTTATTCTAATTACGCTGCTGTAGGGAGAAATAATAAAGAGCTTATTGGTTATATTATCCCTTATAAAATGGTGGACGCATCATTCAAATTTGTACGAAACCACTATTTTTATCCACCATTAGATTTTAAAGTGTTAGACACCGCACCATCAATTGTGCGCGATAATAATAGAAAACATGTCACTGTTATGGTGTTAGGCGAAACAGCTCGCGCTCAAAGTTTTTCACTCAATGGCTATAAAAAACCGACAAACCAATATACCGATAAGCAAGGCGTAGTTTCTTTCTCAAATATGAGTTCATGTGGAACGGCAACCGCTGTTTCAGTGCCCTGTATGTTCTCAAGATTGGATAAAAACAACTATGATAAACGTGTCGCTACAGCGCAGCAAAATGCAGTTGATATTATCCACTTAGCCGGAGCTGATGTTTTATGGATAAGTAATAATAACGGAAGCTGTAAAGGTGTTTGCACTCGCGTTAAAACACAACAAATTGATACCAACAAATCAAACCCTTTATGTGATGGAGAGTATTGCTATGACGAGGCGCTATTGAAGCCTTTGAGAGAAAAACTAGGTAACTTGACGCAAGAAAACACATTGATCGTACTACATATGATCGGATCTCATGGGCCTACCTATTTCAAGCGATATCCTAAAGATAAACGCGTATTTACACCCGACTGCCAGCGAAGTGACATACAAAACTGTTCTGAAGAACAGCTCGTAAATACGTATGATAATACCATTGCCTATACGGATCTTGTTCTCTCTAAAATTATAAACCAATTAAGTCAATTAGCAGATAAAGAAAACATTGAAACTTCTTTACTTTATATTTCAGATCATGGGGAATCTTTAGGTGAAAGTGGAGTGTATTTGCATGGACTACCCTACGCATTCGCACCAACAGAGCAAACACACATCCCTATGCTTTATTGGACAGATCCAATGCAAACAGACTTTGATCTTGGTTGTCTAAGCTCTTTGGCTAAATCCCCGATCACTCACGATAACGTTTTTGACACATTATTGAGTATTATGTCCGTTAAGACAAAAGTATATGATATTGAAAAAGATCCTTTCATTCAATGTAAGTCACAAAGTGCTATTGCAAGAGTTAATATGCCAACCCCATTAGAAATAAAGAGAGAAGACTAGTGTTTGACAATCAAAATAAGCCCAAGGGCATAAAAAGAATTTATTTAGCAACATTAAACTCATTACGAGCATTTCAATGGTTATATAAGCATGAATCTGCTTTTAGGCAAGAAGCATTATTATTAGTGTTAGCAATTCCAGTTTCATTTTTATTTGATATAAGTTTTAAAGAACAAATTGTATTAATACTTGCTGTCCTATTCATTATTTTTACTGAAATTATAAATACCGCTATTGAAGCTGTGGTAGATAGAATTGGTCTAGAGATCCACCCATTATCAGGTCTCGCCAAAGATTTAGGCTCCGCAGCAGTAATGATAAGCCTTATTGTTGCCAGTAGTGTTTGGTTAATTATATTAATTTAAAGGCTCTGTGAGCTTATTTTACTTGGAATTAAAGGGATAATAGATATGCAAGAAAAAAGTACACATCAATTTAATAGAGTTGCTGGCCTAACTTTACTTTTTTGGATAGTAAAAATACTATCAACAACGGTTGGAGAGACAGCCGCAGATTTCATAGTTGTAGACATGAGTTTAGGTCTTATGGGAACAACTATTTTGATGGGGTTAATTACCATTACTGCAATGTTTTGGAATTTTAGACAAAAAAAATATTTTGCACCCTCTTATTGGTTTTTGATAGTAATGATGAGTATCGAAGGCACATTGATAACAGATATTTTAGTTGATGACTTTTCAGTTAGTTTAATAACACTTGATATTATATTTGCGATTATGATGGCTACAGGTTTTTATCTATGGCATAAAACTGAAGGAACTTTATCTATTCATAATATTAACAATGATAAACGAGAAGTGTTTTATTGGTTAATTGTACTTATTACTTTTGCGCTAGGCACAGGGATTGGTGATACCGTATCTGAACATTTATCATTTGGGTATTTAAATTCGTTAATGTTATTTGGTGGCATTTTTGTTGTTTCCGGTGGATTGTTTTATGCAAAAATATTAGATGGTGTTACTGCATTTTGGGTAGCATTCATTGTAACTCGGCCTATTGGAGCATCGTTAGGTGACCTGTTTATACAAACACCTGATAGTGGTGGTATGGGGATAAGTGCAGGTACAATTAATATCGCATTCTTTACCATTATTATTGCCATAGTAGCTTACCTTTCTATAAGTAGAATAGATGCCACTAAAGATGAAATACATGATTAACACGCTTTTTTGTTGCCAGTTGTACTTGGTTTATTATATTAATTTAAATCAGCTTATTGGCTTTAATTCAGTTTAAATTAAGGAGATCTTAAGTTTAGTTTTTTAAGGTAAGCATTGTGTTTCATTAAAGATATTAATACCAATGTTTACCTCCATAATTACTTTATTACGTCCTTTCATATTATTTTCATTATTACTACTTTTTACTCTTTTTGTTTCAAGGGTTGGCTTAGGTCTGTGGCAAATTGATCGGTTTAATGATTTTGGCAGTGTTGTTACTCTACTCTTTAATGGTATGCGAATTGATTTAAGCACTTTAGGGTACGTATTAATTTTGCCAGGAATACTTCATCCTTGGTTGATGCTTTCTAGATTTCAAAATGTATGGCTGAAAATATTACGCATTATATTTGTCTTAATCTTTATGAGCGTATTATTTTTTGAATTAGCAACACCTGCTTTTATTATTGAATACGGTTTTAGACCAAACCGATTGTTTATTGAGTATTTACCTTACCCTAATGAAGTAATGAAAATGCTTATAAATGGTCACCTAGCAACACTAGTTATCGTTTTTTCTCTTCTAATAACTGCTGCTATATTCTCTTGGAAATTTATTAAGGTGCTTGTTAATAGCAACAATAAAAAAACAAATAATCCTATATTTGCTAGTTCATCAGCTATCTCGTTTATTGTGTTATTTTTTATACTTTTCTTATGCGCGAGAGGGACAATAGGACATAGGCCCATTAATCCAGCATTCGTGTACTTCTCTACTGATCCATTAATAAATTCTTTAACGTTAAATTCTATTTATAGCGTAGCCCATGCATTAAAGCAGTTTGGTAATGAAAAAAATGCATCTAAGTTCTATGGAAAAATGGATACGGATAAAATTATTAACCTTGTTAGACAAGAGACAGGTTTAGCAACTGATGCTTTTCTGAATAAAGATAAGCCATCAATGGCAATACGTACACCTACTTATCAAGGAAAGCCTAAAAACCTAGTAATCATATTAGAAGAGAGTTTGGGTGCTCAATTTGTTTCATCTTTAGGGGGACTCACCCTCACTCCTGAGATTGACAAACTCAATAACGAAGGTTGGGCATTTAAAAAGTTGTATGCCACTGGGACACGATCTGTTAGAGGCATTGAGGCAGTAATTACAGGTTTTACTCCCACTCCAGCTAGAGCTGTCGTGAAATTAGATAAATCTCAACGAGGTTTCTTCACAATCGCAAGCCTTCTAAAAGACAATAACTACACCACGCAATTCATTTATGGTGGTGAAAGCCACTTCGATAATATGAAAAGCTTTTTCTTAGGTAACGGCTTTACTGACATTGTTGACTTTGCGGATATAAAAAACCCTAATTTTGTTGCATCATGGGGAGCCAGTGATGGTGATTTATTTAATCAAGCAAATAGTGAAATAACTAAATTACATGCCGCTGACAAACCGTTTTTTACGTTGATTTTTACGTCAAGTAATCACGATCCTTTTGAAATTCCAGCGGGAATTATAACGCCAATTGAATATACGCCAGAGCAATTAACGCAATATAATGGCAAAGAATTAATGCGTCATAAAGCTATACAGTATGCTGACTACGCTTTAGGTGAATTTATCGGTAAAGCAAAAAAACAACCATACTGGAAAGATACCGTGTTTCTTGTGGTTGCCGATCATGATGCTAGAACAGGTGGTAAGAGTTTAGTGCCCATTCAAAGCTTTCATATTCCTGCTGTAATACTTAATTCAGGCCACGGACCTACTTCTGATGAAAGAGTTGTTAGCCAAATTGATTTGGCACCTACGCTATTATCTTTAATGGGTGTTACGAATGATTCACCTATGCTTGGCCATGATCTTAATAATCGTAATGCTCCTGGGCGAGCTATGATGCAATATGCCGATAACTTTGCTTATATGGAAGGTAATGAAGTCACTATCCTTCAGCCACAAAAAGAGCCACTTAATTTTGTTTATGATTTCAATGAAAAAAAACTAACATCTAAACAAATCAATCCTAGGTTAGCTGAAATAGCATTAGCGCATGTTTTATGGGGTAGCTTGGCTTACGAAAAGGAGTGGTATTCTAGTAAAGGTGATTAAGCCTTTGTGAAGCTCTCGCTAAATTCAATTTGCTTGAGCTTCATAGCTAAAAGCGCCATTCGTCAGATATAATATGTATTCTTTTTAAATTTAGCGATTACTAAACATTCTTCCATTGATAGTATATTCACCACTCAAAAATGGTTTTAAATACGACATGGCTATTTTCATAAAACACCTTCTTCTTTTATTCTTACTAGGTGTAAATCTACTGAATATCTCTTTGGCTCAACAATTACAGAAAGATGTATTGCAACAACCTATAAGTAGCGAGGAGTTTATTTCTCTTCACCAGTGTGAAAAAGAGTTCGAGTATGATGTGTTTTTAGCAGGTGCTAACGTTGGCAATTTTCATCGAGTAATAAAGTGGAACGGTATCGATAGTAAAATTAGTGCAGAAGTAAGCTCTACCGGACGTATTAGTATTCTTTGGCTCGATTCAACTTATATGCAAACAAGTTCGATGCTTTGGTTACCACAACATAATTATTTTATTACTCCTAATTTCACTCAAAAAATCACAGGTATAAGGGCAAGAGAAATGAAAGCTGTTACTTCTGATGAGGGAATTTTATCTACCGTTAACCTTGATGATGATATTAATATTTATCAGAATAATTACCCACTATATGACATTGATACTTTAGGGGCGCAGATAAGGGTTAATTTAATACAAAATAAAAAGAACTTCATACTATATCGTCAAGCAACTGATCAGATTAAAAAGTATCATTTTATAGTGGCAGCTAGAGAGGTTATTCACCATAAAAAGTGGGGGGAATTAAACGTAATTAAAATAAAAGAAGTGGGTGAATACAATAAAATGGTCTTATGGTTTTCTCCAAAACTTGACTATCAACTTGTTAAAGCAAAACTGGATGGATTTATTTCACCAATGATCTTTCTATCAAAATTCGCTACACAATGTGATATTAATAAATCATTACAGCATCAGCCTTAACAAGTCACACATAACTATTTTTCCCTGATGTAACCATCAGAACATCTCTATTATTAATAACAGTCGATTGCCCTCCTTTGAAATATGCACATTGATTATTGTAGAGTTATCATCTGCAAATTATATTCAATAAAACTGACTCACTACGGGTGATAACAACTATCTAAGCTTTCTTGATTATCGATATACCTTTCTATAGTCGAGTGGTCAATGCCATATTGGTTAACAAGAATTTTTTTAATTTGAGCTATACCATTATCGATTTGGTCTATCTCTAAAGTAACATGAGCTTCCAAGAATTTCTTATTGTCATCGAGTTGCCACACATGAATATGATTAACTTTTTTTACGCTAGTGATAGATTCAATCACAGTGCATAATTCATCAATATCAATGTCATCTGGTACTGCCTGCATTAGAATTTTAATAGTCTGTTTAGCCAATGATAAACCGTGGTATATCACATACATGGATATTGCGATTGTCGCGATGATATCAACAAAATACCATTGGTATAGAATAATAAGCGTACCTGCAACAATAACCACAATAGACGCAAAAGCATCTGACATGTTATGAATAAATACGGCTTTTAAATTTAAGTTGTTTTTCACCCCCGATCTATAGGTTAACCATGCTGTTACCGCATCTATTACCAAGGCAATTGTCGCAATCCAAACAACAATCCATCCATTTATCGGCTCTGGGTTAAAATATTTAGATATAGCTTCATAAATAAGATAAAAACCAACAATAATCAGCGTTGTACTATTGATTAACGCACCTATAATTTCAGCACGCTTAAATCCATAAGTCATATTACTATTAGCAGGCTTTCGAGCTATTTTTCTTGCGACAATGGCGATGAGAATAGCACCTGCATCGCTTAAATTATGTAGTGCGTCTGCTATAAGAGATAAACTACCTGATACAAGCCCACCAATTATTTGTACTACCGTTAGCAAAATATTAATAAAAACAGCAAAACTTAGTTTACCGTCATGTGTGTGGGAATGATCGTGACCATGGTGGTGCCCCATAAAAATAGTCCTTATTTGTTAACTTTACTTAAATTGTTGTAAGTATATTTAGCGTTCTAACCGAGGAAACAATCCC
The DNA here is from genome assembly GCF_005885605.1 of Colwellia ponticola. Taxonomy (GTDB): domain Bacteria; phylum Pseudomonadota; class Gammaproteobacteria; order Enterobacterales; family Alteromonadaceae; genus Colwellia; species Colwellia ponticola. Next base: position 401,241 of record NZ_SZVP01000002.1, on the reverse strand, counting down.
ATAACTATTAAGAAATGGGATTGTTATTTATCTACCTCATTAACGACTTAACTCTTCTATTTTTTTCTTTGAAAACCAAGGATACAACACAGGTAAAACAAAGAGTGTCAGTAAGGTTGCAGTAACCAATCCTCCTACGATCACACTTGCCAGCGGTCTTTGTATTTCTGCGCCAACACCGTTAGACATTAACATAGGGATCAATCCTAAAGCCGAGGTGATTGCCGTCATAAGTACAGGTCTCAATCTTGAAGTGGCACCTTCAAATATTGCTTTAGAACTGTCCAAACCATCATTAATACGTTGATTAATACTTTCAACCATCACGACACCATTTAAAACAGCAACACCGAACAGCGTAATAAAACCAACAGAGCTTGGCACCGATAAATACTGCCCAGAGAGATAAAGCGAGAAAACACCACCAATAACAGCCAGAGGAACATTAACTAATATCAGCATTGCCTGACCCACCGAGCCAAAAGCAAAATAAAGCAGTAATGCGATTAGCGCTAAAGAAATAGGCACAACAATACCCAGTCGTTTTTGCGCTCGTTGCTGATTTTCAAACTGACCACCTACCACAATGGAATACCCGGTGGGTAGCTCAACCTTCTCTGCAATTGCCGTCCTAATGTCAGCAACGACACTGCCCATATCACGGCCTTGAACATTGGCCTGAATAACCACTCTGCGTTGAACATCATCACGTCTAATTTGCGGAGGACCCGATTGATAAGTCACAGTTGCCACATCACCTAAACGTACCCATGCACCACTAGGAGATTGCAGTCTAATATCAGCAATAGCCTCTATATTTTTACGATACTCCTCTGCTATGCGAACATAAATACTATAACGTTCATTACCGTTGATAATTTGTCCTGCTTCTATTCCACCAATACCATTTTGAACTACGTCCATAATGTCACCCACCGAAAGACCAAATCGCGATAATTGTAGTCTGTTTGGATCAATGACGAGTTGTGCCTCACCCACTATCTGCTCTAGTGCAACATCACGTGTACCATTAATAGTTTTGATTGCCGCTTCAATCTCTTGGCCTTTACTCGCCAATACATCGAGTTCTGGTCCAAAGAGCTTAATTGCCAGTTGCGCTTTCACGCCTGATAAAAGCTCATCGACACGTGTTGCTATGGGCTGAGAAAAGTTTAATAAAAGTCCAGGATGAACTTCTAATGCTCGTTCCATTAAATCTTGTAAATCATATCGATTAGAAGCGCTTGTCCATTGTGAAACAGGTTTTAAGCCGATGTAAATTTCAATGTTATTAACTGGCTCTGGATCTCCACCAATTTCCGCTCGACCAATTCGACTTAATGCATACGTTACTTCTGGAAACGCCATTAATTTTTCTTCAAGTATAGGCGCTACCGACAAGGCAGTTTCCAAACTAGATGATGGCGCTAACGTGGCTCTCAAGTTAATGGTGCCTTCCTCCAATTCAGGTACAAATTCAGTGCCTATTTGAGGAATAATTGCTAGCGCTGATATCACAAGCAGAACAGAGGTAATAATGACCAACTTTGTTCTGGTTAGTGCAATTTCAAGCCCTTTCTTATACCATTTATCTAACGGTTTAAGCACAAAGCTTTCCCGTTGTTTTACGCCTTTTTTAAACATAAACGTTGCTAAAGCCGGAACGACTAATAGTGCAACCATAATGGCAGAGACTACCGCTAATATTATGCTAATAGCCATCGGCTGAAATAGCTTAGCCTCAACACCTTCAAAGCTAAATAATGGCATAAAAACAACAATAATAATGGACGCTGCAAAAAAGACAGGACGAGCAACTTCTTTACCTGCCTGTTTTAATCGTAAGTCTATACCATGGTCATCTCCCTCTACTCGGTGAGGATCTTCATCTTCATGAGGGACACGTGACTCTACATTTTTTAGATGGGTCGCATCTGGCCTATTAAGATGGTTAAACATATTCTCAACCATCACCACAGAGCCATCAACCAACATACCAATGGCAACAGCGATACCACCTAAAGACATTAAATTAGCAGAAATCCCCCACCAAGCCATCACCATCAAGGCAATACTAATTGATATTGGGATAGAGATAAGCACTAGAAACGTAGCTCTTAAATTCATTAAGAACAAAGCAATTACAATGACAATGAAGATAAAAGCGAGTGCCAATGCTTCAACAACCGTATTAACTGCTTTTTCTATTAAGTCGCCCTGGTCATAAAATGCTTCAAATCTCACCCCATCAGGCAACGCTTGATTAATCAAATCAATCCGCGAGTTGATGCCATCAATAGTCGCCTTGGTATTGGAACCCATTCGCTTTAAGACAATACCTGAGACTACTTCACCTAGTTGCTCAACATTACCGTTTTCAGCTCGCCTGGTCATTGTGGCTGCACCTTGGCGAATTTCACTGCCTAACTCAACTTTAGCAACATCAGCTACCGTAACAACGGTTCCATCGACACTTTTTACAGGGACTTGTTTAATGTTTTCTATGCCTGCTTCACCACTTTTAAACCAACCAGTACCCCTAACGACTAACTGTTCTTGGCCTCGGTTCATATACCAACCGCCCACATTAGCATTATTGCGATCTAACGCTTGAACAACATCGTCTTGAGTTATTTGATAAGAAAGTAATTTAGAGGGATCTACATTGACTTGATATTGTCTAACATTACCACCAAATGACAGTACATCCGTGACACCATCTACTGGCATTACCAGTAATTTAACAATCCAATCATTTAAGCTTCTTAAAGACATTGAATCATATTCAGAGCCTTTGTCTGCGATAAGTAAGTATTGATAAACTTGGCCTAACCCCGATGTATTTGGCCCCATATCCGGTGTACCAACACCCTTTGGAATGAGTTCTTTTGCTGCTTGTAGCCGCTCAAACACTAGCTGCCTAGCAAAATAAATATCTGTGCCTTCCTTAAAGACAACAGTTACACCAGATAATCCTGTTTTAGATATAGAACGCACTTGCTCAACATCGGGTAAAGCATACATTACCGCTTCAATAGGATAAGTAATTAGCTGCTCAACTTCCTCCGCAGCTAACCCTGGAGCCTCTGTATTTACGGCTACTTGCACGTTTGTGACATCAGGAAAAGCATCTAAATTAAGCTTAGGGATAACCATAACCGCACCAATTAAGGTGACAATTAAAGCAATTAATACCAGTAGTCTATTATTGATAGACCAATCAATCATTTTATTAAACATATTGATTACTCCTAGTGATTGTGCGGATCAAATCCGCCTTTAGCTATTTCAGAAGCAACAAAGAAAGCACCTTTTGTCACCACTTTACTACCGCTTGGTAAACCAATAATTTCTCGGTAATCGCTGAATGTTTGCCCTAATTCAACCTCTATAGCGTTAAACTCACCTGGGTGGTCTTCAACAAAAACGGTCCAATCACCATCAGCCCCACGTATTAAAGCATCTTCAGGTACAGCCATCACTTGAGTATCAGTTTCAAACTGAAAATTTACTTTGACGAACATGCCTGAATGTAAATTGTCATCCTTGTTTTTGACCGATAATCTTACAATCCGTGTTCGAGTAATCGGATCGATAGTGTGTGCTTCTTGAATGACTTTAGCCTCATAATCCTGCCCATCTAAATTCACAATAGCAGGTGAATTTATAGATAAACTCAGTTTTTTGCTAGGCGCAACTTTAGCCTCTACCCACAAGTCATTTTCATCGGCTAAAAGCATAATTTCATCACCCGGTGCAACACGCTGTCCTTGAGAGAAATCATCACTTAACACAATACCCGCACGTTGAGCGGTTAAAGAATATTGCCCAAATGAAGTGGTATTACTCTTTGAAATGGTTTTAATCGCATCATCTGTTAAACCAAACGCAATAAGTCTCCCATAGGATGCATTAAACGTTGTTTCCGCATTCAGTAATCGACTCTCACTTATTGTTTGTTTTCCAAGCTTTTTAATACGCTGCCACTCAGTTGAAGCAATGAGGTAGTCAGCTTGAGCTTGAGCCATTGCTTCACTAAAAAGCGTAACTAAATTTTGATCTTTATTAACATGCTCACCCAATATTGCGTGTCTTTTTATGATGACAGACTCAGTTCGAGGCGATACAACATAGCTTTTATAACCATTAACTTTTATTTCACCTGGGGCATAGACAGTGTTGAAATGTACCTTAGGTAAGATCGACTCAACAAGAATGTTAGCTACCGACATTTTTTCTGGTGATAGCGTTATGCCTTCTTCAGACTCCGTATGCCCTTTATCTTCCGTTTCACCATTATGTTCCTCTTTCTGCACCGATGTGACTTGAGATTTCGGCAATGAAGCATCAATAGCTTCTGCCGAGTAGGCATTGCTAGTTACTCCCATAAAAACGGAAATAAGTGTAATAATTGATATTTTTTTTCTGTTAAATTTTTTCATAATTCTCACCAATAGCGTTATCTACTAATTTTAGATAACGAGGTTTTATATTTTTAAATGGGATATTTGGCCGATGCTTAAAAGAAAAGAAATTTCTCTTAACTTAAACTGCATCTCCAATTCAATACCTGAATAAAGGCCATCAGCTCGTTGAGATAAGCCAGTAAGGTAATCTGACGTACTAATGTCACCCGATTCCCAGCTAACGTTTAAAAGCTTGGCACTGTTATCTGCTCGTCCTGCCGTTAAAGTACGCCATTGTTCAAAGTACTTTTTACTCGTCAAGAGTGACTCGTAATTCGCCTTTGCAACAAAGGTTTGTTGGCGGTAGACAGATTGAAATTTTGCTTCAGCAGCTAACGCTTCACTATAGGAAGCTTTGATCTCATCAGAGTAGTTATTTCTAATATTGATAGGCATAGAGAAGGTAATACCGACAATATTTTCTCGGTCATTTTTCCCTGCACTTAACCCTATGGTTGGATCAGCCTTAGACGTTTTCTCAATGAGTTGAGTGGATATTTGTTTAACTTTCCACTCTGTTTTGGCCAACTCTACAACAGGGTGTTGAACAATCCAATTCGGATCGATTCTGTAATTAGAAAGACCTAAGCCATTTACAGGTATAACCACTTTCTCAGGAGTCCAATCAGGCAATAATTCCTTAATTTTCACTTCTGTTTCTTTCAATTTCATTTGGTTTTCTGAAATTGAGATGAGTGTTTTGGAAAGGTTCAGGTAGATTAACTCAACATCGAGAGGCTCTAATATGCCTGCCGATTTTTTTTCGTCAACGATGGTCAAAAGCCGCTGCAATTGGCGTTCTTGTTCAAAAGCCAACGCTGCATTCTTTTGAGCGAACTGCCACTTTATCAATGCAGTTAATGCATCAGCTTTCGTTTGTTCAAAAATTGCTTTGAAGCTGTTTTGATCAGCAACATAGGATAACTTTCCAATATTTTCATTGATGGATTTTTTATCATTTAAATCGATGGTTTGACTGAAACCGATTGAATAATTATTGCCATCACCTTCTCTTTCATAACTTGTTTCAAGATTAGGATTATAAATTGGCTGATTTAAACTTTTCGCTTTAAATGCTGAAGAATTTAATAATTCTCTCGCTTCTATTACTGCCGGATTTTTATTAACTTGGGAATCCACCCAAGTATCATTTTGGCGGTTTTGTGCAACCGATTCAAATGATAGAGCAGCAAAGCTCACAAGCAGGACAAAACCTGCATAAATTTTAAATATACACATATAATATTTTCTTAATTTGAATTAAAAATTTAGCCGAAAACGGCCCAAAAAAGTTAAGTCAAATAAAAAATGGGAGGACGGAACGTTGTTTCTATATATGTTGAAGGGGATTTCACAAGATAAAGAGAAGATTCAAAGGATTTAGCACTAAAAATTTCAATTGCGTTTTTAACCGTCATCCAGACTGAGTGAGAGGCACTACAATGGCCGCAGTGATGACAATCTTTAATATCATGTCCAGCTTCGTCTGCTTCCTGAAATGCATTATCGTTGGCATGTACATGCACAGATTGAAGGTGCTCAACATCTACTTGATGGTTTTCAGCAGGTGAAGCAATAGAAGCGAACGATTGTAAAACAATCGACACTAATAAGAATATGCTTACTAACAACCTATTTTTCAAAAAGTATTCCAATGAAATGTTATTTCCTAATATAGTCTGTCAAGCTATTAACCTAAAGTCAAAACTTAACGTGATTTTCAAGTATGATTTTTCAATAATATAATTTAAGAGAAATTTTTTACACCTTAAATGTTACAACAACATTAAGCTAAGATTTCAATTTCAAGATACGTCTTGCCCCGTTGAGAACCACCATAGCAATGATGAAACCAATGATAAGATCTGGATAACGTGAACCAGTAAACGCCACTATCACTCCCGCAATTATAACCCCGACATTAGCAATAACGTCATTGGCTGAGAATATCCAACTGGCTTGCATATGAGCACCTGTATCTTTTTTATTAAAAATTAAAAACAAACAAACGACATTCGCAAATAAAGCTAATAAACCAATGGTAATCATTAAGCTAGAAACGGGTTCACTACCATAAATAAAGCGCCTGACCACTTCGCTTAACGCGCCTAAAGCTAAAATAATTTGTAGCCAACCCGATGCATGGGCTATTGATAGTTTACCCTTAACACTTCGACCAACCGCTATAATGGCTAGACCATAAACCGCAGCATCAGCTAACATGTCAAGTGAGTCCGCAATTAAACCCGTTGATTGTGCTATCCAGCCCAGAATAATTTCTACAAAAAACATCAAACCATTAATGATTAACAACCAGCGCAATACGCGAAATTCTTGAGCTTCATTGTCTTTTGCTGCGTCATGTACCGCTAAAGTTTCTTCATGACTACTCTCTTTTGTGCTGGATAAGCTTGCACCATAAGAGAGTGATTCAAGCTTAGTTGTTATTTCTGCTAAATTATCATCGTGGTACACGGCAAGTTTTCGGTTAGGAATATCAAAGACTAACCCCACTTTTGGCACAACATCTTCAAGTATCAAACGGATCATTCGCTCTTCTGAAGGACAGTCCATTTTGGGAATAGTGAATTCACTGACAAATTTACCCGACAGTACTTCTTGAATATCATTTTCGGGTGTCATTTTTGTTTGGCATGAATCGCTACAGCATTTTGACATACTTAAATTCTCTGTTATTTCTCCGCCAAGGAGGAAGTGAAGCAATTAAAAACAATATTTGTCTAGCAAGTTACGCTAGCTTACACTCTATTGTTACTATAGAGTCAACAAGGTATTTTATGAAAATAGGTGAACTTGCAAAGTTGTCAGGTTGTTCAATTCAAACCATTCGTTATTACGAAACACAGCAATTATTATTTGCTGTTGAACGCAGTGAAGGTAATTTTAGGTTATACAACAAGCAAACAATTAAACAACTCTTATTCATAAAACAGTGTCGATCATTAGATTTATCGTTAACTGAAATTAGGCAACTTATTAGTCTCAGACAAGATGCCGACAATAGCTGTAATTCAGTTAATAGCATGATAAATACTCATATTGAACAAGTTGAACACCGCATTAATCAGTTACAAGGTTTACGCAAAGAATTAAAAGAACTCAGTATGAGCTGTTCAACAAACAAAGCAGTGAACGAATGCGGTATATTGAAAAATATAACCGCACATTCTTCTCTGAAAGATAGCTAGGCGTTATGCACTGCGATTTTTTAATTTATTTTGATAGTAGTAAACCATGAAAAAACCTACAACCGCTACTTGTGCCAATAGCCCTTGCCAAGTTGAACCTATACCAATCCAACTGATCTCAATATGAATGGGTAAAGGTGATATGGTCACTATCGCAGCCTCCTGTAGAGCTGATATCGCTTTTCCCATTAAAATAAACGCTAGGGCTAATAATAAATAAGTCGTTGTTGAGAAAAAACGCGCAATGGGTAATTTAATTGAATATTTTAATAAGCCCCAAGCAACAATCGCTAATAATCCACAACCGATTATAAAGCCCCCTAGAACGACTGAAAACTGTGTAGGTGAAGCTTGTGTTAACAGTGATTGATAAAATAGTACGGTTTCAAACACTTCTCGGTATACAGCAATAAATGACAAAGCTGCTAAGCCCCACAAGGTGCCTGTCTTTAGCTGACTATTAATATGTTTTTCAATATAAGCTTGCCACTGCTGTGCATTGGTTTTGCTGTGCATCCAAATACCTACATACAACAACATAATGGCGGCAATCATTGCTGCTACGCCTTCCATCACTTCACGGCTAGCACCACTTATGCTGATTAACGACTGGGCTGCTGCCCAAGTAATAACACCCGCCACTAACGCACCTAACCAACCAAAATGAACAAATTTGATGGCATCTTTACGCTGAGTACGCACTAATACGGTCATTAGCGCGATAATAACCAGCAAAGCTTCAAGACCTTCTCGCAGTAATATAATTAAACTCGCACTAAAGAGTGCTGTATTAGACAAGGATTGCTCTGATAACAGTTGTTCTGCTTGTGTAAGCTGATTAAATATTTTATCTGCAAGTTTGAAAAGTTGTGTTTCTTTATCTGCATTACTAATAAATTGGCGCAAAGCAATTAAATCTATTTCAATACTTTTTCTTAGTACAGGATCATAAGCATTTAGACTATTTTCAACTAACTCAAAGCCATCTAAATAGGCACTGATAGCAAGTGTGCTTGCTACGGAATAATTCTTATCTTTATATTCCCTTAAAGCCAGTTGTAACTGGCTTTTCGCAATTTCTATTGGGCTTTTCTGTTGGTCAAATAAAGTTAAGGGCTGTGCTCTAAGGAACTCTACTTGCTGCTGGGTTAATTGTTTTGAGTTTGCTTGGCTCATTTGAGCTATTTGGTTTGGGCTATAACGTACCCAGTTCATTATATTAGGTAAGTCATTAACCTTAATTTTTTTTTCGATCAGTTTGTTATCCCTAAACGCTAAGCTGCCTACATAAAAAGCTAAAGACCAACGTTGTTGCTCTTTTAACTGAGTAAAAGCAGGCATTGCGGTATTATCTAAACCATTGGAAATAGCGTCAAACAAGCCAAGTAATGAACGATTTTGTGCCCGTTCTTTATTGACAAAATTGGTGGGTTCTGGATTTAATTGTTTCGCTAAAGTGCCATCTCCTTGACCTGAAACGCCATGACAGCTTGCGCAATTTGTTTGAAATAGTGCTTGGGTATTTTCTAATGACATTAAATTTTGAGGTAATAGAGTGGCTGGCATAAACGTTAATAATGAGCTGCGTAATTTGGCGGCTAATTGCCTCACGTCAACTAATGCTGACTTTTCTGATACTGCTTGCTGTAACCTCTCTGCTTGCGGTAATAATAGAGGCTCATTTAGCGCTTTGAGTGCTGAAATTTTGTTCACTATGATGGCTGAAAACTCAACCATCTCTTGATATTCGTCAGTATTGATCACTTTGCCTTGATCAACTGCTGCTGCGTAATCGACACCAATATACTCGGCTAACTGACTTAATTGCCTAAGTTGTATTTGCTGACTTTCTTGTATAGCTTGCATGTTATCTTGAGACGTTTGGCTAACTTGTGAAAAGCTTGGCCATGAACATAAAAAAAAATAACTCAAAAATACTATTAATAAATAACGGGTCATTGAAGATCTCTTAAACATTAAATGATAACTATTCTCAATTATAAACTCTCTAGTGACTATAGTGTCAACTTAATTATTTATATTAAGCACAATTTAAGTTTATAAGCAGCAAGATCAAATGTTGATTAAGTTACCTAACACACCTAATAATTAACTATGCAGGAAAAGGTGATGTTTCACTGGATGTTGGCTTTTATTATATGGCTATGCAATAGGAAAATTAATTGATACAGTGCTTTCATGTTCGATCTATCAATAATATGGTTTAGAAGCCTGCTTATGGATATCAAGTGCGTTTGTGGCAATAATATCTCTATTATCATTAAAGCTTCTCGTTTATCTGAATAAAATAAATTATTCACTTCACCATAACTATTTTTTCCCTGATGTAACCATCAGAACATCTCTATTATTAATAACAGTCGATTGATCTTGATCTAATGGAACTAGCAGATTTTACGAACCCGAAAACAATAGTTAAAGAAATACTTAGCCAAAATCCAAATATCAAATTACCAATCCCATTAGAAGAAATAGCAAGTGCTGCCAGGATTAGCGAAATTCAATACCGGTCACTCGATGGTTTGGAAGGCGCTTTAGTTGCAAATAAAAAAAGAGTGAAGGTATTATTGCTATAAATAACAAAACAATACTATCAAAACAACGTTTTACTTTAGGACATGAACTTGGGCACTTCCTCATCCCTAGTCACGGACATAAAATGCAATGCACGGTTAAAGATTTGGGTAAAAAGACAAGTTCAAAGTCTAAAGTATTTTCATCACAATTATTAATGCCACCCCAACTACTGACAAAAAGAGGTTTATTAGATGCCTCTCCTAATGTTAGTAACATTATCCAGCTTAAAGATATTTGTGACGTTAGCTTTCAAGCTTGTGCTAATAATTATATTAATATTCATGGCGATTATTTAGCTGTTGTTTATTCTCATAATAGTATTATTAAGTACGGGTTAAATGCCGATGCTAACCCACTTTGGCTAAATGCCGACAGAGGTAAGGCACTCCCTAGAGGTAAGGCACTCCCTAGAGGTAGCCATACTTCAACAGTCGATCTTACTAAATATCAAAGCATTAGCTCCGATGAAGTAGATACTGAATTATGGTTTAGCCCCAATAACAACTTTGAATACCCTGATACATTGGTTGAAGAAACATACGTTCAAGAAGACGGTTGGGTTGCAACACTATTATGGATTGATGACATCGAAGAACTATAACTAAAGGTTAACCCAATCAACGTTAACCCTTTTATCAATTTCTGCTTTGTTACACCTTTGGACGTGTATAGGAAACACATCTACGCCAGTAACTTTAGCAATAGCGTAACGATGGTGTCCTCCTTGGAAAATAACCTCGCCATTATCGACAGACTTTACTAAAGGAGGCGAAATCGCTCTACCCTCTGATAAATATACGATTAAATTAGCTAAACTGTATTTACTGCCAAGTTCCCAAAGTTCACCATCATCTATGCGACTATAGTGGCATAATATTTTATCGAACTCCGACAATGAAACATAACCAAAAATAAATCCATCAGGATAATATTCTTTAAAGTCACCTTGAGTCACACCATCTAAAGAGAATCTTTGTGATTCAAGCGACACATCCCAATTAAAAATAATATCAGGCCATAATATTACTGGAGAATCTATATACTGCTCTGCTTCTTTTGATATTCTAGCCCTTAATGCAGCTTGTTTTTTTGCATCAATAGGGTCTTCTCCATCAATCAAAGTATGTAACTCTACTGTAGATAACTTAATAGATCCTGACATTACTCACCTGAGGCTTAACGGACTGACTTAATTTTTATTTGCTTTCGGATAAATGTTCGGCATTACTTTGTATACCAGTGGTTAATTGCACTGGCGTTTTAAATCTAACACTATATAGTTTATCTTCCGCTGTACTATTTTCTTGGTCAAAATGTAAATATACTTGTTCAGGAAATTCTCTAAACAAAGTTGCTTGCCAAGAAGACTTCTGTTCTCTTAACGACAATGTATTGAATTTTCAGCACTAAATTCTTCACGGGCCAATTTCCATGCGTGATTAATAGTGATAATGCGTTCTAAAATACAAGTAATACTGATTTATTAACAATAATTATATTCTCAACTTTCTATTGAGCATAGCTCAGTACATTGACATAACAGCACTTTACTAAACAATGCACCTATACAGATAAAACCATCCCCCTCCTGAGTTGGCGACAACTGTAAACCAGAAGAGCACTCTAAACTCTCTTTTTTATCAGACGTTAACTAACTTGTCCAGTCAGCCAAGTTAGTTGACGCCTAATACTTTTTTTGAGATTTGTGCCTAAGAAGCTGTTGTGCAATGACTGCTCCAAGCCATCCACCAATGAGTGAAAATAGATGTAATCACTTTCAGGTATTAGCCAAGCGGCTCGCTGAACTTTGGATTTATCAAATGCGTAAGCTAAAAAGGTAATAACGCTAATACCAAAGTAATCAACAATTAATTTTTGAGGGATATGATCAAGGAAATAAGCACTAGTCATCAGTACAAAGAATGAGACTGATAGGTATATCGAGAACTTACTGATTTTTTTAACCTGTTCTTTCTTTATTTTTTCACATGTAAATGTTGCATCATCAGCACAATAACGGCTCTGCCTCTCTTTGGATATTAAAAAGGTAACGCCATCATTTATTTTAGGTGAGCGACTTCGATTTGAAAATACGTTTTTATGAATAAAAACATGATCTCCCCCACCGTTGGGTGCAATAAAACCAAAAGCTTTAGCTTGATTCCATTTGATTAATTTCCCTTTTAACTGCACCTTAGTCCTCCTTGAACAAACACAAAAATATACCTTAACTCATTATTTTCATTTGTTAAACTTAATAACTAGTTACCCTTGATTTAAAGCAAAGTCTCCTAGTTAGCAGTTAACCAACTTTTTAACTACTTTTGAATAATACCTTAATGAATAGCTTAGAATAATTATACTCCTCATTTTTATTCACACTTATAAGATATATAAAAAAGCCCAAAAATTTCTTGAGCTATTTCAATAATAATTATACCACTACAAACTAATCATCTTGATCGAGTGGTACATGAAGAACTAAGTCTTCAATTTTACAATCGAAATAATTACACAGTTTATCTAAGTTATCAGTAACCGTGCTATATCCCTTTTGGTTGCAAATTTTAGTTAATGTCATCCTATTCATTCCGCAAGCCTCAGCAACCTCAGAGATTGTGACTTTTCTTTCTTCATTAAACTCTTTATCAGCAATAAGCTCTTTCACTTTAAAACGTAACACTATTCCCCCTAAGAAAACATTTATCCTAAAAATACATTGACAAACCTCATTGATTGATTGATTATATATTTAATCACAGTGATTAAATATATAATCAATTAACTCAAATAAACCAACTTAAAGGTGATTAATATGAGCATAGAAAAGTATAGCACTTATCTTACAACGGATCAGCTGTCTGACCGAATTCATTATACCGCTAGGACAATACGTAATGAATTACTTGATGCATGCCTGATAGAAGGCACTCATTACATTAGACCTTTTGGTCGTAGAAAAATCCTATTTATCTGGGAAGCAATTGAATCAGACATGCTTAGCATTGCTCACGATTCTTTAGCACTTGCATATGAAAATCAAAAGGAAATAACAAAACATGGCTAAATTATCCGCACGTAAAGATACCAACAAGCTCTATTTTGACTTTAGCTTTGATGGTCGTCGTTGTAGAGAAAAAACGAATTTAATTGATACAAAAATTAACCGCCGGCGTTTACAAAAAAAATTGGACCAAATTAATGCCGAGCTACTCACAGGGCAGTTTAGTTATTTAGGTCATTTCCCATCAAGTAAAGTAGCTTTGAAGCTTGAACAGACAGAGGCTGATAAATACGATGTGACCGATATGCCTTTATTTGTAGATTTTATTGACGAGTGGTTTGCCGAAAGTATTGTGAAATGGAGACCATCACACCTGAGAAACATGCTGAGTATGAAGAACAAATATTATCTGCCTAGCTTTTCAGAAAGAACGATCGACAGCATCACTCGCGCTGATTTACTTAAATTTCGAACCTCTCTCGCCAAAGAACCGGGTCGAAATGGACGCTTAACTCTGAGTAATAATCGCATTAATAAAATAATGGATCCATTACGAAGAGTTTTTGAGGAAGCCGCCGATCGATTTGATTTTAACACGCCTTTTGTTCGTATCAAGCCCCTTAAAATAGAAAAAACAGATGTAAACCCTTTTTCGTTTGAGGAAGTAAAAAAAATTGTTGATAAAGTAAGGCCAGATTACAGCCGCTACTATTTAGTGAGATTTCTAACTGGCATGCGAACCGGCGAAGTGGACGGGTTGAAGTGGAAGTATGTAGATTTTACTAACCGTTTGATAAAGATACGCGAAACGATTGTCGCTGGTACTTGTGATTATACGAAAAATGATTTTTCTCAACGTGAAATTTCGATGAGTGAGCCTGTTTTTAATGCTTTACAAGAGCAGCATGCTGCTAGCGCAGGTTTGTCTGATTATGTTTTTTGTAATCAAACAGGATCTCCAGTTGATCATAACAATGTTACGAAGCGTATTTGGTATCCCTTATTAAAACGCCTTGGGCTTGAAAAACGCCGACCTTATCAAACTCGCCATACTGCTGCTACATTGTGGTTAGCAAGTGGAGAATCGCCAGAGTGGATTGCTCGGCAGATGGGCCATAGTAATACGCAGATGTTGTTTCAGGTGTATTCACGCTTTGTTCCTAATCTTACCCGACAAGATGGCAGTGCTTTTGAGAAGTTATTAAAGAATACCTTTATTGAATGTAATAGTGAATTAGATATAAAGGTAGCGATAAAACTAGGTGGAGAATGTGATGAATAACCTTTCTGTAAATTCAGTAATACCGATGTCCGATCAGCCAAACTTAAACAACTTTGCTCATTTAAAGCGTTTTAAGGGATGTTACCGTTTGGTAGGTTTGTCTGCCAAAATTGATCGTAATAAACAACCTTACTGGGTTGTACAATTGTCTGATTTGCATCACTGCGTTGCGGCTTACCTTTTTACTGTACCTCTTAATATGCATGATTTTCATCATGGCGCTATGCTACAGTGTGAGATGACGATTAAACTTCATAAACACAATAAGTATTTACATTTAGTTTATATAGAAAAGGCGAGTAATGCGCTTTGCATCAAAAAATCGGGTTTACATTCATTACCTTGTGCATTGAGCCCTGATAAATCGCTATTACCCCTATTTTTTTCATTAGTTGAGTCTATAGAAAACAATGCACTTAAGGAATTTATTGCTGAGGTGCTTATGCCAAGTAATGTTTGTGTGCCTTTTATACAAGCGCCAGCGAGTTTAAATTATCACCATAACTACCCTGGTGGTTTGTTAGCACATTCTATCGAAGTTGCTCAAATTGTTTCAAATATCCCCTGGCAAGAGTCGAACAGCCGAGACTTAGCTATTACTGCAGCATTGCTTCATGACATTGGCAAAGTAAAAACATTAACCGCAAACATGCGCCGAACTCCTATCGGTCACTGGGTTGACCATGATGCGTTAACATTAGAAATATGTAGTAAGGCACTGGCAACGTTAGAACGACTTGATGAAAACAGTGCTACTTTGTTACGCCATATTTGGACTTGTGCATCACCTGGCGCGCGTTATGGTTATAAAGCGGCAACACCAATTGCAAGTGCAATTCAAGGTGCAGATAGATTAAGTGCCGATATGGCGAAACCTGCTAATGCATTGTGCTATCAGTAATGGATCATAAGTATTTATTGGCATATTTTAAAAACTCGGCCGTAAGCAAGCGACCGAGTTTTTTACAATAGTTCCAAACTTAAAAACTAGCACTTTAGCTTCACTATGTTAAAAATCTAGTTCAATATTCGTATCAATAATTTTTGATGCTTTTATTGAAGTGAGAGTACCGTTATATCGATTCGATTTTTTTAAATTTTCTGAATATTCAAATTCAATATCTACCTTCTTTTTATTAAAAGCCATGTCGCAAACAAGCTTTACATACTCCCGAGGTATAATTAATCGAGCAATAACTTTTTTCTTATCTATCGTCGCCCAAAACTCGGCCACCATTGTCCCAATTAATTCTGGCTTTGTGATACGACAACCTTCCAGTAACATTTTTTTGTAAGTACTGTTATTAATCGCTATTTTTCGAATTTTTGACAGTTTAACGCTAGCATTTTCAGTGACTAATTTTATATCGTTTTCTTCTAATTTACTTAAAAGATCAGCGGCTTTTGCTGGGAGTTCGTTGTTAGAGAAGTTAAACTCTTTCGCGGGCCCTACACCTTCTTCTTCGATGAGTTCATGATATTGATGCGCTTTTTTTATAGTTTCTTCCAGACCATTTATAAGTACTTGCTCTATGTTGTGTCTATCAAAATCATCTTGCCCATTACTATCATCATCGTACGTGACTAAAATCTTATGATTTTCAATGAAAAAAATTAGTTTATCTTTATCATGTAAGCATGACATTTGTAGTTCTAATAGGTTTTTTACCTGCAATGATACATGACTAAACTTATCACGGTCTATTTGATATCGTCCGTCGACATTTGCTTTATTAATGAAGTCAGCTTCTATTTCTATACTCATTTTCGTAATCCTTTAATATTGTTGTTGTGCTACATTCAAGACATTTAAAAGAAAAATAGCGTGAAGTATTTTGTGATCATTGTTGATTTTATTTTTGTCGTTCTTTTGCATTAATGTCAGTATATTCCCTCGTCTTTTACTGTATTGATCTCGAACTGTTATCGATTTTTCAGTGTCAATAACACTACAATGAATCAGTAATAGTAGTTTTTTGAATTTATCCCTCATGCTGCAATCAATTACAATTCCATAACGAGAGTTGTAACTTTTATTAAAAATGTCACTAATTTCCATGCGCTGGTGTGCATCTAATTTTGCTAGTTTTTCAAGTAGTTTTTGAAAATCTGCGTGCTTGATATATTTTGTTGAGGTAAATTGCTTTTTCTTACAAGATGGGAAAACTACATTTGATATATCTGAGCTGATGCTTGTACCTGTGTATCCTGTTTCAAGTTTTATTTTTCGAGTGGCTTTAATCACTGATAATACAAAGTTAAAGTCTAGTTGCAGCTGATAAGCGATTTCAGTGCTGATCTGTCCGTTTTCAGCCAATCGAATAATACGTTCGATGTTATTGAGTTGGTTGTAAATAGCACGTGTATCATTAGTTGAAATAGGCGTTAAGATAATCCCCATATCTTTACGCATACATGCTAATTGTTGATAACCTTGCCACGTTTTACCAATGTACGAACACAGTGGTAAGAAACCAAAACGGTCGCTATTACCACGAGCCAATATTTTATAAAAATGTGTTCTCTCTATGTTAACGATTGGCGTAATAGCTGACTTATCAACCGTATTAATGAGTAAGCTTTCATTTTCAGCGGCACTAATTAATCCCAGTATATGAATGTAACTGGAGAGAGTAGTTTTAGGACTCACGTGGCCGAGCAATAATGAAATAGCATTCAGAAATCGTTCTTTCGCATTTTGTGTTCCTAGAAGTTGAGTTATGACTTGCTGCGATAGTTCTACAATATCCTCAGTTCTACACCACGCTTGTAGTTCTTTGTACATCACTTGTGTGTAAACTATTTGAGACATTAACAACAACAGATAATTGGCAAAACTATGCCTTCCGTGATGCAGCTTAACGCTGTTATCACCAGTTGCAATGCGCAATGCTTCTATCACTCGACTGATATGATTATTAATAGGCACAAGGCATTTAGCAGACGTTTTATCACAGAAAAACCAAGGATTTTCACAGTCAGGATGAAATGATTTTATAAGGTTTATTTGTTCACAGATGAGTGCTTTTTCTTCGTCCGATAAAAAATATCCCACCGGAACTCTACGATTAGAGCGAACTGTTTTTGTTCTGTAAAAATAACTGGTTCGCACATGAATGACCCAGTTTATTGTATCAATATCCTTAATTTTTAGATGTGTTGCCTCACCAGAGCGAAGTCCTGCGCGATAGCATAATATTAAAATGAGCTGGTTAATTTTTTGCTCATAGGTAGTGACATGCCCATCATTTATCAATAACTTTAGGGCGCTATTATATTCGCGCATTGAAATAATATTAGCATCTGCTTCACGGTTTTTATTGCCAACACTTGGTTCAACATCGAACCAATCAACAGGTGCACAATAATAGCTACGCATAACAAAATTGTGAAAATTACGCATACTTTCAGCTCTGTGGGCACGGTCTTCTATATTTCTCGCATCTAACGCATCACTGTAAATTTCGCCTAACTCTTCTGACGATAAATTTAAAAATGAACAGCCGACAGCCTGCTCTACTAATGGTTTGGCTACATTCGACATGTAGGTTTTTAGCGTGCTTGCTGCTGTTCTTTTACGCCCTCCCCTCCCTGGCCTTTTAGAAACATCTATCAACCATTGTAAAATTAATATCATGATTTGATCTAACTGAGTAGAACCATCAATTAATTTATCGACTTGAGTTTCTCCGGACATATCGATAAATTTAGCCCAAGTTTCAATCACAATTTTCGTTGTATTAGAACAGCCTGCACCTTGTTGTT
The DNA here is from genome assembly GCF_005885605.1 of Colwellia ponticola. Lineage (GTDB taxonomy): Bacteria > Pseudomonadota > Gammaproteobacteria > Enterobacterales > Alteromonadaceae > Colwellia > Colwellia ponticola. The sequence continues at coordinate 382,917 of NZ_SZVP01000002.1, read as the reverse complement.
TTAATTTATTTAAATTCGTTTGTAACATCCGTAATAATAACCGCGATGCTTGGTAGTTTTCGTTAATATTAGTGCTTTGCTCAAAACTTAACTGAGCGGTACCGTGAAGGCTAATATCTGGCTGTTCAAGTATGGTCGGCTTAAATACCAATGGTATAGGCGACAACCATCTGCATAGCTTTTCCTTGGATAAATTGGTGGTTTGAATACGCCCATTTTGATATGCGTGAGTTAATGCGCTGGTGGAATCACTTCTTGCTTGGCGTAAATATTCACCTGTCGTATCAATATTTCTTAGCGCCTTTACTGCGTGAACATCAAGGATGTTTTGTTTACTGACTTTGTTTAATACGAACTTATAAATACTATTTTTAACGCCCTTGGCACTTTTTATCTCGACATCTTCAACATTATATTTTTGTATTAACAGCAGCGAAATAGAATCAATATGAATAACTTTAACTTTATTGGTTTTGCTGTCTATAATTTCAAAAAACGCCATACCGTTTTCATAAAATGGCGGTGATGTAATAACTTTCAAACTGTCAATCGTTGTTGGGATATTCATGGTGCTATTAATCACTAAGCTGCACCATATGTGGCCCAACTGATCTATCGCCGTTATTTTTTGACTGGACGTTTTTTTAGGTGCTAGTAACCATTTATTAATTTCATTTTTAATTTGAATGCCTTGACGCATATTTAAAAGTAAATTTGCATCAACGTTGAGTAGCTCTATTTCACTTTGTGTGCTGAACCATCGGCTACTGTTTGCCACTTTATCGATAAAGCGGTTGAGTAAGAATACCCGTCGTTTGAGTGTTATGCCTGATTCATGATCAGATACCGCTGCTTGCAATAACGTATCAACCATTTTTTCGTGTGTTTTTACATCATGTAAGGATTTTATATAAGGACTAACCAGTTTTCGAACCCAACGAAGTTGCTGGGAGCGCTCTGTCGACTCTGAACGTTTTAAATATGAAGGGCTATAGGATTGTTCAATTATTTGATCAGGTAACCTAAATGCAGGTCCTTTGATTATAGAAAACTCAATCGCTTCAATTCCGATTTCTTTTAATACTAGATCAATTTTATCCCCTGTCGCCCCCCTATCATTCAAGGCTATCAATGAATGATCTGATAAAATATGTTCCCCATTATCAACATGTCCCATCAAAAATTTTGCAGCGTCATACTCACCAAATTCTCGCATGGCAGAACAAAAATAGTGTCGTAAAAAGTTTAACGGTAGATTTAATTCGGGCGCTAGGTAATATTCAATATCCTTGTAGCCAACAGGGAATGTTTTCAGCTGATTTAGATCTGAACCTTTACTGACGTGATTACTGATATGAAAAAATACCGGCTCATCATTCAGGTTTAGTGTTGCAACTTTGGCTAATTTGGTTGCTACTTCGATGCTATAAGGTTTTATTGCTCTAGCTAGCTCTGCACAATGATTTTTGTATGCCTGTAACTGATGCTTAATCGTCATACATTGCGGGATTAACCTAACTGCACTATCCACAAAGTTAATTTTATCACTGAGCAAGACAAACCCATTGACATCATCAAACGTTGAAGAAGTGAAGCCAAATTCTGTTCGACTACGATGTCCTGTTCCTGCAACTAAGGTTAATAGCGTATAATTAACCCACTCATTATGATCCTCGACAAGCTGCTCAACAGGCAAGTTGTTTTGTGCTACAAAAGTTAATAGCTTGGCCCTTTTAGCTGTTATTACCTTAGCTATTTTGTCTTTGTCAATAGTTAACCGACTGCCTACAACTACATTATTATTATTTTCTGTTAAAGGGGTTACATCGATAAAATCATTGCCGTTGTTTATTGTAAAACCGAACGATGAAACGGCGAAGGCATAGTCATTTTTTAATTTATCAGCCTGTGCGGACAAATAGTATAAACTGGTTGTGGTATCAAATTCTGTGTTTGCCAGCATTAGCGCGGCATATCCCCCGTCAAACTTATGGGTTATTTTATCAAAGAGTGTTGCTCTTATAGAGGCAGCGGTAATTCTTCGGTTTACCAATTCACTGTTTTTCCAAAATGGTTTTAAGAAACGTGCTAATACACTACTAATAGCTTCACTTTTATGTAAACACATATCCTCCACTGTCATTACTGACTTTATTACTATCTTTGACCTTTGTTCTTTTATGGCATTAATCAACTCTATGGGCAGTGGCAAGCTTAACCATTCACTATGCGCTGCTAATAAATGCTTTTGTTCTGGTGCTGGTACAAAAGCGTTTGGCATTTCAATGCTTTTACGATTCCAAGTCCCCAATGTGAGGTCGATAAAGTCATGATGTGTTTTTGCTAAATCTGGCGTTTTGGAATAGATATCAATAGCTAATATGTCGGTAAAAGGTTTAGATGTTAAGAGTATTAGCGATGCAAAAATAGCTACTGGTTCTTCATTTTTTAATGTTAAATGCAAATATAAAACGAGCGCCGATATTTCATATTCTGTTAAAGCAATTGTTCGCCAACAAAGATGCATTTTTTCGATTAAATTTAACCGGCTACCGTATATTCCTGCAGCTTGCTTTGTTCTATGATCTAACTCAATATTACTTGGTGAATGCACTTCAACCAGATCAATAATTTCAGTTTCATCACCACTAACTGTATCCTCAGTAACCACAAAAAGTCGCTTTTCTTTTAGCTTTGTACCATTCCGGGTGGTGGTTATGTTTGTTTTCACATGTCCATTTTTTTGATCGGTGGGATTGATGTCGTGTTTCACAGGTATTGCTGTTTGACTTTGTACTTTTGTAGGGGCAGCTATACGTGTATTTTTTGCTTTTCTGACAAAAGGTTGATTTTCATAAAATTCTGACCATGCCCTTAAAAACTGCTCTTGAAAATCAATATGTCGTTCATTACTCAATAGCAACAATAAATTAGTTAGTCTCTTATAAGTGACGTTTTCAATGCTTAAGTTTATTTCAAGTCGAGCATTACAAGTGACTATTTTACGAAGTAAGTTTGCTGCATGAGTGAGTAATGCTGTTTTTTTAATTGCATCCCAATTATTGTGCTGTGAAATCTGGAGTAAAATAAAATGGAGTAAGTAAATTAGCAGTATTTGATTAGATTGAATATCGCTCCCAAAATTTTGACAAAACAATGCCGCAACAGGGTACTCTTCGAGGCGACCATATAATGGATTCAAGGCTGTGTGCCTTTCTTTTACTAATGTGTCTTTGAAGTGATCTGATTTTTCTATTTTCGTGAGAGCCGATAATAAAGCGACATTCGATTTTTTAATATTAGCAGGCCAATCAATTTCTTCTACTGTTTTTATAACATCGTGCAATTTTAATAATACGCTGCAAATATAAGTAAGCTCGATAGGGAAACCTACAGCCTTGATGATATTAATAAATGCTTCTGACTCACTTTCTTGATCTAAGCTAGTCATAAATTTTTTAATAATAGCGTTTGCTAAAAGTTTTTTTGTTGTCCAAATAGGTTCCAACATTTTCATTTTTTATCTCGGTTTTCAATAGTGTTTAATACGCTAAGATTTCTACGTAAAAATATTCGTTATAGGACATATGTAACGTTTTTTATAAAAAGGCGGTAAAATGATGGAATAAAATTAAATAATTTTATTCCTCTCTCTAAATTAGTATTTTATCATCCCTGATCAGAGTTCAAATGCTGATTCTTCTATGGTTAGTCCAGAATCCCCCCAAGCAAGCCCCTTTTCGAATATTCAACCCTTTAAGTTCTATATGTGTGCTTTAAAAATAAAAGTATGTAAATTTAGTAAATTATTATCACAATACAAATCGGTGTAAAAACACACGATAAAGCACTCTGTTAATAATTAAAGTTAAAAGTGATTATATGCTCAATTAGTTTATTGATTTGGCTTTAGCATAAGTGGATTTAGAAGGCGGTTTTTTTACTATATGTGTGACTTTTTGGAAGACGTTGGTGTTAATATCTTTTTCTTTCATGCCTATGCACTTTACTCAGAAAGTAATATAAATATGAGTTACCATGGCACTTAAATTGGTAATCCAGCTGATTTTTAGTATGCCATGCGTTAACAACTAAGGTTTGTAACCGCCTTGCTGTCTCTATGCGACACCACCTGAGTAAAGTGCATAGTGAAGTGGGCATGTTTTATTGTAATTTTTAATTTGAGGTGTATTACGTTATATCAAAGAAAATGTTATGGGGTATCAATAGCTTTTTAGTTACGCTTACAAATAATATATTTAATGATGCGTAATTATGTAAACAGAGTTTCATCGTGATTCAATATTTGTTGTAATTTTTAAGTTCAGCTTAAGCAAATAAACTTATAATATTTACTTAGAGTGAGGAATAGACTAAATGGGATAGGTAGACACAGTCAATATATGTCCGGCCTGAGCCTTAAAAGCTCATAGAACTTGTTAAATAATAATCATGAGGGGAAATATTTAATCTGTATTTACTAATTCCTGAATACCTGGTTTAAGCTCATTGCGGTCGTTAGCAAGTCATTTTGGAACGTTAATTATTACCACGCTGTTGACCTAAATTAGTCTCCAGAGTTAGGCAAGTTTATGTTTACTTAGAGCGTTCAACGGACGGTCAAGATAATATGATGTAATTGGTTAAATCCTACAAAACAGACGTCACCTAACTTATTTGTGCCTCTAAGCATATACGCACGTGTGCTTTGTAAAGCTTCTGATGCCTGTAGGAATGTTTCAAACGGCATAGGAAATCGGTATGAAATGATCGGAGAATCGACCCATGCTGATGCGATCCTAGATCGGCTTGAATGGTATTCACCGATCGGCATCATAGTATTACGCATCGGTCCCGAAAATCAAAAGCACGAAAGGCTAAAATGTGTTTATTCATATCAGGCTTCCCCCATTTATATGTTTAACGATTTTAGTTTTTCTTTAAACATCGCGCTAAACGAATGCATGTATTGTTTATGGATATTCACTTGCGGTGCATCAAATTTTGTGAAACTGCTTTCAAATTTTCTTAACTCAATTTGAATGGCAGCATGCTCGTTATTAACAACAAGAATGAAATATCGCTCATCACGGTTATCATTTTCTAAGCGTATACTGATTGATGCAGGCTCAGTTATTAGTTGCTGATGATATTGTTCGGTTAGCTGCTTTATACTCTCTCGGCAAAAACTTTCTAATTCAGCTAATTGTTGTTCTTTTCCATGGGCATTTACCGTTATATTCATTTCTGTCGCTTCTTCACCTTTTGTATTTTCCAATCCCTCCACATCGGTAACCGTATCAAGCTCAGTCATATCAATACTGTGAGGAATAACTTGCTCAACCAATGCTCGGGCGTGGTCTTCCAGCAGCCAGTACAAATCTATATCGGCTGAGCGCAGTGTGCCGTAAACCAGTTCATGATTTTTGTTTATATAACGGATCCAATAATCACAACTAAAGGCGTAAGGTCGTTTGTTATAATTATCACTATGTTGAGCAAAACATTTTTCTTGATAAGCATGATCACGTTGGCAGTAATCATTCAGTGTTTTACTTTTCCTAATATCTTCAATAAGCGTACTTTCGTTAAAGAAAAAATGATTATCGCCAATGCCTTGGAAAAATAATTTATACGTATTTAATGCATTAACGTGCTCATTACTAAGCTCATCGTCAGCATCATAGGGCTTATTAAACAACACCAGCGAAATAGCGTTATCTAAATCCTGGCGATCTTCAAATAAATAATAAAGCCGTGTATTCTCATCTGACTCGTTAAGCAAGCCATTTATTTTTACAGGTTTCGTTAGTTTTTCATTGATACTTTGCAGGTGTTTTTCAGACAATTTTATTGGGGGTAACATGGCCTTTTCCTTATTAGGGTTATGCTCAAACATTAATGGTTCATTACAATTAAACGAATAAAAATACATATCGATTTAAGCCATATGAATTCAGAAATACATTCTCTCTTTCATGTTAACTGCCCTTATTTTATATCAATATTTAGTGATTGAATCGTAAATTATACGCATTTGTTATCACGTGCTATTCATCATAAGTATATTCGTCATTCACTCTATTTTCTTCTTCGGCAATTAAATAAATCTCATTATAAATACTATTGCCGATACTCCAGTAACACATGCCATGCGCTTTAGCGAACGCCAAAACATTTAGATCATCGATGTCTTGGCCTAACTCATCAGGTACATCGTAAATTTCATCAATAGAGTCATCGGCAAAAAGCCAAAGCAGTGTTTTAATTTCAATCGTTAGTTTGTAAGTATACTTTTCTATTAAGCTATACAGACAGTTACTGAACGTTTCACTCATCATCATTGGGCCATTTCGCTCTTCATCGAGTATCGTCAACCAAGCATCTTCATCAAAACATTGAGGGTGTTTATTGTCGCTCAGTACTAAACCAATAGAATGGGCGATATTATTTTTATATTTGCTGGCAATAGTACGGGCATTTTGACTCTTTTGGTAATTAGAGTGCTTGAATGATTCTTTATAAACTTTGAAGGTTAAATCACTAAAAAAATTATTTATTGCGAGTTTATCTTCAAACTCTGTATTTTCTAAAAATAATGGGATAGTCATAAATATGTCCTTAATATGTTTTATTTTAAATAGGTATATGAGAGCATTATTTTGCTGTCATCATTAATATACCCCTTTAAATTTATCCTGCAGAAAAACCCCCTACCTTGAAGGCCTCGTAAAATAAGGATCCCTTATAAACCCTAAAAATAATTACAAATAAATTCTCAGCTAAGAGAGTAAATCTTACTGCTTTATCACAACTTTATATTAGAAACGCCTGAGGCATATTAGCTAAGGTAATAGAGAGAAATTATTGGAGTAATTGATGTAAACATGAAAAAAATTTGAAAATTGACAATAAATAATTATCTTTTTCCGCACTACTTATTTTAGATGAAAATATAATAGTCTATCTTTTACTATTATTAACTAAAAAAAACTGGTAAAGTGCGCTCCGAATCGGGTTAAGGTCGTTTATAGGTTGAAAATTGAATAAAGTAATAGTTAGATTTTGTGACAATTATTTTATTTAACTTCGGTACAGTAAAGTTATATTTGTCACTAAATTACTATACAAAAAGCTTATTAAACAAATGGTTGACATAAATACTTATTTTAAGGTACATTAGAGTAAGTTAAGAACTTGTTGAAAAATAAGCCTCATAACCCGAAGGTCGTCAGTTCAAATCTGGCTCCCGCAACCAACTTGTTTATTACAAATATATAAGTATAAAATTAGGTCGTCAGTTCACTCTCTTCAGAAAAGTGGCTCCCGCAACCAATCTACATAGTTAACCCCCAATACTATCCAATACTATCAAAGCTTAGCTCGTCGTGCTGTCTCTTATAAATAGCCGAAAGTCGTCATTGTCTTTTTCAAATATGGCTCTCGCAAGCAATTTATTTTGCAAATTTAGTCCTGCTTTTTATCATCTTGTCTTTAAGGCTTTACATTCTCACTAAGTGATCACTTTAATTGTACCTATTGAACCATTATTTACGTTTGGCTATCAACAACGCAATGACAATAAGCAATGAGCCAATAGCAAGTCTACTAAGCTCTTCCGCCGTTCCGCCTTTTGCTTCACTAAAAATAAATAAAGAGGTAAACATCCCCAGTGGTACAACCGCATTGTTAAACGTTGCTAATACCCCTACGCTGGTTTGAGTTCCGCCTTTATTCCAAAGGAAGAAACTAACCCCTGAGGCAATAACGCCCATATAAATTAACACCAACCACTGTGTTACTGTGGCATTAATTACCATGGGTGGCTCGTTAGTAATGAATAGTGTCGCTAAAGTGGTAAAGATGAGTGCACCCAAATATAAAAAACCAAATACGGAACTATCGCTAATATGTGGTCTCGCTAGCTTCCAATCTCGATAATAGACTTGTCCAAAAGCAAAAGCGACATTAGCTATTTGCATCAGAGCAAACCCTAACCAAATTTCATTGGAGTCTATCTTGCCCATTTTTATAATGGCCGCACCACAAACAGAAAACACAGTGGCCAATAGATACCAAGGGGTGAAGCAACGTTGCCTAAGATCGTTAATAATAACGATATAAAGCGGCGTTAGTACGCTAAATAGCGCAACTAGATGAGAGGGTAAAAAATTAAAAGCGGAAAGATAACAGGTATACATTATCCCAAACTGAACCGCACCAAGCAGTATGAGTTGCCATCTTTCCTTACCATTGGTATTTGCTAGCTTAATGAAAGGAAGAAAAACAATGGCTGCAAATAATAGTCGAATATCTGCTACCTGCAGTGGATCAATACCTTTAAGTATATTACCAATCAAACCAAAAGAAAAAGCCCAAATCAGTGTGGGAATGAGTAGATAAATCATGAAAAACTCTAATAATTAGTGGCAATTTATGCAAAGAAACAGCAATAGCAATTAAAACAAACAGAGTAATAACCTAACCCCATAAACTGAAATCATTGAGCGATTAGGTTCACTGTTAGGATGTTACTCTGATGCCTATCTTTTTAAGGGGCTTATTTTTAAGGCGCTTTAGAGGGTTACCAATGATAACTAGCACTGATAGTATATTGCTCACCTCTACCTGGCGTACCTGGTATTTCTTCAAAAGCTTCATCCCAAAGGTTATCAGCCGCCAGCATAATATCTAAACCGTCAAACTGCGATGGAGAAATTTTTAGCGTTAAGTGGGTAAATAAAGCATCATCATCGCCATTGCGTAGCGCATTTTCTTCTTGTTTACGCCATTCGTTATCAACACGTACTTCAACAATATCAAAAGGACGCCAAATAAGGCCCAATGTTACTCGGTGATCGGGGTAATTTAAGGCATAAAAACTAGCATCTATATCAGCAGCGCCATACTCTTCAGATTTTTCAAGAAAGGTATAACTGGTAATAATGTCTAGGTTATCAAAGTGCTTCACCGCTAGTAACTCTACACCTAAGGTGTCAATATCAACCGCATTTGCCGAGCGAGCAGACGTTGAATCAAAGCTATAGGTCCAATCAGTTAAATCATCATCTTGTCGATAAAAAATAGCCGAATCAAGACGCCAGCTTGCCCGATCAAGTGTAAAACCTAGTTCAATATTTTCAGTACTTTCGCGACCAAGATCATAGTTACTTCTAAATAAACCGCCAGTTTCACTTCCGCCTATCGCGGTATAACCCGGTACTTGGCTCGCTTGTGCGTACGACAAGTAAAATGTTTGAGAGCTGTTATCTGTATTTATTTTATTCCAGGTTATATCACCAATCAGTGACACCTGTGAATGATCTCGATTGGTGTCGTCAAAGGCTGCACCAAGACGAAAAGTTAACTGTTGCTCATTTTGTAGCGCCATCTGGTATTCAGGTAAAACACTCAACTTATAATAATTACGTGAGGTAAAGTTATTTTCAAGCGTGGTTGAGGTAATCTCATCCGTAATAAATTGTGAAGAGTAATTTACTGCAAAAGCAGCCGTTTGAGCATGACGACCAGATAATGCTATCGATTTAACCTCAGTTTCGTGAAAAGCTTGAAACATACTAGGGTTTTCACGAGACAACACATAGTCGTCATTGTGACGACGATAATAAGTAGAAACTTCAAAGGTGCTATCTTGCCCATAATATTGTTTATGATTAAGTATGAATAGTTTTGTTTCAAGGTCTTCTGTTTCATTAAAATTAAAAGGCGTGTACATATTTGGCCAGCCAAAGAATTTTTCTTGCGAGCCATAAAACAAGTCAGTCTGTGATGAAGGGCCAACTAACTGAATACGCCCAGAAACACGTTCAAAGTCGTGATCACCGTTTTCTATAGTACCGTCACTTTCAGAGCGTGAATATTCCCCTTCTAAACCAAGCGTCCAATCGCTAGCATCTCCCAGTGCCACACTGACGCCACTGTATATTCGTTGTAGATTGAAGTTATTATTACCTGCGCCAATGGCAGCATTACCTGCTGTTTTTATTTCTTTCCAGTCACGCGACACTGTACCTACCGAGCTATTAACGCCCATAAGCGCATTATCAACGCCAGTAAGTACATCAGCACTACTTAACATTTCCTGAGCAATAGGAATTTCAGCAGAATAATGCCCGGTTTGCGGATCAAATAACGTTGCGCTGCCTACCCTAAAGCCTGTGCTTTCGAAAATACCACCACGAATGGTGACATCGGCTTGCGCTTCAGCCATATTACGAGATTGTAAATCAACACGTGGATCATATTCTAAATTCGATACAGGCGAGTCAAAGGTGCCTACTGGCTTAGTATTAGCGGTCGTTGAACTCTTAACAGTAATTTTTTCAATAGCATTGGTTGCTATCTTAGTCGTTTGCTGATGACTCTCATCAGCAGCCAATAAACTAGGTGATATGCTAAGCAATAACGTAGGCAAAGCACTGTATAAAACTCGAATCATGTCGTTTCTCTATTTAGTTTTTCTATTTTATTGAACGATAGAAGCAATCATACTTACCTTGCTAAAAGGTAGAATGGCTATAATAATCAATATTGTATAGCAGCAAGTAACATATTGCACATGATAACCATCCGTAATGGAAAGGCGTTTTGATGTAAACCGACTACCGTAACTAAGGAATTGCTGGGGTATCACTAAGGCATTATTTACCTACCACAGGTTTAAGTATTTCAGGTAACACAATGCCTCGCGAGGCAACATAGGCAATGACCACACTAAATAACCCGATAGTAATCAAGGTAAAGGAATAACCCATAACATCAGTTAACACACCAAATAACAAACCACCTAATGCGCCACCGCCAACATTAATAGAGCCCCACAAACTCAGCACCCTGCCCCTAAAAGCACTGTCTACCGAAACTTGAATAAGTGATTGCGTACCTACGCCGCATATTGTGGCACAAAAACCTAAGCCACCAACAATCAGTAGTCCTAATTCAAAACTACTGGTGTAACTAAACATAATCAGCAATAAGCCCGAGCTAATGATCCCCAAACGCGTGGCAAATAATAATCGTTTTGAACTCGACGCAGATAAAATAAAGCCCGCAATAATAGCGCCAATACCCGCTGCTGAATTTAGCCAAGCTAAGCCCTCTACTCCTCGGCTATAAAGAACATCAACCGCGGCAGGTAAAATCTCTAATAAACCTCGCCCTAAAATAGCAGAGACCGCAATCAGCATTAATAAACGCAAAATTAAATCGTTATTAAGGGCGTAATGAAATCCTGCCTTAATGTCCATAAAAAAAGTAAATTGCTTGGCTACATCACGAGGTTGATAGGGTTCAAGTTTTAATAATAAATAAGCAAAAACTAAAGGGATATAGCAAAAAGAAACCACCATAAAAGCAAAAGCGTTACTTTCATACTTAATTAACAGTCCCGCAAGAATAGGGCCGATAAAGCGAGAGGTATTATATAAAATAGCGTTAATAGCAACGGCTCTGGGTAAGTTAGCCGAACTAACTAAATCAGGCACTATTGATAATCGTATTGCTTGATAAGCACTATTAGCAATACCAATAACAAAAGCAAAACACACTAATATCAATTCATTCACTAATTGTTGCCCGGCTAATACAGACAACAACAGTGATACTAACGCAAGTATCACCGTGGTAATAACCGCAGCCGTTCTGCGATTAATACGATCGACCATAACGCCAAACAACGGCCCGACGACAATAGAGGGGAAAAACATTAAAAAAGCCAGTATGCCTAACCAGGTTTCTGAGTGAGTTTGATCCCACATCATCCAACCCAGTGTCATTCGCTGTACCCAAACCCCTTGAGTAGAGAATATACTGCCACATAAAAAGGTTAGATAATTACGTTCAGAAAAAATAGAGCGTTGCACAGTTTTTTAGTCTCCTTAAAAATGTCGACATCATACAGTAAAATAATCCCGTGATTTACTTAACGCGTATTAAATTGCCTAGTTTATCCGGATCGGTTGGTGTTTAAAGGTTACTTTTTTGCTTTTGTTGGGGTATTCAGGACAAGAAATATAGCATGGTCGACATAAGCTACATGCTATTGGGCGTGATTAAAGCCCTACTCTCGTTTGACTCGCTATGATATAAAAGGCAAACAGATATAATCTCGACAGTTCAACAGCGCCTAGAGATGAGGTTTAATTTTATCCTATTATTTATAAAATATATCACCTACTTTTACATCAGTTAATAAATACATCAATAGGGAGTTAACAAACATGAAACGTAAATTTATTATCGTATCACTGGTTACATTACTGATTAGCAGCCGCGCTTTTGCAATAGATGCTCAGTTTTCTAATGCAAAATGGGAAGGTAATCATATACCACAAGGACAACAATGCTTGAAATTTGGTGGCGTAAACCCGTCAACACCTGAGTTGCTTATAACCAATATTCCTAAAAATACCAATGCCTTATCATTTGAATATAGTGATCGTGATTATAAAAAAATGGATAATGGCGGACACGGCATAATACGTTTAGCATTACCGACTTCAACAAATAAAATAGTCGTGCCGCAAGTACCTGGCCATAGCTTTGAACTCCCTGATAACTTTACAATGACTAGCCCGCACTTAAGCCCCGCTTGGGATAAAGCCGGCGCTTATATGCCACCTTGCTCTGGTGGTAAGGGGCATGCTTATTATGTCACTATCAAAGCCATGCAAGACAATAAAACCATTGCATCTACCGTCTTAGAGCTCGGTAAGTATTAGCAACTAGTGACTGATAATTTACAAGGATTTATATGGCCGGTGCAAGTTTACTCACCCTATTAGATGATATTGCTATGCTCCTCGATGACATAGCCGTTTTATCTAAAGTTGCCGCTAAAAAAACGGCCGGGGTTTTAGGTGATGATTTAGCGGTAAATGCCGAAAAACTCTCAGGCGGGATAAAAGCAGACCGAGAGTTACCCGTTGTTTGGGCGGTATTTAAAGGCTCTATGCTTAACAAAGCTATTTTAGTGCCTATTGCGTTATTACTCAGTTACTTTTTACCTATGCTCATCATGCCGTTACTCATGCTCGGTGGTGCTTATTTATGTTATGAAGGCTTTGAGAAAGTATGGCATAACCTCTCCCATAAAGAGGAAATATCACAGCAACATGCCGCGCGAATGAACGCACTTCAAGATAAAAACATCGATATTACCCTTATGGAAAAAGATAAAATAAAAGGGGCTATTCGTACCGATTTTATCCTCTCAGCAGAAATTATTATTATTGCCTTAGGTACTGTTGCTGATAAACCGATAACAACTCAAATATCAGTGTTAATTTTTATTGCGGTATTAATGACAATAGGCGTTTATGGTTTAGTCGCCGGTATTGTAAAAATTGATGATGGTGGCTTGTTACTTATTAAAGATAAGTCTGTCAGCCTTTGGGGCACAGCAAAACGTGCTTTAGGATACTTTATGATTGCTTTTGCACCTAAACTAATGAAGTTTTTAGCTGTTGCTGGTACCCTTGCTATGTGGCTTGTCGGTGGTTCACTTATTACCCATGGTGTTTCATTTTTGCATCACACGATTGAAGCCGCTACCAGTTTTGCCGGTAATGTAGCACTATTTCCGGGGTTATTCGTGGTGATTACACCGTTACTCATTAACTTATTCGTTGGCTTTATGTTGGGAGCAGTACTGGTATTTACCGCGTTAGCGTTTATGAAAGTAACAAAATTAATTGCTAAATAAATCGCTAAGTCATTACAAATACGAGCCTATACCGCTAATGAATACTTAAGGCTATCATAGTTAACTGACTAATAGCCTTAAGCAATTCAACACTTGAAAGACTTTAGTTAAGGGCCGTTAACGCCACAGAATTAAAGTCAAGCTTACTCCAGCCACTTACCATAAAGTTACGAATATTACCGTGGTCTGTACCTGTTGGGTTATTTAGCACATCACGAAAATACTGGCCATAACAAACTAACGTCTGCTGCTCAGTTAAGTGATTCAGCTTAGCAAAATAAAATATCTTACATGAGCCTTCATTCGTGCCTGCTTCATTAACTAAATCACCATTACTAAATGTTGCGGGTACATAGCGATAGTGTTCGCTAATCACTTGCATCGTTTGCTCAAAGCTGACCTTTTCAGGGGCTGAACTTAACTGACTAATGAAGTCAGTTAAGTGACTTGTTGTTTTTTGCGCTGTCATTAAGCATCACCTGCTTTTAATCGCGCTTTAGCTTCTTCTACTTTAGAAAAATCTAAACCAAGTTCAACAACCGCTTGTTCAATAAGCCCAGGGTCTGCCATCACTAAACTCATAATAGATTGTAATTTTTCTGGTGGGATCTCAAGCTGTGCAATATAAGCCATTGCCATCATAGGGTTTTCGGTGAGCGCCTGAAACAACTCATTAATTTTTTCATCGCTGATATTTAGTTCTTTTAACGTTTCAATGATCGGGTTCATTAATTATCTCAATGTAATAGTAGGGTTTGTAATAAGCTGGCTGGATTAATAAACAACCTTAAAATAAGGCTGATTATAATATCAAATAATGAATACTTTTACAGACTGCTATCGATGAATAAATAAAATAATTACTGAATTAAAACCACATAACAACTTCACTCACGTAAAAGAAAAAGTATAATAGCGCGCAATTAACGTCATTTTATTTAATGAACTATCACCATTGATACCCTATTTATGTCAGCCAAGTTAAAATACATTGCTCATTATTCTGCACAAATACAAGTACAAGTGCAGCAAATGATTGAACAAAAAACCTTAGCGCAGTATTTGTTAAAAAAATATCCAAGTACTCACGAAATCACTAGCGACAAAGCTTTACGTGGTTATGTTATGTCACTGAAGAATCAATATTTAAAAAAATCAGCGCCGTTAAGTCAAATAAAGTATGACGATAAAATTCATGTTATTAATAATGCTTTAGGCTTACACACTTATGTTTCTCGCGTACAGGGCAATAAACTTAAAAGTAAGCATGAAATTCGCATTGGTAGTTTATTTAAAAAATCCCCTGAAGCATTTCTAGCCATGATAGTAGTCCATGAATTGGCCCATTTAAAAGAAAAAGAACATAACAAAGCGTTTTATAAATTATGCCAAAGCATGTTGCCTGATTATCACCAGTTAGAACTAGATTTACGGATTTACCTGACCCAATTAGCGTTAGTTGGCCCAATTTATAACTAGTTGTTAGTACAATGTGATCCTCCATTATCTAATAAGCTAGCTCCTTGTAGTGTTAATAAATAAATCAGCAAACCAAAAACATAAACGCCAATCATTACACATGGAATATTAAGATGTCAGACACTGAAAAGAGTACTCAGGTTAATACCAAAGTTACCTTCGAACTTGAAAAAGAAAATAAAAATAGTGTGCGCTATAAAGAAGTGCCTAAAGACGGTATGCCGCCTATTTTAGGATCTATTTATGTACAAAAATGGTATGCGGGAAATAGCAAATACCTAGAAGTGACCCTAACTAAAGTAGAGTGATAGGTACAGTGACAAAGTAGATTACGTTTAATACCATTTCGTATAAAAAAGTGATCACTTGCTTAGAAAAATTGGGATAACAACGGCTTTAAAAACTAAAAAACCAGAACTCCTTATTAAGGATATTCTGGTTTTTTGTTTAACCGCGAGTAAAACTCGCGGTTATGATTTCTGGCTTGTTATGCTTGATATAACATAGCTAGAAAATCTTTAGACTCATTCAATTGGGTAAATTTAAACAATTTTGAACCAGTTTGATCTTTAACAACAACATTTAATTTGTTGATTGAAATAGATTTTACAGGTGCTTTAATAGCGTAAACCTTACCTTGATAAGTATAAGACATAATATAACTCCTTTAATCGCGTACAAACACGATATTAAAAAGCCGGTAACTGCATATACATATGGTAATAATACTATGAAATGGTCGAGAACTACTCGAGATTTCATGCAGTAAAAAGCTTTAAATAAATAACTTTTTATATAGGGTATTGGCTGACTGTGAAAGGGAAAGACAAAACACGAAAAAATCACTGGGGATGAACGTTAACCTACTGAGTTAATACTTTATTAGTACCTACTAACAAGTTAACGACGACAATATACCTAGCTTCATAGTAGAAGTAAACACTTATCTAATAATAAAGTGAAAATAGTGTGAATCAGGCTTTCTGCTGGGCTCCCCCTACTAGACAACAGGCCCTAGCTATCGTGTTTAATAGATAACACATCACACTTAACATTATCGAGTATATTTTCAATGGTATTGCCAATAAACTTACCATTATTACTCATTCCCATTACTAATAAGTCTATATCATGCTCTTTTACCAACTCTGGTAACTTATCTTCTGCTGTTCCTATGACTAGGTGCGTTAAGTCTTCTTCAAAGTCAAAGCCACTAAGTAACTCATTAAAGGCCTCTTTATGGTGGTTTTTTATTGCGTCTTTGTAGTCATTAAAATCACCGTTAACTAAGCTATAATTCATGCCTACCGAGCTCATGCCAATTGAACTCATGCCTTGCCATAATTCTATGCCAATAGGTTGAAAGCAATGACAAACGTGCGCGCTAGCATCAAATAATTCTGCCATTGCTACGCCTTCTTGTAATACCTTAATATCTAACTTTTCACCATTATCATCCACTTTATCAGGTTCAACGGCCGCCATAATATTATAATATGAGTGCTGCTTAATATTTTTAGTCAGTAATAAAGGAATAGAGCAATGCTCAAGCAACTGCCAATCACTGGGAGTAAAAAATATTTTATTAATGGTCGAATCTTTTTTGGTCGATTTAATAACCATAGAAAAATCATTACTCGCTATTTTAGCTAATATTGCGCAACTCACATCAGAATGCCAAACCACATCAATCTTAACCACAATATCTTGTGCTTTTATTTCTGGTAAATAACTTTCTAACCAACGCCTTTTAGAAGCAATATATTCTTCTTGTAAAGCAGCTAACTGCGCTTGGCTAAAACTCCAATGACTGACAAAATCACTATGATAAGCGACTAAAAAAAGCTCCAACGTGGCAGAGGTTTTCTCGGCAATATTAATTGCTTGCACTAATGATGCTTGATGATCAGTGCTAGAGTCCATCACCACTAAAATTCGTTTAATTGCTTCCATTAAAATCTCCTCATCAAAACATCTATTATGCAGTTATAAAATGATAACTTACTTAAAAGTAACGCTATAGTTACCCTACTCAAAAGTCAGGGTAATGGCAACGTTATAACAGCGTTTTTATTCCCTGAGTTAAGCCCTCAAGTGTCAACGGATACATCTTGTTCGTCATAATATTTTTCATAATATCAATAGAGGCATAATAGCGCCAATCGCTTTCTTGCTGTGGGTTTAGCCAAATGCATTTATCAAAGTGCGATAACAGCCTTTTCATCCAAACACTGCCAGGCTCTTCATTCCAGTGCTCAACACTGCCACCAGGGTAAGTGATTTCATAAGGTCCCATAGTGGCATCGCCAATAAATATTACTTTATAATCACTACCATAAGTATGAATAACTTTTTGTATATCAACCGGTTCACTATTACGGCGGTTATTGTCTCGCCATACCTGCTCATAAATACAATTATGAAAATAAAAAAACTCTAAATGCTTAAACTCGGTGTGAACAGCTGAAAATAATTGCTCACAAACGCGAATATGATCATCCATTGAGCCGCCAACATCAAAAAACATCAATACCTTAATGGCATTATGACGCTCAGGTTTCATCTTAATATCAAGATAACCAGCATTACGGGCAGTCGCGGCAATAGTATCGTCTAGTGCTAATACATCACTGGCGCCACTGCGGGCAAACTTACGTAATTTTCGCAAAGCGACTTTAATATTACGGGTACCAATTTCAACATTATCATCTAAATTTCTAAACTCGCGCTTATCCCATACTTTTACCGCTTGGCGATGACGAGAATTTTCTTGGCCAATTCTTATTCCTTCAGGATTATAACCATTAGCGCCAAAAGGTGAGGTACCGCCAGTGCCTATCCATTTATTGCCGCCTTCATGGCGTTTTTCTTGCTCTTTTAACCGTTCAGCCAAAGTTTCCATTAACTTGTCTAAACCACCTAACGCGGCAATTTTTTCTTTTTCTTCCGCTGAAAGCATTTTTTCAAAATGTTTCTTGAGCCAATCTTCTGGTATTGCTGATAAATCAAGCTCAATGGTTGACACACCTTTAAAATAATCGGCAAAAGCGCGGTCAAACTTATCAAAATAACTTTCATCTTTTACCAGTACCGCACGACTAACAATATAAAAGTCGTCAATATTGGCAAACACAACATGCTGCTCTAATACGCGAATTAAATCTAATAACTCACGTATAGTACAAGGCACCTTGTAGTCTCGTACTTTGCAAAAAAAATCAATTAACATCTGTTATAACCTCTAATGATGTTATTTATCGGTGTGAACGATGCATAAAAGCGAGTTTTTCAAACAAATGTACATCTTGCTCATTTTTCAATAAAGCGCCATGTAATGGTGGTATCACTTTTTTAGTGCGGGTTTCGCGTAACACGTCAATATCAATATCTTCAGCGAGTAATAATTTTAACCAGTCAATCAGTTCTGAAGTCGATGGTTTTTTCTTAAGGCCTGGCATCTCGCGCAGATCAAAAAATAAGGCTAACGCTTCATCAAGCAACCTTTGTTTAATATTAGGAAAATGAACATCAACAATGGCTTTCATCTCTTGTGCTTCAGGAAAACTAATATAGTGGAAGAAACAACGACGTAAAAAGGCGTCTGGCAACTCTTTTTCATTGTTTGAGGTAATAATAATAATAGGTCTTTGCTTAGCGACTACTTTCTCTTGCGTTTCATAAACAAAAAATTCCATTTTGTCTAATTCTAATAACAGGTCATTTGGAAATTCAATATCCGCTTTATCAATTTCATCAATTAATAACACCGGTCTTTGATCTGCCTCAAAGGCATGCCACAGTTTCCCTTTTACAATATAGTTACTAATATCATGCACTTTTGCATCACCTAACTGGCTATCTCTAAGACGTGACACCGCATCATATTCATATAATCCTTGTTGAGCTTTAGTGGTTGATTTTATATGCCACGGAATTAATTCGGTGCCCAAACTTATCGCTAATTCTTCAGCCAACATAGTCTTACCCGTACCTGGCTCACCTTTAATCAACAAAGGTCGCTCTAGTGTGATGGCAGCGTTTACGGCAAGTTGTAGGGCTTTAGAGGCAATATAATTACCCGTGCCATTAAATGATTTCATGTTTTTCTCACTTATTATTTGCAATGTAGATCAAGATATTGTTTAGATATACCATTTTTTTATATAAAAAGGAAAATAGCATTTATTTTTTATTAACTGTCACAGACTCTTGAGTAAAGTAAGTTAACGTTATATGTTAGAGTCGTTTGTTACATCAATTCATAACTCGCTAACTAACGGTTATGTTTATATTTTATAGCTAAGTACCATTGCATTGATGCGCAGGAGCTTAGAAAATATTTATTGTTATATTAGGAAAGGTCAATATGTTAAAAAATGTGTCATTAGCTAAAAAAATACACCTCGCTCTTACCTTGATTGGGGTCGTATTTTTAAGCACCACCGTTTTCGTTTTTTATCATGACGAGAAAGATTTAGCAGAGCACTTTATTGAGCGTAACCTTGAAAACTTAGCACTGACTTATTTTGACTCTGTTAATACTATGATGCTTACCGGCACTATGGCTAATAGACAGCTAATTCAAAAGAAAATTCTTAGCCAAGACGATCTAGTAGAAGCAAGAATATTACGCAGCCAAGCAATTATTAATGTTTTTGGTGAAGGTTTTGCCGATCAAAAAGCAAAAAACAGCTTTGAAGAAGCAGGTCTAACAGGGACGAAAGCATTTGAAAAATTTACCCTCGATGGTAAATCAATGATGAGCTTTATTATCCCCATTAGAGCCAGTGAAGATTATCGAGGCACTAACTGCTTAACCTGTCATCAGGTCAGTGAAAATGAAATATTAGGCGCAGTAAAACTGACCTACGACTTATCAACGGTAAATAAAGAAATTACCAGCTCTATTACTCATGCGGCAATTTTGCAACTGATCATCACCTTGGTCAGCTTTATCCTGTTAAGCCTTATCTTAAAGAAACTTATTTTTAATCGTTTAAAGTTACTAAGTAGTACTATTAAAAGTGCGGCACAAGATCTTGATTTGAAAAAAGAAATGGAAGTCACTCATCGCGATGAATTAGGCTCGGTAAGCATAGCGCTTAATGAAATGATGAATAAATTTAAAATGAGCTTTATGTCCATAGCTCAAGCAAGTAGTCAATTAACAGAATCAGCTAAAGAAGTAGATGATATATCTACGCTAACACTGCAAGCCGTATTAGAGCAGAAAAATGGTACTGACTCGGTCGCTGCCGCCATTAACGAGTTAGATGCTTCAGCTAATGAAGTACAACAAAATACCCAAAGTGCAGCTGATAAGTCGGTCTCTGCTAATGAAAGAACTTCACAAGGTTTAGTGTTAGTAGAACAAGCAAGAATTGGCATTAATGATCTAAGAGATAAGGTCATTGAAAACACCGCGATGATCACCGACTTAAGCGATAAAACTAATGAAGTCAGTAGCGTATTAGAAGTGATTACCGCCATTGCTGAACAAACCAACTTGTTAGCGCTAAATGCCGCGATAGAAGCAGCAAGAGCCGGTGAACAGGGCCGAGGCTTTGCGGTAGTAGCCGATGAAGTACGTTCATTAGCCACCCGTACCCGTGAATCTATTGAAGAAATACACGCCACTATGAGCCGTTTACAAGTAGGTGCAAAAGGTGCTGTGGAGTCAATGAATATTGTTAGCCAGCAAGCCAGTGAAAAAGCAGAAGACGTGTCTAATGTTGCTGACTTATTAACCGACATTAGTGGTCAAATTCGCGAGTTAGACGATCTTAACTGTCAAATCTCTGATGCAGCAATGCAGCAAAACATAGCCGCTGATGAAATTAATGTTAATGTGGTCAATATCAGTAATGTCGCTGAAAAAGCCAGTGATGATGCACTACGAGGTAAAACCATCAGCGAGAATTTATTGTCACTATCTTACGAATTAAATACTCAGTTATCAAAATTCAAACTGTAGAATTCAAACTGTAGTGAACGGCTATCACACTATAATTTAGTGCTAGCAAAATAGTCATAGCAAAAAGGTCAACATAAGTTGACCTTTTTTTTGCTCGTAAATACCAAGCTAAATAAAACTATAGCTCAATAAACTATAGCTTAATCACCGCCATTTTATCTTGCGACATATCCTGCATAGTATACGCAATACCGCCTGTGTTATAGCCAGAATGTTTACGCCCAGCAAAAGGCATCCAGTCAACACGAAAAGCGCTATGGTCATTGACCATAACCGCAGTAGCATCTAAAGCACGTATTGTTTTCATCGCCACATCAAGATCTTTAGTAAACACCGAAGCTTGAAAGGCATAGTCTAATGAGTTTGCTTGAGCAATAGCCTTGTTAATATCGCTATAACCATACACACAAACGACCGGACCAAAAATTTCCATGGTAGATACTTTGGCATCAACAGGTGGATCAAGTAATACGGTTGGCGCATAAGTGGTATTACTTAAACGTTTACCACCCGTTAATAGTTTTGCACCTGCCGCTACGGCTTCATCAACCCAGGCTTCAACGCGGTCAACTTCTTTAGGACGAATAAGCGGACCACACTCGGTAAACTCATCAATAGCATTACCAACAATCAATTTTGCTGCACCGTCAGCGAGTAATTGGGCAATGGCTTTTACGTTACTTTTTGGCGCAAAAATACGCTGCACCGAGACACACACCTGACCAGAATGATAAAAGCCCCCTTTAAGTAAACTTGGGATCATCTCCTCAATGTCTGCACTTTCGTCAATAATAACTGGCGCAACACCGCCATGCTCTAACGCACAACGCGTACCGGGGGCTAACTTAGCGCGCAACATCCAACCTACGTTAGCTGATCCAATAAAGCTGAAAAAAGCGACACGGGGATCAGTAATCATTTTTTCAGACGTAGCGGTATCACAAACAACAAAATGACACCACGGTGGTGGTAAGCCAGCTTCATGCAACATATCAACAAAAACCTTACAGGATAATGGTGTATCGCGCGCCGGTTTAACTAACACCGGACAGCCAGTAGCAATAGCAGGAGCCACTTGGTGAACAATTAAGTTTAACGGATGATTAAACGCAGAAACCGCAACGACCACACCAGTAGGCTCTTTAGTGCTATAGGCTATCCTACCCGCCCCTGCTTGGGTTAAATCCATCGGGATTTGACTACCCGTTAAGTGAGCAATTTCTTGTACACAAAGCCCTACCCCATCAATAGCGCGAGCTACTTCAACGCGTGCATCGGCAAGTGGTTTCCCCCCCTCGTTAGCAATTAACAACGCTAACTCATCCGCTCTTTGTGACATTAATACGGCTGTTTTTTTAAGAATACTTATTCGTTCAAAAGCGGGTAACCACTGCTCTGTATCTTTATGTAGCTGATAAGACGTTGCTAAAAGCTTGTCAATATTATTCCAGGTTACCGTAGGCACCGAGCCGATAATAGATTGGTCAAAAGGATTGACCACATTGAGTATTTTCGAGGCTTTAGCTGCTTTAGGCACTTTTTTAGGGGCTGTACTTTTTTCAGCGGCACTACTTTTTTTCGAATCAGTCATAATATTACTCATTGATAAATTAAATGCGTTTTACTCTTTGTTCGCTGACGTTTATTTACTAAGCTTTAGACAACTAAAAGCTTTACCTCAACATAACAAGAGCGATAACCCCATTCTAGTTCAAAAGCAGTGCGCGCACAGCCCATTAGGGTAAATCTTTAGTCTACAGCACGTATAAAAACGTTAAGAAGGGGGATATATCAATGGGTTATTATTTACGGCAACGAATAACAGTAGTAATACTAAGAATGTGAAGAGGCAAGAGAAGTGAGCGATAACATAGCAAGACGATTAGCTTTTTTGATTAGGCACAGTCCACACATCAACATTAAGTTTATTATCAACAATGGCTTTATTTAAACGCTTTAAAAAGCGTTCTTTGGTTCTTGGGTTAACAATTAACACAATGCCGGCTTTTTTACCGGTCATCGCCGAATAAAACAGTGCTTGGCCTAACGATTCAGCCCACTTTTTGCCCCAATCATACTCAATGGCATGTGTATCGGTTAAACAATCTACCCGCGTTCTATCGGGCAATATATGCTCAATTTCACCTGAACAATAAGCCTTAACAAAATCAGCCTCATGCCACTTATCTGGTACTGCCAACTCAGTAGGCTTAGCTTGTGCCAAGCTGTTGCTAGATAAAAACACAAGTAAGGTTAATAACGCCATAGGCATTGAGGAAAGCGGTTTAATCATTTATCTGTGTCTAATTTATTATTGTTATTGGTTTAAAAATCAGCTCTTTGTCGAGGCAAGCATCAATCACACTTTCAGCAAAAGCCACAACCTACGCCTTGTGTAGGTCGGCCTTTAGGCCGTCATGGTAACCATTCCAGTCTTTGACGGGGTAAACCCCGACCTACAAAAAACAACGAACAACGTCATCCTGAACAAATCTCCATCACCTGAATATGCATTACCACGCGGAGCGTGGGAACGAGACACCTGATCTACAAATATCACAACCGTCTGCACAGCCTTGTGTAGGTCGGCCTTTAGGCCGTCATGGTAACCATTCCAGTCTTTGACGGGGTAAACCCCGACCTACAAAAAACAACGAACAACGTCATCCTGAACAAATCTCCATCACCTGAATATGCATTACCACGCAGAGCGTGGGAACGAGACAGATTTTGACGGGCTAAAGCCCGACCTACAAATACCACAACCGTCTGCACAGCCTTTGTAGGTCGGCCTTTAGGCCGTCATGGTAACCATTCCAGTCTTTGACGGGGTAAACCCCGACCTACAAAAAACAACTAACAACGTCATCCTGAACAAATCTCCATCACCTGAATATGCATTACCACGCGGAGCGTGGGAACGAGACACCTGACCTACAAATACCACAACCGTCTGCACAGCCTTGTGTAGGTCGGCCTTTAGGCCGTCATGGTAACCATTCCAGTCTTTGACGGGGTAAACCCCGACCTACAAAAAACAACTAACAACGTCATCCTGAACAAATCTCCATCACCTGAATATGCATTACCACGCGGAGCGTGGGAACGAGACAGATTTTGACGGGCTAAAGCCCGACCTACAAATACCACAACCGTCTGCACAGCCTTGTGTAGGTCGGCCTTTAGGCCGTCATGGTAACCATTCCAATCTTTGACGGGGTAAACCCCGACCTACAAATACCACAACCGTCTGCACAGCCTTTGTAGGTTGGCCTTTAGGCCATCACGGTAATATTATTTTTGTCTTCTCGGTGAGCGCAGCCTCTGTGACCTTGGTGGTTTAACCTTTAAGCTTTAAAAAGCTAAAACTTTAATGGCTATTCTGACTTAGAATATCCTGACCAAATATCGGCATTAACACTTGCTTTCTTTTTACGCTTTTTCTTACCTGTACCTTCAGGCTTAGCCATGGGTTTTTCTACCGCTAAAATTGAATCTTCGGTAATTTCATCCACTTCAAAGCCTTCAACCTGCTCACGTTCAAGACGAATTTTATTTTTCTTTTCGATCACTGTAAAGTGATGATAATCTTCATGATCAATTAAAGACAAAGCCAAGCCCACCTCACCAGCACGGCCACTTCGACCAATACGATGCATATAATCTGCCGGGCTTCGGGGTAAGTTAAAGTTAATTACCACCGGTAGTTTTTCAATATCTAAACCACGCGCGGCAATATCCGTGGCAATTAACACATCTATCTCACCCGCTTTAAAACCATCAAGTACGCGACTACGTTCGCTTTGGCCTTTATCACCATGAAAAACCGCGGCGGTAATACCACGTTTAGCCAGTTTTTCTGCCAAATGCTCACAATGATGCTTAGCATTAACAAAAATAAGCGCTTGTCGCCATTGATGTAAAGTGATCAAATGCGCTAATAATGCGGTTTTCTCACCTTTATTAACGGTAAAAACTCGCTGTACTAGTGTACTAGCATCACTACTTTGTAACTGTATTTCAACTGGGTTATTCAGTAACTCTTGCGTTAAGCTTTGTACTTGCTCAGGAAAAGTCGCAGAAAACAATAAAGTTTGTTTTTTCTTTGGGCATAACGCTAACAACGCCGACAACTCTTCAGTAAAACCTAGACTTAGCATTCTGTCGGCTTCATCAAGCACTAAGGTTTGCACCAAATCAAGCTTAATAGCGTTACTCGCAATTAAATCGAGTAATCGTCCTGGCGTTGCCACCAAAATATCAGCACCACCGCGTAAAGCAAGCATTTGCTTATTAACGGATACCCCACCAAACACAGCAACGGTTTTAATAGCACCGTTAAAATGTGCCGAATACGATTGAATACTATCAGCCACTTGCTTCGCTAATTCACGGGTAGGCACCAAAATTAACCCAGCAACATAATTACCTTTACTGCCTTTACTCGCCAATGACTTATCAGCCGATTGTTGACCAAAAAGTTGCTGTAACAGCGGCAATGCAAACGTAGCTGTTTTACCCGAGCCAGTATTGGCGCCAGCAATTAAATCACGCCCCGCAAAAACACTTGGAATAGCTTGTGCTTGAATAGGCGTTGGCTGATGGTACTCCAGCTCAGTTAGTCGAGCTAATAACGGGGAAATAAGGCCTAACTCGCTAAAGGAAGTGGCAAAAGAAGTGGTAAAGTTTGCAGGGTCGGTAACAGAGGTCATCAAATAAAAGGGCTCAAAAGGTAAAAATTACCGCTATTTTAACGTAGTTATGGCCTGTTAGTTAGTTAATTCTATCAACAAAAAATTATCACCAGCCCTTTGCCCTGTTAAACACATGAACAATAAAAAAGCCTAACTGTTTATTAATACAATTAGGCTTATGTTTTTAATACGTTTACTACTTACGATACTATTAAGTTGTTTACCTTAAAAGTAACTATATCAACCATTCAATAGCAAACTGACTATCTGCCGGTAACAATTTATCGGCAACAAAGCGATATTTAACCTCAATAGGTTCAAATGATTTTACTGAATTTTTTAATGCAGAAAAATCCTCAATGGTATTTTTAAAACCTTTAGGTTGGTAACAAAAGAGCTTCAATATTGCTAACATATAGGCTGCCGACGAGGCCATTTTAGTATGACGTAATCGCTCGAACTCAGCAGTAAACTCGTCTGCTTCACTAATATTAAGATTTTTTATACCTTTACGTAATAAATTGGCAATTAACCTAATAAACTCTACTCGCGCAACATGCTTATCGGCAAAACTGTATTGCCCTAGTGCACGAATAGATTGCTCAAAATCACCAATAATCAAATCTCTCTCTGCTGTTTCTATATATTGTAAATCTAAACTTTTAGTCTCAATGGCATCTGCTGTTGCTATGATTTTTTCAATAATAGGGGAAAAATCACCTGAGTCTAATGAAACGGCGATATCTATGCGTTGTTTACGACTAAAATGATAATTATTTCCGCCTTTAGCGCCTGACACCAAGCTATTATCCAATGTTAACGGAATTATTTTTAACCCTTTATCTTTAGCTAGTTGTATTTCATTACCGACATCTTCAGATGCTTCTACCTTTAATAATTTATTACCAATAGAGTGCTTAGAAGCAAGTAGAACAAAAAGCTCACATTGTTCAATGCCCTCTTCAATATTTTCAGCGTAATTCTCACCACCTAAAATATTTTTTGGCGCAAACCACACTTTATGGCCAGCAACTTTTAATCCGTCAAAAATTTTGACTGCTGCGGCTGAATCTTTAGAGCTGTAACTTAAAAATATATTTTTCATCTGTCATTTTCCGTATATAAATTTTTAACATGTTCCGCTGCGATTAGCTTCACCTTGGGTAATAACTTAATAGACTGGCTATTAAGCTAAAGCCGCTTCAGATCTTTTATGACTTTCTATTTGACTACGAATATTTTTATAGGCTAAATCAACTAAACTATCTTTAGACTGAGCCGTAGCGATTAAATCACTGGCATCATAGTTGTTAGCAATACCCTTTTGGTCTTCGATATAACGCATTAACTTTTCTTGGGTTAGGTCTAACACTTTCACTAAATGACTATTATTGACTTCTTCAGCATGAGCGACGTCGTCTTGGTAGCTTGCCGTTAGCACTGCAGCTTCTGCTGCAAGTAAGTCTTTAACCGCATCGATAGCGCTGCTAGAGCCTGATTCAACTTCACCATTGCCATGCTCGGCTAAGGTTTCAGAAAACTCCCTAATACTTTCATCATTCATCAGTGTTAAACTAATTTTTGCGCCACTAGTCACTGACAGTGTAATTTCACTGCCAGTTAACTCTTGGTCTAAACGATGGCGGTGAACATCTTTACGAGTCACATTACTGACATCTTTGTAGTAAAAAGAGTTTGACTCACGACCAATGTATTTATCCGCAATAAAATCATAGTAAGTTGAAAACACATCAACTTTTTCTTTGGTTAAGAAAATATACTGTATTGATCTTACTGCATAAACTAATTGTCCATTACCGTCAAAACGAACCGCTTGTTCATTTTGTTTATTAAGGCGTGGATGCCTATTTTCTTGAATGAATGACCAATCTTGCAAGATAAACGGTTCACTATTTTCGCCATCACTACGTTGATAAGTAATGTCTGACTGAGCGATATTACATTCTTGCATAGCCGCTTGTTGAATTTCATTGTTAATTTTGTTCTCAATAAGCGCATTGACTTTAGCACCACTAAAGAGCTGGTTATCTCGATAGCTAGGTAAACTATTGAGTATCTCAGAGCGATGTGACTTAATCGTTTCAATTAAATTAGCGTAAGTCGTCAAAACCACCTCAATAATCGAAAGATTACCAACGTTTTTCAACTGCTTACTTTTTTGGCGACGGTTACGAATGAACCACAGTAAGGAAATAAATAATATCACGCCGGTGACTACGGCAAATATCCGTTGTAAATCTAAGTGAGTTATATGTTTAAGGGTATTTTTTGATTCAAATACTTTATCTACAACAGGACCTATTGTATTGACTAACAGATCAAAATTATCCGTTAAATGCAGCGCCACTACACCAATTGCGCCAATAACAGTGGCAAACAGGAAGAAGAAAAATGCTGAAAATTTAGCAAATTTTCGCTTACTGCTATGCTGTTTAATACGTTTTTCTGTGTTAGTTTTTTCGAGTGTTAACGCTTCTTCTGCTTGACGCGCCAAATCAATATTTTCTTTTAATGCCGTTTTTATATTTCTTTCTATTGGTCGATAAAAGAAGTCCCAAATAGTACGATTGCTGCTGCTTTTCTTGAACAATAAGTCTTGTTTTTCAATCTCTTCTTTACCACTCTTTAAACGGTAATCTCCTAACTCAAAACTATTACAGGTTAGCGGGTAATCATCGGCACTATTATGTGACTCAAGCCAATCTTCGGTCTTCTTGTTAGCAGTGACTAACTTATCAAAGTAATCTGTCATACTACTGTCTTTGACATGTTTTTCTAACAATTGCCCTTCTTTTGACCACAACTGGAGTATATTTTTAGTATCTTTAATTAACAGCTGAAAATTATCTAACTCCAGTACATCGGTACGAGGAGAAAAAGAAAATTTAAACTGATGAAGTAATTCACCTTTACCTGACCATTGGCTCGGGTTTTCTTTCTCAGGCTTAACAATCCAAGTGTCTGATGTAAATTGCTTAATGTACTCTATCGGTTTAGTAAATCCGGTTAATTCAACCAGTAACTTGCCGGTTAACTTCCATAATTTAGTATCCGACTTATTCTTAGTGATCAGTGTGGTCGCATTAGCAAAATCAACATCATCTAAACAGCTAACATCAGCTTCAATAGTGGCAATACATTTATAACTTTTCATATCCCAATGTTTAATTGTTCCATCTAAGCTAACAGACAGTAAATTACCTTTAGGAAGTTCAATGAGTCCGACAATTTTTCCGCTATGGCCAGTTAACTTTTTAACTAATCGCCCATCTTTATTATTGGAAATTTGAATAACATGCTCTAAGTCTACCGTCAAAAAATGGTTTTTATAACCTTGATTGACTAACGCCATTGCCCCAATAATACGTTCATTGTGGCGAGTAATAGTTTGCCTTTCATCTTGTTCCTGACAAACCCAATCAAAACTATGCTCTTCACCCCATTCAATTTCATAGATACCTAAATCTAGTCGTTTAACGTTTTGTGTTTCTAGCTCTTTATCGGTAAGCGTTTTATAGCGCTGGTAACTATTTGCCATTGAATTAGTGTCCTTTGTTATTCTTTATTATGAATTCGTTATTGTTGGATTTATTATTATTGAATTTTTTATTAT
Organism: Colwellia ponticola; assembly: GCF_005885605.1. Classification (GTDB taxonomy): domain Bacteria; phylum Pseudomonadota; class Gammaproteobacteria; order Enterobacterales; family Alteromonadaceae; genus Colwellia; species Colwellia ponticola. Next base: position 353,413 of record NZ_SZVP01000002.1, on the reverse strand, counting down.
TGGATTATTGCTATAGCACTAGTTGCGATTTTTAATATCGTTATTCGATTCAGCGTTTGACCAATTGACATGCTCAAACATAGCCTCTCTCGCCAAGGCTAGCAGCATTAACTCTTTAGCTAATGTCATATCCCCTTTTAACAAAGAGTGAGCTCGACCATAAAGCTCTTCCATGCTGGCATATCCGTTTGCTGTAGTTTCATAACCACATAACTCACTCCATAACGCGACAACGCCACCTAACATAAGGCTGTACTGCACAATCATCATCAACATATTATTCGCTTCATTCAACGTAGAAAAATGAAAAAGTTGCTGAGCGAGCATAGACAATAAAAGCATTGCGCCAATGCCTATCGCTAAAATAAAACACTTTTTTGAAAACGAGGCGCACAACGAAGCGGCATAACGGGGGCGCTTATAAAGTAATTCAGTAACATTTTTAGCACTCAATTGTAATCGGCTTTGCAAAAAGCTGCGCTGATCACCTATCCAAGTATCTCGAATTTCATCTAAATTTTTATAACTGGATGCGCGCCACCAATCTATTTCAGTTACGGCAACGGCATGATTTAATAAAGGTAAGTGGCTTCGGTATCGTCGTGGAATAATAGGCTCACCAGAGGGAGGAATATTAGACAAATTTAAAAAACCTCGAATACGCATTGCTTCGGCAACACCGCGAGCAAGCTGATACTTCCATTTCAAGTCATGGTTACCGGCGTAACGAATAACGCCCCAACACGCCATAATAGATAATAACGTCACTAAAACGACCCAACTCCCCTCCTGTGAATTGACTAAATTACCGGTTAACTCATAACAAGCAAAACCGATAATAGCGAACCAGAAAAACAACTTAATTAATTGTCGATATTTTTGTTGGCCAACTAACGCAATATTATCCGCTAGGGTAAATATTGGCTTGGCAACTAAAAGTCCATTATCTATATCAATATCATGACCAACACTCACCGCCGGACTGGCTACTAAGCTATCAACAACGTTAACGGACTCTTCGGTGCTATAACTATTATAAAAACGCAGTTCAGACAACAATTGAATAAACTCGGTGGAGATAAAATCTGTTAAGGCATGTTCATTGGCCGCATAGCTATAAGCATATAACTGACCCACTTCGGGTGCTATAGCAGCTAAGGCTTCACTTGGGGGGGAATCGGGTAACAATAATGGCGCAGTATTAGTGGTTGTGTTTATCCTGTTAACCTGAAGGTGGTGCACAATACCTGACACTTGACCATCAAATTCAGAAACGGCTTTTAAGGATAAATTTTCGGTATGACTCGGCCAACTAACATCCATACCTAACTTGTACTTTACAATGTCAGCAGTACCACCGCAGCCTTTAGCATCACAGCCATCCCAAAGGGCAAGTAACACATTGGCATATTTGGCAATAAATAAGCCTTGATTCAAATACAAACTATTTCTGAGATCGCCATAATTGCTATCATTTATCGCAAACTGATAATCGTCATCAGACAAGGCATGTTTAATCTCAAGTAATTCATTACCGTTTTTTTGCAGCGCTGACACCACATTGGTAAGCTGCTGGTAGCTATCACTGCGTGGTTGAATACTGATGGGTTGAAAGTCTTGTTCGAAATTTGTCAGCGGCATCGGCAAACAGCCAATAACTTTTATCGCATCACAACCTAATTCCGTTTGTAATGCTAGCGCCACTTCAATAGATAATAAATCTGCGCCTTGAGCAAGACCTGACATAAGCCAAATAGGTGTGACTATTTTTCGCTCGTTAACAGCCTTGGTAACAGTATTAGGGTTGGCTTCAATATTTAACTGATGATGCCAATGCAGTAACGTGGCACGAATAGTGGCTTTAAGTGTTGCATTGTTGCCATTAACATCGAAATTAGCACTGCTGACATCACTAGCTAATATATCTCTGTGGCCTGTAACACCAATGATAAAGGGTAATTTTGATGTTAAATGATTTGCGGGTAATTCCACTTTGTACACTCATACTTTCCATGTTATATGACTGGAATAATAGCAATTAAATTAACAAAATCAAATACCTTATCTGAAAACAACTTGTACAACTGTTAGCACATGACTTTTTCAAGACATTAACAGCAGAGGTTATAATGATGGACAACTTGAACTAGTTAAATGAAATAGAAGACGTAAAAACAAAATATCTATATAAATGCCACTTATGTATAAGCAACATTAAAAGTGTATCTGACTCCATTTATTTCAATCAATCACAATGCTCTGAGGGAACTCAAATTTATTTTTAAAAAATTGTGACTTCATAATATCTACCTAAAAATATTTTCAAAGTTAATTTTAATTGCTGAAGTTTTAAGAGGCTTTTAAACTTCTATCAACTAAAGGAAAAAGCCCTTAAAAGAGCTTTGTAAAATTGATTTATTTGATTGATAGCCATACGTTGCTAATAATTATAATATTCATTTTAAATAAGTACTTAACTAATAAGAAAATTCATGCCTGCGGAAAAATATATCCTCCTTTCAATTCAGCCAAGAATTGTCGAAGAAATAATTAATGGCACTAAAAAATTTGAATTTAGACGAAAATTCCCTGATTTAGATAATTCAAACATAAGCCGAAAAGTAATTATTTACTGCTCATCACCAGTCATGAAAATAATCGGTAGCTTTGTTGTGAAAAATTTTTATCACTCAGATTTTGATACGTTAATGAAGAAAGTAAAAGCCGATGATGCTTATAATAAAAGAATTTCAAAATACCTAATTGATAAAGCATCATGTTTTGCGATGGAGATATCAGAGCTTAATATTTACGATATTCCGCTTACTCTAGAATATTTAAGAAAGACGTACTCCGGCTTTTGTCCAGGACAAAGTTACCGTTATCTAAGCGAAGAAATAAAATCAGATTTAACAGCTAAGAATAACGGTCTTTAAATCACCTTAAAACATTTGAATAAAGTTCAGTGAATACATCACTATTACTTAAATCAAAAACATAACTACAAGACGAATGCCCACTTGTATAAAGTTGGTTTTTATCGTTTGAATACCCTTTTGAAGTAATATTTTTTACACTATAACTATTATGATCTAAAAGCCGAGGTTCAAAATTTATTAACTCATTAACCCAAACGTTATGTTGTTCATCCGAAACTGAATATTCTGGAGGTTTTCGGAATGGTTCTTTGTACCAGTGTATAGGTGGTGGAGATTTTAATTCATGCTCTCTTAAGGTTGAAAATGGTGTTCTCCATACTCCTGCTAATTGTTTAACACGATATTGATTATATTTTGTTTTCATAATCATTGCTTCCCACTTAACCCAGATATAAATAGTTATATCTGTTCCATTATTAAGTAGTCGCTCATAATTAAACGAATCCTTTAAATCCATTGTTAAAGCAAACTGAGGATTAATACCGTAGGTATTTGCCATAAACAATGGTGAGTTTTTTGTTTTGACTTCACCTATAAATTGGTTGTTTATTATCAGATCTGGGTGATAAGGGTTACTATGTTTACTCGGATGAATAGCCAGTATTTCATCACTTTTAACTCTTTTTTGTTGTTGTAAAGAAGTAAACGCTTTAATAAATGCTTCTTCTTGTTTTTCTCCATGTCTACACCAAAAAGCCTTATTGTCCAAATCTCCAAAAGTAATTGGCTGGTTTTTAAAATCAAATAACTCAAATGCCACTCTGCGCTCCTTATTGGCTTAACCTAACGGCTCCCCACAAGTGGAGAAATCGTATGATACCGATTCAAATAATTTATTTAATCGTCCCGTGAATATGCAATTTCCATCGTGTTTCCATTCTAAATCGGCTCCCGTTCTCAAAGCTAGCTGTCTTGATGTCATTATTACTTATCATTTATTGAACCTCGATTATCACAAATTAGGCTTTTGAAGAAGATTTAGAATTAACCATATGCTTTCGAAAAGTTTGTACCAAAGAGTGTAGAGCTTGTAACTCGATCTGCGCTCAACTTTTGGTTGAACTCTTCTTGCACTATTTCAGCTACAATGTTTGGCAAGACAGTATAAAGCTCTTCTAGTGCATTTTCATTACCAGTCAATAGTGCATAAAAGGACTTGCCATCAATAACTCTAATATCTTCTCTAGCTGGAAGTTTAGTCTTAGTTTGGTTATCAGATGGAGAAAAAGGGGTGTTGTACGCTTTTGCACCTTTTGGCAAAATCTCTACGTAATAACCAGTATACCCTTGAAGTTCATCAAGCTTTTGAGCTAGATCCCGATAAATTTGAACTTTGTGATTACCTTTAGTGGTATTGTGTTTATTCTTAACTTCAGCAACTAATAATTTTTCATTAGAAATGATATCTATTAAATTACCTACAGGAAGACTTTCGACACCAGCTATTGAGCCCATAATATCTTCATGCAGAGAGCCTATAGCATTTTGTTTAGTTTTCTGAACTTGCCTTTCTTTTTCTTGTATTAGCCAATCTTCCATTGAAATATTTTGTATCAGAGCATCAATAGAAGCTGAAAAACAATCAAGCGTGTTTCTATATAAATCTAAATCTGAATTTTGTGCAGTATATAATCTAACTACGGTTCCTTTGATGGCTGACTTTAAGTGATCTCTATTAAACGAATCCATATTAACTCCTTGAGAAAAAAGAATTATTATTGATCAGCTCATGACAATAGACAATTTATTAAAAATAATTATATAAACTTATGGACCTAGCCTGATTTTAACTGTACAATTGAACAGTACTTGAAATAACAATAGGATTGGAAGCGTCATATGATTGATGTCCAAAAAAAAGCAGAAAGCCACATAAGCTTAGAACTCTTAGCAGATATATTATCTTTACCTAAACGTTCGATAGAATCAAAAATTAAAAAAGGAGAATTAACTCCTTGTGAAACTTCAGGGTTGATTCATAAGGATCAAATTGCTCATTACCCTCAAGTTAAAAATATCAACGAGTCAAAGTGGGATGAAGAGCTTAAAGTTAAGCCTAAAAGAAAATATAATCTAGTAGAGCTTTTTGCAGGTGGCGGCGGATTAGCTTTAGGTATGGAAGCTGCTGGTTTTGAAAGTGTGATGTTAAATGAGTGGGATAAACACGCTTGCTCGACACTACGCCATAATAGACCTAACTGGAATGTAGTTGAAGGTGACATTTCTAAAATTGACTTTACTCAAATTAAAGAAGACATAGATATATTAACCGGAGGTTTTCCTTGCCAAGCATTTTCTTATGCTGGAAAAAGTCTTGGTTTTGAAGACACTCGAGGTACCTTATTTTTCGAAATGGCAAGAGCAATAAAAGAGACTCAACCTAAAGTTTTTATGGCTGAAAATGTTCGAGCGTTATTAACACATGAAAATGGAAAAACATTAGAAATAATTAGAAATGTCATAGATGAATTAGGATATGACTTAATCGTTGAGCCTAAAGTATTAAAAGCAATTTTTTATAAAGTTCCTCAAAAAAGAGAGCGCCTTATACTAATTGGAGTTCGAAAAGATCTTGCAGGAAAAGCAAATTTTAACTGGCCTTCTGTATATAAAAAAGTAATGACTGTAGGCGATGCTTTATATAAAGGTGAGCTATATAGTTCAGATGTAGAAAAATCAGCAGGACAACAATATCCGGAAAGAAAAAAAGAAATTATGAGTAAGGTACCTCAAGGAGGTTACTGGCGAGACTTACCAGATAATCTTCAAAGAGAATATATGAAAGGAAGCTACTTTCTTGGTGGTGGTAAAACGGGAATGGCGCGTCGTTTATCCTTATCTGAACCTAGTTTAACTTTAACTACATCTCCAGCTCAAAAACAAACTGAACGTTGTCATCCAATAGAAACAAGACCGTTAGAGTCCAGAGAGTATGCCAGGATTCAAACTTTTCCAGATAACTGGGAATTTCAAGGGCCTATATCTGCTGTATATAAGCAAATAGGAAACGCTGTTCCGGTTAATATGGCTGCAGCTATTGGTAGATCTTTAGTTCGCTTTTTAAATGACCTAGAAGCTTAACCTCAACAAAAAAGACCAAGTTCCTTGGTCTTTTATTATCAAGCCTTCAAACCTAGTTCACTAAATTGGCTAATCGGCCAACTCAAGGCGCTATACCAAGATCGATACTTTTGATTGGTGAATATTTCATACATTTTAAGTTTCTAATAGCCGTATTAATGCCGCTAGAATAGCTTATCGTGCCACCTATAATAGTATTTTTCTATTTTTAACCTGTTAATCTATTAAAGTAATTGATGATGAAACTCTGTATCAGTCCTTCTTTATTTATGGGCTGTAGCAGCTTCGGTTAAAGATCAGCCAAGATAGCCTTCTTGCACAAGTTATCTCGCTGCTATTTAGATTATATTTAATCTGCATAGCTTAATGAGCTACGTACTTCACAATCTTGACAAATAAGTGTGTAACACTCTTTTTTCTTACTCACTTTAGTATTTTTACTATTACAGCAAGTGCATGGTACTTTCATCGGTGTATTTACAGCACAATTATTACACCTGACAAAATAGCCAAACTTCCCCCATCTTGGCTCTAACATATCTTGTTTATGACACTCTTTACATGTAATTTTCAATTCAGTTAACACGTTACATGCAGTATCTGCAATAACCGTAGCTTCGACTTTAACAGCTGTATTATCAACTTTTTCTAATAATACCTTACTAGTTGCTTCCTCTACTTTTTCTTCTACCGTACTGTTTTGTAAAATAAAGTCACAAATTTTAATCATTTCATCGCTATTAAACCAAGGTCTAGTTTCGGCTTTAAAAAAACTCAATGGACTAGGCTTTGCTGATGATAATTTCATAAGCTGTAAAACGGTATCAACAATAAACTCTGATTTAATCAATTTTTTTGCAATATGCTTTGGTGTATTTTCTCTATTAATGATCGCATTACTCGAAATGGCGCAAAGTTGCTCCCACTGGCGACCACCAAAACCTTTTTGCAATGTCTCAAGCCCCAAAATTTTATCAAGTAATGTTGAGTCATGCTCTCTTAGTAATTGCTTTAATAAATCCTTTTGTAACTCTACCTGCTTGATAGGGGATGGCATACCATACCATTTACCGTTATAACTTCTGCTCCACTCTTCGTACTGATTAACCGTTACTTCACCGGTAATACTTTTAGATTCAATTAAAATAAAACCAAAAGTATGTACTATAAGGTGATCTATTTGAGCTGTTTCATCATTGTGTAACAGCTTAATATCATTGAAGACAAAAACTTGATCGTGGTCTTTAAAAGCGCGACGTAAGTAAAAGGCAACATCAAGCTCTTGCTTTTGACCCGCTTGAACCATCGGGCTTGAACTATTTATTTTCACTTTATCTTTTATGATCATAATATTCTCTTACAATGGCCCTTAAAAAATTGAAATGTTGTTAGCAAAACAAATACACTTCACCACTCTCTCAACTGCTGCATTTCTTTCAATCGCCCGCGTTGCATCATCAAGGCTTCAAATAAATCATCTATTGACGAGTTATCTGAACTTAACCCCGGTAAAGCAATGTTTGCCTCAGCAAAAAAGCGTTTCTGCATATTTTTTAAAAACGCTGAAGGCTCTGCTTTTGCTCTTAAAAGAGAAGCTGATGGCTCCACGGTTGAATACTCATCATCCAGCCATGCGACTTGCCACCAGTGTTGAATTCTTTCTTTAGCTTGTTTTAGTTTTTTCTCTGTAGGCAGTCGGTCACTTTTTTGATTATTTATTTGGCTGTCGGTTGGCAGTAAGTTCCATAAATCATTATTCGGCCAACGCGAAAATGGCATGCTGTGATCAATAGCGTAGTGTTGTTTTAATGATTTTTTTGACCATACACAGCGTATTTGTTCTTGAGGAGAAAGTTGTTTTTTTAGTTGCTCAAAACGCTTACGCACATCAGTAGTGCTGCGTTTAGGCTCTTCCCAGTTTAACGCTTGATATAAAAAGTATTGATTTTCGGGGGCTGCGTATTCCGCATTACCGGCGTAACTTGCCATGGTTTTTACCCATTCATTGACTAACACGGGTTCAATCCAACAGGCGTAACGGTTAAACGCTAACCAGATTGATTCGGGCAAGGAAAATTCGCCCCACTGCTCCAGTGTTGGTAAATCAAGAAACAAGCTGTCTTTAGCTTTTACTGTTTTACTGGCGACGTCAAAAACAGTGCTGTTATTATTGGCTGCGCTATTAGGAAAAGTGATATAACGACATGGCATGGTTTTAATATTACTCACCGCTGCCGAGAGGGTTTTATGTAACGCTATGGCTGTCTCACCACTAAATAAGTTACCTATGCGAAAATCAAAAGATTTGAAGTCACCTAATTCATTTAATTTATGCCATCCATCCGCTTTCATAAAACCCATGTTGGGGTTTTTATTGGGTGTTTGAAACAGTTTATGGCTATCTATTAAGTCTTTGTATTGGTGACACCAATACAGCGCCACTAAGCCAACAGGTAATATCACGCGATCACCGCCTGCAGCTGATTCTCGGCGAAGTACTGCGCCGGGATGACCGTCAGCAATGCGCAGTAATACTCTTAATAAAGCCAGTTTATGAGTGGCCGACTTACCATCATTTAAGGCAACATGGCGAATAAACGGGAAAGCCCCGGTGCCGTCGTCTGGCATTTGCAAAACCACGGTTTGCCACGATACGTGACTTCTACCGAGTTTATCGTCTTCTTTTTCGGTTTCTAATACCGGGAATAAACCAACTTCTTTGCCGAGCTGCTTTAATTCATCAGCGCACACAGTATGCATTTTACGTTCGCTGCGCTCTTGCTCTGCCTGTTCACTCCCTGAAGAATAGCGCAGTGAAATAACCAGTTTGCCACCGGGTTTGAGTAAGTTGGCGAGTTTACGCAGTGAACGGGGGCGATCGCTAACGGGAACGTGCATCCAAACCGCGCTTAACAGTATTAAATCAAAACTGACTTCTTGTTTGCTGATATTAGTTAATGCGGGCAGTGAATCGGTGAGCCATTTAACGTTAAGGCCTTGGGTTTGTTGTGCGCCAAGCGCTGCTAATAGGTTTGCTGGTTCTACGGCAAACACTTGTACATTATTATCAGCGCCATGCTTGCTAACCGCTAATTCAGCCAAGTATTTAGCATCGCGGCCAGAGCCAGCACCTAAGTCAAGAATACGCGCCTGAGGTTTTTCTATCATTGGCTCAACAAGATGTGACCAACTTTGATGTACTTGCTCAAAGGTTTTTGACAGGTATTGCTCGGCTAATTCGTTAGCATGTTGGTTATAAAATGTAGCGGGCAAGCGCAGGTTCCTTTTGCGTGGTTTTTATATGGCTATTTTATCATAAGACAATCTACTAATACTTGTTCTTTGTCAATAACTTGTAATAAATATGACGCTTCGATTAGACACGTCAAAGATGACAACAACAACAAGGCTGTTGCTTATTGCTGGTGTGTTAGCCCTGTTTCATCGTTTTCAAAACCATGGCAGACATAACCGGCTATTTTTCGTTTTTTCTTCGCCACTTGATGAAAGTGTTCATAGCCTACGGAGAAGGCAAAGGGGTTGGCATTATAATCAGCATAAGATTGATCAGCGCCATTGGCTGCTTCTCTTACACCTGCGGCAAAAGAACTTAAAAAATCATCTCGATTATTAAGTAAAATAGTTATTGGACCATTGCCGCCGTCAACCAGCTCTAGCGCGCCTAAGTCAATATACTTATTAACCACTGCGCTATTGAAAAAGCCGCTGTATTGTTCGGTTTCAACATCATAAGACACGGGCGAGTCGTCTGATGCTTCCATTAATGATACAAATAATTCTCTTACTTTTTTTGAAATCACAGTGTTTCCTTGTTGGCTACTTTTGGCGTTAACTTAGCGCTTTGTGTTAAGGCTTTGTGCTAAGGCTTTGTTTTAGTGCTTTAACATAAACAGCTATTTTACCTAGCTATGCTGTTATTTTACATAGCTAATCATAATGCTTAACGCGCTGATAATGATTAGGACAAGATAGTAATAAGTATTGTACTAAGTATTGATATCAAATAGATGAATCACTCTGCGTTCATGCTAAAGTGAAAGTCGTTGATCGTATTCGATTTAAAAGCGTTGCCGCCCTTATACAAAAGCAGCCGTTATGATACTATTCTAAACCGATCGTTCTACATTAACAGTTATCAACCAACAATCTATTAACTTACATGAACTCAGAATAATTAAATACTTATGGCAAAAAACACCTTTACACCCGATTTGCTCGAACAACATTTCACCAAAAATGAATGGAAAAAAGGCACAAGGCTTTTTCAAGCGCAAGGCGTTAAAAATTGCGCGCTTGATGGTGAAACAATTCGCGGTGTAGTGTCAAGTGAACGCGCTAATCAGTCAAGTTACCTAACGCGGTTAGTGTTTGAGGGTAAATATGGCGATATTGGTAGTTATTGTGATTGTTACGTTGGCCGTAATTGTAAGCATGCTGCCGCGTTAGCACTATGCTATATTGTTGAACATTTTGATAAAAACAGTGTTGCCTCTCCCGAAAAATCCATTAGTAAATGGCTAAATAATTTTCAAGCGCAGCCAAGTAGATACCAGCCTAATACACAACAAAAGTCTTTACTGTATTTTTTAAAGCCTAACACTTATAACGATGACGATTTTTTAAGCGTAGAAATTAAATCAGCTAAACCCAAAAGTGATGGCAGTTGGAGCCAGTCGTTTAGTAATGAATTTTCTGCTAATGCCTTAATTAATAGTGCTTATGCCACTAACGAAGATGTGGCGGTACTTACCGAGCTTATTCGTACTAATCAGTTTGGCGATACCATTAAGTATTTTGATTTATTTGAACGTATTATAAAAACCAATCGTTGTTTTTGGCATAACAGTTACGATTTAAGTGAGCCTGTCACCTTAAGTGAGCCATTAGAGGCGCAGTGGCAATGGTTAGCGTTAGGTAATAACTTACACACGCTACAACTAGTATTAGCAAAGCCTTCAGCCAGTATTCAAATTATTAAAGCACAACCTTTATGCTTCTATGATGAGCAGAAAAACTGCTTTGGCGTCATTAATACCAATACCCAGTGTGACTTTGAAGCGGGTTTACTCAACTCTCCTATTTTTGAAGAAGACTCACTCCCTTGGGTGATGAATAAGTTGTCTATGTCGCTTGGCGATGCGGTGCAGCGTTTACCTAAACCTAAAACACAATTCTCGCAAGCGTTGTCAAAACCCGAGGTGCATTTACACTTCTCTACGCCAGTGGCCTCTAATCGACAAACGGGCTATGCGCGCGTGAATTTTTCTTATCAGGGTAATCTAGTTAATCCCTATGATGAGGGCGTGACTGTTACGCCAGCAATAGAGCATAACGAAGCAAGTCAAATAAAGCTTTATCGCGATTTGGCCTTTGAGCAAACCGTTATTGATAAACTTACCACGCTAAAATTTATCGCTCAGCCTAAACCTAAGCGTTACACTTATGCCACGCAAAGCGATGTTGACCGAGATAAAACACCAGAATTTGCCATGCTGATGCAGGGCAGTTTTTTATGGCATCGTTTTTTACATCAAGAAGTACAATCACTTCAAGCACTAGGCTGGCATATTAGCTTTGCCGATGATTTTTATTATAAAGCGCTCGCTACCGACAGTATTTTTGATGCTGAGGTAATGGAAACGGATGATCACGACTTTTTCTCTTTAGGGTTAAACTTAACCATTGATGGCAGAAAAATGCCGGCCTTCCCTATTTTGTTAAGCGCTATTGAACAATTACCCAAATCGGCGTTAACCGATAGCACTAAAGAGCAGCTTATTGCTGGCGACTCTCCTATTTATGTCGATTTAGGTAAAGGTGAGTTTATTGCCTTGCGCTATCAAAGCGTACGGCCAATATTAAAGCAATTTATTGAGCTGTTTATGCCCAATGCCTTAAATGAAGATGGCACGTTAAAGCTGTCGCGTTTTCAAGGTCACCAAACCTTATCTATGTTAGATGATCAAGGCATGATAGCCAAAGGTACCGATAAGTTAAGAGTACTGGCCGATAAGTTGAAAGACTTTCAAGAAGTCACTACCGTGCCCGTACCTGAAGGCTTAAACGCCACGTTACGTACTTACCAACATCAAGGGCTGAATTGGTTGCAGTTTTTACGCGAGTATCAATTAAACGGTATTTTGGCTGATGATATGGGCTTAGGTAAAACCATTCAAACCTTGGCACATTTGTTAATTGAAAAACAGCAAGGGCGCTTAACCAAACCAGTATTAATTGTTGCGCCCACTAGCGTTATTTTTAACTGGGCGAATGAAATAGATAAGTTTACGCCGCAATTGTCGTATCAAGTATTACATGGCAGTAAACGTAAAGAGCAGTTTGATTGCCTTGAAAGACCTGAACTACTTGAGAGTAAAGTAGATATTATTATTACTAGTTATGCCTTAATTACTAAAGATTTAGCGCATTATTGTGACCAAAGTTTTTACTATCTTATTCTTGATGAAGCGCATTATATAAAAAACACTAAAACCAAATTATACCAAGCGTTTTTAACACTAAAAGCGCAACATAAACTGTGCTTAACTGGTACGCCAATGGAAAACCACTTAGGTGAGTTTTGGGCGCAGTTTAACTTTTTACTACCTGGCTTTTTAGGCGGGCAACGACAATTTACCAAACTCTTTAGAACGCCAATAGAAAAGCACGGTGAGCTAGAGCGTAAGCAGTTATTAAACCAACGAATTAAGCCCTTTATTTTACGTAGAACCAAAGACAAAATAGCCACTGAGTTACCACCAAAAACAGAGATAATTCAAAAATTACGTATTGAAGGTAAGCAAGCTGAGCTTTATGAGTCGGTACGCTTAGCCATGGATACCCGTTTAAAAGATATTATTGCTGACAAAGGTTTAAAACGCAGTCAAATTGAAGTGTTAGATGCGTTATTAAAACTAAGACAAGTGTGTAACCACCCACAGTTATTATCACTTGAAGGCGCTCAAAAAGTAGAGCAATCGGCTAAGTTAGACTATTTAATGGAAACATTACCTGAGCAAATTGCTGAGGGCCGTAAAATACTGATATTTTCACAGTTCACCACCATGCTTGCTTTAATAGAGCTAGAGCTACTTGAAGCCGGTATTGGGTATGTGAAATTGACCGGTTCAACCACCAAAAGACAAGAAGTTGTCGATAAATTTCAGCGTGGTGAAGTACCGGTATTTTTAATTAGCTTACGCGCAGGTGGTGTGGGATTGAACTTAACCGCCGCCGATACGGTTATTCATTTTGACCCTTGGTGGAATCCCGCGGTAGAAAACCAAGCAACCGACAGGGCTTATCGCATTGGTCAAGACAAGCCGGTATTTGTTTATAAGTATATTATTGAAAATTCGATAGAAGAGAAAATTCAAAAAATACAGCAAAATAAAGCTGAATTAGCTAAAGCGTTATTGTCTGAAGAAGTCAGTGATAATAAGTTAAGTTTAACCGATGATATTCTAGGCTCGCTACTGTCACCGCTAAGTTAATGCTAAATTAATGAGTTTTAGACCTTAAAAACATAAAGATTTTGAACCACCAAGGACACAGAGGCTGCGCTCACCGAGAAGACAAAAAAATATTACCGTGATGGCCTAAAGGCCAACCTACAAAGACAGTGCAGACGGTTGTGGTATTTGTAGGTCGGGCTTTAGCCCGTCAAAATCTAGGTACTGAAACCGTCATGAATATGCATTACCACGCAGAGCGTGGGAACGAGGCTATTTAAACGTGTAAAGATTTTGAACCACCAAGGACACAGAGGCTGCGCTCACCGAGAAGACAAAAAAATATTACCGTGATGGCCTAAAGGCCAACCTACAAAGATAGTGCAGACGGTTGTGGTATTTGTAGGTCGGGCTTTAGCCCGTCAAAATCTAGGTACTGAAACCGTCATGAATATGCATTACCACGCAGAGCGTGGGAACGAGGCTATTTAAACGTGTAAAGATTTTGAACCACCAAGGACACAGAGGCTGCGCTCACCGAGAAGACAAAAAAATATTACCGTGATGGCCTAAAGGCCGACCTACAAAGACAGTGCAGACGGTTGTGGTATTTGTAGGTCGGGCTTTAGCCCGTCAAAATCTAGGTACTGAAACCGTCACCCTGAATTTATTTCAGGGTCAGCATGACGAAGAGCGTTGCGAGGGTTTTATTTGATCAGGTTAAGTATTTCTTTAAACTCGTCATTTCGACAATCTTGTACCAGTTCAAATAAACACATTTCTAAACCGGTTAGCTCAACGCCTTGATTAACCAATTTTGTGATGGCTAACTCTTTATTAGCCAGTGTGCGTGAAGACACACAGTCAGAGACTAATTGCACATTAAAGCCCATCGATTTTAGGCTTGACGCGGTTTGATACACACAAATATGCGCTTCAATACCACACACTAACCAAGTATCTATCTGACTGGCTTTAATCGCGGCTAAAAACTGCGCGTCGGCACAAGCATCAAAGGTAAACTTTGTTATCGGTGAACTTGCATGGGCAGCATCTTGTGAGTGGTCTCTAGAAAGTCGGTTAGAGCGAGTTGCCAGTATCGACGCCAATTCTTCAACCGTTGAGCCAATTTTATCCGGATTTTGCTCAAGCCATAATATGGGTAAGCCCAACGATTGCACACCTTTAATTAGCTTTTCACAGTTAGGAATTAACGTACTACTGTCATCTACCAAGCGTGCTAGCTTGCCTTGTATATCAACGACAATAAGACCCGTTTTTTCTTTTGTTAACATAAAATAGCTCCTTAAGTTTTAACTAAAAAATTTTAGCTTAAAAATTTTAACTCAAGACCACTCTACCCTTTTATTTACTAGGTGTCATGCTGTTAGGCATTAATACCGCAATAACCTGCGCGGTTGAGCAAACAACGTCATTCGCTGATAGTGTTATATCAACAACAATCTTTCTGTCTTTAACTTCACTAAAGCGACCGATAAGCGTTAACTCAACTCCCTGTGGTGTTGGCGCTAAAAAGTTAATGTTTAATGCGCCCGTTACAAAGCGCAATGGCGGCAAGGTGCCCATTTCACGCTTTTGCGCTAAAAAAGCCATCGCCGATGCACTGCCCGTACCATGACAATCAATTAATGAGGCCGTCATGCCGCCATAGACAAAACCCGGAATAGCGGTAAAAATATCAGAGGGAGTAAAACGCGCCACCGTAACACTGGCTAATAAATCATCTTCATCAATATGCTGCCAGTAACTTTTTAACTGATGGCCGTGAGGGTTATTTTTACCACAGCCATAACAATGGCTTAGTTCTTCAGGGTAACAATCTTGAAAAGCAGTATCGTTAATATTTTTCATCATAGTCCTTATCTATTTTATTATTTTTTGGTAGATGTTTTGTATCTGTTTGGGTCTGTATTTTTTGTTTCTGTCGTTTACGTTGGTCGCTTTAGCGCTAACGAGTTAGCCAGTTAACCTAACCAATAGGTCGTAAATCATCAATCACTTTACCATCATCCGCTAGTGTGCCTATGGCAACTAACTCAACCACTCCACTTAGCTTGGTTATTTTTTTCAAGCTATCGCTAATACGCGCAACTTCACTGGCAATATCTGCTTGCGTGAACCCCTTACTATTTAACTCCGCTTGTAAATGCATTTGATCATTGTAATTAGTTTGTGTAACCGACAAGCGCATTTTTATAATATGGGGATGTGCTTGCCTTACCTGCTCTACTTGCTCTGCATGAACAAACATTCCTTTAATTTTAGTGGTTTGGTCAGCGCGGCCTAACCAACCTTTAATGCGCATATTGGTTCTACCACAAGGACTGCTGCCAGGCTGAAGCGCCGATAAATCGCCCGTAGCAAAACGAATAAGTGGGTAATCTACATTAAAACTAGTGACCACCACCTCACCTATTTCACCTTCATTAACCGGCTCTAAGGTACCAGGTCGAAGAATTTCTACCAATAAATCTTCAGCAATAATAAGGCCTTCATCAGGGTGAGATTCAAAGCCTATAAGGCCAACATCAGCGCTGGCATAAGCTTGTAACACCTGAATACCCGCAGCATCAAACTCTGCTCTTAAGCCTTTAGGTAATGCTTCTCCGGTGACCAGTGCTTTGCTGATACTGCTTATGTCTCTTTTTTCAGCGTGCGCTTTATCTAACAGAATTTTTAAAAATGATGGCGTGCCACTATAACCTTGCGGTTTTAAATGCTCAATAACATCAAGTTGTTGCTCAGTTTGCCCTGGTCCCGCGGGAATAACCACACAACCGCACGCCCTAGCGCCTGAATCAAGAATAAAGCCGCCTGGGGTTAAGTGATACGACAAGCAGTTTTGTACCACATCGCCAGCTGTAAAACCTGCGGCATAAAATGCTTGCCCCATACGCCACCAATCATCGCTGGTATTTTCAGGGTCGTAAATAGGCCCAGGTGATTGAAAAATTCTCCCTATGTTAGCCGCTTTAGCATTTAAACCACCTAAAGGCGCGTTGTTACTTTGTATCTTCATTAAGTCAGCTTTTCGGGTAACTGGTAGTTGTGCTAATAGTTGTCGACTGGTAATTTTGTCAGCATCAATATGTTTTAATGTTTCGCTATAATGCTGACATTCTTGTTTAGCATAAGTAATAAAAGCGGGTAAACGTGCTAACAAAGACTGTTCACGTAGCTCTGCGCTTTGGCATTCTTTTTCGTAATAATATTTTTTCATGGGGACTCGATAATTAAAAATTATGTTATTGATAAATAAAACAAAATCTGATGGGCTAAAGCCCAACCTACATACCTACATACCTACATCTACGTCATACTGACCCTGAAATAAATTCAGGGTGACGATCTTATGTAGGTCGGCCTTGAGGCCGTCAAATTTCTACACTGCAATAATGACAAAAGCTGATGGGCTAAAGCCCAACCTACATCTACATCTACGTCATACTGACCCTGAAATAAATTCAGGGTGACGATCTTATGTAGATCGGCCTTGAGGCCGTCAAATTTCTACACTGCAATAATGACAAAAGCTGATGGGCTAAAGCCCAACCGACATACCTACATCTACGTCATACTGACCCTGAAATAAATTCAGGGTGACGATCTTATGTAGGTCGGCCTTGAGGCCGTCAAATTTCTTCACTGCAATAATGACAAAAGCTGATGGGCTAAAGCCCAACCTACATACCTACATCTACGTCATACTGACCCTGAAATAAATTCAGGGTGACGATCTTATGTAGGTCGGCCTTGAGGCCGTCAAATGTATCCGCTGCAATAATGACAAAAGCTGATGGGCTAAAGCCCAACCTACGAAAAAATATTATGTGCTTTTCAGCAAGCCGCCAGTTCGTTTGAGTTTTAGAAGTTCGATAACAAAATCAAGTGAAATGGCCATCTATTGAAATGCACAAACTTATAACCAACGTTTACGGCGTTTATACGATTTTAAGTTTTTAAAACTTTTACGCTCTTCGTTGCCACCACCTAAGTAAAACTCTTTAACATCTTCATTATTGAGTAACTGTTCTTGCGTGCCATCAAGCACTATTTTTCCCGATTCCATAATATAACCATAGTCCGCGGCTTTAATGGCGTAATTGGCATTTTGCTCAACAAGTAGCATGGTAATACCTTGGTCTTGGTTGATCTTTTTAATAATACCAAACACTTCTTTGACTAATAACGGTGACAAGCCCATTGAGGGTTCGTCTAAACAAATCATTTTAGGACGCGCCATTAATGCTCTACCTATAGCAAGCATTTGTTGCTCACCGCCCGATAAATACCCGGCTAAACCGGTACGTTCTTTTAAGCGCGGAAAGTAATTAAAAACCATTTCCAAATCTTGATTTATTTGTGAGTCATTACGGGTGTAAGCGCCCAGCTTTAGATTTTCAATTGAGGTCATGTCTTCAATAATACGTCGACCTTCCATAACCTGAAACAGTCCACTGCGTACCACATCTTCAGCATTTTTTTTATCAATGCGCTCGCCCATAAAGGTAATGTCACCTTTGGTCACTTCACCATATTCACTACGCAACAAACCTGAAATAGCTTTTAATGTGGTTGATTTACCTGCGCCATTAGGGCCAAGTAAAGTGACCACCTCTCCTTCGGGTACGTCTAAAGACACACCACGAAGTACTTGAATAACTTCGTCATACACCACTTCAATATTGTTAACCGATAACATAGGTGAAGCTGTTTGAATTTTTACTGCCGCCTGTGACATAACTAAATACTCCGTTGAAATTTATATCTGCTTATTAGCACTACAGCGGCGACAATGCCGCCACTGTATTAATAACAAGAATTAATAACCTAACCAGTCATCACGACGCTTCAGCGTTACTTCTGATACTTTGTCAATTTTAATATCGCCCTCGTTATAGTTACCTTTATAAATATTAATTTGGTTGATACCGCGATGATCTTCAACAGTCCAGTTCGCCGCTAAACAAACACCTTCTAACCCTTTAGGTACCCAGTTTTTATGCACGTACATGCCTTTTTTAATGTTTTCACCGGTAATGCCGCCATTTTCTTTAGCCCACTCCATTGCTTCTTTCATAAAATAGGTTGAACAAACACCACGAATGTAATGATGAACGCGCTCTTCTTCGCCTGAGCTATCTGACATTTTTGAAATTTCGTGGACAAGTTTCATGCCAGGGACATCGTCATTCCAAAATGGGGTCATGGTTGGGAAAATATAATCTTTAATACCCTCACCAGCCGCCTGAAATACGTCTTTATCGCCGCCCCAAATGTTTGACATAAATTGAATATCAACACCGACGGTATTACACGATTTAACTAACGATTGTACTGAGCCACCTAAGTTACCAATATAACCGTAGTTTGACTCTGAGCTTTTAATACTTAAACATTGTGCTTTAAAATCACCGGGTTTCATTGAAATAACTACCGGTGGTAACACGTTAAAACCTAACTCTTGGGCATATTCAGCACAGGCTTCTTTAGGGGCATTAGGGAAAGGATGATTAGCACCTATATGAGTAAATTTAGGCTTGCCTTGACCGCCTTTGTTTTTCCAGTCTTCTGCGGCCCATTGCACTAAGCCACGACAGGCATCAGAGTAAGATGCACCATAAAAAAAGTTATAAGGCGCTGGCTTTTTGGTATGGGGGTTTTTACCGGTAGGGTCTGTTAAATGTCCTGAATAAGAGGCAGAGAAAACCGGTGTTTTGTCACGCGCTACAAACGAGATTAACGCTTCGGTATCGGCAGTGCCCCAACCTTGCATTGCTACCATGTTGTTGCGTGATTTCCATTTTTTATAAGCGGCAATGGCTTGGGGTACTTTATAGGCGTAATCGATTGTTTCAGATTCAAGCTTAGTGCCGTTAATGCCGCCATGGGCATTGATATAAGCAAGGGAGTCACGAACACCATTGGCATAGTTTTTTCCTACAAACGCGGTAGGACCTGACATGTCGGCTAAGTGGCCGACAAAAACAGAGTCTTGTGCTTGTACATGGCTAGTAAAACTTAACGCTATACAGGTAGTAATTGAACTTAGTAATAATTTTTTATGTTTAATGCTATTCATTTGAACATTCCTCAATTTTTATGTAGTACCCATGTAAATAACTGGGTAGCTGTATTATTTTTATGTTTATGTTCTTGTTGCAGTTACCTAGCATTATGCTGAGTAACTGCGCTTTATTCACCGTTCATTTACTAAACACTTTAATTAACGTATTTTTTATTAAAGGGCTTAGTAAGCAAATGGGTAGAATTTCCAATAATTTTTTATTTGTGTCCAACGATGTGACAAGCCTTCTGGTTCAAAAATTAAGAAACAGATAATCACCACGCCAATGGCCATTTCTTTGATATAAGCTAAGCCATCAACCACCATAGGAATATTACCCCAATCCGTCATTTTCATTAGCCCTACACCACTGGCTAACACTTCAGGTAAAAACACCATAAAGATAACGCCCATTAAGGTGCCTTTTATTGACCCTAAGCCACCAATGATGATCATCGCTAAAAACTGAATAGACATCATAATAGTGAAACCTTCAGCCGATACATAACCTAAGTAATGGGCATATAGCGCGCCACCAATACCGGCATAAAAAGACGAAATACCAAAAGAAAGTAAACGGTATTTATTGAGTTTAACGCCCATAATTTCAGCCGATAAGTAATGATCTCGCACGGCAATAAAGGCACGACCATCGCGACTGCGCATCAAATTACAACCCCAAATAAACATAAATACTAAGGCAAATAGCGCCACGTAGTAAAAGCTTTGGTCGGTATTAAAATCAAAACCAAATAAGCTTACTGGGTTGGCCATTGACCCTGAGGCACCACCTGAAAACCACTCTGCACGAGCAAAAAAATCTTCAATAATAAATTGCGAGGCTAAGGTTGCGATAGCTAAATACAAGCCTTTAATACGAGCAGCTGGCGCACCAAACATCATGCCAACCCCCATGGTTAAAAAGCCTGCTAGCGGAATACAAAGCAGCACAGGAATATTAAAGCTGGTGTTTAGCCAAGCCGAAGCGAAAGCGCCAAAGCCAAAGAAAGCACCATGACCTAACGATATTTGCCCGGTATAACCCACTAAAATATTTAAGCCAAGCGCAGCAATACCTAAGTATGAGATTTGAATAAGCAGGGTAATAAAATAGCCATCAACAAGCATAGGCGCAAAGCACAGCGCAATGATGGTAAAAATAGTTACCCAACGAATAGTTTTTGTTTCAAAAATTGTATTATCTTGTTTGTAGCTAGTACGAAAGTCTCCGCACGGACGCATTGATAAACTAGACATAAGTCACTCCTAATAATTGTTCGTTTTATCTGTGTTGTAGGTTGGGCTTTCGCCCATCAGTTTTGCTTATTGACGGCATAACGCTCGATCGACAAGTACCGACCTACAAGTAAACATGTCATGCTATATGCGCTCAATGTCTTTAGTGCCAAATAAGCCGTACGGTTTGAACCAAAGAATAATTAACAGCACGTAAAATGGTGCAATGTCGTACATGTTGCCGATGTGTAGGTATTGGCTATCAAAAAACTCAGCAACGTTCTCTAAGACACCGATAATAATACCGCCAACAATAGCGCCAACAATGGAGTCTAAGCCGCCAAGGATTACCGCTGGGAATACTTTAATCCCCATAATAGACAGTGAATCTGATACCCCATTAACCATACCTAACACTATGCCTGCGGTTGCTGAAACAGTAGCCGCAATACCCCAACTCATCGCAAAAACATGCTTAACGGATATGCCTAAACTTTGCGACACTTGTTGGTCAAAAGCAGTCGCTCTCATGGCTAAACCGTGTTTAGAGTGTTTAAAGAATAAGTAGAACGCGACCATAATGATTAACGCAATCACGGTACTCATTAAGTAGGCCATTTCTATATTTAACCCTAAGAGGCTAATGGATTGATCATCAAATACTTGCGGGTAGCTTTGAGGTGACACACCAAATATCCATTTCATTAACGCTTGGAAGAAAATAGACAGACCGATAGTGACCATGATCACTGAGATAATGGGCTCACCAATCATTGGACGTAGTACTATCATTTGCAAAAGCACGCCAAAACCTGCCATAAACACCAGTGACAAGATGAAACCTAGAAAGAATGGCAGTTCTAAGTAAATAAGTGATGCCCAACAAACCCAAGCGCCAATAAGCAAAAACTCACCTTGAGCGAAGTTAACGATTTGTGTTGATTTATAAACCAACACAAAACACATACCAATAACACCGTATAACAAACCAACAATGAGGCCATTGATAATTAATTGCGTTAAGAGTTCAAAATTCATGATGCTTTCCTCTGATGTTGATTACTGGTTGATGAATAACTATCACCGTTAGTTTCAGCATTACCCTCAATGACAGTAGCCACTTTAAGTTGTGTTTGAATACGTGAGCTGCCACCGTCTTGGAAGGTGATCACGGTATCAATATCAACCATAGGTTGGTTGTCATAAATAGAGTCAATAATGTCACCATACTTATCAGCAATAACCGTACGTCGTACTTTACGGGTACGGGTTAATTCGCCGTCATCGGCATCAAGCTCTTTGTAAAGTAAAATGAATTTATTGATTTTTTGTGCATCAGGTAAGGTCGCATTCACTTTTTCAACTTCTTCAGTGAGCTTGTCATACACTTGTGGCAACGCTGACAAACTGGTGTAGTTAGTAAAGCCGTAACCTTGTTGCTCTGCCCACTTAGAAACAATGGAAAAACGAATACAAATAATGGCGCTTAAGTAAGGTTTGTCTTTACCTAAAATAACGGCTTCACCAATAAAAGATGAGAATTTCAATTTGTTTTCAATGTACTGTGGTGAGTACTGCACACCATTACTGGTTTTGGCTAAATCTTTAATGCGGTCAATAATGACCAAATGTCCTGAGGGCTTAAAATACCCGGCATCACCCGTGTGCATCCAACCATCAATAACATCTTCATCATAGGCAGCTTGATTATCTAAATAGCCAGTAAACATACCGACTGTTTTAGCAATAACCTCTCCAACGCCAGCTTTATCAGTATTAATGACTTTGACTTCAGCGCTATCAAAAGCAACGCCAACACTGTCGTAATCAACATCATTTTCATTATGTACTGTGTATGCGCCACATAACTCGGTTTGACCATAAAGTTGTCGCAGTGGTACACCTATCGTTTGAAAGAACCTAAACGTATCGGGTCCCATTGCTGCCCCACCCGTGGCTGCTGATTTTAAATTAGTAAAACCTAACCTATCTTTTAAGGCGTTCATCAGTAAAAAATTGGCAAAGGTTGAGCGTTTTCCTTCTAGTTGAGCTTTTTCAGCAATGGCAAAAGCATAATCAAATAACTTTTGTTTTAGTGGCGTTGAGTCCATCATGCGAGCTTTAACGTCGGCTAAAATGCCTTCCCATACGCGTGGCGCAAGTAACACAAAGTTGGGACCTATTTCGCGTAAATCGGCCATTAAGGTTTCTTGACCTTCAACAAAGTTTACTATTTGACGGGCAATTAACGCTTGGCCAACGGCGTACACTTGCTCCATGATCCATGGCAGTGGTAATACCGACACATAGTTATCGCCTGCCTGGCGAGGATCAGCACGTAAGTAAGAGCTACAGTGCTTAACAAAATTTCCCCCCGCTAAAAAGGCTATTTTAGGCTTTGACGTAGTGCCGGAGGTAGTACAGTAAATAGCGGTTTCATCGGCATGCGTAGCGTCAACATAATGGTTGTATAAATCAGGCGATGCTTTTTCTATTGCTTGGCCTTGCTTATATATATCTTCAATACTAATTAAGCGTTTATCGTCATATTTACGCATACCGCGTGGGTCGCAATAAACAATAATTTTTACCGTATCAATGTCTTCACCTAGCTCAAGCAATTTATCGCATTGCTCTTCATCTTCAGCAATAACCACAGTGGCATTACTTTTATTGAGTAAATAAACCACTTCTTCATGTAACGAGTCTTGGAAAATGCCAATGGAGTAACACCCCATTGCATGCGCAGCAACTTCACCCCACACCCATTCAGGTCGGTTATCACCTAATAAAGCAATTGCGTCTTTTTGGTTTACCCCAAGCTTAACTAATGCCAGTGATAACCATTTAACGCGGTTGTTATAGTCTTGCCAGGTAAACTCATTCCAAATACCAAACTCTTTTTCACGCATGGCAATATCGTTAGGCCAGTTATTGGCGTTATGCCTGAGAATTTTGGGGAAGGTGTCAAGCGCACCCATTTCATAATCTTTTGTTACTGCTTGTAAGTTAGCCATTAGCTCGCCTCCCGCTGTTGTTCGCTATTGATTTCTTCATCTTCGATACCAAGATAAGCACGTTTCACATGGGGATCAGCCATCACTTCATCAGGTAAACCAGACATGAGTTTTTTACCAAAATCGAGCACCATCACTTGATGTGAAATATCCATAACAACGCCCATGTCATGCTCAATCATTACCACGGTAATGCCAAACTCTTCATTTAAGTCGAGGATATAACGCGCCATATCTTCTTTTTCTTCTAAATTCATCCCCGCCATTGGCTCATCAAGCAGAATTAATTCCGGTTTTAATGCCATGGCACGTGCGAGTTCAACGCGTTTACGTAACCCGTATGACAAGGTGCCTGCAACCGATTTTCTGATGTGAGATATTTCTAAAAAATCAATAATTTCTTCAACATAACGACGGTGAGCAAGCTCTTCTTTTTGTGCATTTGATGCCCAATACAAAGGACCTGTTAACCAGTTATTGTTCAGTAGGTGATGACGACCAACCATGATGTTGTCTAGTACCGACATGTGACCAAATAAGGCTAAATTTTGAAAGGTACGTCCCATACCAAGATCAGCTCTGTCGTTAGGACGTAAATTAGTGACATTTTTATTATTAAAAATAACGTTGCCAGAATTAGGTTGATAACGCCCAGAAATGCAATTAAGCATGGAGGTTTTACCAGCACCGTTAGGCCCGATAATAGAAAATACAGAGCCACGGGGAACTTCAAAGCTAACGTCAGTTAAAGCTTTTACGCCACCGAACGCTAATGAAACATGCTCTACTTTGAGTATTGACTCAGTCATACTCACACTCCTAAATTAATGAAAAATATATGTGAAGAAAATGCATTTAAAAAAAGAAGGGGGAGTCCACCCCCTTCAAAACGTAACAACAAAATGGGAATTGTTACGTGTAAACAGTAAACAATATTTACAGCACGTATTGCATGCTTAGCTGTGCATAATTCGAATCGGCGTTTTGCTCGTCTATTTTGAATTGCCCTACTTCAAAACCTACCGCTAATTGCTTGGTTAAGTTTTCAAATATGTTAATACTCCACTGGCTACGCTCTAACCCTGAAACATCGGCTTTAGCTGAACCATAAAGTACGGTAGAGCGTAATGTTTCGTTCCAGTAATGGCGGTAAGCAGCAAGGTAAGCGGTGGTTTCTTCAACTTTTTCACCAACCATATCTTTAGTAAAGCCAACCCCGACATAACGACCTACTTCACCTTGATGAAATTGAAATCTAAAATCATCTTTACCAATGGTGTTAATACGACCGGCAATTGAACCACCAATTGCCGTTTCAGAATTAGAATCCACACAGTTGTTCATTGTATTGATATTCATATCCGTAGAGTCTTTAACACAAGAGTTTACTTGACGACCTAAAGCAGAAAATGACACAGAGCCCCAGTCACCTTTGAGGTTATAACGGGCAACCACATCAGGTACGTTGTCATTAGCGGTATCGCCGCCCCAGGTTTCTGGGTTTTCTAGGGCGACTTGAAAGTTACCCATGGTATAGCGAACTTGGCCTTGACGAATAAAGACTAAGCCTACCGTGGCGCCAGCAAAGTCAGCCGACTCTGGAATAGCACTGGTATTCATAAAGGTTGACCACGTTTGTCCTGCCACCACATCTTTATACTTAATAAAGGCATGACGAATACGAGGGTTAGCCGAGTTTGAAACAATTTCGTTACCGCCACCGCCCCAAAAATCCATTTCAATAAAGCCCATAACATCGCCATGGGTGTATTTCATGTTGAAGCGTGTTTCATTAGCAAAAATATTAAATTGTGATGCATCTTGAGCAAGCTTAGTACCTGCACCAGTCCAAAACGGCTTGTAAGCGACATCGCCATCAACATAGCGTGCATCTACTTTGATATAACCACCGAATGAAATTTTATCTTCATCACTTAATTCAATGTCGTAACCTGCCTGCGCGACACTGGTTGCGGCAAGTAATGAGGTAGTGAGTAATAATTTTTTGAATTTATTGGTAAACATTGCTATTTCCCTTATTTTTTATTTGCTTATTGTCTAGCTACTTATGTCGTTATTTACTACGACTTTATATTTACTACGACTTTTATGGCGAGTTAACGTGATAAAAGGCAACCTAACTGAAGCTACTGACAGCGAGTAAAAGCTAACTACATTGGTTTCAACTTGGCTAAAGCGCATTAAAAACAAGGTGTGTTAAGTTTTTCTTTATCCGTTTGTTCACTTAGGTGGCTTAGCCATCATAGGCTTGTACAAAAATGTAACAATCGGTAATAAGACTTAGCACCTGACACCTAGCACAAAGCAACTAGTCCTTAAGTCGTAGAAGTTATATCGATTTTTATCCTAAAAAATGTGGTAAATTTGATGGCACAAAAGCGGTTAAAACGCGTGTTATAAATTACGTCTTAAAAGTCTTAGAGAATTATATGTTTGCAAATTGGTTACTCGTTAGCGTGAGTATTGGCTATATAGGCTTGTTGTTTCTTATTGCGCATTTAGGGGGGAAATACCGTAATAAGTTAGCCATAAAGCAACAAACCATTATCTATGCCTTATCGTTAGGGGTGTATTGCACCTCTTGGGGTTTTCTAGGGACGACAGGCCAAGCCGCTAATTACTCTTTTACTTTCATCTCGGTGTATTTAGCGCCTATTGTGTTATTTGTTGTTGCTTGGCCGTTTATTCAACGTATTATTAAAACCAGTTTACAGCTGAGGATCACCTCCATTGCAGATTTGCTCTCAGCACGCTTTGGTAAATCGCAAGTTCTAGCGATTACAGTGACCTTAGTCGCCTTAATAGGCACCATGCCTTATATCGCGTTACAGTTAAAAGCGATTGTTAATTCTTATCAAATATTACAACAAACCCCTGATTTACCGGTGTGGCAACTGGGTTTAATTGTGAGCATTATCCTCGCCGTTTTTACCATTATTTTTGGTATCCGCACTATCGATATCACTGAGCGACACCCAGGGGTAATGATAGCGATTGCCTTTGAATCATTGGTCAAGCTTATTGCCTTTCTTGTGGTTGGCTTATTTGTCTGTTTTGTTATTTATGAATCGCCTATGGAGATTTGGGCGTTATCTAAAGATCAGTTCGATATGACTGAGCAGTTTGAATTTAGCAGCCTGTTTGGTTTATTTGGCATGCTCATTATCGCTATGTCGGCTTTTTTGTGTTTACCCAGACAGTTTCAAGTGATGTTTGTTGAAATAAAAGATAAAAAATCAAGCACTATGGCAAGGTGGGTTTTACCGGTATATTTATTTATCTTTGGCTTTTTTGCTTGCTTTTTGGGGTTAGCTGGTAATTTAAATTATGGTAATTCATTATCAGCCGACGCTTATGTGCTTTTTTTACCCGCTTATAATGGTCAAGTGTGGTTGTCTTTATTTGCTTTTTTAGGCGCGGTTTCTGCAGCAAGCTCTATGGTTATCGTGTCGACTATTGCTTTAAGTACCATGCTTAGTAATGAAATTATTTTTCCATTAATGTTTAATTTTTCGCGCCAGCAAAAACAAGATTTTAGCCAATTTCAATTACAACTATTATTCATTCGCAAGGCCATAGTAACCCTGGTTATCTTTTTAAGTTATGGTTTATTATTACTATCGCCCCCCGATACTTTATCGTCACTAGGTGAAGTAGCTTTTGGCGCTTTAGCGCAAATAGGCCCAGCGTTATTTGTGGCCTTTTATTGGCGTAAGGCAACGTTAGCAGGCGTATTAGCCGGTATAAGTAGTGGTTTTATTATTTGGTCTGTCTTTAACCTACTGCCTCAATTAGGGCTATATGCTCATCCGTTTGAACACACTGATTTACCTAAAACAACCGTCATAACCCTTATTGGCCTACTGGCTAATATTATTGTGCTGTGGCTGGTGTCTTTAATCACCAGACAAAGTATTCGTGAACAAATGCAAAGTGAGTTTTTTTATCAAGACCGCAAAAAAATACAATGGAGTTTACCCAACCAAGCTAAAGTCAATGTCGTTGAATTAGAATACTTAGTGGCACGATTTATCGGTAAAGAAAAAGCCAGCCGCTGCTTTGAACAATTTCATGCCATGAATCAAAGTAAGAGTAATAAAAAATTTAATGAAGCAATATTACTGCATGCTGAAAACACGCTTGCCCGTGTTTTAGGCTCGGCTTCGGCTAAATTAGTTACTTCGTTAGCGATTAGTAGCCAAGGTATGGCTTTTGATCAAGTGGCGAAGTTGGTAGAAGATAACTCGACCCAGCAACTTGAGTTTAGTCGCACCGTATTACAAAGCGCCATTGAAAATGTTAGCGAAGGTATTTCGGTGATTGATAGTGAACTCAAGTTAGTCGCGTGGAATAAACAATACCTCGATATTTTTAATTACCCTGAGCGGTTAATTTACATTGGTAGCCCAATCAGTAATTTAATACATTTTAATTTAAGTCAGCAAGGCTATTTTGCTAAAGATATTGATTCACGCGTTAAAAAACGCTTGCAGTATATTGCTGAAGGTAGTCGTCATAACACCGAATATAAACTAAAAAATGGTAAAAACATTCGTATTGAAGGCAGTCCAATACCTGGCGGCGGTTTTGTGATGATTTTTTCTGATATTAGCCAGTACCGACATACTGAAGAGGTGTTAAAAGAAGAAAATACCGATCTTGAATCAAGAGTTAAGTACCGCACTGCTGAGCTTGAACAAGCCAACAAAGAGTTAGCTCTTGCTAACCTTGAGCTCATCGAGGCACAAAAAAAAGCGGAGCAAGCCCACATAAAAAAAAGCCAATATTTAAAAGCTTGTAGTCATGATTTACTGCAACCCTTATCAGCAGCAAGATTGTTTTCATCGGCAATCTCCTTAAGCCCAAGAGTTAGTCATGATGAACGCCAGCAAATTAAACAAATCGATAACTCTTTAGAAATAGCAAACAGCTTATTGCTTGATCTTAATGAAATAGCGCGCATTGAAAGTGGTAATATCACCCCGACAATTGAGCCGATTGAGATTAAAAAGCTTTTTAGCCGATTAACCAATGAATTTAATGCGTTAACCGATGAGTATCATGTCGATTTTCACTGTAAAATGAGCAAGCTGTACGTAGCTAGCGATATCACCTTACTGACAAGGATTTTACAAAATTTTATTAGTAATGCTTTTCGTTATGCCCATAAAAGCAACAATAACGATAATAACCCAAGCAAGGTATTGTTAGGTTGTCGCAGGCAAGGTAATGAGCTGTCGATACAAGTTTTTGATAATGGCCCTGGTATTCCCATAGACAAGCAACAGCAAGTTTTTGAGCAGTTTATGCAATTAAACAATACCAATGCTATCGGTCATAAAGGTTTAGGTTTAGGGCTTAATATTGCGCAAAGTTTGGCGACATTACTAGGACACGCCATAAATTTAAAATCACAACCCGGTCATGGCTGTCTGTTTAGCGTTAAGGTACCCTTAGCTAACAAGCCATTAGCGTCGAAAAAAACCTTACCTGCCGCGAGTATGAATTTACAAGGTGTTGGCGTGTTATGTATTGATAATGAGCCAGCAATACTCGAGGGGATGTCAACGTTATTAACGGCGTGGCAATGCCAAGTTTTTACGGCGACTAATGCTGAACAAGCGAGAAAAATCTATGCTAAACATGAAGATGAGATAGATATTTTACTGGTGGATTATCAGTTAAGTAGTAACTCAGAAGAGCGTAGTACCATGAGTACGGCGATGAGTTCAGCGATAAACTCCGCTTCGCTAAGTCATGACATAAATGGCATTACGTTAATTAAGCAACTACGGGCAATAAGCTACTATAGTTTGCCCGCAATACTTATTACCGCAACCACCAATGAAGACCTGATGATGCGAGCGGCACAAGATAATATTAGTTATTTACGCAAAATTATTAAGCCGTTAGCGCTGCGCTCATTAATGAGTTCATTATTGACCGAAGACTTAGCCAAAAACTACTCACATAACCTTACATAATTAGCGCTGCATAGTACCTTAGGCTAACACCACGGTTTTTAGGAAGCCGTGGTGTGAGTCATGTAGCAAATACTACTCAACTTTACGCCGTTATCGCCTTTGTCATGTGGAACAACAGCCCCTAGCAGCATTATTCTTTTGGTTCGAGTAATTCTATCCAATGTTTAACGGGTACCTTTGCTTTGGTTTCCAAGTGCATTTGGCAGCCGACATTCGCTGTAACTATCTGCTCTGGTTGGTCGATTGTTAACGCCGTTAATTTGTTAGCTAATAATTTCTGGCTAGTTTCAGGCTCAAGAATAGAATAAGTACCGGCAGAGCCACAGCATAAATGTTTATCCTTTGTTTTAGTCAGTGGTACCCCCGCCTTTTCAAGTATTGCTTCTACACCTCCTGTTAATTGTTGTCCGTGCTGTAAGGAACAAGGGCAGTGATAAGCCGTAGGCTTTTGCTCTTTAATGGTTAGTTGGCTAAGGTCTTCGTTAGCTAAAATCTCACTAATGTCTTGGGTAAGCTCAGTAACTCTTTGGGCTTTGTCAGCATAGTCAGGGTCGCCTGCGAGTAGTTCGCCATACTCTTTTACCATGACACCACAACCTGAAGCAGTCATGACAATGGCCTCAGCGCCAGCTTCTATTGCTGGCCACCATGCATCAATATTTTTACGCATAGCGTTCAAACCATCATCATGTGCCGCTAAATGATAGTCAACAGCGCCGCAGCAGCCTGCTTTAGGTGCTTCGACTAAGGTAATACCTATTTTATCTAATACCTTAGCACTGGCTGCATTAGTATTAGGCGTTGTTAAAGACTGCGCACACCCCGCTAAGGCAATCATTTTACGTGGGTGGCTAGACGCTGGCCAAGGCGACGGTTTTTGTTTTGGTGGAACTTTTGCTTTTAATTTACCTGTTAATACAGGTCTACATAACTGTCCCAAAAATAATAAAAAGCCGAAGCGCTTAGGGTAAGGTAATATTTTACGTATTGACCAACGTATAAAGCGATCGCGGGGTGAACGAGATAATTTTTTTTCTACAATACCTCTACCTATATCGACCAAACGGCCATATTTGACTCCAGAGGGGCAAGTAGTTTCACAACTACGACAAGTTAGGCAGCGGTCTAAATGGGTTTGGGTTTTGTCAGTCACCTCATTGGTTTCTAAGAGTTGTTTAATAAGATAAATACGGCCTCGAGGACCATCTCGTTCATCACCAAAATATTGATACGTGGGACATGTGGCCGTACAAAAACCACAGTGTACACAGGAGCGAAGAATGTCTTGTGCTTCACTTACATTAGGCTGCTGTGCTATGTCTGGGTGAATATTTGTTTGCATAATATAACCTTAGCTCCAATGATATAAACGACCAATATTTAGAATACGGTTAGGATCGAATGAATTTTTTATATTAGTTTGAATTCTTTGTATAACTGGGTTTATCGGCGGTAATGTAATTTGACCCGCACCTGTAAAATCATGTTCATTTTGACTGTCTCTTTGGCTTTGTTTTTGGCTTTGAGCAAATAAAGTAACTTCTCCGCCGTGTCGTTGAGCCCAATCACTGAGTTTTTCTTGGTTAAAGTCACCTTTTAGCCAGCGTAATGCACCGCCCCAATCGGCTAACCAAGCTTTATCATCAACATTGTTACTAAAGTCATCCCAAGCAGTAGGGTTAATAGAAAAGCGCCAAAGAGATTCATCCGCAGCCAGGTTATTAAAAAAGTCTAATTGTTGATCGCGTAGTTGTGTCCAAAAATCGCTAGCCTGCTCGAGACTTAATATTTCACTATTGTTGTATTTACGAGAGGCTGTGGTGAATTTTTTATTAACCGTCCCACTAACTAGACTATTTACCGCGTTTTCTACGGCACTTTGCGCACCTGAAAACTGTAAATATAAATAACCATTCACCCAACTCGCTGCACTTAGCGGTGTCGGTTGCCCTGCTAATAAGTTCATATTACTAATGGCTTCAGCCTGAGATAAAGCTTGTCGCACCGTCATGCTAGCGCTAGCAAACGGTAAGACTTTAACACTAATTTCAGTCATTAATCCTAGTGTCCCCATAGCACCCGCTTGTAATCTTGAGACATCGTAACCAGCAACATTCTTCATGACTTTGCCGCCAAAGCGTAGGTATTCACCTTTACCATTAATAAGGTTTACGCCCAGCACATGGTCACGTAAAGAGCCTAGCCAAGGTCTTGAGGGGCCAGCCTGATTGGTTGCCAACGAACCGCCAATAGTCGCTTGCCCATTAAAACGAGCGGGATCGCAAGCTAGTGTTTGCTGATTTTCTGCAAGTACTGCATCAATTTCAGCCAGTGTTGTACCTGCACGTGCGGTCATGACTAGTTCAACAGGGTCATAATTAATAATACCGCTGTGTGCACGCGTAGAAACAACGGCGTGATTACTATTAATACTGTGGCCTAATTGGCGTTTAGTACCATTACCCTCTATTCTAATCGGCGTTTTATTATCAGCAGCCTGCTTAATTTGGTTAATGAGGTTGTTAGTATCATCATTCGCTTTGAAGTCAGTGGGGGATTTTTGTTGTATGCTACTCATGCGTGATTTTCTCCGGTCGACTGATGCGCGCAGTCTTTACGCTTATCTTTATACTTGCCTAATGAACGATACTCTTGACAGCGCTTTAACATAGGAATGCCTTTGCCTGGATTAAGTGTTGTTTTGGGGTCGAAAGCCGATTTAATAAGGTGAAATTGCGCTATTTCTTTATCGTTAAATTGCGTTGCCATTTGACGTATTTTCTCTAAACCTACGCCATGCTCTCCGGTAATACAGCCACCGACTTCAACACAAAGTTCTAAAATTCTTCCGCCAAACTCTTCGGTCTTTTCAAATTCGCCAGGGGTGTTTGCATCAAATAAAATGAGCGGATGTAAATTACCATCACCGGCATGAAAAACATTGGCTACCCGTAAATCATACTCTTTCGATAAACGATTAATTTCTGTTAACACGTAAGCAAGCTGACCTCGAGGAATGGTGCCATCCATACAATAATAATCAGGTGATAAACGCCCAACAGCAGGAAAAGCTGACTTTCTTCCTTTCCAAAAAAGTGCACGTTCTGTCTCGTTTTGGGATATGCGGACACTGGTAGCGCCTAGTTTAGTAAATAACTCGGCTACCTGTTGGGTATTGGCTTGTACTTCGTCTTCAGTACCGTCGAGTTCACACAGTAACAGTGCTTGGGCATCTAAAGGGTAGCCTGCATTAGCAAAGGCTTCGGCAGCTTTTATCGCATAAGAGTCCATCATTTCTAAACCGCCAGGGATAATACCTTGAGAAATAACACGACCTACGGCGTCTCCTGCGGTTTGTACTGAATCAAAACCAGCCAATATCACTTGGGCTTTTTGTGGAATAGGTAATAATTTAACCGTAATTTCGGTGATGACACCTAACATACCTTCAGAGCCGTTAATTAAGGCAAGTAAATCCATGCCATAATTATCAAGACCTTCACTACCTATTGAAATTAATTCACCTTCGACTGTAAGCATGTTTATTTTTAAAACATTGTGCACGGTTAAACCATATTTAAGGCAGTGTACGCCTCCTGCATTTTCCGCCACATTACCACCAATAGAACAGGCAATTTGTGACGATGGATCCGGCGCATAATAAAGGCCATGCTCTGCTGCTGCTTCACTAATAGCAAGGTTACGTACGCCTGGTTGCAAACGAGCCGTACGTGCTTTAGGGTCTATGTGCAGAATATTTGTAAACTTGGCAAGTGATAGTACAACACCTTCTTTATGAGGGGTTGCACCCGCAGATAAACTGGTGCCAGAGCCACGAGCTACCACAGGGATTTCATATTGATTAAATAGTTGTAGAGCGCGCTGTACTTGTTCTACTGTTTCTGGCAAGACAACTAGCATAGGCATTTCACAATAAGCGGCAAGACCATCGCATTCATACACTTTTTGTGTCTCAGCATCACTTATCACATAATCTGGGTTAATAAATGATGTTAACTTCTCTGATAATTCTACCGGTGTTATTTTTGTCATAGTACAACCTGTTTTTAGGGCTGGTATTCATTTAATTAGGGGCTCATTGTTTACTAAAAAGACTTTATTGTGCTTAAGCACCTCACCGCTGTTGTTGTCGACTGCTCGCGCTAGCCGTTTTCTTATTGGTAAAGTTCTTATTACTCTGTATTGGTCGTATTGCTAAGCAATGAGTAAAAAAACATGTGCTTCACAATAGTGTTATTGCAATATATTTGTCTAGCTCAATAGTTACTGGTAATACCATTAATATTTACCCTGCACTTCATTAATGACTTAAAATTTTGTTTTTTATAAATTATTATCAGATAAATTAGCGACCCTTACTAAACCATATTACTGGTATTACCACTATTTACGCTATAACTAAGGAGACATTGGTGAGTACAGACAGCATTGTTGAAACCCATTCGATGAGAGTTTCTCGTCATTTAGAAGAGCTTATTTTGGATGGTACCTTACAACCCGGTGATAAAGTGCCTTCAGAAAGGCAACTTACCCAGCGGTTAAAGGTGTCTAGACCTACAATTAGAGAGGCGTTAAAAAATCTACGAGGTCGTGGTGTCATAGAAACTCGCCATGGTCAGGGCTCATTTGTGGT
Source organism: Colwellia ponticola (assembly GCF_005885605.1). Taxonomy (GTDB): domain Bacteria; phylum Pseudomonadota; class Gammaproteobacteria; order Enterobacterales; family Alteromonadaceae; genus Colwellia; species Colwellia ponticola. Next base: position 318,921 of record NZ_SZVP01000002.1, on the reverse strand, counting down.
TGGTATGCTAGATGACGTGAACAATGAAACACCGTTAGCGCGTTTATACTATAGTCACCCTCGCCTACTTTATGATTTGCTTGAAGTAAGAGAGCTATTGGAGTGTGAGGCAGCTCAATTAGCTGCAGAAAGAGGCACCGAGAAAGATTTTTATAAAATAACAAAAGCTTATAATGCGATGAATGGTAAACCTGAACCTGTGAATCAAGACATAAAAATAGCAGGCGATGTTGGCAAGGCTAATCTACATATGGCGCAACTAGATCACGCTTTTCATCGGGCGATCTATGAAGCTTCTCATAACCCGGTGTTAGTACATACCTTACAAAATTTAATGCAACTTATGCTCAATAGTGTCGTGGCTTCGGTAACTAATTTGTATCATCGTGATCGCCAAAAACAACAGATTGATAAGCATCATCAACAAATCTACAATGCGATTATGAATCGCCAGCCTGAAACAGCGAAAAAAGTAGCTAGCGAACATATTCGTAATGTACGTGATCGCATACTAGAAATAGAGCGAGAAGAGCAACGCGAAGAACGTGCAAAAATATTGAGGCTGTGAGCTGGTCTATTAACCACTATAGGGTACACACATCAATAACTTTATAATGAGCGGCAAGCACTATTGCGCTCATTTTCAATACCACTGCGGTCGCAATAGTATTCGTGCTACTCGTGGTATAACGAGTGATTAATTGGCCGACTGATTACCCAAAAGTGTTTTGGTTCAATTGTAATTCATTTAAAGCGATAACCGCTTGCGTGCGATTACGTACCCCCAGCTTTAAGAAAATAATACTGGCATGACTCTTAATGGTTGATTCAGACGTGCCTAACTCATAAGCTATTTGCTTGTTGAGTAAACCGTCAGCAAACATTAATAATATTTGATGTTGTTTAGGCGTTAGTGACGCTATTTTATCGTGGATATGAGTCGTGTTTGTCTCGGGATTAAACTCGCCATCGGGCGTCCATAGTGTGCCATTAAGTACTTCTTTTATCGCCACTACCATGCTGGGAACCGGAGTAGATTTAGGAATAAAACCTGCCGCGCCAAAGCTCATTGCTTTATGTATAGTTTCTTTATCTTCAAAACCAGAGATAATGACAATACCTAATTCAGGGTGTGAGCGCCTAATATTAATTAAACTGTTAAAACCGTGTGCACCGGGTATATCCAAATCTAGCAATAATAAGTCGGCTTTTTCTGGGCTTTTCAAGTGCTCTTCAAGTTCAGGAATATTTTGCGCGTCAACAATTAACGCGCCGGTAAAGTGCGATGTTAAGGTAATGGTTAACGCCTGACGAAAGAGAGGATGGTCGTCTGCTAGTATTATTTTCATGTTATCAAACATAGGTAAACTCATCGTTAAACTCACCGCTTAATCGACTATATTTATCAGTTGAATGGCTAATATAACAGGCACAAACCGCTTGTATATTAACCATAAATTACTCACAAGTTAGACAGATCGATTGCTTTTTATTAAGTGAAGACTTTCAAGGTAAAGACACATTAGCAAAGTATCTATAAAGCTGCTAGCGAGAACTTGGTATTTATTTTTGCTAATTTATTTTATCTGTTTGCTGCACATTAGCTTTGGGGGTTGAGTAACTCAGCCTGATTTAATACAAGCTCTTTCAAGTATTGCCATACGGTATTTACGTGTGTCAAACGCTTACTCTCTGGGTGAGCAACTAACCAAAAACTGCGCTTGATGCAGATTTCTTGGCTATGGAGTTTAATCAAACTTTTGTCTTGTTCGGCTAAAAAGCACGGCAGGATACCCATACCTAAACCGCTTTTAATGGCAAAGTACTGACTGATAATACTGGTACTACTAAAGCTTGCTGTAAATTCGTCACCTAAGTAGCGACTTAGTTCCTTGGTATAAGATAATTGATCGGTAAAAATTAAATTATCTACGTAACTAACCCACTTATGCTGAGCTAAGTGTTCAAGTGCTATGCTGCTATTATCGGGCTTAGCTAAGCCGTTATCCACGCTTTTATCCAAGTAATCTTGATGGACATAGAGCTGTAATTTATAGTCACACAGCTTAGAGACTATCATAGAGGTACTTTTCGGTCGCTCCACCGCAATAGCGATATCTGCTTCATTTCGACTAATTTTTACGTAACGGGAGAACAATAATAAATGTACGTTAATATTAGGATAGTGTTGCTGTAATGCCACTAAGTTAGGTGAAACAAAGAAGTTACCTAATGCCTCGGTTACGCCAATACGTACCAAACCACCATTATCTTGATTGTTATTTTGTATGCTAGATAGTGCATGCTGGGCATCTTGTTCCATTTTGCATGCTACATGCAGTAACACGTCACCATCAGGAGTAAGTACATGACCGTCTTGTGTACGGTCAAACAACTTGGTACCTATGCTTTCTTCTAGCTTATGTAAGCGCCTAGACACAGTAGAAGCGTCCATGATTAGACGTTTAGCTGCTGTTGAAAGTCGCTCGGCTCGAGCCACTTCAAGAAATATTTTTATATCATCCCAATTCATTACTAATATCTCAATTCATCCATAGTTATATCTATATCACAAGGACTTGCAATAATACAAGGCGCATTGCATTTATGCTTATTGTGACTCTATCAATAAAAGCCTATCTTGCTTATAGGCTTTTATTATAAATTTAAATGAGGTTGCTATGAGTATCACTGAAGTTCCGCTAATTATTAATGGTAAAAAAATTCGTTCGCAAACGAAACAATGGTTAGATGTATTAAACCCAACAAACCAAGAAGTGGTTGCCCGTGTACCGATTGCAACCCCAGCAGAAATTGAGTTAGCCGTACAAAGTGCACAAAACGCTTTTAAAACGTGGTCTAAAACTTCATTAACGCATCGTATGCGCATTATGGTGACTTTTGCCCATTTGGTGCGTGAACATACCCAAGAATTAGCCGAGCTAGTGACTTTAGAGCATGGTAAAACCTTACCCGATGCTGAAGGTGAAGTAGGTAGAGCCTTAGAAGCTATTGAAAATGCTTGTTCGGTTACCCGTTTACAACTAGGTGATATGGGTAATAACGTTGCTTCAGGTGTCGACACTTATACTTTGCATAAACCTCTTGGCGTTGGCTTAGGCATTACCGCGTTTAACTTTCCACTGATGTTAGCTGCCTTTATGTTTCCGCCTGCGGTGGCTTGCGGTAATACTTTTGTGCTTAAGCCATCAGAGCAAGCACCTTCTTCTACAGTGCGCTTTGTCGAACTGGCTATGCAAGCAGGCTTACCTGCAGGTGTGATTAATGTTGTCCACGGCGGTCCTGATGCGGTGAATGCCTTAATTGAACATGAACATGTAAAAGCAGTATCTTTTATTGGCTCAACCCATGTTGGCACGCATATATATAATCACGCCAGTAAACACGGCAAGCGCGCCCAAGCGATGATGGGCGCTAAGAATCATATGGTTATTATGCCTGATGCCAATAAAGACAGAGCGATTAATGACTTACTCGGCTCAGCTTTTGGCGCAGCAGGTCAACGCTGTATGGCAAATCCCGTCACTATTTTAGTGGGCGAAGCCCGTAACTGGTTACCTGAAGTTGTTGAGCGCGCTAAATTAATGAAAGTGGGCCCTGGCTCTCAGCGTGATGCCGACTTAGGTCCGGTGGTTTCACCGCAAGCCAAAAAACGTATTATTAGCTTACTTGATAGTGGTGTTGCTCAAGGTGCTACGCTGTTAATTGACGGCAGAGATTGTCAAGTAGAAGGTTACCCTGAAGGTAACTTTGTCGGGCCAACATTATTCACCGATGTGACCACTGACATGGACATTTACACGCAAGAAATCTTTGGTCCTGCGTTATGTGTACTAACCACTGATACGTTAGAACAAGCGATTGAGATAATTAATGCTAATCCTAATGGTAATGGCACCTCACTATTTACCTCGTCAGGTTGGCATGCGCGTTTATTTGAAAATGAAGTAGATGTTGGTCAAGTTGGTATTAATGTGCCTATTCCTGTACCCGTGGCTTTCTTTAGTTTTACCGGTTCAAGAGCGTCTAAATTAGGTGATTTAGGACCAAATGGTAAACAAACAGTAAGCTTTTGGACACAAACAAAGTCGGTAACTACGCGTTGGTTTGAGCCTGATCATCAAGATGGTGTTAACGTGCATACCACGATTAGTATGAAATAACAGCTAAGATGAAATAACGATCACGTTACTTTTATTTTACCTTTGCAGAAGCTTTTACAGAAAGCTTTTAGCCCAATAGGAGAATATCATGGCGAATATTGCCTTTATCGGATTAGGAAATATGGGTAGCCCTATGGCTATCAATTTAATTAACGCTGGCCATCAAGTTTGTGTGTTTGATTTATCTGAGCAAGCCATTGCTCAAGTGGTAGCACAAGGCGCAACTACACACGCAAAAGCCAGTGATTGTGTTAAAGGGGCTGACTTTATTATTTCAATGTTGCCTGCAGGCAAGCATGTAGAAACGGTATATTTATCAGAAAATGGTTTAATCAATCATATTGCTAAAGGCGCGTTAGTGATTGATTCATCTACCATTGATTCTGCTACCTCAATTAATGTCGCTAATGGCTTGCTTGAAAAAGACATTAACTTTATTGATGCACCCGTGTCGGGTGGTGTTGGTGGTGCAATTGCCGGTACGTTAAGTTTTATGGTTGGTGGTAGTGAGACTGATTTTAATCAGGCAAAAGCTATTTTAGATGCGATGGGGAAAAATGTTTTTCATGCCGGTGAACATGGTGCTGGTCAAGTAGCAAAAGCCTGCAATAATATGTTGTTATCAGTACTTATGTTAGCAACTTCTGAAGCATTACAGTTAGGTATTAGTAATGGTTTAGATGCTAAGGTGTTATCAAATATTATGAGCAATAGTTCGGGTAGTAACTGGACGCTTGATGTATACAACCCCTGCCCTGGCGTGATGGAAAACGTGCCTTCGTCTAATGATTATCAAGGCGGTTTTATGGTTGATTTAATGGCGAAAGATTTAGGTTTAGCGATGGACACTGCGATAAAAAGCCATTCTTCAACACCCATGGGAGCGTTAGCGCGTAGTTTATATGCTATGCATGCTGCCAATGGTAATGGTGCTAAAGACTTTTCCAGTGCCTTTGAACTTTTTAGCCAAGTAAGCACTAAGTAAGTACCAAGTAAGAAAAGTAATACCAGTTTCATTAATTAGGTGATCTACTTTATACGCAGGAAGGACAGCCAAATACAAGGCGTTTATTTTAATAACTAGTTGTTCTAATTATAAAATAAATAACGCAGTAGTTGGTTGTTCTAACCAGTAGAAATGATCACATAGTTAGTGAGATTGGTATAATACTCTTTCTTTTTATTACTGGCTCATGTAAAAGGCCGACACATAATGTGTCGGCCTTTTTTAACGTTAAAAATATTTGCTTAGCTTCTTTGCTTATTAAGAACTTAACTTATCAAAAACATCAACGCCTGCTTGCGCACACGCTAAGTCTTGTGCTGGTGAGCCTGAACTAATACCAATACCACCAACAACGTTGCCTTGATAGCTAATAGGTAAGCCACCACCGACAACACACATTCTGCCGCCTAATGCCGTATGAATACCAAATAAGTTATTTTCATTACCTGGTACGCAGGCTTTATTTAATTCATGAGTACCTTTACGCGCAGATGCAGCAGTAAATGCTTTATCTTGCGAAAGCGTAATACTGTGTATTTTACCGCCATCCATGCGTTCAAACGCAATTAGATTACCTGATTCATCAACCACGGAAATACACATTGCTACGCCTAATTCGGTTGCTTTTTTAACTGCCCCATTAATTATTAATTTAGCCTCTACTTGGTTTAATCTATTAATTGTTAACATGTTTAACACCCTTTAGTTTTTAAAATTTTTACTTCTCAAACAAGGTTTAGTGATTGTGGAAAATAGGAGAGTTTGAGAATTGGTACTGCTTATTGCTCTTTTGTTGTTAGTCTTTCGCTTTTATGTAACCAAGCTTGGCTGAAATTGCTTTGCCAGCTTTAACCAGAGGTTTTATCCACTCATCTCTTCGGCGTTGAATAGGCGCTGAAACAGAGAGTCCTGCGACAACCTCGCCGTATTTGTCATATAACAGCACGCCAATACAGCCTACGCCAATTTCAGCTTCTTCATTGTCATAAGCATAGCCTTGCTCAAGGCATAATTTACTTTCTGCCGCCAAAGAGTCTAAGTTTGAAAAGGTTTTGCGTGTATAACTGGGTAAGTTAGTACGTTGTACATAACCACGTATACCTTCTAACCCTTCTCTACCTAGCATCATTTTACCGACACCCGTTACATGCAGTGGCGCACGACTACCAATAATTTGCTGTACGTGCATCATTCTATCTGGAATAGCTTTTTCAACATAAATAACCACATCGCCCTCACGGGTTGTTAGGTTAATGGTTTCACCAAATTGATCTCTGAGCTTTTCCATGTAAGGGATGGCGACTTTACGAAAATCTATCACTGCATTTTGATTACTACTTAATCTGATTAACCGACCGCTTAATTGATATTTTCCTTTGCTGTCTCGTTCAACAAAATGATTAGCAATGAGCGAATGTAAAATTCGAAAGGCGGTAGAAGACGCTAAGTTTGTATCTGCGCTGAGTGCTTTTAGACTAACTGGCATGGAATAACGTGATATCGAATCTAACAATAATGCCGCTCGGTCAATCACTTGAATTCTGGATTCTGATTTAGTTTTTTTAATCATACTTTTCTAAGAACTTTACAATAACCCAATACCTATTGTCCCAAATAGTACAGTACAAAAATTTCAACACAAAACACTATTATTTTCACTATATGAAACATAGTAAATTAAAAGTGATCCTTTCAATCGTTAATTTCATATTATGAAAACAATAACGCTTAATATAAAGCGTATTGCAGATAGTTGATATTTTTTGAAAGTTTTATATACCTTACCCTGTCTAACTAAATTAACCGCTAAAACGTATGCTATAACCTAAACTGTTTACTTAATTATTACTTAAATAATCACTTAAAAAAGTCATGTAAAGTCGACCTAAAATATTAACTAAGTTATTACCTAAACTATCACCTAAGGAATGGAGTCATGATGACTAACTCACAATTCACCTTGCTAAAAAAAACCTTTTTACTGTCTTCTTTATCACTGTTAGCACTACCCGTATTTTCTGCAGACAACTCAACACAGCACACTATTGCTGAACTTGTTGATGCGGTTAATGGCACGCCTGATAAAGCCAGTAGAGAAGCAGGTAAAAAAGTAAAATTGCGTAACCACGCTAAAGGCTTTTGTACTTCAGGAAAATTTGAACCTAATATGGCGCTGCAAGAAACGTTAAATATTCCTTTTTTTAAGCAAGAAGAAATAAATGTCGTTGCACGTTTTTCGCTTGGCGGTACCAATATTAATGCTTCAGATAAAGGCTCAGGACGTTTTATGTCACTTAAAATTGATGGCGATGCAGGTAGCATTAATTTTGTTACTTCCAATGCTCAGCCTTTTTTTGCTAACAACCTTGATGATTTTTTTATCTTTCAAAATAAGGTAAAACAAGGCGCTGCCGGTAAGCAGTGGCTAAAAGATAATAAGCCGCATGCAAAAGCCTTTTTTGACTATGTTGAACAACGCCCAACGAGTGCTAGCTTTGAAAATAATCGTTACTTTGGTGTCAACAGTTTTCTTTTTAAGACACAAAAGAATGATATAGCGCCAGGACGTTGGTTTTTTGAACCGGTTAAAGGTGACAACAACTTATCTAAAGCAGAGTTAGCGAAAATGCCTGATGACTTTTTAAAAGAGACACTATTATCAAGCATCGAAAAAGATCCGGCTGTATGGAATTTATACATTAAACTGGCTCAAGCAGGTGATGAAATTAATGATCCTACTATTGTCTGGCCAGAATCACGTCAAAGACTATTGGTAGGTCAGCTTATAATCAACGGTGAGCGAGATAAAGCCCCTTTAACACAGCAATGTGGTGATACTATCTTTAACCCAGTATTGTTACCTGAAGGTATCTCTGTTTCTGCTGATCCTATTCTCAATGCAAGAACTCCCGCGTATGTAGAGTCGTTTGTTAGACGTTTATAATACTAATTTATATAATCCATTTGGTATAATACCAACGAGTGTAGTAGCTACTATTGAAGCAAACGTTATAATAGTCGCTACTAACGATTTGAGCTCAGAGTGAATTGAATGGACGAAATAGATAAAAAAATTGAGCAGTGGCTAAGTCAAATGCCACAGCTTGATACTCAGCCGATGGCGATTACCAGTCGTATATTGCGTATATCAAAATACATGAATGACCAATTATCTAGCTCTTTTGATAAATACGAAATCACCAGCGCAGGTTTTGATGTACTAGCAACCCTACTTCGCTCTGGGCCTCCCCATACGCTTTCCCCAAATCAATTACTTGAACAAATGTTAATAACGTCGGGCACGATGACCAGTAGAATAGATTTACTTGAAAAAAGGCAACTCGTTAAGCGTCAAATCAATAAGGCGGATAAAAGAGGCGTTGATGTTTCACTAACCCCCAAAGGCTTGATTTTAATAGAAGAGATGATTATTAAACATACTGAGCATCAACGAAATTTGGTTTCCGTGTTTTCAGACGAAGAACAAGCGCAAATTGAACAGTTACTGAGAAAATATTTAACTAGGATTAATTGTTAGTGAAAGATTTACTTAATAGCTAAGTCATCATAAAAAAAGTAAAAAAAATGCGTATAAAGAATTTTTATCTTTTATACGCATAGTTGCTTACTTAATCAGTATAAAGAAAAGCTTACTTTTCAGGTCTGATAAATGGCATATGTCTATTTACATCTTTGTATAGTAAATATCTAAATTCGCCTGGACCACCGGTGTAACACGCTTGTGGACAGAAAGCACGTAACCACATGAAGTCACCCGCTTCAACTTCAACCCACTCGCCATTTAGATGGTAAACTGCTTTACCTTCTAGCACGTATAAACCATGTTCCATAACATGCGTTTCGTCAAATGGGATTACGCCACCTGGTTGGAACGTTACTACGTTAACATGCATATCAAAACGCATATCTGTAGGGTCCATAAATCTTGTAGTACTCCAAACACCGTCAGTATCAGGCATATCAGTACGACTTAAGTCTTGATCGCTTGTTACGAATGCTTCTGGTGCTTCAAGACCTTCAACATATTGGTAAGCTTTACGGATCCAATGGAATGTTACATTTTCATCGCTATTGTTTCTAATGGTCCAGTTACAACCCGGTGGTAAGTATGCGTAACCACCTGTATCTAAATGATGGGCAACACCTTCAATAGTGATGTCCATTTGACCGCCAACAACAAAAAGAACGCCTTGCGCTGCATCATCAAGTTCAGGCTTTTCAGAGCCACCTTTAGGGGCAACTTCAACAATGTATTGTGAAAAAGTTTCTGCAAAGCCACTAAGAGGGCGTGCAATAACCCACATACGCATATCGTCCCAGAAAGGTAAGTAACTAGTAACAATATCAGACATAACGCCTTTAGGAATAAGTGCGTAAGCATCTTTAAAAATAGCGCGATCTGCTGTTATTTGTGTTTGTGGTGGTAATCCGCCTGTAGGCGCATAATAAGTGTTGTTATTTGACATGGTTAGTCTTTCCTCTATTTCTGGGCTTCATTAAATTTTGCTCGGTATTCATGAAGCAATGGTTCAGTATATCCATTTGGTTGTGTTTTGCCTTTAAACACTAAGTCTAGTGCTGCCTTAAAGGCCAAGCTATTGTCAAAGTCCTTAGACATGGCTTGATATTTTGGATCATGTTCATTTTGCTGATCAACAATAACAGCCATTTTTTCTAAAGAGGCTCTTACTTGTGATTCAGTCAAAATATTATGCTCTAGCCAGTTACAAATATGTTGGCTAGAAATGCGTAACGTTGCTCTATCTTCCATCAAACCGATGTTATCGATATTAGGTACTTTAGAAGCGCCCATACCTAAATCAACCCAACGAACTACATAACCTAATAGTCCTTGTGCGTTGTTGTTTAGATCTTTTTCAATCGCTTCAGGTGTTAACTCTGCAGGGTTTTTCAGTAGTGGTACTGTTAATATATCATCGACATTAGCCCGTGCTCTCTGCGCTAAATCAGCTTGTCTACCATAAACATCCACTTGGTGATAATGAATAGCATGTAACGTTGCTCCCGTTGGTGACGGAACCCATGCGGTATTAGCACCTGATAATGGATGTGCTATTTTTTGTTCCATCATATCAGCCATTTCATCAGGAATGGCCCACATGCCTTTACCAATTTGCGCTACGCCTGAGAAACCACAAGCAAGACCAACATCAACATTCCAATCTTCATAGGCTTGGATCCACGGCTGTGATTTCATTTCACCCTTAGGTACGATTGGACCTAATAGCATACTAGTATGTATTTCATCACCCGTTCGGTCAAGGAAACCTGTATTAATGAAAACGATACGACTTTTAACCGCGCGGATACACTCTTTTAAGTTTACTGTGGTACGGCGTTCTTCATCCATAACACCAATTTTAATGGTATCTCTTTTAAGACCTAAGGCATCTTCAACCGCATCAAATAAGGTATTAGCAAAAGCGACTTCTTCAGGGCCATGCATTTTAGGTTTAACGATGTAGATATTGCCGTTAACTGAGTTACTGTGAAAACTGGTTTTATTAATATCATGTAAAGCAATTAAGCAACTTACCAGAGCATCCATGATGCCCTCTTGTATTTCAAGACCATCTTTATCAATTACTGCAGGGTTTGTCATTAAATGACCAACGTTACGACAGAATAATAAACTACGTGCTTTCACGCTAAAGTCGTTGCCCGTTAGATCAGTATAAATTTTGTCTGCTTTTAAAATACGTTGCGATACTTTACCGCCTTTTTCGATAGTTTCACTTAAATCGCCTTTCATTAAGCCAAGCCAATTGCGATATACGTGAATTTTTTCGTTAGCATCAACAGCAACAACAGAGTCTTCAAAATCTTGTATGTTAGTCAGCGCAGACTCTAAGGTAATGTCTTTGATACCTGCAGCATCAGATTTACCAATAAGTGACTCTCTATCAATTTCAATGGCGACACGCAAATGATTATGATTAATTAGAATTGAGCTAGGTGCGCTCTGCTCACCTTGATAGCCTAGTAATTGCTCGGCATTAACCAGTTGCGTACTTGTACCATCAGCAAGTTTTGCCGATAATTGCTTGTCGCTAATTTCATAGCCAGTTACTTGCTTGTGTGAAGCATTGGCTAAAGGAAAATGAGTGTCTAAAAAGTCACGACCGTAGGCGATAACTTTAGCGGCTCTGATAGGGTTATGCTTAGCTGTTTTTTCAGCACCACCTTCATCACTAATCACATCTGTACCATATAATGCATCGTATAAACTACCCCAACGCGCATTAGCTGCATTAAGAGAAAAACGAGCATTAGCGGCAGGTACAACTAATTGTGGGCCTGCTTTAGTACTAACTTCTTTATCAACATTACGAGTGGTAATTTTAAAGTCTTCACCTTCAGGGACAAGATAACCAATATCCATAAGAAAGCTTTTATATTCAGCTACTTCAAACTTACCTTGATGGGCTACATTCCACGCATCAATTTGTTCTTGTAGATTGAGTCGCTTTGCTAGCAAAGCTCGGTTTTCTGGACCAAACTCATGGGTTATTTTTGATAAAGAATCCCAAAAGTGAACTTCTGAAACTTGTAAGCCAGGTAACACTTCTTTTTGTATAAATTCAACTAGATCAGCATTTACCTTTAATAAACCTTTTTGTATATAGACTGTCATCTTCTTATTCACTCATTTCTTATGGATACTTAATGGATACTTAATGGATACTTAAAGCTCAATTCTCCTAAATGTAAACAAATGCAAGACACCTGTCAACAACGACAGGTAATTGTAAACATAATTGTTGACAATTACTGATGGATTATTCTACAGTGACTTGAGTTACTTATTGAGCAAGTTACCTTAACTTTTTTATTATCGCTACCACTGAACTATAGTCGCTATTATAGATTTGTGGAGGGGCTTGCTTTCATAGGTTATAGATACAATTAACTCGGTTATTTATCAGCTAATACTAATTTAACTAAACTTGCTCAACGTCAATAAACAGATAGCTTTTACTGGTTAATATAAGTAGCAATAGTTATTAATGAGAAATACGCTTAGCGGTAACTGGTGTTATAGAGAGTAGAAGTAGTTTTATTTGAGTGACTTACCGCTATATAGGGTATTGTTAATAGATAACTTAGTCGTTAGCTGATCATGTTACCGTGAGTTAATTAGGTAGAATAAGTGTTTGTTTAGCTGTCAGTACCGCCGGCTATTTGATGATTTTTAATCACTATCATTAAGTGATAGTGATGATTACTGAACTTATTGAGTAAAGTATTAGCGCTATTATCTCTACCGTCATCGTTTGATAAGGCTTAATTTGGCGATAACTTGGCGATACTTTAGCGATAACCTAGGTATAGCTAAACTGTTATTAAGGTTACCACCGAACACAGTATTGTTTAAAATAACGCCGTTAATGAGTGCTACACATCCCGCGATGTGGAATGCTTCTCTAGGTGGATATCGTAATAATTTGTTAGAGTCATTACACTCTGATATAAATAAATCTCGGCTGGTCTACTAACTAAGAAGGCATGACTATGAAGCGATGGTATATTTACCCATTAGAGGTAATAAGGTCTGATTGCCGACAACAAAAAGCCCTAGTTTGTCGTTATTTCCCTACTTTGCTCTCGCTTGAGCATGTCGGTCAGTTACTCGCCAGTGTATACCATTTTATTTATCGCTTTATTATTTATAACAATGTCTTTAATAGCCATAACGCATATTGGCCTGCTCACCTATATTCCCATGTTACTTCCTTAACGGCGCACACGCTTACCTCTATTTATAATGTCGCTGTTATGGTCTTAGGTGATCAATACAAACAATGGAATGCAGAGTTTACTACTGTTTACTGTACTGCTTTAGGTAAACCTAGTAATACTTTGCACGGTGGCAATATTGTCAGCCATTAAAAGAAGTAGATGCGATGACTTTCGCATAGGTAAAAAGCCTACTGACGTAATTAGAATTATTGAATATGTCGCCCAAAAATAGTCAACCTAACTGTTAAACATAAAAAAAGGAAAATAATATTATGACAGATTATAAACGTATACTAGTCGCTATAACACCTCACAGAGAAAAACAACCTGCACTTGCGCGTGCGGTATTCTTAGCAAATAAATATAATGCTGAGTTAGTATTAGGAACTTCGATGTACAACCGAAGCATTGAAAAAGCTTCCGATGTTGCCGCTCAGCTTAAACAAGACCTTATTGACGATCAGATGAAGGTATTAGAAGCCTTAGCTGCGTCGCTTGAAGTAACAACAAAAACAAGCTGTGTTGTTACTTGGCATAAAAAATGGTACGAAGGCGTTATTAATTTAGCCACAAGCAATAACTGCGATTTAATTATCAAAGAAACTAAGCAGTATGAAAAATCAATTCGTAACTTATTTACTCCTGACCATTGGAACCTACTCCGATGCAGTCCAATTAATGTCTTGATGGTTAAAAACCATAAGTGGACAGAAAATGGCGATATTGTTACGGCGATTAGCTTAGATAGTGGCGATAAAAAACATGAATGTTTAAGTGAAAAAGTAGCGGCTGAGGCAGCATCAATGGCTAAAATGTTTGATGCCAACTTACATTTTGTTAATACAGTAAGTAAAGCGCCTATTCATATTACCGTTGATAAGTCTGCTTTTGATCCTGAAAAAATCAATGCGAAAGTGATGGCAAAACATAAGCAAGATTTACAAAGTCTCGCTGATAAATTAAATATACCTAAAGTAAATATTATCGTTAAAGAAGGCTTACCTGGCAAAGTGGTTCCTCAGGTTTGTGCTGATTTAGAAGCTGAATGTTTAATTTTAGGCTCTGTTGGGCGTAAAGGTGTTGATGCGGCGTTATTAGGTAATACGGCTGAGTATATTATCGATAAGTTAGACTGCGATACGCTTGTTATTAAAGGTTAATAACTTGAGTTCAACGACTTTAAGGGCTAGCCTTTTTTGGCTAGTCCTTATACTTATCTCTATTAACTTACGCCCTGCTCTGACCTCTATTGCTCCTGTAATGGAGCGTATTGTTGAAGAGCTATCTATTAGCCGCGCTAGTGCTGGCTTAATTACTACCATTCCTGTTTTATTGATGGGGTTATTTGCTCCCCTAGCACCGATGCTTGCGCGTAAATGGGGACAAGAAACGACGCTAACGGCCACCATGGCAATACTAACGCTGGCTTTTTTATTACGCTACTTCAGCCAATCTAGTTTTACCATACTGTTAACTTCTGCGTTTATTGCCGGCAGCGCCATTGCCATTGCTGGTCCATTAATGTCTGGATTTATTAAACAGCATTTTGCTAATAAAATGGCTAGTGCTGTCGCCATTTATTCGGTCAGTATTTCATTGGGCGCATCAATAGCTGTGGCGTTAACCATCCCTATTATAAACGTGAGTGGTGGTGCTTGGCACTTCGGCTTAGCTATTTGGGGCGTTTTAGCGGTAGTAGCTTTTATTGTCTTAGCGGTATTTTTGCCTAAAGCTACCGGTAAAGTATCAACATTGCTTAACCATCAAAAGGTGCCGTTACGTTCACTTAAAGCCTGGTTACTGACGCTATTTTTTGCTGCTCAAGCAGGAATATTTTATGCGTTATCAACCTGGATAGTTGCGCATTATGAGCAGGTAGGTTTTAGTACGGATCAAGCGAGTATATTTGCTGGCGCTTTTATGGGCTCAGGAATGATAGGTGCTTTAGTTATCCCGTTACTATCAACACGTGTGGCCGATAGAAGAAAGTTAATCGCTGGTGTAACCATGAGCTCTACCTTGCTGTTATTAAGTCTTACTTGGTCACCGCAATGGTACCCTCTTATCGTGCTGCCACTCTTAGGCATAACAACCTCAGGTACTTTTGCACTGGCACTAGCCCTGCCCGTTTTAGAGACTGACTCACCACACGCGGCTTCGCAACTTTCGTCAATGATGTCATTTTTTGGCTATCTATTAGGTGGGATCATGCCATCACTTATTGGTATCGGTCGTGATATAACACAAAGCTTTGCCTGGCCATTTACTTTTTTAACCTTATTAAGTTTAAGCATGGTAATCATCGCGCTGTTTTTACCTAATGCTACCACTAAAAACATTGTTCCAGAAAAAATATAATGTGTCGAGACAAGCATCGACCTAAAGGGCGACTAACACCGTCACCCTAAATTTATTTCAGGGTCTGTATGACGAAGATCGAACTATCCGATCGTCATTTATATTTTCAACTCAGAGCTGTATTAACCAGCACAAACAAAAACACCGGCTAACTGCCGGTGTTTTTTATTTTATAGCTAAGCATCGTTAGCTTAGTGGTGTCTGCTTATCTCTGTGTTAAGTTACAGTAGACACTACAACAGCGTTAACTAACGAGGTACCACTAGTACGCTCACTGCAGAGTTATGAACAACTTTCGATGTTACCGAGCCAAGAAGAATACGGTTCAATGCACTTTGCCCTCTTTTAGACATAATGATCAAGTCAAAATTCTCTTTTGATTTTTTCAAAATTTGTTCGCAAGCATAACCTACAGTGTAAAATTCTGTCGGTTTAAACTCAGCAATAAATTCAGCGGCATCATCTAACATACCTTGACTCTTTAATTTTGAACGTCTTATTTTATCTTCACTTAAATCCGCACCCGCGTAAAGTAGCGTTGTATTAACATACATTAGTGTCACCTGAGTCGTTTCAGGGTTATACATGTTTTTTAATACTTGTAGTGTTTTTTTACAGTCGTCTGTACCATCTATTGGCATTAATATATTTAGATTCATTATAATTAATTCTCTTTATTTACACACATTGAGATTGTTTCAATATGTTGTTTATTATTATTATTTACTTATGTAGCGTTATCATAAACTTGTGCCGCTATGATAAGCGCCTTTAACGCGGTAAACGATGCGCTAGATCAAAAATAGCGCTCTCATGTTGTTTTATTTAACGGCTTGTATCATTTACGTACTATCAGTAGATAATACTTAACTAGGGGGGATATCCCCCCTTTATCATTAAGCTATTAGACTATCTATTACGCTTCGTTCATTTGAATTTCAGTTTGACGACGCTCGTGCTCTTCGTCTGCCAAAGTTTTCTTTGGTAGCAATAAATTCAAGGTAAAAGAGATAAAAGTAGCAACAACAATAGGAGAACCACCAATAACAAGGTTAAGTACGTCTGGTAATTGTGCAATAGAATCTGGCACCGCATAAATACCCATACTTAACGCAAGAGATAAACTTACGATAGTCACATTACGTGATGACATTTCGTCTTTGGTAATTAACTGCACACCCGTCATAGTGATCATACCGAAAACGATAATCGTTGCTCCACCTAATACCGGGAATGGTATTGTTGTCATGATTGCGCCAAATTTTGGAATGAAACCCGCAATCAGCATAAAGATAGCAGCTAAGGCAAGTACATAACGACTAATGACTTTAGTCATTGCAACAATACCGACATTTTGGCTATAAGACGATGTTGGTAAACCACCAAATAATGAACTTGTCGCAGTACATAGACCATTACCTAGTAAACCACCAAATAATTCTTTATCGCTTAACTCGCGATCCATACCACCAACGGTAGTCGCTGATAAATCACCAATAGTTTGTACTGAGTTGATCACACAAATAATGACCATAGAAATAATGGCAGCGGCATGAAACTCTAAACCGTATTCTAAAAATGTTGGTGTACTAAACCAAGGCGCCGCACCGACAGGGCTAAAGTCAACCATACCAAAGTACATAGAAAGTAAGTAACCAGCGCCGATACCACAAATGATTGAGGCTAATTTTAAAAAGCCAGTAGCAAATTGTGACACTAACAAAACAACGAGTAAGGTCACAAGAGAAACGGCCCAGTTTTCCATTGAACCTAAGTTAGGGCTACCAACGCCACCAGCCATGTAATTTACGGCAATATCATAAAGCGAAAGACCAATGACCAGAACCACAGTACCGGCAACAACGGGTGGAAATAAATAACGAATACGTTTGATAAACAGCCCTACAATCATCATGACAATGCCACCGATTAATTGTGCGCCAAGAATACCACTTAGCCCGTATTGAGCGCCAATAGCGGTAAGTGTAGGTACATAAGCAAAACCTACGCCGAATATGGCGGGTAATTTAGCCCCTAATTTACCTATAGTGTAAAGTTGTAATAACGTTGATAATGCTGAGGCGACAAGTGCAATTTGAATTAAGGCCATTTTTTCTGCTAGTGAACCATCTACGGTGCCAATGACAATAATTGGTACCGTAACAGTACCCATAATCATTGCTAGTATATGCTGTAGAGACAAAGGCAAAGCCTTTAAGAATGATGGTTTGCCGTAGAAGTCGAATACAGACTTGCTGGTATTAGTGCTTTTCATTAAAAAATTATCCTGACTTTATTTATTTATTTATTATAATTATATTGGTTAGAAACAACGAATTTAACTTCAATAGCCCAACAATAAGTTAAGCTGCGAGTGAGTCTATCTTCAGGCCTTTTATTACCTAAGATAATTACTTTTGGACAAGCAAAGTAAGCTTTTTCTTAGTATTTAAAATAGTTAACTTTGTCTTGCACTTGCTGACTTGCTTGGTTCATTTCACAACTTTTCTCCTTTGATTGATTAACTAACATAACGTTACCTTCAACTAATGTTTTGATATTATGCATATTTGTACTAATTTCTAATACCACAACACTTTGCTCTTCGGCGGCAGTTGCAATTTGATGGGATTGTTCATTAACGAGATCGATTTTAACTTGTATCTCTTCAACTAAGTTATTACTTTGGGCTACTTTTTCTTGTAGTGATTTGGCAGTATCTGAGCTTTCAAACATTTTCTTAACCGCTTCATCACCCGCTTGCGTTAGGTTACCTAGTAAGCTTTCAATTTCATTAACTGATACTTGTGAGCGCTGTGCTAAACCTCTCACTTCATCAGCAACAACAGCAAAACCACGACCTTGTTCGCCTGCTCTGGCCGCTTCAATAGCTGCATTTAAGGCCAGTAAGTTAGTTTGCTCAGAAATACCTCGAATCACGTCAAGGATTTGTTCAATATTAGAGGTCTCAGATTTAAGTTGCTCTACTACATTGGCAGAAACATTTAGAGAATTGATTAATGAGTTAATCTCTTGGACGGATTGGTTCGAAGACTCTAAACCCTGCGCGGTTAGGGCTTGAATTTCTGAGGTGAAGCTTGCCGATTCTGTCGTACTTTTAGCAATACTATCACTAGTTAACGACATTTCTTCAATGGCAGTTGCCACTAAGTTAGTATTGTCAGTGATAGCGTCAGTACTTTCTGACATGTCTTCGTTTAAGCCAATAATATCATTGCTGTTTTTATTAACTAAATGACCAGACTCACTAATAGCAATAATCGTTTCTTTAATACTATCGATGGTATGGTTAAGGGCATCACTTAGCTCTAATACTTCATCGTTACTGTTAACCGTCGCTTTTTCTAGCAAAGAACCCTCAGCCATTTTTCCCGCGGTATCTCGAACATTACGGATACCGGTACTTATTCTTTTGGCGATAAGGAAGCTTAACAGCAGTGAAACAATCACCGCAATGATAATACCAATATAAAATACCAGGGTACTGTAATTAATATTACTAACAATTGATTCGCGTGTGTTCTCAGCAGAAGCACTGACTTGTTCTTTAAACTCACTTAGAAATAAACTTAAGTCATCATAAGAGATGGTAAAAGCTTTATAGACGGGAAATGGCGCTTTGTTATCTGGCGCATTGCTCATTGCTGAAACAAACTGAGCGGCTTTATTTTGAAAATCTAAGCTAAGGCGTTTTAATTTATTTAATTCATCTGACTGACCAGAAAAGTGTTCAGCCATAATTTCAAGTAATTGGGGTGTTAACTGCTCATTATTTTTAATGGCTGTTAGGTAGTCTTGGGTTTGATCATTAAGTGAAAGCAAATAACTTATCTGCAGTCCTCTAATATTAAGCATTGTATCAAGCTGTACTTCTTTTACACGCTCAAACTGCAAAGATACTTGGTAATTTTTTTTATAGAAAACATCAAAGTCATTAGCGATCACATTGCTATTGGCACGAATAATTAAAATAACTACTGTAAACAAAATCATAATGGCTAGTGCCATTAGCTGTAATTTTCGTAAGATATTAAATGACATATATTGCTACTCTTTCACATGGAGGTAGTTAAACTATAATACCGGTTAACTAAAAATGCTGTTGCGATATAAAATTTATCGAAAACTACAAAAACATAACGACAGTAATTTTCGATAAAATATAACGTATGTTAAACCCTAGTTACCAACAAATGATCTTTGTAGAGCAAGTTCATAGTAAAGAAAATGCCTTAGCACTAAATCAATACCGGTTTAACATCGTTATTACGGTATTCACTCCATTGAAACATAGCGGCTTAAATAATAGATAAACATAGTATTTAAGCCTTTTTATTAACAGCTATCCGGCTATTAACTTGGTTTGTGATGCTTTAACCAATGTTCAGCAATATCTTGTCTTCTACATACCCAAACATCATCAAATTGCTCAATGTAGTCAAGGAATCTAACTAAGCTTGCAAAACGACCTGGGCGGCCAATAATGCGACAATGTAAACCAATAGACATCATTTTAGGCGCATCTGCACCTTCAGCATATAAGGTATCAAAAGAGTCTTTTAAGTAGCTAAAGAATTGATCACCTGAGTTAAAGCCTTGTGGGCTTGCAAAACGCATGTCATTAATATCAAGCGTGTAAGGCACAATTAAATGTGGTTTTTCATTACCTTCAACATAGTAAGGTAAGTCATCAGCATAGCTATCTGCATCATATAAAAAAGAGCCTTCGTCAATAACAAGTTGACGAGTATTTTCACTCATGCGACCAAGGTACCAGCCTTTAGGCTTTTCACCGGTCATTTCTTCATGAATAGCAATAGCCTTTTTTAAATGCTCACGTTCTGTTTCAATAGATACTTTTTGGTAATCAATCCAACGGTAACCGTGACTAGCAATTTCCCAATCAGCTTTTAACATAGCGTTAACGGCTTCTGGGTTACGTTGCATTGCCATAGCTACGCCAAATACTGTTACGGGTAAGTCGCGATCAGTAAACAGTTTATGTAAACGCCAAAAGCCAGCTCTACTACCAAATTCATAGAAAGACTCCATGTTCATATGGCGTTCATTAACAAAAGGTTGTGCACCTATTATTTCTGATAAGAAAGTTTCAGACGCTGCATCACCATGTAGAATGCAGTTTTCTGCACCTTCTTCATAGTTAATAACAAATTGAACGGCTACTTTTGCTTTGTTAGGCCAAGTTACTTTTGGCGTTTCTTGGCCATAGCCTTTCATATCTCTAGGGTAATCATTCATGTTTACTTTGCTCATGGTAGTATCAACTCAATAGTTTCGTTTTCAATAATATATTCATCACAGTTATCACCCGGGCCTGATCTATCGACAACGACAAATAGACGGTCTTTTACTTCTGATACTAGTGGCATATGCCATACGCCAGTATGGAAGTTAAAACCTTGCTTGCCGTTAGTAACGAATGCTTTTAAATCAGCACCAGTAACAGTTTCACCTTTAGGGGCAACCACAATAACAACAGGCGCATCAAACATAGGAATGAATGCTTGGCTAGCTTTAGGGTGTCGCTCAATTAAATTGAAGCTATGCGGGAATGTTTTTGCTTCATTAATTTTAAAATAGCTAATAATCGCTTTGCCACCTGACTCTACATCAATCTGTACGTCAGCTAAGTCGTGATATCTTTCTACACCACCTTCATTAATACTAAAATGCGTGGCGTTGTCGACTTCTATTACATCACCAAACTGGGTAAATGCCTCTTTAGTTAAGGGCTGTGCAACTAGTTTAAGCGGTTTCATGCTCTTCCTTTCTGTTAAATTTAAAACGGGTGAGTAAAGGTTACTCTGGACGTGAATGATAAATACCAAACACTAAAATATAATTTCACTCATATTTCAAACACAGTTAATAGTAACTACTTACTAAGTAAGAGTAGTACGACTTGTGCTTTATACTGTGATGTAAGTTGGCAAGAAGCTATAGTTAACTGAATTAGTCTATTTGACTACTCTAAAATGAGTATGCTCATTAACCATTGCGGTCAAAAAGCAGTATTTTCTGAATCTTAATTTATACTGGTTATAGGCAACTGATGAAGCGATAACTAGCTCATTATGCTGAACTAGTTATCGCTAAACTGATTATATTTTTAGTTAGTCTTCTTCGTCCGGCACTATCAAGTTAAGGATAATTGCCAAGAACGCAGCAGGTAATAAACCTGAGCCAATCAATGCTTTCGCAGTACTCGGCATATGCTGTAAAGCGCCTGGTTCAAGCATTAAGCCAAAGCCTAATGAAAGCGATATCGCAAAGATAACCATATTACGACTGGTCCAATTAACATCAGCTAGCATTTTCACACCAGAAGACGCCACCATACCAAACATTAAAATAACACCACCGCCTAATACTTCAATTGGAATCGTTGAAATAACCGCACCGACTTTAGGAATAAATCCACATACGATTAGGAATATCGCACCAATAGTCGCTACATGGCGACTCATCACTCGAGTCATGGCAATTAAGCCAACGTTTTGTGAAAACGAAGTGTTAGGTAAACCACCAAAGATTGCTGAGAAAGATGAACCTAAACCATCAGCGTAAGTTGCGCCTTTAATTTCAGTATCGGTTGCTTCTCTATCTGCACCACCTTTAGTTACACCTGATACATCACCAACGGTTTCAATAGCGGAGATAAACGACATTAACGTAATACCAAGTACCGCAGCAACAGTGAACTCTATGCCAAAAGGAAACACTTCAGGTGCAGCAAAAACAGCAGCTCGACCTACGTTATCAAAGTTAACCATACCTAAGCCGTAAGCGACGGCATAACCGGCCATTAAACCTAGTAAGATAGACGATACTGATAAGAAGCCTTTAGTGAAAAATTTCAAGCCAAGGGTAACCAATATAACCACAAAAGCGACACCCCAGTTTTGTAACGAACCATATTCTTCAGTACCGATAGCAGGTACGCCACCAGCGGCGTATTGAATACCTACTTTTAATAACGACAGACCGATCATGGTTACAATCAACCCAGTTACTAACGGGGGTAAAGCAAAACGTAAACGACCAACTAATGGACCCAAAGCCGCTTGGAACAAACCACCCACTAGTATACCACCGGTAACAGCAGCCATTCCTTCAACGCCTTTACCAGCAACTAATGGAATTAAAATTGGGATGAACGCGAAACTTGTGCCCTGTACTATGGGTAAACGTGATCCGATTGAACCTACGCCTATCGTTTGTAACAAAGTTGTTGCACCAGCCAATAACATACACATTTGCATCATGTATAGCATCATTGGGAAGTCTGGTGAATTAGAACCAAAGCCAAAGCCAGCTGCACCGGCAATAATAATAGCAGGGGTTATGTTAGCTACAAACATAGCTAAAACGTGTTGAATGCCAAGAGGTATCGCTATACCCAACGGTGGCATATAGTCTGGATCTTTGCACTGCTCGGGCGTACCCACAGATAAGTTAGACATTTAAATCTCCTAGGTTAGATGAATGGATTATTAAAAAGTCCAACGTGCCATGATTTGTGGCACTGATTCATCACGACCATCAATACCTAGACGGTTTTTCCAGTATTGATACTCAATACCTACTGCCACACTTTTATTAACATGCCATAACAATTGTGGTTGCATCAGGAAGTTTGCTTTATTTCCTGTTCCTTCACCTGAAGTCCAGTCAGCGAAACCTTCGAAAGAGAAATCTTCTTCACCTAGTTTAAATGAGCTGTTCCACACTAGGTTAAATTGTACAGAGCTACCATCTAATGTTGGATCATCACGATATTGTAGATGTGTTTTGAAAAATTTAAAGCCTGGTACAGCCCAGTCTAAACTGGCACCACCCATAGGTACTATTTTACTTACAAACTTATTAGAAGTGATATCGGCTTGTGCAATACCATAAGCGCCTTTGACGATGCCGCCATCGGCAGCTTTCCAAACATTGTAACGAGTGCTGAACTCTAAGTGAGTACCACCAGTGTTTTCATCATCGTTAATACCGGTAACATCAGCGAAAAAGTAGCTATCACCCCAAGTAAAACCTGTAGCATTGGCAATGGTAAAAATAGCTTCATCTTTATCTGCGCCGTTAAAGCCACGCGCATAGTTTTGACCATATAATACTTCAACTTTAGTAGAGCTAAAGGTAGCGGCATGAGCAGTTTGACCTACAGCTGTTAAACCCATTAGCAAAGTTGAGGCTGCGGTTATAGCAGTAATTGTTTTTTTCATTATATGTTCTCTCTTATGTTGTGTTGTTATAATTATTTTGTATTTTTATTTTATTTATTATTAACCGTTTACTGTTAATCGTTACTCACCGTTATTTATTATCAGTTATTTTATATAATAACAAGTGAGTAAATTAACTTTGACTGTCCTAGTCAAAATACACTTTCCTTAAACTTTCACACTCACCAATAATATCATCGATATTTTCATGGGCCTTACTTTGTGCACAACTGCCAAATACTATTTTATTACAGCGTGTGCCTTAACCTTATTACTTAGAAAATTCACTTAAATAATCAAGGTAACGTTTGGTTATCTAATCAGCCCCCTCCCTAAGAGTGCTAATTGACGTGGCCTTTAAGAAAAGCGACCTTGTTCAATACTTTATTGTCGTTGTACAAAGAGTGTCTTATCTACAGATAAATTAACGACTTTACTAAACTGCAATGTTAAAGGAGTTACTCTTAAAAATTTACTGGCGCTATATCTTCAGATATAGCGTTAAAAACATGGTTATTCCTTAAAAAAGCTAACTTAGCATATGCAACAAAAAACACATTGTCAACAATATTGTTAACAATAATCAGGCGGTATAGACAGGTTAAATTAAACGCTAAATACCGTGACTATGTATTAAAAAAAAGTGAATGCTATGAAGTTTTTTTAAATATAAATAAGGGGTTAACAAGGTAAAATATCACTGTAAGAGCTCAAAAGCGCATATTAAGGGCGTAAAAACAATTACGGTAGTATTTTATAAAATACAATAAAAGTCTTTTAATAGAGCGCGGAGAGTGCCTTGAAGGTGACTAAAAAATGAAAATTATTTTAGGAGCTGTTGAACTTTCGAGGCTAAATTTTGTGGTAAAGAAGTTGACGGGGATTAACGTATACGACCAAAGTATAAGAAACTAAAGCTTAGTAAAAACCAGTAAAGGCTTATAGAAAATATTTTTTCACTATTATTTATACGCTACAGTAATAATTATTAAGGCTAAGGGGTTAATGACATACCACAACCTTTTAAAATAATATGCTTTATCGTGGTCTTCGCTTCATCAAAATCTTGTTTATTGAGCGGTCGCTCTAAAGCCGCTTCAATCTCTACTGAAAAATTAGCGTAATGTTGCGTTGCCCCCCAAATAGTAAACAATAAATGATAGGCTGATATGTTGTCTATCTTACCTTGTGCTTGCCATTCGTTAATCACCTTGGCTTTTTCAGCAATCCACTGTTTAAAGTCTGTTTGTAAATAACGACTTAAGTAAGGCGCCCCATGTAAAATTTCACTAGCAAATATAATAGAAGCCGTTGGGTTAGTTCGAGAGTAATCAAGTTTGGCATCTATATAGTTGGCAATCGCCTCGGCTGGATCATCCGTTGACTTAATATCAGCAAACGCTTGATTCCATAATTGTATAATATTAGTTAGCACGGCTCCGTAAAGTGCCAGCTTATTAGTATAGTAATAGTGGATATTGCTTCTTGGCAACATGGCTTTTTCAGCAATTCTCGCAATAGAAGAGCCATTGAAACCATATTTTTTAAATTCTTCTCCGGCCGCTGTTAATATTCTATCTTTATTAAGTAACCGTGTTTTTTGCTGTGAGCTAATTAACGCATCATTAGTAATTTTAATTTTTGTCATACATCAATCCATCTACCTAAATTCACCTACTTATCGTCAATTAGGTGTTGTGTTAACTAACACCTTGAACTAGCGCCTTTTAAATATATCGATGAGATCACTGTTGACCTCTTTGTCATCTAACTTTAAGCGCGTTTCAATGCCTTGAATGTGTTCATGCATCAATGCTATAGCCTTATCTACTTTCCCAGCTTGCATAACATCAATGAGATCAAAGTGCTCACAATGTGAACACTTGGGTGCATCAGGATTTTCATAAAGCACAATCACTAAAGAGGTTTGCGGTACCAGCGCGGTAACAATGCGCTCTAAAGTGGTGTTTTGCGATATTTTTGCCAACATTAAATGAAAATCGCCACCTAATTGTAGTCCTTCAACCATATGTTCATCATCAATATTATCTTGCTCTGACTTTACTATTTGACGTAGTAATTGATAATCACTTTCTGTGGCATGCTTAATGACATCTTTAACGATAGCAACTTCAATAATTTTTCTAGCCGCCAAAATATCTTTCGCTTGTTTAATGCCGGGACTGGCAATAAAGGCTCCTTTATTAGGTCTGATTTCAATGATGTGATCTTGTGATAGTCGCAATAAAGCACTACGAATAGTAGTACGCCCTACGTTAAAAATTTTTGATAAATTTTCTTCTGTTAAGCGCGTACCTGGCCGCAGACGAAACGATAAAATAGCATCAAAGATTTCTTGGTATATTTCTTTATCACTGATCTTTTTTTGTTTTTTGTCAGCTTTTGGCTTATCTTTCATTACATTCCTAACTACATAGAATAGGTTAACTACTTGTTTAACCAATATTTTAACCACTTAGCGCTAAACGTACCTGACAGTATATAGCTTTAATACTGTCTGCATTAAAGAAAAATTATACTGATACTCGTTTATAAGAGCGATAGCTAGGCTGCCAGAAATTCGCATCAATTTGCGCCCGTAAGGCATCATCTGATATCGGTAAAGCTAATCCTTGCTCAATGGCCACTTTAGCAACAGCAAAAGCAATATCTCGACTCAGCTTACTTAATTCTGTCATTGGCGGTAGTAATTCAGCATCAGCTTGCCTTGCTTGTGGAGAGGCATCAGCTAAAGCGTTACTCGCCGCCATTAACATATCATCATTAATAATTCGAGCTTTACAGGCGATAACACCCAGACCAATACCAGGAAAAATATAACTATTATTACACTGGGCAATATGAATACTTTTGCCATTATGCTGTACTGGTTCAAACGGGCTGCCAGTGGCAATAACAACCTCACCATTAGTCCATTTAATAATGTCACTAGGCGTGGCTTCAACTTGTTTTGACGGATTACTCAACGGAAAGATAATAGGTAGAGCACAATGCTTTTTCATACTACGTACTATTTCTTCACTAAAAAGTCCGGCTTGACCAGACACGCCAATTAACACATCCGGTTTAGCATTGTTAATAACGTCGTTTAACGTGGCAAATTCACTACTATATTGCCAATCTGAAATAGATGTTAACGGCTGTGTCAATGCACATTGAAAATCACGTAAGTCTTGCATACCTTCGGTGAGTAAGCCATACCTGTCTACCATAAAGATATGCTGACGCGCTTGTGTATCACTAAGCCCTTCAAAGCGCATTTGTTGGATTAGCATTTCGGCAATACCACACCCTGCTGAGCCACTACCGACAAAGACAACATTCATCGTCGATAACTTGGTACCTCGGGTACGACACGCGGCTAATATTGTACCTAGCGTAACCGCTGCAGTACCTTGAATATCATCATTAAAGCAACATATTTCTTCACGATATTTATTAAGCAATGGCGTCGCATTAGGTTGAGCAAAATCTTCAAATTGGAGCATAATTTCAGGCCAACGGCGTTTAGTCGCCTGAACAAACAGCTCTAAAAACTCATCGTATTCTTTTTGGCCAATACGCGGGTGTTTAGCCCCCATATACATAGGATCGTTTTGGAGCTTTTTATTGTTAGTACCAACATCTAACATCACCGGTAAAGTATAAGCTGGGCTAATACCACCACAAGCGGTATACAGTGAAAGTTTACCGATTGGAATACTCATACCACCAATGCCTTGGTCGCCAAGTCCTAATACACGTTCACCATCTGTTACCACAATGACTTTTACGTTGCCTTTCGTTGCATTACGTAAAATATCATCAATCATATGGCGGTCTTCATAACTAATGAATAAACCTCGAGAAGAGCGGTAAATATCAGAGAAATTTTCACAAGCATCACCCACCGTGGGCGTATAAATAATAGGTAACATTTCTTCAATGTGAGTTTGTAATAAACTAAAAAACAAGGTTTCATTATTATCTTGAATAGCCCGTAAATAAATATGCTTGTTTATTGGTTCTTCAAAACTTTGGTATTGTAAATAAGCTCGCTCTACCTGTTCACTGATGGTTTCATAACGCGGTGGCA
Organism: Colwellia ponticola; assembly: GCF_005885605.1. Taxonomy (GTDB): domain Bacteria; phylum Pseudomonadota; class Gammaproteobacteria; order Enterobacterales; family Alteromonadaceae; genus Colwellia; species Colwellia ponticola. The sequence goes on along the minus strand of NZ_SZVP01000002.1, from coordinate 291,225 downwards.
ATAAACCCAGTAAATTAAAATCCTTTCGCTCTTCTTCAGTAAATGCACTACCTTTATTTAACAGCGGCGTTTCAAGTAAAGAAGGGCCTGAATGGGGAATATATAAATGGCCTGAAAGGTTGTAATCATTCATGATGGTATAACTCTTATTTAGGTAGTTTTTAAGTAGAATAGAACTGAATTATTCTAGGAATATCTTGACTCCAAGATATTCCTAGAATATCTTGGAGTCAAGATTAATATTAATAACATCAATCCAAATGCTTTCTATGTATTTGAAAAACTGTCTTATTATTATCAATCATAACTTTTCAAAGTAATACTTAACAGTAATTTTAAAGCATTACTTTGAAGTGAATTTTCAAATATTATGATGAACTCGTTTTGCTCTATATAGCACTTTAACGTTATATAGTAATTTAATATAGATAATTTAATATAGATAATTTATCTAACGACTGGCATCTAATGCTATCAACAAGTGTAAACAACACGCTATTTTATAAGTTTTAATCGGTAATTCTCCTAGATTTGATCAAATATGTCTTTGCTAACTTTTATAAAAAAGCTAAGGTTACATCAAGTTACAAATTGAGTGACCTTTATAAAAACGCTATGGCAATGATAATAAATAAAAGTGTCATCTGACCCATGATGATAATACAGCTAAATACTACTGCTCAGTATTAGCGTATAAGTTAGGAGAACACCTGTGTTACTAAAAAGTAAAGTCTATATAAGTTTAATTCTTGCAATAGTATTACCTCTGACCATTTCAACATTATTATTTTCTAATAGTATTGAATCTCATACTGAAGAAAAACTAAAAAAGAACGACTTACCCTCCTCCTTAAATGAAGTAAGAAATGCGATTGAATTAGAATTATCGACCCCGCTAATCGTTTCTAAGGACATTGCGCAAAACTCTTTTGTCGAGCGTTGGATAAAAGAAAGTGAACCTGAAGAGCAACAACAAGCATTTATTGATTATTTAGCGACCATTAAAAAAGATAATGAAGCTATTCGTACTTTTATCGTGTCTAAAGAGTCGCTTAACTATTACACCGACGAAGGCGTTATTCGTAAAATAAATAGTCAAAATGATCAGTGGTTTTATAACTTTTTAAATTCAAACAAGAGCTATGAATTAAATTTTGGTATTGACGACAGCACAAATGAAACAGCGATATTTATCAACTATGCCTTAGAAGTTGATGGTAAAAGAGCCGCTATTGCCGGTATCGCTCGGTCATTAGAGTCTATGGTTAATTTAGTAAAAAACTATAGAATTGGTCAGTCAGGTATTGTTTATTTAGTCTCAAATACTGGCGAAATAATGCTACACAGTGAGCAAGCTAAAATCGGCACCTCGATAGACTTATCTGCTATAAAAAATGGCCAAATCGCTGTAAGTGAAGTAAATAATGAAAGCTATATTATTTCAAGTACCCCGCTACTTTCGCTAGACTGGCATTTAGTTGCTGAAATCCCCCATGAACAATTATACGGTCCTTTAAATGACGCCATCAATAAAAACATCATAGTAGGTCTTGTCATTGCCATCATAGGTTTTGCTTTGGTTCGCCTACTAGCCACACAAATTTTCAGACCCATAGAACAAATAACCGATGCTGTGAGTGCGTTAACTGAAAAAGATGGTGATTTAACAGCAAGATTACCCGTTACTGAAAACAATGAAATAGGCGCGCTAGCCAATAAGTTCAACTTATTTTTAGAGCAGCTTCACGATATGTTCAAACAAGTTTCTGTTTCTGCCATACACGTTAAAGAACTCTCCGACTTAGTGCAAACACAGGTGCAAGAGGCAACGACATTAGCAGAAATACAATCATCGAGTACGCAAACAGTGGCAGCGGCGGTTACTGAAATGGAAGCGACAGTGCAAGATATTTCCAATAGTGCTTCTGGCGCTTCTGATATTGCCTTGTCTACCGAAAGTAAAACATTAGAAGGCTCAAAATTTGTTAATAACACCATAGTACAAATGGGGCAGCTTGAAGCGTCTATGGCATCATCGGTTAATTCAGTGATTGAACTGTCAAGCGAGATAAAGTCCATTTCACATGTTTTAGATGTAATTAAAGGTATTTCTGAACAAACCAACTTATTGGCGTTAAACGCCGCTATTGAAGCGGCCAGAGCTGGTGAGCAAGGTCGTGGCTTTGCTGTGGTTGCCGATGAAGTAAGAACACTAGCGAAAAGAACCGCTGAGTCAACAGAGCAAATAAATGACATGATAGCGTCACTTAACGCCAAAGCATCAACGACTGTCGATGCTATTGAACTAGGCAGTAAAAATACCCTTGAAAATGCCGAGCGTTTAAAACAAACGGGACTGACCTTAGACGATATTGCAAAAGAAATTGTTGCTTTAACAGAAATCAACGCCACGGTAGCAACAGCAACTGGTGAACAAGCATCAGCAACCTCAGAGATAAGTCAAAATGTAGTGATGATTTCTGATTCATCAGAGCACACCAAAGAAAATATGATGAAATCAACTGAGCTATGTAATGGTTTACATAAAGAGTCAAACGCATTAAAAGAGTTAATGGGGCGATTTACTATTTAATTGAGCTACTATTGAAAAGCAACGGAAAGAGTACTTCCTATTTTATCACTATAAGTATTCATTAACGAGTAGGTGTAGTGTGCTTATCCGCGTTAAGTTAAGTTAACGCAGGCAGCTTTAGTCAATAAGGACTTTAATTTGAATATAAGAATACGTTCATTGCTATTAAGCACGCTCTTTGCTCTCGCCTTTATCTATCTCTCATTAGTAGGGTTAAAGAAGGATATAGGTAATCAGCTAGCAGCTACCGCGTTAATTCATGTTGATATTATAGAGTCCATATATACCGATACCTTTAACACGCTTAACGAATTAAATGCTAAGTCACCTAACAGTTGTAATGAGACAACGTTGCTCAATATGAGTAGAGCGATGTTTAAATCAGCGTACATAAAAAGCGTAGGCTTTATTTCAGATGAGGGTATGTTGATATGTACTACAGGTTTAGGAGTATTAGCAGAGCCACAATTACAGTCAGGTGCTGACTACACCACAACGTCAGGTTTTAAAATTTGGATTGATAAAGAACTGTTATTATTTGATGAGCTTTATAAGTCATTAATTATTGAAAGTAAAAACTTCAACGCTGTCCTTGATAGCCATAATACCTACAAATTATTTCCGCAAAGTTTTGATTGGCAAATTATTTTCATGGGAAATAACCGTCAACTGCATGTCTTAGGCGATAAAAACTTATTTATCAACAAAAAACTTATCGATGAAAATTCTTTATTTGAACAATCGTACACCTACTGTAGCCTACTATCTGCTCACTGTGTGTACTTAACATTTAATAAGCAACAGTATTATCAACGCTACAGCATAGTTATGATGATGATAGTCGTTGCCGCTGCGTTACTGGCTTATAGTAGTTACATAACCCTAATTAAAATATGGAAAAGAAGACGCTCTACTAAGCAAAGAGTTAAAAAAGGCTTGGCTTCAAATGGTTTCTATCCCTTATTTCAGCCTATTGTCATACTCGAAACAGGTGAAATTGTTGGCTGTGAAGTATTGGCCAGATATCAAGATAGTATGGGCGATATTTTTCCAGATACCTTTATCCCTGTTATTAAAGATCTTAATGCTACTTGGGCTTTTACCGACAAACTTATCACTAAAGCGTTAACACAAATTAATGACGTAACGCTCACTAACTTCAAAGTTAATTTTAATATATACCCTCAAGATATTGGTAATGAGAATGTGCTGAAATTGCTAACTAATCACATGATTAAGCAAACTAAACATAATATTTGTATTGAAATTATTGAAGATGAAGCATTATCGGGGTCAAAGGTTTTACATTGTTTAGAGCAACTCGTCGCTAACGGAATGACCATTGCCATTGATGACTTTGGTACGGGTTATTCCAATTTAAAACAGATCTCAAGTATTCCGTGCCAAATTTTAAAAATTGATAGAAGTTTTATTAATGATATGGAAGCTGGCTCAATAAAATCGACCTTGATACCACATATAGTCTCAATTGCAAAAAAACTGTCGATGGATGTCGTTGCTGAAGGCGTTGAGAACTCTATGCAACATGATGCGCTATTAAAAATAGGCATAAAGTATGGTCAGGGATGGGGATTTGGTAAACCAATGACAGCTGAAGACTTTATACAAAAAGTGACGGAGCAAAAAAAGGATTAGCCGGTGCTTAGCTTGAGTAGTTATTTTGACTAGTACTTCGCTGAAATAACGACTAAAAACCACCTATTATTATAGTAATAGGTGGTTTTTATCCATAATACTGGCAGTAAAGTACCCGTTACTTACACACCCGCTAATTGTGCCGCTAAACTAATTTGTTGCGCCATTAATTGCTTGATATCAACCCCGACTATTTCCCCTGCTAACACCCGCCATTTACCGGCAACCATAACCTTATCTGCTTTAGTTGCTCCGCAAAGTAGCAACGCAGCCGCGGGAGAACCTGCGCCAGCAAAGCGTATTTCATCGAGCTTAAATAAAGCAATATCAGCTTGTTTACCTACCGCTATTTCGCCAATATCATCACGACCTAAACACCCTGCTGAGCCTTTGGTTGCCCACTCAAAGGCTTTTTGATGAGTAATATCTTTAGCGCCATAACGTAAGCGTTGCAGTAATAACGCTTGGCGAACTTCACCAATCATATTTGAACCGTCATTTGAGGCGGAGCCATCAACACCAAGACCAACCGCACAGCCTGCTTGTTGTAATGCAATAGTAGGACACTGCCCTGACGCTAGTAACATATTTGATGATGGACAATGAGCAATACCTACATTAGCTGTACCTAGACGTACTATTTCATCATCATTAAAGTGAATACCGTGCGCTAGCCACGTACGGTTAGTTAACCAACCAACGCGTTCAAGGTAGTCGACCGGGCGTACACCAAACATTTTTATACAAAAATCAGTTTCATCATGTGTTTCCGCTAAATGAGTATGTAACCTAACATCAAGATCTTGGGCTAAGTCAGCCGTTGCTCGCATTAACTCTTCACTAACAGAAAATGGCGAGCACGGTGCTAAGGCAATACGCGTCATAGCTCCCTCTTCGTATTGATGATAGGTTTTAATCAGGCGTTGACTATCATCTAATATTTCACTGTCGGTTTGAATGGTCGTTCTAGGAGGTAAGCCGCCTTGATCTTCGCCTAAACTCATTGAACCTCGAGTAAGGTGTACGCGAATACCTAGCTTTCTTGCCTGCTCTACCTGAATATCAATAGCGTGCTCTAGGCCATCAGGAAATAAATAATGATGATCACTGGCAGTAGTACAACCCGAAAGTAACAATTCACAAAGTGCAATTTGAGTAGACGTTGCTATCATTTCAGGCGTAAGCCTTGCCCACACGGGATACAAGCTTTGTAACCAAGGAAATAAATTTTTATTTAACGCGGCGGGAAAAGCACGTGTTAATGTTTGGTAAAAGTGGTGGTGGCCGTTAATTAAGCCTGGGATAAGTACGTGTTCGCGTGCATCAACAACCTCATCAACAGCTTGTAATGGTTGCGCGCCTGCCTGTATTAGTTCAACAATAATATCATCTTGAACAACAATACCGCCAGCATAAGCGGTGTCTAAACAGTCGAGGGGATTTTTAATCCAAATTCGTCGAGATTTAACCTGCATAGTAACTCCTAATCATCAGGTTTAGAAAAAATTAAGAAGGTCTTAATCACTTAAACCCGGATGTAGAAGCCAATAATACACAAACCGGAAAGGTATATTATTAGTTGGTTAAAAAACCACAGCTACTTGATGATCGCCTTCAAATCATATTAATAAACGTATTACAAAAGCTAATAAGTACAACAACGTTCATAATTGTACCGTTTATCAACACTTTTAGTTAAACAATAAAATATCGTAAAGTCAATATTAAATAACTTATCCTTTGAATTGACCACAGCTAATTAGCTACTTTTTTTTAATCGTTCAATAAGCACTGAACTAGACGCTTCATAGAGTATAGTCATAGTGCCCTCCTGTATCTAAAGCTCGTTGATAGGCTGCGCGCTCTTGAAAACGCTTAACATAAGCCAATATATTAGGATATTGTTGATTAGTTGAATTTTTTGACGCCCAAGCCTCTAACGGAAAACTCATTTGAATATCTGCACCTGATAACTGCTCGCCAGCGAACCAATCATTGTTTTTCAAATGCTCTTCAATAAAGTTTAAGTTAGTGGTTATATTAGGACCAACGTAACCAGACATAACTTTTTGTACAATCGCGTTAGCAATAGGCTTAATGAAAAAAGGCGATGCGTTGCTTTTTATTTTGTTTAAAATTACGCTAAATAACAGCTGCGGCATCAAGCTACCTTCTGCGAAATGTAACCAATAAATATACTGACGATGTCCTTCAGTATTGCGCTCAGGAATAAAATTACCTTTGCCATAGCTTTGACAGAGGTACTCAATAATCGCGCCAGATTCTGCAATCGTGATATCGCCATCGCTAATCACTGGAAATTTACCTAGGGGATGTACTTTTTTAAGACTCGATGGCGCTAAGTTCGTTTTTAGGTCACGTTCATATCGTTTTATTTCATAAGGTACGCCAAGCTCTTCTAAAGCCCAAAGCACTCGTTGAGAGCGAGAATTATTGAGATGGTGTACAACAATCATAGTGATTTCCTAAAATAAGTAACCGAGCATTAAGCATATATGACTATTAACCTAATCCTAATATAGTTAAGTCTAGGTTATTAAATATCATGTTATTTATAACTATACGATAGTTAACTTACTATGGTTCACTTATGACAGTTCTCTTATACCAGATCACTTATAACGGTTCACACATAATGGCTCATTCACTAAGCGCCATGCCATGAAGTTCAGCTTGTGCTTTTAACTTGAGTGTATTAACAAATAGCCTTGGATCGTTTATATATTCAAGCATTGCTGCACTGGGCAAGCAATCATCATCAACATAATCAACAAAATCACCTGCCGAATCAAACACTAAAATATCTAATGCCAATCGATCCATGCCATATAAACCACGATGGATCATATCCGCCGAAAAAACTAATAAATCGCCTGCCGCTAGCTTAATTTGCTTGCCCGTTGAAAGGCTTTCATTACTCAATCGACCTTGTTCTTCTTGGCGTACATTAAACTCTTCTTCACTGTCCCAGCGTTTATGAGTACCTGGCACCAGCTCCATACCTAGCTCATCAAATAAAGGCACTCTACAGTGCACGACTTGCGTTTCATGAATAACCATTTTTTGTACGTCAACATCGTGATCATATTGACAATCTCTATGCCAAAAATCTTTAAGCGCTGGATTAACTGGATTAAAAAATAATTGCGTATTCATAAAAGCAGGATTCGTTTTTATCACGGCATCTACAACCGCCATTATTTTTGGTGAACTGATAAAGTTAAAGAGCTTTATTCTATCATCGTACCCTAGATACTCACTGCCAGTAATTAACGAAGAGTTAAAAGCAACCTCTTGATAAAAGGCGGCGTTATCTTGTTTCCATAATTGATGAAAGGTTAAAATAATCTGTCTAAGTGAGGCTATTTCAGTGGTATTAAAATAATTTCTAATAACAAAGTAACCTTGCTCTTGATAGAGGGTATCCATGTCGTGGTCTGTCAGCTTCATTGTACTCATAAACGATAACTCAAAAAGCGCTGACTCAGTTGCTGTAGATTTTTTACCATTAAATACCTTAACTCCATTTTTCTATACAAAAAATATAACCTAGACTATATTTTACTGCTGCACACTATTGATGGCAATTAACTATTACTGCAAATAAATGCGACTAGGCGTAGTTGTATAAGTAGCCTGAACGCTCAAAGGAGAGTACTGTGCTAACAAGCCCTACAAATGAACAACCTGAGTTAAATACCGAGCTTGGTCCCAATTGGTTCGCCTCAGTAATGGGCACTGGCATTATTGCTAACGCGGCTGCAGGTTTACCGATAATTGGTCAGTATTTAGATAAAGTAGGCCTTATTATTTGGGTTATTGCTGCACTCATGTTAATCATAATGCTGTTATTAAAAGTAATACAAACGGTTGTAAAGCCCCATATTATTAAACGGCAATTTAACGATCCTGTGATGGCGCAGTTTTTTGGTGCCCCGCCAATGGCACTCTTGACTATTGCAGGTGGCACCTTATTATTTGGCCAGCATTTTTTTAGCCAAGATACGGTCATGATAATCGCCTGGAGTCTTTGGTTAACCGGCACTATTACCGGTTTAATAACCGCCGTAGTGATCCCTTATTTGCTGTTCACGCATCATCAAGTACGTGGTGATGCGGCCTTTGGTGGTTGGTTAATGCCTGTCGTTCCGCCCATGGTATCAGCAACAATAGGCGCCATGATTATTCCTCATACGCAAGACCTTCTACTGCAACAAACACTACTCTATGCCTGTTATGCCATGTTTGGTATTAGCTTAATGGCTGCGTTTATTATTATTAGTTTAATTTGGGGAAGATTAGCACATTCAGGTACGTCAAGTGGCGCACGTGTGCCAACATTATGGATAGTGCTAGGGCCTCTAGGACAATCGATTACAGCAGTAGGTGCGTTAGGGACTGTTGCATTAAGCGTTATTGAGCAACCCCTTGCCAATAGTTTAGATAATATGGCTATTTTATATGGTGTGCCTGTTTGGGGCTTTGCTTTTTACTGGTCAATTTTAGCGACGTTGCTAACATTGCGTGCGCTGCGCAGAAAAATGCCTTTTGCATTAACCTGGTGGGCCTTTACTTTCCCGGTAGGAACTTGTGTGACAGGGACGACGCAGTTAGCGTTACATACTGGCTTACCCGTATTTGAGTGGGCTGCACTAATATTATTTATGTTTCTAGTCGCTGCTTGGGTTATCGCCGCCTGGGGTACCATTAAAGGTATTAAAACAGGTAATATTATTAAAAACCCAACTCGTTCACCTATTATCATCTCAAATAAAGGGCCACAATATTAGCGGTGGTTGCGCGCTTGGATTTTTCTACAGCTTTTATTAACTTTTCATGCTTATTCATACAATACAGCGCTGTTTTCGCTGATTATTCAACATAAGAAGTATTACATTATCTAATCAGCGTCCTGCAACAATTAGCATAAAAAGCTAATAACACCGTAAAGTGATTAACAAACGCTGACCAAAGTGACTATGAAAATTGACTATACAAAGTCACTAAAATTAACCTCTGGTAATCGTTCAAAACCAGGTTTTGCAAATAAATAACCTTGCATTAAGTCAATACCAAAAGCACGTAAACAGTCAAACTCTTCTCTTGTTTCAATGCCCTCTGCTAACGGCGTTATATTAAGATCATGAAATATATTTAAACAGTTTTTGACGATTGATTGACGAGTTGTATCTTGATCGATATTACGAATAAGTTCCATATCCAGTTTGACGATATTAGTTTGAAAATCAGCCAACAAGCCTAAACCCGCGTAACCTGAGCCAAAGTCATCAATTGCTGTCTTAAAACCAATTTTATTGTAATACTCAACAATGTTTTTAATAAATGTAGTATCCTCTATTTTTTCAACTTCAGTAAACTCAAACATGATCCTTTCTGCAGGAAAGTTATACTTCTGCGCAGCATCTAAGGTGGTACGTATGCAGCGCTCTGGCTTATATATAGCATTAGGCAGAAAGTTGATGCTAAGTATTGAGTCAAGTTTAAGCTTAGATGCTAACGCTATTGCTTTAACGCGACAAAGTTGATCAAATAAGTAACGATTATCATCATTTACTTGCGATATTATCGAGAAGGCAGACTCATTATTTAAACCTCTGACTAATGCCTCATAGCCATATACCTCATTGTTCTTACTACTGATAATCGGCTGAAAAGCCATGGTAAAATCAAAAGCAAGACTACCTTTATCTGCGCAGTTACTACATGATGAAAACCTGTCGTAAATTATCGTTTTTTCTTTCATTAGCCAATCTCATTGAATAACGTTACATAAAAATAATCAAAATCACCGAATTTACCGAATTTACCGTTATTCAAAATAAAATGAACAGAAACGATACTTGGTTACTTGTTGTAACTAATTTATATATTATACCAAATCTATTAAGCTATTTCGCTCTCAGCGAGCATTAAAAGGCTTAAAGGTAAGACATTATCTAATAAGCTAACTCCGTGTAGCATCTTTGTCAAAATCAATAACGTCGAAGATAAATTTTTTTACTTGTTCTACGCTAGCTCTAAGTAAAAAATAAAGTTAATAGAATGGTGTTACTCAGTACTTATAGCACTACAGTCATGAGCATTATAGGGGTATTAATTTACTTATAAATAAAAGAGTAGAATAAATGACTAAACCTGCTATTTAATTATAATGAGCTGTACTTAAAAAAAGACCAATAGCAAAAACTACTGGTCTTTAATTAAAGCCATAAGCTATTTTAGGGCTTTTCATACTATGGTGATATAAAGCCCCAAAATAAAGCCTAAAACGTGTACGTTACTTCAACACCATACGTTGCTGGATCGCCATAATAATTTATACCACCAATAAAATTACCCGTTGCATCTCCCATAGGAACGCCATTAATACGGTACTCTTCATCGGTAATATTTTTACCCCAAATTGACAAATCAAAATTTGTGCCGGCAATTTCTTTTAACGATATACGAGCATTGAACACGTTATAGTTTTCAATACGAGTAAAATCAGCTGACGGTTGATTATGATAAGCAAAGTGATCATCAACAAAACTATAGTCACCACTAATACTAAATTCACCCAACTCGGTATCAGTAATATAATGTAATCCTAATGACCATTTATTATCGGGGCTATAAGGAAACTCTGCACTGTTAGTGACATCGTTTGGCGCGCCAGTGTAAACATCGTAAGTAATAAACGAGTCATACTTAGGGTCTAGCATGCCATAATTGAACGTCAATAATAAATCGTCTGTTATCGCGGCCACTAATTCAAACTCTATCCCCTTAACGGTAGCTGCACCGGCGTTTTGTACATCTGAATAAGCCCCTAAGAACTCAGACATTTGCATATTGGTTATGTCATTGTAAAAAACAGCGACATTAGCCTGAATACGTTGTGCTAACCAGCGCGATTTAAGACCCCATTCATACGCTATCACCTCTTCAGCTTCATACGGTTTTACCGCTAACTCAGCCGTAGGTGCTTCACCATTAAAGCCCCCTGCTTTCCAACCTTGCGAGACTTTAACATAGGTTTGTACATTATCTGCTAACGCATAATTAAGTGACGCCATAGCAGAGGTATTATTCCAAGTATCGCCTGCGGTGGTAAAAGGTAAAGGGAAAAAATAAGCAAAACTGTAATCATCAGGATGTTCTATATAGAATTTTTTTTCTTCCGATGTCCAGCGTAAACCACCTGCTAGGGTCAATTTATCATTGAGCTGATACTCGACATTAGCATAAGCAGCTATTGAGGTTGACTCAACACCATAAGTATTATTTACCGTACCAAAGCCTAATATATAGGGGTTATTAACATCGGAGTCTTCGGTAAAATAAAACAAACCTGCTACGTAATTAACATTATCAATATCACCAATAAACTGTAGTTCTTGTGAGGTTTGCTCATGCTTTACTTGGCGAATAGTATGAAAGCCAAGCATGTCAAAACCGTCATAATCACTACCATCTTCATAGTCAATTTCACGTAATGCGGTAATAGATTTAATGGTTAAATGATCGCTTTGCTGCCAGGTAACGGTTAATGAATGACCTGAGCTTGTCGAGCGATCAAACTGAACACCATCTAACGCGGCACTGTCTTGACGGCTTTTAGTATCTTCTGGCATAAGGTCAGCAATATACACTTGTCCCATTGAAGGGCTATTATCTTTATCACTATAATCATAGGTATAGTAAAACTCGAGCTTATCACTGTATTCATACAAGGCGCCAAAACGCATTGAGCTAGAATCAAGTGCTTTAAATTCTTTCACTTTTGACGTTACTGACAAGTTATCGTAAAAGCCATCTCGTTCTTTTTTATTACCAGTAAAGTTAAAACTAAGGTTGTCGTTAATCAGATCAGAGTCAGCGGTAACATAAATATCTGTCATATCATAATTACCGGCACCAACACGTACTTTCCCCCCTAACTCACCACTAGGTTTACGGGTAATGATATTTAACGCTCCACCAATGGTGTTCTTACCATAAAGCGTACCTTGAGGGCCACGCAATACCTCAACGCGGTCTATCGCTGCGACATCAAATAAGCCACCGACATTTTTTGACACGAAAACACCATCAATATACACACCCGTGGTAGGCTCCCATGTGATGGCGGGATTAATGGTAACCGATCCACGAATAGCTATAGTGGCGCCAGTACTACCACCGGGTGTTTCTGATATTTGCATATTAGGCGTATAAATACTGAGATCTTCAACATCAGTAATACCTTTTTCATCGAGTGCTTGCGCATTAAAAACGGTAACCGCGGTCGGTAACTCTTGTAAATTTTGTACGCGTTTTTGCGCAGTCACTTCAATGACTTCCAAGCCTTTTTTAGGCACGTCATTATCTGGCGCTGCTACTGCCGTATTGGCCATGCTCATTAGCGCCAATGATATAGCGATATTTAGTGGTTTTTTATTAGTATTCACTTTTTTAGTCCTTGTTTAAATTTAATTTACTGAAAATTAACCAACATAAATACCGTCAATAACTGGCGTTGTATTTATGCAAAAACGAACATTTCATTACGATAATGTGAAACGAAAACACCTAACTTTTACAAACGCCAACACTGATTATTTTTCAAAAAAATCTTCAAATAAAACAGTATCAACAAAGATTGTAAGGCTTTATCGTCGCACACCATGTGTAAAACTAAATAGTCCACATGAACGAGTAGCCATTAAGAAAGTCAAACAAACTAAGGAAGGATCCGCTATTAAGACACGGTAATAATTGCACATAATATTGACGAACGAGCAAAGCGAGCGGTGTAATACCAATTCTATTAAATTTATTCCCAACTCAGAGCTGTATTAGCGAGCTTAGAACAAGCAAAATTTGTTAAGTATAGTGAGTCTATATTTCATAAATTTTGTGCTGTTATCAGTTTGCTAATAAGCTCCCAGGGGCCATTTTAAAAGGCTTACATGCGGCGTTATTGATTTTGACAAGGGAATAACCATTCTCTTCAATCAATGTCTTGCCTCTAAGCCTTTTAATTCTCGCTGAGTGGGAAATAACTTAATAGACTTGGTATAAATAAAGACTAAAAAATAAAAAAGACCCTGTCATCTTAATATCAATGACAAGGTCTTTTTATGTTTTGCTTCGCTTTTTTATAGTGTTTTATTTTTTCTAAGTGTGAGTGTTGGTATTAGTGTTAATCCGCGTTAACTTGCGCTGCCATCATCGCTGTAAACTGGTCATGGTGTGGCGGTAGTAATCCCCACTCTTGGCGCGGATCATGCTCGGGCGCAACAAAGACTGTTCGTTGGTGACTAAAAGCTAAAAAACCTTCTCTACCATGATAATGTCCCATCCCTGAGGCACCAACACCACCAAATGGCGCGTCATGTATTGCCGCATGTAGTAGGCAGTCATTCACAGATACACCACCAGAGCTGGTGTTAGCCAACACATGATTAAGCTCGCTTTCATCTTCACCAAAATAATAAAGCGCTAAAGGCTTTGCTCGACTATTAATATCACTAATAACGTCATCAATATCATCGTAAGGTAAAAGAATAAGTGCTGGACCAAAAATTTCTTCCTGCATAATACGCTCTGCTTTACTTGGCGAGACAATCAGTTGCAGTGGTAAACGCTTATCGGCATCAATTAGCGCAGATAAACTAGCAACCTCATGACTACTAAGCACTTCGCAACCGGCTTGACGCGCTTGCTCAACCAAGCTAACAACGCGCTGACAATGCTGGCGATTAACAATGGGTACAATGTCTGCATTATTGCTAACTTCAGGAAAAAATTGACGAAAATTTTCTAATAATAATGTTGCTGCTTGCTGTAGTTTATTTTTTGGAAAGTAAACAATGTCAGGACTCACACACACCTGTCCACCGTTATTACTTTTGGCGATTGCTAAACGTTTACACGTTTCGACTAAATCACAATCGTTACTAACCACTACTGGCGATTTGCCGCCAAGCTCTAATGTTACTGGCACTAAGTTTTGTGCTGCTGCAGACATAATTTGTTTACCTACCGTGGTACTCCCCGTAAAAACAAGGTGATCGAATGGTAATGCGCTAAAAGTAGCGCCAACTTCTGCTCCACCAGTGACTACACTGACAAGTAATGGATCGATATGTTGCTCAAATAAAGTATGCAGTAACTCGGCAGTTTTTGGCGTCACTTCAGACGGTTTAAGTATCGCGCGATTACCTGCGCCTAACGCACAAGCTAGCGGCGCAAGTAGCGTATACAAAGGTGCATTCCAAGTACCAATAATACCAATACTGCCTTTAGGCTGATATTCAACGCGTGCAGTACTACCCAGTTGATCATAGGGAGAAAAAACCTCACGTGTTTGACTTTCAAGCCATGGCTCAAGATTATCTCGGGTGTACTTAAGGCTAGCGAGTGAACCTAGCACATCATTCATGATGGAAAAACCTTGGCTGCGACCTCCAAAATCTTCTTCTATCGCCTCAACAAGTATTTGATGGTGATCAACCACTAGATTTATTATTTGTTGAATCCTCTCTCGTCTTTGCGCCGCACTAACGGTCATGTTTTGTGTATGCGCCATTTGCTGGTGCTCAAGCAAGGTTGCCATAGCGTCTGAGTTATTGCTATTCATGCGATATCCTTCGTAAGTTAATGGTGTGCTTGCCTAACGGCACTAGCATTTTTATTGCTTCAAGTAGCGCAATAAAGCGATGTAATAAGGTTATTTAATCGTCTTATTTAACTAACGTATCTATTAATACCTTAGTTAATAACCTTGTCAACTGAGTCTTTTCTACCTGTTTTTATCATAAGTTACCTCGTCCAATCGGACGAGTGGCAAACGACTCTACGACCGAGATAAACCACCAAAAAATCTAGTAAAATAAAATAGAATACACGGTTTAGTCCATTAAGACGATGATGAAAAACAGCCTTATCATAATACTGAGCATATATTAGCAAAATAAGGATAGTTAACATGGCAAAGACAGAATTTGATAACCAAGCATTTAGGCAAGCTCTTGGCAGCTTTACCACTGGTGTGACTATTATCACGGCCACGGCCCCCGATGGCACTCCCGTTGGTCTTACCGCAAACAGTTTTAATTCTGTTTCTCTCGACCCTCCAATGGTGTTATGGAGTTTAGCCAAAACATCGCTCAGTGTAGACGCTTTTAATAAAACTGAGCACTGGAACGTACATGTGCTATCTCAACATCAACAGGATTTATCAAATAAATTTGCCGCTAAAGGTAAAGATAAATTTAAAGATATTAACCTAGAAGATGGTATTAGCTCTGCACCATTAATCAAAGATTGTAGTGCGCGTTTCCAATGTCGTAACATGGTAACGCACGATGGCGGTGATCATCTCATTTTTATTGGTGAAGTATTAGGTTTTGATCAACAACCTTTACCACCATTAGTATTCCAGCAAGGTCAATACGCCATGACCGCACGCAAGCCATGGGAAGACGTTAATCTCTCTTCTGAGCCCGCAGCTCCACAGTGTAGCTATAACGAAGATTTATTAGGCTATTTACTTGGCCGTGCACATTTTCAAATGCTTTATCGTATGCGCAAAGTACTTGATCAACAAGCACTTGAAGATTCGCACTTTTTTGCTCTATCCGTAATGAATATTCAACCAAAACAAACACTAGAGCAATTAAACACTCACCTTGATTATACTGGCCACAGCTTATCTGAAGAAGATATTGACTTCTTAGAGAGCCAAGCACTTATTAGTAAAATAGATAACGATAGTTATCAGTTAACCGACTCGGGTCGAGTAACCTCGCTACATCATATTGCTCAGGCTAAAGCCATTGAAGAAGAGCTTATTGAAGAGCTTGGTGCTGGCGACGTTATGGCACTTAAATTAATGCTCAAGCGCCTTATTCATAAAACAGATCCAGGCTTGCCTGACCTTTGGTCAACACAGGAACAACAATAATGAGTGAGTTACATAACCAGTTAGCGCAAGAGCTTTTTGATGCACAAAAGAAAAGGTTAGCGGTAGCGCCGCTAATCGCTCGCTACCCAGAGTTAACCATTGATGATGCTTATCAAATTTCATTAAAAACCTTAGCGCTACGCACCCAAGCTGGCGAAAAAGTTATCGGTAAAAAAATTGGTGTTACCAGTGAAGCCGTACAGAAGATGTTGAATGTTCATCAACCGGATTTTGGTTTTTTAACTAACACTATGCATCATCCCGATGGCAGTAGCATTAGTTTACAAAAGTCGCAGTTAATTCAACCGCGCGCCGAAGGTGAAATCGCCTTTTGCCTTAAACACGATTTACAAGGCCCAGGCGTTACCGCCGAGCAAGTATTAGCCGCTACTGAGTGGGTTGCCCCTTGTTTTGAGATTGTTGATTCTCGTATTGAAGATTGGCGTATCACCATAGTCGATACTGTTGCTGATAATGCTTCATGTGGTGTTTTTGTTATTGGCGACAAGCATACCGACCCGACAACACTTGATTTATCAACGGTCAAAATGGCCGTACATCATAATGGTGAGCCCGCGGTAACCGGTATTGGCTCTGCCGTACAAGGTCACCCCGCTCAAGCGGTCGCTTGGCTAGCCAATACGCTAGGAGAATATGGCATTGAGTTTAAAAAAGGTGAAGTGATCTTATCGGGAGCTCTTGCACCTCTAATCGATGCTAAAAGCGGCGATCACTTTAGTATGGAGATTGAAGGTCTCGGTACATGCTCAGTCAATTTCTGTGACTAATACCAATCTGCATAAGAAAGTGATCTCTTAGCCAGAATTTAAAGGCTTAGAGGCAAGGCATTGATTGTAGGCAAGGGTTGTTCCCTTGTCAAAATCAATAACGATGCATATAAGCCTTTAAAAATGGCCCTTTGGGAATACTTGGACACCATGATAACGTCATAAAATTTACTTGATGTAGAGTGACTATATCGGCATAAATTTTATTTGTTCTACTGTCGTCCATGCCATTCTAAGTGAACACTTCTTTATGCAGAATGGTATAATATCAATATCACAAGGAAAAAAAGATGAAAAAGATAAAATGCGCTCTGATCGGGTCAGGTAACATTGGTACCGATTTACTTTATAAGCTACAACGCAGCAATGTACTAGAGCCAGTATGGATGGTCGGTATCGACCCAGATTCAGAAGGCTTAGCTCGCGCACAAGCATTAGGCATTAAAACCACGTCAGAGGGTATTGATGGTTTAATCCCTCATATTGAAGCCGACGAAATTAAAATAGCGTTTGATGCTACATCGGCCTATGTACATGCTGAGAACTCGGCCAAAGTTAATGCTAAAGGTGTCTTGATGATAGATCTTACGCCGGCGGCCATTGGTCCGTTTTGCGTTCCTCCCGTTAACCTAAACCAACTTAACGCTGATATTCAAAACGTAAACATGGTGACATGTGGTGGTCAGGCAACTATCCCAATGGTGGCTGCGGTATCACGTGTACAAGCAGTAGAGTATGGCGAGATTGTTGCGACGGTATCGTCTAAATCAGTCGGTCCAGGCACACGCCAAAATATTGATGAATTCACTCGTACTACCTCAGGTGCAGTAGAGCAAATTGGTGGCGCTAAAAAAGGCAAAGCCATTATTATCATTAACCCTGCTGAGCCACCACTGCTGATGCGTGACACTATTCATTGTTTAACGGAAACAGAGCCAGATCAAGCGGCTATTACCGCATCAGTCCTTGAAATGATCCGTGAAGTTCAAAAGTATGTTCCTGGTTATAAACTCAAAAATGGCCCCGTATTTGACGGTCGTAAAGTGTCTATTTTTCTTGAAGTAGAAGGACTGGGTGATTACCTACCTAAGTATGCCGGTAATCTTGACATCATGACCGCCTCTGCCGCCCGTACTGCTGAAATGTTTGCCGAGCAAATGCTTGGTCACACTCAACCTAGCACTCAATCTGACAGTCATTCTTAAGGAGTAATAATATGAATTTAAAAGGTAAAAAAGTTACCCTGCACGATATGTCATTACGTGATGGTATGCATGCTAAACAGCATCAAATTAGCCTAGAACAAATGGTGTCAATCGCCACTGGACTCGACCAAGCCGGTATCCCATTAATTGAAGTCACCCATGGTGATGGTTTAGGTGGTTCTTCTCTTAATTATGGTTTTCCTGCCCATACCGATGAAGAGTATTTAAGTGCTGTTGTCCCTAAAATGACACAAGCTAAAATATCAGCGTTACTCATTCCTGGTATAGGTACCGTTGATCACTTAAAAATGGCCTATGACCATGGCGTTAGTACTATTCGTGTTGCGACTCATTGTACTGAAGCAGATGTATCAGAGCAGCATATTAGTGCCGCTCGTAAAATGGGCTTAGATACCGTCGGCTTTTTGATGATGGCACATATGATCAGCCCTGAAGAGTTAGTTGCGCAGGCTAAATTAATGGAGTCTTACGGAGCTAATTGTATTTACTGTACAGATTCAGCAGGTTATATGCTGCCTGATGATGTATCATCGCGCATAGGATTACTACGTAGTGAACTTAAACCTGACACCGAAATTGGTTTTCATGGTCATCATAACTTAGGTATGAGTATTTCTAACTCGCTTGCTGCACTAGAGATGGGCGCTAACCGTATCGATGGCTCTGCTGCTGGTTTAGGTGCTGGCGCAGGTAATACACCGCTAGAAGTCTTTAGCGCAGTACTTGATCGCATGGATGTTAATCACGGTGTAGATCTCTATAAAATAATGGATGTAGCCGAAGATTTAGTTATTCCTATGATGGATCAGCCTATACGTATTGATAGAAACTCTTTAACACTTGGTTATGCTGGTGTTTATTCTTCATTCTTGCTGTTCGCTGAACGGGCCGAGAAAAAATATGGTGTACCTGCTCGTGATATTTTACTTGAACTTGGTCGCCTCAAAACCGTAGGAGGACAAGAAGATATGATTGATGATACCGCAATGAGCATGGCTAAAGCCTTAAAGGCGGCTAACGCTTGAACATAACCCCATCTTACTGGCGCCAACATGCTTTATTGTTGGTGCTTACTTTACTCTATATTGAAAGCTTTATTGGCCGACAAATTATGGCAGTGATGATTGAACCCATCAAAGCTGAGTTTGGCGCGTCTGATACACAGATGGGTTTATTAACCGGGCTTGGTTTTGCGATTGTTTTTATCTTCACCGGCTTATTAGCAGGTCGCCTAGCCGATAAGGTTAATCGTACCCGCTTACTGGCTGCTAGTGCACTTGTTTGGTGTGTCATTACCGCCTTAAGTGGCTTGGCAACTGGCTTTTTTACCCTACTACTAATGCGCATGATGATTGCTGTTGCTGAAGCGCCGGTAACCTCGGCGTCATTATCATTACTCTCTGATAGCTACCCTATTGAGCGGCGATCATTTGCCATTAGTTGTTTTACTTCTGGTGCTACCTTTGCCGCTATTATAGCGCTCACTGTGGGTGCTTATTGGGTAGAGCAATATGGCTGGCGACAAACCTTTTTTATTATCTCTACGCCTGCATTATTTATCTCCTTCGTGCTTTTTTTTATTATGCCAGAGCCATCTCGTGGTCAGTATGATGAAGCAAACACTTCGGCGACTGAAAATATACCAACAGTACTGGCTACAGGTTTTCGCGCCTCAATAAAAACATTACTTAAACGAAAAGATTATTGTTTATTAGTCAGTTCAAGTGCAATTGCCACCTTAGGTGCTAATGCTTTTGGTATGTGGAACGCCACCTTTTTAGTGCGTAGTCATGAGCTCACTATTAGCCAAGCAGGCATGATGGCTGGTTTTTTCGGCGGCGGCGCTGCTGCCATTGGTATTTTGTTAAGCGGCTATCTGGCCGATAGAATTGCCAAACGAAAAGGCGTGTTATGGTTACCAATACTGGGTCATATACTTGGCTGGATATCAATTGTCATTTACTTCCTTTGGCCCAAGGGCCTAGGCGATGAATTGTCTTTTTCAGGTATTCCCTTTGCGATGCTATTTTGTACCTTAGCGAGTTTTTTCTCGGTGTGGTGGGTCAGTCCATGCCTAACATTATTAACCGGTATTGTACCTAGTAGCCAACGAGCGTTAGCCATCTCTATACAAACCGT
Source organism: Colwellia ponticola (assembly GCF_005885605.1). Classification (GTDB taxonomy): domain Bacteria; phylum Pseudomonadota; class Gammaproteobacteria; order Enterobacterales; family Alteromonadaceae; genus Colwellia; species Colwellia ponticola. The sequence goes on along the minus strand of NZ_SZVP01000002.1, from coordinate 270,849 downwards.
CATTATTACTTTTGTCGGTGTTGGTGTAGGCCCTATGCTAGTAGGCGTGATCAGTGAATTATTGAGTGACCAAATGGGGACTGAATCTTTACGCTATGCCTTGTTAATTAGCAGTGGTACAACGCTAATGTCTGTTTTCTTACTTTGTAAACTAAAGGCTCATCAAGCGCTAGCGAAAGCCAATATAGTTTAAGCACTTTTCAACCATGTATTAACGTTTTTTAATTTTCTTTAAGTGAATAAAACCTAGGAGTTTATTATGTCAGTCACTGCAGTTACAGGTTCAGCATCAGGTATCGGCGCGGCCGTTTGTCAACAATTACGCGCAGCAGGGCACACCGTTATTGGCATAGACCGCCATCAGGCAGAAGTTATTGCCGACTTATCATCTAGTGAAGGTCGTGCTAACGCTGCAGAGCAAGTGATTGCGCTAGCACAGGGTAAACTTGATGGTTTAGTGTGTTGTGCTGGGCTTGGTGTTACAGCGCCGAGCAGTAGTTTAGTGGTTTCCGTTAATTATTTTGGTTCTACTGAACTCATTGAATTGCTTAGCCCTGCCCTTAAAAAAGGCACAAAACCCGCTATTACCATTATCGGTTCAGTTGCCGCAAGTCAACAAGCTGCAGATCCACACCCAATGATTGATCTCATGCTTAGTAATGATGAGCAAGCCGCTCGCGCTCTAGCTGATGAGTTGGGTCAACCACACATCGCTTATGCTGCTTCTAAATATGCACTCACGGTACATTGTCGCCGCTTAGCGGTTAAAACAGGTAGCACGGGTATCCGTCTTAATATCGTCGCTCCAGGTGCGGTTGAAACACCACTACACGAGGCATCTAAAAATGATCCTCGCTTTGGTGAGGCGGTACGTAATTTTATTGCCCCTATCGGACGTAACGGTCAGCCCAGTGAAATTGCCGATGCGGTAAGCTTTTTACAATCACCGCAAGCCGCTTTCGTCCACGGCAGTATTATTTATGTAGATGGTGGTATGGATGCAATGATGCGTAATGGTAGCTTTTAATATTCTTATGGTTGTTGATTAGAAATAATCATTGATAATTAATAAAAAAACCGATTGTTAGCTATAACAATCGGTTTTTTAGTTTATCCACCTGAGTTATTCAAACGTCACTGGTGTGGTAAGTATTTGTGCTAAATACTATCGATGAAACTCGCCAGCTCTTTCAGGCTGATAGGTTACTTCTTTAATAGTCACTTTGATTAGACCGCCACCTGGCTTTGGCCACTCAATTTCATCGCCTTGAGAAAGCCCAAGTAAGGCACTTCCCACTGGCGCTAAAATTGAAATTTTATTGCTGTTCGAATCCATATCTTTTGGATAAACAAGCGTTAACTCTGACTCTTCTTTAGATGATTCAACAGAAAATTTTACCGTTGAGTTCATTGTTACTATAGTAGGTGGAATATCTTTAGAATCGACTATCTTGGCGCGGTCAAGTTCTTCTTCAAGCGCGCTTATCCCCGGCAAACTATTCGCTGGTAATGCCTCTATTAAGGCATAGAGCCTATCTGAATCTAATGATGAAATAATTATTTCAGGTTTTTTGTTCATTTGAATTCTCAATATAATAATAAATCTCTCGTGCTAACCTTTCTTTTCAGCCAGAAAAATCACCAACTGAATAGGTAAGATCAACACCACATTTTATACCAAATAGTTCAATTAACCGCTCACTTAACATGTTATAACGTACTTAAAAACAAAAAATGCAGCAACCATAGTTAACCTATGTTTACTACATTTTATGCTGTTATATGGTTATTTTTTAAAGTGAAAGTTTACTATGCTGGGTATAATAAAAATGAAATCAGATATTTTTAGTTTTTCTCCTACAACAACTCACACCACAAAATAAGAGTCTATAAAATATCAATCATTCATCTAAAGTAATAGATATAAGATAGCCAGACTAAAAAGGCAAGTATTAAATACTTTAGTCCGATAAAATCGATGAATTGTCATACAAAGTCACTTGCTAAATAACGTCGGTTGACGTTGATAATAACATTTGAGTAAAGAACACCTAAATATTTACTATGTTTTAAGCACCGCGCATTCTAAAATAACAACTTGAGCCGGATAGACTAAAAAAGGCTTGTTTAGTCGAGTACTTCTACAAACTGGTTAGACCATGCAGCCATTTAGATTAAAACGCTAACTTTTGTTTAATATTAGTTTTTTATTCTGAAATATCGCTGAAATAGCATCATTAATTATTGTGAATATAAACTACTATAGCGCTTTAAATTTAGCGTTGTTTTTGGGGTGAGAAATGAAGGTTTTAGTCTTAGGCTCTGGTGTAATAGGTGTAACAAGCGCGTGGTATTTAGCTAAAGCGGGTCATGAAGTGACTGTGATTGATAGACAACCTAGTGTTGCCAATGAAACCAGCTTTGCCAACGCAGGGCAAATATCGCCAGGATACTCTGCTCCTTGGGCAGCTCCAGGTATTCCGGTAAAAGCGATGAAGTGGTTAATGCAAGAGCTAGCACCGTTAAAAATTAATGTTAAGGATATAGATACTGAAACATTAGTTTGGATGACTAAGCTGGTGGCAAACTGCAATACCAAAGACTACCACCTTAATAAATCGAGAATGATGAGAGTCGCAGAATATAGCCGCGACTGCTTAAAAGCACTTAGACAAGAAATTAATATTGAATATGATCATAGAACCTTAGGCACCTTGCAAGTATTTCGTACTCAGGGTCAAGTACACAGTGCTAAAAAAGATATTCAAGTATTAACCGAGTGTGGCGTTGACCATAAAGTACTTACCGCTGAGGATTGTTTGACCTATGAGCCAGCACTGCACCATAGCATTGATAAAATTGTTGGTGGTATTCATTTGCCCAATGATGAGACGGGTGATTGTCACAAATTTGTTACTGAATTAGCAAAAGCGTGTGAAAAACTTGGCGTTACCTTTATTATGGACACCAGTATCGATAAGTTAACTAAACAAGGTAACGACATAACCAGTGTTTCAACCAGTAAAGGTGAGTTCACTGCTGATGCTTATTTAATGGCTTTAGGATCGTACTCTACGCATATGCTTGGTGATATTGGCATCAAAGTGCCTGTTTATCCTATTAAAGGCTATTCACTGACTTTACCAATAGAAGACTATTCTGCCGCACCACAGTCAACGGTAATGGATGAAACCTACAAAGTTGCTATTACCCGCTTAGGGGATCGCATAAGAGTAGGTGGTACAGCAGAAATTACGGCTTATAACCTGGCCTTATTAGAGAAACGTCGTAAAAATATAGAGTTCTCTATTGCCGACTTATTCCCTTACGCAGGTGATTTAGCCAAGGCTGAATTTTGGACGGGGTTAAGACCAATGACACCTGACGGTACACCTATTTTAGGTAAAACAAAGATTGATAATTTATTTCTCAATACCGGTCACGGTACACTAGGTTGGACTATGTCGTTAGGATCAGCGAAATATGTGAGTGATATTATTAGTAGTAAAACACCTGATATTGATGGCTCTGGCTTATCAATTGCACGCTACGCATAGTCGAGGAATATATGGCTAGAACAGCAACAGCCGTTATTAAATTAACCGCCATTAAAAAAAATTACTTATACGCTAAATCTCTTGCTGCGCCCGCTAAAGCAATTGCAACAGTTAAGGCGAATGCCTATGGCCATGGTGCTATCGAGGTGGCAAAGGCATTAACCGATGTGGCAGATGCCTTTGGTGTTGCTTGTATTGAAGAAGCAAAAGAGTTGCGTGATGCGGATATTCAAGCGCCTATTTTATTACTAGAAGGTTTTTTTACTGCCGATGAGTTAACTTACATCAGTGAAAACAATCTATGGTGTGTAATACATAGCCAATGGCAACTAGAAGCACTACAACAGGCAAGACTAACTCAGCCAATTAATGTCTGGTTAAAAATGGATTCAGGTATGCACCGATTAGGCTTTTTACCTGATGAGTATGCTAAGGCTTGGCATCAATTAACCGAAATGAGTCAAGTAAATAACATTGTTCATATGAGTCACTTTTCATCTGCAGATGATATAAATTCATCATTCACGGCACAGCAAACAGTATTATTTATAGAGACTATTAATAATTTACCTGGCGATATTAGTATTGCTAACTCACCTGCTGTTTTAACTAAAGCGCTAACTAAAACCCTAACAGAAAAGTTAACCCAAGAGCTCACGAGTAGAGAGCAATGGGTACGCCCGGGTATTATTCTTTATGGCGCCTGCCCTATTGATGATGAAGTGTTAGCACAACCCTTAATCCCTGCGATGACCTTTACGGCAAAAGTCATCTCACAACGGGTCATTAACAAAAACGACAGTGTCGGTTATAACGCCTTATGGACGGCGGAAAAAACCACTAAAATAGGTACTGTTTCTATTGGTTATGCTGATGGTTACCCTAGACATGCCCCTAACGGTACGCCGGTATATATCAATGGTAAACAAAGTCGCGTATTAGGTCGGGTTTCTATGGACATGATGATGGTTGATTTATCAATGTTTACGCAAGAAGATTGCATTGGTTTTGAGGTAGAACTTTGGGGAGATAACATTTTAGCTAGTAAAATTGCTAAGTGCTGTGAAACGATTTCTTATACCTTATTTTGCGGGCTAACACGTCGTGTTAGCCGGCGTTATATAACCTAATTTGTTCATTCAGTAATCTATGTTAACCCGTAGAAATAATCAGGTAATTAATGAGATTACTCTAATCATAGCTTCATTGGTAGTAAGTATTTACTACCAATGAAGCCTTTATTTAGCGTGAGTTATAACTTGTTTATCGTGTTTATTATCACAAACTACCAACACCAAATCGGTTAATTAACAACCACCCGAACTGCCAGTAATATTAATACCACGCCAGTAATCTTATCAACCATACTGCTATTAGCTTTTAGTTTAGCCAGTACCGTACCTCTAGATAAGCCAAAAACCACCAGACAATACCATAGCGTATCAAGTACTCCAACGGTCAAAATCATGATTAACTTGTGAGTTATACTCGCATTAACATCGACAAATTGACTGAACAAGGCTAAAAAGAATATCGCTAATTTAGGGTTGAGGAAGGCTAATAAAAAACCATCACGCCAGCCATTTATTGGCTTATTACTGTGTTTTTCTTTGACATCAAGATCAATGTTACTGCCATTACTTTTAAGCGCATTAAACGCTAAATAAAGTAAAAAAGCGGCACCTGTATACTGAATAAATTGAAAAATAACCGGTGACTGCACAATAACAAGACCAATACCTGTTACGGCAATAGCAGCATATAAACCGACGCCAAAACCATGACTAATAGCGGTGGCTAACCCGGGTTTTTGACCACCTATGATGGTGTTACGCACCACAAGCGCTAATGAAGGTCCTGGCGATAAAGCCCCTAAAATACAAATAACAACTAACGATAACCACAACTCTAAAGACATACAGATTCTACTCTTTGATTGAAAACTATAACGCTATTTTTATGATTGCAGGCCGATAAAGAAAACCAAGCAGCCCACTAAAAAAGTTTTTATACAGTGCTTCTATTTCTTGTTTACTGATATCGCCACCCAATATTAATATCTCAAGTCGTTCTTGAGGCTCTTTAACCACATAGCCAGAAGTACTAAAACCATTCTTTACATAAAACGCTTTTCGCTTAATTCTTTGTTGATAGTTTTTTTGCTTTTCTTCAAGTTCTTCAATATTGAGGACTATTCGCTTGTCGACATATTTTGCTTTCATTGCATCAATGACTTTACTACCATAGCCTAATGAACGACTACATTGAGCTATCGCAAAAAAATGCACGAACACAATATCTTTGTGCTCAGTAACATAAAGTAAGCCAATCCAAGTATCATGTTCATACAACACACTAAAACCAGGTTTACCTTTGCGCATCTTGTAGCGAAGCAGCCATGAGGGGACTCGTCTAACGGTAGTAAAAGCTTCCTTGTAGAGATCGATTACATTGGAATAGTTAACGTCATCTTGCGTAAGCGGAATGAATTTTATGCACATATATAGTATTTAATACCTGCTAAGAAAACAGCTGTTAATCTCGAGGTAATGGTTAATGCCTAATTAAATAAATTCAATATTTTAAAATTAAATGGGCTCTAAAGTAAAGCGAGACCATCATTAAGTCAATCTAAGCTAATTTTGAGCGACAGTAGCAGTCACTACGACTTATAAACCTAATACGTCATCGTGGGTGCTAGCAACAATTACCATGACTTCGTCAATTAACGCTTGTTCGACATCTAACTCTTGTAATGTGGCCACTAAATGATCTACCACGGCAATAAAGTGTGACTCATTTAAACCTTTAGCGATCAAGGGGGCATGGACTTTGCGCATATCGTTACCTGAATAGTTGTTAGGTCCACCAAATGCCATGGTTAAAAATCTTTTTTGCTTGGCCATTTGATTGTTCATATTAACAGTATTGAAAAAAGGCGCTATAGACTTATCCGTTAATACCTTACGGTAAAAGATATCAACTGCAGCATTCACTGCAACTTCACCACCTAAACGTTCAAATAAAGGCTTGGTCATAATACTTCCTATTTATCGTTAGTTATTAATCCTATTTTTTCATTTAACTTGTTCAATTAATTTTTTAATTGAGCTAACCCTTAATACAATTTAGCCGTTACTCACAATGAAGGGTGCAGGTTACGTGTGAGAATTACTCTTAACTATAATAAAGATTACAGTAAACGGCGATAATTCGACAGATCTAACATATTAGGCCTCTCAACTTTTTTCTACCTCGAGTTAACAGGTATAAGCTATCATTATTTAAGCTATCATGCTTAGCAACAAGCATTAAACCTATTAAAGCGATTAAACCTAAGTGCTACTATTTATTATCCTTTTTACTGATATTGCAGATAATATTATGATCTTAGATCTAAAGAGTTTCGTATAGTTTTCTATTAATAGTTAATAAGTTACATATTTATCAATAAGGTTAAAAAATACCAATGAAGCATAACCTAATCACCTCATCTATCACCACATTTTTACTCATTGTAGGTGCTGCTACAACGTCGAATGCAGTAGCTAATGACAAAACTATTCAAGCAAATGATTTTATTGAACTGTTTGGCAAGCTTGGTGGGCAACATCCTGGCTATCGAAAGGCACACGCTAAAGGCTTGTGTGCCTCTGGTACTTTTTTGCCAGCGCCCAGCAAGTATTTCACCGGTTCACAGCTGCTGTCAAACGGGGAATTGCCGGTAACTATGCGTTTTTCTGTAGGTGGCTCTAACCCTAATAGCGATGAAAAGTCGCCTGGTGCTCGTGGTATGGGCATGCAAATTCAGTTACCTAATGGCTCTTTACATACTTTTACGGGTAACAATTTCCCGGTATTTGCAGGTAAGGATCCAGAAACTTTCTATGGCTTTTTATCGACATTAATTCCTGATGAAAATGGAAAATCTGATCCTGCTAAAACGATGGCCTATATCAAACAGCACCCAAGTGTCCAAGCGAATGCTCTATGGAATAAAACAGCTAAAACAGCCGCATCATTTGCTAACACTGAGTTTTTTGGCTTACACACCTTTTACTTTGAGCAAACCAATGGACAGAAAACTAAATTTCGTTGGCATATTGAGCCAAGCTTAGGTGTGAAAACACTAGAAAAGTCTGAGGCGGATAAGATGCCAACTGAGTTTCTAGTTGATACTTTTGCTAAACAGCTTAAAAATGAAACGATTAGTTTTACTATTATGGCAAGCTTAGGTGAAGCCCAAGACAGCGATATTGACCCATCACAGCAGTGGCCAAGTGAACGTCCTCAAGTAGCACTTGGCAAAGTAACTATTAAAACCAGTGGCGGCGAGGCCTGTAAAAACATTAACTTTGACCCTAATGTAATATCCGCTGGTTTTACACCAAGCGCTGACCCGGTATTAAAAATGCGTTCTCAAGCCTATGCTATTTCTTTTGGCAAAAGATTAAGCGGCCAATAAGTGCTTAACTAGTCAGTTTATTCTAGAACATTACTTATATATTAATGAGCATAGCCTGGGCCTAAGCTATGTTCATTAATTCAAACATATAAAAGGTAATCTTATTACTCGTCATAGTGAGCTCTGCAATCACTTAAACTTAAGTTTACGCTTATAACCACTTATCGATATACCCTCTGAGAATAGAACACTTGTTATTGTTTTTAGCGCTAATAAACCTTTGATAGTTTTATAAACCACTGAATAATATATTCATTAACAAATATTGGTCGTGTGTTCTTTACATGATTTACGCCTGATTATTGAGACGTTTTACTATTGCTGTAAATATCAAAACGCTTATACGCTAAAATTAAGTTTGAACAGTCTACATTAACTTTGTATTATGCCGCTTTCTCAGAACACTTAACTTGGTTTACACTGTGTGGTTAGGCATAATTTTCCACATGATAGTGGCTTTATACGTTAAAAAGTGAAGCAATAACAAGCTAACCTATATCGCTTATATTGCTGAGTCAGTGAGTAACCATAATGTGGAATTAAAGCCAGAGACAAATATAGACTTACTCATAATGTCTAGACTATAGTCGACCTGTTTTTTTGCTATAACGGATCATATCAATGATATTTAGCTTAAAATAATAACTATTAATGGCAAAACGGCACTTTACCCACCCTGTAAGTTATTGTTCCTCATAATATAAATATACACATAACCCTATTTTACACCTCAAGATAAACGGCACGATCTTGACAGGGCAACTGATTTTACTTCACCTCTTTAGGTGAGTAAAAAGAGAAGTAAAGTTACACGGTACTTACTTTTTTATCCGTCGTCATTACCAAGTAGCTAAGCAAATACCATGCTTGGTAAAATATCGACATTAAATTTTAATAGCTCTGCACGGTACATCCGGCGGAGCTATTTTAATTATACCGTGACACCGAGCTAGTTAAAGACACGGTTCATCCGGTCAGTAGCTAGCTCAAAAGACAACTCAAAAGATAATATTAAGTTAGGTAAAGTTCTATGGAATTATTGTATAAAGTGGAAGATAAGCCACCTGTTGGCACCTCTATTTTACTGGCCGCGCAACATTTATTAGCGGCTTTAGGCGCAATTATTGCTGTGCCTTTAGTGGTAGGTGGTGTGCTCGGTCTTTCAACTGAAGATATGGTGGTGTTAGTTAATGCTGCTATGTTAGTCTCTGGTGTTGTTACTATTATTCAATGTCGTGGCGTTGGTCCTGTTGGTATTAAATTACCCGTAGTAATGGGCACAAGTTTTACTTTTGTTGGTGTATCCATTGCTATTGGCTTTGAACATGGCGTCGCGGGTATTTTAGGCTCTGCGTTAGTGGCTTCTTTAGTGATGATTATCGGTAGTTTCTTTATGCCGACCATTCGTAAGTTATTTCCGCCAATTGTTACCGGTACTGTGGTAACCCTGGTTGGTTTATCGCTTATTCCTGTTGCTGTTGACTGGATAGCGGGCGGACAAGTGGGTAGTGAAGGCTACGCCTCAATAACTAATTTATTAATTGGTTTATCTGTGTTGGCTATCGTGATTGCTTTTGCTCAATTTGGCAAAGGCATTTTTTCTGCCTCTGCTGTAGTGATGGGTATGGTCATTGGCTTTGCTGCTTGTGCGGCATTGGGCTTAGTTGATTTTGCTCCCGTGCATCAAGCATCATGGGTTGCTTTACCAACACCGTTACACTTTGGTTTAAGCTTTCCGATCAGCGGTATCATCGGTATGTCAATCGCTTACCTAGTGACTATTATTGAATCTACTGGTGACTTCTTTGCGTTATCGACCGTGACTAAAACAAAACTTACCGGCAAGAAGCTCTCTCGCGGTATTTTAGCAGACGGCGTTGGTTCGGCGTTAGCGTCTGTTTTTTCTACTACACCTTTTTCTTCGTTTTCGCAAAACGTCGGTATTGTTGGTATAACCGGTGTTGCTAGTCGTTATGTCGTCACTATCACTGGCGTTATGCTCATTTTAGCGGGGCTTTTCCCCGTATTAGGCGCACTAATCGTTATTATTCCATTACCGGTATTAGGTGGTGCTGGCTTACTGATGTTTGCGATGATTATTACTGCTGGTGTTAATATTCTTTCAACCACACAACACACTAAACGTAATGGTCTTATTATTGCGATTAGTATTGGTGCGGGTATGGCAGTTACTGTTCGCCCTGAACTGTTAACTAATCTTCCTGAGTTTTTAAAAGTCATCTTAGCGTCAGGTATTACCACAGGCTCGTTAATTGCGTTGTTTCTTAACTTATTATTACCTGGACGTGAAAAAGCCACTGAGCAATAACAGCTTAGCGATAACAACAGTGCAAAATAAGCGCTAAATAAAAGAATAAAAAAAGCCAATGCTAGTAATAGCATTGGCTTTTTTATTAATACTTATTTGATTAACTAATCCGATAACTAATGAAATAATTGAGCAGGTAATACACCGCCGCTAACGTTATTCTTCAGCAGGTAAAAAATCTTTGATAATTTCATATAAACGAGGACGTTGTTCCGCTATTTCACTCGCTGATAATCCTTCAAGCGAATGTGGGTATTTAAGCCAAGCACTGGTTTCATGAATGTAATAGTCTGGTACACGGTCAGTTACATTACGTGACGGCTTGTAATAAGGCACTGCAATTCTGATATCTTCAGGCATATTAAGACGAGTTTGTTTTTGTAACTCATTAATAATCGCGTCAATTGAACGCCCTGTATCAAAGACATCATCAACCAATAATAGCTTATCGTGGCATTGAAGATTATTAACCAAGTAATTAATACTGTGCACTCTAACTTCTTTTTGTTGCTGATCTATTTTTGCTGCGTACGAAGACGTTCTAATGGCAATATGGTCAGATTTAATACCATGTACAGCTAAGAATTCTTGCACAGCAATACCAATAGGTGCACCACCTCGCCAAATAGCGACAATAAAAGTCGGTTTAAAGTTACTATCTAACACCTTACGTGCTAATTCATAAGAATCTTCTAATAAAGATTGTGCTGTTAAGTAGAGTTTTTCTGCCATGTGAATCCCAAGTCGAATATTAAAATCAAGCTATTAAATCAAGCGACTAAATATTGAATCAAAAGAACTTTTATGTTCTAATTTAGTGCTAGATAAATTATACAATATAATACACTAAGTTGGTGATTTCTTGGCTACATATCCTGAAAAAAAATTTTTAGATGAAGACTCGTTAATTGAAGAGTCCTTTCAATTAGCAACCCAAATAATGGAAAGTGGCTTTAAACCAACGTTTATCGTTGGGCTTTGGCGCGGTGGCAGTTCTGTGGGTATTTATGTACAAGAGTGTTTACAAACGCTTGGTGTACAAACCGACCATATTTCAATTCGTACTTCTTATGCTGGCTTTGAACGTTACCAAGAGCAAGCGCACAGTCAACAACCTATTCGTGTACATGGACTTACCTATTTAGTGAATAAACTAAATATTGATGATAAATTACTTATTGTTGATGATATGTATCGCTCTGGTAGTAATGTTAATGCCACTATTAACGAGCTGAAAAAAAGACTAAGAAAAAACATGCCAACAGACGTTCGTGTAGCTACGGTGTGGAAAAATGCGTCATTACCTGAGAACACAGGTCCTGACTACTTTATCCATCAAACCGATGACTGGGTTGTTTTTCCTTATGAATTGCAAGGCTTATCACTCGCTGAAATTAAACAACATAAATCATTTGCCTATCAATCAATTGATCCAGCGTTATTTATTACCAGTGAATAGCCTCTAAGCTAATCCCACTATTTCTAAAAGCACACCTTACAGAAATAAAAAAGCCCTGATTTTCAGGGCTTTTTTATATTTATCACTTACTCGCTAAGCAACTAACCAGTGCGCCATTAGCGCAATAACCGGTAAAGTGATCACCGTTCTAAGAATAAAAATAATAAACAACTCAACAATATTAACCGGTATTTTACTACCGAGTAAAAGTGCACCCACTTCTGACATATAAATAAGTTGCGTGACACTCATTGCCGCAATAATAAAGCGAGTTAAATCACTTTCAATTGTCCCTGCTGCTAATATTGAAGGAATAAACATATCAGCAAAACCAACCATAATAGTTTGTGAGGCAAGCTCAGCCTCTGGTATTTGTAACAACTCTAAAAAAGGAATAAACGGCATACCTAAATACTGAAAAATAGGTGTGTACGTAGCAATTATTAACGCAAATGTACCTACTGCCATGACCACTGGTAATACTGCAAACACCATATCAAAAGCATTGTGTAAGCCTTCTTTTAACGTGCTTTTAAACCCTGGAGAACTATGTGCTTTAGCTAATGCTACATCTAAAGAATGACCAAATAATGTTTTGCCACTTGGTACAGATTCAGCATGTTCAGGGCGTTTAGTGCCATCTATAAAGCTATCTTTTTTGAAGCGTAATGGTGGCAAACGCGGCACAATAATCGCAGCGACTAAACCAGCTAAACACACCGTTAAATAAAACGGTGCAAAGTACCTTTCTAAGCCCACTTGTTCAATGACCACTAAGCTAAAGGTAATCGAAACCGCCGAAAAAGTAGTGCCAATGATGGCTGCTTCTCGCTCAGTATAATGTTTTTCTTCATACTGGCGTGCGGTCATTAAAATACCTACGCTACCATCACCTAACCACGACGCCGCACAGTCAACCGCACTGCGCCCCGGTACACCAAATAAAGGCCGCATAAGTTTAGTAAACAAGGTACCCACTAGTTCTAATAAGCCAAAATTTAATAACAGCGGCAGTAATAAACCCGCTAAAATAAATACTGAAAACAAAATAGGCAATAAATCGTTTAATACCAAGCCACCTGTGTCTGGGGAAGTAATGGCATTTAATATCGGTAATAAAAACTCAGGCAACAGCGGTTTAATATCTATCTCCGCTTGGCTTAAAAATGTTAAAACAATAAACAGCATACCCACTAAACGAATACCTAGCCAAAGCCAGTTAACATCAAATAAGTGTTTTAATATAAAAGATTTTTTAATAAAGCTAGGTTTAACAACTTTAGCTAATAGCGAGAGCACAGCCGTTAAACAAATAATGAATGTCAGTAACTCAATCATCATCGAGCTAACGCCCTCTTTAATTGCTTTAGCCATGAGTGCAATGGGAATGGTCATCCCGTCACCAATAGCGACTGGCGTCATAAATAAAAATAAACCAATTAGCGATGGAACTAAAAAGGTAAGCCATGTACGCATATTATACTGCGACGAAGTGGGTAGCTGAGACATATTTTTAACCTATAAAAACCACAAAAAGAGCAAGGTGCTCTTTTTGTGGTAACGTTTATTATTAACTTTATACCAAGTCTATTAAGTTATTTCCCACTCAGCCAGAATTAAAAGGCTTAGAGGCAAGGCATTGATTGAAGAGAATGGTTATTCCCTTATCAAAATCAATAACGCCGCCTGTAAGCCTTTTAAACTGGCCCTTGGGAGCTTATTAGCAAACTGATAACAGCACAGAATTGATGAAATATAGAATAACTATACTTAACAAATTTTGCTTGTTATAAGCTCACTAATATAACTCTGAGTTGGGAATAAATTTAATAGAATTGGTATTACAGTTCTAATTGGGCTGTCTGGTTGTGCAATACTCACCTGTGTTAACAAAAGTAAGTAACAAATAGACACATTGGCGCTATGGTACTTTCCCATACCTGTAAAAACAAGGAACACTGTACTTTAAACTGCTAAATAAATATTCTCCGTTCATACCAATAGGCAGAAGGAGTAATGGATATGTATCGTTATTGATTTTGACAAGGACGCTACACGGAGGTAGCTTATTAGAAAAGGCAGGGGGCACATTCTTCTGCCTCCCTTCTCTACAATCAATGCCTTACCTCTAAACCTTTAAATTCTAGCTAAGAGAGCACTTTGTTATACGGATTAATGGTATTACGCAAAAGTATAACGACTAATGGTATCAACCACGCAAGCAGGCCTTTGTTGATCAGCCACTTCAATAGTCACTCGGGTAACAACCTGAACGCTTTCTTTAATCGCTTCAACACTCACTATTTCTGCTCGGCCTCGAATATCACTTCCTGCTTTGACTACCCCTGGAAAACGCATTTTGTCGCAGCCGTAATTAACGCCCATACTGATATTTTGTACATCAACCAATTGTGGTAAAAAATAATTAACCAGTGATAACGTTAAATAACCATGGGCAATACAGCCACCAAATGGACCCGCTGCAGCCTTAACGGGATCAACATGAATCCACTGATGATCGCCCGTCGCTTCAGCAAACATATCAATACGACTTTGCTCTAATGGTATCCAGTCGGTTACCCCAAGATCTTGACCGGCCGCCTTAAGTAATTGTGCTTTACTGCTAAAAGTTTTATTCGCCACGCTACTCTCCCCTACTCACTTTTTGTTGGCCACTTGGCTCTAGCCCTTGCTTCTAAAAATTATTTTCGAATGAGTTATCTACTTAATAATCAACTATATTTTTCATAACCGCTCTTAAGCACGTTGAGAGCTGACCGAAACAACTTCACCCGTCATGTAAGAAGAATAATCACTGGCAAGAAACATCATCACATTAGCAATTTCCCACACTTCTGCAGCGCGACCAAAGGCTTCTTGCGACGTTAATTTATCGAGTACATCTTCACTAGAGGCTTTTTTAAGGAATTCATGTAATGCAATAGAAGGTGAAACAGCATTAATTCTAATACCATGCTCCGCAGCTTCTAGCGCCGAACAACGGGTAAAAGCCATGACACCGGCTTTAGCAGCAGCATAATGCGCTTGCTCTTTTTGCGCTCTCCAACCCAGTACTGAAGCATTATTAATAATAACGCCAGCTTTACGTTTTTGCATATACGGCAGCATAGCGCGAGTCATACGGAACGTACCGGTTAGGGTAATATCCATTACGCGGTTCCACTGCTCATCGGTCATATCAACCACAGAGGTTTGCCCACCAAGACCTGCGTTATTAATCAACACATCAACACCAGCAAGTTTTTCCTCTGCCGCACTGATCAAGGTTTGTACCTGATCTTCTTGACTAACATCGCAAAGCTGACCAAAGACTTCTGTTAGGCCAGTTTTTTCTTTAATGTTAGCAACTGCTTCTTCCAAACGGCGCGGATGAATATCAGATATCATCAGCGCACGACAACCTTCCTCTGCCGCTCTCAGTGCTGCAGAAAAGCCAATTCCGGCGCCAGCGGCAGCCGTTACTAAAACAGATTTTCCGCGTAAAAGGTTATGTCCTTCAACGTATTGAGGTACTGTGGTCATTTTTTTCTCCGAATATGACTTGCTAACAATGCTTATCCGATAGCATAAGTCGATTCTTAAGCTGCAATCATCGTCAAAGTGGACTAACTTAAAAAACTTAATGAGAAACTTAATGAGCCACCCATAAAACTTAATGAGCCACCCATAATAATTCTCTCAACTTTCTTCCCAAAAACTTAATGAGCCACCCATAATAATTCTCTCAACTTTCTTCCCATAAACTACACTTATATGACTCTTTTTAAGTGTAGTGATTATTATGCCTAAGCCTCGTTCACAACAAATTAGTTTATCTGATACCCCCTATTATCATCTTTGCAGCCGAACCGTTAGAAAAGCCTTTTTATGTGGCGTAGATAAAGAAACCGGTGTGAGTTATGAGCACAGGCGCAGCTGGATTGAAAAACGTATTTTTCAATTATCTCAGGTATTTTCCATTGATATTTGTGCTCATGCTGTAATGCATAATCACTTGCATTTGGTATTACATGTTGACGTTGAACAAGTAAAAAATTGGACGACACAAGTAGTAATTACCCGTTGGCACAAATTGTTCAAAGGCACCATCTTAACCAGAAAATACCTGCAAAAGCAGGCATTAAGTCAGTTTGAATTAGCCACTGTTAAAGAATTTGCAATGGCCTATAAGCAGCGCTTAATGGATATCAGTTGGTTTATGCGCGCGTTAAACGAGCCTATTGCTAGGCAGGCAAATAAAGAAGATAACTGCACGGGCCACTTTTGGGAGGGTCGTTTTAAATCTCAAGCTTTATTGGATGAAGGTGCATTACTGTCGTGCATGGCCTATGTAGATTTAAACCCTGTACGTTCGGGGATTGCCCCAACTCCTGAACAATCTGATTTCACGAGTATTCAACTACGTATCAAAGCAGCCATAAAAGGCAAGCAACCCAGCGTCTTGTTACCTTTTACTGGCAATGAACAACAAGACAAAGCATCTGGTATATCTTTTAATTTAAAAGATTACTTAACATTAGTTGATGAAACAGGTCGAGTGCTCACAAAAGACAAGCGAGGTGCAATATGCGCTAAAACAACCAAGATACTCTCAAGGCTTCACATCAGTGATGAGAGTTGGCTAAAACTTACCACTAATTTTGAAGGTATATTCACAGGTGCGGTTGGTACTGCGGAGCATTTGTGTGAATTTAGTGGACACGTGGGTTTAAAACGGACACACGGTATAGCGAATGCCCAAGCTTGTTTGAATAGCGCTTAGCACCTTAACTACATGCCCAAGAGTTATCTTTGTATAGCAGAATAAGCTTGCCTGAAATTCACTGCTTGCATCACAATACATAATAATTAATGTGAAAACGTTACTCTGTTAAATAAATGAGTCGATTAACGATAACAACATTAGGTTATTAGTGTTTTGTTGTTCTTCATAGTTAACATGGGTGGCTTAATAGTTTTCTTGAGTTATTTCTTTTAAAAAACGTAAACGATTCTCTAAACTACCACCATATTTATCAGTTCTATCATTAGTATGCTCAGAAATGAATTGATTCACTAAGTAACCATTAGCGCAATGTAATTCAACACCGTCAAAACCGGCTGCTTTCGCATTGATTGCTGCTTGTTTATACATTTTTACTAGCGCTTCAACTTCTGATGTTGATAGCGCACGTGGCTCACTTGGATCAGCCAATTCGCCTTGCTCAGGGGCTGTTTCAATAAACACCTTAACCGCGTCAGCTTTAATTGCCGATGGGCTAACTGGTGCTGCTTGATTTGGTTGTAACGAAGTATGAGAAACGCGGCCAACATGCCACAACTGACAAAAAATGATGCTGTCTTGTTCATGTACTGCTTTTGTTACTTGCTTCCAACCTTGCACTTGCTCTTCACTGTGAATGCCTGGCGTCCACGCATAACCTTGCCCTCTAGGTTCAATTTGTGTGCCTTCCGTCACCATAAAGCCTGCTCCAGCACGTTGTGCGTAATAGTTAGCCATTAATTTATTAGGCACATTACCTGGTTGTGAGCTTCTAGAGCGGGTTAATGGCGGTAATACAATGCGGTTTTTAAGCGTATAAGGGCCAAGCTTAGTGGTTTCAAATAAAGGTGAAAATGTCATGCGTTACTGCTCCAAAATAAAGTTAATCTCATCGTAGCGGTGATGAATAAAACGACAGCTTAATCCAATATTGACAAGCATTTGCCGATCTTTATTCACAGTAATGAATGAGATATACAAAAAACCTGAAATAAGTTGGCAATATTGAATAAGCTTAAGGGATGTATGCTAAGCTCTTCACAATACAATTAAAAACAACATTTACTTGTTAAGGATACAAAGATTATTGGTATCAATAGGCTAGACATTAAACAACTACGGGTATTGCAGTTATTACTTCAAGAAAGAAACTTGTCGAAAGTCGCTGATATTATGGGCTTAACCCAACAAGCGATCAGTGAACAACTGAAAAAGCTTAGATACTGTTTTGACGATGAAATGTTTATACGCACCAGTAATGGTGTCATTCCAACAAAAATTGCAGAAAATATGGAGCATCGCGTAAACCAGATACTGGCAGATATCAATAATTTAATAACCGGTGAACAATTCAATCCAGCAGAGCTTTCAGGAACGTTAAAGATAAGCTCATCAGACTATGCTCTTATCACCATTTTGCCAATGCTATTAACACAAGTAAATGCTTTAGCACCCAACTTAAAGATTATCATTAGGGATTTTGAGTCAGATAATTTACACCAACTGATGGTGACGGGTGAACTCGACCTTGTGTTTACCTTCCCTGAGTTCATCCCTAACAATTACCCAAGTAAGCGGTTATTTGAAGATCATCACGTTTGTGTAACGGGTAAGCACTCAATATACCAAGGGAAAAAATATAGCTTAGTCGAAATAGCACAGCTGCCACAAATTATTATTTCACCTTCAAGGCCTAATTTAAAGGGCTCGCATGAATCTTGGTTTGCAAAAAAAGGAGTTAAAAGAAATGTATTAATGTCGCTACCCAGCTTCTCTGCGGCATCTAGCATTATTGAAGCAACTAACACCATTGCATTTTTACCGTCTAGACTATTACCTGATCCAAAACTAGTAACGATTGAACTTGAACAAAACCCACCAAAATTCGATGTTATTGTTGCCTGGCATCAGCGATCGAACAATAACCCATTACATCAATGGTTACTGAGCTTGATGGATGATATTTTTTGCTCTGCTAAATAAGGCTTTCTTTTGTGGTAGGGGTAATGTGGGATGTCTTTTTGAATACTAATGTGGGTGTCTTTTTTAATATCTTTTTTAATAATAAAAGAGGATCTGCTATAAACAGATCCTTAATGTCGTATCAACGCACCTTAACTTAATTTAGGTTTTTTATCTGCCCAAGGAGCGGCTTGCTCAAGCTGACTCGCCAAAGCAATAAGTCCGGCTTCACCACCATAAGCACCAGCAAATTGCACGCCGATAGGTAAACCGTCTTTATTCCAATGCAGCGGCATCGACATCGCTGGTAGACCTGTCATGTTGAACAATGCACATAATGGCGATGCCTTTAGCACAACCCTTACAAAAGACTCATAAGATTGGTTTAAGGTCAGTTCACCAATTTTAGGGGGTGGTCCCGTTGTAACGGGTGTTAAAATTAAGTCATAATCATTAAAGAAGTGAGCATATGCTTGACCACCTTGGTCAAATGCGGCTCGTGCATTTAGCATCTGTTGTGCGGTAAATTTTTTAGCATTTTGTAGATGCCCCCAAACAAGTGATTCAAACTCATCCTCTCGCGCCATACGGCCGAGCTTTAATTCACGCGCTTGCACGGCATTAAGCATGCTGCTAGAAGTAGCGACTCCCATCCCTTTAAACATTTGCTCAAGTGGTAGTGTCGGTTGAGCCAATTCTACAATATGTCCTAAGTCGGTTAATAACTTAACCGTTTTATTTAGTGCATCTTTACTGTCTTGCTCTATTGGATAGCCAAAGGGATGATTGTCCATTAAGGCAATTTTAAGTTTCTTTGGCCTGGCCGTTAATGCTGCGACCATATCTGCATTAGGTAAAGCTACCCGAGAGCCAGGCTCCCCCCCTTGAGTTAATTGTAATAATAATGCTGAATCACGCACGCTTCGGGTAAGCGCATGATGAACCGATAATCCCATGGAGCTTTCTAGGTTAGTTGGCCCTGAAGCCACCCTGCCACGGCTTGGTTTAAGTCCAAATAAACCGCAATGTGAGGCAGGAATACGAATAGAGCCACCACCATCACTAGCATGAGCGGAGGGTAAAATTCTCGCCGCTACGGCAGCTGCCGAGCCCGCTGATGAACCGCCACTACTGTAGCGTTTATCCCAAGGATTGAGCGTATTGCCGTGTAAGGTAGACTCACCTGTAGGTGTTTGACCAAACTCTGGGCTGGTAAGCTTGGCCATAATATTAAGACCAGCGGCTTGATAGCGGTTTACTAGCGTTGAGTTTTGTTCAACAAGGTTATCTTTAAAAAATTGGCAACCATTAGTGGTAATAGTGTTAGCTAAACCAACACCTAAATCTTTTAATGCAAAAGGCACCCCCAATAAAGGTGTGTTTTGCATTTGCTTAGCCCGTTGACTAATACTTAACTTACTTAAATTTTTGGCAAATTCACGTGCCATATCAAAGTGATTAACCGCAACAACATTTAAATCGGCATTTTTTTCAAAACGACTAATTGCCGCATCAGTTAATTCTAATGGACTGACTTCTCCAGCGCGCAACATGCCCGCCATTGCAGACATATCCCAGTTTTCATAATCGCTCAATGGCAAGCCAGGTGTTTTAGTGGCAGCTTGGCCATTTAAAGATAAACCTAGCATAGACACACTACCTATCGCGCCACAAGCCTGCATTAGTCGTCTTCTCTCTAAATTTACCTCAGTCATTATTTACTTCCCCAAACCTTTTGTGGTGCTATTGCTTGCTTATTTAATTGTCCAATAACATCAGCAATTTCGTTAACATCCAATCGTGCGCCTTTATCTATAGTTGGGCCAGTGCGCCAGCCATCACATAATGATATACGACCGCCTTGTGTTTCAAACACTTGGCCAGTAACGTCTCCAGAGGCTTCACTACCAAGCCACACCACCAAAGGTGCAACATTTTCTGGTGACCAGGCATCAAAACTATCATCTGTTGGCTTTTTCACTAAATCTGGCATGGCTGATTCTGTCATGGCAGTTCGAGCCGCTGGTGCAAGTGCGTTCGCAGTGATACCGTAGCGGCCAAGCTCTGATGCTTGCACTAACGTTAACGTTGCCACGCCCCCTTTAGCGGCAGAATAGTTAGATTGCCCTACCGATCCCTGTAAACCTGCGCCCGAACTAGTGTTAATAATACGCGCCGCCACAGGATTACCTGCTTTAGCTTGATCACGCCAGCGACGACTAAGAATATTAGCTAAACAAAAATGACCTTTAAGGTGCACCTGCATCACCATATCCCATTCGTCTTCAGTCGAGTTAACGAACATACCATCACGTAGTACACCAGCATTATTAACCAGTACATGCACTTCACCAAACGCAGCAATGGCATCGTCGACTATCTGCTGTGCGGTTGCCGTTTTAGTAATATCGCTACTGTTTGCAATCGCCTTGCCGCCAGCAGCATTAATTTCATCAACCACTGCTTGTGCAGCATCTAATCGGATATCGTTAACGACTACATTAGCGCCTTCTTGTGCAAAAGCGAGCGCATAAGCGCGACCTAAACCACCACCACTACCAGTAATAATAACGGTACGTTCTTGGCAAATTGCCATAACTTTTCTCCTTACCTTATATTTAGTTATAATCGTTCAATGATGGTGACATTAGCTAAACCACCGCCTTCACACATTGTTTGCAAGCCATAGCGGCCGCCTGTTCTTTCAAGCTCATGCAACAAACCCGTCATTAATCTTACGCCTGTTGCACCTAAAGGATGACCTAGTGCTATAGCGCCACCGTTAACATTGGTTTTTTTATGGCTGTAACCCGTTTCTTTTAACCATGCCATGACTACCGAGGCAAAAGCTTCGTTGATTTCAACTAAATCAATATCATCAAGCGTTAAGTTAGCTTTAACTAATGCTGCTTTGGTGGCTGGAATAGGTGCGCGTAGGTGCCAAATAGGATCATCGCCGAGCACACTAATATGATGAATTCTCGCTCTTGGCGTTAAATTATATTTTTTCAGCGCACGCTCTGAAACAATTAACATCGCCGCTGATGCATCGCATACCGAGCTTGATACCGCTGCAGTAATACTAGGATAAGTGGGGTCTACTGGCTCTAACTCCGCCATTTTAGCCAAACTGCTTTCCCTAGGTGTTTCATCGTGACTTAACCCTTCGCACGGCACTATTTCACGGTCAAAATGACCTTCAGCTGTTGCTGCTAACGCACGGCGATGACTTTCCAGCGCAAACGCTTCCATATCAGCGCGACTAATGTCCCAATGGTCAGCAATGCGCTGCGCGGCATAAAACTGATTAACCGGTGCCTCACCAAAGCGTGCGTCCCATAACTTACTTTCGGCAAAAGGTGTGCTAAAACCAAGTGGTTGTCCGGCTAACATCGCCGATGAAATAGGTATTTGGGTCATGGTTTGTACACCACCCACCGCAATGACATCTTGTGTGCCACTCATCACCGCTTGTGCAGCAAAATGAACCGCTTGTTGTGAAGAGCCACATTGTCTATCAACCGTAGTCCCTGGAACATTCATCGGTAAACCTGCAGCTAACCAGCTGGTACGGGCAATATTTCCTGCTTGTGAACCAATAGTGTCAACGCAACCAAAAATAACATCATCATAATCTTCTGCTGGAATATTATTGCGCTCAACTAACGGCTTTAACACCGCAGCGCCAAGATCAATGGCATGAACATGCGCTAAGCTGCCCTTGCGTCTTCCTGTGGGTGTACGTAATGCATCTACAATATAAGCTTGAGTCATTATGCTTCCTCAAAAGTACTAGCAGGTGCTAGATCAACAGTAGAGTTGAGTACATAGTCTTGCACACGCGCTTGATGAAAAATATTATCGCCCCAAGTATTACTTAATGCCCAGCTACGCTTCATAAACATTTGTAAATCTACTTCCCAGGTATACCCCATAGCACCATGTACCTGAATAGCATGACGCGCGGCTAAGGCTGACGCTTCATTACAAAAGTTACGTGCTTGTGAAACATGGATATCCGTTAACGGATGATTATTTTCCAGCGAACAAGCTGCGCGATATAAAACGGGTTTAGCCATTTCAATTTTGCCAGCAACATCAGCTAAATGATGTTTCACCGCCTGAAAACTACCAATTGCTTTACCAAATTGTTTACGCTGTACGCTGTAATCTACGCTAAGATCTAACATACGTTGTGCCAAACCAAGTAATTGCCCCGCCACAGAAAGTGCGCCACGGTTTAATGTTTGATTCCACAGTGCCGCCCCAGATTCACCACTTGCGATACAAGTTTCACTTGTTGGCTGCCAAGTCACTTGTGAAAGGCGACGCGATGAATCAATACTGGGGTTAGTCACCTCATCAATTTGAGCGCGCGGCACTAGGTGTACTTCATCACCGTGTTGCATTAATAATATTTCAGCAAGGTGTGCATCACTAACCAGTTGGCTGCTTTGATGGCCAATGGCTAGGCGCAACTCACCATCACAAATTCGAGTGAGGTACTCTCCTTTTCCTGCGACGTTATCATCAAGGGCAGAAAACAAGCCTGCGCCTACATAAGCGGTATCGGCAAGCGAGTCAGGAATACCATAATAACCAAGCTCTTGGGTCATTAATGACCAAGCTATATCGCCCATGCCTAGGCCACCGTTATCTTCTGGCACTGATAATGCGGTTAAGCCTTGCATCGCCATTTGGTTTCTAAGTTCAGGGGAACGACCTTCATCAGTTTCCCAAATTTCACGTAATGTTTCAGGGGCAGCTTCTGTCATTAAGAAACGGCTGATAGCTTCTCGAAACAATAATTGATCTTCAGTAAAAGTAAAATCCATAATTACACTCACGCTCTAGGTAGGCCAAGCATACGCTCAGCAACAATGTTACGTTGAATTTCATTAGCACCAGCATATATTGGCCCTGCTTGGGCAAATAAGAAACCTTGCAGCCAATATGCACGTTCTTCAGCAAGTGGTGCCGATGTTAATAACTCACCAGTGCAGCCAAGAATATTCATCGCTGTTTGGTGAATTAATAAATCTAACTCAGACCAGAAAACTTTATTAATGCTTGATTCCGCACCAATTTTATCGCCGTTACTAAGACGACCCACAGTGTTGTAGGCAGATAACGCATAAGCTTCAGCATCAGACCAACACTTAGCTACTGCTACGCCAATAGATGGATCGCGATCAGCACTAACTTTGTTATCACGATAGAGCTTAATAAGTTTACGTACCGTTTGCTGAAAACGCGCAGGTGAGCGTAATAGTAAACCACGCTCAAAGCCCGCCGTTGCCATAGCAACATGCCAACCTTGACCTTCCTCGCCAATACGATGCTCTACAGGTACTTTAACGTTATCAAAGAATATTTCAGCAAAGGCATCTTCGCCGTCTAACGCTTTTATTGGACGTATAGTGACCCCCTCAGCGTCAAGTGGCACCATTAAGAAAGACAAACCGTGATGACGTTTAGAGCCTACTTCAGAGCGGAATAAACCAAATGCCCAGTCGGCATAAGTCGCGCGAGTAGACCAGGTTTTTTGCCCATTAAGCACGTAATGATCACCATCAAGGATCGCTTTACTACTGATATTGGCCATATCTGAACCGGCATTAGGCTCTGACCACGCTTGCGCCCACATGTCATCACTCGAGGCCATTCTGGGCAGAAAATGTGCTTGCTGCTCTGGCGTACCAAACTCTAATAAGGTTGAACCAAGTAATAGTTGGCCATTTTGATTAACACGCAGTGGCGCGCCAGCACCATAATATTCTTCTTCAAAAATAAGCCAGTCAATTAAATCACAACCACGACCGCCAAATTCAGTTGGCCACATCACCATTGATAAGCCCGCTTCATGTAATTTGCGTTCCCATTGGCGATGTAATTCAAAGCCCTCCTTGGTATCGTAAGTTGGTAATTTTTCTTTAGGCACATTAGCTGCCATCCATTGGCGTACTTCTAATCGAAAAGCCTGTTGTTTAGGTGAATAAGTTAATTTCATAATTATCTCGACATAATGGCTTCAAAAAAGCGCCTTAAAAAGTGGCTTCACGTTTATCAACAAACGCACGTCGTGTTTCAGCTGAATCTGGGCTGGTGTAAGCTTGCAAGGTAAAACCTTGTTCCCAGCGATATTTAGCTTCTAAATCACCGTCTTCAATACCATTAAGGCTTTCTTTGGCGATTCGGATCATGTCTGAGCTTTTAGCGGCAATTTTACTGGCAATATCTAGGGCATGCTCGCGTAACTCATTTTTTGGCACAATACGTTCGATAAAACCATATTTGTCCGCGTCTTGTACCGTGATTGCTTCACCCGTAAAAAATAAATAGCGTACTTTTTGTACCGGAAATAAACGCTGTAAATGTGCGCCGCCACCCATCGCGCCACGATCAACTTCTGGCAAAGCAAAGGTAGTGCATTCAGAGGCAATAACAATATCTGCTGCGCCCGTGATGCCAATGCCGCCGCCTAACACATAACCGTGTAATGCGACAATCACCGGAATAGGACAAAGGTGCACCGCCTTAAACGTTTCATAGTTACCGGCATTAACGCTAACAATACGCTCTGGGTATTGATCGAGTTCTTTAATATCAACACCTGCACAGAAACCACGCCCTTGTGAGCGAATAATCAATACCCGTGCTGCTGGGTTTTTACCAATACTATCAATAAGGTCTGCTAGCGCCAACCATTCAACACTATCGAGTGCATTAACAGGGGCTTTATTGATAACAATTTCGGCGATACCATGTTCAATATGGCTTTTAAATGCTTGATTCATATTAAGATGCCTCCTTATTCGGCTGACCGGTTGTCCGGCGGTTTATCAATTGCTCAAGGCAGTTATCTGCCTCAGTAATAATCTCGTCAATTAGTGTCGACACACTGGGTAAATTATTAATACTGGCAGCAACTTGCCCACTGGGTAAAATACCTTCATCTGGCTTACCATCTACCATAGATTTTTGTATTAATACCGGTTGATTAGCTGACATGATAAGGGTTGCTGCTGCTTTAGGGTCCTCACGTAACCCTTTAACAAATACCTTCAACATATGAAAGTATGTCATCCCCATCTCTTGTTGCCATTGACGGGCACTGGTTAGCGCAAGCCACAAGCGTTTTATGCCACCGGCACGTTCAAGTTCTGTGATAAATGGCGTATTGATCATACGATGGCGCATGCCATCAACCGCGGTAGATATACTAATTTCGCTACTATCTTGGGTGTCAATATAACGTTGTTGAGTGTTTTTTGGCGTTGGTGCATCTGAGGTTAACAAAAAGCGTGTGCCCATCGCCATACCCGCGGCTCCCGCGCCTAACACTGAAGCTAGACCACGACCACAAGAAAAACCTCCTGCAGCAATAACTGGCACCGACACCGCGTTTAATACTTGTGGTAATAAAATAGAGCTTGGTACGCTGCCGGTATGACCACCGCCTTCACTGCCTTGAATAGTGATCATATCAGCACCTAATTCAACCGCTTTTATTGCATGCTTAACCGCGCCAACCGTTGGAATACACAATACGCCAGCGGCTTTAAGGCGAGCAATAGTCGCTTGGTCTGGACCACGGCCATAACTGACCGCCCGTAATTTATAGCTAATAGCTAAATCAAGACATTGTTGCGCATTTTCTTGGAACATATGAAAATTAAGACCAAAGTTACTCGTCCCCGTTGCCGCGATAACTTTCTTAATTTCGCTTTCTACTTGCTCAGTGTCCATGGTCGCGCCAGCCAAAAATCCAAAGCCGCCGGCACGCGTTGTTGCAATGACTAGGTTTGCATCAGAAACCCAGCCCATCGCTGTTTGAATAATGGGATAACGACAACCCAATGCTTGCGTTAACGGTGTATTCCAACGACCATCGGCATTAACATCAGTATTAATATCGGCATTACCATTAGCAATATTGTGTACTGTACTCATCGTTATTTTTCCTTGGCTGCAGACTTATTCGCATCAGCCATCGCTTTAGCGTCAAAACCGCCTAATCGATCGCCTGAAATAGTCTCATTATGGGCATGAGCAAAATGATGTAAGCCAAAGGCCATATCCATAGTTGAACGTTTGCCCATTAAATCTTCTGCGTTATTAATAACTTGTTTAGTTAATTGCAAACCCAGTCGCGGCATTTGTGCAATACGGTCGGCTAAGGTAAATGTTACTTCGCGCAAGTTCTCGGTTGGCACAACCCGATTAACCATACCCATTTGATAAGCACGATCAGCAGACATGCGATCACCCGTGAATAAAAACTCTTTCGCTATACGGGGATTAAGCTCGTGTACATGGGCAAAATATTCCACTCCAGGAATACCCATACGTACCACAGGATCAGAGAAAAAGGCTTTATCGTCAGCGATAATTAAATCACACACCCAAGCGAGCATTAAACCGCCTGCTACACAAGCGCCCTGCACCATAGCAATAGTCGGTTTAGGTAGATCACGCCAGCGACGGCACATACCTAAATAAACCTCATGCTCTCGGGCATATAAAAACTCGCCACCGGGCTTATTGGCATGGTCGTAAAAAAGTGTTGTGCGCTCAAAGCTTTTATCTACATCACGACCAGGGGTGCCAATATCATGACCCGCAGAAAAGTGCTTACCATTGCCCGCAAGGACAATCACTTTAACGTCATCATCGTTAGTTGCTAGCTGAAATGCCTTATCTAACGCGTAAGTCATCTGTGAATTCTGAGCATTATTATAGTCGGGGCGATCCATGGTAATAATTGCC
Source organism: Colwellia ponticola (assembly GCF_005885605.1). Classification (GTDB taxonomy): domain Bacteria; phylum Pseudomonadota; class Gammaproteobacteria; order Enterobacterales; family Alteromonadaceae; genus Colwellia; species Colwellia ponticola. Next base: position 243,525 of record NZ_SZVP01000002.1, on the reverse strand, counting down.
AGCTGATCACGTACTTCATATAGCACCACGTCGTCTATTGTTTGAACTTCGCTCATTATAAATCCTCAGTAGCAACCACCGCACGAATACCTGGAGGGTTGTCTTTAAGTTGTTTAGCACGAATATTGTGAGGATCAAATTTAGCAATCACAGCTAACTGTTCTGCTGTTGGTGCCACCGTAGTCGGTGTATTGTCATCAACATGAATAGAAAAACCGGTTTTTTCAATCACCTCTTCAACGCTAACACCTGGGTGTACGCTCACTAAACGTAATTGATGGTTCGGCCCTTGCCAATCCATCACACAGATATCTGTAATCACTAAACGGATATCAACGTCATCTAATTGGTAACCTTTAGGCAAACGATCAGGGTTGTAACCAATAGAACAAACAACGTCACACTCATTCGCGACAAATACACGTTTGTTATGACTAGGTACAAAGAACGAGTTCGCATGGCTTATCGAGTTACCTGGCAAGCCACGCACACCTAACATTTGAATTTTGGGTTTATCGTAGTCACCACCTAAGGCTGAAATATTACTTTGCCCAAATTGATCTATTTGCGTTGGACCAATCATCGCATGGCGTTTACGACTCCAAACGTTGTCAAAAATACGAGAAAAACCCATCCACGTTTCATTACGTTGAATAAAATCATCACCGCGTGCGCCAATAGGGTTAGGCTCACTAAGTAAATAAGCTTCTGAATCTGTCATCATCAAATCAGGGTTTTTGGTGCTCATTGATAACGTTGCCGCTAAACGTGGTATTACGCCGATGCCTGTAGCTAAAACTTCACCATCGTTATCAAAAGCGGTGGATGCGGCACAAATCATTAATTCTGCCAAGCTGTACTGAGTTGTCATGATAATGTCCTGCCTTAATAAGTCGTTTGTGGGATAGCGCGAATAGCAGCAAGTCCACCAAGAAGTTCTTGATATTCCTGCTCTGTTTTATTGCTGATAAACTCATCACTGTAGGCACTAAAACCACCTTCTTTCGCGCATTTGTTGTAATGCAATAAGTGCTTATTATCAATACCATTAAACGGTGCGCAACTCGTTGGATGGGCGCCCCCAGGAATATGACAAACGGCAGTAGTTAAGCTACGCTCCCAAAAAACCTGACGTGAAGCTTCTGGACTATTAAAGTGATCACTTGTCACCAATTCATCACAACTGACGTAGCTTTTCTTCGCCGCGCGAACAAACCAGTCATCCATGTGATGATCAGGAGCCGAAATCTGACATACGCCACGCTCATCGGCGTGGTCAACATGAACGAGTGCCGCATCAAGCTTAATTGCCGGCATGGCTAGCCACTCTTTCTCATCGTATGGACTATCAATAACTTTTATATCCGGGTTATGTTTAATTACGTCAGTACCTAAACCAACTTGTGTTGGAATATACGGACAGCCCCAAGCCGCTGCGCGAAGACCTAGCAATAGCATGCCTTCATCTATTTCCATGAGTTCAAGTTCACCTTGCTCACGCGCTTTGCGAAAGAATGGCTCTAATGGAATGAAATCAAGCGAGACAAAAGCAAAAATTAATTTTTTAACTTTTCCAGCAGCGCAGAGCATGCCAACATCAGCACCACCATAAGCAACAATAGTGAGGTCTTTAAGATCTGAACGTAAAATCTCACGAATTAACGCCATTGGCTTACGACGAGGGCCCCAGCCGCCTATACCTATGGTCATACCATCAGATAATTGAGCAACCATCTCGGCTGCTGTTTTTAATTTATTCATTATTTTTGTCCTACTGAGAAATCATGACCCCAAAGGCTCACTCGGTTAAACTCAAAAGCGCAATGTTCTTGCCAGTTATCAACTTGTAAACCACCGTAACCGTACTCTAAATCAAAGTCAGAAGGTGTTTTCATATAAAACGAGGTCATTTTGTCATTAAGATGCTGACCTAAGGTCGCTGAAAGTTTGACATCGTGCTGTTGTTGTCTGTCATGAGCACGACCTACTTCTGTCATATTGTCGACTTCAACCATGGTATGCACACAACCGCTCGGTACAGGAAACTCTGCAATGGCTAAACTATGATGGCGTGCATTGGCACAATGCATAAAATAAATGCGAATAGGATCAGCATCTGGCGTAGGTTTAAAGTTGAATAAATCTGAGAGTTCAAAACCCAGCACATCGGTTAAAAATTGAAATGTTTCATCAAAATTTGGCGCGGGTAATACTGTATGACCAAGCCCCATGTCTCCGGTAACAAACGTAGGTACCCCTTGAGGAGAAATAAAAGGCTGGCAGTCTGACACATGACCCCAATAAAGTTCGTGGCGATTGCCTGCGGGGTCATTAACAATGAGTATGTTTTGTACACCGCGCAGCTGACATAAAGCGCTATCAGCTTCTTCAAAGGCGACATTTTTCTCTACTAATGTTTGTTTAGCATCATTAAAAGCAGCAGCGCCAGAGAGTTCCCAACCTGAGGCAAAGTAACGCTTTTCTTCACCGGGAACAATAAGCATGCGATATGGACGTTCATCCATTTTTATGTAAAAACCACCTTCTTCAGTAGGTGAGGTCATCATCCCCAAAACCTGCTCGGCGTAGTCTTTCCATTCTTCTGGTTTGTCCGATTGTGCAACGAAGTAACCTAATGCGCGAATATCCATGAACCCTCTCTTACAAAATTGTGATTGGACTCATTATCAAAGTAAATGACTAGCGCTTCATCGTCCATTAAGACTAACAATCAATAGTAAAAAAAGCATTAATAGTCATTAACTTACAGATAAAAAAGAAAAACCGCTTAACAATACACTTGTTAAACGGTTTTTGTGAACATAGGTGAGTGATTAGCGGTTAACGATATAAAATAACCAAATCATTAATGACACTGGGCTTATCGCTACCAACCACATGGATATGCACTTCTAACGTTAATTGCACTCCTTTGTGAGAAACACTAATATCTTGTACCTTACTACGGCCATAAATCGTTGAACCTGCAGGTACTGGTGCCGGAAAGCGTAAGCGATTTGAACCATAGTTAACCATGGTTTTAAAACCAATGATTTCAAAAGGTAGCGCAATAGTTAATCTTGATTGCAACACTTGCACTAGCGAGCCATGAGCGATAGTGGTTTTAAAGGGACTCTCTTTTTTCGCGCGCTCAGGGTCGGTATGCAACCAATAATCATCGCCTGATAGCTCAGCAAAGGCGTTAATCAACGCTTGATCAACGACTATTTGATTGCTCCAATCAGTGAATTTATTATCTGCTAAGGCAGAAAGTGCCGTAAGGTTACTTACTGGAACTTGTACTTGACCCTGGTCGTTGCGAGTAAGATCTTTAAGGGGGTCAATATAATCACGCACTCCACCGACATTTTCTGTCGACGTAAAACGTAATAATGTTTCGCCATCAATACTGACCTTATCAAAAACAGGTTTTACTGCCATACCAATGGTAATATCTTGCTCTGCCACATCAATTAACGTGGTATTAATGCGCACGCCTTGTGCTAATTCAACAACAGCTAAAGCTTGTGGCATTTCATCACTAAACTCAGGCATGGTTGGTATGCGTGTTAATGTGTAAGAATATAAAACGCCTTCACCGCTAATTTGTTTCCATTGCAGATCATGGGCAAAACAATGCGTACAATGATTACGTGGATAAAACACCCAACCATCACAGCTATTACACTGCTGTATTTTTAATTGATTCTCTTTAAGCGCTTGCCAGAATGGCGCTGAAATTTTTGTTGCTACTGGCATAGGTTTTAACGTTGCCATACTAGCCTCCTTGTAATATCAATGCACCCTGCTCACTCATCACGCCACCCGTGCCGCTAACAAATATATTATCGCAGCCTTTGAGTTGACGCCCTTCGGCAGAGTTAGAAATTTGATCAAACGCTTCAATAACTTGTGAGAAGCCACCCGCTGCTGCTGCTTGACCGAAACTGAGCTGACCACCATGGGTGTTTAATGGAAAATCACCTTTCCATGTCAAGTTATGTTCTTTAATAAAACGCTGCCCTTCACCCTTAGGTACAAAACCGGCATCTTCAAGTGACAGTAATACCGTAATGGTGTAGCAATCATAAATTTGTGCTGCATGGATATCTTGTGGCGTAAGCCCTGCCATAGCAAAAGCGCGTTTTGCCGCCTCAGCGACCGGGGTTACTGTCATATCTTTAGCATATGACGGTGATTTAAATGATAAACGCTCACCAAAACCAGTGACAAATGCAGGACGTTTTTTCGCGCGTGCCGCTAGCTCTTTAGAAGCAACAATCACTGCGGCACCACCGGCTACTGGCATTACAATTTCAAGTACATGTAATGGATCAGCAACTAATTTGGAGGCGAGTACTTCTTCAACCGTTAACTCTTTACCTCTAAAAATGGCATCTTTGTGATATTGCGCATTAAAGCGCTGATCTACCGCAATTTTAGCCATCGCTGACTTGTCATAACCATATTGCGCTGCATAACGCTGAGCAATCATCGCATAGCCAGTGTTTTGACCCATGTGACCATAAGGTAAATCAAATTCAGCTTCAGGTGCGCCATAGGCGGTACTGTGACCTCCAAAACGCATCGCTTGCGCCATCCATGCGGGATCTTCATCGGGCCCTAATGGTGCCATTCTTGCTGGTATAACACACAGTACTGCCTGACATAAGCCCATTTCAATAGCCGCTGCTGCGCGCCAAATTTGAGCAACGGCAGTACAGCCACCTAAATCGACAACTTCAGCAAAGTTAACTTCAATACCAAGGTATTCGGCAGCCATCGCTGGCACAAAAACAGAAGCTTCATGAAAATGAGGGCCGTTGATCACTAGGCCGTCTAAATCATCTTTATGTAAACCAGCATCGAGTAGCGCTTTATGTGCTAAGTCGGCAACTTGCTCCAAATGAAACATTTGTGGTGCTGTTTGGTACTTTTCGGGTTTGTATTGCGCCGCACCTACGATAGCGGCGTTTCCTGATAATCCCATTATTTCTCCTTGGTATGAGCAAACGGTAGAAAACCTACCGCGTGTAACACACTTTCACTGTATGGTTGATAAGCGCATAACTTATCATTGCGAACATAAATTGGTTCATTGCACGCTACTGGGTCATAGCCTTGCTTTTGTAAATCGACTTTACGCAACTTATAGGTTGATGTCATGTCAGCGGCTTTACTTACCCGCACAAACTGTGGCGCGGCATAGTTGGGCACTTTAGCGGTAGTTAACGCATAAAATGCCGCAGGATCAAACTGACAGCCTTCTTGCATAACAATAGCCGCCATACCTGCACGTCCTTCATGCTCAGGCACTTGAACTCCATAAACATTAATAAGCTCTGCGCCCTCATACTCTGCTAATGCGTTAGCGACTTCTTGTGATGATACATTCTCGCTTTTCCAGCGATAAGTATCACCAATGCGGTCAACAAAATAGAAATAACCATTGTCGTCATAACGTAGTAAATCGCCTGAACGCCAGTAAGCGTCATTTTCTTGGAAAACATTACGCAGAATTTTTTGTTCTGTCCCTTCTTTAGAGGTATAGCCTTCAAATCGGCCCCCCCCAAAATCGGGATGATTAATAATCATACCTAAGCCTTCACCAACTTCACCGGGTTGACACAAAATGTAGTGACCATTTTCATCTTTACTGTGCATTTCGGTTTCAGTGTCAAACTTTACTAACCTGAAATTGGTACGATCCCAGCGTGGTACACGACCACAAGAGCCAATGTGATTATCTACATTGAGTAAATTAGTATTAGCTTCGGTAGAGCCCCAGCCCTCAAGAATATCCATATCACCAAAATATTCAATCCAGCGACGCCAGCTAGTTTCTGTTAAACCTGCACCTAACATGCAACGTAATTGATGATCTTTAGGCTTATGACCAGTCGCCTCAGCATAATTTAATAAGTAACGACAAATTTCACCAATATATTGGCAAACAGTGATGTGATATTTTTCAATATCAGACCAAAAATTACTAACACTAAATTTGCGCCTAATCACGATACTTGCCCCTGCAGCCAGTGCTGTTGACGTAACTGAAGTCGCAGCAGCACCGTGATATAATGGTAGGCAACAATAAAATATATCATCAGGGGTGGCTGAAACCGTTTCAACCATCACATCACCCGACGTTAACCAACGCATATGACTATAAATAGCGGCTTTTGGTAAGCCTGTAGTCCCTGAGGTAAAAATAAGAAGTGTTGGCGTTTCTCCATCAGTAGCGCCGCGGGCCAATAAACAGCTATCGCCGTTTTGCGCCGCAACATCTGCGTCAAACGTATTATCAATCCAACTAGGTAAAACAGGTTTTTCGGTTAATTCTGTATCGGCCACTAACCATAGTTTTTTGTTTGCTAGCGCTGGCGTTTCAATAAAACGGGCGGCACACTCTTCACCGACAATCACAACATCAGCGCCACTGGTGTTAATGGCATGTTCAAGCGCATTACCTTGAACTTGTGAATTAATAAAAGCCACCACCACGCCTAATTTGGTTAGACCAAACCAAGTAAAAAAGAATTCAGGACGATTTTCCATTGCCATCGCACAGACATCTCCTTCCATCAAGCCACGCGCTTGTAATGCCTTAGCAAACTTACTCGCCTGAACATTCACTTCACTATAACTAAAGCGTTGATCTTGATAAACTAAAAACGGTGCTGCACCATTTTTTTTTGCATGCTCTTCTAAACGATCGGCAATTGAATACTTTTGAGACGGACTAACCGAACGCGCAGCTAATGCACGCTTGTCCATTTTGGTTTGCGTGACCGACCTTGGTACAGGTGCGTTATCGAGAGCACCTGCTTGATTCACTGTGTTATTATCCACTATCTATCTCCTATGTTTATTAATCAGTTTATTAATCAACTACTCTCAATTAACTAGCGTAATCAACGCACGCGAATTTTAGGTGCGGGGGTATCGCCACGCATGGTACGCAAAAAGTGCTCAAGTGGTGCTGGAGCAGCAACGTCAGGTAAATCATCAGCAGGTGGTCTGTTTTGCCAAAAGGTTTGCCATGAGGGAAATAAGTCATGAAAGGTACCGGTATAGGGCTCTCTACCTGGCCAACGCATTTTCATATCACCAACGGGGGCTGAATTAATATCGCTGGCATACCAGTAACAGGGTAAACGACGACGGAAATACCACACGCCATCAACACGTTCATAATCATCCCAATACAGCATCTGCATTAGCACCCATTCGCGCCCTGTTTCATGTTCATTTTTAGAGTAGACAACACCAATAGCATGATTTTCATCAACCATTTCTATAATATGTTGTCCCAAGTGATGACTAGTACCGGTAAACTGATCGCGCAAGGTTGAATCAACCCAGGCTTTGAGATGAGCACGTCCGGTTTTACCTCCGCCAACGCGAACATCTGGCGTAAATAAGCCAACGTGAGCATCAATATCTCGCATATCCAATGATAGTGAGTACTTACCTGCTAATTGTCTAATAGACTCAATAGACTCTAGTCGGTCAATACGCTGGGTTAGTGTCATCGTGGTTAAATCCGTCATCATCTTTCCTTAGATAAAGGCCATACCGCCATTGACAGCGATATTTTGACCGGTAATAAAACCAGAGTCATCGCACGCTAAAAAACTAGCTACTTTGGCAATATCATCACTTTCGCCCATACGACCCAGTGGAATAGCATCAATCATCTGCTGGGTCCATTCTTCAGGAATATCTGCCATCATCGGGGTATTGGTAGGGCCTGGCACTATGGTATTAACACGAATACCACTGCTGGCTAACTCACGGGCAATGCTGCGAGTTAAGCCCATAACACCTGCCTTTGATGCGCAATAATGACTGGGGCCTTCACCTGTTAAGGCTGCAGTACTTGAGATGTTAATAATGCTACCTGAACCTTGGCTTTGCATTACTTTGGCGGCTTCACGACAACATAAAAAAGTGCCGGTTAAGTTAACACCAATAACCTTGTCCCAATGAGCATCAGGTGTATCAATAAAAGTATCAATAGAGCCAACACCGGCAACATTAATAATAACGTCAAGTCGACCAAATTTTTCAACCGTAGTAGCAATGGCATCTCGCACCGAATCACTCTGTGAGATATTCGCGGTAATGGCGATTATTTGACCCTCTATCCAGCCGTTAAGCTCATCAACGGTGGCAGCTAACGCTTGAGGATTTATATCAACAGCTGCTACATTGGCGCCAGCATCGGCAAAGTGGCGTACTATAGATTGCCCCATGCCTTGCCCTGCTCCGGTTATTAACACAACTTGATTTTGGTGTTTCATCTTCATATCCCCATGTTTATCTGTATTTTTAAAAACAGCTTGTCAAAAACAGTGTTCAGAGTAATCGGCACTGCTAAAGTAAAATTTACTGCTGCAACAACATTTATGATTAATACGTTTTATATAACAAATAATGGAATAGCTGCCCTACAGCAGCATCGTCCAACAAGACTAACCATAGAAAACTAATTCTGGTCTAAATGGACGATGTTTTTGGCGTTGTAGGAATGCAAGCTCATATTGGAATTTTTTCTAATAGATATCACTAAAACGTCACTAACTTAGTCGCTAAATAGACTGAAAAGAGCGAAGTAGATAGCTAACACAGAGAACGAAAAACACACAGTAATAGACAGGGGTTGTGATTGGTTCATGACTTTCTAATAAATAGTCAATAGGAGTAAGCGTTTTGAATCACCAAGCAAGCAACTCAGCTAAAACACAAGATTTACCATTACCAACAGGTCATTTTGTCACCCTAGAGAGTGGCTTAACATTGCATTACCTCGACCAAGGTCAAGGACCGGTTATTATATGGCTTCATGGTAGTGGCCCAGGCGCCAGTGGCTTTAGTAATTTTAAAGGTAATTACCCTGAATTTGCTAACGCTGGTTATCGCAATATTATTCTCGATCTACCGGGGTTTGGTCGCTCAGATAAACCCGACGATGTAAATTATGACCTCGACTTTTTTGTTACCGCACTAAACGGCTTAATCAACGCCCTTGGTTTATCCAAAGTCACCCTATTAGGTAATTCTTTAGGTGGTGCTATTGCCTTAGGGCAAGCATTAGATTATCCAGAAACAGTGGCGCGATTAATTTTGATGGCGCCGGGCGGTGTTGAAGAACGTGAAACTTACTTTCAAATGGAAGGTATTGTGCGCATGGTCGACGTTTTTGCCAAAGGCCCTATGGGTGTAGAGGAAATGCGTGAGGTGATGAGCTTACAACTTTTTGATTCATCTATTCTTTCTGATGATATATTAGCAGAGCGTTCTGCCGTTGCGGTTACCCAACCTGCTAACTTATTTACCACCATGATGGTCCCTAACATGACAGAGCGCTTAACTGAACTTACCTGTCCTGTCTTAGGATTTTGGGGTACTAATGATAAATTTAATCCGCATGAGGGCATGCATAAATTTCTAGATAATGTAGCAACGGCTCGTTTTATTATGCTAAATCGTTGTGGTCACTGGGTACAAGTAGAGCACCAACAACTATTTAACCGCAGCTGTATTGACTTTTTACAGCACGGATAATTAATCTATACCTGTTTCATTATTGGCTAAACGGCTTGCTATACAGAAAAAGTGGCCTGTGTAGTAGTGAAATGGGTATTTTCATCTCAACCAATACCAATACCAATACCAATACCAATAAATAATAATAATAGGTTGTAATCTATGTCAAATTATCAGCATTTGTTAAAACCAGGAAAAATCGGTGGACTCACTTTACGTAACCGTATCATCATGGCACCTATGGGCTCAAACTATGCAGAACCAGATGGGCATTGTGGCGAACGTATTCAAGCTTTTTATGAAGCACGCGCAAAAGGTGGCGTTGGTTTAATCACTATGGGCTCTATAGCCATTGCTTTTCCAGCAGGCACAGCAGAGCCTTATCAAGTAGGTATTTCTAAAGATGAATTTATTCCTGGTTTAAAAAAATTAGCCGATAGGGTTCATGCCCACGGAGCAAAAATTTCTTTGCAATTACAACATGCCGGTAAAACTGCAGTGCGCGATCTTGCTGAAGGTCGTGAGCTTTGGGTACCGTCAATGCCACCTGCTCCACCTAAAAATGACATAATGCAATCAGTCACTAATAAGGAGCTAAGTACTTTTGTACGTCCTGCTGCAGATAAACCGATAAAAATACGTGTGATGGATAAAGCAGATATTGCGCAACTCATTGAATGGTTTGCCGCTGCGGCAAAACGTGCCCAACAAGCGGGCTTTGACGGTATAGAATTACATGCCGCGCATTCTTACATTTTAGCGGGTTTTTTATCAAATTATTACAACAAACGTGACGATGAATATGGTGGTAATATCGAAAATCGTGCCCGTATATTGCTTGAGATTATTGCAGCAATACGTCAACGGATAGGCGATGATTTTCCTGTTTGGTTAAGACTTGATGCTCAAGAGTTAGACACTCCTGGCGGCATTACTCTTGAAGATTGTATTGCCGTCACACAGATGGCTGAAAAAGCTGGGTTTAATGCGGTTAGTATTTCTGCCTATTCTACGCTAACTAATGGCTCTTCTTTTACTGCTGCGCCTTTAGTGCATAAACCTGCAGGCTTTTTAGATTGGACAGCAAAGGTTAGTAAAGCCGTTTCTATTCCAGTCATTGCCGTTGGCCGATTAGAGCCTGATGTTGCCGATAACGCCATTGCTACTGGTCAATGTGATTTTGTCGCTATGGGCCGAAAACTATTGGCTGACCCAGAATTGCCTAATAAGTTAATGGCCAATCGCGAAGGTGATATTCGCCCTTGCATCTATTGTTATGTTTGTGTCAGTCAGGTCTTTATTAATCAACGAGTAAAATGTGCGGCTAATCCTAGCACAGGTAAAGAATTTGAATTAAACGTTATCATGACCGATAAACCTAAAAACATTATCGTTATTGGTGGCGGCCCCGCAGGTATCGAAGCCGCAATTACTGCCAGTAACCGAGGTCATCACGTTACGCTATTAGAACGAAGTAGCCGATTAGGCGGCACCTTATTTTTTGCAGCATTAGCCTACCCTGAAAATGCGAAACTACTTGATTTTCAGATAAAACAATTGGCGCAATCAAAGGTTAAGGTAAAGCTCAATACTACCGCTACACTTGAATTACTTCATTCACTTAACGCCGATGAACTCTTTATTGCCACAGGCGCAAGTCGAGAGATGCCTGATATTAAAGGTGCTACGTTAAAGCATGTATGGTCTGGTGAGCAACTAAGGCAACTATTAACCGGTGAAGTCAGCGCTAGTACTCGCTCACAACTTAACCTACAACAACGATTCATGATGGCTTCAGGTAAATTACTGGGGTTAACTAAGCAACTTGGTGCACTACAAAAATTATCACACTTATGGATGCCACTTGGTAAGCAAGTAACCATAGTCGGTGGTGGCTTAGTCGGCTTAGAGCTGGCTGAATTTTTAGCAGAGCGCGGCCGACATGTAACGGTACTTGAAGCGAGCAGCAAACTGGGTGTTGAATTAAGTATTGTTAGGCGTTGGCGCGTATTAGATCACCTTAAACAACTTGGTGTTACATTAATCACCAAAGCACAAGTCACGGCTATAGATGACAAAACTGTGCATTATCAAGCTCAAGAAAAACACCAAAGTGTGCTTGCTGATACTGTTGTTATGGCAAGTGGTATTGCAGCCGATAGGCGTTTTGCAGATACGTTGATCAACGCAGGACATAAGGTTACGGTTATTGGTGACAATAACGAAGTAGCGTATATAGAAGGTGCTCTAAACAGTGGTTACCGAGCGGGATTAAGTTGCTAAACACTTAACATTACCGATAACTTAACATTACCAAAAATAGAGGTCTTCATCATGAAAAATTCTGTTACGCTAGATCATAAAGTGGCAATTGTTACCGGAGCCGCACGCGGCATTGGTAAAGCAATATGCCAAGTATTCGTTGATGCAGGTATGACGGTCATAGCAACCGATATTCTTACTCAAGAACTTAATGAAATGGCGTTAGCCCTTGGTAAGGCCGTTACACCGGTAACCCATGATGTAACTGACCAAAAACAATGGCAAGCGCTTGTCGATATGACGCTATCGAAACATGGCAATATTGATATTTTAGTCAATAATGCTGGCATATTGTTATTCTCTACGCTTGAAACGACCGATGTGGAAAAGTTTCGTCAGTTAATAGACATTAACCTCACGGGCACTTTTTTAGGTTTACACAGCGTAATACCCAGTATGAAAAAGGCGGGCAGCGGCGCCATTGTTAATATCTCATCAGCGTCGTCAATATTGCCTAACAACGGTACCAGTGCCTATGCCGCAAGCAAATATGCCGTGCGAGGTTTAACCCGAACCGCTGCGCTTGAATTAGGCCCCTTTGGTATTCGCGTTAATAGTGTTCACCCTGGTGCGGTCAATACGCCCATGACAAACCCTCAAGGGCTATCGGGTGATGCACTTAATAGCCGTTTTACCTTTATCCCCCAACAACGCGGTTGTGAACCTGAAGAAGTGGCTAATATGGTGCAATTTTTAATCTCAGAAAAGGCGTCATATTGTAATGGCGCTGAAATGGTTATTGATGGTGGTTTAACTGCTGGGCAATATTATTACGGCGTACCTGGCGCGCCAGAGCGTTAACTTTTGCTAGGTTAACGCGAGCACAGCAAAGCCAGACAGCTTACACCTTGTTCCCACGCTACGCGTGGGAACAATACGAGATTTTGTCGAGGCAAGCCTCGACCTGCAGGTTTATTAAGCGGCGCCTTTGATATGACTGACCTTCTCCCCTCCCCCTAAAAAAAATTAGTTTATTAAGAAAATCAATCATTACTGACATTAATTATCCGTTTTTTTAGGTATTTGAGTTGGCATTGAATACATTAACGCGATAACCTATTCACTACTATTTTGATACTAAATAGCGGTGAAGTTCACTCAAGCATCACGTCTGCCTTTATAATTTTAACCTTAACAGTTGAGTTTTTATGCTAAAAAATAAATTTCATACACTACTATACGCCTTAAGCATAATGGCTTTGGCAACCTTATCAGCACATGCACAAAATGTTGTCCACAACGATGGCGTTAATACACCGCTAATCGTTGCCGTTGCCGGTGATGCTCCTTTTGTTATACACAACCGCGCTGATGATTCATTAGAGGGTATATCATTGTCAATTTGGGAAAATGTCGCTCGTGAAAAAAGATGGCAGTATCAATATAAGTATTTCGAAACCGTTGATAAAGCGTTAAATGCTTTGCAGCAAGGTCAAGTCGACTTACTGGCTGGACCCATTAGTATTACTTCAGATCGCGTAAAAGACTTTCGCTTTTCTCAACCTTATTACCAGTCAAGCCTGACTATTGCCTCTCGCGATGAAAACTCGACGATTTGGGCGAAAATAAAACCGTTTTTTAGTATGCAATTATTAATTGCTGTCAGTATATTTTTATCCTTATTAGCGGCTGTCGGTCTATTATTTTGGTTGGCCGAACGCCACCACTCCCCTGAGCAATTTCCAGCTGATGCTAAACGAGGTATCGCTAACGGTATGTGGTTAGCTATTGTGACCATGAGTACCACAGGTTATGGTGATATGGCGCCAGTAAGCTTAAAAGGTCGAATTGTTGCCGGTTGCTGGATGGTTATTTCATTAATATTTGCCACCTCAATGATTGCAGGTATTGCTAGTACGCTAACATTATCAGGGTTTAGTAGTTCAAATATCACCCAAGTAGAGCAGTTTCCAGGTAAGAAAATTGCCACTAAGTCGGGTTCACCTGCCATCGACTTTATTGATGAATACCAAGGTAAAACTGTCTTAGTAACCACGCTACCTGAAGCAATGGAAAAGTTGAAAAACAAAAGTGTTGATGCCGTCGTTTTTGACCGCCCACAATTAATGTTTTATAAAAACAACCATAAAGCAGATAACATTCATATTCCCAACGCTGAATATTACAAACAAGGTTATGGCTTCGCGTTTAGAGCTGACAGTGAGCTAATTAATGACGTTAACTTAATTTTATTAGAACTTGCTGAAGATCAGAAAATTGAACGTATTACCGCAGAATACTTAGGGAAAAACTAAACTTATAAGCCTTTATTACTAGGGGCGCTGTAGCTATAACAAGTTATTTTTAATAGTACTTTTATTAACAGCCTCCCTAGCAATACACTTAATACTTAATACTTAACACTTAACTCCCTTTAACTGCTGCAACAGATTTACCCAAGCCTTTCATCAACACATCAAACATCGGTTCAGCAAAACCTTTGGCAACGGCTTCGTTTGATAACACCTTCATTGCCATGTTTTCATGTACGCCCATACTTTATATTACTGTATAGGCTTGAAGTTAATATTTAAGCTGCTATATTAGGGCCATGAAAACACCTACACCAGCCGTTTATTCGGTACTTTATTATATTTTATTTTTAGGGAGCTTCGCCCTAAAATTCCCCGCTTAAGCAGGCGTACCCTTACGCCCATCTGTGAGCTCACAGATAAACGTTATATTCAGCAATAAACTTAGTAAGTGGTAATTTATAAGCAGTATATTAATGCCATGGTAACACTGATGGCTGATACCTTTAGTTATTCAAAAAGCTACATTATTCATTAAGCATAGTTAAGGAGGCGGATGGTTTATTTTTCTATAACTTCTAATTTAATTTGTTACAAAAAACACAAACATAATTAATCTGTTATTTATTTTAAGGTGATGAAGATGTCTAAAAATGATAAGAAAAAACCAGCGTTGTCGTTAAAAGAAAAACGTAAATTAAAGAAAGAATCTGCAAGTACAGAAGTGGTAAAACCGAGAAAGAGAAAAGGTTAACTTTTACTGGGCGCCAATAGTATTGGCGCCCTTTTTTATATAATAACCTCGTAAAAAATAACGTTATAAAGTCGCCTATGCTTTACGCTGTACAAGAACCACCATTGAGTGCAATGGTTTGCCCTGTCATCCACGATGCTTCGTTTGACACTAAATATGCCGCCGCCGCACCAACATCTTCAGGGGTACCGGCACGTCCTACTGCCGTTACTTTGGCAGCAATATCATCATAGCCATGGTTATTCATAGCCCCCAATGACAACGCATTAACAGTAACACCTTTTTTACCCACTTCAGCTGATAAAGTACGCATAAAACCAATGGTTGCTGCTTTTGATGAGGCATAATCACTTAAGCCTAAAGATTGTCCTAAACGCCAAGACTCTGAAGATATCATGACAATTCTGCCATGGCCGCGTTCAATCATGGCCGGTAACACAGCTCGCGCCAGATTAACCACTGCATAAAAATTCAAGCTAAATTGACGTTCATAGTCGGCTGCCGTTAATTCTTCAAAAGGACGTAATGCCCCTGGCATCCCCACAGGTACGCCAGCATTATTAACCAAAATATCAATACCACCTGAGCAAGCTATTATCTGCTTTATCCAGTCAGGATCGGTAATATCCCCTGCTGCAGGTTTAACGTGATAGCCTTTAGCTTGCATAGCCGCTACTTGAGTATCAACACGCTCTTCAAATAAGTCATTTAAATAAACACAGGCGCCCTGTCGAGCTAATGCTTCAACAATTCCCGTGCCCATTCCCTGTCCTGCGCCTGTCACTAAGGCGGTACGTCCTTCAAGATTAAACATAGTTGACATTACAAATATTTCCTTTAATAAAGCCTTTAATAAAGTAAGTAGTCACAATAGCCTTACTTGGTAAGACTATTGTTTACATAATCAAGCCATTAACGCGGAAAAACGCGCTTGATGAAAATCGCTATCACCAAAGCACATTTGTGCTACGCGGATACGCTTAAGGTATAAACCAATATCTAGTTCATCGGTAACACCAATACCACCGTGCATTTGCACTGCTTCACCACTAATAAGATCAGCGACTTTCGATAATTTCCATTTCGCTAAACTGACACTAGCCGCTAGGTTTTCTGGTGAGTCATTGGCGGTCGAAAGCGCCGTAGTCACACAAGATTGAGCTAGCTCTAATTCAACAAAGCATCTTGCAGCGCGGTGCTGTAAAGCTTGAAAAGTACCAATTTTTACGCCAAATTGTTCACGTACTTTTAGGTACTCAACGGTCATGTTAAATAACGCTTTCAAACTACCGAGCATTTCACTACTTAAACATAAACGGCCCAAATCTAATGCATGTTCGAGTGCTTTAAAACTGTCACCCGCTTTACCTAATAAAGCAGCTGCTGGTAACTTTAAGTCACTAAAGGTAAGTTCTGCATAGTTACGAGAGTCGATAAGTTTAAGGCGTTTAACCTTAACTTGGTCACTAAATGGTACGATAAACAAACTACATCCAACTTCATGTTGTGCCGAAACAATCCAACCATCAGGGCTAACACCATCGATAACCATGGTTTTTTTACCGCTAAGGATAAAGCCATCATTCACGGTTGTTGCTGTGGTATTGATAGCGTCTGGCTTATGCCTTGCGTGTTCATCAACCGCTAATGCTAGACGTTTTTCACCACTGATAATGGCTGTTAACCACGCCTGTTGTTCTGTATTGGCTAGTTGTTGTAGTAAGGATCCGCATAAAGTGACCGACGATAACATAGGTGAAGCGGCAAGGTGTTTACCCATCGCTTCAAAAATGGCGCCCATACCTTTATAGCCAAAATCTAAACCACCGAGCTCTTCTGAAAAAGTAATAGCGCCCCAACCTAGCTCCATCATTTGTTGCCAAATGTCAGCATCATAATTAAGTATCGCGCCATTATCACGTAGCGCACGCTGTGCCGATACCGGGCTTCTTGCACTAAGAAACTCTTCAGCCGTATCAGCCAACATGCGGTCGTCTTCGCTATACACCATACTCATCAGCTTACTCCTTTATTTTCAGGTAGTTGTAACACACGTTTAGCTATCACGTTTAGCTGAACTTCAGAGGAACCACCGGCAATGGTTTGAGAAAAACTGTTTAACCAAGCACGGTTAATCGCTTGCTCTTGTTCGGTGAAATTATCATCTTCCCAGCCTAAAGCGCGATAACCCATGGCATCAAGTAACAATTCAAACTTTATTTTTTCTTGCTCGGTATGCACTAATTTCATAATTGACATTAAACCAAAACAGCTTTGTCCTGCCTGCATTTCTTCCCCTAAACGTTGTACGGTTAGGTTGTAGGCCTGCTCTTCCATATTGACAGCCACGGCTTTATCAAACAGTAGCGCTTCACTGGCACTGTGAGGCAACGGCAGGTAGTCGCTCATCAATGACATTAAGTCAAAATGCGTGGGTAATTGAAACTCACCAAATTTAGACATAGCGCTGCGTTCATGTTGTAATAATTCTTTCGCTAACTTCCAGCCACCATTAAGCTCACCAATCAGGTTTTCTTTAGGGACAACGACATTATCGAAAAACACTTCACAAAAAGATGATTTACCACTAATTAAATCAATAGGTTTTGCTTGCACGCCTTGGCTGTGCATATCTAATAGCAACAAACTAATGCCTTGATGTTTAGGCGCTGTAGCATCTGTTCTTACTAGTGCATACATCCAGTCTGACTTGTCGCCGTACGAAGTCCATATTTTGCTACCATTAACTAAGTAATGATCGCCTTGGTCTACGGCGCTGGTACGAATACTGGCTAAGTCTGAGCCAGCATTGGGCTCACTAAAACCCTGACACCAGCGTACTTCGCCGCGTGTCATTGGCGTTAAAAATTGCTGCTTTTGTTGCTCGTTAGCATGCTGTAAAAGCACCGGGCCGAGCATCCAAATGCCTAAATTGATTTGTGGTGGTCGACATTTTAATCGACGCATTTCGCTTTCTAATATGCCATTTTCTTGAGCCGTTAAGCCACCACCGCCGTACTGCGTTGACCAACTAGGACAAAACCAATTTTTGTCACGCATTCGGTCAAACCATAACTTTTGATCATCAAAAGTAAAATTAACGTCACTTCCGCCCCAAATAAGTTCACCATCAGGGGTTGGTGTACGCAATGACATAGGACAATTAGCCTCTAGCCAAGTGCGGACTTCTTGGCGAAATCCATCTAAATCACTCATATTTTTCTCCTGCTAACGCACTGCTCTTGGCATACCGATACCAAACTGGGCTATCAATTCACGTTGAATTTCGTTAACACCACCACCAAAGGTTAGTGTTACTGATGCACGTACTTCATATTCAAGTTCACCCAGTAAAAATGCGGCTGCTGAGTCTTCTCGAACCATGCCATTCATACCAACAATATCAATCAGCTTACGTAAAATTTCTACTGAGCATTCTGAGCCATAAACTTTAGTGATTGACGCTAAGGCGATATCCATTTTTCCTTGCTCTAAATCAGCAGCAATTCTAAAGTTAATTAACCGCATGGCTTCAAGCTTGGCGTAACACTCTGCCAGTGCTGCTCTTACCCACGCAATATCGGTAGCTCGTTTACCTTGCTCGTCAGGTGTATTAGCCCAAAGATAAATGCGACGATACAAGCCAACGACTTTATCTGACCATGAACCTAAACCTAAACGCTCATGGTTTAACTGTGAGGTAATTAGTCTCCAACCACCATTTAGTTCACCTACTAGCATTTCTTTAGGGACTTTAACATTGTCATAGTAAGAGGCTGCCGTTGGGTTTGAGCAGGTTGGAATAACCGTACTACTAAAACCTTCGCTTTTGGTATCTAAGATCATGATAGAGATACCCTTATGACGCGGTAAGTCTTGATCTGTTCTCGCGCCAAGCCATATATAATCAGCTGACTCTGCGCCTGAAGTCCACATTTTATTACCGTTAACAATAAAATGATCACCTTCAAGCGTTGCTTTGGTTTTTAACGTGGCTAAATCGGAGCCAGCATTAGGCTCTGAATAGCCAATAGCGAAGTGAATTTCACCACTAGCAATACCCGGTAAAAATTTTTCTTTTTGTAAATCAGTACCAAACTCCATTAGCGCAGGACCAACCGTGCTGATGGTTACAAACGGTAATGGTGCGCCAGCGATATTAGCTTCTTCAAAAAAGATAAGTTGTTCGGTCGCTTGGTAGCCTTGACCACCATGCTCTTTTGGCCAGCCTACGGCTAACCAACCATCTTTACCAATTTGACGAACAACGTTGCGAAAGTTATCGCCGCCTTCTTTACCCCTAAGTTGCTGGCGCAACTCAGGTGTCATTAATTGCGTAAAGTAATCTCTAACTTCTAGGCGTAATGCCCTTTGCTCTGGTGTTAAATCAATGAACATAATGCACTCCTATTCTGCGCCTAAAATCAAACCACTCGTTGGCACACCTGTACCTGCGGTAACGAGTACATTCTCAACATCGTCAACTTGGTTTACTGAAGTGCCACGTACTTGTCTTACCGCTTCTGCTACACCATTCATACCATGGATGTAGGCTTCACCTAACTGTCCGCCGTGGGTATTAATAGGTAACTTACCACCGCGTTCATGATGACCCGCTCGAATAAAGTCTTTTGCTTTACCGCGATCAGCAAAGCCAAACGCTTCAAGCTGTGGCAGTACAAACGGGGTAAAATGATCATAAATAATGGCGGTTTGAAAATCATCTGGACCTAAACCTGATTGCGCATACAATTCTTTAGCGACGATATCCATTTCCGGTAAGCCGGTAATATCTTCACGGTAATATGAGGTCATAATTTGTTGACCTTCAGCGATACCTTGCGCGCCTGCTTTAATGATCACCGGTTTTTGTTTTAACGTTTTAGCACGGTCAACACTGGTGATAACCATAGCAACAGCACCATCAGATTCTTGACAACAATCAAGTAAGTGCAATGGTTCACAAATCCATTTTGACGCTTGATGATCGGCTAAGGTAATTGGCTTTTGATAGAAGAAAGCTGCCGGGTTAGTCGCAGCAAAATCACGTGAAGACACAGCCACACGACCAAAATCTTCTGAGGTAGCACCAAACTCATGCATATAACGCTGAGCAAACATACCCACCCAACTAGCCGGGGTGTGAAAACCATGGGGCATATAGTAGCCATAGTTAACATTTTCAAAAAATGGTGACGCCGCAAAACCGTAATCGCCCGTACCAAAACGATACCAAGAGCGTTCATTCATCGCACGATAAACAACCACTGTTTTTGCCACACCCGTTGCTACCGCCATAGCGGCGTGCATAATGGGTCCACATGCCGCACCACCACCGTGAGGGACTTGCGAGAAAAACTTCACTTGATCACAACCGAGTAAGCGGGCAATTTCATATTCTGGTACTTTATCAACAGAATAACTACTGAAGCCGTCGACCTCACTTGGGTCGATACCAGCATCTTCTAATGCCGCTAAAGTGGCTTCCATCGCTAAGTGTAATTCAGTACGACCAGAGTTTTTAGAAAACTCGGTGACACCTAGACCTGCAATGGCAGCTTTACCGCTAATTGACTCATTCATCTTGTCTCTCCTAAGTGTTATGGCAATACCAATCGTACTGTGCCAGTGACATGCATGCCGTATTGATTTTTACCTGCTAAACCGACCTCAATAGTGCGATTATCAGGGTTTTTAGCGGTAACTTCTCCCATAAATACCATGGTATCACCAGGGTAATTAGGCATGCCTAGTTTAATATCTATGTTTTCGATAATGCTTTGTGGGCCGCTCCAAGCTTCAACAAATCCTTGAACTAAACCATTAGTGGTTAAAATATTCATAAAGATATGTGGTGAGCCTAGTGCAATTGCCGCATCTTTATCGTGGTGGCCCGGGAAAAAGTCACGGGTTGCTAACGCACCATTAGAGATTAGCGCTACCGTAATTGGGATAGACTTTTCAGGTAACTTATCGCCTACCTGAACGTCATCAAATTGCTTTGTTTTGGTGTTAGTTTGCACGTTTTTATTTTGCTTAGATTGCATAATTTTCATCCAGGTCATATTTCCAGCCAAGCTTATCGTTTTGGGCCAACGCATCGCCAAGTTTCGCTAATAGTGCGGGACTGCCGCCTAAATTTAAGCTAATTGCACGACTCCAATAGAGGTATCTGTAAATGATGTAACTCACATCAACACCAAAACCACCATGAACATGTTGCGCTTTATGACCAATAGCATGGCCCGCTTCACAAGCTTGCCAAGCCGTGGCAAACGCTTCATGTTCACAACCCAAATCGTTATCAATGCGGTAACAAAGTTGCCATACACTACTGCGTAATGCTTCTAGAGCAATTTTAGCGTCTGCCATGGTCATTTGTACCGCTTGAAAACTACCTATAGCGCGCTCAAATTGCTTACGTTCACTCACATACTCAACCGTTTTAGCAATTTGAACGTCACTTACGCCTAATTGCAAAGACGCTAATGAAGCAAGAATACGTGGTACTAACCAATGATTTGCGCCAGGTTCAAGTAATGATGTTGCTGAAATAACCACATTATTAAAATGTAAATCAGCAACTTCTTCACCTTGGGTCATTTGTCCTTCAACAAGCGATAAACCTTCAGTGTTACTCGCCAATAATGCCCAACGTGTTTCATTGTCTAGCGCTAACGGCACTAATACATAATCAGCTAAACCGGCAACCGCAACAGACTGAATTAAGCCGTTAATTGTTAATTGGTTATGGGTGTGTTCAACGCTGACTTGCGCTTCACTGAAGTTATTAACTAGATTAAAAGCCAAGGTTAACAAGTTAGTGCCTGCTGCTGCGGCTTCTGCCGTTGAGATAAGTTCTGCGTGTCCAAACTTAGCAATGGCAGTAGCAGCGACTTGATGTCGCCACAGTGGTACTTGTCCTAATGCGCCACCTTGTGCTTGCAGAACCAGACTGAGCTCAGTCATACCTAAATCAATACCACCGATGGCTTCAGGGATAATAACCCCTTGTAGTCCCGTGTCGATACAAGCCTTCCATAAGTCAGACATAGTGCCTTGACCAGCCTCATCGTAATTTCGAAGAAACTCGTCAGTACAAGTATCGGTAAAAAGGCTCTTCGCCATGTCAGCAATAGCCGACTGCTCTTCTGTTAGATTGAAATCCATTACGACTCCTTAGTAGGTACAAGTCTAAATTGCGGCAAGGTTAATTCACCATCAAAGGTGTGAAATTCCACTTGCACTTTTTGGCCTATTTTCGGCGATTCACCTTCCTCAAGACCGATTAAACCAGCAGGGATACGAACACCTTCTTCTAATTCAATAAGACCAATTGGGTTTGGGCTATCAAATGGTGCTACATGTGGGTAATGCATAACAACGAATGAATATAACTCGCCTTTACCACTGGCAACTTGGTACCCTAAATCGAAGGTATGACAGTGCATGCACACTGGTGCTGGTGGGTGTTGTAACTTTTTACAGCGGTTACATGCTTGAATACGCAGTTCATTCTCTGCAAAACCTTCCCAGAAAAAGCGGTTATCATCACTGATTGCAGGCTTAGGACGTTTACGTACTGCTGCCTCTTTGTTAACTTCTGTTTTGTCTTTTTTTTGTTCTGATTTTTGATCTGCTTTTTGAGCCGGCTTGAATTTAATGACGCGAAACATCATGTCACCAACTTTTTCATCCTCTAGGCCTTCAGGCTGTTCAGAGAAATAAGTCATCTTTAATGTCACAAAAAAACCGGTACCAAGCGCCGTTGTTTTCTCTTCACTCACGCTATCTAAAACCGTGGTGTAATAAAGTTTCTCACCCATTGTTATGTAACGATCAAAGGTTAAGTTTGAGTTAACCGCTACCACCGCTGGGTAACCATGCTTTTCAAGCACTTCAAGAACGCCATAAGGGTTTTCATCGGTAGAGCCTGGTGCCAATTTTTTATCACCAAAACCTGCCAAACACCAACCTTGTAGCATTGCTGGCGGCGCAACTAACTGACCATGTTCTGTCGTTGCTGCGTATTCGGCGTCGGTATAAAGTGGATTATCCACCCCCATTATTTCGCACCATTGTCTAACCATGGCTTCATTAATTCTGTCCCACGCGTAGATACGACCATATTGTCGCCCTACCATCGCTTCTATTTCGGATAACCATTCATATTTAGCCAATGTTCGTCTCCTACACTTATCAAGATAAATCTATAATTTGAAAGAAAATAACTATTTACTTTCTTCGCTAGCATTGAGAAAAGCGGGCATTTCACCACCGCCATTTATCAGTAAATTACAACCACTGGTATAACTCGCTTCTGGTGAAGCTAAAAATAGACAAGCATTAGCAATGTCTTCAGGCTCTGCCATACGACCAGCAGGGATAGTTGCACTAACAGCGGCAATGCCCTCATCATCACCATAATGAAGATGCGAATTCTCTGTTTTTACCAAACCAGGACTTACCGCGGCAATACGCACTTTAGGTGCCCACTCAACGGCTAATGATTTAACTAAGGATAAAACACCAGCTTTAGCCGCACCGTAAGCTGCTGTGCCCGGTGAAGCACGCATTGCACTGATACTGCTAATAAAAATAATACAGCCAGCATTATTTTCTTGCATAATTTGATTGGCTTGCTGCGCCACATTTAACGGAGCAATCAAGTTAAGCTTGAGAATCGCTTCATGAAAACGAGGTGAGGCTTTATCAGCTAACGCAAAAGGACTGCCACCGGCATTGTTAATTAGCACATCTAACGTGCCATACTTTTGCACTATTGCGCTGAACATCTCGGCAGTACTGTCTATGTCTTTGACATCGGCTTGTATAAAGTGAGCTTGCTTAACTTCTCCGGCTACGGTGACCTGCGGCAGTGCCTCAACCGTTTGACGACCACAAACAACAACAGTAGCACCTGCCGATAAAAAACCTTTAGCAATACCCAAACCAATACCTTTGGTGCCGCCAGTTACTAGTACCACTTTACCTTTATATTTTTCACTAGGGAGCATAGCTCAGCCTCATCATAAAATTAATTCCATGAAAACAGTGTACATTGAGCTTTAGATAAACAGCTTCGTCTAAATGGACGATGCTGGTGCGATGTGCAAACAGTGATAATGCACAAATATTAGCTTTGTACTGTGCTGAAAAAAATTGTTATTCCAGTCAGTATGTTACAAGTAAATGTTTTGGAGAAAATAATGACGGATAAAAATGAACCTAGCGTACTGTTAAGCTTTCCTGAAGAGGGCGTGGCAGAGTTGCGCTTAAACCGACCGCATGCAACTAATGCCTTAAGTTTGGAACTACAAACGCTGTTATCTAAATATTTTACTGAATTAGCCAGTAATGATGATATTCGCTGTGTATTATTAACTGGCGGTGACAAAGTATTTGCCGCAGGCGGTGATATAACGGGGCTAATAGATGCAGATCCGATTGAAATTTATCAGCGTCATACCGAACGTTTATGGGCACCTATTGAACAATACCCTAAACCGGTTATCGCGGCGGTTTGCGGCTATGCCTATGGCGGTGGTTGCGAACTTGCCATGCTCGCCGACATTATTATTGCCGGCAAAAGTGCTAGTTTTTGCCAACCAGAAATCTCCATTGGCATTATGCCTGGTATTGGCGGAACACAACGGTTAGTTCGCGCGGTAGGTAAGGCCAAAGCAATGCAAATGGCACTTACTGGTAAACCTATTAGTGCACACGATGCTTGGGTTGCTGGCTTAGTTAGTGAACTGTGCGAAGATGAAGACGTCTATAAACAAGCATTAGCCAATTGCCGAAGAATAGCGCGAATGCCGCCGTTAGCAGCAGAGCAAATTAAAGAAGTTATTCTGGCGGGGATGGATGCGCCACTTGCTAGTGCAATGGCATTAGAGCGCAAGGCTAATGCATTATTATTTGCCTCGCAAGATCAACGCGAAGGTATGGCAGCGTTCTTACAAAAACGTCATCCAGAGTTTAAAGGAAAATAATAAAAATCAGTAACTTGTTTTTATTTACTGCTTTGTACTAAATTAATGAATGAATCAACATAAGTTAAGTTGATACCCCTAACTCCCTAGTTTGCTTTTCGCCAGCGTCATGCTGGCTTTTTTTTGTCTTTTATTATATTGGATTTTTTTAGTTTACTACCTATAAACACAGTAGAGCTAAATGTCGATAGTTCTATGCGCAACCTAAGCTATATGCATCATCTAAATATTAATGAACACTTTGTGCGCAATGGAGACATTATATTTTGGTATCGATAACGCCCTTGTTAACTAGCGCGTAGGTTGGCTTTGTTTTTGCGGTTTTTCTTTTGCAAAAAAAAGCCAACCGTTATGCGTAATCTTCCGCCGGTTGAACGTCTTGTTATACCTTTCCGCTATTTAGTTTAGAAAGCAAATCGGAAGGGGCTATATATATTAGGGTTTTACCATCTTTGGTTGTGAGGAATAATTTAAGCTCAGCCAACTTTGCTAAATACGCTCTAGCTGTGTTTGCAGAAATAGTATAAGAGTTGGAAACCTCTTTAGCACTAAATATCCTACCGGGCTCTTTAACTGCCTTTTTTATTAAATCTTTTTGAATGAAATTAAGTTTACTACCCCAGGTGGTCTTCTCTAATATCTCAGCAATTTTCTTAAACTCATTGGTCTTATTACCTAAGTATGATTTCAATTCATCAAAAGCATGAAGGATAATATCTAATTGAAAATAAATGAAATAAGTTAAATCATTAGAGTCTTTTTCGGTGTACATATAAGACATTCCGTACTCTTTTGGCTTTTCTTTTAATAGCTTACTAATAGAAACAAATTTAAATAGAGTATATTCACTTTTAAGCATGAACCAATAAAATAATGCTCTTGCTACTCTACCGTTTCCATCTCTAAATGGGTGTTCATAACCCATCATAAAGTGAAGGATTATTGCTTTAATAATTGGATGAACAAAATCACAGCCATTCAAACCAGTATGGTCTTCATTAGCAAAGTCACCTAGTTTCTTAAGCCTTTCGTCAATCAAATTAAAATGAGGTGGTTGATGGGCAATATTCCCATCGCCATCTTCTATATATATATTATTCGCTTCTCTAAACTCTCCTGGAATAACATTATTCTCAGTAGTGCCTTTTGTGGCTATCCGATGAAACTCTAAAATAAGATCTAAAGTTAACTTCTCTTTTTTATTTTGTTCCGCAAACCTCAATAGAAGATAATTATTTAATATCATTCTCTCATCTTCATCTATCGGCTCTCTTTCATCTTCCAACATTTTTTTAGCTACTTCACGAGCCGTAGAGGCTCCTTCAAGCTGCGCACTTGTAATCGCTTCTTCCATAATTAAAGATGAAACTAAAAATTTACTTTGTAAATTATCGCTAGCCGCACTGTCAGATATTGCTCCTACATTACCACCTGCTATTTTTACTAGTTGATACAGCAAAGCTTCCATAGAATGGGGAGTACAATATAGAAAAGGTTCGTTATCTTCACTTTTAATAGGAAGTGCTTTGTACTGTGACATTCTTTTGAATTTTACAGTTTTCCATATATTTTCAGCATCCGCCTTAGGCACTCTCCACTTAAGTTGGCTCCAATGAAGATATTTACCTTCATTATCAGTGACATCATATTCATTAAGAAAAGGAGTTATCAGTTCAAAATCTTCAGGAAATTTTAATTTAGGAGCTTTTTCTACTCTAGGCTTAGCCATGTTCCCTACTTTAATTATATGCGTTTTATATAATTAAAGTAGGCCATAACCTCCGCTTAACGCAAATTTTTAATTTTGAGTTTTATAGAGGTGTCGGAAGAAATGTAATGTATAGACACAATGACTCACCACGAGGTGCTAGCCTCTGAACGTGGGTTATTTTTACAAACCAGAGCCATACTTTTCATTGTTAGATACCCATAAAAAGTTTACTGAAGTCGCTTTCACTGAAGACCAGCGAGGTGCAAAGAGAAGTGTTCAAGTAACATTAGCCAGCATTCATCTGGGATTTTGAGCCCCATTGATAGGTGGCTTAATTAAGAAACACGTATTTTTCTGTTTGTTATTGAGGTAGCAAAAGGCGAACATAAACTCTAGGGCACTTTGTGCCCCGAAGCGCCATAGCACCATAGAACCCTGATGAAATTTAGCACAATTCTATTATCTGACGCAGGACTAATGTGTACCAGTTAAAATGTTGCTAGATAAGCTCGAGATTAATAGGTTTGACGGGGATAACTAGCGTGATAAACGACAAAAGCCATACCTAAAATATTTATTTAAAGGCATAGCTTATTTTTATGGGTTAAAACGACTTAGTACACCGACTTACCCAAACCACTATATATTACTACTCGCATCGTAGCCTAATGCCGCCACACTATTGAGAAACAAGCGTACTAACTCTGTTTGTCGGCGCACGCCTGTTTTAGAAAAAATAGAGCGAAGATGTGCTCTAGCGGTATTGCGACGAATATTGAGTGCTTCTGCCGCCTCTTCAAGTGATAAGCCATTAGTTAGCTGTAATGATAAAGCAGTTTCAGCGGGGGTCAAACCAAAGAGTTTTTTAGAAATGTCGGTACTGGTCGTTGATTTTCCTACGGCATCACGTATGTAAACCACCGCTTTCTTTTGACCTCGACCATCGGCCCAGCCCAAAGAAGGAATAACTTCGATCACCACCCCGAGTGCAATTTCACCGGAAGGACGCGTTATAGACATCGCCTCAGGTATCGTTTGTTGTTCTCCGGCTTGTGAAAAAGCCACTTTAATAAGCCGTTTGAGCTCACGATTATCATTTTGATAATGTGCGGTAAGCTTTCCCGCCATTATTTTAAGTCCGTCACCTGCTTCAAGAATTTCACTAGCGAAAACATTTTTATCAAGTGCCCGTCCATGTTCATCAATAGTTACGGTAGCAATAGATAATCGTCCGATAGCACGAGAATAAAGAGAGCCAATAGACGCGCCATTGTAGAGCTGTAAAAAAGTAGAAATTGCCCGCCTAAAATGCGGTATTAATAAGTTGCAAAACTCTTTATCTGATTCCGAAAAGTCTTCTTGAGCCTCGCCTCGTGTTACCCTAAACCGTAAATTACCGACATCGGGCGTACTAATATCGACAATCATGACGTGATAAACGTCATTAGCAGCACACCAATGTTTACGATAAGAGCTCTCCTGCCACTCTGCATCAAACATAAAGTCGCTAACAGTTAATACTGTGTCTGCAGGTTGGTCAGAAAAAGGCGTGATGTTGTGTTGATAAGGTAAATATTGAACGCTTTCTTCTCCTTCTAAATTGCCGCCTACGGCAATCATTAATCCTAAGTCATCTTCTTCTGGTAATTTTAAAATCAAGGTGACGTAATTAGCGTTAAACAGTGTTTGTAATAATTTAAGCGGGTTGGTCCAACTTTGAGTATTGGTGTCTTTGGCTGCTTCATATAATGAATTAACTAACTCATTATATTGTTCTAGCGCTATATTTATTGGTGACATATATTCGACCTATTATTATTTTTTTAATTCGAAGCTTAAAGAAAAACAAAAAATAAGCAGTTAAATATTATAAGCTTACGCTGTCATTTAATGTTTCAGATACCACTATCTATTTTATTTACGAGCATTGCAAGTCACTCATTAATATTAATATTCGTATTAATATTCGTATTAATGATACTGCTGGTAATTTACACACCTAGTGGTATTGCTGTTAACATTATTAGTATTAGATAAACCCATAGTCGGTATAACCAGTAGCACCTGGCGTATAAAGCGTATCACGATTAAATTGAGTTAATGCTAGGTTTGACTCGATACGTTTAACTAAATCTGGGTTGGCAACATAGTGTCTCGCAAAAGACACCGCTTCGGCTTGTCCTGCGGCAATAGCATCAGCAGCTGACTCTGGGCTAAATCCGTCGTTAATAATAAGCGCGCCTTTAAACGCTGTTCGACCCATTTTAAAAGCGTCTATCTTGTCTATTGGAGCGCGCATGATATGTAAATAGGCTAAATTAAGATCAGCGATAGCGTCAAGTAATGCCAAATGACTTTCTTTGGGAAACTCGTCGTTAGTATCATTAAAACGATTCCCAGGGTTCATTCGTAAACCAACACGTCCAGCACCAAAAACGTCTGCCATAGTACGTAAACATTCTGCAGCAAATTTAGCTCGCCCTTGAACGCTGCCACCAAATTCATCACTACGTTGGTTTGAGTCTGAACATAGAAATTGCATGGGCAAGTAGCCGCTAGTGCAGTGTAATTCTACGCCATCAAAACCTGCTGCTTTGGCATTTACCGCAGCTTGGCGATGCTCTTCAATAACTTTCCATACGGCTTCGTTACTCAGTTCTGTCGGCATATCAAAAGGCTGCATACCAGCGCTGTCGGTATAAACTTCACCGCGCGCTTTAATAGCAGAAGGAGCTACCGTGTCAACATTACGCCCTTTGATATGGTGAGAGCCAATACGACCTGCATGCATGATTTGCAAGACAATTTTACCGCCTTGCTGATGAACTGCGTCGGTAACCGCGCGCCACCCTTGAATATGTTTTGGCGTTTCAATACCAGGTTGGCGGTTATAAGCTTGCCCTGCTGCCACTGGCCAAGTACCTTCAGCCACAATAAGTCCGGCTGTTGCTCGCTGACTATAATGATCACGCATTAAACTGTTGGGTGTACCATCTGCTTCAGCACGATTTCGCGTCATAGGGGCCATCACCACCCGATTAGCCATTTGTATATCACCAAGCTGACAACTTGTAAGTAATGCGTTATTTTTTATTTGAGTGTTACTTTTACTGTTAAGCATAATAATTTCCTTAATCCATGGCGGTAATAAGTACCGCAGCACGGCCGCCATCAACAGGCAAGCAAGCACCAGTAACATAAGAGGCGTCATCACTGGCTAAAAAGGCAATAGCACTGGCGAGTTCATCACTGCGGCCAACACGTCCCATGGGGATCAATCGAGTGGTTTTTTTATGGGTTTCGTCATCGCTAAGCATGCCTGCTGTTGCAGGCGTATCGACAATGGCGGGTATAACAACATTGACTCTAATATTATTTGGTGCGCCTTCAGCAGCAGCGGCGCGTGAAAAATTAATCACTGCTGCTTTAGCTGCGCTATATCCTGCCATCATTGGCGTACCTAGTTCACCACAAATAGAGGCTAAATTAACAATAGCACCGCCTTTGGCTTTCATTAATTTAATCGCGGTACGTGTACCCCAAAAGGTACCATCAACCGAGGTGCTAAAATTGCTGTGCCAATCTTGGGTGCTCATCTCTTCGATACTGCCATAAGAGAAAGCCATGGCATTATTAACCAAGATGTCTAAGCCGCCGTACTGCTTTGCTGTTTGCTCAAGTGCGCCAACAAATGCCTCTTCATTACTCACATCAACTTGCACGGCATGAGCGCTGCCGCCCTGCTGGCGAATGCTCTCAACAACATCCTCTAATGGCGCTTGGCTACGACCACAAATAATAACATTGGCCCCTTCTTGCGCTAATCGATGTGCGGTGGCTGCACCAATGCCGCTGCCACCGCCAGTAACGAAAGCGACTTTGTTTTTAAAACGTGATTGCATTGCTTAATCCTTATGTCTGTAAAGTACAACAGTGCTGTACGTGAAGAAGAAGTGGTTGTAACGCACGGTAGCGTTTAGTTGATATTAGGTGTTTTTATTAAGTATATTTAAGCTTAACTTCAGCAGTCAGTGGTACCGCTTGACAACTTAATGTTAAGTTATTGGCAAGGTCTCTTTCATCTAGCACGTCGTTATTATTGAGTTTGACATTACCTTCAATGACTTCACACATACATGAAGCACACATGCCTTCTCGACAAGAGTAAGGTAATTCGATACCGTTTTTTTCAGCGGCATCAAGCACTGTCTGTCCAGATTCACACGAAATAACATGATGCTCACCATCGAGTTCAAGTAATATGGTTGCACTGGGTAAATCAGCATTATCAACAACAAGTGTAGGCTGTGCTTGACTTACCACGATAGCTTCTACACTCGCGATTTGTTCTGCGTTAACTGCCGGTGACTTCACCGGAGCAGCGCTAACAAAACGTTCAATGTGAATACGGCTATCAGGAAATTTAGCTTGTTGAGCAGCCTTTTCCATCGCATCCATGAAAGGGCCAGGGCCACAAATAAACGCCCTACCCTGTTGCATCCCCTCAGCCAGTGAGGTTAATAATGAAAGGGACGGAATACCTTGCAGTGAATCGAGCAAGTGAATAACTTCAAGTCTCTGTGGGTATTGTGCCGATAACGCTTTTATTACGTCTTTAAAAATAACCGATGATTCATCACGATTAGCGTAAATAAATCGTACTTTACCGGTACCATGCGTTAACACATGACGTAAAATTGAAAGTACTGGTGTAACACCACTACCACCTGCACATAGCAGGTGGTCTTCGGCTAGGTCTTTGGGGACAAATAGCCCTGAGGGCCTCATCACTTCTATTTCACTACCAGTAACAAGGTTGTCGCATATCCAGTTGGACCCACGCCCGTCAGGTACTCGCTTAACCGTCACTCTTAACCCAACATCAAGTGTCGGAGTGCTAGACATTGAATAACATCGTGGCAAGAAGCCATCTTCGTAAGGCAGTTTTAAGGTAACAAACTGCCCTGGCTGGTAACTATATTGCTCAATTAAAGAAGCGGGTAAATCAAACAATATAGAATGCGCATCAGAAGTTTCTTTTATTACTTCAATCACTTTGAGTTTATTATAGCGACTACTTGACATAAAAACCCCTCAGTTTATACAAACGGATCTGCATTAGGTAAACCTAACATCACAGTGCCATGTGCACGCATATAAGCGTCAGCATTATTAGCGATATGACCTCTAGCCTGATGTAAATCACGGAAAGTTCTTTCAATGGGATTACTACGGTATAAGCCAGAAGCGGCACAAGCACGTAATATCTCACTCACTTTTTCTGCTGCTAGCTTAGATACAGAAGCTGATTGTGCTCGATGTAACAGACGCGCTTCAACAGGCATTAATTCACCTCGGTTAGTGTATTTAACCACTTCGGCAAAGTTTCTAAATAAAACCAACTTTAATTGGTCGCTCGTCATCATGGCTTCGGTGACGGCCATTTGAGCATTGACATCTTCTGCTGTTTTCGCACCGTGCTTGCCAACATGTTCTTCACAACGTTGACGAAATCCTTTAATTGCCCCGTCAAGTGCACCAATACAAGCGGTAGAGACTGCTCGTTGAAAGATTTGTACAAAGGGAATTTTATATAAAGGATTGTCGTTAATAGCACGACCTTTACAGGCGGCGTCACTGTAATCATTGGTTTGATGGGTACGATACTCAGGGACAAAAGCACCTTTGACAACAATATCATGACTACCTGTACCACGAAGTCCGTGTACATCCCAATTTTTTACAATGTCAAAATCTGACTTAGGTAATAAGAAGGTTCTATGTTCTAACTCTTTACTATCAGGTGATTTAGGCACTAAGCCACCTAAGAAAATCCATTCACAGTGCTCAACACCGCTTGAGAAACCCCACCGACCAGAGAAAGTAAAGCCACCATCAACGGCTTCAACTTTACCAACAGGCATATAAGTAGAAGCGATTAATGTTGCTGAGTCTTCACCTAACACTTCAACTTGTGCTTTTTCATCAAATAATCCTATTTGCCAGTTATGCACACCAATAACACCGTATATCCAAGCTGTTGACATACAACCTTGTGCTAGAGTCATTTGAATAATGTAAAATACACGCGGGTCAAGTTCATAGCCGCCCCAGCGCTTAGGTTGTAAAACACGGAACAAACCTGCATCAGTCATTTCTCTTACCGTGTCATCAGATATTCTACCTGCTTCATCGGTAGCTTGCGCACGTTCAAGTAAATTAGGGACCAGTTGTTCTGCAGCTTCTATTAGACGAGTTGCTTCTGGTGTAAGAAAATCATCAGCGATACCTGTAATATCAATTTTATGTGGAACACTCATGGTAGTTATCCTTTGTGAGGTTATTTTACTATTCAAGCTGGTTAACACTACTCAACCGCTTAACTACCTATGAGATTTTCATAATCCCCGCCCGCCCTCATCGTCAATACGGACTAAGTCATTAGGTGCCTTATCAGTACTCTTGATGGGAGGAATAACATTAATTTACCCCTTAACTGAGCAGGGATGTTAGTCCAAACAAAGGTTGCTGCTGATATAGCAGCGACTAAAATAACCTCATTAAATTAATTATTGAACATAACAAAATGAGGCTGTAATGAAAAAAATCGCATTTATTACTGGTGCTAGCCGGGGAATTGGACGAGCGACGGCCATCGCTTTTGCTGGTGCTGGTTTTGATATAGCCATTAGTGCTAGAACGGTAACCAGCGGTGACACTTTCGACCATAGTGTCCGTAAAGCTGATGGTCAACCACTTGCTGGTTCACTCAATGCAACCGCAGCTGCAGCAGAAGAACTAGGCGCGAAGGTGTTGGTGATAGGCATGGATTTACTCGATAGTGATTCGGTGATTAATGCCGCACAACAGGTAGTAGACCACTATGGCCGAGTGGATGTATTAATCAATAATGCTATCTACCAAGGCGCTGATATTAATCATACCTTCATGGAGTTGCAACCTGAAACTCTTCAGCGTGTCGCTCAAGGCTATCTTTTAGCTCCCTTCATATTAACGCGTAAATTGATGCCTACCATGCTCGAACAAGGCGAAGGGGTGGTGATTAATATTACCTCTGGTGCTGGAGAAATGGATCCTCCTTTTGCAGCAAATAAGGGTGGATGGGGCTATGGCTATGGTGCGGGTAAAGCGGCAGTCTCTCGTTTGTCTGGCGTACTAAGTCGAGAACTAGGCGACCAAGGAATACAAGCATTCACTGTTAACCCTGGCGTCACGCTTACTGAAACATTACAAGCGACTATTGGCGATAAAGGCGTTTTAGCTTTGAGCAATTGTAGTGCTGCACCTGAGGTACCTGCTGCTGTTTTAGTATGGCTAGCAACAGATGCTAGTGCTAAAAATTATCAAATGCGTACCATCAATGCGCAAGCCTTGGCTATTGAAAAAGCTATTAACGGCTAACTCTAGGCTTTGTTGCTCTTGCTAGGTTAAGAGCAACAGCTCTATTTTGATGGAATTATTTACCACTATTTACTACTAGTCCAAATGCGTGATGCTCAAACCATCACTTCTCGATACTTTCAATAGGCGTTTAAAAATTAGGCGTTAAAAAAACAACAGTGTAAATAAAAATTTTTAAGTATTTACCTTTTTATAAAATAATTTTAACTACTAAAAAGGAACGTTGTAACAACAAAATGCTTAGAACTAAAAATAAAATAATTAGACCCATCATAGGAACTGGCATGAATATTAATGATAATAATAAGTTAGCATCCAATATAAGAATTAAACCCTTAGCTTTTGCTGTTGCATGCGCTATTTCTGGTCAGGTATTGGCGGCCGAAGAACAAGCTGCAGTAACAGAGGATCACAGTAAAGGTGTTGAACGTATTTCTGTTACTGCGCAAAAACGTGTTAGTACATTGCAAGAAACACCCATTGCCATTACTGCCTTTAACGCTGAGTCACTTGAAAATCGTGGTATTGAAAACATCAGTGATGTAAATAGCCTCTCACCTAACCTGCAAGTTTTTGCCCCCATTGGTAGTGCCTTTAACGTGGGGATGAATATTCGAGGTTTAGGCACAGCAGAGCCTTCCTTAGCTATTGACCCTAAGGTGGGTATTTATTTAGATGGTGTTTATTTAGCCCGTAACGCCGGCGCTATTTTTAATATTGTTGATTTAGAGCGTATGGAAGTTTTACGTGGCCCACAAGGAACACTTTGGGGTAAAAACACCACCGGTGGTGCGTTGAATTTAGTGACCACTAAGCCGTCTGATGATTTTGAATTTAAACAAAAATTTACTGTGGGTTCAAATAACGAATTTAACTCAACAACCTCTATTGATACTGGCGCTTTCGGTAACTTAACGGCACGACTCACTTATATGACCGGGGGTCATGACGGCTGGGCAACCAATACCTTTGCAGGAGCAAAGGAAAAAGATTTGGGCGCTGAAGAGGTTGATGCAGTGCGTGTAGCACTGCGTTATGCCGGTGAAACTTTTACGGTAGATTACAGCTATGATAATACCGATGGCAGCTCGGTATCTATTCCCGTACAAATAAGTAATGTACGCCCGCAATTTACTAATGCCTCTACAACGGTCAATGTCGCGACAGGAAAACCCTATGCGGGTAATGTCTTTGCCATGATGGCAGCTAATGAACATGACTCAAGCCGTCAAACCGAATTTGAATTAGATAATCAAGGTCGTGAATATGTTGATATTGAAGGTCACAACCTAACCTTTGAATGGGACTTTTCTGACAATCATACGCTTAAATCTATTAGCTCTTATCGTAGTTACGATTCAGATTTGAATGAAGGGGCGGATACCGATGGCGGCGCTTATTTTGCAACCGCCTATGACAATTCTGACACTATCGCTATTCCTGCTTTTCACTATACAGGGACAAAGTCTCAAAACCAAACATCACAAGAGTTTCAACTGTTAGGTGAATTCTTAGGAGGTGATTTAAAATATGTAGCAGGTTATTACTACTTCACTGAAGAAGGTGAAGAAGATAACCCGTGGAGTATAAGCATTCCAGCATCAGCTACTGCTAACCTTTTATTCACCGACCCATTACCTTGGGGGACATTCTATAGTGTAACGGCCGATTCTACTGCGTTATTCTTTAATGTTGATTACAAATTAACTGATGAACTTAATGTTGTTGCCGGCATACGCTACACCGAAGATGAAAGATCATTAACTCAGCGTGCCGCAAATGATGCTATGTTAAGAGAAGACATTACGGCAAAAGAAGATTGGTCAAAAACAGTCGGCTCATTATTATTTAATTATGTATTCGACCAAAACCTAACAGTTTATACCAGTATCTCACAAGGTTATGCCGCAGGTGTTTATAACCCAGGTGCAGTAGAAAGGTTTGCTTACCTTGACCCTGCAAACCAAGGGCAAGCTAATTACGAAGGTTCGCTTACACCTGCTGATCCTGAAGATACCACTGCTTATGAGTTTGGTGTTAAAGCCATGCTATTTGAAGACCGCTTAATGCTTAACTCCGCTGTATTTTTAAATGACAATACTAACCTACAAAAGACTGTAATAGGTCAGGATAGAGTTCGTCGTTCAATTAATACCGGTAAATCAAAGAGTATTGGCTTTGAAGTAGATGCCAATTTTGCCGCCACTGACAGTCTATTTTTCACCGCCAGCTTCGGTTATATAGATACTGATTACTCTGAAGATGACATATCTGATACAAGCAATTACTCAGCATCTTTAGCCATGAGCTGGACAATAGCTGAATTAGAGTTTGGTGATCTTACTTTACATACCGACTATGTCATGGTTGATGAATTTCAGTATAATTTAACAGATCCAAGTCTAATCGGTGATAGCTATGAACTACTTAATGCCCGTTTAACGTTATCTGATATCCAAGTTGGCGACCGTTCAAGTCTTAAAGTATCGCTTTGGGGCAAAAACATTGCCGATGAAGATTACGTAGTCCATGGTGCTAATTTCGGTATGTATAATGCACAAACCTACGGTGCTCCAGCAACTTATGGCGTAGATGTTAGCTTTGAGTTTTAGTTAACCTTCATTAAAAAACAATAAAATAAATGATAAATGCCGAACGGGTAATAACTGTTCGGCATTTTTTTCGCCCACTTTCAACAACCCTTTTAACCTTACAGCTTAAAATAAACATTTTCGCTGAGTCAGTAATCAATTAAAGTACTGTCATTCTCTAAATATCATTAGACCGTAAAATAACACTACTAAAAAATTTTAATAAAAATGATACCCGTGTTGAAGCTGATGCGTGAAGTTTACTTGATGAAGCATGACTCGAAGCACCAGTAATTGAGCTCGCAGTAAATGAAGTTGCTAACCTTACTTATCCGCCATGATTTCTAATGAGGTGCTAACCGTTTGACGTAATTTATCTTCAACAACTGATATATGTTCAACCAAAGAGTCTCCATAACAATTAGGCTATACAATAGCACCAGACAATATACGCCCACTTAACGTAAAATTTTAATACCCATAATAACAATGAAACGAAAGTAAAATGAAAGGACGCTCAATGGTCATTCAACACAAACTAAAACAAAAAACACGCCAGTTTATAAAATCAAAACATATGCTTAGTGGCATTACGATCGCATCATTTTTAGAATCCACCATAGTACCCATTCCTTTAGAGGCGATATTAGTCCCTTTAATGCAAGCACGCCGTGAAAAGTTATGGCTTATTGCGCTAATGGCGACAGTAGGCTGTATTCTGGGTGCATTATTGGGTTATGCCTTAGGTTATTATTTATTTGAGACCGTGGGTAATTGGGTTATTAACAACTTTTTTAGCGCTGAACAATTTGAAAATGTTAAACAAAAAATGCACGAACAAGGGTTTTGGTTTGTGATCACGCTAGGTATTGTGCCTATTCCTTTTCAAATCGCCATGCTTGCTGCGGGTGCAACCAAATACTCACTGACGTTATTCTTAATCGCCTCGGCTATTTCTCGTTCTATTCGTTATTTTGGTTTGGCCATTGTGGTGTATTACGCAGGTAATCAAGCTGAACGTATAATAAGTCAACATAAAACCAAAACCATAATTGGCTTAACGATTATAGTGCTTGGCGCATGGGCGCTTTCTTTGATGGCATAACTTTATTTTAAAAATCCACACACATAAACCGTAACAATGAGTAGGCAAGCTATGGCTAAATTAATTACCCGTATATTATTGGTTGAAGATAACGAAGATGATTATATTCTGACTTGCGACTATCTTCAGCAAATGCCTAATCACCACTTTGCGATTGACTGGGTTGATAATTCAAATGAAGCATTAACCTTGTTAAAAACAAATACCCATAATATTTGTTTATTAGGCTATCAATTAGGTGGTTTAAACGGTTTAGCTGTACTTAAACAAGCCAGTAATGGTGGCTGCACTGTACCTATTATTATGCTAACGGGACAAACAAATACCGCAGTAGATAATAGCGCACTTGATGCCGGTGCTGTTGATTACTTAGTAAAATCTGAGCTAACTAGTACTCTCTTTAACCGCTCTATTCGTTACGCGTTAGCCAGAAAAGATATTGAAAATAAACGTCTAGAGCGAATAAAAGCTGAAACAACAAGTCGCTCTAAAGATAAATTTTTAGCACATTTAAGTCATGAGTTACGGACACCACTGACTTCAATACTTGGTTACACTGAGTTACTACTTAGTGATGATAACAACAAAAAAATACAGCCCGAATTAACCACTATATTAAACAACGGTAATCACTTATTGGGACTACTTAATAACGTACTCGACTTGTCTAAAATTGCTGCAGGAAAATTTGAGCTTAACAACAAAACCTTCTCTCTGGAGCGTTTTATTACTGATGTCTATACGCTTATGTCGATGGCCGCACAAAATAAAGGCCTTAGCTTACACTTAAGCGCACGTTCTGTATTACCGGTTCAAATTACCGCAGACACACTTAGGTTACGCCAAATACTGATAAATATTATTGATAATGCGATAAAATTTACTAACCAAGGTTCTGTTAGTATTGACGTTTACTTAGATAGTCCCAGTGATAAAACTTTACTGTATTTCTCGATTACTGATACCGGTGTAGGTATCCCTGACACCTTATTATCAACCATTTTTAAACCCTTTGAACAAGTTCAAGATATAGTCTCTCGAAGCGAGCAAGGGACAGGGTTGGGCTTATCTATTTGTAGTGAGCTAATCAAGTATATGGGTGGCTCTATTACTGTTGAATCAACCTTAGCTGTGGGTAGTACATTTATTGTCTCTATCGACCCAGGACAACTCGATAATATAGAACAAAAAAACTTTAGCTTTAAGCCTAGTGACTACAAATTAAACACTCAAGTACTCAGTAAGTTAACGGGGAAAGTTCTCATTGTTGATGATATTGATGATATTAGACGCTTAATCGGTTACACCTGTCGATCTTTTGGTCTTGATGTGAGTTATGGTAATAATGGTCAGCAAGCTATCACTAAAATAGTGTCTGCTTATCAATCTGACACCCCCTATGATGTGGTATTAATGGATATTCATATGCCGGTGTTAGATGGCAAAAAAGCTATATCGAAATTAAGAACGATGAATATTACCACCCCCATTATTGCGATAACCGCAGCAACGATGCAAGGCGTACAAAAAGAGCTTTACGATTTAGGTTTCAATGAGGTTGTTGCTAAGCCTATAGATAAGCATGAGTTACACCAAAAGCTTACAAAGCAGTTAATTAATCGCCCAGCTATCACGCAAAGCTTTCGGTCAATAACTAAAGCAACAGCACAAGCAGATAACAATCCTAATAACATTACCGTAAATAATAGTACCGCTAATAAGAAGCATATTGATAACAACGCCGCTGAACGTGTGTTACTTATTGAAGATGATATTGAGGCAGCAGAAGTTACCGCATTATTACTTAACAACCTAGGTAAAAAAGTGCAAATAGCGCACAATGTTAAGCAAGCCCAATGTATTATTACTATGGATACTAACTGGCAATATATGTTAGTTGATATGAATTTACCTGATGGTAATGGTCTTGAGTTAAGTACAGAGCTGAAAGTTAAAAGCCCCGATGCCATGATTACTATAGTGAGTGATCATAAAATATTTTCTCAAGATTT
This sequence comes from Colwellia ponticola, assembly GCF_005885605.1. Lineage (GTDB taxonomy): Bacteria > Pseudomonadota > Gammaproteobacteria > Enterobacterales > Alteromonadaceae > Colwellia > Colwellia ponticola. The sequence goes on along the minus strand of NZ_SZVP01000002.1, from coordinate 203,809 downwards.
AGACGGGTTTGGTGCGAGCAATTCGCTACTTAAACCGATTAATTTAACGATGCTACAACAACTTTTTAATAAAAGCTGAGTACAGCTCGCCCGCTCTTCATTCTAAGGGTGAGAGCAACAGTGACAGCCACTAGGCAAGTACTACACAAACACCTGCGGCTGTCGCTGTACAAAGCCTTATATTGACTCGTTGTGCCTTCACATAACATAGCTCACTTAATTAACTAAACAGGTATTACTTCAATAGTAATATGGGATAAATTGGGTAAGTGTTGTTGAACTAACTGTTTATAGTAACTAGGCTCAAGTGGCTTTTTAGCCGCTATTGATAGAATCATTACTTGATGCCCAGAAGCAACCTGCCAAAGGTGAATGTCGCGAATGATGGTTTCATTTTCAACGCTAATGGCATTAATAGCCTTAGTTAAGCTGGCGGTATCGACTGACTTATCAAGTAATACTCGACTTGACTCTTTAAGTAAACCATAAGACCAGCGCAGGATAACCACAGCCCCAACAATGCCCATTAACGCATCCATCCATATCCAACCAAAGTACTTACCCGCTAATAGCGCGACAATGGCAAGTAATGATGTGAGTGTATCGGCTAATACATGAAAATAAGCAGCCTTTAAATTATGATCATGGTGATGCTCATCATGGTGGTGTTCATGACCTTCATGATGATGATGATGGTGATGATCATCATGTAAAACAAAAACGGACACTATATTAACAACAAGCCCGATAATAGCGACAGCAATAGCCTCATTAAAATAGATAGCTTGAGGGACCATTAAGCGATGGACTGACTCTAACGCCATCATTAAGGCAATAATGGCCAAAGCGATAGCACTAGCAAAACCACCTAAGTAATTGACTTTCCCGGTACCAAAACTAAAGTCTTTGTTATTGGCATTTTTTTTCGCATAAGAATAAGCAAAAATCGTGATCAAAAACGCCGCAGAATGTGTACCCATATGCCAACCATCAGCCAGTAGCGCCATAGAGCCTGACCAAGTTCCTGCGGTAATTTCTAGTATCATGATCACCGTGGTTAACCAAAAAACAATTTTTACTTTGCTTTTATTACCTTGGTTATCTATAGCGAAATCATGTGAATGATCCCACTGAATATTATTCTCGTTATACATGGTAACCCCTACCTCAAGTGATATGTTTGTCTATATGGTATTGCGTTTATAAAATAAGTATAATGCGCCCTAGTATATCGCCCCGGAAATATACTATACCCCAGTATACTACCAATAAATATTAAGGGAATAAAAATGTCTCATACCATCGCAGACAAAAAAAAACTACTAAGTCGTGTACGTCGAATAAAAGGCCAGTCAATCGCATTAGAAGCGTCACTTGAAGCTGAGCCTGACTGCATGAAAGTACTTCAACAGATCGCAGCGATTAAAGGAGCTGTAAACGGTTTAATGAAGGAGGTTTTGGAAAGTCATTTACGAGAGCATCTTGGCGTAGAAGATATTTCACCAGAGCAGCGTACACAAGAGATAGAGCAAGTCATCGCTGTCTTAAAGAGTTACTTAAAATAAAAATCAGTCAATAGAGAGTTATGTATGATAGAAGTATTAATTTTAGCAATAGCACTAAGTATGGATGCTTTTGCTGTATCCATTGGCCTAGGTGCAAAACACAACAGTAGGATTTTACACCTTAGCTTAATGTCAGCCGTCTATTTTGGACTCTTTCAGGGGGTGATGCCATTAATTGGTTACCTTGGCGGTAAAGGTGTTTTAGGCTGGATTGAGTCTTATGCTTCATGGTTCGCCTTTTTATTGCTGCTACTGATAGGCATTAAAATGATTTACGAGTCTTTCTCTGACAATGTAGAAGAAGTGATTAGCAAAATAACTCATCGAGTTATGTTAATACTTGCCATTGCTACAAGTATTGACGCTATGGCTGCTGGATTTTCCTTAACCGTTTTAGATGTAAACCCATTTATTGCTTGTGGCATCATTGGTAGTATCACTTTTTTATTTAGTTGGTTAGGCGTATTTATTGGCGCTAAAACTGGCACTTGGCTAGAGAGTAAAGCGGAGTTTTTAGGTGGGGTAACGTTAATCTTAATTGGCGTAAAAATCTTATTGTATTAAGCCCTACTGACCTTATCAGTTCGCAGTTTAACGACTTATATTGGTATATTATGCAACACGCCAATATAAGATCGTTATGCAAGCGTATAGAAAAATTAAAAAAATTAATATGCAAAATTAATATGCCACCCATGATAAATAAAATTAATATGCCACCCATGATAAAAACTCGTCACAATAACACACTGCTGTTGTCTATTTTGCCAAGTTCACCGCTTATTGAGTGAGGTTTTGACTCAACAACGCCTTTTGTCCGATTAAAAATTAATATGAAAATTAATATGCCACCCATGATAAAAACTCGTCACAATAACACACTGCTGTTGTCTATTTTGCCAAGTTCACCGCTTATTGAGTGAGGTTTTGACTCAACAACGCCTTTTGTCCGATAAATTGTCCGAAACTGACTAACTTATTGAATTTTACTCGTAGAGAGATTGTTACGGATAACGTAACCTTAAATTGGCTAACATTAATAAAGAGAGTTATGCGCTATTCAAGCAGGCTTTAGCATTCGCTATACCATGAGTGCGCTGCAGACCCACATGCGCACTAAATTCACATAAGTGCTCGACAGTACCTACCGCACCGGTGAAGGTAGCTTCAAAGTGAGTCGTCAAGGTTAACCAACTTTCATCACTGAGGTGAAGTCTGCTTAGAATATCAGTTACCTCTGCATTGATTACGCCGCGTTTATCTTCTCTAAGTACTCGCCCTGTTTCATCAACCAGTGTTAAATAGTCTTGTAAACTAAAACAAATACCCTTGCCTTGGGTTTGATGTGCATTACCAACAAAGGGTAATAACCTTGCTGGTTGCTTGCCTTTAATGGCGGCTTTGATACGTAATTGAATACTGGTGAAATCAGATTGCTCTGGCGTCGGCGCAATCGCTGCCCGTACTGGGTTTAAATCAACATAAGCCATACACGATAATAACGCCCCTTCATCAAGCAGTGCTTGGGATGTAAAGCGCCCTTCCCAAAAGTGCCCTGTACAGTTATCTTCTCGGTTCGCTTGGCGTGCTATCGGCTCATTGAGTGAGCGCATAAACCAGCTGATATCAATTAACCGCTGCTTGTAAACCTTCGCAGTGCTTTCAACCATGGCGAGTTGAAACTTATCAAGGGCTTGTTTTTTAGCATATTGTTGGGTGAGTAATGTGCCCTTAAATAGCTGATGCCAGCGCATTAATACTTCATCAATTGACCAACTTTTCACTTGCTCACTATCCACATGCAACACTAAATGTAAATGATTATGCATCACCGCATGAGCACAAATATCGATAGCAAAGACTTGAGATAATTGAAACAGTCGCTTTTCAATCCAGCTACGCCTGTGTTCAAAACTGACACCCGTCTCCTTATCTACCCCACATAAAAACGCCTTACGTACCGTGCGACTGCAAAGATGATAATAAGGCGTATCCAATAAACTAATTTGTTGTGAACGAGGCTTCGCCATGACAATCACCAAGCTAAGTAAGAAAAGGTAAAGTAAGTCTAGTGCATTGAGTGAAATATAGACAGGTTGTTATGGGTGGCATGATACGCAGTTATGGGTGGCATGATACGCACCTCAAGCTAATAAAGGTTTAAAGTTGGCTTAACATTTTAGAATTATCCACTCTTTTGCTATTATGACTGCTTTTCTTTCACTATAAGGCAGCAGCACTGCGTGGCAGTTTTTCAACTTAGAGATTATCAACAAGAAGCCGTTTCTGCGGTGCTCAAACACTTTAGAAAAACCAACGAATCTGCGGTGATTGTTTTACCTACGGGCTCAGGTAAAAGTCTGGTAATTGCTGAGCTTGCTCGCTTAGCAAAACGAAAGATACTCGTGCTAACTCACGTTAAAGAATTGGTCGAGCAAAATCATCAAAAATATGAATGTTATGGTGTTACTGCCGGTATTTATTCTGCGGGATTAAAGCTTAAAGAAACTCAGCACCAAGTTACATTCGCCAGCATACAATCGGCGGCCCGCAATCTAGATGATTTCAATGAGCCTTATTCCTTAATTATTATTGACGAATGTCATAGAGTTAATTTAGACAGTGCTGAGCTGTCTAAAAAGGAACTAAAAGAGCAAACACAAGAAACAGCAAGCAAGCTACCCAATAGTAATCAATATCAACAAATCATTGAAAGGTTAATGCAAGTTAATCCCGAAGTAAAATTACTAGGTTTAACCGCAACCCCTTATCGTTTAGGCATGGGCTGGATTTATAAAAAGCATTATCGTGGTTTTATGCGAAGTGAAGAAAAGCGGCCTTTTGAACACTGTATTTATGAACTACCGCTAAATTATTTAATTAAACGCCAGTATTTAACCGAGCCCAATGTAGTCGATGCCACCATAGAACACTATGACTTTAGTAGCCTGCGAACAAATGCTTCTGGCGAATATAGTCCTACAGATATTAATCATCTACTAAACAAAAATCCCCGGGTGACTCAAGGCATTATTGAACAGGTCATTGAGTTGGGTCATAAACGTCAAGGTATTATGGTATTTGCCGCTACCGTTGAACATGCAAAAGAAGTATTTAGTTATTTACCTGCCAAATTGAGTGCGTTAATTACCGGAGCTACCGACAACAATGAGCGCGATAAGTTAATTAAGGCATTCAAACGTAAAGAAATAAAATACCTGGTTAATGTTTCAGTATTAACCACTGGTTTTGATGCGCCCCATGTCGATATGATTGCAATATTACGTCCAACACAATCGGTTAGTCTCTATCAGCAAATCATCGGTCGCGGTCTGCGTTTGAGTGATAACAAAAAAGATTGCTTGGTGATTGACTATACAGGCAATGATTTTGATCTCTATCATCCTGAAGTCGGTGAGAAAAAGCCCAATAGTAAAAGTCAGCCGGTTCAAGTTATTTGCCCAAGTTGTGAATTTCCCAATATATTTTGGGGTATTTGTGATGATGATGGTTATTTAGTGGAGCACTACGGCCGACGATGCCAAGGTCTGATTGATGCTACAGATGAAGAGCAAGCTAGCGAGAGTCAATGTGACTATCGCTTTGTATTTAAAGAATGTCCTCACTGCGGTGGTGAAAATGATATAGCTGCTCGTAACTGTTTACAGTGTCTTGAGGTCTTAGTCGACCCCGATGATATGTTAAAAAAGGCACTACAACTTAAAGATTCAAAAATTATTCGCTGCGCTGGTCTTAATTTAACAAAAGTGAGTGATAAGGGAACTGATAAGTTAAAAATCACTTACCATGACGAGGAAGGCGCTGAACTCAACGAATTTTTTGACTTTGCTAAGCCGAATCAAGTCAAAGCGTTCAATGATATCTTCTCTAAACACCTTAGCGTTAAAATCAGTGTTCAACTGGGGTCAACTGAGTCCTTTGAAGTGAATAATCTACAACAAGCATTACAGCTAGCTAACATATTACCATGCCCGGATTTTGTCATTGCAAGAAAACAAAAGTACTACTGGCGCATTAGAGACAGACTTTTTGACTATCAAGGTAAATACAGAAAAGCCAATGAGCTTAAATAAACTCAATAACCAAATAAAACGGAAGTGATAGTCGCTAAGATGAAATGACTTAATACTATTTCAGAAACAAAAATGGGCACCTCAATAGAGGTGCCCATTTACGTATCAATATGGCGGTGAGCGAGAGATTCGAACTCTCGAAAGGGATAAACCTTTACACGCTTTCCAGGCGTGCGCCTTCAGCCACTCGGCCAGCTCACCAGATTTTACTGCGCTATGGTAAAAAAAAAGCCTCGCAGGTGCAAGGCTATTTTGAGTTAATCGATAAAAAAGGGACTGATTGCTGTTTATTTATTCGTAAAGTGCTTTAAAAGCAAATAAGCTACGAATATTAAGCATTACCTTTTACTTTTAGTTTATTTTCGGCAGCAAAATTAAGCATTCTATTTAAAGGGATTAATGCTTTTGCGATTAAGCTTTCATCAACGTGTATTTCTTTACCCACTGGGCTTACAAGAGCATCATGAATCGATTTAAGACCGTTCATTGCCATCCAAGGGCAACTAGCACAACTTTTACACGTTGCGCCGTTACCGCCCGTTGGGGCGGCTAGAAAGGTCTTGTCTGGATTAGCTTGTTCCATTTTATAAAAAATGCCTTTGTCGGTCGCCACAATAAAGTGGCTATTAGGCATTTCTTGACTGGCTTGAATTAGCTGGCTAGTTGAACCAACGGCATCAGCCATGGCCACAACGTTAGCTGGTGATTCTGGGTGAACAAGTACGGCCGCTTCTGGGTATTGTAGCTTTAACTCACGTAGTGCATTTGCTTTAAATTCATCATGTACAATACAAGCACCCTGCCACATAAGCATTTTGGCACCAGTTTCTTTTTCTATATAGGCACCTAGATGACGGTCAGGCCCCCAAATAATAGGTTTACCCTCACCATCAAGCATATCAACAATTTCTAGCGCGATACTCGACGTTACCACCCAATCAGCGCGTGCTTTAACAGCTGCTGAAGTATTGGCATACACCACGACGGTATGATCAGGGTGAGCATCACAAAAAGCGGAAAATTCTTCAATAGGACAGCCTAAATCTAGTGAACAAGTCGCTTCAAGCTCTGGCATTAAGATACGTTTTTCTGGTGTAAGTATTTTAGCGGTTTCACCCATAAACTTAACACCAGCAACAATTAACGTTTTTGCTGGATGTAGCTTACCAAAACGAGCCATCTCTAGAGAGTCTGCAACACAACCACCAGTTTCTTCAGCAAGCGCTTGAATTTCTGGGTCGGTATAATAATGTGCTACCAATACCGCATTTTTTTCAATTAAGAGCTGTTTTATTTTTTCTTTATATTGTGCCTTCTCTTCAATGGCTAAAGGTGTTGCCATGGCTGGAATTTGATAATCAAAATCTACCGCAATATTACTTACACTCATGGATTCTCTCTAATTCAGGACACGTAAAAACCTAGCAATTATAAGGTAAACTAATGCTAATGTGTAGTAGAAATAATTATAGCTATTTTATTGAAGTGATTACCCTTGCAGCGCTCTATTAGTAAGCTATAGCTACGTACCAAGTTAAGGCTTCTAAGGTGACTTAATGTGTAACAGAGCAATAAATAATAACTTTCATCAGCAATCTACCCGAAGTATTTAACGCTTCGAATAACTAGACTCGTGGTTAAAAGCCTCGGCTATTTCTAGAGAATTACATAGGATATAAAGATTATTTTTTATCAGGAGTGGTCGGCCGTGAAGGATTTGAACCTTCGAATAACTAGACTCGTGGTTAAAAGCCTCGGCTATTTCTAGAGAATTACATAGGATATAAAGATTATTTTTTATCAGGAGTGGTCGGCCGTGAAGGATTTGAACCTTCGACAAATTGGTTAAAAGCCAACTGCTCTACCAACTGAGCTAACGGCCGTTCCTGATAATGATAAGTAAATAATAGTGTTGTTGAATTGGTCGGCCGTGAAGGATTTGAACCTTCGACAAATTGGTTAAAAGCCAACTGCTCTACCAACTGAGCTAACGGCCGATTCAAGCGAACTATTTTTCTATTTACTTGCTCCATTATTTATTGGTAATAGTATTCTATAAATAACTCTAAATAAGCTGATATATAAAAAACTTTTACAATAAACTATCATCATAATAACAGTTATTATGGAGACTTTTATTAAAACAATAAGTATTACTTAAAGTTTTGAATTGGTCGGCCGTGAAGGATTTGAACCTTCGACAAATTGGTTAAAAGCCAACTGCTCTACCAACTGAGCTAACGGCCGAATGCATAATTTGAGTAAATTGTAATATTCTTGAATTGGTCGGCCGTGAAGGATTTGAACCTTCGACAAATTGGTTAAAAGCCAACTGCTCTACCAACTGAGCTAACGGCCGATTCAAGCGAACTATATTCAATTTACTGCTCAATTACCTTCATCAATACGCCTTATGCTAAAACGATTGCGATAACGAGTCTTGCTATTCAAGCGTAAGTCAATACTTAACATTTGAATTGGTCGGCCGTGAAGGATTTGAACCTTCGACAAATTGGTTAAAAGCCAACTGCTCTACCAACTGAGCTAACGGCCGACGTTGCATTGAGTTACTGCTTCAGTGCGGGGCATATAATACTTATAATTTTTTCAAGTGCAACAATAAACTCTGTTTTTTTTAATATTATTTTCTGTTCGCATACTTTCCCAGCAATACGCTAGTTTTATACACAACAAAGTGGCGATTATTGCAACAGATTCATCAGTGGCTTAATTCGTTAAACTACTTAAACGAGGTTTTGCCAGTTTCCCCGCGGTCGAATCTGGATATTCTTTTAATAGTTGTTGATAAATAGTAATGGCTTTTTGGCTATTATTTTGTTTTTGAGCAATCATAGCAAGCTTCAATAAAGCATCAGGACGCTTAGTTGAGGCTTTATGTTTAGTAACGACCACATCAAAAGCTTGGTTAGCTTGGTCAAGTTCGCCTTGATTAAACAATAATTGACCTAACCAGTAATGAGCATTAGGTGCATAACTAGAGTCTGGAAAGCTTTTATTAAAGGCTTCAAATTCAATAATGGCTTGCTTATAGCTTTTATCTTTTAACACTAAGTTCAGTGCGCGATCGTAGCTTTCGTTTTCAGTAAGGTTATCACTGTAACTTGTCGTACTTACACTACTGTCTGCAACGACGCTAACTCCAGTATTGATGTTGCTAGCTGAGGGAGGTGTTTTAGCCGTTAGCTCAATGACTTCATTAACGCGTCTATCAATTTCTTGATAAATTTCTCGCTGGCGCGCTAATACTTCGCTTAATTGGTGGCTATGTAATTCGGTGACACCGCGAAGCTCATTAACTTCTGTGTGTAGTGAGTCCAATTGACGTTGGATATTAACTTGTGCCTTATTACGAGAGTCTAACTTACGTGATAAGGTGTTCAACTGCTCAGTTAACGCGGCAGAGTCAATAGCATTGGCGTTAACATCTATCACTGGCGCTTTAGCTACAGCTAACGCACTAACTGTGCTAGCTGTAAACATCATGCCAAATAAAACTTTTTTGAGTTTCATTTAGTTACCTATTTAATTACTGTAGTTACCTACTAAGAGACACATAGTTTACTAGCTATAGTGCCTCTTAGTAGGTATATCTTAGTAGGTACTAATACGTACTAGTAAACCAGTACCGCACGACGATTTTTAGTGAAAGCATCTTCACTACGATCTTTAATCATTGGTTTTTCTTCGCCATAGCTAACAACCGTTAATTGGCTAGCTTCAACACCCATGTTTTCTAAATAGGTTACTACAGATTTAGCACGACGTTCACCTAACGCAATGTTGTACTCAGGTGTGCCACGTTCATCAGCGTGACCTTCAACTAATACTTTGACACCTGGATTAGCGTTTAAAAATGTTGCGTGAGCATCTAGTACCGCAGAGTACTGTTGGTTAACATTTGACACGTCAAAATCAAAATAAATAATATGTTCAGAGCGTAAATTTTCTAATTCTTGGCGTTTTTGCTCTTCAATTTCAGCGGCACGTTTTGCAGCTGTTACTTGTACGCTATCTTGTGCTTCTTGAGCATTTTGAGTCACTTGAGCATTCGTATCTACTTGGCTGTTCTCATCAGTATCTGAGTTTGAGCTACAAGCTGATAAAACGGTAAGAGGTAAAGCAATTGCTAAGCATTTTACTATGTTATTAAAGCGCATTTTATTTTTCCTTTGTTCGAAATTTTAAGTTAAAAATCAATTGTTTTTTCATATCTTATTATTATAAAAATGGCGACCAAGCAGGCGCTTTCACTTGACCATCAAGTGCAGGCAATCTTGCTTTAAATCGACCATCTACCGACACTAAACCCAATACTTGTCGATTATTATGTAAAGTACTGTATATGATCATACCGCCATTGGGCGAAACACTTGGTGACTCATCTAAACGAGTTTCGGTTAGCACTTGAAATAACCCTGAGGCTAATTCCTGTTTAGCTAAACGATATTGGCCACCCGTTCTGTTGACCATAATCAGTTGTTTACCATCAGGTGTTATCGAACCTCCTAGGTTCATTTCGCCGTCAAAGGTTAAACGTCTTACTTTGCCCCTTGCTAAATCTACGCGATATAGCTGTGGTTTTCCACCCCGTTCTGAACTAAATATCAATGATTTACCATCTGGAGTCCAACTTGGTTCAGTATCTATGGCTCTATTGCGAGTAATACGACGTAATGCTTTGGTTGCTAAATCCATTATATACAAGTCAGGGTTACCATCTTTTGATAATACCATGGCCATACTTTTACCATCAGGCGAGAAACGTGGCGCACTATTAATGCCGGTAAAGGAGCTAATTAGCTTTCTCTCACCCGTATAAATATCAATAGTATGAATTTGCGCTTGTTGATTTTCAAATGAAACATACGCTAATTGTTCACCGTTAGGACGCCAAGATGGCGACATCAATGGTTCTTTTGAACTTAACAGTACATGCTCATTAAAACCATCGTAATCGGCAAAAGCCAATTGATAAGGATATGTTCCTTGATCCCGCACAATAACATAAGCAATTTTACTTAAAAAAGCGCCTTTACTGCCGGTAAGCTTTTCATAAATAACATTACTGATACTATGCGCATAACGACGCGTTTGACTCAGCTCAATATTGGCACTACTTTGCGCCAATATATGATCTTTAGTGTTAACAAGTTCGCCATTACTGAGCATTGAGGTTTCTCCGCCAGTAATTTGTCCACGTATTACATCAACAAGTTGATAACTGACTTGATATCGACTCGGCGCAATTTCACTAATTTTACCAATAACTACTGCCTCTGCCCCTAAAGTTGCCCAAGCACTGTAATCGATATTTTTAGCATCAGAGAGTGTTTGTGGAAATTTATCTTGGGCAATAGGGCTGAATTTTCCGCTGCGTAGTAAATCATCACTGATAACTTTAGATAACGACTCTGGACGTTCGCCTACCCCCTGCCATTGAAAAGGAACAATGGCTATGGGTCTAGCGCTATCTACGCCACCTGTAATAACAATTTCTAATGCGGCTATTGCGTTCGCTGAGCTTAATGCAATAAAGGCACTTAACACAACTTTTGATAATAATTTCATAGTTCTTAGTACTTCCTTTAAGTAGTTTTTTGTAAAAACTACTTGGATTAAACGAGTTAATAAGCAGTAAGTAAAAATAAAGCCTGTATGGTTAACACGCTAACCTTAACATTCTGGCTTTAAGGTTATTACTTTAAAAAGGTTATCTTAAAACGATTACTTTAAAAGTGTCATTTTAAAATTCTGGTATTACCGTTACCGCCAGTTTACGCATTGCTTTAAAGACTTCAGGGTCTTTCGATACGGGTAAATTACCGGCTTTACCAATCGCGATGGTCGCAGCATCACACACCACTTTATCACCTTGAGCTATCTTAACATTGATAACAAAACCCGAAGGCGCCAATGTAATAGTTAACCGACACGATTTACCTGCCATGGTACTGCGGTCTTTAATCATACGTTGATTAATACTTTGGGTGATCAAGGCAGAGTAACGCTCTATTTCCGTCATAACCTGTTGCGTTCTTGCTTGATTACGACGCGCCATTTCATCGGCCATTTGTTGTGCTAACATAGCATCTTGTGCCGCTTTTTCTTTTGCTGCAATTTCAGCTCGTTTACGTTCTTCAATTTTTTTCAGACGTAATGCTTCTGCTTCTTTTGCTGCAGCCTCTTCTTGTAAGCGTTTAGATCTAGCATTGGCAGCGGCTTCTTCAGCTTCTTGTTTTTCTTGCTCTTTTTTCTTACGTATTGCTTCGGCTTTTTCGGCTTTAATTTTAGCTGATTTAGCTTCTGCGTCTGCTTTAACTTTTTCTTGCTCTTTTATCTTACGCTGTTTTTCTAGTTTTTTAATGCGAGCTTCTTCATTAGCGCGACGCCTTTTAGCTTCGGCAGCTCGATTTTCAGCGGCTTTAATACGTTTATTTTCTGCATCAAGCTGGTCGGTTTTTTGTTGCTTTATTTTATTAACTGCGCGATCAAGTGTTGCCTTATCAATAACAACGGCTTTAATCGGCTCACCTGGTTGCTTTGCTGGCGTAGGCTTAGGTTTAGGCGGGGAAGAAAAGTCTCCCGCCAGTAAACCAATGACTAAAAGCGCATGTAAAGCAATACTTAGTCCTAACGCTTTAGAATAAGGCACAGTGTTTTTTTTACTTGCTGTAGCTGTAGTAGGTACCGTAGATTGCTCAGTCACACTAATTCTCCACCGAGTCTGTCATTAAACCAACAGACGGAACACCTGCTACGGTTTGTAGTAACACCATCAGCTGTATAACAGCGTCGTATGATACCGCGCCATCACCATTAACCACAACCGGCGTTCCAGGTTCAACAGCTAAATGTGCTTTAACTAATACCGCGACTTCTGTTGCAGACATTGGCTCTTTATCATTAGCACCCACCGTTAAGTAATAACGACCTTGTGCGTCAACACTCGCAACTAAAGGAGGTTTACTGTCCTCATCAAGCGGCTCTGCTTCTGCTTGTGGTAAATCAACTTTTACCCCTTGTGTTATTAATGGTGCGGTTACCATAAAAATAATTAATAACACCAACATGACATCAATGTAAGGAACAACATTTATTTCAGCCACTTTGCGGCGCCTAACTCTTTGGTACATAATAACGTCCTATTTAGTAGATTGCTCAGTAGCTGATTGACGTTGTAAAATACTTGAGAATTCATCCATAAAGTTACCGTAACTATTTTCTAGCTTTTCAACTTTATGACTAAAACGGTTAAACGCAATAACCGCTGGAATAGCGGCAAATAAGCCCATTGCTGTGGCGATTAATGCTTCAGCAATACCTGGGGCAACCATAGCAAGCGTTGCTTGTTTTACTGCGCCCAAGGCAATAAATGAATTCATAATACCCCATACCGTACCAAACAAACCAATATAAGGGCTAATAGAGCCCACGGTAGCCATAAAAGGTAAGTGGGTTTCTAAACTATCAATTTCACGAGATAAGGCAACGCGCATCGCTCTGTTGGTACCATCAACAATGACTTGTGGGTTATCTATATGACTACTTCTTAAACGGGCAAATTCTTTAAAACCAGCAACAAATAAACTCTCAACGCCTTGTATTACTGGTTTGGCACTGGTTTCACTGTAAAGTTTACCTAGATCAGCACCACTCCAGAACTTATCTTCAAATACTGTTAACTGGTTCTCTGCGGTCTGTAAAATTTTCCGACGTTGAAAAATCATCGCCCAACACACGACAGAAAAGGTAAGTAAAATAAACATAACAAATTGCACTAATATGCTTGCTTCTAAAAATAAATCTAAAATAGAGATTTCAGCTGACACGTTTAAACGCTCCTAGTATTAATTCGGGTATAGCACAGGGTTTATGTAGACTTAAATCAACGCAAGCAATGCGTATTGTCGCCGTACATAATACTTTTTGGTCATGATTGATGACTTGTTGTTGAAACACTAAACTGGCCCGTTTCAACTGTATAATGCGTGATTGAACCATCACTAAATCATCGAGTTTAGCTGACGCAAGATGCTCCATATCGACTTTTTTGACCACAAAGCCTAGTTTTTGTTGCAAAAATGCTTCTTGGCTGACACCTATTTCTCTAAGCCACTCTGTTCTAGCTCGCTCAAAAAATTTTAAATAATTGGCATAATAAACTATCCCCCCTGCATCGGTATCTTCGTAATAAATACGAACAGCAAAATTATGGGGTATTTTCTCGCTAAAAGTAGTGGTGACTTCGGGCATTATTCTTAGGTCAGTGGCTAGGTTATTAAGTGCCTCTATAGTAATAGATAAAGCCTTAAGCAAACAAGCTAGCAGAGATAAAAATTTAGCTTTTTAGGTTAAATAACCGATTGTTACTAACAAAAAACAAAAAAAGCGCCAAAAGGCGCTTTTTTATAGTAAAACTATTAACATAAATTAATGTTTAGTTAGTTTTAATTAGTTATGACGTGGTGCTTTTTCAGTACGACGAGCCGGACGAGGTTGATTAACCACCGCTTCATCTGACGTAGTGATAGCAAGCGGTTGACGACGAACACGCACACCTTTTAATTGATTAAACAAGTCCGTTGGAATACCTTTAGGTAATTGAACAAAGCTGTGTTTATCATGTAAGTTAATCGCACCAATATAGCTGCTATCTAAAGAAATTTCATTGGCGATTGCGCCAACGATATCACCTGGACGTGCACCATGCTCTTTACCTACTTCTAGTCGGTATGTTTGCCAATCAACATCGCTGCGGTTCACTTTAGCTTTACGTGGTTTTTCTTCACGGTTGCTACGGTTGTCACCACCACGTGTATCTCTGCGGCTCTCATTACTACGGCTATTACGATCATTGCCGCGACTATTACGGTCATTGCGGTCATTGCGCTCACTACCACGGTCGTTACGTTCACGAGCATCGCGACGAGGTTTAGGATCTTCTTTTGGTTGTAATGGTTGCTTCATTTGCTTTTGGAAAAGTAACGCTGCCGCAAGGTCAATCATCGATACTTCAGATTCAGCAGCCATACCTTCAACAATCTCACGCATCGCTGAGATATCTTTATCAGCAATAATACTTGCTACTTCAACGCGAGTACGCTCAATACGTATTTTACCAATTTCTTGAATATTTGGTAAATCGTAGTTAAGTACTGTACCCGATGTTAAGCGCTCATAATGACGAATTGAGTACATTTCACGTGGGCGTACAAAAGCAATTGACGTACCTTCACGACCAGCACGGCCTGTACGACCAATGCGGTGAACATAAGCTTCATTATCACCTGGTAAGTCATAGTTAATAACCAATGAAATACGTGGAATATCTAAACCACGGGCAACAACATCAGTCGCGACTAAAATAGAAGACTTACCTGATTTCATTTGATCAATACAACGTTCACGTTGTGCTTGGTTCAAATCACCATTAAGTGCTAATGCTGGGTAACCAGCACGCTCTAATTTTTCAGCAATATCAACGGTGTCATTACGAGTACGCACAAAAATAATCATGGCGTCGTATTCAACAACTTCAGCAATACGTTCTAAAGCGGTCATTTTAGTAATGCCACTCACTTTCCAAGCGTATTGAGTAATGTTAGCTTTTGCTTTTTTAACCGCAGCCACTTTAATGTGTTCTGGATCTTTTAAGAAGCGGTTAGCAATTTTACGAATTGCTGGTGGCATAGTCGCAGAGAACAAACACATTTGGCTGGTTTTTGGTATATGATCCAAAATCCATTGAATGTCTTCTAAAAAGCCCATGTTTAACATTTCATCTGCTTCATCAAGCACACAAACACGTAATTCATCTAATTTAAGGCTTTTGCGACGTAAGTGGTCCATTAAGCGACCCGGCGTACCAACAACAACTTGTGCTCCACGCTCTAGTTGTTGAAATTGTGGTCCATAAGATTGACCACCGTACAAAGTAGCAACACGTAAACCTTTCATGTCTTTACCAAACGATTCAATCGCTTCTGCAACTTGCATGGCTAATTCACGTGTTGGTGCTAATACCATTAATTGTGGTTTTCTAATTGATGTATCAATTTTTGCTAACGCTGGTAAGCCAAACGCAGCTGTTTTACCGGTACCCGTTTGTGCTTCACCTAAAACATCTTTACCTTCAAGTAAAGGTGGAATAGTCAATGCTTGAATATCGGTAGCAGAGGTAAAACCAATAGAAAGAACAGCGGATAATAAGTTTTCAGGTAAGCCTAAAGAGGCAAATTCTACAGGTACAGGTACAGTTTCAGTTTCAGTTTTTTGATCGGTCATAAATAATTTTCATCTTCGCAAGGCAGGCGTATTACTTGGGCGTAACTACTTTTTGGGCGTTATTATAAAAACCAATGGTAAAGCTACCGCTAAGTTAACTATTAGTTAATTAACTGTGCTCATACAACAATTGATTTAAATTGCTAAGTCTTAACCTGCGTAAATATATACGAGGAAACCACCAGGAAGACTTTAGGCGCATAGCGTTCTGTTGACGCTACATTTCTTGCTAATTCTAGGAGTGAATCAGCTGGCAAGTCTATTGGGCGGTAAAACCCCACTCATTTCGATATACTTATACGTCCGTTAAACTATGCTAATAACTATCATTGATAGCGCTAGCTAGTAGGTATAAGTAAGCCACTTTTAGGCTAGTGTTAGTTGAATTACTAAGCAGTAGATTGAATAGTTTACTAAGTATTTATTAGATAATACTAAGTATTGGCTAATAAAGTAGATTACGTTCATTCAATCTATCATCGAGGCGCGCATTATACAGAGATCAGATGAGTAGGCAAGGTTTTTATAATATAAACACTAAATAATCTCACTTGGCTAGCGTTAAGTTTGTTGCTGAGTCTGTATTAATTGGATTAACTTTACTTAAGTCAAATGGTTATTACTTTATTGGAATAGCACGACACGTTATCAATGTGTCGTGCTATTTTTGACTTTATGCTAAGTGGTATTATATAACTAATAGCAATTACTCGTCATCGCCTGCCAGTATATCGGCAAATTTTTCGAGCTTATCTAATGCTAAGCCATGAATTGATTTACGTGGATAACGCCCTGTTTTGCTGATAACACCCGCCTCGGCATTCATTAATAGCTCTAATGCTTGATCAATAGTTTCAACAGCATGTATAGCAAACTCTCCACGTGATACTGCATTAATCACTTCATCATTAAGCATTAAGTTGATGACATTCGTTTTCGGGATAATAACACCTTGCTTACCCGTTAAGCCTTTGTCTTGGCAAAGTTGAAAGAAGCCTTCTATTTTTTCGTTCACACCGCCAATAGATTGTACTTCACCATGTTGGTTAATAGAGCCTGTTATCGCAAGGCTCTGATCTATTGGTAATAAAGTAATAGAAGAAATAAGCGCACACAGTTCAGCCATAGAAGCACTATCACCATCAATATGGCCATAAGACTGCTCGATGGCAATATTAGCAGAAATACTTACCGCAAAGTTTTGTCCATATTTATGCCCTAAATAACCAGTTAACAATAAAACGCCTTTAGAGTGAATAGACTTACCTAAATCTACTTCGCGTTCAATGTCTGTCACCCCTTCACTCCCAGCGTAAACCGTTGCGGTTATACGAGCAGGCGTACCAAAAATACTATCGCCAATTTCAAGTACTGTTAAGCCATTAACCTTACCGATAAATTCACCTTCGGTATTAATTAATACTTGTTGCTCTTTAATTTCGCTAAGCCAAGTTTCACTTAATCGGCCAATGCGACGTTTTTTCGCTGCCTGCGCTAAAGCAATGTGCTCTGAAGTTAGTAAGCCTTTACCCCCTTGTTTTTCCCAACAGTAATTGGCTTCATCAAGTAAATCATTCACTTGGACAATATTGGCTGAAATTTTATGTTTATGCTCGCCTCGTCTAAGTGCGTAACGTACTAAAGCTAATACGGCATCGTCACTAACCTCTGGGTAATTATTTTTGGTAGCACGCAGCCTAATAAGTTCACCAAAAGCGATTAAGTTACTATCAGTTTTATCGAGGTGGCGATCAAAATCTGCTAACACTCGAAAGAGCTCAGTAAACTCTTGATCATAATCTTGTAAGGTATAATAGATTTCAGCATCGCCGAGTAGAATGACTTTTACTTGTAACGGAATTTTACTCGGCTGTAAGCTATAACCACTTGAGGGGCTAAATTCAGCATACGGGTTTTCAATGGTAATTTGTTGCGTTTTTAATGCTAACTTCAAACGTGACCAAACTACAGGTTGGCTTAACAATTTTTCTGCATCTAATAATAAATAACCACCATTAGCTTTGTGTAATGCGCCAGGTCTTATTAACCGATAGCTGCTATAACTACCGCCTTGAAAACTGGTCACGTCAACATGACCAAACAGATTTTGATAGGTAGGATTTTGCTCATAAACAACGGGCGCACCTTGGGTACTGTTACGAGGTACCAATAAATTAGGCAAAAAATACTCTACCATTAATTTACGTAACTCTTTATCTGTTGGCGCATCATCAGCTTCAGTAACCAGCACTTCTAGCGCCACATCAATAACATGACCTTTGACTTTAGCTAAATAATCTATGATACCTTTATTGTCACTAAACTCTTGCTCTAGCTCTTTAATGTAAGGCTCTATTGCTTTTTCAGCGGTGTCATTTTTAAGCTTTTTTAATTGTTCAAAAGAAAGGCGTTTCCATAAAGGCAGCTCTAATAATTGCTCTGACAATACATTTTCTAATTCATTTAACGATTGATAAAAATTAGTACGATCGGTTTCAGATAAATTAGTGAAATCTTTATCACTTAATGGTTTGCCGTCAACTAAAGGTGAAAAGCCAACTTCACCATTTTCTTCATATAAAATAACATTTTTCTTAAGTGCCAGCTCTTCTACCACGGCAATCGCTTGATCGTATTTTTGATTAAACTCTCTATCGATAGCCGATTTTTGTCGTTGATAGTTAGGGTTATCAAATATCTCTGGAAATAAGCTCAGTAAAACATCAATAAATTTGTTCATACTCTGTAATAGCTTTTTACCGCCACCTGGTTTAACAGATAACGTTAAAGGAATATGGCTTTCATCAAAGTTATTGGTATAACACCATTCATCAGGTGAGGCTTGCTCGCTGGCAAGCGAAGTTAACATTTGCTTGATTAATGTTTGTCGCCCGGTGCCATGCTCGCCCAGCGCAAAAACATTAAAACCAATAGCAGACATAGACAAGCCAAACGCTAAAGCCTCTTTTGCTCTTTCATGACCAACAAAAGTTTGTTTAGTAACATCATCTTCTTTATCGGCTATTATTTTGTCCGGTGAAAATAATGATGCTGATAAAGGAGAGGTGAGTTCATTAACACCAAGGCGAGTTTTATCTGCAAGGCAAGCAAGAGTTTCTGTCATGTAAATCCTTTAAGGAGCGTTATTGCGTATCGCTCCTACTAATGAAGTATCGAGTTATGTCGAAAATATATGGTCTAAATTTTGGCGCTAGTGTACTTGCTAGTATTTATACTAACAAGTTGATTTTATAAGCGTCTACCACAAATGCCTACAGAGACTTTTACAGTAAACAGGCATAAATGCCGTGCGAAACGACGTAAAGCAATACAGGGTTAAGGATTAAGAGGTAGGCGGATAAAATCTTTTGAGCCACAGTGAGCGCAATCAGCAATTTCACTAAAATGCATCACGGTGGTTATTTCATCACACTGTTCGCACTGTAATTCGCCAAAACCAATAAAATCACCACTTTTATAGACACCGTCATGATTAAAATCATCAACAAGCTCAGCCCACTCTACTTGTGATTTATCGGTTAATTTAGCGAGGTTATCCCACAAGGTTTCATTTAATAACCCTAAGTAAACCGAGTCTTCAACTTGTTTTCTATTTAACTGATAAAAGTCATGTAAATCATATTTTAAATTATCAGTAAATTGCTGCAGTTTTTCTTCAGACATAGTTTCAGCTGCCTCTGCATATAACTTAGCTTGCTTAATAAATTCATCAATGTGTGGTTTTTGCTCAACTTTTACTTCCGTTAACCAATCATTGAGTTTTCTATAAATATCAGCAAAGTAATCATTTTGTGGTGTCATTAATATTCTCCCTTACACGTTGAACTTCTCTATAGGGTAAGTATAGGAAAAGTTATGGCTTATACCTAAACGACTTCAAGATGCACAATTACGCTGCACTTAGAAATTTTTCTAACCCAGCCCTTGGGTACACCTGAGCAAAACATGCCCCTGGTTGCCCCTTTTTATAGGGGAATGCCCGCCAATAAAAAAAGCCACCTTGATGATGATTCGCTCGACCATCCTTAAACTCACATCTGGAAGTGGTTTGGGTATGTATATAATTATACTTGTTGTTACCCCGTCACATAAGGTATTCTACTGCCATAATATAACGTCTGTTTGACTGCTATTTATTCAATTTCACACCAGCGAGCAAACAAATTAAAACACCTTAAAAGCATTAGAGAAAACCTTAATGGAAGCCATTTATAATCCCCAAGCGATTGAAGCTACAGTACAAAAATTTTGGACTGATAACAACACCTTTCAAGCCATTGAAAACCCAGATAAAGAAAAATATTATTGCTTAGCCATGTTTCCTTATCCAAGTGGCCGACTACACATGGGTCATGTACGTAACTACAGCTTAGGTGATGTTATTTCTCGCTACCAACGTATGCAAGGCAAAAATGTTATGCAGCCTATGGGATGGGATGCTTTTGGCTTACCGGCAGAAAACGCAGCAATTAAAAACAAAACTGCACCAGGTAAATGGACTTACGAAAATATTGATTACATGCGTAATCAATTGCAATCACTTGGTTTTGGCTATGACTGGAACCGTGAGTTAGCAACCTGTAAACCTGATTACTACCGCTGGGAACAATGGTTTTTCACACAACTTTTTGAAAAAGGTTTAGTTTACAAGAAAAATGCCACGGTAAACTGGGACCCGGTTGATCAAACCGTGTTAGCCAATGAGCAAGTTATTGACGGTAGAGGCTGGCGTTCAGGCGCCATGGTTGAACGAAAACAAATTCCACAATGGTTTATTAAAATTACTGACTATGCGGAAGAGTTACTTGAAGATTTAGACAAACTAACCGAGTGGCCTGAGCAAGTAAAAACTATGCAACGTAACTGGATTGGTCGTTCTCAAGGTGTTGAGATGACTTTTGCTGTTGCCGACTCAACTGATAGTTTTGATATTTACACCACCAGACCTGATACCTTAATGGGCGTTACTTATGTCGCCTTAGCGGCGCAACATCCATTAGCGCTTGCTGCAGCAGCAGATAATGCCGAGCTAGCGGCATTTATTGAAGAGTGTAAAAGCAGTAAAACCACCGAAGCTGACATGGCTGCCATGGAAAAGAAAGGTGTTGATACCGGCCTTAAAGCAATTCACCCACTTACCGGTAAATTAGTCCCGGTGTGGGCGGCAAACTTTGTGTTAATGGATTATGGCTCAGGTGCTGTTATGTCAGTACCTGCACACGATCAACGTGATTATGAGTTTGCACTTAAGTATGGTTTAGCCATTGAGCAAGTGGTTGCTGGACAAGAGTCTGATGATATTAATAAGGCTGCTATTACAGAAAAGTCAACCTTGATCAATTCAGGTGAATTTGACGGTTTAGATTTCGATCAAGCTTTTAAAGCGATAAGCGATAAGCTGATTAGTGAAAATAAAGGTAAAACCACCACTAATTACCGTTTACGTGATTGGGGGGTTTCTCGTCAACGTTATTGGGGCACGCCAATCCCAATGATTAACCTTGCTAACGGTGAGTCGGTACCGGTTCCGGCCAGTGAATTACCGGTTGTACTGCCAGAAGATGTGGTCATGAATGGTACCACTTCCCCTATTAAAGATGATCCCCAGTGGGCAAAAACCACTTATAACGGTGAAGACGCGTTACGGGAAACCGATACGTTTGATACCTTTATGGAATCTTCTTGGTATTACGCTCGTTACTGTTCACCTAATGATGACAGTCAAATGATTGATCCCGCTAAAGCAAATTATTGGTTACCTGTAGATCAGTACATTGGTGGTATCGAGCATGCTATTTTACATTTACTTTACTCACGCTTTTTCCATAAGTTATTACGTGATGTCGGTTTAGTTGATTGTGACGAACCCTTTAAAAAGCTGTTATGTCAAGGCATGGTGTTAGCAGAAACCTATTATCGTGAAGCGGACAATGGCGCACAGGAATGGATTGCCCCCGCAAATGTCACGGTAGAGCGTGATGACAAAGGCCAAATTATTTCATCAATCAGTAAAATTGATGGTCAACCTGTGTTATCTGCAGGTATGAGTAAAATGTCAAAATCGAAAAACAATGGTATTGACCCACAAGAAGTTATTGAGAAATACGGCGCTGATACGGTGCGTTTATTTATCATGTTCACTTCACCACCAGAGCAAACGTTAGAATGGTCTGATGCTGGCGTTGAAGGCGCTCATCGCTTTGTTAAACGTGTTTATAAATTAGCCCATGATTTTGTTGAAAGTACTCATGATTCCGCTGTTGTGGATATGAACTCATTAACGTTAAACGCTGGTCATAAAAAGCTACGTCGTGAATTACATAAAACGATTGCTAAAGTAACTGATGACATTGGTCGTCGTAATACCTTTAATACTGCTATTGCCGCGATTATGGAATTAATGAATCATTTGGGCAAAGCTAAATTAACCAGTGATGAAGACAAAGCGGTTATGCAAGAAGCGGTTCGTGCTGTGGTATTAATGTTAACCCCAATTACCCCGCATTTATGTCACCACTTATGGCAGTTAGTGGGGAATAGCGAGTGTCATGTTGAAGATGCTAGCTGGCCTATCGTTGACGATAGCGCATTAGTCGAAGATGAAAAGCTTATTATCGTACAAGTTAATGGCAAAGTCCGTGCAAAACTTACCGTCGCTGCTGATGCCACTAAAGAAACTGTTGAAGCACTGGGTTTAGCGGATGAAAGTGTGTTGAAATTTACTACGGGAAATACCATACGCAAAGTTATTTATATTCCAGGTAAACTACTTAATATTGTTGCCAACTAGTTGTTTGTCACTTATGTGCCTGCTACTAATGGGCTTTTGCTATTAACGGTAACTAATCAATGTATACATTAAGCCTAATAATGAAGCGTTTAACGAGTAAGCGCTTCACGTTAATGTTAAGAAAATTAGCTATCGCAGTGCTGACCACAAGCTTGTTATCCGCTTGTGGTTTTCAACTGCGCGGTGATTATTTACTCGATGACAAATTACAAACCTTGTATGTTAGTTCAAGTGATGTTCACGGTGAACTAACACGGTTAGTAAAGCTTAACTTATCGCACAACCAAGTTAAGGTGTTACAGCACTCAGCGGTTGACGTGCCTGAATTACGTATTGTTTCTGATAAATTAGATAGGCGTACCTTATCACTTTTTTCCAATGGTCAAGTAGCTGAATATGAGCTGATATATTCAGTGCAATATTATGTGCGCTTTGCGGGTGAAGAGGCAAGGAAGTTTAACTTTGAACTTTATCGTGATTATCAAGATGATCCTAATCTTGCGTTAGCAAAAAGTAGAGAGTTAGCTTTATTGTTAAGTGAAATGCGAACAGCCGCGGCCGATAAAATATTACGTGATTTAGCTAGAGTACAACACTAGCCCTAATCGGTAATCGGTAATGGGTAATGAGATTTATTCAATATCATTACCCTCTTTAACACTAGTGTGTTTAACGTGATTCACCTATCACTGCTTTTTTACTTATTCTTTGCCGCTAATATTCGATAGCCACTATTGAGCTGCTACCATTAAGCAACTCATATTTAGTAACCACTCGCTCCCCTTAAAAGGTTTTCATGAAAATTTACCACAACCAACTCAATAAAACGCTCCAACAAGGTTTTAAACCGGTATGGTTGGTTTTTGGCGATGAACCTTGGCAAAAAAACAACAGTTTAGCCGCGATTAAAAACCATGCAAAAAACCAAGGTTTTAGTGAGGTTATACGCTTTAGCAGTGATAGTAGTTTTGACTGGCAACTGCTATTAGATGAGTATCAATCATTAAGCCTTTTTGCCAGCCAACGTATTATTGAAGTTGAATTAACCACAGTAAAAGTTGGTGATGCTGGTAATAAAGCCTTGCTAGCGTTAGCTGAGCGCTTAGCACAAGACATTGCTAGTGCTCACTTCCCCCACGATGTTATCTTTATATTTCATGGCGAAAAATTAGATGCTGCTAGCGCTAACAAAAAATGGTTTAAAAACCTAACGCAGTTAGGCTGCTATTTGCCATTGTATGATATTGAGCTCAAGGCGATGCCTCAATGGTTGAATAACCAAGCAAGACAATTACAGCTAACTATTTCTGCTGAATTAAACGCACTACTTATTGCTTTATTTGAAGGTAATTTACTCGCACTTGCCCAAGAGCTAGATAAACTTGCCCTCTTGTTTGGCTCACAGCCAATAGGTATTGAACAAGCCGAACAAATAATTATTAAACAGGCTAAATTTAACCCTTTTCAGGTGATTGATGCTTTATTACTGGGCGATTGTGCTAAGTGTATTACCATGCTTGATCAACTACAGCAAGAAGGTATGGCACCGGCTCAGTTAATGTGGGTATTCCATAAAGAGATACAGCAACTATACGCCATGTTAACTCAATTATCACAAGGCGAAAATATTGCCACTATTTATAAACAGTATCGCATTTGGGATAAACGTAAACCTTTATACCAACACGCCTTAACGCATATACAGCTAGGTAACGTAAAACGTGCCATGGTGCGTATTGCTGATATTGATTTATTAAGCAAAACCAGCAGTGAATTTAATATATTTATCTTATTAGCTGATTTGTGTATCACTTTATACCATGGTGAAAAAACCGCTGGTTTGAGTCTTAACTATGGCTAGTAGTCTGTGGCTAACGAAGCATAACTAATTTAACTGTCGCTAATTAAGCAGTGGCTAAGTAAACATGACAACTAATAATACATCTATTGCTAAGAGCAAAAACATGAATAACGGTATTGGCATTTTAGGTGGCACCTTTGACCCTATCCATTTAGGTCATACTCAATCAGCACAAGCCGTTGCTAATGAGCTAGGATTAACGAAAGTATTACTCATACCCGCGCATATTCCTCCTCATAAAATATCGCCAGAATTAGTGCCCCATGCTAGTGCTAAGCAACGTGCTGCTATGGTTGACATAGCTTGTCAACAAAGTAGTTTATTTAGTGGTGATCACCGAGAATTAGCCCGCCCAGGGCATTCTTACACCGTTGAGACACTTACAGAGTTAAAACAGCAATACCCTAATCAGCCCTTATACTTTATTATTGGTATGGACTCATTGCTCACCTTTACTCAGTGGCATCAATACCAACAAATCTTATCCTTATGTCATTTAGTGGTTAATACACGACCGAACTATTCTATTAATCATATGAATGATGCCACAAAAAACTTATTAGATAATTATCAAACATCTGATATTAATGAACTAAGTCAACTTGATTCAGGCAGAATATTTTTTGCAAATGATTGCCGCTTTGATATTTCATCAACCCATATACGCCAGCGTTTGGCGCAAAAGCAATCTTGTAACGGTCAACTATTACCTAGTGTTGCAGAATTTATTCACAAAAATAAGCTTTACCGTTAACCCTGAGCGTAAAAAGTGTTAATATCGTACCATTATGTTTGTCGCTCGAGCAGAGCGCAGCAACAATTACGATTAATGATAGGAATAACACCTTGGAAACTGAACAACTTAAAGCATTTGTTATAGAAAAAATTGAAGACATGAAAGGCAGAGATATTGTTGCCCTTAACATTACCGATAAAGCCAGCTTTGCTGATTATATGGTAATTTGTTCAGGGAGCTCTAATCGCCATGTAAAATCTATTGCTAATTCTGTTGGTATGGAATGTCGTGCTAAAGGTTTAGAACCGCTTGGCATGGAAGGTAATGATGTGGGTGAATGGGCCTTAGTAGATTTAGGCGATATCATCGTACATGTGATGACTGACGAGCAACGTGATAAATATAACCTTGAACAATTATGGGCTGAATAAGTTAATTACGTCTATTGAGTAAAAAGTCAAAGTTACCTTTGCCTTTTTACTTTCTTAGTTTACTTACATCAATAACCTTTACTTAATCAATTTTGTTAGTTTTATTACGATTATATGCCTTTGCTAGCGAGCGATATGGTATCAATAGTAAGTTAGATATAACTAACATGTCACTAATAAGAAATTAATAGTCCTTTATGAAACTCACCTTATATGCCGTAGGTAGCAAAATGCCTGCCTGGGTTAGCCAAGGTTTTGCTGAGTATAGCCGCCGTTTCCCACGTGATTTAAGCTTTAATTTAGTAGAAATCCCTGCTGGTAAGCGCGGTAAAAATGCCGATATAAGTCGTATTCTCGCTAAAGAAGGCGAACAATTACTTGCCGCCATTCCTAAAGGAAACCGCATTGTCACCCTTGAAGTTGAAGGGCAACCTTGGACAACGCCAAAACTTGCTAAACAGCTAGAAAACTGGCAACTCGACGGTAGAGATGTCGCTTTACTCGTTGGTGGTCCTGAAGGTTTATCGCCTGCTTGTATTGATGCCGCAGAACAAAAATGGTCGCTATCAGCATTAACACTACCTCATCCTATGGTACGTATACTCATAGCAGAGAGTTTGTACCGTGCTTGGAGCGTAAACACTAACCACCCTTACCATAGAGAATAATTTATTAATGACTATCTTAGCCATACTTTTAGTAAATAATTCTCTTTTACATCGCCTGCGCTAATGACAAAACGTCGTATTGTTATTCGAAACCAATCTGCGGAAGCAAACCTCTTTGCACGCCGAGCTTTTATTGCCTTTGCTGGTGTTGTATTGGTATTACTAATTCTTTTTGGTAATATTTTCAGCTTACAAGTCGACTCATTTGAAAAATATAAAACACGCTCTAACTCCAATCGAATTAAGTTATTACCCGTTGCGCCCAATCGCGGCTTAATCACCGATAGAAATGGTGTTTTACTCGCTGATAACAAACCTGTTTATAGTTTAGAAGTTATTGCTGAAGACGTAAAAAACCTTAAGGAGAGTATTGCGCAGGTTAGCCAATTACTTGATATAAATACTGAGCGACAAGAAAAATTTTTCAAATCATTAAAGCAAAAGCGGCGATTTAAACCGGTAGAGTTACATTCTCGCTTAAGCGATCAGCAAGTGGCTTTATTCTCTGTCAATCAGCATAAATTCCCGGGTATTTTTGTCAATGCTCGTTTAAAGCGTTACTACCCTTTTTCTGACTTAACCACCCATAATTTGGGCTATGTGGCACGAATCAACAGAAAAGATTTAAATAAGTTAGAGCGAGAGGGTAAATCTGATAATTATGCGGCAACCTACGGTATTGGTCGGTTAGGCATTGAACGATATTATGAAGAGTTGCTGCACGGCACAATTGGTCACCAAGAAGTCGAAATTAATAATCAAGGGCGCGTTATTCGTACCCTTAATTATACGCCACCCGTACCAGGTAAAGATCTAAAACTGACCTTAGACATAGAGTTACAAATGATTGCTAAACGTGCCTTATCAGGACATCGGGGTGCCATAGTGGCTATGGATCCTCGTACTGGGGAAATACTTGCTATGTATTCAAACCCCAGTTACGACGGTAACTTATTTGTGCATGGTATCAGTAGTAAAGACTATAAAAAGTTACTTAATTCAAAAGATTTACCACTCATTAATAGAAGCGTACAAGGCTACCCGCCCGCCTCGACCGTTAAACCATTTTTGGCATTAACAGGCTTAGAAGAAAATATTGTTACTGAGAAAACAGAAATTTACGACCCAGGTTGGTATCAACTTGAGGGCTTACCCAATCGCTACCGTGACTGGAAGCTTTGGGGACACGGCAACGTTGATTTAAGTAAAGCGATAGAGCAATCGTGTAACACCTATTTTTTTGACCTCGCGTTTAAGTTAGGGATTACTCGAATTAGTAATATGATGTATCAGTTTGGTTTTGGTGATTATACCGGAATTGATATTCACGAAGAAAGTAAAGGTATTATGCCCAGTATTGCTTGGAAGCGTGCTCGCTATAATAAGCCTTGGTATACTGGTGAAACACTATCAGTTGGTATTGGACAAAGCTATTGGACAGTAACACCGCTGCAACTAGCGCAAGCACTCACCACATTAGTAAACCATGGTGAGCGCAAAGTACCGCACTTATTAAAAGCTAATAGTGAATTAGTTATTGAAAGCAATGGTAATACTTATCATCAAATAACGCCTACGTCTTATGAACCACGCCCACCGTTAACGCTTAAAAAAGACAAACATTGGGATGTAGTACTAAAAGCTATGCATAATACCGTACAAAAAGTGGGGGCTACCGCTTATACGCCTTTTAAAGGCGTTACCTATGATGCCTCAGGTAAAACGGGCTCTGCACAGGTAGCGGGGATCAAGCAAGATGAGAAGTATGACGCTGAATCTAGAACAGAAAATGAACGTGATAACGCGATGTTTATTGCCTTTGCTCCTTTTGATAAGCCTGAAATAGTTGTTGCTGTGGCTATTGAAAATGTTGCGAAAGGCGGTGGTGCGACCAACGCTGCGCCAGTGGCTAAGCAAATTATGGATCAATATTTTGGTGATAGAGTTATTACTAGCAAAACGCATCAGGTTGCGACAACATTACCGTTAAAAGCTAAAACTCCCTCCACTATAGCAACAACACACTGAAGAGACTAACTCATGCGTAGTAGCGGACAAGATCAACAAAAAAGTCGTAGTATATGGCAAAGGCTTCATATCGATGTGCCGCTATTAATCGGTATATTAGCCTTATTATTTTTAGGCTTGTTTCTTGTCTATAGTGCCGGCGGTCAAGAGTCCGCCATCGTTTATCGCAAAATAAGAAGTATTGGTGTTGCCCTCTTGGGTATGTTTATTATCGCGCAAATCCCTCCATTGGCTTATCGAAAATGGGCTGTACCTGTGTTTATATTGGGTTTACTGATGCTGAGCAGCGTCTTGTTGTTTGGTCATGTTGGTAAAGGAGCACAGCGTTGGCTTGATTTAGGCGTAATAAAGTTTCAACCATCAGAAGTAATGAAGCTTATTGTCCCCATTATGATTGCTTGGTTTGTTAGCCAAGAAAATTTACCGGTAAAAATATCGACGGTAATATTAGCCTTCATCCTAGTACTGTTACCGACATTACTTATTGCTAAACAGCCTGATTTAGGAACGGCTTTACTGATTGCTAGTTCAGGTATTTTTGTTATTTTTCTTGCAGGTGCAAGTTGGCGCCTTATTGGTGTATGTGTTGGCTTAGCCTCTGCTTTTGTCCCCATACTGTGGATGTTTTTGATGAAAGATTATCAAAAACAACGGGTAATGACTTTTTTAAATCCTGAGCAAGATCCACTCGGCTCAGGCTATCATATCATTCAATCTAAAATAGCGATTGGCTCTGGCGGTATTCAAGGTAAGGGCTGGCTACAAGGCACACAATCGCAGTTAGAGTTTTTGCCAGAGCGTCATACCGACTTTATCTTCTCGGTATTTAGTGAAGAATTTGGTTTAATTGGCGTTGCCATTTTACTGGCCGTATACTTATTTGTAGTCATGCGCGGCTTATGGATTGCAGTTAATGCCCAACATGCTTTTACTAAGCTGCTAGCAGGCAGCCTTACGCTCACTTTTTTTGTTTACGTTTTTGTTAATATTGGTATGGTATCAGGACTGTTACCCGTGGTAGGTGTTCCCTTACCTTTGGTGAGTTATGGGGGTACTTCCATGGTGACATTATTATTGGGGTTTGGCATCTTAATGGCTATTAGTACTCACAGACGCTTTCATGTTTAACTTAGCATTAACCTAATAATTGACTATTGACTTTAGCTGTGAAATATAAAATTTATGAATATTAGTAAGCAAACTATCAACTACCTTGGTATTATTTCATTAATCTTATTGTTAGGTGCATGTAGCTCTGGTCGTTACCAACAAAAGCATGATAGTACCCCAACGCGTTTACCTAGCGAAGCTGAACTAAAAGACGCCATTGCCCGAGCAGAGCCATATAGCCGTGGCGGTAATAAAAATTATCAAGTTTTTGGTAAACATTATAAGGTATTAAACTCTGCTCAAGGTTTTGAGCAAAGCGGTATAGCCTCTTGGTATGGTAATAAATTTCATGGTCACCTCACTTCTAACGGTGAAATTTACGATATGTATACCATGAGTGCAGCACACAAAAACCTACCTTTACCCACCTATTTAAAAGTAACGAATACCGCTAATAATAAATCTGTTATTGTACGCGTTAATGACCGTGGTCCTTTTCATCACTCACGTATTATTGATTTATCTTATAGTGCAGCTTATAAGCTCGACATGTTAAAAACAGGTACTGCGCATGTTAAAATAACCGCTATTACCGATTTTGATACACAAACAGCTCAGATAAAAGCACCGTTCAAAGAGCCTACTTTATCTAGTAATACTGAGAAGATTAACGATATAGCTCAAAAGGAAGCGCAGCCCCTAGCAAGAAGCCTAGGCATTGCTACGCCATATATTCAAGTCTTAGCAACCCGCAATAAAGCCCTTGCTATTGAAAAAGCTAAGCTACTAAAAGATAAATATAAACAACAAACAAGTTACCCTGAACATCAGGGCGTTTATCGCATCCAAATAGGACCTCTTGAAGATATTGCTACCCTAAACGCGTTATTATTAACCCTAAAAAGCAATGGTTACCCTAATGCGTACCCAAGAAGCAGCCAATAATGTTACATTTAGTAACTTTCACGTGAAATTATAAACAATCCCTTTGCTGCCCATAGCCAAGCTTTTTAGACATGGTATACTTTCGCACAGTCCATTTTCCTTAATTCCCGATATATGACTAAAACTATGACCCAAGTAATAACTAAAGCAATAAAACGTTCAGACAATCATTATCCTAAAAACAAGCTATTAAGCTTTTTCAGTGGTGCACTATTTAGTGCAGCAACTGTGTTTATACCCGCTGTACATGCTATTACTATCATCCCTGATGCACCGCAAATAAACGCTAAAGGTTTTATATTAGTTGACTATACTACCGGTAAAATAATCGCAGAAGAAAATGCTGATACGCAGCTAGCTCCGGCGAGTTTAACTAAAATAATGACTAGTTATATTATCGGTAAAGAGCTTGAAAACGGTAATATTAAAAATACTGATAAAGTATTAATTAGTGAAAAAGCCTGGGCTAAAAAATTTCCTGACTCTTCTAAAATGTTTATTGAAGTCGGTACAGAAGTACCCGTTGAATTATTAAACCAGGGTATTATCGTCGCATCAGGTAATGATGCTTGCGTTGCCATGGCTGAGCATATTGCTGGGAGTGAAAGTGCTTTTGCTGATTTAATGAATGCTCATGCTGAGCAACTAGGTATGTCGAGTAGCTTCTTTGAAAATAGCCATGGTCTAGACAGCACATCACATATGACCACGCCAAGAGATATGGCAACATTAGCTATTGCCTTGATACGTGATGTACCAAAAGAATATGAGATTTATAAGCAAAAATCTTTTACTTATAACAACATCAAGCAATATAACCGTAATGGTTTATTATGGGATAAAAGCTTAAATGTTGATGGTATGAAAACCGGACATACCTCTAACGCCGGTTATAGCTTAGTCACCTCTGCTACTAAAGATGATATGCGTTTAGTGACGGTAGTGATGGGCACGGCAAGTGAACGCGCTCGAAAAGTAGAAAGTAAAAAATTATTAAACTATGGCTTTCGCTTTTTTGAAACCATTACCCCTTATAAAGCGGGTGAGAAATTTATTACTAATCGCGTATGGATGGGCCACAAAGAAAATGTTGATTTAGGTATTACTTCAGATACCCCGATAACTATCCCGCGTGGTCAACGAAAAAACCTAAAAGCAAATTTTGAACTAAACCAACAATTAACCGCGCCTTTAGCGAAAGGTACTGTAGTCGGTACTTTATTTTTACAACTAGAAGATGAAGATATTGCACAATATCCACTGGTTACTTTGGAAGAAATTAACGAAGGTAGTGTTTTTAGTCGTTTAGTTGACTATGTTAAGTTGCAATTTGCTAACTAAACATAGTCAAAATAGATAAATTAATAACAAACACCTCAAAACAGCCTCTTCATTGAGGCTTTTTTTGCTTAGACTTTTACTTATACTCACGAGCCAGCTAGTAAGACTTTATCAAAAAAAATTACTCGATATTTCCACCACGTAAAATGATCACTGCGTTAATTTGCTGCGTATAAGTGACAAAACAATATCAGCAGTGAATATTTAATGATAAAATGGTGTCATTACGTAACAATTTCGCTCAATAAAGAAGTAACTAAAGATGAACACAAAGTTTGACGAATTATTAGAATTTCCTACCGTATTAAACTTTAAAGTGATGGGTGTTGCCTGTGACGAGCTACCTGATTTAATCATAGCTGAGCTACAAAAGCATACACCTGATGATTACAACCCCAAAATAAAACCAAGCTCAAAAGGTACTTATCATTCGGTATCTATTTCGGTAACTGTTACCAGTAAAGAGCACATTGAAACTATTTATAAAACCTTAACGGCCATTGAGCAGGTAAGATACGTTTTATAACCATCAAGAAGTATAACCGCTTTAATACGATTAATACGGTAACTTAACGCAATGTAGATTAACAAGGTTTATCTCGTGGTCTCAAATTCAATAGTCAAGCAAGATGTTCCTCGCCTGACCGACTCATTAGTCATTAGACAATTAAACACCATGGATTACAGCCTTGTTTGGCAAGCCATGAAAGATTTTACTGATAACCGTGATGACACGGTAGCTGATGAATTATGGCTAGTAGAGCACCCAGCGGTTTTCACTCAAGGGCAAGCGGGTAAAGCAGAGCATTTACTGGTACCTGGTGATATTGACGTGGTAAAGGCTGATAGAGGTGGTCAAATCACTTATCACGGACCTGGTCAGCAAGTACTTTACGTTATGATTAACCTACGACGTAGAAAAATTGGCATTCGGCAATTAGTCACCTTAATTGAGAACAGTATCGTAGCGGCTTTAACGGATTATAACATTAACGCTTATGCAAAAGCCGATGCCCCGGGTGTTTATGTTGATGAAAAAAAAATAGCGTCATTAGGACTACGCGTACGCAAAGGCTGCTCTTTTCATGGCCTAGCCTTAAATGTTAATATGGATTTATCGCCTTTTTTACGCATAAATCCTTGTGGTTATGCCGGCTTAGAAATGATACAAACTGCCGACTTACAAGGCCCACAAGATACCGCTAGTGCAGGTACTGCACTAGTGAAACACTTAATAAACTTACTTGACGCTAACGACGTTAGCTATCAATCAGGTTTACCAAACGAGAAACATACGCATCATGAGTAGTCATTTACCCTCAGAACCAAAAACAGCCGATCGTGCTGCTGGCGAAAAATTTCGCGATGCAGACAAGTTAGCGCACATCCCAATTAAAGTCGTTAGCTCGACAAAAGCGACTATGCTACGTAAACCCGACTGGTTACGTATTAAGTTACCTCGCTCTAGCGATAAAATTGATAGCATTAAAGCTAATTTACGTAAAAACAACCTTCATTCAGTCTGTGAAGAAGCTTCATGCCCTAATCTGTCGGAATGTTTCAACCATGGTACCGCCACCTTTATGATTTTAGGTGATCTTTGTACACGCCGTTGTCCATTTTGTGATGTCGGTCATGGCCGTCCATTACCGCCAAACCCTGATGAGCCTAAAAAATTAGCGGATAGCTTAAAAGACATGGGCTTAAAGTACGTGGTAATTACCTCAGTAGATAGAGATGATTTACGTGACGGTGGTGCCCAACAATTTGCTGATTGTGTCAAAGAATTAGCAGAGCAAGCACCCAACACTAAAGTAGAGATTTTAGTACCCGATTTTCGTGGCCGTATGGACAGAGCGCTTGAGATATTAAATCAACATCCGCCACACGTTTTTAACCACAACATGGAAAACGTACCGCGTCTTTATACTAAAGTACGCCCTGGTGCTAATTACCAATGGTCGTTAGATTTGTTAAAACGCTTTGGCGAAGCAAACCCAACGGTAGCAACTAAATCAGGATTAATGGTTGGTTTAGGTGAAACCAACGAAGAAATTTTAGAAGTCATGCAAGACTTACGTGATCACGGGGTAACAATGCTTACTATTGGTCAATACTTACAACCAAGTAAAGATCACCTTGCGGTTGAGCGTTATGTACACCCTGATGAATTTGCTATGTTTGAACGTGAAGCGAAACGAATGGGGTTTGAGCATGCTGCTTGTGGTCCACTAGTACGCTCAAGTTACCATGCTGACAAGCAAGCTGCTGGTGAAGAAGTGGTAAATTTCAATCCTACTAGCGACTAACAAATAAGAATAGTCTCAAGTCATGTAAAAATGAATGTATTTCAAGCCCGATAATATTTTATTATCGGGCTTTTTATTGTGATTTTATTATAACTTTTTGATAAGTATTAATCACATAACAATATATTGTTATAACGCTATATACCGCAAGCATACGCCAGTGCTTTATTCTTGATGGTACTATTAACAAAAGGGACTTTATTAACCGCTAGCAAGGCTATATTACGCGCCGCTTTAACCAGTGGTGACCGGTGACTAAAACCCGCATATAATGCATCCATGGTAGACATCATTAGTAAGTTTTCGTTACGCCTTGCTTTTTCATAGCGCGCTAATACTTTTTCGTTATACCACACTTCGCCATTACCTATTGCCTCGGCAATAACATGCTGTAAAGCTAACACATCTTTAAAACCTAAGTTGACTCCCTGCCCTGCCATTGGATTAATAGTATGCGCGGCGTCACCTAACAACAATACTTGCTTATGTTGATAACGATTAGCATGCCTGCGTGTTAACGAAAACTTTGCTTTAGCCAATACCTTGATATTCCCTAAGCGGTTAGGAAATTTTTTCAATACTTCATGTTGTAATTGGTTATTGGATAACGCGGCGAGGCGAGTGATTTCATCGCGCTGATGATACCAGACTAACGAGGCATAACCACCTAACTGACTCTGTCCAGGGAGTGGTAAAAAAGCCACAGGACCGGTAGGGAAAAACTGCTGCCAGGTAATATCTTGCTGGGGCAGCGATGTTTCAACATTAATGAGCATCGCAGATTGCTGATAATCCCAACCGGTCATACCAATGGCTGACATTGATCTTACTTTAGATTTCGCGCCATCAGCGCCAATAACAAGTTTTGCCGTTAAACGGGTGTTCGTTAATGTTAACGTGACTTTAGCATTAGGATTAATTGCACCATCGTACGCCGCACAAGTGCTATTATCGTTTTGCTCTAAAGAGAGTAAACTTTCAGGACAAAATGTACGGATATTAGTCATAGCATTAACTTGCTGCCATAACGCCAGTTGGATTAAACGGTTCTCTACAATGTGCCCTAAATGAGCTTGCTCAATATCCTGGGCATTAAATTCAGTATAAGCACTGTCATGCTCCCAAACACCTAAGCGTTTATAAGGACAAGCGCGCCATTGCTCAACCTGCTGCCAAGCCCCCACTTGTTTTAATAAGTTCTGTGAAGCTAAAGAGATTGCCGATACACGTAAATCTAATGGTTGCTCAGCCCTAAACTCAGCGGGGGGATGTTTTTCAACTAGAGCCACCTGTAAACCAAGCTGTGCTAAAGTCAGCGCACTGGTTGCGCCCACCATACCACCACCAATAACAACACAATCAAAATGTTCCATACTTTAGTGTTCACAACAAAATAGAAATATAATGATATGTTACCCAAGCAGACCGGTAATTTCGAGCCATTTAGTCATTAATTACCTGTTTACTATCAATCTAATCATTATTAAGCTATCCATTTAGGTGAATCGCCTACTTCTTGACACAGGGTAATTAATTCAGTCGCAATTATCGGTTTAGAAATAAAATAGCCTTGGCCATAGTCACACCCTAACTCGCGTAAGTAATTATAATGCTCTTGTGTTTCGATCCCCTCACCAACAAGCTTTAACGATAAGCTATGCCCTATTAACACAACCGCTTCAACTAAACTCGCATCGGTTTTATCGTCAATGGCACCTTGAATAAAAGAGCGATCTATTTTCAATACATTAATAGGAAAATGTTTTAAGTAACTCAGTGATGAATAACCAGTACCGAAATCATCCATATGGATAGCGACACCTAAACTTCTTATTTCTTGCAGCGTGGTGATCATTTCTTGAGAGTTATCCATCAATAAGCTTTCTGTAATTTCGACTTTAAAGTTCGATGGCGCAATATTATGCTTGAGCAATGCGTTACTGATGACTTCTTTGAGTGGCGTTTGACTCGTTTGTTTACACTGTCGGCTAGAGACATTGACAGCAACATGAAGCATTAAGCCAAGCGACTGCCAGTGATTTAAATCAGCACAAGCTTGCTCTATCACCCACTGACCAATCTGTTCAATTAATCCTGTTTCTTCGGCAATAGTGATAA
Source organism: Colwellia ponticola (assembly GCF_005885605.1). Taxonomy (GTDB): domain Bacteria; phylum Pseudomonadota; class Gammaproteobacteria; order Enterobacterales; family Alteromonadaceae; genus Colwellia; species Colwellia ponticola. The sequence continues at coordinate 167,487 of NZ_SZVP01000002.1, read as the reverse complement.
AGTTATCTGGATAAATTAATCCTTTATTAGGATGTTGCCAACGTATCAGTGCTTCAACACCAATAATTTCACCATTACTGAGTGAAACCACTGGCTGATAATGTAAAACAAATTCTTGTTGTTTAATGGCTTGTCTTAATGCTTGTTCGATATACATACGCCGACTTACCGTTTCATTCATCTCTTTAGTAAAAAATTGATAGGTGTTACGCCCAAGTGTCTTTGCTTGATACATCGCGGTGTCAGCATTTTTAAATAATAAATCAGCATTATCTCCATCTTCAGAGGCGACGGTAATACCAATACTCGCAGATAGCACCGCTTCGTTTTTGCTACCTAAGTGAAACGGCATAGACAATGTCGTTAGCATATTATGAACCAGACCTTCAATCACTTTGCGGTTAAGGACACCCTCCAATAAAACCACAAACTCATCTCCCCCCAAACGCGCTACAGTATCTTTCTCACGAACACACATTTTTAGCCGCTTTGCTGCTAATTTTAATAATTTATCACCGCTGGTATGCCCCCAGGTATCATTAACATATTTAAAGCGGTCTAGGTCAATGAAAAGTAAGACCACATCATTTTTTTTATTCTCTTTAATGATGGTCAATTCTTTACGTAATTTATCTAAGAAAAAATCACGATTAGGCAACCCCGTAAGAGAGTCATAGTTAGCTTGTATCCAAATATCTTCTTCATATTTTTTATACTTAGTTATATCTGAAAATAAGCTAATGTATTGTAGTGGTTTTCTACTTTTATCTCTGACCACCGAAATCGCTAAAAACTCCGGAAATAATTCGCCATTTTTTCTTTTATTCCAGACTTCACCCTGCCAGCAATTTTTTTGCTCCAGATCCTGCCACATTTTTTTATAAAAGCTACGTCCATGTTTACCCGAACTCAATATGTTAGGGTTTTTACCAATAACGTCTGCTGCGCTATAACCACTAATACGACAAAACGCTGGGTTGACTGTTTCAATTTCATTATTGGCATTGGTAATCATGATCGCTTCTGAAGCATGATGAAAAACAGCCGCTGAAATTTTTTGGTCTTCTTCAGATTGGTTTATCTCAGCCAGTATATGATTAAAAGCAATCACCATATCAGTTATTTCATTATTACCTTGTACCATTAAAGGTTGATTAAAATTACGTTTTAGTTGCATTTGTTTCATACCATCACGAATATGTCTCAGCTCCTTAATAAAACGCTGAACCGATAAGAATGAGAAATAAACGGTAAATATAAAAAGTAGTAAGAATATAGCCAAAAATAGTCTTAAGCTTTCAATGGCTTGCTGCTCTTTAGTCTGGGCTAGGGCTTGTATATCAGTGCGAATGTGGTGACCGAGTGCTTTAAATTTATCAATACGCTGTGAAGATAACTCCAACCAATAATCTGCGTCTATCTCAAGTTCATTACGTTGTAGCTGTTTAATGGCATCAATAGCTTGTCTATCATCAATATGATATTCGCTATCTATTTGTTCAATATTTTTACCTTCATTTTTTAAAGAATCTGTTAGTAACATGTATTGATAGTAGCGAGTAAAATAGTCTTTAATAGTCGCCAGCGCTTGTTTATCCTCTGGAGTAAAATGACTACTGTTCGTTAAGAGGGCGATATAATCTTGAGTAATAGTCAAGCTGTTGATAAAAGTTTGTCGATCAGTTGCTTCACCTCGTAAGGTATACTTTTTAAAGTAATGTATCAGACCACCGTAACCTATTTCACGCTCTAATTGCGCAAGTTGCTCAGCACGAATTAACTTTTGGGTAAGTAACTTTCTTATCGCTAAGACTTGCTGATTATTATCGGTATCAAGTTGCCCTTGTAACAAAACCTGATTAGACAACTTTGATACCGAAAGTAAATCATCGATAAGCTTTTCTTGTTCCTCTCCATGAAAAATAACTTTTTTAAGTTCAATTACATCTATTTGATTAGCATATAATAAGCGAGTTAAAGCACTGCGTTCTTGTTCTGATTTTTCTTGTAAGTAAAGTAAGGTAAGGTAAGAAAGTCGACACCATTACGATGTTGTTCAATATTATGAGGCTGTATTAGTACTTGTGATACTAAGCGTAAGAGTTGTTGAATAAATTGAGAATAATAAGTGAAGCCTGCATCACTCTTGCAAGCATTAATAATACATTCATCAATTTTTTTGCGCTGCTGTGCTAGTACTGCAACACTAGCTAAGCCATTGGTTAGTATTTTATTAATAACAACATCACGAGTAATACTGGTAACATTTACTTCTTTTAACTTTATTTTTTCGGTTAATGTTACATAGTGCTCTATGTGTGCATCCGTCTTTGCTCTTTGCTCTTTCAAGCTATTTTCTTGGTTAGTGCTAACAATTTTTTTTGCCGATAAACCACGCTCTTTTTGTAGTTCATAAATTAAATCGTCAATATCACTGGCAATAGCAATAGACAAGCTCGCTTGATGCGCTTGTTCAATATCACGTAAATAATCACCCGTATCATTAATACCCAAAGAAAATATAATGAACCAAGGTAGTAACAGTAATGTTATTAAGCGCGTTCGAATAGTTAACTTACTTTTAAGCTTTTTTAACATAACAATCAACATCCTGATGATAGAGTAACAATGTGAAAATGTGAAAATGTGAAAAGCAAGTGCAGCTGCTCGAGGTTAACATACAAATACAAACAAAAACCTTATTTAATATCAAGGTAATGTCATTTTTTTATCGATAAGCATCAAGAAATCTAATGTCCTATAGCTTCTCTTCATGACATGACCAATAAACCTTATTTTTCAGTAAATGCTCTGTTAATGTGCCTTAAATTTACCAAGGAGTAGTAAATATCTTAATAGACTTACTTTTATCATTCGAAATTGGTAAGCAATTGGTATAAAATACGCCTCCTTTATCTATACGAGAATTACTTAGGTTTTTCTGGTATATAATCAAATCGCCTGTGAAGAGTGAAGTAATGAGTAAAAAGCTATATATCAAAACTTGGGGCTGTCAGATGAACGAGTATGACTCGCAAAAGATGGCAGAATTGTTGGACTCAACTCATGGTTTCTCCTTAGTTGAAGAAGCGGAACAAGCTGACGTTATTTTGCTTAATACTTGCTCTATTCGTGAAAAAGCACAAGAAAAAGTATTTCATCAGTTAGGTCGCTGGAAAAATCTAAAAGATAAAAACCCAGCGTTACTTATTGGCGTTGGTGGTTGTGTTGCCTCTCAAGAAGGCGACTCTATTCGCAAGCGTGCGCCTTTTGTTGATATGATTTTTGGTCCACAAACATTACATCGTTTACCAGAAATGTTAAATCAGTTACAGCACTCAAAAAATCCGATTGTGGATGTAAGCTTCCCTGAAATTGAAAAGTTTGACCGCTTACCAGAGCCTAAAGCAGATGGCGCTAGCGCTTTTGTTTCTATTATGGAAGGCTGTAGTAAATATTGTACTTTTTGTGTTGTACCTTATACGCGCGGCGAAGAAGTCAGTCGCCCACTTGATGATGTACTGTATGAAATAGCACAACTTGCCGAGCAAGGTGTTCGTGAAGTCAATCTACTTGGCCAAAATGTCAATGCTTATCGTGGTGAAACACATGATGGTAGTATTTGTCGTTTTGCTGACTTAGTACGTTTAGTTGCCACCATTGACGGTATTGACAGAATTCGTTATACCACTTCACACCCTGTTGAGTTTACTGACGATATTATAGAAGCTTATGCGGATGTACCTGAGTTAGTTAACCATTTACATCTGCCTGTACAAAGTGGCTGTGACCGTATTTTAACGCAAATGAAACGTGGTCATACTGCCCTTGAATATAAATCTCAAGTACGTCGATTAAAAAAAGTACGTCCTGATTTATCCATGTCTTCTGATTTTATTATTGGCTTCCCTGGTGAAACTGATGAAGATTTTGCCGATACCATGAATCTAATTAAAGCAATAGATTTTGACTTAAGTTTTAGTTTTATCTATAGCGCTCGCCCTGGTACACCGGCAGCAGATTTACCTGATGATATTGACGATCAAGTGAAAAAAGATAGATTAAAGCTATTACAAGACCAAATAACACACCAAGCATTACGTATTGCAAGACAAATGCTAAATACCGAGCAACGTGTTTTGGTAGAGGGTCCTTCAAGAAAGAACCCGATGGAATTACGTGGTAAAACAGAAAATAACCGCACGGTTAACTTTGTTGCCCCGCATAGCGTTATTGGCCAATTTGTTGATATTAAAATTACTGATGTTGTTGCTAACTCGTTACGTGGCGAATTAGTTAGACAAGAAAAAGATATGGGCTTGCGTATTGCACACTCACCTGCGGATATTTTAGCGAATAATCACCACACAGCAACGCCAAGTAACCTTGACGATTTAGGTGTCGGTACTTATACACCATAATAGCTTGATTATAATATGTTAATGCTAGTAAATGCCCTATTAACTGGCATTAACATGACTTTTAGCATCATGTTATTTAACACTATTTAATTTAGCACAACGGAGATAAATTTGACCACAACTCAACAACTCACCCAAGACGTTTTCAGTTTAGCCCCTGTAGACAATCATAGGCTGGCAAACTTGTGCGGACCTATGGACGATAACTTAAAAACCATTGAACGCCGTTTAGGTGTGACGATAAGTTACCGTGGTCATGAGTTTACTGTTGTTGGCAAACCAAAAAACCGTCATGCTGTGGTCAATGTGTTAAAAGATCTTTACCTTGAAAGCCAAACAGTAAAGGGTGAAAGCAACACCATAACACCTGACATGGTGCATTTAGCCATTTTAACGGCCGATTGCTTAGAGCAAGAGCAACTCGGTGATAAACAATTGGGTGATCAACTAGACAGTAAATACGATGATATGGTTACCATTAAAACCAAACGTGGTTTAGTTAAACCCCGTAACCCAAATCAACAAGCGTATGTACAAAATATTATTACCAGTGACATTAGTTTTGGTGTTGGTGTTGCCGGTACGGGTAAAACATACCTCGCAGTAGCTTGTGCGGTAGACGCACTAGAGCGCCAAGAAGTTCGTCGTATATTACTGACGAGACCCGCAGTAGAAGCCGGTGAAAAACTAGGCTTTTTACCGGGTGATTTATCTCAAAAAATCGATCCTTACTTAAGACCTCTTTATGATGCTTTGTTTGAAATGCTCGGTTTTGAAAGAGTCGAAAAGCTCATTGAACGTAATGTGATAGAAATTGCACCGTTGGCTTACATGCGTGGTCGCACGCTAAATGATGCGTTTGTTATTTTAGATGAAAGTCAAAATACCACTGTTGAACAAATGAAAATGTTTTTAACACGTATCGGCTTTAACTCACGAGCGGTTATTACCGGTGATATTACTCAGGTTGATTTGCCCCGTCATCAGCAGTCTGGACTTCGCCATGCCATTGAAGTACTGCAAGATATTGACGGCATAAGTTTTAACTTCTTCCAGTCTAAAGATGTTGTACGTCACCCGGTAGTTGCTCGAGTAGTTGATGCTTACGACAGTTTTGAACAAAAAATGAATAGAGAAAGACAAGAAAAAAAACAGGCTCAGCAAGTACAACAAACCAGCAACAATAACGATGAATCAAACTAATGGCTAATGTAGTCGATATTCAAATAGCTTGTAAACCTACAGAGTTACCAAGCGAGGCACAGTTTCAGCGCTGGATTGATACCACGCTAGCAGAAGTCAGTAGTAACTCTGGGCAATTTTTTGAGTTAACCATTCGTTTGGTAAATAAAGAAGAAAGCCAACAGTTAAATAAGCAATATCGAGGCAAAGATAAACCCACTAATGTATTATCTTTTCCTTTTGAAGTTCCTGATGGTGTTGAACTTAATCTGTTAGGTGACCTAATTATTTGTATTGATGTCATGCAACAAGAAGCACAAGAGCAAAATAAGGCTTTATTTGATCACTGGGCTCACCTTGTAATACATGGCTGCTTACATTTACTAGGCTTTGATCATATCAATGACAGTGAAGCGCTGGAAATGGAATCTCTTGAGATTGCTATTTTACATAAATTAGGGATTGACGATCCTTACATAGAAAAGTAAATTGTTTAGCTTGTGTTGATAAAAGCGTTAATAAAATATTTATAGACACTTTTATCAACACAAAAAATAACAGTTAACCCATATGATAGTGAGTACTTAATCAGTAAACTGACTCTCAATAAATTAATACAATATAGTACGATATAAAACTTAAGGAATATAAATAGCTCTATGAGCGACGACAACCCCCACTCTAGCAACGGTTCAGCGAATAAGTCCTTTTTGGATAGAATGTTACAAGTAATAACGCCTGAACCGAAAAATAAAGATCAACTAGTTGATATACTCAATGACGCCCAAGACAGAGAGTTAATCAATTCTGAAACCAAGCAAATGATTAAAGGTGTCTTAGACGTATCAGAAATGCGCGTTCGAGATATTATGATCCCTCGTTCACAAATGGTTACCATTGATATTAACCACAGCCTTGATGAGTTTTTACCCATTATTTTAGAGTCGGGTCATTCTCGTTTCCCCGTTTTTAATGAAGACATCGATCACATTGATGGTATTCTATTAGCAAAAGATTTACTCGCTTTTGGCTTTAACGCACAAAATGATAACTTTAGCCTCAGTAATATTATCAGACCTGCCATTATTGTTCCCGAAAGCAAAAAAGTTGAACCACTATTAAAAGAGTTTCGCTCTGACCGATACCATATGGCTATTGTCGTTGATGAATACGGTGGTGTTTCAGGCGTTATTACCATTGAAGATATTTTAGAACAAATCGTTGGTGAAATTGAAGATGAGACCGATGATGACATTGAAGAAGAAATTAAACATTTAGCGGGTAATGTGTATTTAGTTAAAGCGCTTACAGAGCTAAGTGATTTTAACGAATACTTTAATTGCGACTTTAATGAAGCCGAGGCCGACACCATTGGTGGTATTGTTTTACGCCAGTTTAACCATATGCCGCAAAAAGGTGAGTTATTCACGTTAGGTAAATTTGAGTTTAAAGTGCTTGTTGCTGATAGTAGGCGTATGCAGATGCTACAAGTCAGTGTGGATAAAAGCCACAATATCAATGGTAAATTGAGTGACTAACCACACTCAGGCTATCCCCAAAAAAGTGTCGCTTGTAAATACTATAAAAAATAAGCTAACCACGCCAAGTCATTGGCTATGCTTTTTGAGCGGTTTTTTATTAGTGTTTGCTTACGCGCCATTTTCTTATTGGTGGTTGGCCCTAATACTGCCCAGTATTATCTTATACCAAATAAGAAATGCTACCCCGAGAGCAGCCGCTAAAAAAATGGCATTATTTGCTTTTGGTTGGTTTAGCAGTGGTATTAGCTGGGTACATGTCAGTATTGACCAATTTGGCGGCCTACCGTTAGTATTTTCATTACTATTAATGTTGGCACTATGCGCTTATCTAGCACTTTTCCCTGCCCTTGCTGGTTACTTAACCGCAAAAATAACGCGTAATAAACACGTAAACTTATGGTTTTTTCCCTCTGTATGGCTGTTATGTGAGTATTTACGTTCGGTTGTACTCACAGGTTTTCCTTGGCTATCGCTTGGTTATAGCCAAATAGATAGCCCTTTAGCTAGCTTTGCCCCTGTTATTGGTGAAGTAGGCTTAACCGGCATTGTTCTGCTATTAAATATTTGCTGGGTAAAAATTTACTGTTATTGCTGTGCTCACCTCGCTAATGTTGACTCTACTTCTTGTCCAGACTTAGCCAACAAAGGCAATCAAAATACTCAGGTCATGGTAAAGCGATCCGCTAAGCATTTAGCGTTACCGTTAGTCTTAGCAATCACTATTATGTTAACAAGTGTAGCGCTTCACCAAGTAAACTGGACTGTATTAACAGGGAAATCGGCTAAAGTTGCCCTAGTTCAAGGTAATGTTGCTCAATCTATTAAGTGGCGGCCCGAGCAAGAATGGCCAACCATGCTGAAATATTTAGATTTAACGCGTCTTAATTATGATGCCGATATTATTGTTTGGCCTGAATCTGCTATTCCAGCACTAGAGCCTGCGGTACAAGATTATTTAACGAGCGTAAATAGCTCAGCCATGTTAAATAACAGTGCGGTAATTACCGGCTTAATTAACTACAATTTTGAGAGTAAAGAATACTTTAACGCCTTAATAGTTTTAGGCAAAAAAAATAGTGAAGATAACATAGGCTATCATTACAATCACAGCAACAGGTACTATAAAAGCCATTTATTACCCATTGGTGAGTTTGTGCCTTTTCAAGAACTATTACGTCCTATCGCGCCATTTTTTAACTTACCTATGTCTTCTTTTACTCCAGGTGAGTATGTACAACCTAATTTAGTCGCTAATAATTTACATATTTTACCGCTTAACTGCTTTGAAATAGCTTTTCCAGCACAGCTAGCCGCCAATTTAACTAACGATAGCGATATGATTTTAACGGTTAGTAATGATGCTTGGTTTGGTGACTCTCATGGCCCGCATCAGCACTTTGAAATTGCTCGTATGCGTGCACTAGAGTTTGGTCGTCCTTTAGTCAGAGCAACCAATAATGGCGTTACTGGAATCATCAATCATTTAGGTGAAGTTAGCGCTATTGCGCCACAATTTAAAGAGGTGGTATTAAGAGGCACAGTCGAGTTTGTTAGTGGTGACACCCCTTATAGTCAATGGCCAAATTTATTACTAGCTCTGATGATATTCATACCGCTGACGTTGATGAAGTACTGTAAATGTTAACCGTTAGACAGTAAATCTATTCTATATTATTTACTTAGCTAGCTTTCGGGCTGATTTTAGTTTGATGTAATGTCACTTTATTACGCCCCGTTTCTTTTGAGCAATACAAGGCTTCATCTGCACATTTAACCCAAGATTCATGACTTTGCATGCTCTCATCAACTTCAGCTATACCAATACTGACAGTATAGTTAATGCTAATATCATTATAAGTCACTATACTGCCAGCAACTTCTTTACGAAGTCGCTCTGCAAAAACATAAGCACTCTTAAGAGGTGTATCAGAGAGCAAAATAGTAAACTCTTCACCGCCATAACGACCACAAATATCAGTTTCTCTGACATGTTGACGTATTAAGCTTGAAATATGGCGAATAACGACATCACCTACGGTATGACCGTAACTATCATTAACCTTTTTAAAGTGGTCAATATCTATCATCACTAAGGAACTTGCATGGTGACTTCTGCCCCAACGCTTATACTCTGCTGCTAAACAAGATTCCCAGTGCGTTCTATTAAACAATTGTGTTAAACCATCTGTTTGACTCAAGACTGCTAACGCTTCATTGGCTTTTTTCAAACTCTGCTTATGAACCGCATTTTCAGTAACATCATACACTAACAAGCATAAGTGACTCACTTCACCAGTAGAAGAAATTAATGGAATAAAGGTGGTGTTTTGGTACATAAAATCAGCACTTCCCGTCACCGGACGATAGCTATCAAACTTAAATAAATAGGGACGTTGCTCCCAGATAGTAAAGGCTTTATTTTTTAATAAAAAAACTGACTCTGCTTTTCGTATAAACCAGTCTTGTGGTATTTCATCGAAGAGATCAAAAATCAATTTTCCTTTAACTTCTCGTGGTAATAAACCACTATGGTTTTCCATAAAACCATTAAAAATTTGAACGGTAAAATTTTTATCAAGTACAACCAGACCAACATCAATGTTATGTAACATTTCCATTAGCCAATGTAATTCATTTAATTGTGATTTTTCTAACGTCATAGCCAATTCCTATTGTCGCTTAATCGCGCTAACTGCTCTCTTTGTAGCAACAAATAATGTGCCTTTGTTAATGCCTCTATTCATCAATTAAGTAGGCTAGTTTATTGTTAAGTGTTTTCATCGAATTTTCTGTAAAGAGTAATAACAAATCACACTTAATAGGATAGTTCTCTATGCTATAGCTAATTTCTATTGCCAGTGTTTTTTTCCATTTGTTCGCATTATTAGCTATTAAATCAGATATTTTCCTATGTTGCCCTAACACCTCGGGGTGTCCTTGGCTAAATTGAATATCTAACTGCTCAGATACACCTTTTAAACAAGCACCAATTAGCACATTAGCTAAGTCCATTAAAAGCTCTAACTCCGTGCCCATATCCGCATCGTATTGGTAGTGCATTAATGAGGCGACATCTTTGAAGCTTGAATCATTTAAAATCAACAGTGCTTCACCTGAAATGCCTGCGCTAATAAACCCTTGGCAAACACCTGATGTACTTTCATGATTTTCGATATCTTTTAATGCCATGCGAAGTTCACTCACTTCAATGAAGTTGACATTAGGAATGGGTAACTCGACAAAAACATTAAGTAAACGAGCCAGTAAATCTGCGGCACGTCCCATAGCAACATTCGCTATTTCTTGGTAGCAATCTCGCATATCGGTCGACAACGTCATTTCCGGGATATCACTTGTTGACGTCTTTGTAACATCAGCGGTATGAGGTTGAGTCGCTAATGGTTGCTTAGTCGTTGGTATAGCAGATACGGTTTGTTGAGAAGTGTTAGGGCTGTTAACAGTAGTTTTCTCTTTAGACTTATCATTAGAAAAGACACCATAAGATGACAATACGTTAGTGAGTGTTTCTTTATTAACGGGTTTTTTAATAAAACCTAATGCCCCTAAACTGGTTACCCGTTGATGAGCTTCTGGTTGAATATCACCTGAAATCACAATAGTAAGTGTTGGCAAGTCTTGTGCTACAATAGCCTCTAGCACGTGATAACCATCCATTTTAGGCATATTAAGATCAAGTAAAAGCACATCACCTTTACCAGCTTTTATCGCTTCAAGTGCTTCTAGACCATTGCCTGCAAAACTAATCTCTACATCCCAATTATCAGGTAACGAGCGTGCTGCTTGTTTGCGCGCCATATTAGAATCATCACAAATTAATAATGTAGTGGTCATACACTGGGGCCTTACCTAATAAATGGCTAAACAATAGCTAGAATAACAACGGCTAAATAAACTTAGCTTCTATCCTTAACCATAAAGTATTCAAGACAAAACACAATGAAAAAAACGCTATTTATAGAATTTTTCTCCGTAAAACGCTAGTATCTGTCTTACCTTAACTCATTTTTTAATAGACCATGAAATTTTCCTCTATAAACATCATTTTACCTGTTTTTTTTATCATTAGTTTAACCTTAACCTCGACGAGTGGTGCGTTTAACTTTGACTTAAAAAAACTTCCTTCAACGCAGAACTTAGTTAAAGCAGGCGATAAATATATTACCCTGCTAGGCAAACAGGTAAAAGTGGGAGAGCGAGCCCCACAATTTAAAGTCGTTGATAAAAACTTTACGCCTGTTGCTTTAAAAGACTTTCAAGGGCAAACATTACTTATTTCAGTGGTACCGAGTTTAGATACGGGTGTTTGTGCTATTCAAACAAAGCGGTTCAATGAAGAATTAGCAAAGCTACCTGAAAACATTACGATTTTAACTATTAGTAATGACTTACCTTTTGCGCAAAAACGTTTTTGTGACGGAGAAAAGATCAATAATATGCACGTATTATCAGACTCAGTATGGCGAGAGTTTGGGGTTAATTATGGTTTATTAATTAAAGATATGGGCTTACTTACTCGCGCAATATTTATTATCAATGACCAAGGTAAAATTGTCTATAAAGAGCTAGTGGCTAATATCTCACAACACCCTAATTATGACAAAGCGTTAGCAAAGGTTAAGTACACTGCACCTGTTATCGTTGTTGATGGTGAAACAATAAATTTACAAAAAGATGAGTACACTGAAGAAAACTAAAAATAGATATTAAAACAAAGACTTAATATCTACCTATCAAGTAAATTGAAAATTTAAAAGCAAATAAAGAATAATTTATTTGCTTTTTTTATTGAAAAATAAGTAAGTAATCCCATCTATAATGTTGTAGTCGCCGCAAGGGACTACCATAACAGCCTGTTCATCATGAAAGGCACATATTATTGCTATATTAATAGGATAACTTATTATGCGTAACACGACAGATTTCAGCCCACTTTACCGTTCTTTTATTGGCTTTGACCACCTAGCTGGTTTAATTGATAAAGCATCCCAACCGGGTAAACAGTCTTCATATCCACCGTATAACATCGAATTATTAGCAGAAAATCAATACCGTATCACCATGGCTGTTGCAGGCTTTAGTGAGCAAGACATTGATATTGAATCCAAAGACAATAGTTTAATCATTATTGGTACTAAACAAGCTATTAATGCCGAACAAGACCCTACTAAAAGACCTCGTCAATTTTTACACCAAGGCATCGCTGAGCGTAACTTTGAGCGTAAATTTCAGCTAGGTGAACATGTAAAAGTGATTGGCGCTTTCATGGAGAACGGCTTACTGCATGTTGATTTAGAAAGAGAAGTACCTGAAGCATTAAAGCCTAGAAAAATAGCCATTAATGGTAAAAGCTTACTAAATAGCACTTCTTAAATTAACATTTTCGTTATATTAATGATTTTACTGCCCAGTTTTTAACTGGGCTTTTTATTATTTTGCCCCAGATTTTCTCTACCTAAACAATATTACAGCTAACTTTTATTAGTGCTAAGCCTCACTAAATGACAGTTAAACGTCTTAATAGCGATATAAAGCTATCTAGAGTCTCTATTATTAAGCCAATTTACGTTATCATACCCTAGTAGTTATAGTAAAACTCTAAGGATAAATATGAAAATTTGGGTTGATGCTGATGCCTGTCCAGTGGTGATCAAAGAGATATTATTTAAAGCAGCAGATAGAACAAAAATAACCACCACTTTAGTGGCTAATCATTACGTGCGTATACCTCCTTCCCCTTTTATCAAATTTATGCAGGTCAATAGTGGCTTTGATGTCGCTGATGATGAAATCGTCAAACGTGTAGAAGTCAATGACTTAGTGATCACGAGTGATATTCCGCTAGCCGATGAGGTGATAACTAAGCAGGCTATTGCTCTTAGTCCGCGTGGTGAGCTTTATACCAAAGAAAATATAAAGTCTCGACTTAACATACGTGATTTTATGGACACCATGCGCGCAAGTGGCGTACAAACCGGTGGCCCTGCCGCGTTAAGTCAAACTGACAGACAAAATTTTGCTAATCATCTTGACCGAATTATTACTCAATTTACACAGTCTTAATAAAGTTATTCAGTGAACCCTCTTGAGTTCACTGAATTTAATAAGCCAAATAAGGCCACAATAGTAGTTACTTAGCTTTTATTGAGTAGTAGCGCTTTAATTTCTGCGAGTTCCCTTTCTAAGTTATCAATTTGTGCGCGACTAGCTGGCTCGCCACCATCACCACTTTCACCATGCTGCTCCGCGCGAAACTGTTCATGTTCTTGGCCCATCACTTCTAATACTGTACCTACCATCATATTTAAAAAGATAAAGGCCGTTAAAAAAATGAAGGTTAAATAATAGATCCAACTAAAAGGGTGTACCGCCATGGTTTCATACATCACATCGGTCCAATCTTCAAAGGTGGCAACACGAAATAAAGTCAACATAGAAATAGAAACATCGCCCCATAACACTTCATTAATGCTGTGAAAATACATACTACCAATAGCGGCATAAATATAAAAAATGACAAACATAAGCAGCGCGATATACCCCATACGAGGTATTGCTTTAAGCAAGGCGTTAATCAATAACCGTAACTCTGGTACCATAGAAACTAGGCGCAAAACACGAAAAACGCGTAATAGGCGGGCGATGAGCACACCAGAGCCTCCGGCAGGTATTAAACTACCAATCACAATAACCGTGTCAAAAATGTTCCAACCATTTTTAAAAAAGCCTTTCTTTTGTGGGCAGGCTAAATAACGGATGCTTATTTCAATAGCAAAAAATACTGTTACCGCAACGTCTAATAGCAATAAGATGCCAATAACGTTAGCGGATAAGTTATGTGTTTTAACGCCTATAAGTAATGCCGACAATATAATAACTGCAATAACAATACCTTGAAATATCTTACTCTTATCTATTTTTCTTAATGTTCGCTGTGTTTTAAGTATTAAGGTATTCATTATTTTAAGCCTACGGCAACGTCACTGACATGAGGATTGTATTGGCGCTCTTGCCCAAAAGTGCTCATAGGGCCATGACCTGGAATAAAGCGGACATCATCACCTAAAGGGAATAAATTGTGGCGAATAGAGCTAATAAGCGTGGCATGATCTCCGCGAGGAAAATCAGTACGACCTATTGAGCCACTAAATAATACATCACCTACTTGGGCAATTTTTGATTCTCGGTGAAAAAACACCACATGACCTGGCGTATGACCAGGACAAAAATAGACTTCCATGATTATATTGCCAAAATTTACGGTATCACCTTGCGCTAAAAATCGATTTGGTACGAATTTTTTTGCATAAGCAAAAGCGCCACCAAAGCGTTGCTTTTGATCTTCCATACCATCAATCCAGAACTGATCAGCCTTGTGAGGCCCTTCAATCAAAACATCATAGTGATTGGCAAGCGCTGACGTTGCGCCGGCATGATCAATATGAGCATGCGTAATTAAAATCTTATTAAGTGTTAACCCGTGTTTGCTAATCGCAGCGATGATTTTTTCTATATCTCCACCTGGGTCAACCACTGCAGCCTGTTTAGTCTCACTGCACCAAAATAAGGTACAGTTTTGCTCAAAAAGTGTTACCGGAATAATTTCATGCTTTAACATAGTTTGCTCTTCTATGGATATTCTCGTCAAAATGACAATACTATCATCAGTTTCATTAATTAAATGAGAGCGCTATTATATACGGGTTATTAGGTAAGTGCACAATGACAATTTAAATGCCTTAAAACAATGATAACACTTCCCCTAGCAGCCTTAACTCGGTAAAATTTGTTCCATCATTTTTATCGACTATCCCCTCTTTTATGACCTCCACTTCTGCCCGTGATTCTTTTCATTCTCGTATTGGTTTTGTTCTCGCTGCAGCAGGCGCTGCCATAGGTTTAGGTAATATTTGGGCTTTTCCCACACAAGCAGCAAATAATGGCGGTGGCGCTTTTTTGTTGGTGTACTTAATAGTGACTTTTTTACTTGCTTTGCCAGCGTTATACGCTGAAATTTATATTGGTAATCAAGCACAAACTAACCCAGTATCTGCACTAACACAATCTTGTGGTCAACGCTTTAAAAAGCTCGGTCACTCTGCCGGTATCATAGGTATTATTGGCGCCATGATGATGCTAAGTTTTTACACTATCGTTGCTGGTTGGATGTTATCGCATGCGCTAGCATCGTTAACTGAGTTACTAGGTTTAAATGAGTTAGCACAATGGTTATCAACCTCAAGCACACTGCGCAATGTGATTTTTACCCCTATTTTTATTGTGCTAGGTGCCGCTATAGTACATCAAGGCGTACACAGCGGTATTGAGCGCTGGTCAGCACGATTAATGCCATTGCTATTACTGATGTTACTCGGGTTAATCATTTATATATTACAACAAGAAGGCGCAATGACAGGCGTAACGCTTTATTTAGTGCCTGACTTTAGCCAAGTAATGAACCCGAAATTAATTATTTCAGCGATGGGGCAAGCTTTTTTCTCACTAGCGATTGGTGTTGGCGCCATGATGGCTTATGGCTCCTATATGCCTAAAGGGCAAAGTGTCGGTAAGTTGGTCATTTCTATTACCTTGCTTGATACCTTTATTGCTTTTATTGCCGGCTTACTTATTATACCAGCGCTTTTTGTTGCTCAGCATAATGGTCAAGAAGTGTTTGTTGATGGTCATTTAATTGGTGAAGGTCAACTTATCTTTACTATTTTACCCACACTATTTAACTCCATGGGGGATATTGGTTTACTGGTCTCTTTTGGCTTTTTTGCCTTGCTATCAATTGCCGCACTCACTTCAACCATTTCATCTACCGAAGTACCCGTTGCTTATCTTATTGAAGATAAATCCATGAGCAGAAAACGAGCCACTTGGTTGATTTCTGGTGTGGTTTTTATTGCCAGCATGTTACTGGTCGCCTTTTTTGAACAGTTGTTTGGTTTAATCATACAATTATTAACCACTATTTTACAGCCGCTAATGTCATTGTTTTATTTTATTGTCGTCGGTTGGTTGTGGAGACGTGGAAATCAGTTAACTGATATCGCGCTGTTAAAAAAGCACTTGTCATTAAAGTTACTCGGCTTTTATTTGCGTTTTATTAGCCCAGTACTTTTAGGTATTGTCTTTATTAACGTTGCCTTTTAGCTCGAACGAAAGTTAATCTACAACGCTCAAGAAAACCTAGTTAACATGCTGACTATATTTACGGTAATGGCATCTATTGTGCCGTTATCGGTTAACTTTTTAATCGGCTAATTTACAGCGTTTTTCAGTGTTTATCTTTAAAGACAACATGTCAATACAGACCACAATCTATGTATAGTGAAATCTGTATAGTTAAAAATGACTATAAGCTAAACCTTCGCCTATTATTTAATATGCCCTAAAGATTTTTTATCGACAAGATCGACCTGCTCTATTTTCTCAAAGCGATTAGCTATTTTATCTGCCGAGGTGTGAATTTGTTTTACATCCATTGCCGCTTGGTCAATATGCTTAGCCAAATTTGCAAAGCGCCCTTTAAAGCGACTAAAGTCTTGAGCTAAATCTGATAAGTGCGCTTGAATTATGTGAATCTGCTGGCGAGTCGCTTCATCTTTAAGTACCGATCGCGCGGTGGTTAATATTGCCATTAAGGTGGTTGGTGAGGTTAGCCACACGCGTCTTTTATTGGCATAGTCAACCAAATCACTTTGATGTCCATGAATTTCGGCAAAAATAGCTTCCGCTGGAATAAACATAATGGCGCCGTCAGCCGTTTCATTATCAATCAGATATTTATCACTAATATCATTAATATGCTTTTTAATATCAACTTTAAACTGGCGCATGGCCGACTTTCGTTCTACTTCATGGGCTTCTAAATCTGCCATTTTACGGTAACTTTCTAATGGAAATTTAGAGTCAACTACCACATTACCGGTAGGTTTTGGTAAGAATAGAATACAATCGGCAATTTTACCGTTTGACAACGTATGTTGTAGTTTAAAGCTTTGCTCGGGTAATACGTTTCTTATCAAGCTATTTAATTGTACTTCACCAAACGCGCCGCGCGAGCGTTTATCATTAAGTACTTCTTGCAAGCTTACTACGTTGGTAGATAATTCAGTGATTTTTTTCTGAGCATCATCAATTAATGCTAAGCGCTGTAAAATATCGCTAAAGGTTTTGGTTGTTTTTTCAAAGCCTTCAGCAAGACGTTTTTCTACTTGACCACTGATCTCTTGTAGACGCTTATCGGTAGCCTGAGTTAAACCATCAATGCGTTTACTCATTTGATCTCCACTTTGTGCTAAGGTTTTAGCAAGTTCTTCTCGGTTCGCTTGCCCAGCATTATTTAAGTGATTAATCACCTGATCTAATGACTGACCTTGCTGGTTAGTCAGTTGAGTTTGTAATTCATTCACCTGCCTCATTAATTTAATGCGCAAATCAGCCATCTGTTGTTCAATATTATTAGCTAACTGCAATTGTTGCTTATCGTGGGCTTGTGATAGCTGTTGTTGATTAATTTGTTGATAATGATGCTGTAACTGTACGGATTGCTCGGAAAGTTGCTGCGTTAATAGCTCACTAAACAACGCTTGTGTACGTGCTTCTTGCTCGGTACTTTGCACCAGTAACGTTTTTTTAATGGCTGAAAGACGAAATAATACCGTTATTAACATTAACAATAATATCAATGTCAGACTCAATGCTAGTGGTAAAAAGTGTTGTTGTTCGAAGGGAAAATTCATATTCTACTCTTGAAAAACTAATGAAAAGTCTCTTGAAAACGCTTTTCAAGAGGTAAACCAAAATAGGCACTGTGTTTTATTACAGTACCCATTAACTATTAAATCATACCTCGCTAGGTTCAACCAGTACTTTAATAGTTAAGTTAATTGAGTACTGGCGACTTAGCGTTAGTACTGCCCTATTTGCTTTTTTCTCCAAGCGTTGAGTAAATAAGATGAGATTGAGTCAACACTACTCATTTTATATTGCGGATTATCGCTGTTATCACCTACTTGCTCGCTCTCATTCTTGTCAACAGAGCTTGCCTGAAAGTCATTGAGTTGTTCGCGTGAAAACCATTGCGCGTGATCTAAATCATCTTGGCTAGTAGCAATGGCTTCAGAAGTGGCGACCGCGGTAAAACCGAGCATAATCGACGCAGGAAAAGGCCAAGGTTGTGAGGCAATATATTGTGGATTTTCTACCATAATAGTGGCCTCTTCAAAAACTTCTCTGATCACCGTTTGCTCAAGCGTTTCACCTGGGTCAACAAAACCTGCCAAGGTTGAATACATACCTTCAGGCCAATTAGCATTCCTCCCAAGTAAACACCTTGGAATACCATCCGCAAACATTCTCTCTACCAACATGATAACCGCAGGGTCAGTACGTGGAAAAGTCATATTACGACAATTATCACAACGTCTAGCATGCCCGGCTTCAATGAGACGGTTAATTTGCCCGCATTGTCCACAAAATTGATGGCTTATATGCCAGTGAACTAAACCTTTCGCTAAAGCAAGAATTGAGGCATCAATGGCTGATAAATTAGCGGTAACTTTTCTAAGGTTTTGCCATTGCCCTATATCATGTAAATCTTCCTGAGTAGAAAAACGCAATTTAGTAAAGTCGATAGCAAAGACTGAACGAGCCACTGCTTCATCAACACCGGCTTTGGCGATACTTTCTTTATCCAAGCTTCCTTTACCCAAATAAATGCAACTATTAAGTTGTACCGTCGGTAATTGTGTTTTATTCAAATAAAGAGGTGAAAAATCATCCGCTTTATCAAAAAGACACTCGCCATCGTTAATAACACAAAATAACGTGCTTTCATGGCTAAACTCACCGGTTAACCAGCGCTTATTTTTTCGTTGGTTGCTTCCTCTATCTAACTTCATATTATTGTAGGCAAACGTCATGACTTACTGCTTTCCTTCAGTGCTTATATCCAAGCATTATTTGACTTAAGTTTTTATTAAAGGGGTATTATAAGGAGTAAAACAGATAAAAAATATAATGAGTATTCAAGAAGCTCCTTAAGCCATTAATAACGTGACTAAAAGCACTCAACTCGCATTATAAAGACAGCTTGTTGTAACTGAGCTATAGGCTTTACTATCTTTAGCTGCACTTCAATAAGCCTCTCAACAATATAGTAATTACTTAGTTTTACTTTGAGTCGTTTATTGATTTTTTATCCGTTATAGAAGTCCACAAGATTCGACAAGTGCCGACAACATTATTGGTCTTACTAGGCTCGTGCCGAACGACCACCAATACTGCTACCAATACTAGGCAGCTTAACGCTATAAAAGACAGATATAAAAAGCGCGCTTATAGCGTAATACCAGTCAGTTAAGCTAACTGGCATTTTTGTTTTGGTAGCTTTTTTCTGCCATCGCCAAAAATACTTGCTTAACAGCTTCAGCACCTAAGCGTTGCCTAAATAGACTCATGCCTATAATTGACTAAAGTACTGCCTCTAAAGGTAAGCGGCGCTTTCGACCGGTGGCAACTCCGGCTTGTTTAAAGCATTGCTCAATTAATTCAGGAGAAAGTAACTCAGCATATTTTTCAAAAGAGTGAAAAGTATTACCAGCATCAAGCGTGGTGGCTAATTCGTTTTCAAAGCGTATAAAAAAATCCGATATCATTAACTGATATCGGATTCTAAAAGGGTTAAAAGATCGGTCAATGGATCGTTAAATATTTCTTAACTGATCGGCATTACGCTTATAGCCCTCTTTTTATATTGGTAAATCAGTCCTATAAAACCGACCTGCTAATTGGCGCTAGTTAGCTTTTGCTTTATCGTCAGCTTCTTGAATTTTAACTTTCCAAATTTCAGGACCTGTTACATGAGCAGACTCACCAGTACTGTCTACGGCAACCGTTACTGGCATATCTTCTACTTCAAATTCATAGATAGCTTCCATCCCCATATCTTCAAAGGCGACTACTTTCGCTTTTTTAATGGCTTTAGATACTAGGTATGCCGCACCGCCAACCGCCATTAAATACACTGACTTATGGTCTTTAATGCTTTCACACGTTGCTGCGCCACGCTCAGCTTTGCCAATAGAGCCTAGCAAGCCGGTTTTCGATAACATCATCTCGTTGAATTTATCCATACGTGTAGCCGTTGTTGGGCCTGCTGGACCTACCGCTTCATCACCGATAGCATCAACAGGACCAACGTAATAAATAAACTTGTTGGTAAAATCTACCGGTAGTTTTTCACCTTTGGCTAACATATCTTGAATACGTTTATGCGCTGCATCACGACCGGTTAAAATAGTACCGCTAAGTAAGACTGTTTCACCGGTTTTCCACTCAGCGATATCTGCTTTAGTTAAACCATCAACATTAACACGACGTACGTTTTCACCTACTTCCCAGGTAATTTCTGGCCACTCTTCCAGTTTAGGTGGTGTTAAATTAGCAGGGCCTGAGCCATCTAAGTGAAAGTGCACATGACGCGTTGCTGCACAATTTGGGATCATTACCACAGGTTTAGACGCTGCATGCGTTGGTACTGAGTTAATTTTAACATCAACAACCGTGGTTAAACCGCCAAGTCCTTGTGCGCCAATACCTAACTTATTAACGCGTTCAAAAATTTCAAGGCGCAATTCTTCTTCAGCATTTTGTGGGCCACGTTCAATTAAGTCTTGAATATTGACCGGTTCCATCAAGCTTTCTTTTGCTAGTACACCCGCTTTTTCAGCTGTACCACCAACGCCTATGCCTAACATACCTGGTGGACACCAACCCGCCCCCATTGTTGGTAAGGTTTTAACTACCCAGTCAGCAATAGAATCAGAAGGGTTTAACATCACCATTTTGGTTTTATTTTCACTACCACCACCTTTAGCGGCAATCATTATTTCAAGGCCAGTGCCTGGTACCATATCGATATGAACAACTGCTGGGGTATTATCTTTGGTATTGATACGTTTGCCGGTAGGATCAGCGACAATAGAGGCACGTAATGGGTTGTCTGGATTTAAATACGCACGGCGCGTACCTTCATCAACCATTTGCTGTACAGTCATATCAGTTTTATCCCACTGAACCGCCATACCGACTTTAACAAAACAGGTAACAATGCCAGTGTCTTGACAAATAGGACGTTTACCTTGTGCTGACATACGTGAGTTAATCAAAATTTGCGCTATTGCGTCTTTCGCCGCCGTTGATTCTTCTTTGTGATAGGCTTTTTCTAATGCCTGAATAAAATCAAGTGGATGATAATAAGAAATATATTGCAGTGCATCTTCAATACTATCGATTAAGTCTTGTTGTTTAATGATGGCCATAGTGCTCTCTATTAGCGTTAGTTTAGGTATTAATCGTTTTTAATACTTTTAATAGCCTTTAATACTGGCTGGTTGAAAGTTATAATAACTTGCGACCTATAATAACCTGCTATTGAAAGTGCTGCCAGACCAAATGGCTGATAATAACTATTTTACTAGCGAATACTAAGAGTAAATAAAACCTTGTACCATTCATCTGATAACGCTGCTAATCATACCGATAACACTGCTGCTAACGAAAAGCTTAACGGAGCAATAAACGCGGTGATTAACACCATGGAGCTTGATAGCAACTTATCCGCAAAAGCATTGCAACTTAACAATGCGGCTACGCCAGAATCAGTGTTTAGTACTTTGTCTGATCAACCTTGGGCAATGTGGCTGGACTCTGGTAATAGTGACCATGTTGACAGCCGTTTTGATATTTTAGTATGGCAACCTATAGCAACGCTAACAACACAACAAAATGTTACTAAGCTCTGCTTTTTAGCCACTAAGGATACAAAAAAAGTCAACCTTAGCAGTAACGATGATCCCTTATCACTGGTTAAAAATCTGCAAGAAAAATTATTTAATACCGCACAAAAAAGTCATGACTTCCTACCCTTCTTGGGCGGCGCACTCGGCTATTTCTCTTATGATTTAGGTCGTCGATTTGAACAACTACCTAGCATAGCAAAACAAGATATTAACTTGCCTGAAATGGCTATTGGTCTCTATAACAAAGCCGTTATTTTCGATAATAGGTCAGCGAGTTTTTACTTAGTGTGTGCGGACAGCGAACGAGAGCAGTTTGAAACGTCACTGACTAAGGCAACAATTTCAGCAAGCGTTACCCGCGATGCTTCAAGTACGTTTATATTAACCAGTACTTGGCAAGCAAACATGGACAAAGCCAGCTACATAGAGAAATTTAATACTGTGCAAAACTATTTATTAAGTGGCGATTGTTATCAAATTAACTTGGCGCAACGCTTTAGTGCACAATATCAAGGCGATGAATTTAACGCTTACTTAGCCTTAAAAACGGCCAACAAGGCGCCTTTTTCTGCTTTTATACGTTTAGAACATGGTGCTATCTTAAGCCTTTCACCTGAGCGTTTTATACAGTTGTCGCAAGGTAAAGTACAAAGTAAACCAATTAAAGGCACTATGCCCCGTAGTGATAACAAAATACAAGATGCTAATAATGCTGAAATATTAAAGCATTCAACTAAAGATAATGCTGAAAACTTAATGATTGTAGATTTACTGCGTAATGACCTTAGTAAAAGCTGTCAACCGGGTTCGGTAAAAGTACCTAAGTTATTTGATATTGAAAGCTTTCCGGCGGTGCATCACTTAGTCAGTACCGTTGAAGGGGTATTAGCAAATAATAAGCATGCTACTGATTTACTGCGCGGCGCATTTCCTGGTGGCTCAATTACTGGTGCTCCTAAAATTCGCGCCATGGAAATAATCGAACAATTAGAGCCACATCGTCGCAGTATCTATTGCGGCTCTATTGGTTATATTTCTAATTGTGGCGCTATGGATACTAGCATCACCATTCGTACCTTAATTTGTCAACCTAATACACCATCAACCAGTAGTATACCTAATACTTGTGCTAGTACTGATATTGAGACTGGCAACACTATTCATTGTTGGGCAGGAGGTGGCTTAGTTGCCGATTCAACCGCACTGAGTGAATATCAAGAAACTTTTGATAAAGTTAATTGTATATTACCAGTGTTATCAAGGCTCAATCAGGTGTAATGTTAATCCATCTACTGAGTTAACATTGTTATTAACGAGTAAAAGCGATGACCAAAGATGAATTTTTAATACGCTTTAATTTATTGCAATTAACGGAATCTGAGCATAACTACCAGCACCCATCACCGATGCGTTCAGCGGCGGTGCTCATTGCTTTAGTCGAATCTGACAATGATGAGGGGTTGCAGGTCTTATTAACCAAGCGTGCTAGTCATTTAAAGCACCACCCGTCACAGATAAGCTTTCCTGGCGGTAAAGTTGAAAAAGAAGATAAATCCTTAATTGATACCGCGCTTCGAGAAACCTTTGAGGAAATAGGATTATCTAGTGATGCCATAACAATCGCAGGTCAATTACCACCTTATCAAACGATTAGTGGTTTTCATGTAACCCCCATTATTGCTATTGTCGCAAGCTCGCAAACTTATCTAATAGATAACAACGAAGTCTCTGAAGTATTTCAAGTGCCTCTACAGTACTTTTTAACCACTAAGAATCATCACATTGTTGTCGCCCATAAAGGTGGAAGGCAGCATAATGTACACTTCCTACCTTACAAGCATTACAATATCTGGGGCGCGACTGCGGTCATGCTAAAAGACTTAATCGCCCAGATAAACTAGACATTAAATTATTTTGCTTATGTTATTTTACTTATATTAGTGATATTAGTGATTATAAAAAATCTCCTCTCCCCCCTTATGTGTTGCTTTATCTGAACACTTTCAATACATCTGCATTAACACCAAAGATAATATCAACAATAATTTCCTAAAAACATAGTAATTAAAATATTATTCACTTATAAAGCGATAATCCGTATTAAATAGTGAGAGCAACAATTTACTGTTAACTGTTGCTCGGTAAGCTTTGAAGCTATAATGGCAACGGCAACACAAAACAGTAAATAAAAAATCAACAGATAATAAGTAAGTAGGATGAGGGTACAAAAGTATGATCAGTGTATTTGATATGTTTTCTATTGGCATTGGCCCGTCAAGTTCGCACACTGTGGGGCCGATGAAAGCGGCAAAATTGTTTGTTGATGCCTTAATCGAACAAACGTTATTAACCGATGTCGACCGAGTAAAGTGTGAGCTTTTTGGTTCATTAGGTCAAACGGGTATTGGTCATGGCACCGGTAAAGCCGTTATATTAGGTTTATATGGACACACGCCTGAAGGCATTCCTGTTGACTCAATTGAACCAACCTTAGCAGCCGTAGTGAGTAGCCAAAAAATAGCTCTTAATGGTAGCCATGAAGTAAGCTTTCCTAAAGATAACGCCATTATTTATCATCGTCGAAAAAGCTTACCTGCTCATGCTAATGCCATGACCTTGTATGCTTATAAAAATGAGACCTTGTTACTATCAAAAACCTATTATTCTATTGGTGGTGGCTTTATTGTTGAAGATTGCGACTTTGAAAAAGAAAAAGATAAAGCGTTATCGCTACATAGTAATATTAAGCGTCCACATGCCTTTAGTAGCGCTAAAGAGTTACTCCATGAAGCAAAAGTAAACGGTTTAAGTATTAGCACCATTATGATGAATAATGAAAAGTGCTTAAATGATGAAGCGACTATTCGCACAAAGTTACTTGATATTTGGGCGGCAATGAAAGCCAGTGTTGATCGTGGTATATCAACCGAAGGGATTTTACCTGGAGGCTTGAAAGTAACCCGTAGAGCGCCTGCTTTACACCGCTCTTTGCTAGTAGAAAAATCAAACGATCCCTTAACCGCCATGGATTGGGTTAATTTATTTGCCATGGCTGTTAACGAAGAAAATGCCGCGGGCAGTCGTGTTGTTACTGCGCCAACTAATGGCGCTGCCGGTATTCTTCCTGCCGTGCTTTGCTACTACGATAAGTTTGTTAAACCGCTTAGCGATGATGATTGTATTCGTTATTTACTCACCGCAGCAGCGATTGGTATTTTATACAAAACTAACGCGTCTATTTCAGGGGCAGAAGTAGGTTGTCAAGGTGAAGTAGGCGTGGCTTGTTCAATGGCTGCTGGCGCTTTAACTGAAATAATGGGTGGTACACCACCGCAAGTAGAAAATGCCGCCGAAATAGGCATGGAGCATAATCTTGGTTTAACCTGTGACCCAGTTGGCGGCTTAGTGCAAGTACCTTGTATTGAGCGTAATGCCATGGGATCAGTTAAAGCCATCAACGCCTCTCGTCTTGCCTTACGTGGTAATGGCACCCAAAAAGTGACGTTAGATGAAGTGATCAAAA
Source organism: Colwellia ponticola (assembly GCF_005885605.1). GTDB lineage: Bacteria > Pseudomonadota > Gammaproteobacteria > Enterobacterales > Alteromonadaceae > Colwellia > Colwellia ponticola. The sequence goes on along the minus strand of NZ_SZVP01000002.1, from coordinate 141,989 downwards.
CCATGTGGGAAACCGGTAATGATATGAAGACTAAATATAAGGAAACCTCACGTGGCGGCTTAGCGGTAAATATTACCGAGTGTTAAGTAATTATTTCGACAAGGTTTATGTTTGTTTAACTATAGGTTCAGTTTAGTAAAAAGCCCCGATAAGTAGTACTTATCGGGGCTTTTTTATGCGGCTATGTTACAGCTTTTACTATTTAAAAGTTATATTGATAACCCACTGACATAGTTAACGGCTTACCAACCATTACGGAGCCATGTGCACGCGTAGCAACGTACGTTTCATCTAAAACATTATCAACACTAAAGCGTACTTGTTGATTATCAGCAATGTCATAACTAGCAACAAAATCTACCACGGTGCGCGCGTCAATATTTTCGGCACTGTCACCAATACCAGCAGTACTACGCATTTCACCAGTATAACGCACTAATACGTTAGTTCGCCATACGTCGCCAGCTAAGCCAACAACAAATTGAAATTGGTTTTCAGGTACGTAAGGAAAATCATCACCGGCGTTAACATCACCCCAAAAATCCGATTTAAAAGTATTTAAAAATTCAGTTTTAGTATGAGTATAAGTTAAATCAATTGGCATCGAGATATCACCAAAATCAACGCTATAACCGGTTTTAAATTCAAGACCCGTTACCTTAACCGCACCCGCATTATACTGCTCACCAATATTCTCATCTGAACAGTTTTGACTAACCGTACAGTTGCCATGCATATTGTCATAGTCTGAGTAGAAAAATAATGCTTCGACATTAAAGGCATTTTTTGCATACCTTGTGCCTAATTCATAGTTAATACTTTCTTCATTACTCGCATCAGCATTACCGGGTGCAGGTGGCGCAAAACCTTTTTGTACACCACCAATTAAGACGAGATCATCATTCAGTTGATAACTTACTGCTAAAGACGGTAAAACCACATCAAGTTTGTTTTTTTTGTGTGCCGGTGTTGTTAAACGATTCGGATCTGTTTTGCCCCAATCTTCACGTTCAATGGTCATATCTTCATAACGAAGACCCGCATTGATAATAAACTTACCCATAGTCCATTCATCATGAACAAATAACGCAACAGCACTAGCGCTATCAATACGGTTTGAATCTGTACCAGGTATACCTGAGTTAGTTAAGGTCATGTTATAAGTAGCATCAAGGGCATATTGATCAACCCATTGGAAACGATCCATTTCATCTTCATGATAACGCGCACCAAATTTTACTTGGTGGTTATTAAAGTCAGCATCTAACACCGTTTGAATACCTTGCGATAAATAATCACGATTATTGGCTTTAATATCAACATCAATAATGCCTGTTGGCGATTGATCATGTTGTGCCGCTATGTCAATACCGCCGCTACCTAAACTTTCACCACCTACTTTACTGACTTTGTACCAATTACGGCTAAAATCATTATGATAAACCGTAGTCGCTAAATTAAAACGATTTGATAACTTAATTACGTGGCTAAGCTGTAACTGTAAATGTTCGGTAGCCATATTATCGTTTTGCGATGCCGAGTAACGACTGTAAGGATCGGCGTTAAAGTCAGCGTCGGTTAAGCCCATATAGGTATCATCTGAATCTTCATCAGAATACTTAACTTTAAATTCAACTTCTTGGTAAAAAGCAGCATCGTCATCGGTGTTATAGCGCACTTTAGCCAAGACATCATTTTTTTCAAAACCAGTATCTTTATTACTGTGATTAATATCTTTGTAGCCATCGGCTTGATAACGGAAAACTTCGACAACCGAACTGATGTTTTCACCTTTACCGCCAATAAAACCGTGTACTTTAGCAAAGCCGTCTTGCCCTGCTTGCACACTAAGTTGGCCAGCAAGTTCTTGCTCTGGAATTTGGCGAGACAACATATTAATTACGCCACCGGTAGTACGTGGACCATACATAGCACTAGAGGTACCTTTAAGTACTTCAATTTGTTGCATACGACCAGCCGTAGGAAAATAGTAAGCTGCAGGTGAAGCGTAAGGTGCGGGCGCGGCTAACACACCATCTTCCATAATAGTCACTTTTTCACTACGGTTTTGACCCGTGCCACGCATACCAATATTAGCGCGTAAACCGTAACCATCTTCTTCTAATACATACACACCAGGGATGGAGGTTAGCGAGCGCATAATGTCGGTATAATCAAATTTTTCAAGATCAGCTTGAGTCAACTGATGAGCACTACCAGGAAGACTATTAACGGCAGTATTTTCACCAAAAATAGTAAATTGTTCACCAACAGATATATTTTTTATCGGCTCTTCGGCAAAAGCATTAGCAGAAAGAGCGCTAGCAATAACCAAGCTTATTAAGGTCGGTTTAAACGATTTCATTGACATTGACACGGTAACTCCAAAAAATTATATAAGATTTATATTTGTGTAAGTATTTATGAGTAAGTAAATTTCATTGTCGACATTAAAACACTAACATAAATGAGAATCAATACCATTACATCACATTTGATAACAAAATAGCGCTATTTTATTACCACTTGATATAAAACAAACATTACTCATAAATATTGTTAATAACGTTTATTACTCCATCCGACTCAATAACAATATTATCTTGCGATTCAGGTCAAAAGAGATACAGTGAAATGCTAAACCTTAACTATAAATTGGGGCTACTATGAATACAGTTACCGACATAAAAAACAATGAGCAGTCACTAACGTCTATTTTAGCTCAACAAAAAAAAGAGTATCGACTATCTCCAGCGCCTTCTATTCATTATAGAAAAGAGCAATTAACTGCTTTAAAAAAAGCGTTATTATCACACCAAGACGAACTGGTTGCCGCGCTCAATAAAGACTATGGTCAACGAGCAAAACAAGACAGTTTGCTTGCCGATATTCTACCCTGTGTAATGAATATAAATTACACACTAAAACGTTTGAAAAAATGGTCAAAGCCACAACGACGACATGCGGGGCTTTTGTTATCGCCGGCAAAAGTCACCGTTCATTATCAGCCTTTAGGTGTTATTGGTATTATGGTGCCGTGGAACTTCCCAATCATGTTATCAATAGGGCCTTTAATTGCGGCTTTGGCGGCAGGTAATCGCGCCATGATCAAGCTATCAGAGTTTACTCCCGCCACCAATGCGGTAATATCGTCAATGCTCGGCAGTATTTTTGATGATAAAACTGTTGCCGTAATAGAAGGTGAAGCAGATGTTGCTGCTACTTTTTCAAGCTTAGCTTTTGATCACTTAGTCTTCACCGGTTCAACCAATATTGGTCGGCATGTGATGCGCGCAGCTGCTAACAACTTAACACCAGTAACCTTAGAACTAGGCGGTAAGTCACCGGTTATTATTGCTGATGATATACCCATTGACACCGCTGTTGAGCGTTTACTCTTTGGTAAGTGTTTAAATGCTGGGCAAATATGTGTTGCCCCAGATTATATTTTTTGTCCACAAGATAAAGTAGATAAATTTATTAGCGCCTATCAGCAGCAGTTTACTGCTATGTACCCTAAGCATGCCTCAAACACTGATTACGCCAATATTATTAATGCTACTCAACACAAACGCTTACTGGCGTGGCTTGACGATGCTATTGATAAAGGCGCTAGCGTTGTTTCAGCCAGTGGCGAAGAAATTAATCGCCAAACTCGACAAATGGCTACGCAATTAATCACGCAAGTCACTGATGATATGCAATTAATGCAAGCAGAGATCTTTGGTCCTTTATTGCCGATAATACCTTATAAATCATTAGATAAAGTGGTTACTTATATTAATGACCGCCCTCGCCCCTTAGCCTTATATATCATGAGCTTTGACAAAAATACACAGCAATTACTGCTTGATAAAACTCACTCAGGTGGCGTTTGTATTAACGATACTATTATGCACGTTGCCGCTGACGATGCGCCTTTTGGCGGCATTGGTGATTCAGGTATGGGCCATTATCATGGTAAAGAAGGATTTTTAACCTTTTCAAAAGCCAAGACTGTATTATCGCAAGGTAAAATCAATATGGGCAAGCTAGTGCAACCACCTTACAACACCTTTATGCAAAAGTTGCTGTTTAAAATCTTTATGCGTTAACCTTATTTAATGACACTGGTTCAGTGACGAATGATTGAGTGAATGCTAACTAAGTTAAGAGATAATAAGCATAAGATAACTATTCTCAACAGAAATAAAAAAGGCCTCTTTAGTAAGAGGCCTTTGCGTAAAAGCGGCAACGCTTAACTAACATCATGAGTGCTATATTTGGCATGCAAATCAATAATAGACAGTGGTCGGTCGAAGTAATAACCTTGAATCAAGTCGCAATTATAGTGCTTTAACCGCTCAAACTGGGCTTTACTTTCAACACCTTCGGCAACTACGGTTAAATTATAAAATTGGCCAATAGCAATAATAGTTTTCACTAAGGCCTCACTTTGACTGCTCACTAATAACTTATTAATAAACGAACGATCAATTTTTATCTCATTCATAGGTAAATTACTCAAATAGCTTAAAGAGGAGTAACCTGTGCCAAAGTCGTCTAATGACAGTCTAAAGCCGTGATCTCTCAAACGCTTTAAAATAGGCTGTACTTTATCTAAGTCAGAGATAAAAATATTCTCGGTAATTTCCAACGTGACTAAGTTTGCCTTAAAAGAAAATTGTTCAATCGCTGCTATCATCTGCTCGGCAAAATTGGTTTCAATTAGTTGCTTTGGCGAAATATTTAACGACAGTTCCAGCGTAGCATTGTGCTTAACATTATAGTGTAATATATCTTGTAAAGCCTGCTCTATGACAAAACTTCCTATGTCATGAATCATCCCTATATCTTCAGCCACCTGAATAAACTCGTCAGGAGATACATGACCTAATATTTTGTTATACCAACGAATAAGTGCTTCCACAGCGACAATTTTGCCACTGTCTACACTTATTTGTGGCTGATATAACACTGAAAATTCGTTTTTTGATAGTGCCTCTCTCAACTCGCTTTCAATAAGAAAGTCTCGTTTTACTTGCTTATTAATGCTTTCATTAAAAAATAGTGACCTACCTTTTTGTTGAGCTTTAGATTTATAAAGCACTATATCCGCTTTACTAATGAGTTCTTCAGCGACATTACCATCACTGGGATACATAGCAACACCAACACTACAGCTAGAATAAATAGACTTACCTTTGATAATAAATTCTTGAGCAAATATTTTCTGTATCTGTGCCACTTTTTGCTGTGCTTGTGCTTTATTACTGAGCGCTGGAAAGCAAAAAATAAACTCATCACCACCAAATCGAACGACACTGTCGCGATCGGTTAATACTTTTTTAAACGCACCGCCGAGGAACTTAAGTAAGTTATCTCCCACTGAATGGCCATGAAGATCATTAATTTTCTTAAAGTCATCCAAATCAATAAACATTACCGCCAGACTTTTATTACTTTGCTTTGATAACGTAATGCCTTGTGATATTTGTTGGTCTAACTGCATTCGATTAGGTAAACCGGTTAACACATCATGTAATGCTTGATACTGTGACTGTAACTTAACTTCATTTAACTCATTAAAATCAATGTTCATTTTTTCTTTATATAAGGTAAAACGTTTCGATAAGTAATTACTTAATAACAGTGATAAGCTGATAAAAAATACTGTTACAAACAAGCTTAAAGCAAGTAATGTTAACAGTTGGCTTTGATTTTCTTGAGCAATATCTTGCTCTCTTTTCGCCAAATATTTATCTGTTTCTCCTTTATAAAATCCAGTACCGATAACCCAATTCCATTGCGGAAAGCCACTAACAAAACTTATTTTTTCACCGGGTTTTCCGGTGCTTGGCACTAAAAAGTTCATATACTCTAAATAACCTTCGCCTTGCTCTGCTATAGCAATCAATTGCTGAGTAATATTTACTATAGAGCTATCGGGATGAGCTAATAAATTAGTACCTTGCAAGTCCTTATTAATATGAGATAGCATATTTCCTTGGTAATCTAGCAAAAAAATGTATCTGTTTTCGCCAAAACTCATATTGGAGATCCGCTTTATTAGGCGCTGCTTTATATCATTCTCTACATCAACCAGATACTCACCAGTACCAATAAACCAGTCATAAGGAGCAAAATATTTACCAAAACCAATTTTTTCAAACTCCTTACTTTTATTTTCTGGTTTAACAAACCACCAGTGATAAAAAGATTCTCCATATCGTTTTGATAATGTCGCTAACTCTCGAACAATATAATTACCTCTACTGTCTTGTAAATCTGCTTTTGATGTCCCTTCCATTTGAGGTAAAATCGGATGTAATATACTCTGTCCGTCAACGCTATAAATAAAGAAGTAGCCGCGTTGCTCATTGAAACGAATATCTCTCAAAGCGGTGGTAATTAAGCGCTTAACCTCTTGTTCTGGTTTATGTTGGTTTTCTTTATAAATACTCGTGGCGATATTATGGGCTTGGTAAATGTAATTTTTAATATCGTTTTTCAGTAGTGCTTCTGTGCTATCTCTTTCGTAGGACGTTTGTTGCACCAACTGCTTAACTTGTGCCTTAATCATCTCTTTTTCAGAGGCAATAAAATTTTTCTGTAAACTCTCAATATCAGCGGTAAGTTGAGTTCTATTATGGTTAATAACAATAAATATCGCTATACAAGCAAAAATGGTTACTATGACTGGCGGGATAACCTTTATTAACTGCAGTAATTTTTCATCATGAACTATGCGCATTTAGTTTCCAACATCTAATAAAAAAAACCGCTCAACTAATCACTTACTAGCGTTTTTATTTTTACATTCTTAATATTAGCTTTACTTTGATTAGTAGAGCTTAAACGAAAATAATACCGAATCGCAGTGTAGCAAAATAAATATCGTTATTGTTAATATTCAGATCAATAAAGGTTCAATTAGCTAACCGCTAGTTATAAATGTTGTATCATTACTTCATCATTGTTTACGAGTGGTTTACGATTACTTGATGAGTTATTTATCAAAAACTTAAATACTAGAATACTTGTCGCTAGCAACTCAAGAATAGCGTGATAATGACTATGGGGTATGAATATATAAGATCACCGATAATACAGCGATCTTATAATAATTTTCATTAAAAAGTGGCGTAAAGGTTACACGGCAAAAGGATATTTAATCGCGTCGTGGCATTGATAGCCTTCCACTTTAAAATCATCCATGGTCACCCAGGTCTCCAGATCTTCTAATGATTGGATTTTGGGATTAATAATCAGTTTAGGTAACGCCAGTGGCTCACGCTTAAGTTGCACTTCTTGCATTAACGATAACTGGTCTTCATAAATATGAGCATTGACGATTTTATGATAAGCAGTACCAGCTTTTTTACCGGTAATTTGTGCCATTATCGCCAAAAAGAAAAACACCTGAACTTGGTTGAAATTGAGTCCTAGCGGCACATCACATGAACGTTGAAAGCTCGTTAAGTGTAGCGTGTCTCCCAGTAAGGAAAAATTGTGAGTATGCATACAAGGCCTTAAACATCCCAGGTCGAACTCACCTGGATTGTAAAAAGTCATGATCTCAGCGCGATCATCAATACCTTTTTTCAGGTTATCCACAATTTTTTTCAGCTGGTCAATACTACCACCATCAGGTTTAGCCCAGGCGCGAGCTTGCACGCCATAAACGCGCCCCATATCATCTTCACCTTTGCGATAACTATTATTAAGCCAAGCCTCATTTAAGTTTGCATTGGCATCCCAAGTTTTAGTGCCAAGTTTGCGAAAATCAGCGGCATTGTCGTAGCCTCGAATATAGCCAATAAACTCAGCAATAGCCGATTTAAAAAAACTTTTACGTGTAGTAATTAACGGAAACTCGTTAGCGCCAACATTATATTGTAAGTCAGCATTAATCACGGTTAAACAGCGTTTACCCGTACGCTCATTTTCCACCCAAGTACCTTGGTCAATAATTCGTTGACATAATTCTAAATAAGCGCGCATTAACGTTTTCCTTTTACTGATTTTTTATGATCTTGCTGTGTTTTTGGGAGAGTATCTTTGTTAGCGCCAGTAACTGGCGTTTTATTGCCCTTGGCAATCGCTGATTTTTGTTGTGATAAGTAACCTAGATAAATAACAAGCATGCCCGCTAAGATCATCGGAATACTTAAAATTTGTCCTTTAGAAATAAAGGTGAAGTACAAACCAAGATGCGCATCGGGCTCGCGGAAAAATTCAATAACGCTTCTAAAAACCCCATAACCAATTAAAAACACGCCTGAGGCTAGCCCTAAACGGTTAGTTTTTCGGCTAATAATATATAAAATAGCGAACAGTACTACCCCTTCTAAGGCAAATTCATATAACTGTGACGGATGACGCGGCACTTGTAATGGGTCGGTTGGAAAAACCATCGCCCAAGGTACATCGGTTTGACGCCCCCAAAGCTCGGCGTTTATAAAGTTACCTAAACGGCCCATACCTAAACCAATAGGCACTAGCGGTACAACAAAGTCACCCACTGATAAAAAGGTTTTATTAGTTTTACGGGCAAAAATAAATACCGCTAAAATAACGCCTAGCAGGCCACCATGAAAAGACATGCCTCCTTGCCAAATTTGCAATAAATAAAATGGGTCAGATAGAAAATAGTCGAATTGGTAAAAAAGTACGTAACCAACACGCCCCCCTAAAATAACCCCTAAGAATCCATAGAATAATAAATCACTGACTTGCTCACGCGTCCATAAACCATCACTGCGATCCGCCGCCTTGTTTGCCATAAACATAGCAACAAGAAAGCCAATTAAATACATGGTGCCATACCAGCGTAATGATACTGGTCCAATACTAAATATTACTGGGTCTATCACTGGAAATTGTAGAAACTTATCTGTCATTGCTTGTCCAATTGAGAGGAAAAAAATGTAAACGTAAAGGCAATTTAAACACTAACTTAACTATTAATGTAAATTTAACGATAAAAAGCCACCTCAAGATGAGGTTTTTACTGCTTGGTATTGTATTGCGCAATATTATATCAGGTTATCTGTCACTAAGAAGTGCTTAGCCAGAAATTAACCAAGCACCATTTTGATTGCTACAGCGATAAGAAAAAAAGCAAAGCATTTTTTTAAGGTTCTTATCGGTAATTTACTGGCAAATTTAACGCCTAGCGGGGCAAATATCGACGAACTTACCACAATAGCCAATAAAGCAGGTAAGTAAAGGTAACCTAGACTCCACTGAGGAAGATTCGCTGTTCCGATACCCGTGATAATGTAACCAAGCGAGCCAAATAGCGCAACCATTACCCCACAAGCGGTAGCAATACCTATGGTATGTAGCACTGGCACACCAAAGAAACTTAATGATGGCACTAAAATAGCACCACCAGCAATGCCCATTAAACTTGAGATAATGCCAGTGATAAAACTAAGTGTTTGTAAAATATAGGTGGGAGGAACGGTTCTTTCTTTTGATAAATTAATAGAAAGCAACATATAAGCCGCTAATAAAATAACGACAAAGGAGAATAAGCCCGTTAAGGCTTCTCTAGAAAGAGAATCGGCAATAAAAGCGCCTATTAACGCGCCAAGCGCAACTAAGCTCATTAGCTTGCGTGCTAACAGCCAAGGAATATTACTATTACGATGATGAGCAAAAGCGGCACTAGTCGAGGTAATAACGATTGCCCCTAAAGAAGTACCCAACGCCATAGGCATCACCACCTCATGATCGACCCCTACCATCGGCAGTAAATACACTAATGCGGGTACTATGATAAGGCCGCCACCAATACCGAGTAAGCCGGCTAAAAAACCGACAATACCACCTAAAATGAGACAAGAGATTAATACCGTTGTAATCATGTTACTTTGCGGAAAACCCGCTCCTAAATGGTGTAAGTAAAATTATTGTCTCGCTAAACGAGCCAATAAATTAGTCTGCTTGGTATCAGCCATTATCCCGCGCGAATAAAGCTGCCTAGCCCTAATAATTCAAGCTGTTCATTAAGGTAACTATGTACTTGCTTTGGCGTTGTCAACGTTAATGTTTTATCTAACATAGTGTGTGCTTGTGCCAAGGTAATATGACGAATAACCCACTTTATGCGAGGTACGTTATGACCGTTCATACTAATTTTATCAAAGCCCATGGCTAATAATAAAATAGCGCCTGCGGGTTGTGCAGCAAGCTCACCACATAAGCTAATAGCTCTACCATGTTGAGCAGATTGTTGTGCAATACTATATAAGGCTTTTAAGACCGCGGGATGAAAAGCGTCATATAAAGTAGCCACCTGACTATTATTTCGATCAACGGCTAATAAGTACTGCGTTAAATCATTACTACCAACAGAGAAAAAATCGACGCGTTTAGCTAAGGCTTCCATTTGAAAAATAACCGCTGGTACTTCTAGCATAATACCTATTTTAGGTCTTACTAAGCCCGCGGCAGTTTTTTGCGCTTTTCGCTGTGCTTGTTGAAAAGTTAACTCATCGTTACTGCTATTTTTTGACATCAGTTGAGCGTTAATATCGGTAACTAACTCTGTTTTTAACTCAAAAAAAGCCTGATTAATTAAGCTAATCGCTTCATCAACTTCCTCAACACCCGAGATCATAGGCAATATAATTTCTAAGTTATTGATATCTTGATTCGCCCTGAGCATAGCACGCACTTGTACCAAAAATATGTCGGGGTGATCTAAGGTAATTCTAATACCACGCCAACCAAGAAAAGGGTTTTCTTCACTGATGGGAAAATAAGGTAGTGATTTATCGCCGCCAACATCCAAGGTACGCATAGTAACACCGTGTTCAGGAAAGGCCTGTAATACTTTACGATACAGTTTTGTTTGCTCTTGCTCTGAAGGAAAACAACTACGATTCATAAAAGGTATTTCAGTGCGATATAAGCCAATACCTAACGCGCCTAATTTAGCCGAGTGTTCAAATCCTGCTGATAACCCTGCATTAAGTAATACTTCTATTGTTTTGCCATCTCTAGTCATACAGGGGAGATGTGCCACTTTCATTACCTTATCGGTCAGCGCTTTTTCTTGACTTAATAAATGTTGATATTGTGCTATTAAACTGTCGTTTGGATTAATAAATAATTCACCGCTATAGCCATCAATGATGGCCTGTTGCTGATGTAACTGACTCAGTACTACCGCATTAACGCCCATAATAGCGGGCAAACCTAATGAACGCGCTAAAATAGCGGCGTGAGAATTATTGGATCCTGATAACGAAATTACCCCTAACAGCCCCTGATGTTGATATTGTGCAACCATTGAGGCACTAACATCTTGCGCAAGTAAAATAAACGCATGAGGTAATTGTTGTTCTTGTTTAGTTTGTTGCTGTAAGTTGGCTAATAAACGTATGCCTAAATCTCTAATATCACTGGAACGTTCACATAAATAACTGTCTTCTATTGCTTCAAATTGACTAATATAATGTTCAATGACTAATTTTAAGGCGCTGTCTGCACGCCAGCCAAGTACTATTTTTTCAGTTATTTCTCGCCCTAAATTGGCCTGATCTAATAACTGTTGATAGACATCAAAAATAATTAAACTGTCATCATCAATTGACTCATTTAATTGACGACTTAGACTAGTAAATTCAGCTCGAGTTTTGTGCACAGCTCGCTCAAAAATTAATACCTGCTGGTCGATATCAACCGATTTTTTTAATGGTACGCCAGTAAAGTCTGCTTGCGGTTGACACACGAAAATTTCACTTAAAGCAATACCCGGCGAGCCAGCAATACCATATAATTGCTTAACGCTTTGCTTATTGTCTTGCTGCTGGCGCAGCAAACGTTTAATTTCTGCATTAGCTAAAGCACCCGCTAATTGGGTAGCCAGTGTCACCAAAAAGGCCTCATCATTTGCGGTAAAGTGACGTGATTTTTTTTGTTGAATCGCTAACACACCGAGTACTTTGCGTTGATGAATAATAGGGGTACCTAGAAAAGCATTATAGGCCTCTTCTTCAACTTCAGGGGCGTGAACAAAGTCTTGGTGTTGTTGGGCATTGGCAATATTTAACGGCTCTTCTCGCTGGGCTACTAAGCCAACTAAACCTTGAGAAAAACTTACTCGGGTTTGTCCTTGGGCGTTTTTAGCCAAACCATCTGAGGCCATTAAAATAAAATTTTGTTGATGATAATCAGCTAGATAAATAGTACAGCAATCAGTGTTAATTGCTTTTTTAACATTGTATACCATACGTTCAAGCGCATTTTGCAGCTCAGCTTCTTGGCTAAACTCTAATACTATTCGACGCAAGGTAGTTAACATTAAATTCCTCGGCAATTGATACTTATACCAAGTCTATTAAGTTATTTCCCACTCAGCCAGAATTAAAAGGCTTAGAGGCAAGGCATTGATTGCAGAGAATGGTTATTCCCTTGTCAAAATCAATAACGCCGGCTATAAGCCTTTTTAAACTGGCCCTTGGGAGCTTATTAGCAAACTGATAACCGCACAAAATTGATGAAATATAGACTAACTATACTTAACCAATTTTGCTTGTTCTAAGCTCGCTAATACAGCTCTGAGTTGGGAATAAATTTAATAGAATTGGTATTAGCTAAAAATAAATTTCTAAAAAAATAACCCACAATAAAGTGGGTTATTAGGATTCTTAACGCGAATCTACAATCATAGTAATAATTAAGTGTTGTTGATATTAAGCCCGGCGTTTGCGACGTTCAGGTCGCCTTTCATAGGTTAATGGTAATGCTTGATTAGCAAACTCTTTCATCACCATACGGTAAACATCTCGTTTAAAAGAGACAACTTGCCTTACGGGATACCAATAACTTACCCATCGCCAATCATCAAATTCAGGATGTGAGCTATGGAGTAAATCAACCGATGATTCTGCAGCTGTGAGTTTTAATAAAAACCACTTTTGTTTTTGACCAATACAAACAGGCTTAGAATCATGCCTAACATAACGTTTTGGTAATTTATATTTTAACCAATTTTTAGTTGAAGCAACTATTTTCACGTGTTCAGGTTTTAAGCCAACTTCTTCATGTAACTCTCGATACATAGTTTGTTCAGCTGACTCACCTTCATTAACGCCACCTTGTGGGTATTGCCATGAATGTTGTCCAAACCGTCTTGCCCAAAATACTTGTCCCATGTCATTAATTATTACTATGCCGACGTTGGCGCGATAGCCTTCGGCATCGATCACAGGAACTCCTGACAATATATAAAATACTTACTTCAATTCAACCATATTAACGCCAGTGGAGCAAATGATTACTTTAGTTTTTTTAGTAAATCCATGATAATAGTAATTAAGCTGATTAATTCACAATGAACAATAAAATACTTTCAGGTTAAGTTGCTTAATGAACATCCCTCTTTCTGAACAAGCACTCATGCAAAACGCTCAAAACTTAGCAGGTTTAACCTTGGGTGAGTTAGCAGAGCAAGCTGGCATTGCTATTCCCAAAGATTTAACGCGTAATAAAGGTTGGGTTGGCTTATTACTCGAGCATATTTTAGGTGCTAGTGCTGGCTCTAGACCAGAGCCCGACTTCCCTCACCTTGGTATTGAATTAAAGTCTCTACCGATTAATGAACACGCCAAACCACTAGAGACCACTTTTGTCAGTGTTGCGCCTTTAACTGGGCTAGTGGGTATAAATTGGCATAATTGTTACGTGCGTAAAAAATTAGCAAAAGTGCTATGGGTGCCGGTGATTAGCCCTAAAGATCTGCCTATTAGCGAACGTATAGTCGGCACCCCCTTTTTATGGTCACCTAATGCTGAAGAAGAAGCATTGCTAGCTCAAGACTGGCAAGAGCTTACTGACATGATAGTGCTGGGTGAAGTAGAAAATATTCAGGGAAAACATGGTCAAGTAATGCAACTAAGGCCTAAAGCCGCTAATAGCAAAGCAAAAACCCAAGCCTTTGACCGTAACGGCAAACCCTTTATGACTTTACCGCGTGGTTTTTATCTTAAAATTAACTTTACCCAAAGCTTGTTGCATCGTTATTTACGCATTAACTAATACCAAGGTCAACTGATAGCCAAATAAACAGCATTAGCGCTTAGTGATGTTAATCTAGATTAGTGACGTTAATTTCTTGAGAGATAACAACCGTTTCGCCAGCAGGTAATGCTTGCCAGCGAGTATTGGCCGCTTCTAAACAGACATATTCTTGCTCACCACCTTGATGAATATCAGCCATGGTATTGGCAAGTGCTACCCCAGGGTTCCATAACACCCATTGCTGGCAATGATGACTAACAATATCAATTTGACGTTGCCAGAGGTTATCAACTATAGTCATCTTAGCACTGCTATGATATTCACGGTCAATTTCACCGACACAGCTAACCGCTTGTTGTTGAATGCTAAGCGCTTTAACTTTCTTATCGCTTAACTTATCGCTATAGCTGACACCTGTTAAGGTATCAATACTAACGTTAGCTGGGTTGCTTACAGCAAAATAGTTATGTAAAGCAGCTGAGTATTGGGCATCTTGTTGCGAAAGATTACTCATGGCTAATACGTGTTTAAGCTGTTGACCTAAAAAGAGTGTTTGCGTTAATTTATAGGCATTAGGCCAAAGTGGGTGCTGATCTTCGCCCGTTAAAGATAATACTAGCGTCACTCCCTGCTCATCAGCGCTAATGCTTTCTATACTCCACGGTAACTGTCGAGCAAAGCCATGATTAACAGGCTTTTGCTGACTGCTTAGCTCAGTGTTTAGTCCTGTGCTTAGGGTGTTACTTGCTTGGTTATCCGCTTTATCATTAGCACCAAACCAAGGCCAACATAGCGGTATACCACCACGAATGGCCTTACCTGTTTGATAACTAGCCTGTTTACTTAACCATAAAACATCTTTATGACCTGTTGGTTGAAAGCTTAACAACTGACCGCCGTATAAACTGATATTTGCCTGACAGTGAGCATGAGAAATTGTTAGTTGGGCAAAGCGCTCTACCTCACTAAAGTGGTGTAAGTTAGTTGAAGTAACCTGTGCAAAATTATTAGCTAAAAGTATTGTTGTCATGACTTACACTCTGTAGGTTAAGGGATTGAAGGGTTGCTTGCTTATTTGCTTTACACATTAACTGCAACTACCAGTTTTTTCCGACAGACAAAAACAATGAATATTCACCGCCAGTGGCAAAGCCAATCCCTAATACCGCAGGACCAAAACTGGTATCGGTGCCAAGGTAAAGACTAGCAGAGCTAATTAAGTCATTATACTTAACCTCATCTTCAAGTCCCCAAACATTACCGACTTCTATACTGGTGCCAACATAAATAGGTAAACCTGAGCCACCGGGCACTTCTCGACCTAAATCATATTGATAAACCACAGCAGCGAAAGCTTTATGTACACCAATTAACGCATCTTGTTGGTAACCTGAAAGATTCAAAAAACCACCCAATTCAGTCACATGCACACTAAAGTCGGTGTTATTATTGATCGTAGCAAAAGAGGCAATACCCACAAAGGTATGGTTTCTAAAACCAATAGCTCCACGCCAGTCAAAGGTTAAGGTGAATGCTTTATCATGCTCTGCTGCAGTTAATAAGGGCGAGTAATTATCTTTTAATAACTTCAGCTCTATTAATAACTTATTGCCATCTGTCGGGAAATTAATACTATTTAAGGTATCGTAACCAAAGGTTAAAAAACCGCCGTAGCTATCATAATCGTAATCTCCTTCTCCTGAAGCAACAACCGATAGTTTACCCGTTTGTGCTATAGCGCCAAGTTCAATCATACCAGTAAATAAATAGTTATACCCTACGCCTAGGATGGCAGAATAATATTCATTTTTTAATTCATTACGCTGCGCTGTTTTCTCCCACTTATCTAAAGAAAAAGAAAACTTAGCTCTGCTATATACATCCTGCTGTCGATTCAGTGGTTGATAAAACTCACTCGCCAGTAACGTTTCCCAACCTAACTGTACTTCATTTAACCAATAGCCACCATGGTTGCTAATGTCTGTCAGTAAATAAGACATATTAAGTGCGGTGATAGAGCGCTCTGACAGATCAGATTTTATATTTAAACCAAAATCAAAATAATTGGGTCCCCAGGATTTAGCCGTAGTGAATAAAACCAACTCTCTACCGGCTTCAGTATCATGAAACTCAACCGACACTTGTTCGAATTTATCTAAAGCATATACTCTATTTATCGCTAAATCTAACGCTTCTTTACTAAGCTCTTTACCTATTTCAACGTCAAAGTGCTTTTTAATAATGTCATTATCTACTTTAGAATTATTGCGAATTTCAAGCGCAATAATATGTTTAGGCAAGGTATCAAACCACTTTTTTGCTTTTAATTTTTTTTGCTGTCGATAGGCTTGGTAATCAGCATCACTCACTGATAATTTCTTTAACGCGGGTAATTGTGCTAAAGCTTCTTGCTCACCTAATAGCAATGCTTGCGGCATCACGGACCAGTCGGTGGTACTTAAATCATCAATAGCAGGGCGTAACAATACATCTTTATCAGTCAGTAATGCTTTTTGCGCTAAGCTAGTGTTGTTCGTTAAAATGGTCGATAGCTGGTTAAGCACTGACATAGTATTATCGAGCTCGCTTTGCTCGGTCAGTGGGGAGCCAATATCAATAGCGATAACAATATCAGCGCCCATTGCTTTAACAACATCTATTGGCATGTTATTAGTAATGCCGCCATCAACCAGCATGTTGTCATTAACGTTCACTGCCGCAACAATACCAGGTACTGCAGCCGATGCTTTCATTGCTAAATTAATACTGCCAGAGTCAAGTACTACCATTTGCGCGGTAGCAATGTCTGAAGCAATAGCGCGATAAGGTATCGCCAGTTCATCAAAGCTAACAAAAGCGCTGATGGTATCGGTTGAGCGTTGCAGTATTTGGTAAGCGCTCTGACCGAGTAGTAAACCATGCGGCACTTTAAATTCGCCTTTGTTATAACCTAATCGTATTGATAAGTTATACCTATCCCTATGCTGTTTATCTTTATAAGATAAGGATTCTCTTGAAATAAAGTCAGAGTAACTATCAGACCAAGGCAAAGACAACATAATGGTTTCAATGTCTTTAGTCTCATAACCTAAGGCGTACATGCCGCCAACATAAGCGCCAATACTCGTACCGGCGATATAATCAATGGGGATATTGTGCTGCTCAAGTACTTTAAGCACACCAATATGGGCAGTACCTTTAGCGCCACCACCACTTAGTACCAAACCAATTTTTTCTCTAGCATGCGCCAAAGTAACTAACGTAGTCAGTGTCAGTAGTAAAACACAAAGAAAAAAACGCATGAAGTCGCTTAAAAAAATAGTAAATTAAGTAGCTAATCATAAAGATCGGTACTTAAAATACAAGGCATTTAATTTTATCAAGGATGGTAGGGATGATTAAATAAAGATGCCGTAACTAAGTGTATTAACGGGTAGAAATGAATAAATAATGACTGAGGTTGACATAAAATAACAACCCATATGTTGAGTGTTCAACACTACTTTACATATGGGTTTAATCATTAACACTTAGCGATTAAGATTTTAATGGTTAAGTGTTATTTTGTATACGCTCGGGGTAGTTCAGTAGCGCTAATATAACGATCACGTAAGGCGTCTTGGCGTGACTTTAACGACATTGCTTGCCCATTAATCCACATAGCATCAACTTTAGTACTGATTTCAAACGGGTCGCCACTCCATAACACTATATCAGCATTTTTACCGACAGCGATACGCCCAGTATTTAAGTTAAAGCTATCAGCAACATTAGCAGTAATAGCGGCTAATGCTGTTGTTTTAGCCACTCCATTAGCCACCGCTATACCGGCATCAAAGCGTAATTGATTAATATTATAACTTTCACCACTATTACTGATGATCACTTTTACGCCAGCTTTTGTCAGCTGGGCGACATTGGTCAGTGAATTGTGTAACGAGTCAAAACTACTAGGTAAGTTATTAATGGCGCTCATCATTACCACCACATTGGCATTGGCTATTTCATCGCTAACCAACACCGCATCACTAGCGCCAGCAAGTACTAAGTTAAGATTAAATCGTTGCTTTAAGCTAAGTAACGCTAAAATATCAGTGGCTCTATCAGCATAAGCAATTAATGGTTTATCTCCTGATAACAGCGCATTGATTACCTGCGCTTCACGTGAAGGTGTTTTATCTTCTTTTTCATCTACTGCTTGTGCTGTTTCTGCTTTAACTAAGGCTTTTTTTGCATCTTCCAACTGATTAGATAATGTTTGTAGTTTGATTGCGCGCGAGCCTTTTTTATTTGCGCCTAGTGACACAATGACCGCATTTTGTTGACTCATAACGCTGTCAAAACTACCCGATAAATTCACAACAAAGCTTTGTCCGGTGATAACGTTTTCACCGCCATAAGGCATAACTAAACTGGTAGTTATGCCACCTTTACGGGCATAAGGAATTAACGTTGACTTAGGGTTAAACGCTAAGCTGGCATCAAAGGTAACATCGGCTTTTTTATCAGCGCTATCACGAGTAGTGGCAACCGATCCGACTTCAACCAAACCCAGTAAGTTACCAGAAGCAATAAAACCAGGCGTTAAAATGCGCTCTTTAGCATCAATAATAATATCAGCGCTCAGCGAAGCAGGTAGATCATCTTTGCTATATACCGCACTAATTTTACCATCGTCAACCATCACCGTTGCTTGTGATAAAACACCTTGCTCGGTCACAGTATAAACCGTGGCATTAGTGATGGCGATAGACTCGGCGTGTACTTGACTCGCCGTTGCTACTGTTATTACTAGTACGCTAAACAAAGCGTAACGCAATGAAGTCAGTAATTGAGTATTTTTCATCATTGATCCCTATTCTTTGCTAGCTGATTTAGTAGCAGATGCACTAACTGATTCAATAGCTGATTGTCTGGTTATATTGTCTTGTTGACCTAATAAAAAATCACTTTGCGCTTGGTATTTTTCATCAACGCGGTCATAAACTTTAGCGCCATCAATAAACACTTGTTCCGCTTGCGCGTAAACGCTAAATGGATTCATATTCCACACGACGATATCGGCATTTTTTCCTACTTCTAGACTACCTACTTTGTCGTTAATACCTAGCGATTTTGCTGCATTAGCGGTGATCCACTTGATAGCATCTTCTTCTTTTAGTGCAAAACCATTATCGTTAGCACGATACATAACTTTCGCCGCTTCTTGGTTTAAGCGCTGAATTGTGGTTGCTGAATCTGAATGAACAACGGCGCAAGAATTTTTCACCGCATCAACAATGGCTACATTTTCTTCAACCATGTCAAAAGCTTCCATTTTAAAGCCCCACCAGTCTGGCCACATAGCTGCACAGTTACCATTAGCGGCTAATAAATCAGCAATTTTGTAGCCTTCAATAGCATGGTGAAAAGTACCTGAGTAATAATTAAACTCTTTGCCCAGATCAATCATCACTGCCATTTCTTCGGCTTTGTAACAATGGTTGTGAATTAATATTTCACCCTCTAAAACGCCCATTAAGGTATCAAGCTCTAAGTCGCGTTTTGGTGCTGGTGGATTTTTACCTGCGCTATAGTCGCTGTCGTATTTATCCCACGCTCGTTTATATTCGGTGGCCGCAAGCCAAGCACTTCGATAACCAGCAACATTGCCCATACGGGTAGAAGGTAGCTCTTTTCGACTACCGTAAACACGTTTTGGGTTTTCACCACAGGCCATTTTTAAACCATAAGGCGCGCCAGCAAACTTCATACCTTGCATTGTTACGCTAGGGACATTTTTTAAAGTTACCCCTCGTCCACCAAATAAATTTGCTGAGCCAGGTAAAATTTGTAAACTGGTAACACCACCAGCACGAGCCGTTTGAAAAGCTGGATCTTGTGGCCAAACACTGTGCTCAGCCCACACTTCGGAGGTATTAGGCGATGTCATTTCATTGCCATCAGAGTGCGATTCAACTTGCGGATTAGGGTAAACACCTAAGTGAGAGTGTACATCGATAAGACCAGGAGTGATCCATTTACCTTTCATATCAATAACGGTGGCTTGCTCTGGCGATAAACCACGACCTACTTGAGTAATTTTACCATTAACTAGCACAATATCAGTATTGTTTAAACGCTCACCAGTACCGGTTAATAGGGTCGCATTGGTTAATAAGGTGCTTTTTGCCGGTAATGCTTGGTAGGTACTTGGATAAGGGTTTTTGTTAATAACAACTTTAATATCTTGTTTATCAGTAGGTAGACAAGCTGTTAAGCCAAGTGATAATAAACCTGCCGATAACAAGGTAACGGTGTTTTTTTTACACTTAAATGAGCGCATCACAAAGTGACCCGTCAAATCTGGTGATAATTTACATGAAAAGAAGGTTTTAAGCATGGTTATTCCTGTAGCGAAATATAATGCCTAACACCATAAATTTATTTTAGCAAAACAACAAGCTGATGACGATAAAGTGCCCATTATCTACGTTTAATAGCATCAGCTGTAATGAGTGATAAATACTCGTCATTCAACGTTTTTTTCTAATAAACACCGATAAGCACAATTTTTTAAGCTTCTTATAACGAAATCCTAATAAGATAGTGGCTAACAATAAATAAAATAGCGGTGTAATTATTTCTGATTTAACTGACCAGTAAAAGTGTACGCCAACCAACATAACGATAAGATAACTTACATTATGTAACTGTTGCCATGACTTCCCCATTTTACGTTTAAGGTGATTAATAGACGTTACCGCAAGGGCTGTTAATAATACAAAAGCGAGCATGCCAATAGTAATATAAGGACGCTTAACCACTTCGTTAAAAAATAATGACCAAGCAAATTGTAAGTCAAAAGCCAAAAAATTGAATAAGTGTATTAAAGCATAAACAAAGGCATACACCCCTAGTAACCGCCTAACTTGCAGTAAATAACCTTGCTTAAATTTTTTAGCTAACGGGGAGACGCTTAAGCTGAGCAACAGTAAATTAAAGGCACCAATACCGGTAAAGTTAATAACACTTTCTACGGGATCCGCGCCAAGCTGATCTATAAATGCCAAGTAATATAAGTTTAGTAGCGGTAAAAAAGCCGCTAAATGTATCGCGACTTTTATATAAAAAACTTTACTCGATAATGTGAGAAACATATTGCAATAAAACCTTAATAAAACTTACTCAGATCCATGCCTTTATATAGATGTGCTACCTGCTCGCCATAACCATTAAAAGGTTGTGTTTCTATTCGATTACGGGCAAATAGCCCCCCTGAAGTTATTCGCCTTTCACTGGCTTGGCTCCATCTTGGGTGATCGTGTTTTGGATTAACATTGGCATAAAAACCATACTCATTAGGTGCTAGTTGCTGCCATGTTGTTTTCGGCTGTTTACTGACCAGCTTAATTGACACTATCGATTTAATACTTTTAAAACCGTATTTCCACGGCACGACTAAACGAATAGGTGCACCATTTTGCGGCGGTAAGGTTTTACCATATAAACCAACACTCATTAAGGTAAGCGGGTTCATTGCTTCATCAATACGTAACCCTTCGACATAAGGAAAAGTAATACCGCCACCTAAACGTCTATCATCTTGACCTGGCATTTGCTTAGCATCATCAAGGGTCTGAAAAACAACATATTTAGCCGACGATTTTGGTGACACTTTCTGTAATAACTGAGCTAAAGAAAAGCCAATCCAAGGAATAACCATTGACCAAGCTTCCACGCAACGAAGTCGATAAATGCGCTCTTCTAGCGGAAATAAGCTGGTTAAATCGTCATAATCTAAGGTAATAGGATGATCACACTCACCAGAAACAGTTAACTGCCATGGGTCAACGTTAAAGTGTTGTGCTAACTCGGCCGGTTGATGTTTTTGCGCGCCAAATTCATAAAAGTTATTATGGCTAATCACTTTTTGTTCGGGTGTTTTGAGTAAAGACAGGTTGTCTTTGTCTGCGGTAAAGCTTAATGGCGTTGTTGTAAACTGAGTAGTATTAGCTCTGTCACTACCAAAAAAACCAGCATTGGCTGTTTGAGATAATGCAGAGCCTAATAAAGCGCCTGTGCCCAGAAACCCCATGGTTTTAATAAGCTTTCGCCGTTGTAGATAAACCGCTTCGTCGGTAATATCAGCGGCTGTTAACGCAGATTTTTTGGGAATTTTTATTAACATAAAGGGCCTATTAGGTTTTTCTTATAAATAAACTATAAGCAGTTATATACGTTTGTTATAAGATAAAAGACACATGTTTATGTTAAATAATTTCAATAAGGACTTTTAGCTTGTTAATTATTTACGTTGTGAGCTCTTTTAGGTATTGAACAATATCATTAGACTCATATAACCATTGTATTTGGCCATCATTTTTTTCAATACGTAAGCAAGGTACTTTGCGTTTACCGCCCTCTCGCGTTAGCTCTTCACTATAATTATTTTGACCACTAATATTACGTAGTTCTATTTTCAAGCCTTCACGCTTTATTGTCCGGCGTACTTTCACACAAAAAGGACATGAAGGTAGTTGATACAAACTTAACAGGCGAGTTTTAGCATCAATTTTTACTTGCTCATCTATCGCTCGTTTAGGCGAACTGGGTGAAAAAACAACATTTAATAGTAATATTAATTGGCCTATTGGCCAACGGATAGCTTTCATCAACATAAAATATACTCTTAGGTTTCATCTTGGGTTTAGTTTTTGGTTTAGTATGGTATTTAATTTGTCACAGTTTTAACATGCCTAACGTAACTAATATGTAACAAGTCAGTGTTATACAACCGTGCTAGCAATTTGCCATACTAGCGCTATCTACCACATTAAATCATCCGGTATTTGATAATCTGCATACGGATCATCTTCATCAACTTCTGCTGTGGTGGCGGCTTTATCATTTTGAACTAAAATAATACTACTATTAAGCTCAGCAACTTTAGCTGCGGTTTCACTGGTAACAAGATAAGTCGTTTCATTTAACCCACACAATGCCAAGCGCCCATTCACTAGTGCTTTATGAGTTATGCTATCAAGTACTAGTTTTTTAACTTTATTAGCAAAGGTGTAGTTATACACACTGTCACCGCTCACGCCAGTTATTTGGTGATGTTCAAGAATTTGCTTAATACGTAACTGCTGCTCTTTACTCGCAAGATCATTTTTTCTTGCTTCATTAAGGGCGGTATCTTTAGCCAGCTTTTCTGCTTTTGATAGCGCTAAATCTTGCTTAACTTGCTCTTGTAAGCTAACGCCATGGTCAACCCCACTACGTTGTTGTTTATTTTTCTTACGTTTGTCAGCATTAGCTTGACGGGTTTTTTGTTTGGTGGTTAAACCTGCTTTAAGCAGTTGGTCTTGAAGAGAAGCCATTGGTAATCCTTACTTAATAAGATACCGATTAGGTATCAATACGATAGGTGAATCAAAAAGGTTTATAAGAAAGTAAATTAAACTCTAGATTAAAATTGGCGTTATTCTACCTATATTTATGTGGAAGTGCGAGTCTATACCTTTGTCAATAATATGCTGGTTGTGTCACTGACTTTCAATTATTTATAAGATGCGTTAGGCTATACCGCGAAAATATCATAGCGCAAGCAACACACGCGATACACTCACAAATAACACAAAATAGGAAATAACTATGTCTCAAGCAAGTGCTCGTCACCTTTTAGTCGATACAGAAGAACAATGTTTAACATTAAAAGCAGAAATTGAAGCAGGTAAAGACTTTGCTGAAGTCGCTAAAGCACATTCAAACTGTCCCTCAAAAGCACAAGGTGGTGATTTAGGTAGTTTTGGTCCAGGTCAAATGGTACCTGAGTTTGATAAGGTTGTCTTTTCAGCGCCGTTAAATACTGTACAAGGCCCAGTACAAACTCAATTTGGTTACCATTTATTAGAAGTCACTGCACGCGACTAATATTTTCGTTATGGTTATGACTGGTTTATAAAAAATAATCAATGTAAAGATCAATAAGACTAGCATAAAAAAGCCGCAAATAATTACGGCTTTTTTGATTCTAGTCTTTCCTAGCGAATAAGTAAGCGGTTAACCGAACACTGCTTGCATAATCCAGAAGAAGATTATAGATAAACCGGCACCTACCGGTAAGGTAATAACCCAAGAAACAACAATATTACGTACCACACCTAAGTTGATTGCCGCGATACCACGCGCCATACCCACACCTAGCACAGCACCGACTAACGTTTGTGTTGTTGAAATAGGAAGACCAGCGCCAGAGGCAATCACCACGGTACTCGCTGCTGCCAATTCAGCGGCAAAACCACGACTTGGCGTTAAGTGAGTAATGCCTTGACCGATAGTTGCCATCACTTTATGACCAAATAATGCCAAGCCTGCAACAATACCAAAAGCACCTAAAGGCAATATCCACCAAGCAATGATCGATTGGGCAGCAATTGCGCCATCATTATCAACAATACTTACAACCGCTGCTAATGGGCCAATCGCATTAGCAACATCATTTGAACCATGAGCAAACGCCATTGCACAAGCAGTAACAATCATCAATAACGCAAATACTTTTTCAACGTTTGCATAGTGTGCTTCTTTGGCAAGATCTTCATCAAACTGCAAACGACTAATAAAGAATTTACCAATAATGGCAACAATAGTAGCGATTATGGCGGCTAAGTAAAAACCACCAATACCTTTGATCTCAAAATTAACAATACCTAGGTTTACGTTTTCTAAACCAATATGCTTAAGACCTTTTTTGATGGTAACCAGCGATAAAACAAAGCCGGCAAGAAACATATAAGCAGGTACCCATCGTTTGGCTTGCTCTAGAGGCTTGTCTGTATCAAAAATAAGTTTTTGTGCACTATTAAAGATCACAAAGGCGATAACACCTGAAATAAGGGGCGTTATAATCCAACTACCGACAATACCCGTTACCTTACCCCACTCTACCGCCTCAGGACTGACGCCAACAGCAGCAAAGCCAACAATAGCACCAACAATTGAATGAGTAGTCGATACAGGCCAACCTAAAGCAGAAGCAATGAGTAACCAGGTACCTGCAGCAAAAAGAGCTGAGATCATACCGTAAACAAGTAGCTCTGGCGTATCAATAAAATGACTGCCTGCGATAATGCCTTTACGTATTGTTGACGTTACTTCACCACCGGCAAGGTAGGCACCAGCAAACTCAAAGATCATCGCGATAATAATGGCTTGTTTAATAGTTAATGCTTTGGAACCTACAGAGGTGCCCATCGCATTCGCCACATCATTAGCGCCAATACCCCACGCCATAAAGAAACCAACAACAGCAGCAAGAATGACAAACGTGCTGCCTGAGTTAAGTATAATGTCCATGGATTTAGCCTTATTTTCTAGCGAGAAGTATTTCTAAACGTGCACCTACACGTTCAGCAAGATCGGCTAAGTCACCAACCCAATCAATAATCTGATATAAGAATATTACATCAACTGGATTCAAATCCTTTTCAATCGCTAATAAGTTTTTTCGAAGGATGATTTGTAAATCATCACTTTCATCTTCAATTGCATCTAACTGGTCAATCATTTTTTCAACTAAGATGACTTCACGGCCACTAAAACCGGTTTGTAATAGATCGTCTAATTCATTAATTGCTTCTGCGGCTTTTTCTGTTGCGTCAAGACAGCATACTAAATACACTGAAAATTCTGCTTGTAAGCTAGGTGGTATTTCAAGTTTACGTCCTAATACTCGACCCGCAATGTCTTTTGCTTTATTGGCTATTTTATCTTGCTGAGTTAGCAGCTCAAGTAAATCAGCTCTATCTACTGGCATAAATAAACCACTAGGTAGCTCTAAACGTAACTGACGTTTAAGGCTATCGGCATCTTCTTCTAACTTAGATAGCTTGCGACGAACCTTTGAAGCTTCACTCCAGTCTTGTGCCGTACATGCATTAAAAAATGGGATAAGTAGTTGACTACACTTAATCACTATTTGGATATGTTTTACTAGCGGTTTTATCGGTGATTTTGCAAATACACCTAAGATTGTATTTCTGGCCATAATTGTGTTTCCAGTCAGTATAACTTTCATCATTGCTATTTGCCGCGGATAGTAACCCATTTAACTTATAATGTTAAATGCTAATATCCACTTAAGTGGCTGCATTTGTGGCTAAATTTATCAGTTAACCACAACAATATAAAATTTTTATAACTAAGCGCCACTTGCTATTCTAGCTAATTTATTGAATTTTTTAGCTAATTTATTATTGCTTAGTATAATTTAAAACTCTTATAAATTTTTCATGTTTTCTGCCGTGGTATGGCGTACAACCTTACCTTTTACAAAATATATAATGTATTCGCATATGTTTTGGCAGCGATCACCAATACGCTCAAGTGCTCGTGCCGACCAAATAACCGTCATCACTTGTGGAATTGAACGCGGGTCTTCCATCATGTAGGTCATTAGTTGGCGCATTAGTGCTTCATATTCACGGTTTATTTTATCATCCATTTGATGAATTTTAACTGCCGCTTCATAGTCCATACGGGTAAAGGCATCGAGGCTAGCTTGTAAAAACTCTAGTACTCGTCGACCTAAGTTATCTAAATTAATCAATAAATCTTGCTGCGATGAAGAAAAGCTTTCTAAGGCAACTTTCGCTATTTTCTCAGCTTCATCGCCAATTCTTTCTAAATCGGCAATAGTTTTAACAATAGCCATAATGAGACGTAAATCACCAGCCGCGGGTTGACGCTTAGCAATAATACGGGTGCACTCATCATCGATAGTCACTTCATAAGCATTAACTTGGTAATCATTCGAGAGCACCTTTTTAGCTAACGCTACGTCACTTTGCTCGACAGCGACAAGTGCATCAGCAACTTGTTTTTCTACCAAGCCACCCATTTGCATAACGTTATTAATAACGCGCTCTAAATCTTCATTAAACTGGCCAGAAATATGTCGGCCGACTTGTAAATTATCCATGGGGTTTCCTTTAATAAATATTTGTACTTTGTAGCTAGCTCTTTGGGCTGCTATAGGTGAACATTCTTAAGTAAGCATATTAAGTGAACATTCATGGTAAAACTGTGCTCAAGGTTAACCATATCGACCAGTAATATAGTCTTCGGTTTTCTTTTTAAGTGGCGTGGTAAATAATGTATTAGTATCGCTGTACTCAATTAAGTCCCCCATATACATAAAGGCGGTTTGATCAGACACTCGCGCGGCCTGTTGCATATTATGGGTAACAATAACAACAGTAAATTGCTTTTTGAGGTCGTTAATTAACTCTTCAATAGTCAGCGTAGAAATAGGGTCTAGTGCTGAAGTGGGTTCATCAAGCAATAATACTTCAGGTTGAATGGCAATAGCGCGCGCAATCACTAAACGCTGTTGTTGCCCCCCTGATAGTCCTAAAGCGCTTTCGTGTAACCTGTCTTTTACTTCATTCCAAAGTGCAGCGCTGCGTAATGACTGCTCGGCGGCTTCATCAAGATTTCTGCGATTGTTTTCACCCATAATGCGCAAGCCATACACCACATTTTCATAAATGGTTTTAGGAAAAGGGTTCGGTCGTTGAAATACCATACCTACTTTTCGTCTTAAGTCGGCAACATCCACATGCTTGTCGTAAATGTTATGACCGTGCAGGTTTATTTCACCGGTTATATGACAATCATCCACTAAATCATTCATGCGATTAATGCTACGTAATAGCGTTGACTTACCACAACCACTTGGCCCAATGAATGCGGTTACCTGTCCTTTAGGAATAGACATACTAATATTATTAAGTGCCTGTTTTTTTCCGTAAAATAAATTTAATTGATTAATATCTAGGGCAATTTGCTCTGGCGTTAAGTTAGTTAAATCTAATTTTTTTTCAATCGTTGGCTCTGCGCCAGGTACTAACACTTTTGGACTAATAGAAATCATGATATTTTTTCTCTAGTTATTCTTCATTAATTTTTAATAAACGGGCTAAATAAGCCGAGCTGAGTCAGTTGAGCTAATACACTCAACTGACTCATGGTTATCTTCTTAGCTAAATAGCTGGTGAGCAAATTAGTGCTCTAACATTTTATATCTTTCACGTAATTTATTGCGAATAGACACGGCGGTCATATTCAAAGCAACAATAATGGTAACTAAAAGCAAAGCGGTGGCAAAGACTAACGGACGCGCTGCTTCAACGTTCGGACTTTGAAAGCCTACATCATAAATATGAAAACCTAAGTGCATAAACTTTCTATCTAAATGTAAGAATGGAAAGTTAGCATCTAACGGCAAGTTAGGCGCCATTTTAACCACACCAACTAGCATTAACGGCGCTACTTCACCTGCCGCTCGCGCTATCGCTAAAATAATACCTGTCATAATAGCAGGGCTGGCGATGGGTAAGATAATACGCCATAACGTTTCAGCTTTCGTTGCACCTAGCGCTAATGAGCCATGACGCATTGTTGAGGGAATACGAGATAAGCCCTCTTCTGTTGAAACAATAACAACCGGTAAGGTTAATATGGCTAGCGTTAGCGCTGACCATAAAACACCCGGTGTACCAAAGGTCGGGCTTGGTAAATTTTCTGAATAAAAAAGTTGGTCGAGTGAGCCGCCCACCATATAGACAAAGAAACCTAAACCAAAAACCCCATACACAATGGAAGGTACACCCGCTAAGTTAATAACCGCAATGCGTAGCAGTTTAGTAAAGGCGTTTTTTCCGGCATATTCGTGTAAATAAATAGCGGCGATAACACCAAACGGTGACACAATAACCGTCATTAACAGTACCATAAGCACAGTACCAAAAATGGCAGGGAAAACACCGCCTTCGGTATTAGCTTCTCTGGGATCTTCGATAAGAAAAGCGGTGATCTGGCTAAAGAACAAGGCCGTTTTTTCCAGCACATTCAGTTTATTGTTAAAAGTGACCTTAAGGATATGTTCAAAATTAATGGTGACTAATTGGCCATCCATTGCCCGCATAACAATATAGTCACGCGCTATCGCCGAGCGATATCCCATTAACTCTTGCTCTAATTTTGCATAGTCTTTTTTGAGTATCGCCACTTCGCTGTCAATCTCTGCTTTTACTTGGGCGGTAAGCTCATTTTGTAATTCATACTTACGTGTTTTTAAACGTAAACGTTCAAGTTGGTAGTTTATTGCACCGATATCTGATTTTTGTAAATCATCAATCTGATCTTGAAAGTTATCTACGCGACTTAGTAATTCAGGTAACTTGTTTTGATCAACTTTTTTACCATCAAGGACGACACTATCAATATAACCGTAAAAATTGCCGTTAGTACGTCGCTCAACTACCACTAAATCTTTAGGTGTTTGCGTTTTATTAATGTTATGGCTTAACAACCAACGAAAATCTAAACTCACTAACTCTCGATTACCTGTTTTGATCAGCAAACGCTCTAATACCTCTTGCTTAGGGTCAAGCGCTAAATCTAAATGGGCTAATTGGCTTACTGGTATTTTTTCTCTATCATAAATTTCACCAATTACCACTGTTTTAGCGCCATATTCGTCAGTTAAATCAAATTGATATAACTCACTTGGCCAAAAATATGACAAGCCCCGTGATGCGATAAGCCAAAGTAAACCTAACACTGAAATTAAACTAATACTGACGCCACCTGCTGAAAGCCATATCCAGGGTGAACCTGATTTAAACCAATTATTCATAAATAACTCTTAGTTAGTAAGTAACTATTACCTTGTTGTTAGTACAGCCAAGCTAATAGCTACTTTTCATTAAAATTGTTTGATGTACCGAACACTTATATATTCCATGGAGCTGCTACATTGAGCTGTACTTTTCTCGTAATCGTTGACGAACAAACTCCGCAGCGGTATTAAAAATAAAAGTGAAAATAAAGAGTACAAACGCTGCCAAGAATAATATCCGGTAATGCGAACTACCTACCTCAGATTCAGGCATTTCAACGGCAATATTAGCTGCGAGTGTTCTCATACCTTGAAAAATACTCCAATCTAAAATTGGCGTGTTACCCGTGGCCATTAATACAATCATGGTTTCACCAACAGCGCGGCCAAGTCCCATCATAATCGCTGAAAAAATACCAGGACTGGCAGTCAACAAAACTACTTTTATCAGTGTTTGCCATGGTGTTGCACCTAACGCCAGTGAACCACTGGTTAAATGCCCTGGCACACTAAAGATAGCATCCTCTGCCATCGAAAAGATGGTAGGGATAACAGCGAAGCCCATCGCAATACCAACCACTAAAGCGTTACGTTGGTCAAAATCAATACCAAGGTCGTTAGTTAAATACTGACGCATATCGCCACTAAAAAAAGCAACCTCAAGTACGCCTGATAAAGAAAATGCGGTATAGATAGCCAGTATCATCACAGGTATAAGCAACATTGGCGCTAATGTTTCAGGTAGCTTTTCTTTCCAATGATTGGGTAAGTTATGCCAAGCAAACGCGGCCATTAAGGTTGATAATGGTAGAAAAATAAACAGTAAAAAGATGGCTGGCAAATATTCTTCCATGAGTGGCGCTAACCATAAACCCGCTAAAAATCCCAAAATAACGGTAGGTAATGCTTCCATCATTTCAATGGTCGGCTTAACTTTTTTACGCATACCCGGTGTCATAAAGTAAGCGGTGTATATAGCTGCTGTTAATGCAATAGGCACAGCAAATAACATCGCATATAAAGCCGCTTTAATGGTGCCAAACGAAATAGGGACTAAAGAGAATTTACCTTCAAAATCGTCTGAACCGGAAGTTGATTGCCAAATATAATCAGGCTCAGGGTAACCTTCATACCAGACTTCTTGCCATAGTGCTTGCCAGGTTACTTCTGGGTGCTCATTATGAACACTAAACACTTGCAGGCTTTTTTTACTCGCATCAAGAGGATCATTACCAACAATCGTTAAACCGTTAGCGCGAGGAGCAATCGCCAAAGCTTCTGGCTGACTTGAGGTAAGTTTGCCTTGCCAAAGATGTGCTTCACTTGTGGTGTAAAACACATTAACCATGCCATTAGCCGACATAGTGTAAAAGCTTTTTCGGTATTGCTCGGTATAAATAGCCGCTATTGCGCTTTTCCCTTGCTTATCGTTATCAGCAGTAAAACGTCGAATTTGCTTAAATTCACGCCCCGACTCGGTGGCTACCTCAAACCATTGACTGACTCTGCCACTACTATCGCCAAGTAACACTGAGCTACTCCCTGAAAGTAGTGCCATTGAAGTAAGGTATGAGCCTTTATCATCTAATGTCGGCGTAATCGTGGCTTTGAGCTCAACGTCGTCATCATCATTGAGTGAATAAACATAGACGGTTGAGCCGCTGCGAACAAAAGCGAGGTTTAAATCTGGCGTTACTTTAATTTCATCAACAGATTTGCTTGGTAAGTCAATCTGTTGAAATATAGTTTCATAGTCAACATCATCACCATCGCTAGTCACGCTAAACTCATCTTCAGCAATAAAGCTGGTTTTTATTAAGCGTTTATCTTGGGTAAAACCGACAAAAACAATTTTCTCATCATCCATAGCAAACGCGAGTGTCGATAGCGGTCTTTGTTGCTCATCAATAATCAATGAGTCATGACCCAGTGGGTAGTATATTTGCGGGATTATTTCGCGAGTATCATTAAGGTATTTAGCATAAAAACTGGGTTGCACTAATAATGATTGACCGTTTTCGGTATGAAGTAACTTAGTCGCTGAAAAGGAGTTAACGACATTAACAACCTTAGCTTGATTAAAACTATCACCGGTAAATAACGATGTAGACAGTGCTTTATCGCCAACACTATACTCATTAGTGGCTTGTTCAACACTGGTTTTTAAGTGATAAAAATCAATATTGCCGGTATTGGTGATTTTATATGCCAACTCTTGGAGTTCGTCGACACCACTGGCTAATACATTTTCATTATCAGCTAAATTAAGACTAATATTTACTTTTTGTTCAATTTTCGCTGACTCAAAAATGGGTTTTACCACATAAAGTAAATACAAAAATATTAATACTAGGGTAAATAAAACACTTATCCCCCCCAAAGTGATTAACCATTTTGCTAATGAGTTTTTAACCCCACGACTACGGGTTGAACGAGTAAGAGCTGCCACTTAATTAACCTTATCATCAATAAACTAATCAGTAATTTATTGAATAGAGAGAATGCGATTTAATAATAAAGTCAGTATAAGTCAGTTATGTGACAAATTTATTACAGCAATAAAAAAAGCAGCCTATGAGTAAGGCTGCTTTTTAATGGTTTTATCTTTAAGTACTTTAAGCATTTATACCAAGTCTATTAAGTTATTTCCCACTCAGCCAGAATTAAAAGGCTTAGAGGCAAGGCTTTGATTGAAGAGAATGGTTATTCCCTTGTCAAAATCAATAACGCCGCATGTAAGCCTTTTAAACTGGCCCTTAGGAGCTTATTAGCAAACTGATAACAGCACAAAATTGATGAAATATAGAGTAACTATACTTAACAAATTTTGTTTGTTCTAAGCTCGCTAATAGAGCTCTGAGTTGGGAATAAATTTAATAGAATTGGTATTAATTCAAAAATTTAATATACCAAGGCATGGCTTTATCGATACCCTGCTGAATTTTAAATTCTGGTTCAAAACCAATTAACGATTTAGCTTTGCTAATATCAGCTTGTGAATGTCTGACATCACCTGCTCTAAAATCTTGGTAGATAGGTGATTTTTGGTAATCTACACCATTGGCTTTTAGTGCTAATTTTAAGCTTTCAAATAAGGTATTTAAGCTTGTTCTATCACCTAAGGCTACATTATAGACTTGATTTTTACCATCATCATTGGCTGTTGCCGCTAAAATATTGGCTTGTACGGCATTTTCAACAAAACAGAAATCACGACTAGTTTCACCATCACCGTTAATAAGTAATTCTTCGTTAGCTATCATCGCCGCTGTCCATTTAGGAATTACGGCAGCATAAGCACCATCAGGATCTTGTCGTTTGCCAAAGACATTGAAATAACGTAATCCCGTACAGTTTAAGCCATAGGTTTTATGAAAAACATCTGCATAAAGCTCGTTAACATACTTAGTGACTGCATAAGGGGATAGTGGCTTACCTATGGTATCTTCAACTTTAGGTAAACTAGGGTGATCACCGTAAGTAGAGCTTGATGCAGCATAAACAAAGCTTTTTACATTAGTTTCTTTCGCTGCAGTTAGCATGGTTAAAAAACCAGTAATATTGGCTGAATTGGTTAATAACGGGTCGGCAATTGACCTTGGCACTGAGCCTAATGCCGCTTGGTGCAGAACATAATCAACACCTGTATCATAATGATTTAACGCGGTTTGACAATCTTCTAAGTGGCGAATATCACCGTTAACAAAATGAAAATTTGTCCATTGCTGCTCAGAAACCTGTGTTTGTACTTCATCTAAATTATGCTGATGACCGGTAGCAAAGTTATCAAGCCCTACAACCTTCTGGTTTAACAACAACAGTGTTTCTAACAAGTTTGAACCAATAAAGCCGGCACAACCGGTGATTAACCACGTTTTAGGTGATTTAATAAGTGTTTGTTTAATTTGTTGAAACTGCGTCATAGAATAGATAATCCTTGTTGTTGATACATACTAAAAGGCACAATTAACTAGAGAACCAGATAAATGTGCCTTATATATTAGGTTTACTTAATTTGAACTTAGCTTTAACTTATAAACGAATATCAGCTAACTCTTTGTCGAGCATATATTTTAAATCGTAAATAACATGCTCACTTTTCATCATGGCTTTAATGTCGTTGGCTGACAAGGCTTTAAATTGATTATGGGCAACGGCAAAAATAACCGCATCGTAATAGGCTGATTTAGGCGCGGCAATCAAATCTACATTGTATTCATGTTTCGCTTCTTCTGGGTTTACCCAAGGGTCGTAAACATCAACATTAATATCAAATTCGGCCAATTCAGTTAATATATCGACAACTTTAGTATTGCGCACATCAGGGCAATTTTCTTTAAAGGTTAAGCCCATCACCAGTACGTTAGCGCCATTCACCGGTAACTTTCTCTTCAGCATGGTTTTCACAAGTTGCGATACTACATACTCGCCCATGGAATCATTAATACGACGACCGGCCAAAATGACTTCTGGATTATAACCAATAGCTTGTGCTTTGTGTGTTAGGTAGTAAGGGTCAACACCAATACAGTGTCCGCCAACAAGGCCTGGTCTAAAGGGTAAAAAGTTCCATTTAGTGCCTGCCGCTTTAAGCACTTCTTCGGTATCAATATTAAGTTTATTAAAAATAACGGCTAATTCGTTAATCAAAGCAATATTGAGGTCACGTTGCGTGTTTTCAATCACTTTTGCCGCTTCAGCGACTTGAATACTTGATGCTTGATAAGTACCCGCCGTAATAATTGATTTATATAAGCTATCAATAAAATCACTAATTTCAGGTGTTGAACCTGAGGTTACTTTTAAAATAGTGGTGACTCTGTGCTCTTTATCCCCTGGATTAATACGCTCAGGGCTATAGCCAGCATAAAAGTCTTGGTTAAACACTAGGCCAGAGTTGCGCTCAATTTCAGGTAAACACACTTCTTCTGTCGCACCAGGATATACCGTTGATTCATAAATAACGATATCCCCCTTATTAATCACTTTAGCAAGCATAGCGCTCGCTTTTACTAACGGCGTTAAATCTGGCTGTTTGTGTTTATCAATAGGCGTTGGCACGGTAACAATATAAATATTACAGTCTTTTAAATCATCAACATTGGATGAGTAAGTAATAAAGGCGGAGTCAGCCAACTCTTCTGCGGCCACTTCAAGGGTAAAATCATGTCCTTGTTTTAATTCTTCAACACGCTTGGTGTTTATATCAAAACCTAAGGTAGGGTATTTTTTACCGAACTCTACCGCTAAAGGTAAGCCGACATAACCTAAGCCTATAATGCCTAGCTTGATGTTATCTAAGGAGTGCAACATATTACGTCCATTTATTGTAGTTAGTTATTGAATTAAGTTATCTAATTAAGTTATCTAATTAAGTTATCAAATTAAACGCTCAAATGAAGCTATCGAGTCTATTTACCACTCACAGGTAACAATATACGCTTATCATTACCTGGAAGCTGCTCTGCTTGCTAGTCACATTTTTATCTAAATGCCACTAATAGCCGCAATGGCCACTGCTGAGTTATAAACGATACCGGTAACACTACTCCACAGAGCTAGGTTGTCCATGTATTCAGCATCAAGAGGCACTACAATAGTATCGCCTGGCTTTAAGTGATTGCCGGCATCACTGGTAAACCAATTACCGCTATCCATCATTTTAATGCTGCCATTAGCAGAGATGATATAAGTTCTGCTATCATCTGCACGTTTTTTACTACCACCGCTTTGTGCTAAATAATCTTCAGCGGACAAATTCACATCGTAAATATGTGATGAAGTGACTTGGACTTGACCCACGACGTTAATAGAGTTTTTCATGGTAGGTACGTAAAGTACATCACCACCTTCAAGTAAAACATCATAAGTCTTATCACTAATCACTTTAGGTAAGTCTATAACTAAACGACCAACTGGCTCAACATTAGCCATATCGGCCAACATTTTTTGTACTTCGGTATAAGATTGTGAATAGTTTTTATCAGACATTGATTTAGAGGCCATTTCTGTCCGTAAATCAGCCGTTAGTTTCAATAAGTTTTGTTGCTCAAGTTCGCGTAACTGCACGCGTGTAAATACCGAGCCTTCTTGATGAGCAAATTTTGTAAAGCCACCTGCCTTAGCAATCAAGTCCGCTAAACTTTCACCACGTCGAACGGTATATTTGCCAGGAAAAACAAACTCGCCTCTAAGTTCAACAACGTTATTTTGACTCCACGCCGGAATTTGATGAATGTTCAAGCGATCTTTTGAACTCAGCAAGATATTATCACTTTCTTCGCCAGCTAAAGCGGCACTTAAACTTACCGTAACAGAGGTTTGCTGCGCCTTATAATTAACTACTTGGTTTCGAGTTACTTCAGCGCGAACTACATAAGCAGATTCAGTTAAGCCACCCGCGGCGGCAATAAGATCCGTTACGCGAGCATTTTTAGCTAGCGGGTAAACGCCCGGGAATTTCACTTCGCCATCGGCTTCCACTAACTGTATCGGTTGTCCTGCTTTACCTTGACGTTTTAATTTTTCAATAATCGGCATCAATAAGCGTTGGCGAGAAAAGCTGGGGAGATCTTTAACATCAAGCTCTTTTGCTTTTTCCGAAAGCTTTTGTTGAGTAAAGGCTAACGAGTTTACATTGACTTGCTGATCAACTGATTCGATACTATTAGCAAAAATTAAAATTTTATCGTTAGCTTGTAACACAAGGTTGTTTTTTGAATTAGGCGCTGCGACAGCATTAGCTAAATCAAACTGCAGTATTTCAATATTACGAGCAATATCTATTTCACGTACGACAATAGCGTAGTTAAGATCGGCTGAGCGTAAAAGGTGAGAATCAATCGTAGGAAACACATCGGTAATACGTTGACCGGTTTGCCATTGATATTTGCCTGGACGAGTTACCGCGCCAATCACTGTGATAGATTGTTCAAACATCTCAGCGGCTTTCATCACATAAACAGCATCACCTGCTTGCGCTTTTTTAGCTAAATCCTTCGCGTTAGTTAAATCAACATTAATAACCGTACGTAAAGCGTCTTGATTATAGCGCTCGATTCGACTTTTTTTCGAAAAGGCAGTCGGTAATAAACCACCTGACATGGCTAACACATCTTTAAAGTTTTCATTGTCACTTAATTCATAAATAGCGGGACGTCTAACCTCACCTCCAACGCTAATAGTATTCCCTTTAGGTGCAATAAAGACTACATCGCCAGATTGTAATAACACATCGTTACTTGAGTCACCTTTAATTAACAGGTCATATAAATCTAATGTGGTAACTAACTTACCGCCACGTTTAAGCTCAATAGTACGTAGTGAACCAATATCGCTAATACCACCAGCAGCAAAAATAGCATGGGTAATGCTCGATAATGAACTTAACGTATAAGGCCCTGGTTTATATGCATCACCTAAAACAAAAACACGCATCGAGCGTAACGACGACATACCAATAACCACATCAACGCCAATAATTTTTTCTTTAATACGCGCGGTTAATAAACGCTTCATTTCGTTAAATGATAAGCCTGAGACGGTAAAAGGACCATGAGCGGGAAAAATAACTTGCCCTTGGCGATTCACTTGCAGTTCAAGTTCCTCTTTTTCTTTACCAAAAACTTGAATAGATATTTTATCACCTGGGCCGATGATATAATTAGCAGGGATGGCAATATCCATCATGGGTGCAAACGTTTGGGGCGCATTTGCAAAAACATCATAACCAAAGGGTTGTAACTCATCGCTTTCTGCGCGCGCTTTAATTTTTGCCTTTTCTTGTTCACTCAGGATTGGCTCACCTTCAGCATCAAGCATTGGCTCACCTTCAGCATCAAATTGAGTTCCCCTTGGGAAGGTCTCGGTATTTTTTATTTCTTCCTCTAAGCCGCCAGTAGATAACTGCCCTTTTATGCTATTTAAATCAACCCCCATACTTTTAGCAATTTGTTCTTGCTGTGCAAGAGGGAGTTTTTGAAATTGTTCTATTTGCTGCTGACTTACTTGCGCATAAGCAAATGCGTTTATGGGGAGATTAGCAAAAGTCAGTACGAATAAAATCGTAACAAGCGAACGTAGACGTAGCAGATTCATCGTATCATTTTTCATAAACAGTCTTATGGCGGTTATCATTTTGTACTTATTCCTATATATAGCTGTAGCTTATATATTTAAGCTAAAAGCTTCTAGCCGTCCCTGAACAATATCAAGAAGCTAATCATTAACTAAAAATTATTCACTAAATTGTTATGCAGTCATATTGAATATATAAAGCTCGATAATATCGTCAAAAGCACTCAACGTACTCATTGCACTTAATTACCCAGCTTAATTTTTTACCCAGCTTAATTTTGTAAAATTTAGTGACGACGAAGTTTATCAGTAACCGATGATGCAAACAATATATTAACAGAGCTAGTCATTACCATGATGGCGTTATCAGCACCAGGAAACATTTCTCTACAGCTCTCAAAGCAAGGCGAGCATTGATTTACAGCAAAACTTGCCTTTATTTGTTCACACGGGTATAACTCTTTCTTTACTAATTTTTTACTACAAAAGGCAACTTAGTATTAAATTTTTCAATAAAACAAAAACAAAATCTAGGATTACTATATGACTCAACCTAATGCGGGTACGCTATTTGGCCACCCGAAAGGACTTTTCCTTTTATTTGGTACTGAAATGTGGGAGCGTTTTGGTTACTACGGTATGCGTGCTTTATTAGTACTGTACTTAGTCGCTTCTGTACAAGACGGTGGTTTTGGTTGGACTCCAGCGCAAGCATTAAGTTTATACGGTACCTTTACCATGGCTGTATACTTAACACCTGTGCTTGGTGGTTGGTTAGCTGATAACTATATTGGTCAACGAAGAGCGATTATTTGGGGCGGCCTTATCTTTTCTTTAGGCTACTTTACCTTAGGTATTCCCAAGTCAATGATTGTCGGCATGGAAGAGACTGTCTTTTATATTGGCTTAGCGCTTATTATTATTGGTAATGGCTTATTTAAAGCTAACGTTTCAAGTTTAGTTGGCGATTTATACAAAGAAGGCGATCACCGACGTGATGGTGCTTTTACTATTTTCTACATGGGTATTAATTTAGGTGGTTTCTTAGCCCCTATTACTGTCGGCGTTCTAGGTGAGCAAGTTAACTGGCATTATGGCTTTATCTTAGCTGGTTGCGGTATGTTAATTGGCTTAGCACTACAGATAACACTAGCCAATAAATACTTAGGTGATATTGGTGTTGTCCCCTCTGCTAAACGTACTAAAGGAGACACTAAAGCACACGCCCCTGTTACTTCTCAAGATATA
This sequence comes from Colwellia ponticola, assembly GCF_005885605.1. Classification (GTDB taxonomy): domain Bacteria; phylum Pseudomonadota; class Gammaproteobacteria; order Enterobacterales; family Alteromonadaceae; genus Colwellia; species Colwellia ponticola. The sequence continues at coordinate 102,982 of NZ_SZVP01000002.1, read as the reverse complement.
GATCGCATGAAAGTTATCTTAATTATGAGTATGTTCTCAGTAATTTTCTGGGCGGGCTTTGAACAAGCTGGCGGTTTATTTACTATTTATGCCTCTGACTTTACCGACCGTACTATTTTTGGTTTTGAAGTCGCAGCATCGTCTTTTCAGTCGTTAAATGCGCTGTTCATTATTATGCTAGCGCCGCTGGTTGCCTCGGTGTGGATTAAAATGGGGTCAAATGAACCTACTTCACCGAAAAAATTTGCACTAGCGATGGTTTTTTTAGCCTTAGGTTTCTTCGTTATGCTCTGGGCAACTATGGTACAAGGTGGTGATGTAACCGTAAAAGTCAGTATGCTATTCCTCGTTTTTGCTTACCTATTTCATACCCTAGGTGAGTTATGTTTATCACCTATTGGTTTATCAATGGTAACTAAATTAGCGCCGCTTAAATTCACCTCGGTGTTAATGGGTATTTGGTTCTTGTTTACCGCCTTGTCTAATAAGTTAGCCGGTTTTATTGGTTCATTTGTTGGTGAAGGTCAAGAAATGGTTGATAATGCGGCTAATATCTTTATGGGGGTTGGTCTTGCAGCCTTAATTACTGGGGCAATTATCTTTTTATCTGCCGGTAAATTAGTAGAATGGATGCATGGCGCTGAAGGTGCTCATACTGATGACTTAGATGAAAAAATCGAAGAAGAGTTAGCCGTGACAGCAACTCACGAAGGCATCACTGAAAAGCATAGTTAATGGACTAATATATAGTTAATGTATAGTTAATGTATAGGTAACTCGCTATTGTTTACCTTACCCAATAATACTAAGCTGGCAGCGTAATCTGTCAGCTTTTTTATATTTCTATAATAGCTGAGTAGTTAAGAATAGTTTAGCTAAGGTGGTCCACTTTATGAATAGCCGTACATTGTTGCGAAAAGAAATTAGACAGCGCCGTAACGCGCTATCAACCTCTGAGCAAACTAATGCTGCCCAAGCGTTAACAGCCAAATTATCAAAGCATAGTAAAGTTCAACAAGCTAAGCGTATTGCCATTTACTTAAGCAACGACGGTGAGTTATCAACGACAAACGTTATTGAGTGGTGCTGGCAACAACAAAAGGAGGTTTACTTACCCGTCATTCACCCTTTTAGCCCAGGTAATTTACTTTTTTTACAATACAACGAAAATACCAAACTCGTTCAAAATAATTATGGTATTTTAGAACCAAAACTCGATGTCACTACAGTGTGTCCACTAGAGCAACTTGATGTTATTTTTACGCCTTTGGTGGCTTTTGACCGCACTGGTGCAAGGTTAGGTATGGGTGGCGGCTTTTATGACAGAAGCTTAGTGAACTGGCAGTTAAGTAAGCTTTATCCCATTGGCCTTGCCCATAATTGTCAACGAGTAGACAAGGTGCCCGTACAACATTGGGATATTCCCTTGCCTGAAATAATAACGCCTAGTAAAAACTATCACTTTACCTAAGATACTTTTTAACAGCATTTCAAATAAAGTAGTCGTCAATAGTTAATGTTTCCCTAGAAATACCTAAATGATTACCGGCCATTGGCACTCAGTAAACACTTGCTGCCATTGCTGATCAAATGGCGCTGTAATGACGATTCTTTTATGGGTAATGGGGTGATTAAATGCTAATGACTTAGCGATCAGCATTAACCTTTTAAAACCAAAGTGTTCGATAAAAAAAGGATTTTGTTTATTATCTCCATAATTTATATCCCCCAAAATAGGGTGACGCAAATGCGCTAAGTGACGGCGAATTTGATGTCGCCTCCCGGTGACTGGGCGTATCTCAACCAAAGAATAGCGCACGCTATCAAACTTACCGACTTTAATAGGCAAACTCGCTTGCTGTTTTACTTGATAATAACTCTGCGCCGATTGTGCCGGCTTATCAGGATTAACATGCTTATCTCCCAACTTATCTAATTTTTCTTTCAGTGGATGATTAATCAAACCCGACGGTATCGCTAAATGACCGCGTACTAACGCATAGTACGTTTTCTCCATAGCTAGCTCTTCACTAATAACATCACCAACACCGCTTACACCATTGCTGTTTTTATTGCTATTGATAGCCTTGGTTATACTCGACTCGGTCATTGTGTTTTCAGCAAGGTCAATGTTGTCAGCTAGCTCAACGCTTAACTCTGACGTAAGTCTTACTTGTCGACTTTTATTCGCAAAAGCCTCACTTAACTTAGTCGCCACCGCTTTTGTTAAGGCAAAAAGTAATACGCCAGAGGTTGGTCTATCTAAGCGATGAACCGGATAAACATACTGACCAATTTGGTCACGCACTAATTGCAAGGCAAAATAAATTTCATCTCTGTCCATATAACTTCTATGTACAAATAACCCCGCAGGTTTATTCACCGCTACCATAAATTCGTCTTGATAGAGAATATCAAGCACCGGCTTTTCTGGCTCATTATCGGTAGTATCAATAATGTCTACAATACTTACAGGCGTCGCATTATGTAAAGTACTCATTTTTTACTTACCCTGCATCGTTAAGGTGTGATCTATTTTTAGGATGACCTCAAGTAACGCTTCATTATTGCTAGCTAAGTGCTTAAACGCTTCTTCTGCCATCGGCGTTAGCGCGATTGTTGACGGTAATGTTTGTTGCTCAGTTATCATCAATGTCAACTTGGGAATAAAGATAAACTGTAACCATTGCTCAAACGCTAAGGTATCACAGCAAAAAGGTGCGCGACTAGTAAGCTCAGCAACACTTGGGGTTTTTACCTGCCACAGGTGTAGTGAAATTAATTCTCTCGTTAACGCCTCAAGTAAAGTGGTGATATTTTGCAAGACTGTTTTTATCATCGTAAATGCATGGCCAAGGTGAATAACTTCCCCAAAAGTTAAGGGAAAATGGTTAATGAAATAGTTAAGAAAATTGTTTTACTATGTTAATGTCGCCATTATCCTTATAATGAGACGCTATAACAAGCAGCAATATTTTTGACTTTATGACTAATACCATGCCAACAACAAACATAGCCACCTTATCAGAATTACTTAAGCTTTCGGGCTCACAATATCGACTTTATGATATTGGCCGACTAGTGACTAAGTTACCGAAAGAGCAATTTGAAAAGGTAGAATTAAATCAATTACCCTACCCCACCCCTGCTCAAGGACATGCTTGTATTGCTATTGCCTTTTGGCAAAAAAAAGCCGCGCAACCTTACTTATGGTTATTAAAATTACCGCTTGACGAACGTGGTTTGTTAAATCAAGGGGCAAGAAATCACTTTATCGCTATTATTATCGAAGCACTTGGTGCTGATTTAACGCAAGAAACCTCTAAAAAGCAAGAAGAGTTACTCAGTAGTAACCCTTACCTTTTCACGCCAGCGCAATATAAACTAGCCAGTTTAAATAGCAAAATTAAAGTAGATTTGAAACAACTGCCTAGTGAATTTTTCTCACCGTTTAAACAATACTTAAGCAATGAATCTAACTGGAATAACTGGCAAAATGTTGGCGTACAAGGTATTACAGACTTTATTGCTAGAATAAAGCAAGATAACCACAGTGAGTTATTATTAAAAGCACTGCCGCATTTACCTGAAGAAGTATTGTCACCCGTTTGCAGTGCTCTAGAAAACGAACAATACGATGTGGCATTAGTTGATGCCTTAGTTGATATCTTAGCTAAGACCTTAGTTAATACCACTGACATAAACACAAAAGCAACGCAATTATTACGCGCATTAGCTGCTAATAGCGGTCATATTCATGTCAAAGCAATAGTTGAAACGTTGTTAAATAACCCTCACGTAAATAGCGAGTTATTAATTACACTGTCAAGTCGATGCTGGCAGGCGCTAGCAGATGAAAAAATACTGATGAGTTATTTTGAACATTTATTGAAAAATAACGACTTAACCATGTTTACCAGTATATTTAAAGACTTGGTGACCATACCACTGATTAGACCCGTCGCTTTTACCTGTATTCGTAGTGAGCAGCGCTCTGCGGCACTTACACAAGCTATCGGGCAGTTATTTACTCATACGTAAATACTGCTTTATTAATGTTTAGGTCTTATGTTTATGGAAAATATTTATTATTTATTGCTTTTTTGCTTATTTTGCTGGTACTTCGTTTACTTAAGGCAAGTTTCTGAATCAGCACAACGTCATATACAGCGTTATTGTAACAATAATGCTTTACAGTTTATTTCATTAGCAAGACGTTCCAGTAGAGTTAACTTTTCTAAACAACATGGTCTTTGTATTTATAGTATTTTTGACTTTGACTTTAGCGGTGACGGTGAATCAAATAATCAAGGTTCCCTGTCGCTATATGGCTTAAAGCTAGAAAAAGTAGACTTACCTGCCTATAGAGTGAATTAGATCTTTAGTTGTGCTAATCAACAGTTAATGACTCATTAGGTAATGCTCATCATAAGGAAATACTAATCACAGTTAGGTGTTAAATTAATAGATAAAACATCTAACTTAACTTATTTATTGGAGTTTTCGTGCCGTTTTTATATGCTATTTTTTGTCTTAAAGGCTTTGATAACCGTCATCGTTTTTTTGTTACCTCACTGGTTGCTTTTATAAGCTTCATCGTTACCTCAACACTACTTTTTAGTGACTTCACCCTTAATTTCATTGTGTTATTACTCTTAACAATCGTTATATTTTTTAGTACTACACGTCGCTTACGAGACGCCGATATCACTAAAAAATGGCAGTTAGTACTAGCGGGGCTATTTTTATTGACTGGCTTACTGACCTTATTAATAGAAAATAATAGTAGTTATTATTTATTAATATTGCCTGCCCTAATTTGTGCATTACTACTGACTTACCCAAGTAATAGTAAAGTCGCTGATAAACATTATATTTTGGGCTATTACGGCCCTGTTAACTTAAGTGACCATATTAAAAAATCCGATACGGTACAAAGTCATAAAGTACGTATTGAGCCAACACTCATGACTCAAAGTACTGGTGAGCAATGTTATAGCGAAGACTTTAGCACGGGGCAACGTAGCGTAACCACAGAACAAAACGTGGTTAATACTGAACAAGTAAGTGATAACCTAAGTGATGGTAGCCTAAATAGTAATAGTCATAACAACTGGCATAATAAAAAGACTGATATTGGCGAGCTTATTCGCTTAAAGCTACTCGGTAATCGTAACTTTCAACTGAGCGCTATCGCAGGTGTGACTCTTATTGCACTGACCATCATAGTAATGAGTGCTTTTAACGCTATTAGCCCGTCAGATAGTAGTCATGAAAAATTAACGTCAGCGCAAAATTCATCTGGCGCTGAAAGTGACATAACTAACAATTTTTCGAACAGTATATCGGCTAATGCCGCAGGTGAAAACGCGATAAAAAACATTGTCTCCAATAAAAAACATTTATTGATGATGCCAGATAATTTCAATTTATACTTATCGGTATATCAAGGTATTATAATTCATTGGAAAGCTGATCAAGCTGCTAATGGGCAGCTTTGGTCTTTGCTATCAGGTAGCGGAGATAAAAGTTGTCAGACTATTAGCTTCAATAAAGGCGAGGCTATACGTCCTATCGGTGTGTTAGTTGATAATGGCAGTGATTATTTTGCCAGTTTTTCCCCCCTTGATAGCAAAGAGTTAATACAAGCACTAGCCTTTCGCGGTAACTTTTCTTTATGTGGTTATAATTTTTCTTTAAAAGGTAGCCAAGCTGTACTAGGTAAAAATAGCCAATATGCACCTTTTTTAGAAAAAGATGCCTAAAAGAAAACACACAAACAAGCTGCTCAACTTAACTTTTTAGTTAACTGGGCAGTGTATGTTATAACCCCGCTGATTTACGGTTATAGCGATAATATAAGTCAGTCAAAAAGTTATTGCACAAAACTAATGCCGGCTTGCATCAACCTGCTATAAATACTTTTCATGGCGATGCTATTTTCAGTTAGTGAGTCATGGTGTTTATCACGCTTATCAAATCCTAAGTCACCAATATTAAAGTAATGATCTATTTTAATATCACTTTTATCTAAACAAGTCTTAGCACAAGCTAGCTGACATCCATCGAGTGCAATAATAGGTCGACCTGATCTTGCCAGCGCGATAATAGGCTCAATGTTAGCGATAACGCCAGCGACACAAGACATTTGGGCAATACCGTCACTATCAAGTGTTAATGAGATATTATGGGCCATTTGTGCAAGGTTTGAGCAACCAGAGCAAGAATAAACAATCGGTTTACCCTGTATTTGCTCACTATCTGTGTTGCTCTGGTGCTTATTGTTGAAAATAGGGGTTTTTGTTAAACTCGACATTAACGGTATTCCTTAGTTATACCAAGTTGATTAAGTGCTTTCCCACTCAGCGAGAATTAAAAGGTTAAGCGGCAAGGCTTTGATTGAAGAGCATGGTTATTCAGGAGAATGTGCTCCTGTATTATCTAATAAGCTAGCTCCGTGTAGCATCCTTGTCAAAATCAATAACGTCGCCTGTAAGCCTTTACCTTGTATTAGGTACTCGCCCTTGGGAGCTTGCTCTATGCACACTAACCGCGTTAAATTTATTTGATGTAGAATGACTAAACCGAAATAAATTCGCCTTGTTATTGCACACCGACCATAGCGCTGTTCAGGAAAGAAATTTAATCAAGTTGGTATTATTCGTTAGCTAATTTATTTGCTAATAACTGATAACATTATCAGTCATAGATTCAGTCATATAATTTTAGCAAATAGACATAACCAGCCATTGATGTAGATCATTACAGCAGAACATACCCTTTATAAAATTGTGGTTAAGTGTACCATTGTGTAACGATGTGTTTAATTTTTTCCATATCTAAATGTGTTTGGCACGCTTTACTTACACGTTCAATCGCTTGCTCTTCAAGTGCTGCAACACTTATCCCTTCGCTTACCTGATAACCAAGCCACTGCATAAAAAGTTGTAATGCTGCGGGTTGGTCAAATAAACCATGTAAATAACAACCCGCAATGTGTCCGTCATCACTTAACAGTCCATCGTGCCTTTCTTTAGTATCAACCAATAATGGGGCGAGTTTTTGAGTAGTATTGTTGAGTAAGGTACTAACACCGGCATGAATTTCATAACCTTTAATATCAACGCTTTGTCCGGCAAGTTTCAATAAGCCAGTAACATTCGTTAACGTTTTTTCTACTTGTAGCATTGTCGTTATAGGAAAATAGCCCAAGCCTTTACTTATACCCGCTTGACCTTCTATCCCTGTAGGGTCTTCAATCAACTCCCCTAACATTTGATAACCACCACAAATACCAATGACCTTACCTTGATAACGTAAATGTTTGGCTATATCGTCATGCCAACCACGTTGGTGTAAAAACTCAAGATCACTTCTAACATTTTTACTGCCTGGTAAAATAATAAGATCGCAGCTAGGGATCGCTATTTTTTCAACGTTACTCTCACCGGCCGAACCTTTAGCAAAGAGGAACTGACAATCAATATCTTGATGATGGCGCAGCGCATCAAAATCAGTATGATTACTCATGTGTGGGTAAACTAAAACGACAATACGTACCTTAGCTTGGCTTGGCTTGCTTAATAACGGGTCAGTGCTCTCTTGCTTAGCTGACTCTTGCTTAGCTGACTCTTGCTTAGCTGACTCTTGCTTAGCTGACTCTTGCTTAGTAATAAGCGCATCTTCAGATGAAATATCTAAGCCATGCAAATAAGGCAAAACACCGAGCACAGGTTTATTGGTTTTTTCTTCTAACCATCTCAATCCAGATTCCAGTAAGTTAATATCACCACGAAAACGGTTAATGACAAAACCAACGACTCGGTTTTGCTCTGAGGGTGACAACAGCATTAAGGTACCGACAAGTTGCGCAAAAACCCCGCCCTTATCAATATCAGCAATAATTAACACAGGGCAATTTACTGCTTCAGCAAAGCCCATATTAGCAACATCACCTTCACGTAAGTTTATTTCTGCTGGACTTCCCGCGCCTTCAACAATGACTAAGTCATACTGCTGCGTTAATCGCTGATGCGAGCTAAGTACCGCTTGCATGGCAATTTTTTTATAATCTTGGTATTCGCTCGCTTCCATATTCGACGATTTTTTATGGGTAAGTGCTTTACCATGGACAATAACTTGCGCACCGGTATCACTATTAGGTTTAAGCAATATAGGATTAAAATCGACATTTAACGCTAAGCGTGCTGCTTTTGCCTGCAAAGCCTGTGCTCGTCCAATTTCACCACCACAGGGAGTTACCGCGCTATTAAGTGCCATATTTTGTGGTTTAAAAGGTGCTACTTTCACCTTTAAATCAGCAAATACACGACACAGTCCAGCCACTAATGTTGTTTTGCCGGCATCTGAGGTAGTGCCTTGTATCATCAAGGTTTGGCTGACTTTGCTTTGATTAACTTTGCGTTTATTGGTTGTGATTGGTTGAGCTGTCATTGTATTCCCTCAAGAAACGGCATAGCAATGCTCGTCACTTGTTGATGAAACTGTTGATTAAAATTTTGATGATCATGATGGCTAGCTTGGTAAGGCTGACTAATTAATACCCGTGAAAGACTGCCATGTGCAAGCTGTAGTTTTTGATGCCAACTGGCTTGTTGCCAGTTTAACTGCAATATATGCGCTAAAATCATCCGAATAACGCCGCCATGCGCTATAAGCAATAGTCGCCTAGGCTTTAGCGTACTTTGCTGTACAGACTCTTGAGCCTGTACACGCGTTACTTTTTGTTTAGCGACCATAGCGACTTGCTGTGCTATTAATTGATTCCATGCAAGTATTACGCGTTGGTGAAAATCGGATAACGTTTCAGCACCAGGTAACACTATTTCAGCCGGAGCATGGAAAAAGGCTTCCAGTTGCGACCAAGGCAACTTATTTTCAGTAAAAGTGTCTTTAAGAGTACTTTTCTTAAAAACGTTTTCCTTAACAGTATTTTCTTCAAAGGTCTGCTTATCAGCGCTAAGATCGTCAAACACAAGGTCATCAAATGGTACACCGTCAAAACAGCCAAAATTCATTTCTTGTAAATCAGATGATAAGGCTAACGGTAATTGGCACAAGCTAGCAAACTGTTTCGCTACAGTATGACAACGACTTAGCGGCGAGCAAACAACAGCTTGATAAGCTTGATTAGTTTGTTGTTGCGTGAGTAAACGATTAAGTAAGCCGGCATTTTCTGACGCGATAGGCGCAATATCAGTACAACCATATAAAGCCGGTTTACCGACCACTTTAACGTGTCTTATTAAATCAATTTCAATCATAATTTATTGTACATGTTCACTTTTTATGTTCACTTTTTATGTTCACTTTTTATGTTCACTTTTTATGTTCACTTTTTAGCGCCAGTGGAATACCCGCGGTAACTAAGGTAACGTTATCGGCAATAGCAGCAACTTTTTGATTTAACCAACCACAATAATCCACGTATAAGCGAGTCGATTCACCCATAGGGATCACCCCTAAACCTATTTCGTTACTAACAATGATGATATTGCTATCGGGATCGTCATTGAACTTAGCTAAACAACTCACTAATTTATCAATTTGTGTTTGTAGATGTAGACTTTGCTCAACACGGCTTGCTTCGTGAGCAGCATAGAGTTGATTATTCAACCATAATGTTAAGCAATCAACTAAATACACCTGATGGTGATCAAGTGTATTTACTGTATCAGCCAGTGTTAACGGACACTCAATTAACTGCCAATTATCACCTCTATCCCCTTGATGCTGAGCAATTCGGCTAGTCATTTCAGCATCAAATGCGGTTGCCGTAGCAATATATACCGCCGACTTTCCTTGTTTATTAGCCAATGCTAACGCTTGTTGCTCACCAAAGCTCGACTTACCTGAGCGAGCACCACCTAAAATAAAATGAATCATGTTATAGAACCAGCTAATGTAGCAGCTAATAGTGCATCATTGTCGATATAGGCAACGAGTGTTAAGTAAATCAGTAACTCTGAAATTTGTTGAGCAGCACCTAAACAGTCACCGGTAAAACCACCTAATCTGTCGATAAGCCAGTGTTTAAATAAGTAACGAAAAAACAATAACACCATGACTAAAGTAAAAATAATATCGCTTGGATAAAACATCAATGGGATAGCTGCGACTAAGATTAACAGGGTCAGCTCAGATAAAGATTGTGCTTGCGCTAAAGGCTTACTTTTACTTTGTTCAATGTCAGTAACATAAGGCATCGCTGAAATAAGACTACCGGCGACAGCTCTAGATAAACTTTCAGCTAAAAAAATAGCTAAAAGTAAGTAGTTACCATCATGATTTGCTATTGTTACTAGTAAAGTAAATTTTAATAACAAGCTTATTAATAAAGTCACCGTACCATAAGTACCAATACGACTATCTTTCATAATGGTTAAACGTTTTTCAACGGTAAAAGCCCCGCCGATACCGTCTGCCATATCAGCTAAACCATCTTCATGAAACGCACCGGTTAATAATAAACTTACCGCCATGGTTAATAATATCGCGATATTAGTGGGTAAAAAAGTACTAAAAATGACATAACTTAAGCCAAGAAATAAGCCCGTAACTAGGCCAACAAAAGAGAAGTATCGGTTAGCTTTATTTAACAAAGTCTCTGAGTAATGCATTGTTTTGGGTACAGGTAAGCGAGTAAAAAAACTTAACGCTAAGTAAAATAAATTTAGTTGAATAGCTATTTTCTCTTTTAGCTGGCTAGTTATCGCCATACTCATACCGTTACTCCTGCACTTTCAAAGCTAGCCATATTATTATAAAAACTTGCTGCTGCTTTTATTAGCGGTAGAGCAAGTGCGGCACCTGTGCCCTCGCCTAAACACAAACCTAAGCTTAATAAGGGCTGTACCTTAGTGTCGCTAAACGTTTGCGCAGCCATTAGCTCTTTAAGTAATAATTGATGCGCTTTTTCTTGAGAAACATGAGCAAAAATAAAGTAATCTGCAACGTTTTTATTTAACCGCACCGCAACTAATGCCGCAACACTGACAATAAAACCATCAATCACAATAGCGATATTAGCCGCTGCCGCTGATAAAATAGCGGCAACCATTTGTACTATTTCAAAACCACCTAATTCAGCTAAAATTGTTGTCACTTCTTGCTGATTCACACGCGGTAAGCTACTGCTTTTATCAGCAACTCGTTGTAAGGCTTTGGTAATTATCGCTACTTTATTAACTAATTGTTCATCGGTTATGCCAGTACCACGCCCCACACATTGCTCAACGCTATATGAGGTTAACGCGGCCATTAATGCCGAGGCAGAGCTCGTATTAGCAATCCCCATTTCACCTAACAATAACAATTCAACACCTTGATTAACTTTATCTTTAACTAATTTTTCTCCATAAGCAAAGCCTTGCGCTAACTGGGCGCCAGTCATAGCCGCCTTAACTGAAAAATTTTCTGTACCTGCTCCAAGGCGTTGCTCAATCAATTCAACAGCCATCGCTGTGTCATTAACAGCTTTGTTATTGGTAGCCTTACTGTTGATATCAGCAATATCATTAGCATTAATGGCTTGTAATATACCGCAATCAATAACCGTTAACGCAATATCATTACTTTGGCAAAAACAATTTATCGCCGCACCACCATGTAAAAAATTAAGCACCATTTGTTGAGTCACTGCGCTAGGCGCAATACTGAGCTTTTCTTCATTAATGCCGTGATCGCCAGCAAAAATTAACATGCTCGGTTTATTTATGCTGATCTGATGAGTACGCCAAGCAGCGGCTTTATTTTTTTCTCTTTGCTCTGTCAGTAAAGCCAGTTGCAGCGCAAGTAGCTCCAACGCGCCTAAGGCGCCTAAAGGCTTAGTTTTATTATCAATTTTTTTTTGTATGAATGCTGAGGAAGCAGTGGTTAACGGTGCGATGGAAAACATTAATTTTAGTCTATAGCTTGCTAATAATGGCATTATTTTAAGCTATTTACCTCACTAAAACATTATTCTTTTAGTCGATTAGCCATCCAGAAAGTGATAATAAACGATTAGCAAACAGATTAGTTATAAACAAGCGTTTATCTAAACTAGGAAAAAGCGGTAAAACTCTGTAACATCGTTAATAATACCAATTGGGTATAAGATCTTTTTATCTTAAAATTTTACGTCAGGCTGATATAGTTTTATGAAATCATATACAAAGTATTCCCTTATCCTTTCTAGTGTTTTATTAGCGAGTTGCGCTAATCAAAATACTAAGATAACCACTAACATCATGCCTACAACTAACCCTTGTAGTAAACTTGAATTACTTAAAAGCGCTTACCATGATGACTTTAATCAATTAAAAGAAATAAAAATAAAAGCTAGAGCGAGTAATAGTTGGAAAGCAAAATATCAACTTTTTGGTAAGAACTGCCAAGTATTTTCATGGGGTGAAGCACAAAGCACTTATTCGTGTAACTTAATCGCGCCAAATGAGCAAGCAGCTAGAAAGTATTATCAAAATGCTAAAGAGACTACCCAACAATGTTTAGGTGAGCAGTGGCAATTAGTAGAAAGCAACCGCATTCATGATGAAGGAATGAAGACTACATTTACTCACAGTGATGTCAAAGCTAATGAAAAGCTGACTTTTTCAACACACTTAGTACCAACCTCCGGATTATTTTCTACTACTTGGACAATTTATTATTATGTTGGCAATATTTCATCGATAAAGTAGTCAAAACGCTAAGTAAATTAAATATCGATAATTGATTGGATTGGTGTCAGCATTCATAACAAAACAGCGAGTGACTTATGATAAAGTTACTCGCTGTTTTGTTATTATGCACTACAGCTAACTATTATCTAAGTCTAGACCATCCAAGGTCACACCCGATAAGCCGCCTGTACCTCCTTGTTCATTGCTGTGCAATTTAATCATTAAGCGTAGGTCATTTGGTGAATCAGCATGATGTAATGCATCGGCATAAGTAATAATACCATTTTGATAATGACTAAACAGTGCTTGGTCAAACGTTTGCATACCCAATTCTTTCGATTTTTCCATGATCTCTTTAATACTACTAATGTCACCCTTTTTGATAAGTTCACTAATGTAAGGGCTATTAAGTAACACTTCAATAACTGCTACTCGGCTATTACCATCTTTAGTTGGCACCAGTTGCTGAGCAATAATACCGCGTAAGTTTAATGCTAAATCAAATAGTAATTTACCGTGTTGGTCCGCTGGTACAAGGTGCATAATACGATCTATTGCTTGGTTAGCATTATTGGCATGTAAGGTCGCAATACACAAATGACCTGTTTCAGCAAAACTTAGTGCGTGTTCCATTATTTCTTGATTACGAATTTCACCAATTAAAATAACATCAGGTGCTTGTCGTAATGAACTTTGCAAGGCAGCATCGAAAGAGATGGTATCTAAACCTACTTCTCGCTGGGTAATCATACTTTTACCATGCTCATGCACAAACTCTACCGGATCTTCAATAGTAAGAATATGTCCATAAGAGTTACGGTTACGATAACCTATTAGTGAAGCCATAGAAGTCGATTTACCGGTACCTGTACCACCAACAAACAGCACTAAACCACGTTTAGACATAACAATTTCTTTAAGGATTGGCGGTAAACCTAAATCATCAACATCAGGGATTTGTGTAACAATACGGCGTACAACCATACCCGCCATATCACGTTGCCAAAAAGCAGAAATACGAAAACGACCAATGCCATCAATTTCAATAGCAAAGTTACATTCTTTTTCATTATTAAACTGTTGTTTTTGCTTCTCATTCATGGCGTCATGCACTAGCGCTATAGACTGCTCAGCCGTTAATACTTCCTCATCTATAGGCTGTAATTCACCATTTATTTTAGCACTGACGGCAAGTTTAGCCGTAACGAACATATCAGAGGCACCTTGTGCTACCATTTTTTCTAATAAATCATGTAACTTCATTTAGTATCCTTTATTACATCTAATTCACTTGGCGAATTCAGCAACCGTTAAAAACCTGAAAATTGATTTTTATCAACCGCTTTTTCCATCGCATCTTGTTTGGTAATAATACCTCGGTTAACAAGGTTTTGTAGACATTGATCCATCGTTTGCATGCCATGTTGCATACCTGTTTGAATAGCAGAGTACATTTGGGCGATTTTATCTTCACGAATAAGGTTTCGAATGGCGGGAACACCAATCATAATTTCATGAGCAGCAACTCGACCACCACCAACTTTTTTAATTAAGCATTGAGAAATAACCGCTCGCAATGACTCTGATAACATGGAGCGAACCATAGACTTTTCTTCGCCGGGAAATACATCAATAATACGGTCAATCGTTTTTGGTGCTGATGTAGTATGTAACGTACCAAAAACTAAATGACCTGTTTCTGCTGCAGTCATCGCTAAACGAATAGTTTCTAAATCTCGCATTTCACCAACGAGTATAACATCAGGATCTTCACGTAAAGCTGAGCGCAACGCTGCTGAAAAACTTAAGGTGTCACGGTGAACTTCTCGCTGATTAATAAGACATTTTTTGTTTTCGTGGACAAACTCTATCGGATCTTCAATGGTAAGAATATGATCATGTTTATAATCATTAATATAGTCAACCATGGCAGCTAACGTGGTTGATTTACCTGAGCCGGTAGGGCCGGTAACTAACACTAAACCACGTGGCATATCTGATATCTCACGAAATATCTCTGGGCAACCTAATTCGTCAAGTGACATAACTTTACTTGGAATAGTACGAAATACCGCTGCTGGCCCTCTATTTTGATTAAAAGCATTCACCCTAAAGCGTGCTAAATTAGGGACTTCAAAAGAGAAATCGACCTCTAAATTTTCTTCATACTCTTTACGTTGACGATCATTCATAATGTCATACACTAAGGCATTAACATCTTTAGCATCAAAAGCAGGAATATTAAGTCTACGGACATCTCCATCAACGCGAATAGCGGGTGGCGTACCTGCTGATAAATGTAAATCTGATGCGTTATGCTGCACACTAAATGCGAGTAATTCGGTAATATCCATAAAAGCCTCTTTGCTAAAAGTGGTAAGTAAAGTAATTTACATAGTATTTTATACTACTTTCACTAATTATCTGCACATTGCTGCGAGTAATAACTTATCGAAGTATGATCTAAAGGTACTGTCTACAGGTAATGGTTAAAAGGTGATAACCTAATAGGTTATACTTCTCACATAACAACGTAAATTAACATAATTTAGCATAAACCCTATGACAACCATTAAAAACAATATTGAGACCATTAAGCGCCAAATAGCACAGGCTTGCCAAAAGAGTGGGCGAATAACGCCGTCTAACTCATCAGAATTAATACCGTCTTCACCTGTATTATTACTGGCGGTAAGTAAAACTAAACCTGCAACACTTATTGAACAGGCATATTTAGCAGGACAACATGATTTTGGTGAAAATTATCTGCAAGAAGCAGTCGATAAAATAGCAATATTAGCGCATTTACCAGAGTTAACTTGGCACTTTATTGGTCCTATTCAATCAAATAAAACGAAACAAATTGCCAGTAATTTTGCTTGGGTTCATAGTGTCGATAGAGAGAAAATAGCACTGCGTTTAAACCAACACTTGCAAGATGATAATGATAACAATACGCCGCTAAACATTTGTTTACAAGTGAATATCAGTAATGAAGCGTCTAAATCAGGTGTCAATGTTGAAGACGTTTTTTCTCTCGCTAAAATAGTTGATAACTGTGATAAGCTAACCTTGCGCGGCTTAATGGCTGTGCCTGAAAAAAATGCGCCAAAGGCTTGTTATGAACAAATGCAGCAATTATTTATCGAACTAAAACAACAATACCCTAGTGTTGACACTCTTTCTCTTGGCATGTCGGATGATTTAGATATTGCTGTGGCACACGGCTCAACCATGGTAAGAATTGGCACAGCTATTTTTGGTGCTCGCGCAAATAAAATTTAATCGTTAATAGGAAAAAACTCTTATGAATAAAATTGCCTTTATAGGTGCTGGTAATATGGCACGCGCTATTATTATTGGTTTAGTTAATTCTGGTATTACCCCAGAAAATATTATCGTTGCAAATCCTTCTGAAGCAAAAAGGCTTGATTTATCAAACGAATTTGGTGTTTTACACACCAGTGATAACATCAAAGCAAGTGAGTTCGCTAATATTATTGTGCTTTGTGTTAAACCACACTTTATAGGTGATGTTTGTCAGCAAATAAGCCAAGCAATCACTATTGAAGGTAAACTGTTTATTTCTGTAGCTGCCGGTACAACGGTTGCGCAAATACAATCTGCGCTAGCAACAGAGCAAAGCACAAGCTCTGCACCTGTTGTACGCGTAATGCCTAATACACCATCACAGCTTGGTCTTGGTATGAGTGGTTTATTTGCCTCTAGTGAAGTCACTGCAGAGCAAAAAGTTAATGCCGAAAAAATTACTAACGCTGTTGGTAAAAGTATTTGGCTCGACACTGAAGATAAAATTAATAACATTATCGCGGTTGCAGGCTCTGCACCGGCTTATTTTTTCTTATTTATGGAAGCGATGGAGCAACAAGCAAAAGCCTACGGTTTTACTGACCAAGAAAGCCGTATGTTGGTACAGCAAACGGCATTAGGGTCGGCGCAAATGGTTGCCCATAATAGTGCTTCTATTACTGAGTTACGTGGTAATGTGACCTCTAAAGGCGGCACCACACATGCGGCGATAGAACAATTTAAACACGATGGTTTAGCCGCTATGGTAAAAAATGCTATGGATGCTGCTATCGCCCGTGCTGAAGAAATGGCTAAGTAACTAAGTTACCTATATACGTAATACTTATTACATAATTAGAGGAAAAACAATGGAAGTAATTACTTACTTGCTTAGATTCGCCTTCGACGCCTTATTAATGATTTTAATCATGCGCGTTTGGCTACAGTGGGCTAAAGCAGACTTTTATAACCCATTAAGCCAGTTTATAGTTAAGGTCAGTAACCCATTAGTCGTACCAATGCGACGCATAATTCCAGGGTTAGGTGGCGTAGATTTATCAACCATAATACTTGCCTATATAGTAGCAACATTAAAGTTCTTTAGCTTAGCCGCTTTATCTGGTGAGAGCTTAGGTGTGTTATCTTTTTATATAGGTTTGCTGGTATTGATAAAACAAGCAGGGTTCTTACTGTTTGTTATTATGATTATCATGGCGGTGATGAGTTGGGTTGTGCAAGGTTATAATGCTACTTTAATGGTGCTTAGCCAATTAACAGAACCTTTTTTAAACCCTATTCGTAAAATAATACCTAATATGGGGGGGTTGGATTTATCTATGTTGGTTGCGTTTTTACTGATGAATGTCATTAATATATTACTGTCGAACTCACTACCTTACTGGGCTTTTTTATAAAGTAGGGTTAACCATTCTTTAGCACTGCTCTATACTGATATACACACAGATACAGTGCTGTGCTGCACCATTCTATTTTGGGAGAGTCATATGAAAACTTCAATGATAAAACTACTGTTCGCTTTTAGCCTTAGCTTATGTATGATGGCGACTGTTAATGCTGAAAACATGAAAAAACTCGGGTCAATGAATGTGCATTACATGGCTATTGGTTCTACTTTTTTTACCCCTGAAGTTGCTAAAGCGTATGGTATTACTCGTAGTCGTTATAATGGCTTAGTTAATATTTCAGTCTTAGATAATAGCCAACCAGGTCACCCCGCTAAAGTAGTGAGTATTACTGGTGAAGCAAAAAATAACCTAGGGCAATTTAAAGACTTAGAATTTACCGAAGTAAAAGAAGGTGAGGCCATTTATTACCTTGCCCAGGTTAATTATAGTAATGAAGAAACACTACACTTTACTATTATGCTCAATGACGGTAAAGAAAAGCAACAATTGAAGTTTTCACAAATTTTTTATGTCGACTAATAGCCAATTTCATTCGCTACTTTAGCGTAAGAAAAACAAAAAAAGAGCTTTTTAAAGCTCTTTTTTTTGCGGTTAACTTTAGCGAATGATCACTACTTAAGATAGAATAGCCGCTTATTAAAGCACACACAGGTATCTGACATGTCAAAAATTGTATTAGCCACAGGAAATCAAGGTAAAGTAAAAGAGTTAGCCCATTTATTGGCTGAGCACTCCATTGAAATAATACCGCAGAGTGAATTTGATGTTGCAGATGTTGCAGAAACAGGGACTACCTTCGTCGAAAACGCGATCATTAAAGCCCGTCATGCTGCTAAAATAACCGGCTTACCCGCTATTGCTGATGACTCTGGCTTAGAAGTCGATGCACTTAATGGTTCGCCAGGCGTTTACTCAGCTAGATATGCAGCAGACATCACTGAAGGACCGGTGAGCGATGATGATAATATCAACAAGCTATTAGCTGCATTAATGAATACTCCTGATGAATTACGCACAGCACGTTTTCATTCTGTTTTAGTGTATATGAAACATGAAAATGACCCAACACCTCTTATTTGTCATGGCGTATGGCAAGGTTCAATTACTAGAAATAAGCAAGGTGAACAAGGCTTTGGCTATGATCCTATCTTTTGGCAAAGCGATTTACAAATGACCTCCGCAGAGCTATCCCGTGAGGTAAAAAATCAGCGTAGTCATCGTGGTCAAGCCTTGGCTAAGTTAGTTAAAAAGCTTGCTTTAATAAAAGATTAACCGTGAATTCGAGCCTTTATCTTATGGTAGAACCATTAAAAAATCAGCCGCTATCACTTTATATACATATTCCCTGGTGCGTAGAAAAATGCCCTTATTGTGATTTTAATTCTCACGAAGTAAAAAGTGCTATTCCTGAGCAAGATTATATAACCGCTTTAATAGCTGACTTAGATAGCGATATTGCCCGCTTTGATTTAGCTAAGCGTCCGTTACATTCAATATTTATTGGTGGTGGTACGCCTAGTTTATTCGCTGCAGCATCAATTAAAAGTTTACTTAAGCAGGTACTTAGCCGCTTTGAGCATAAAACAGACATAGAAATAACCTTAGAGGCAAACCCCGGTACTGTTGAAGCTGACAAATTTATTGGCTTTTTCAATGCAGGTGTTAACAGGCTATCTATTGGTGTCCAAAGTTTTTCTTCAGATAAACTGATTAAACTTGGTCGTATCCATGATAGTGACCAAGCCAAAATAGCGGCAAAATTAGCCACTGACAGCGGCGTAACCAGTTTTAACTTAGATTTAATGCACGGCTTACCTAATCAATCAATAGATAATGCGCTAGATGATCTCAAAACAGCAATCAGTTTAAACCCTAACCATATTTCTTGGTATCAATTAACCATTGAACCCAATACCATTTTTTATTCAAAACCGCCTAAATTACCGGTTGACGACGTTTTATGGGAAATTCAAGAGCAAGGAGTAAAGTTACTTAATGCCGCAGGTTATCAACAATATGAAATTTCTGCTTACGCTAAGCCCGGTTATCAATGCCAACATAATATAAATTATTGGCAATATGGCGATTACCTTGGCATTGGCTGTGGAGCTCACGGTAAAATAACCGATAGTCGCACACAAAAAATTATGCGCACTGTAAAAGTAAAACACCCAAAAGGTTACTTAGATAACCATCGTGATTTTTTAGATCAATTAACTGAGGTCAGCGATGCAGATCGTCCCTTTGAATTTATGATGAACCAACTTAGGCTACACAGCGCCTTTAGTGTTAGTCAATTTCAAACAAGTACCGGGGTAAGTATCAATGTCGTATTACCTTTACTCGAACAAGCACAACAAAAAGGATTAATGGTTGCTCAAATGATAAACCATGAGCAACATTGGCAAGTCACTCAAACAGGCCAGCGCTACTTAAATGATTTGCTGGAGATGTTCTTGTGAACGATCCAAGTTTAATAAACTCCCCCTTAACGCTATTAGTAACACAAAGCGCTGAAGAACAGAAGCAGCTTGATTTGGTTTTTATGCAAAGAGCTTTTGCCTTAGCGCAACAAGCGGAGCAACATGATGAAATTCCTGTTGGCGCTGTAGTTGTGCACCAAGGAAAAATCATTGCTGAGGGCTTTAACCAGTCCATTATGCTACACGACCCGTCAAGCCATGCTGAGATGAATGCCATTAGGCAAGCAGGTAAGTTATTAAATAACTACCGCTTACTTGATTGTACCTTGTATGTAACACTTGAGCCCTGCCCTATGTGCGCAGGACTATTAGTGCATAGTCGTATAAAGCGCTTAGTTTATGCCTGTCACGATTTTAAAACAGGTTCAGCCGGTAGTGCTTTTAATCTAATGAATACTGCACAGTTGAATCACCAAGTAGAGGTACACTCAGGGGTTATGCAAGCCCAGTGCAGTGAGCTACTTTCCGCTTTTTTCAAACGTCGCAGAAAAGAAAAAAAACAAGCAAAAAAAGCAGCTAAAGCAGCGACTGTTACCGGTAAATGCGACTAAAAATAACAATAACAATAACAATAACAATAACAATAACAAAAGGCTTTTACGACACATGAACAAACCTATTCTACCCATTTATCATACGGGTTGGTTTTACCTGCTCTTATTATTCTGGGGGTTTAGCTTTTGGTATGTGTCAATTGGCGGATTAAACGTTGTAAACCAGTTAACTAGTGATTGGCTTAAACAACCTGCTGCCACGCTAGACAATAACATGAACTTAGTCGCCAGTGAGGTTTTAACGGTACAATCAGACTTTAACGAGCCAGATATAACCGACGTAACAGCGCTGTTGTCATATCACAAAAATAGCCAAGTCGTGCTTTTAGGTCAACCGTCTTCAGCATTTATCAAAAAGCTCAAGGCTTATTTATCGCGTTACCCTCGTAACAATAAAATCATCATCGACTCAAAGCATGTTAGCTCTGCATCACCGTTAAAACCGCAAGCAACAATGATTTTTTCTCCTCTACTTAATTGGTTTCGTTTTTCATCACAGCCTAATGCTGAACTGTTAATTTCCAAGCACTTTATTTTTTCGCCTTTATTGCAAAATGAACGACAAAGCTTTCCCTTAGTATGGCAGCAACAAGGCAAGCTATACCTGAGTTTACCTGGCGAGCTATTAAGGCAGCTAAGTCAAAGTAAAGCTTTGCACATTAAGCAAGATTGGCAGTTAACGCTTATCAATCAAACAAACTTAACCGCTAATCAATTACCGTTAGGTTTTTTTGGTGAAGTTTTTGTATCAGCAGAGCTCCCAACAGCTAAGCAACTAGCTAATGAAAAACAATTACAAAAACAATCAACTACCAATGATGCCAGACTAATTACTGCGAATGAGTTTATGAAGCAATACTCATTAACATCACACACGAATAAAATAACGAAATACAAAGTTATTATTATTACTGATAACCATCAATCGTTACATAAAATACTCCCTCCCTTAGTAAATAAATTACTGCAAAACGATTATCGTTATCAGAGCTTACTAACGGTTTTGTGTACTTGGTTATTATTATTACTCGCTATTGTTTTAATCGGGTTCATGAGTAAACATCCATTAAAACAGCAATCAATCATAATTTTTAGCTACATAGCATTACTTATTGTCGCGCAATATGTTTTATTTACCCTGCAGCAATGGCTTGAAATTATGCCGATCATCATGGTTATGTTGGGCACTTGGCTATTTGCTTTTGCTTATCAACGTGAATACAAACTCTTTCAAGCAGCGCTTAACTATCAGCATAAGTCTCAAATAACAACGACGACTAAAAATACAAGCAAAGATGAAGAGGGAAGTATTTTAATTAAAAAGCTAAAGAAAGCGGTAAATTATCGAAAATTACTGTCATTTAATAAGTCATCGTCAGTAGCTAAAAAACCGATTAATAACGCGTTAGCAACACAGACCGCTGTAGAATATAAACAGGTACAAAGTACAAGCTTGAGTGAATCAGAAACAAGCAGTGAGCCCCCTATTTCTGAAGGTACTAGCGTTGAAAGTATCGGTAATAAAGGTAACCATACTCAAACTATAAGCCTTAATAACAGCGGTATTAAAAGTTTTGGACGTTACCAAGTTGAAGCTATTTTAGGTAAAGGGGCAATGGGCATTGTGTATCAAGGGGTTGATCCTAAAATAAACCGCCATGTTGCGATAAAGACATTACAATTGAGTGATGAAGTAGATTCACCAGAGTTTGAACAAGCTAAGCAACGCTTTTTTAGAGAAGCACAAACCGCCGGTGGTTTAAGTCACGCTAATATAGTTACTATTTACGATGTCGGAGAAGATAATCATTTAGGCTATATTGCTATGGATTTACTCACTGGTGCGCCTTTATCGTTATTTACTCAACCAGGGCAAACTCTTCCTATCCCCTTAGTTTATCAACTATTAACTCAGATAACCGATGCGCTAGATTACGCTCATCGTCAAAACGTAGTCCACAGAGATATCAAACCCGCTAACATTATTTATGATGATGACTTACTCAAAGTAACGGTAACTGATTTTGGCATAGCCTACGTCAGTGACCACAGTAAAACCCGCACGGGTATTATTATGGGCAGTCCTTACTATATGTCGCCAGAGCAAATATTGGGTTTACAGGTTGATGGGCGCAGTGATATTTTTAGTTTAGGGGTGACTTTTTATCAATTACTTTGTGGTCATTTACCTTTTGAAGGTGAATCTATTGCTACGGTTGCCTATCAAATCACCCAAACAAAAGCCACTGCTGTTAATCAACATAATACTAAGCTGCCAATCAGTGCCGTGCGCATTTGCAATAAAGCCATGCACAAAGATATTGAAAAGCGTTATCAATCAATGGCTGAATTTAAATTAGCGTTAACTAGCGCACTTAAAAAAGATTTTAACATTAGCACAAGCTAGTCAGTTACACTGAACCGCTAACATAACAAGTAAAGGAAGCAACCATTAATCTCTATGAACCATTACATTAAATCCCTGTCTCATCAGGGGGTTATTCGACGTAACAATGAAGATGCTATTAGTTATGGTAGCAATGAAAGTCTTGGTATTACGTGGATGATTATCGCTGACGGTATGGGCGGGCATAATGCCGGTGAAGTGGCTAGCGCCATGTTAATTAAGCATTTTCAAACGCAGTTCAGTCTCTTATCTCAAACGACTATTCCTAATTGGCAAACATGGATAAAAAATCAACTTAATGCTGCTAACAACGCCATTTTGTTGCAAGCAAAAACGACTGTTGCACAACAAGGCATGGGCACTACTGCGGTATTGATGGTAATAGTAGAGAACAACTGCCACTTAGGCTGGGTTGGAGACTCTCGCGCCTACACTTTACAAGATAATAGATTAGTGCAACAAAGTGTTGATCACACCATGATTCAAGCGTTGGTAACTAGCGGTGCTATTAGCGCAGAAACAGCTAAACAAGCGAATACTAAAAATTTACTGTCGCAGGCCATAGGTGTTAAAGAAGCGATAACCGTTGATACTAAAACGATTGTAATCAACAGTGGCGATACTATTATGCTATCAACCGATGGCTTGCATGATTATTTAACGGAAGCACAAATTAGTGATTACTTAGCGGAATTTTCTAGTGAAAAAGAGGTCTGCAAAGAGATGCTTGAGCAAGCGATAGCCCAAAATAGTCGGGATAATTTGACGGTAGGGTTAGTTAAATGTGGTTAAGTGTAGTTAATGATTATTGCTCTTACTCGCCGGTTACCCACTAGCTTGGCTGACTGCTAGCTTGTGATTGAACCACTTCATTGAACAGTTGATTGAAGTGAGACTGCCTGCGCGCAGTTACTTTATGATGCTGACGGGTAAGTTGTTTTCTACGTTGATTAGTTTTTAATGTTTTTCTCATCTTGGTATTGCTCCAAAGTTAATTTATAATTGGTATTACTTAATGAATAACTCTATTGCAACTCACTATAAATGGCTTGGATGACAGTTTGATGACATTAAAAAATTAGTTAAACGCTCAACGTGCACTTATGTCTATTTTTGCGATTCTCCTACCTCTTCTTGTAACACTGCTTCTACTGCATCTTCAACGAGTGACTCATTTATCATTGCCTCGTTGCTTAGTAAATCATCGGTTAGTGCATTATCGTTTAGCGCTTGGTTTATCAACGCTTCATTTGCCTGCTTTTCATTGATAAGTAAGGCTTCAGCTTCTTGCTCTGCTAGCGCTAAAGCCTCTTCTTGTGCTTTATTATCTAGCCACTTTAAGGTGTCATAATAGCGTCGAATATTATCAACATAACGCACAGGCTCTTCGCCGCGGGCATAACCAAATTTAGTATTTTTATAATATTTTTTCTGCTGTAATAACGGTAGCCTGGTTTTAACTTCAACCCAACGATCAGGGTCACCACCTTGGCGCTGCGTAATTATTCTCGCATCATTTAAATGTCCAAAACCAATATTATAGGCCGCTAAAGCAAACCAAACTCGGTCTGGGTGCTTTATTCTGTCTGGCATAATGGTCATCATTCGTTTAAAGTATTTTGCCCCGCCACGAATACTTTGCTCTGTATCTAAGCGACTCTTTATCCCCATGTATTTTGCGGTTGATAACGTGAGCATCATCATGCCTCGCACCCCCGTATAAGAGCGTGCTTTTGGGTTCCAGTGCGATTCTTGATAGCTAATAGCAGCTAACAAACGCCAATCTATATCTTGAGCATGCTTTTCAAACAGTGGTTGATATTTAGGTAACGTGTTTGCTACTGCTTTAATAAAGGTACGGGTTTCAACATAGTTAAATTGCTCAATATGACCATAGTATTTATCATCTAACGCCAGTAATGTACCGTCGTGATGTACGGTACCAAAAAACTCAACTAAGCTCGCTAAAATATCATCATGGCTATTTTCACTAACCATCCACGCAAGGGGTTTAGGTGTAGCAATACTAAAACCAATACTTATTTCAGGATAATACCTGCGGTTAATCGCTAAATTATTGCTATCAATAATGGTGTAGTCTATTTCATCATTTAATACTTTTCTTAATAACTCTTCATTATCAAATTCTGTCGTTTCCTGCCACGTTAATTCACTATGGGTTTGTTTTAACTTTTCAAGGTTTTCTACGTAGTTTGAGCCTGAAGTAACCATTAAACGCCCCGTTAAATCCGCAAGCTTTCTTGGTCTGACATTACCTTGCTTAAAGACTAATTTTTGACTAATGGTTTGATAACTAGGTGCGAACCTAAAGCGTTGGATGCGCTTGTCGGTAACCGATAAACCCGCCGCCAACAAATCAACTTCACCGGTATTTAATTTGATAAACAATTCATTAAAGCTATAACTAGGAATAATACGTAATTCAACATTAATAGAGTCAGCATATTTTTTAGCTAATTCATATTCAAAACCCGCAAAACCGTTCGCGGTACTGTAATAATTGGTTGGCCCAAAAATAGTACCTACATTGATATAGCCCCTATCTAAAATACGAGATAAACTTGCCGGCTCATTTTTTTTATCACAACCACTTAGTAAACCGATAGCAATAATAAGCGAGAATAACTGAATAGACTTAATTACAAACTTAATAGCCTGCTGAGTAGGTAGAGGCTTTTTTTCAGCGCTAGTAAACGTGTTTCTTATCGCATTCATTGGCGTATTAATTAGTGTATTAATTGAGAAAGATAAATTTTTAATCATAGTGTTAATTGTGTCGTGTATTACCTTATTATCCAAGCCTTTTTTAGTTGACACCAGTGTCAATTTTTTACTTGACTTTTTCGATTAACATAAGCGTTGTTTTAACCTATAATACGCGCGAAATTTTAAGTTAGTTCTATTAGGAAAATGTAACCTAGTAAAGCTAATAAAAACCCTACATAAACTTGGTGATTACCCTATGACGATGCCTGAGACGATGCCTGAAAAAATGTTGATTAAAAACCTTCGCGGCGCTCCAGCACTTTCTGACTTTAGAGTTGAAAAATTATTAGCTCAATGTGAGCAGCTACAACTGCCAGTCATTGATATTTACGCTGAATTTGCCCATTTCGCTCAGCTTAATCAAGCATTAAGCACAGACGAAGAAAATGTTTTACAGCAATTACTGACCTATGGCCCAACCATTGAAGAGCATCAACCTTCTGGTTTGTTCTTATTAGTAACACCTCGCCCAGGCACTATTTCGCCATGGTCATCAAAATCTACTGATATAGCGCATAACTGTGGCTTAAACAAAGTCGTGCGTTTAGAGCGTGGTATTGCTTATTACGTGTCATTATCAAGCGATACAAAATTAAGCAAGGCTCAAGAAATACAACTAAATGCCTTATTACACGATCGCATGATGGAAACTATTTTTAACGACTTTGAGCAAGCAAGTTCTCTTTTTGCTAGCAGTGAGCCAGGTAAATTAACCGTTATTGATATTGAACATGGTGGTAAAGCTGCATTAGTTAACGCTAACGTTGACTTAGGTTTAGCGCTCGCCGACGATGAAGTAAATTACTTATTTGAAAGCTTTACTAAATTGGGCCGTAATCCTCACGATATTGAGCTTTATATGTTTGCTCAAGCAAACTCTGAGCATTGTCGCCATAAAATATTTAACGCCGACTGGACTATCGACGGCGTTAAGCAAGAAAAATCTTTGTTTAAAATGATCCGTAATACTCACGAAGTGAATCCTGATTATGTACTTAGCGCCTATAAAGATAATGCTGCGGTAATGGTAGGTAATAAAGGTGGGCGTTTCTTCCCAAATCCTGAAACGAATATTTATGGTTACCATCATGAAGATATTCAAATTCTAATGAAGGTTGAAACCCATAACCACCCTACCGCTATTTCACCTTACCCTGGTGCTGCAACTGGCTCAGGCGGTGAAATTCGTGATGAAGGTGCTACCGGTATAGGTTCAAAACCTAAAGCAGGTTTAGTCGGTTTCTCTGTGTCTAACTTACGTATTCCTGACTTTGTCCAACCTTGGGAAACAGACTTTGGCAAACCAAACCGTATTGTTACCGCCTTTGATATTATGATGGAAGGCCCTTTAGGTGGCGCAGCATTTAACAATGAGTTTGGTCGCCCAGCTATTTTAGGCTACTTCCGTACCTATGAAGAACAAGTGAATTCGTTTAATGGTAAAGAGGTTCGTGGTTACCACAAGCCAATTATGCTTGCTGGTGGTTTAGGTAATATTCGTGATGAACACGTACAAAAACGCGAAATTATCGTTGGTGCTAACCTCATTGCTCTAGGCGGCCCAGCCATGAATATTGGTTTAGGCGGTGGCGCAGCTTCATCAATGGCGTCAGGTCAATCAGCTGAAAACTTAGATTTTGCTTCTGTGCAGCGTGAAAACCCTGAAATGGAGCGTCGTTGCCAAGAAGTTATCGATAAATGTTGGCAGTTAGGTGAGCAAAATCCTATCGCTTTCATTCATGATGTTGGCGCTGGTGGTTTATCAAATGCTTTTCCTGAACTAGTCTCTGATGGCGGACGTGGTGGCGTTTTTGAACTACGTAACGTACCAAATGATGAGCGTAGTATGGCACCTCATGAAATTTGGTGTAATGAATCGCAAGAGCGTTATGTTATTGCCGTATCCGATCATAACCTTGCAACGTTTGAACAAATATGTCAACGCGAACGTGCCCCTTATGCTGTGGTTGGTCGTGCTACACAAGAAGAACACTTAACCGTTACTGACTCTCACTTTAGTGACGATGAAAAACTGAATACCCCAATTGACTTACCACTTGATGTACTTTTAGGTAAAACACCTAAAATTATCAAAGATGTAAAATCAACCAAAGCGATTGGTGACACATTAGACTTAAGCAACGTTTCATTAGCCGATGCAGCGGATAGAATTTTAAGCTTACCAACAGTTGCTGAAAAAACCTTCCTTATCACCATTGGCGATCGTAGTGTTACCGGTATGGTTAATCGCGATCAAATGGTTGGTCCTTGGCAAGTTCCCGTTGCCGACTGTGGTGTTACCGCCTCTGCACTTGACTCTTACCATGGTGAAGCGATGTCATTAGGTGAGCGTACGCCGGTTGCTTTATTAAACTTTGGCGCTTCTGCTCGTTTAGCGGTAGCTGAATCGTTAACTAACATTGCCGGTACTGATATCGCAGGTGCTGACGGAGAAAGATTGAATCGTATAAAACTTTCAGCTAACTGGATGTCGCCAGCAGGTCATCCAGGTGAAGATGCCGGTTTATACGAAGCAGTAAAAGCCATTGGTGAAGAGTTATGTCCAGCTTTAGGCTTAACGATCCCAGTTGGTAAAGACTCCATGTCGATGAAAACCACGTGGAAAAAAGACGGACAAGAAGATGGCGAAGAGATGTCAGTTACCTCGCCAATGTCTTTAATTATTACCGCTTTTGGTGCTGTTGAAGATATCCGTAAAACAGTAACCCCTGAGCTACGTAGTGATAAAGGTGAAACATCACTTATCGCCATTGATTTATCAAACGGTAAAAAACGTTTAGGTGGTTCATGTTTAGCGCAAGTTTACAAAAAATTGGGTAATGAGACCCCAGATGTTGATAGCCCTGAAGGCTTAAAAGGCTTTTTCAACGCCATGCAAACATTAGTACGCGCACAAAAAGCCATTGCTTATCATGATATTTCAGACGGTGGTTTATTTACTACCATTGCTGAAATGGCCTTTGCCGGTCACACCGGTGTTGATATTGATATCAGTAAGCTCGTTAGTATCAATGATGCAACGGGTGCTAGTGATGATTTAGCGACCTTATTTAATGAAGAACTAGGTGGCGTAATTCAAGTACTTAACAGTGAACTTGACGCAGTAAATGTTATTTTAGCTGAGCACGGTATTGCACAGTACGCGACTGTTATTGGTACATTAAACAACGAAGATACTATTCGCTTTAGCCGTGATGGTGAAGTGGTATTAGAAAACTCTCGTACTTATTACCGTACAACTTGGGCACAAACGACTTATAAAATGCAGTCACTACGTGATAACCCAGAATGTGCTCAACAAGAGCATGACGTTAAATTTGATACTGAAGATCCAGGTTTAAATACTGAGCTAACCTTTGATATTAATGAAGATATTGTTGCTGATTTAATTATAAAAGATGCAAAGGCCGGTACAAATCCTCGCATCGCTATTTTACGTGAGCAAGGTGTTAACTCGCATGTTGAAATGGCCGCAGCATTTGACCGCGCAGGCTTTATAGCAATTGACGTGCACATGTCTGATATTTTATCAGGCCGTACTGATTTAGCCGACTTTAACGGCCTAGTCGCTTGTGGTGGTTTCTCTTACGGTGACGTATTAGGAGCAGGTGAAGGTTGGGCAAAATCAATACTATTCAACGCTAACGCTCGCGCGATGTTTAAAGCATTCTTCGAGCGTGAAGATACTTTCTCATTAGGTGTGTGTAACGGTTGTCAGATGTTATCTAACTTAAAAGAAATCATTCCTGGCGCTGAGCATTGGCCTCACTTTGTACAAAACAAATCTGAGCGTTTTGAAGCCCGTTTCTCACTAGTTGAAATTCAAGAGAGCCCATCAGTATTGTTTAAAGGTATGACGGGATCACGTATGCCAATTGCGGTATCTCATGGTGAAGGCCACACTGAATTTAGCTCTGATGAAGCTATCGATGCGGCTAACAACTCAGGCACAGTCGCTATGCGTTTTGTCAATAACTACGGTGATGTTACTGAAACCTATCCTGCAAACCCTAATGGCTCTGTTGATGGTATAACGTCATTAACAAATACTAATGGTCGAGTAACGATTATGATGCCACATCCTGAGCGTGTCTTTAGAACCGTGGCTAACTCATGGCATCCTGATAGCTGGGGCGAAGATTCACCTTGGGTACGTATGTTCCGTAACGCCCGTGCTTTCATAGGTTAAAAGCTAGGGTAATCTTTTTGCTAATCAACGCCAACTCAATGCGTCAAAAGTACTCACTGACATTCGTCAACTCCGTGCTTTTCCCTTTGAATTGGCGTTATTATCTTCGAGATAACGCTCAATAATAACGTTGTATTATTTATAAAAACCGACAGCTAGCGATTAAGCGAACTGTCGGTTTTTTATTGTCTTTTTTCAGCGTTATAACGCTTTAGAGTATGTTAACTACCGTAAAAACACTGTATAGCTAAAGTAATAAATAGTGTTATTTAAAGATCACTTAGGCAAAATCTAGCGCTATATCAGTGCAACCTTTGGCGCAGCGAATACCGGTAAGTTCACCCTGTTCTGGCGTATAAAGCGTTAATGCTTGCTGGCATTGACTACACAATACTGTTTTGCCCAACATCACTTGTTTCAGTAACTTTTTCTGCTCAAAAAAAGAGTCTTTACTGGCTTTTTGTAGATTGGCAAATTGCTTAAGATCTATATTCATATATTGTAGCTCTCGTTGAGTGACTATTAATTAATTGGGTATCACTACTGATTTTTTAACGTAACTAACCAAGACAAATTTATTAACCAACAAAATAGACGCCATCAAACTGGCCTTGTAATGGCTCTGCGCTTGTCTCTAGTAGAGCTTGATAGCTAGTAATGTTTTCATAGCTTACTGGCATTTGCGGATAAGCGGTAATTTCCCACGGTAAATCAGCACGCGCTTGTGATGGCGTAAAAGAGATTTTTTGATTGTTCTCTAATAATAACTGACCAAACTTAAGTGCTAACGCTTGTTCAGAGAATAATATTGAGAATTCAATTTCACGCTCACTGAGTAAATCTTCACCCTTTTCTTGCATCTGCCAAAGAGTATTGCCGATGTCATCTTCAGGGAAAAGTGTTAAATCACGGGTCATCGTTATTCTCATTTAATTTTTATTGGTGATTAGCATTAATTTGGTATTTTAGCTTTGCTAAGTCAATAAACCTAGTAAAATAACGACAAAGCCCTCCTACCTTATTAAAATATGTCTGTTGATAAAGCTAGCCTAGCTGTTCAAGATGAAAGGTCACATACCGCTCACTTAAAACTTGAATGGCATATTCGTGTTACTACAAAAGAAAATAGTAGTGTTATTGCTATTTTAGAGCAATACAGCCAAGCACAGGATGTTACTCTATCCAAAACGGAGCTAAAACAAGCTATTTCTAAAGGGGCGTTATGGTTAACGCCTGCTAAAAATAAAAAACAAACTCAGCGGCTACGCCGATTAAAAAAGCCGTTAGTCGTAGGTGACGAATTACACTTTTACTACAATGGCCAAGTACTCTCGGCTGAAGTTCCCCAAGCTTTACTCATTAAAGATTTAGTTGATTACAGTGTCTGGTATAAGCCATACGGCATGCTATCGCAAGGCTCTAAATGGAGTGATCATTGCACCATTGCCCGTTTCGCTCAGCAAAACTTACCTAACGAACGCCCGGTTTTTATTGTTCATCGATTAGACAGAGCCGCAACGGGCTTAATTATTGTCGCACACAGTAAAAAAGCCGCCAGAGCCTTAGCTACTATGTTTGAACATCATCGATTAGAAAAACATTATCAAATTATTGTTCATGGCGATCATACCAGCCGGTCTCAGCCTGACATTATTACCAGCGATGTAGACGGTAAAGCAGCACGCAGCACTTTTACTTGTTTAGCTTATGATAACGTAACACAACGGTCATTAATTAAGGTAAAAATAGACACGGGGAGGAAACATCAAATAAGAGTACATGCTGCCAGTATTGGTATGCCGGTGGTGGGCGATAGGCTCCATGGGGTAGCTGATAATACTGAGCAAAGCAATTTACAATTATGCGCGGTGAGTTTACGCTTTATTTGCCCGTTATTATCAAACGCGGCTACCACTGAAAATATCCAGGTATTGAGTGAACAAGAACATTTTTTTGAGCTACCAGAAACACTAAAGCCCCAGTTATACTGAGGCTTTACATTAATGACTGCGCTAAGAGCCATTATTCACTAAGACTAATGGCTTAACTAAGACTCAAGCCTAAGCATTAAATGCAGTAGAAAAAGTCACTATCGTCCAAGACTGACAAACTGTCGCCTACTAAATCTTTTGTCGCTATCGCTTTTAACAATTCATACCCTTGCTCACGTTGCGCTAAAGTAAGTGCTTGGTACGGTAAACGTAGATTTTTAGGTACCGCATTAGTCATCATTAATGCGGTATTAATAGCAATAGGGTTAGGCTCGCAAAATATCCATGCGATTAAATCTTGTAAACTATCATTTAACTTGGCACTTTGCGCTAACTCACTTGCCGAGCAATCTTTATTCATTAATTGGCGCATTAAGCCAGGAATGATATTAGACGTAACAGACATAACACCATGTGAGCCGTGTACGTGACGTCCTACATAACATTCATCGTCATTACCTGACCAACAAGCAATTCCTTGTTTTTCATAATACGCAATACGCTCGTTACCCGCACATTCTTTAACACCAATAAAGTTTTTATGGCGTGATAACGGTTCAATCACTTCAGGAATAATATCTTGCCCAGTTCTACCAGGTACGTTGTAGATAAACGCGGGACCAATATCTAACACGCGTTTAAAATGCTCGCTAACGCCTTTAAGTGAGGTACGACCATAGTAAGGGTTAATTTGTAACGCTGCATCCATACCAATAGCAAAACCATTTTCAGTGGCTTTTATTGCTTCACGGGTATTATTACTACCGGTATTACCAATAATAATGAGCTTGTCACTAAAGTTATTTACACAATGAGCGATAAGCATTAGATGCTCTTCCCAGCTAAGAAGGTGCCCCTCACCGGTAGTACCGCCAACAATTATGCCGTCAACGCCAGCAGAAATTTGTTGCTCTATTAAGAAATCATACGTTGTTAAACAAACCTCTCCTTTTTCAGTGTAAGGAGTTTTTATTGCGGTAATTAGACTTGCTGCTTTTAATCGCTTCATTAACTATCTCTAATGCTTTATGTAACTTCAATTAAGGTAAGACTAATAGGAAAAATATTAGCTCTATTGGTATGAATCAGTAAATTCTTGCCATTATTCTAACAATGACCGGGGTTATCAACAACCCGTCTCATGATATATTCTTCATTCGTGAGTAGATGTTGATAATGAAATAACTTGTGATTAAGCGTTATCACTTTATACGCTTGATAATTATCATCATTATTTAAATCTGCGGCGTAGAGTTGTTCATTAACAAGCTCATTTTTAGTGAAGGTAAAATGAATATCTGCCACCAACCCCCAATCACCTAGTTCAATCACTTTATCAATAACGTCGCCTTTACTATCAAGTGTTATAAAGGAAAATTCAAAACTTCCATCACTATTAAGCTGTGCATATTCAACGCATTCATTACCGTGATCATCAAGGTCACTGCGATACCAACGCCCGAAAAGCAAGGTTCGAGAATAACTTGTTTTACTCACTACATGGTTTCCTATTTATTTTGCTATGTGGAATGCTTTTTTTAGTTGGCTAATGTTAACTAAACAACTTTAACTAAAAAAATTTAGCGAAGCTAGCTAAAAACAATGAGCATTAACTAACTGACCAAAGATTTAGCTATTTTCTCTGTTATAATTTACTTTTGCTAGAAAAATAAGAGTGTAAGTGTAGAGAAAAAGGTTTAAATTTGTCGACAATTAATAGCAACTCTATTAAATTTATTCCCAACTCAGAGCCGTATTAGCGAGCTTAGAACAAGCAAAAGTTATTCTATATTTCATAAATTTTGTGCTGTTATCCATTTGCTAATAACTTCCAAAGGACACAAAGTAATGTTAACCCCTAAAGTACAGTTATTATTAACTGGTAATGAATTAATGACAGGAGATATCGTTGACAGCAACTCTGCAATGATGGCGCAAGTGTTGAAAGATATCGGACTGGGTATTATGCGCAAGGTAACTGTCGCTGATGATTTAGCGCTGTTAGTCAGTGAAATCACTTACATGGCAAGTACCAGTGATATCTTAATTATCAATGGCGGTTTAGGGCCCACTGTTGATGACTTAACCGCTCAAGCACTAGCACTTGCTATGGACGAAGAGCTAAGCGAGCATCCTGAAGCGCTTGCTCACTTAACGGCTTGGTGTAAGCAACGCGGCAATGCGCTCAATGGCCCAAACTTGAAACAAACTATATTACCTAGCAGTTGTCGCATTATCGCCAACCGAAGTGGTAGCGCAGTTGGCTTTTCGGTGCGTTATAAAGACTGTGATATTTACTGCACGCCAGGCGTCCCTCATGAATTAAAAGTCATGTTGCAAGAGCAAATAATCCCAGCTATTTCAAAGAAATCACCTAAAAATTTAATTGCTGACATCACCCGTTTACAAGTATTTGGTTTAGGTGAATCAAGCTTACAAAAAATGGTTGATGAAAAACTCGCACAGTGGCCAGCAGACATTGACTTAGGTTTTCGTGCTGGCAAGCCATTACTTGAAGTAAAGCTAAGTATTAATAGTGAACGAGGTTTAGCGCTTAAGCCGCTGTGGCAAAAGAAACTAGCCGATGCACTTGGGCATCATTTGATTGCCGAAATCAACGAAAAACCTTATTCGCTAGCTCAACACCTTATTAACCAATTGCAGCAAGACAATATCAAAGTCACTACGGCAGAGTCCTGTACTGGCGGCTTGATTGCCAGTAAATTAACCGAGATTAGCGGCTCTTCTAACTGTTTTGAAGCCGGTTTTGTTACCTACAGTAACAACATGAAAACTGCGATGCTTAATGTATCGGCTGATCTATTGACACAAAAAGGAGCGGTCAGTGAAGAGGTCGTTATTGCGATGGCAAAAGGCGCACTTTTGAAGTCTCACGCCGATATAGCTATTGCCGTATCAGGTGTTGCTGGACCTAGCGGTGGTACTGAAGATAAACCTGTCGGCACTGTGTGGCTAGCTTGGGGCGGCATAAATGACATTAAAACGCAGTGTTTACTCATCCCCTACAAAAGAAATCACTTTCAACAATTTGTCGCCGAAATAGGTCTAGACTTACTGCGTCGTTATCAAAAAAACATAACCAGCATACCAAATTATATAATAGACAACGCTTTTACGACCAAGAGATAGCGACAAATAAGAGTCCGCAAGATAATCAATCATTTATCGAGTATAATAAGATAAGCAAATAACGGATAACAACTTAGTTTTTGCTTATTTATTGCTTAGTTAAGTAAAAATTTATATATTAATAGTAATAACTTAAAGAAACAGCTGATTACTTTCAGGAGCTTATTTTGATAGAAAAAAACTTTATAACTAGTGGCCGTAACACCGTTATTCACAAAATAAAAAAATTTGACTTACTTATCATTAATGGTGATAACCCCGTTATTATCATTAGCCATAGAGGCATTGGTATTTACAAAGGGGAAATTCCAACAAAACGATCAATCGCCAAAAAAGCTTATCAAGACATTGTGAATATTTCATCTTCTGAATTATTCGGTGAAGAAAAAACCTTACTTTTTGTCCAAGCTCTTGATGGTATTGAGTATAAAATAGATTACTCTAAAAAAGGCACCACTAGTTTTATTAAAATACATCAAAATCACTATATGTAAGCTCATTTACTTTACCTAACTATCAATTTTAAATAAGAAAGTACCTAACCATTACTTTTCTCAGCAATACAATGGTTAAGGAGAGCCACCACCATGACCAAAGCATATTTACTCTGTAATAATAAAGACAATGTCGATTTAGTATTAGAGCCAATTAAAGGTGGTGAACCCCTATCTGCTTTAAGTGTTAAAGCCTTGATTGACGAATCTGAATTTAGAAAACTCTACATTGATAACAGTAATATAAATAATGCCCTTGCGGAATTAGGTGAGGTGTTAACCCCCTTACAAGATGGGCAAACAGGTAGAACGATTCGCTATCAAATACTCGAACGTGTAGATGCAAGTATTAAAATAACTATTGAAGCTGATCAAATGAGTGCTATTGCACAAATCACCTGCGCTCAAGGCGGTAAACACCTATCAGCAAAAGATATTTTAGACGCAGCTAAAGAAGCTGGTGTAAAAAAAGGTTTTAGTAAAGAGCACTTAATTGAACTAGCACAGCTTGCCGCACAAAAAGCCCCTAATAGCACAGTTGATATGCAAATTGCCCGTGGTAAAGTAGCGATTAACGGTAAAGATGCTCGCATTAAACCCTTAGTAGAAAGTGCACAAGCAAGAATATTAAAACCTAAAAGACAAGAAGACGGCAGTGTTGATATGCGCGATTTAGGTGATATTATCTGTGTGAAAATAGGTCAACCTATTGCACAAAAAATCCCTCTCACTCAAGGTATAGAAGGCTACACAGTAAGTGCTACCCCACTTTTACCAGAACCAGGTAATGACATTGAACTTATCGCCGGTGAAGGTACTGACATTAGCCCTAAAAATACTAACATCTTAATTTCTAAAAAAGTAGGTTTACCCAAACTCATTAATAACGGCATGGAAGTTGATGAGATTTACAAAATAAAAAATGTCACTGTCGCTACCGGTAATATCAACTTTACTGGCAGTGTCATTATTGACGGTGATGTGAATGAAGGGATGAAGGTAATAGCTTCAGGAGACATTACCATAGGCGGCTTCGTTGAATCAGCAACGCTTGAAGCAGGAGGTGACATTACCGTTTCTGGTGGTATTATTGGCCGAAAGCACGATATTGAATCAACGCATATTACCGAGGTTATTATGAGTGTAAATATTAGCGCAAAAGGTAGTATTTATGCAAAATACGGTCAATATGCTCAGATACAGTGTGGTCGAGATGTGCACATCGAAAATCAACTATTACACAGTATTTTAAATATCGATGGTCGACTTTGGATAGGTAAAAGCGAACAAGCTAACGGAAAACTTATTGGCGGTTATATCAAGGCAGGAACCTCGGTTCATGCTGGTATTATTGGTGCGACTGCTGGTAGTAATACGTTTATTAATTTTGAACCTAAAATACTTAAACTTAAAGATGACATTCATCAAATTGAAGAATTAATCAAAGTAGATTCAGATAAAACCAACGAATTAAAAAACGCAATCAACACACTAAAAAAATTACCACAAGACAAAGCCAAACCGGATTTATTAGCCAAAGTAGTAGCTAGCTATCAATATCAGGCGAATCAAATGGGGCAAGCACTGAATGAAAAAGCCCTCCTTGAAAGCGATTTACAAGAATATATGAGCAGTGTTTATATTGAAGCCACTGAAAAAATGTATCATGGCGTTGAGTTAATTGTCGGTGATTTTCATGATAGAACCCGTCGTGAATATGGTCCAAGTAGAATGAGTTACCGTGATAGAAAAATCTTTATTGATCCAATAGTGAACACCTAACAATAATGGCTATCACGCAAAAAAAACGCCTTAACGTCGCACTATTAACACCAATACTGATACTTTTTTGCCAACAAGTATATGCACAGCAATGCTCTATTAATCTTAATTATGGCGTAATTATAGGCCCTAAACACATTCGCATTGTTGATAAGGGCAGAACCCAAGTACAAATTAATCATACCAAACAACTCTTTATTCAAGGTAGAGAAGTCTTTTTATCGAGTTCACAGCAACAGTTGCTAAGTGAATTTACCATGGGTATTCGTCAGCAAATACCTGAAGTAGTCTCTATCGCTATAGAAGGTGTTGAAATAGGTTTAAAAGCGGTTAACGAAGTAGTTGCTGGCTTAACGGGCGAAAATAGCGCCTCACAACAAAAAGTACAAGCAAGATTTGATGAACTACAATGGCGTATGCGTGCACGCTTTAACCAAAGTGCCAATAATTATTACCTTGCCCCACAAGATTTAAATGGTTTTGATGAATTGTTTACTGGTGAGTTTGAGCAAGAGATTGAAGCCATGATATCAACCTCTGTCAGCACAATATTAAAAGCCGTAGGTGAATCAATATTAGCTGACGACAGCATTACTGAATACGGTGGTGAAATGCGTATAACCACTTATGACAAACGCTTAAACACCATGAGTAATGGTTTAGAATTACAAGTAGCGCAACGCGCTAAAGCATTAGACAAAAAAACAGCAAGTTTTTGTCAAGAGCTTACCCGCTTAGATACCCTTGAAACAAAACTACACTTAGCTATACCTGCGTTAAAACCCTATAACCTTATCGACACATCGAATTAGGCTAAGTTAAGTTAAACTTAGCCTAATGAGTGGCCAACAATTATTTTTGCAAGAACCAACAATAAAAAGCCCAAGATATTGATAAAACATCTTGGGCTTAGTTAAGTTTCTTTATAAGGTATTTATAGCGTAAACATAAATTACATATTAGGGTAGTTTGGCCCGCCGGTACCTTCTGGTGTTACCCAGGTAATGTTTTGGCTTGGGTCTTTAATATCACAGGTTTTACAGTGAATACAGTTTTGCGCATTAATAACAAACTTATCTCCCTGCTCTGTTTTTTCTACTTCATAAACTCCAGCTGGGCAATAACGCTGAGCTGGCTCATTATAAAGAGGTAAATTTACCGTAATAGGGATACCAGCATCTTTAAGTTTTAAATGACAAGGCTGCTCTTCTTCATGGTTAGTATTTGACAAGAACACAGAAGAAAGCTTATCAAAGCTCAATTTATTATCTGGTTTGTTATAATTAATAACCGGCATATCAGCCGCTGGTTTTAACTGCGCGTAATCTAGG
Organism: Colwellia ponticola; assembly: GCF_005885605.1. GTDB lineage: Bacteria > Pseudomonadota > Gammaproteobacteria > Enterobacterales > Alteromonadaceae > Colwellia > Colwellia ponticola. The sequence goes on along the minus strand of NZ_SZVP01000002.1, from coordinate 64,374 downwards.
CTATCATCTTTAAAGTTAAAGGGTAATTTACCGGCAAAAAAGTTTTGATCAACGGTATTATAAACGCCACCTAATAATGTCCCAAACTTATGCATAGCCGGGCCAAAGTTACGTGTACCGTATAATTCTTCATATAACCAAGAGTCTTTATACAATTGGGTAAACTGCGTTAAATCTTGTTTACCTTCTGGTGCAATACCTTCACTACCACTCTCATCACTAATTAATGCTTGAGCAATCGCTTCAGCGGCAAGCATACCTGATTTCATCGCCGTGTGATTACCTTTGATTTTTGCAAAATTAATGGTACCGGCATCACAACCAACCAACAATGCGCCTGGCATAGTCATTTTAGGTAACGAATTAAAACCGCCTTTAGCCATAGCGCGCGCACCATAAGAAACACGCTTACCGCCCTCGAGGTACTGACTAATCTTAGGATGATGCTTATAACGTTGGAACTCATCAAAAGGACTTAAGTGTGGGTTGCTATAACTTAAATCAATAATTAAACCGACAAACACTTGGTTATTTTCTGCATGATAAAGATATCCACCACCATTAGTTTTTTTATCTAGTGGCCAACCGGCAGTATGCACGACCAAACCAGGTTGGTGTTTTTCAGGATCAATATCCCAAATTTCTTTAAAGCCTAAACCATAGTGCTGTGGTGAACTTTGTTCATCGAGCTTAAATTTTTCAATTAACTCTTTACCTAAATGCCCTCGACAACCTTCAGCAAACACGGTGTATTTTGCACGCAACTCCATACCAGGCATAAAAGAATCTTTTTCTTTGCCGTCGGCATCAAGCCCCATATCGCCAGTAATAACGCCACCTACACTGCCATCATCATTATAAATAATACTTTGCGCAGGGAAACCAGGGAATATTTCAACGCCTAGTTGCTCAGCTTGTTCAGCTAACCAACGACAAACGTTACCCATACTGACAATATAGTTACCGTCATTATGCATTGTTTTTGGAACAGCAAAGTGAGGTAATTTAACACCTGAATCTTCATTATTCAGTAAGTAAATATCATCACCAGTTACTTGAGTATTTAACGGCGCATTACGCGCTTGCCAGTCTGGAAATAATTCATTTAAAGACCTTGGTTCAAACACAGCACCGGAAAGAATGTGTGCGCCAACCTCAGAGCCTTTCTCAACAACACAAACCATTAACTCTTGCTCTTTCTCTTGTGCTAGCTGCATTAGTCGACAAGCCGTTGATAGGCCTGCAGGCCCTGCTCCAACAATGACTACGTCAAATTCCATTGATTCGCGTTCCATAAGCTCTCCCAGTGTTATTATATTTGTATTTTAATTTGTATTTTAATTTGTATTTTAAAAGTCTATACTAAATTTCAAACGTACGTTTGATATTCAAACAAGTGTTTGATAGTATCCTACAACAGATGTCCAAGCAATACACTGTTATAAGCATTTTTTTAAATTGTATCTTAGTTTAAAAGTTTCCATCAAGATTACGTTGACGCTGACGTAAGCCACAGGTATCTTTTAACTATATTTTGTAAATTAACATACCTTTTCAGAGGCTACGATGAAAGTACTAGTTCCGATAAAACGAGTTATTGACTATAACGTCAAAGTTCGAGTAAAACCCGATCATTCGAATGTAGATCTTGCCAATACAAAAATGGCTATTAATCCTTTTTGTGAAATTGCTGTTGAAGAGGCTGTTCGTTTAAAAGAAGCCGGTATCGCGACAGAAGTCATTGCTATTTCTATTGGTGATAAGTCTTGCCAAGAGCAATTACGTACGGCATTAGCTTTAGGTGCGGATCGCGCTATACAAATTGACACTAATGAAAACTTAGATGCACTAAATATAGCCAAGTTATTACAGAAAGTTGTTGAAGAAGAACAACCTCAGCTTGTTATTTTAGGTAAACAATCTATTGACAGCGATAACAACCAAACAGGTCAAATGCTAGCAGCACTAACAGGTATGCCACAAGGTACCTTCGCCTCAGTAGTTAAAGTTGAAGGCGATAAAGTCAATGTTACCCGTGAAATTGATGGCGGTTTACAAACACTTGCACTTAATTTACCTGCCATTGTAACCACTGACTTACGCTTAAATGAACCGCGTTACGCTTCATTACCAAATATAATGAAAGCTAAACGCAAGCCATTAGACGTTAAAGCAGCAGCAGATTTTGGTATTGATTTAAGCGCGCGTACTAAGTTATTAAAAGTGACACCACCGGCAGAACGCCAAGCCGGTATAGTGGTAGAAAGTATTGATGAATTAGTTGAAAAATTAAAAAATGAAGCCAAGGTGATCTCATGAGTATTTTAGTAATTGCTGAACACGACAACAACTCATTAAAAGCTGAAACGCTAAAAACTGTAGCAGCAGCTCAAAAGGTAGGTAGTGATATTACCTTACTCGTTGCTGGTTTTAATTGTCAGGCTGTTGTTGAAGCGGCAGCAAAAGTAAATGGTGTAGGTAAAGTACTAGCTTGTGATAATGCAGCTTACGAACATCAATTAGCTGAAAATATCAGTCTATTGGTTACTGAAGTAGCTAGCGATTATGAGCATATTTTTGCCACAGCACTTACTACTGGCAAAAACTTTATGCCTAGAGTAGCGGCGCTATTAGATGTTGCTCAAATCTCTGACATCATTGACGTTGAAAGTAGCGATACTTTTGTACGACCTATTTATGCCGGTAATGCTATTGCGACAGTGCAAAGCCTAGATAGCAAGAAAGTGATTACAGTACGTACCACTGGTTTTGATGCGGTTGCTAGTGATGGCAACGCTGAGATAATTAACTTAGATATTGTTACTGATGCGGGTATATCAAGCCATGTAAGTGATGAATTAACCGTATCTGAGCGTCCTGATTTAGGCGCTGCGAGTGTGGTTATTTCTGGTGGTCGTGGTATGCAAAATGGCGATAACTTTAAATTGCTAGATGGTATTGCTGATAAGCTAGGCGCTGCCATTGGTGCATCTCGCGCGGCTGTTGATGCTGGCTTTGTTCCTAACGATATGCAAGTGGGTCAAACAGGTAAAATTGTTGCTCCTGACTTATACATTGCGGTAGGCATTAGTGGTGCGATTCAGCATTTAGCCGGTATGAAAGATTCAAAAGTTATTGTTGCTATTAATAAAGACCCTGAAGCACCTATCTTCCAAGTCGCTGATTACGGTATTGTTGCTGATTTATTTGACGCGTTACCTGAATTAGAAAGTAAACTATAAACTAGCGATAAGTTAAGTCTAACAACAGTGTTAGACTTAATCTAATATTGTTATAATAAAAACCGTATTAATGAGTAATTAAATTTACCCATTAACATGGTTTTTTTTTGCGTTTTTTATATTAACTGTAACATTAGTAATGAAATGATACGCAATAAACAGTAATTAATAGTAATAGGTGTTTTATGAAGAATAACTTATCTAGTTTACGTGATTTAGCCAGCGCATTTGGTAAAGCACCAGTTGATCCCGATACAGCTGTTCCTAGCACATCCGCAACCAGTGATGATTCTCTCGTTTACTCAACGGACAGTGGTCGAATTAACCAGCAACAAGAAAAAACGGTTACTCCTAGCGATGGTTTTGCTAAAGTAAGACGTGAAACCAAAGGGCGAAAAGGTAAAGGCGTTGTTGTTATCAGTGGTTTAGGGCTGGATAATAAAGCGCTTAAAGAGTTAGCTAAAAAGCTAAAAAAAACCTGTGGTAGTGGTGGTTCCGTGGTTGATGAAACCATAGAAGTTCAGGGTGATAAACGAGAAGTAATACAACAAGTGTTAGAGAAAGCTGGTTTTAAGGTTAAATTGACAGGCGGTTGATTTTGATCAACGACATAATCCACTACAGGCTTATTCAACGTTACTATACTAACTTTTGGTCGTATTACAGTAATTATTCACTATGTATCAAAATTTCTTAGTTAAGTTTAGGATAACAGTTAACTAAATAAAATAGTTTTTTCGTCCTGAAAAAGCATGAGACAAGGTATTACCGTCAACATACTCTAGTTCTCCACCTACAGGGACACCATGAGCAATCCTAGAGATATTAACATGATACTGTTGAGCAAGTTCAGCAATAAAGTGAGCCGTAGCTTCACCTTCCACCGTTGGGTTGGTTGCTAAAATAACTTCGCTAAATTGTCCGGTAGCAAATTGCTTCGCTAAAATATCTAAACCTAAATCATCGGGTCCTATACCATCAATCGGTGATAAATGGCCCATTAAAACAAAGTAGCGACCAGCAAACTCTCCTGTTTGCTCAATGGCAATAACGTCACCTGGCGTTTCAACAATACACAAGGTAGTGGCAATTTTTCGTTTTGGCGATTGGCAAATTTCACATAACACTTCTTCGGTAAAATTACGACATTGTTGGCAATGGCCAATATCTGTCATCGCTTTAGCCAATGTACTCGCGAGTTTACTGCCACCACGTCGATTACGTTCAAGCAACTGAAAAGCCATACGTTGTGCTGATTTAGCACCAACGCCAGGTAAACACTTAAGTGAATCAATTAACTCTTGCACTAAAGGACTAAATTTCATAAATAGTGTCTATTTTTAAGGGATTAAGTAGTAATAAGATAAATCATAAAACGAGTGATATAACGATAGCAATAAAGCAATAAAGCAATAAAAAAGCTCAAGAAAATATTGAGCTTTTTATCAGACACTTACTATGCGCTATTTTCTAGCAAACATAGACTCAATATCAACACTAAAAAGGCATTTTCATCCCTGGTGGTAATTGCATACCGCCAGTTAGTGCGCCCATTTTTTCTTTATTTTGCTCTTCAACACGACGTACCGCATCATTTACCGCAGCAGCAAGTAAGTCTTCAATCATATCTTTATCATCAGACATTAAGCTTTCATCAAGCTCAACACGGCGAACACTATGGCTGCCTGTCATGGTTACTTTAACCATACCAGCTCCGGCTTCGCCAACCACTTCCATATGCGCTAATTCTTCCTGCGCTTTAGCCATTTTAGCTTGCATTTGTTGGGCTTGTTTCATTAAATTGCCCATTCCACCTTTCATCATGATATTCTCCGGTTTTGCTAAGTTAACTAATTATTGATGTAACTATTTTACCTGAAACACTTCAGGTTTTGAACGTAAATGAAATAATTTTACTCTATTTAGACTTATTATAGAGCCAATATAATAGCGGCACAGACAAGACATTAAGATTACCGTGGCGATATACTCTCTTCACTTAACTGCGCTTGAAAAACATTTTGCAAAGCCTGAACAAAGTCATCTTCTTTTATTAAACCTTTAGCATACTCAAGTCGCTTATCATTTATTTGTACTTGAATTTGGTAAGGGTCGGCAACAGTCTCTTCAACAATATCGAGAGTAACAGTGACTTTTCTGGATAAGTACTCACAAATATAGCTTTGTAGTTGCTGTTGAGCAAAGTCAGTATTTAAATGCTTCGTCGCCTGATTGAGTTTAAGGATCAGGTTATCGTCGGTAGAATTTTCGCTAATGGTAGCATTAATCGCTAATTGCCTCACACGTGCGGTAAGCTGCATTGAATCGATCATATGCGCCCATTTATCCACTTGATTCGCTTTAGTTATTTTTGTCGGGTCAATATTGTCTTGATGAAACACAACGTCTGGCTCAGGTGCTATAACTAAAGGCTCTACTGTTATTGATTGCGTCTCTCTCGATAGCTTAACGCTCGTATCAATGTTAGTGCTGTCACCATTGTTAGGTTGACGCAGCGTTGCGTCACTGGACTTTTTTGTTTGCTTCTCCAATGCTTTTTTTCGACTGCGTAACATATTACGTGTTGCTAATACTGAGCCTACCGGACTATCAATACTCAATTGCCCTGCTTGCTCATTTGAGAGGCTAGCGGGTCTGTTATCTGACGGTGTTTGAATAGTTGAAGGTAATACTTGCTCTGCAGGAATAGCACTCTCTTCAGCTGGCTGTTGATAAGCCTGTGTTGCTCCCGACGTGTACTGCTCAAAGGTATTATCGTTAAACTCTGTGGCTTGCTGTTCAATAGCCAGCATTTGCTCATTTAATTCATTTAACTGATTTAACTCATTTAACGACTGTATATTCGCTTCTGTTTCATCAACTTTTAGCGTGGTATTAGCATCGTTTTCAATTCTATGAAAATAATCACTAGCCATATCTACTTGCGTTTCAGGAGCATATTCAGCTTCAACGTTATCTAGCTTTTCTACCCTGGTTTTTTCAAATACGGGCTCTTCATTCTGCTCTACTCTCGGCTCAGCTCTCGTATCTATATTAGATGAAGCTACTGTAGGTTTCGGCGAGTTAGCGTTACTTATATCAATATTGTTGAGCTGTGTATTTTTGTCAGTGCTATCAACAACATCTAAATCAGCCATGCTGCTTTCATTATCAATACTAGGCACGTCAGTAAGTGCTGACTTTTGCATAGGTTTAAATGCTAATAATCGCAATAACGTCATATCAAAAGCCGCTTGCTCATCAAAAGCATAAGGTAAATCTTTTCGGCCATTTAAGCTTATTTGATAATAAAGCTGCACATCTTCAGGTGACATTGCCTGACTAAATTTTTTCAGTAATACCAGTAAATCAGCAGGTAGATCAAAATGTTGGTCAACTATCTGTAGCAATGCTATTTGATGAAAGAGTTGAATTAATTCCGCAAATAAGCGGCTATAGCTTGGCGCATAGCCTGCTATTTCTTGTGAAAGCGCCATTAGCTCTTGGCTGTCTTGCTTTAGTAACGCAATAAGCAGTTGATAAACCCAGTTTTGATCAATACCACCCAACATTTGTTGGATGTTAGCCAAACTAATATTACCTTGACCTTGAGCAATTGCTTGATCGGTTAAACTTAATGAATCGCGCATACTGCCACGAGCAGCTTTGGCTAATAACGTAAGACAACCTGGCTCATGACTCACCTGCTCTTGAGATAATATTTCAGCAAGCTTATCTTCAATTTGGTTAACCGTTAAAGCTTTTAAATGAAATTGCAAACAGCGTGATAAGACGGTAATCGGCAGTTTTTGCGGATCAGTGGTCGCTAAAATAAATTTAACATGCTCTGGTGGCTCTTCAAGCGTTTTCAGTAAAGCATTAAAACTGTGACGAGAGAGCATATGCACCTCATCTATCAAGTAAACTTTAAATCTCCCTCGACTAGGCGCATATTGCACATTATCTAGAATTTCACGAGTATCATCGACTTTCGTTTTAGAAGCTGCATCTATTTCTAACAGGTCAACAAAACGCCCTTGATCAATATCAATACAGGCATCACATTTTCCGCACGGTTTATCTGTAATACCTAACTGACAATTTAAACTTTTAGCAAAAATTCGCGCAATAGTGGTTTTGCCTACGCCGCGCGTCCCGGTAAAAAGGTAAGCATGGTGTAAACGCTGTTGAGATAAAGCATTAGCAAGTACATTAACGACATGCTCTTGCCCCATCAGTTGTTGGAAATTTTTTGGACGCCATTTTCTTGCTAAAACTTGATAGCTCATAGCCAACCACTTTTAATTTTTGAAAAGTTATGCGCTTTCATTTATTTATTCACCTTGATATTGTATCAATGAATAAGGAGTAATATTTAGCTTCGTTAAGCGTTGTTCACCACCTAAGTCAGGTAAGGAGATAACAAAACCTGCATCTTGTACTTGGGCACCTAAACGACGGATTAATTTAGTTGTGGCTTCAATAGTGCCGCCAGTGGCTAATAAATCATCAATAATAAGTACTTTATCATCCGATGTTAACGCATTTTGATGGATTTCTAATACATCTTCGCCATACTCTAGCTGATAAGCTTGTGCGTATGTGGCGCGCGGTAACTTGCCTGGTTTTCTCACCGGTACAAAGCCAATATTTAACGCTAATGCTAACGGAGCACCAAAAAGAAAGCCGCGAGCTTCAGTACCAACTATTTTGGTAAAACCTTTATTTTGATAAGTTTGAGTCAATAACTCTATCGTTAAAGCAAATGCTTGCGCATTTTCTAATAAGCTGGTGACATCACGAAACATAATACCTTTAACCGGGTAATCTGGCACGGTATGTATGGCATCAATTAGTTGCTGTTGTTGTGTATTATTCATGGTATTGGTTCAGAAAATCGTCAAGTGATTTCCTATTATTTTTAATAAAGAGATAAGTAAAGCATAAAGCAATTAAGGTAACTTTTATAGCGCTAAAGTTACCTTAACAATAATATTAGCTGGCATTATTTAGCGTTGTTAAAGCCGAATAATGGTCGCACTATTATTTATTAGCTTCGAGTACTTCAGTGGCAGAATTGGCTGGATAAGCCTTGATTACTTCAGATAAAAGCGTAATAAAATCCGCTTCATTAATAGGTTTATCAATCACCTTATCAAATAGACTATACTCAGCTATGTCTTTAAGCGTACGCTTACCTTGTGTCGTCATAAAAATCACTGGCACTAATGAAGATGACTCATCAGCCTTAAGGTTTTTAGTCAGCTGAACACCATTCATCAACGGCATTAAATGATCGATTACAAATAGTTGGTAGTTTCCTTGTTGCGCTTTTCCTAATGCGTCTAAGCCGTTAATAGCTAAGTCTACATTGTGTCCTTGTGAAATAATGAGCGCTGCCAATCTTTCTTGAACCGCTTTATTATCATCAACAACTAATATATTCATATACATTTTTAACCATAAGAGCTTATTTGACGCAGATTTTACCCTATAACTATTTGAGTATATAGGGGGGGAGTACAATTAAGTATTATTACAGCGCTAACGTAACTAAAAGTGAGTATCGATAACTCACGGTATATAGGCTAATTACTTCGACAGTTTAAGTTTTTGACGCTTAGGGTTAGTCGTGCTTTTAGGGTTAACATAAACATTACTTGCGTTAGGTCTAGCGCCTTCTACCCATGGTGATGTTGGCGTTGCTTTATCAACTTTTTTCTTAGTGTAGTTTTTTTGATTATGATCGGGTTTTGAATGTTCAGTACGAGTAGCCGTATCAGGCTTTAAAGGTTTAACGATTTTACTGGTTCTTTCAACGTGATATTTATTATCAATAGCATGTAATAAATTACGTAACACCTGATCTTTACATTCACGATAATGCTGATGATCAATGCGGCGAGAAAAAGCGCTTAACTCAGGCTTACTGAGTCTAAAATTGACTTCTTCTAATAGTGCAATAATCTGCTCTGCTTGAAGATTCAACGCTATTTTAAGTTTAGTCAAAATAATATTATTGGATAATCGCTTTTCCGGTACTGGGTTGGCACCGGGTTTTTTACCACGCCTCTCATTAATAAAGCCATTTAAAAAAGCCGCTAACTTTATATCTAATAAAGCGACAAAGTCACTATCACTATCTTTTTTCAACCACTGACTAACTTGCTCACGTGTTACTTCTTCGCCTACTGAAGCAAAAATAGCGACCATTTTTTTATCATTAAAATTGAAGGTGTAACGCAATTTGCGCAAAACATCATTATTATTCACGGTAATATCCAATACATTAGTACAATGCATTCATTATACACGCTAAGGCAAGTAGCTAACATAAATGTTATTAAAATACTTTATAGCATAGCTAAAATCACACCATTAAACGTCTAAAAAAAGCATTAGCTTAATACCCAGTAATTTAAGAGCTGACGGGCAATAGTAGTGCCTAAGCTATATCAAAATGCCTAGTACGAAAGCGGCAAGTGAATCAAAGTCATCATTTGCAGGCATAAAAAAATCCGATATTGAGTTAACATCGGATTTTCATCTTATTGAGCCATTACTGGCTTTTTTATATCTACATTATCGGGAGACTATTTAATTAACTACCACATTTTTGACTTTTATCTTTCATCTTACCTTCGCCGCACTTGCCTTCACCACATTTGGCTTTTTTAGCGTCTTTCATCTTACCTTCGCCGCACTTACCTTCACCACATTTGGCTTTTTTGGCGTCTTTCATTTTACCTTCGCCGCACTTGCCTTCACCACATTTAGCTTTTTTGGCGTCTTTCATTTTACCTTCGCCGCACTTGCCTTCACCACATTTGGCTTTTTTGGCGTCTTTCATTTTACCTTCACCGCACTTGCCTTCACCACATTTCATGCCTTTATGATCGGTAACTATAGTCGCTACCTCTTCAGTAGCAAACGGATTAGATTCAGCTTTAACAGTGTGACTAATAAAAAAACTTAACGCGAGTAAACTCATCACCATAACAACGGATGATTTTTTAATTATATTCATAATTTATTCCTTTTATATGTGCTTGTTTGAAGTTTATTAATATCACTTTAACATAGACCTTTACGTGATTATAAAAATTTCAAAGAAATAAATAATACGCAATAAAAAACCAGCAATGCCCTTAGCAGACATGCTGGTTATTATTAGGTTACTTAGTTAACTTAAAATAAGATAGCTAGATTAAATAGTAACGTTTTTTCTTCTTGCTGTATCAACAATGAAGTTTTTCCAACCCTTAGCTGATTTACGAACACTAGGGTCTTTCATTGCTTTTTCAATTGCCGTGTATGCTTGTTTGTACTCTTCAAGATAGAAGTATGATTCTGCAATACTCATATAAAGACGGCCATCATTAGATACACCCAATTCAATAGCTTTATTTAAGGCAACAATCGCATTTGCAAACTGCTCATCTTGTTTTAACAACATACCTTGCTTACTATAATGCTTAGCATTGTTAGTCATTTTGGCTAATTCACCATAATAACTTGCTGCTTTATCAATATGTTGTGCAGAATGCCAAGCATTAGCTAAACTGGAGATATTTGTATCATCACGCTTAACCAGACCTGAAGCAATATATTTCTCTAATAACAGTGCTGCTTTATAAGGCGTTGCACTTTGAGAGTATAAGCTTGCTAATGTCTTAATTTGACCTTCTTTATCCAAGTGACCTAACTTATAAGCTAAATCTAGCGTTTGAACGGCTTTATCATAGTCTTCAATTAATAAATAAAACATTGGTAATTGTGTCCACCACTGTTTATTTTCAGGGAAGAGTTGAATAACCGTTTCTAAAACCTTAACCGCTTCTTTATATTTTTTACGTTCATAATATGACGTAACTTTTAAAATATAAGGGTTTTGATTAGGTTTATCGCCAAACGCTGCAATCGCTTTATCAGCTGGCTCAATGACTTTATCTAATTGCTTTAATGAGTAATAGGCATTCGCAATTTTAATATAAGTTTGACCATCACTTTCGCCGGTAAAATCCATCCAAGCGTAGTAAGTTTTTAGTGCACCTTCAAAGTCTTTGGTTTGCATTTGCATGTCACCCAACAACTTTAAAGATTCACCATGATCAACTTCATTGAGTATATCCGGCTCTACCGCTTTTTTAAGATAATCAATAGTGAGTTGTTCATTATCTCCTAACGTAGCATACATAACCGCAACCATACGATTAACATAAGCTTTGTCATAGTCTTTTGAAGCGTCAATCTCAAGCAAAATAGCAAGCGCACCTTTGATATCATCAGCACTATAAAGCTCAAAAGCTTTCTGTACTTTCTTACCAACACGCGGGCCAATTAACTGCGTAGGACGCTTTTTCTTTTCTACTTTATCGGCACCTGCAGCTTCAGCATAATTAGCAAAAGGTGCTTGGGCGACAAGTAGTGAAGCAACGACAACAAGAGAAGTTGATACTTTTTTAAACATTACTTTACTAAACATCTAATCTCCTCCCATTTTGAAGTCAAGCTGAACGGTTAAACCGGGTTGTCTCATGGCTTTACCATCCACAACTTTAGGCTTGTATTTCCACTTTCTAAGCGCGCGTTTAGCTTCTTTATCAAACACACGTCTCGGATCAGCTTCAATGACGTCAACATCTTCAACACCACCAATCTCGTTAATAGTAAAGGAAAGAATAACATAGCCTTCCTTACCATCTCGAGCGGCTTGAATAGGATATTTAGGCTCTATACGAACAATAGGTGTCGCATCGCCATCACGTCCCAGTCCTGCGCCTGGTGCACTTAATCCTGTTGAAGCACCTGCCATTTTAATACCAGGCATATTGAAGTTTAAACCTGCAGTATTATTACTGGCTTCAGGCTCCGGTGTTTGCTGTTTAGGCGGCGTTTTTGGCGGCGGCGGCGGCGGCGGCGGTACACGTCGACGCTGTTCTGCTGCAGACTTTGGCGGCGTAGTATTAACTTCTACGATAATATTTTCTTGTTGGTCTTCCTTGTTTCTATCACCGCTAGAAACAAGAAAAGCCATAAAAGAAAATAAGCCAAAGGTAACTACAGCGCCTAGTAGTATTGATACTAAAAAGCGAACCATATCTTACCCCTTCGCAGCCGCGATAGAAATTCGATCTATACCAGCCTCTTTAATTGCATCCATCACTTTAACAACAACGCCGTGTTTGGCATCTTTGTCAGCTTGAATAATGACAACATCGGTAGGTTGCTCAGCAAGTAGTTTTTCAATCCTTGCACCAACACGCTCAATATCAACTCGACCTTTATCTAACCAAATTTCACCGTTATCTTTAATTGCAATAAAGATATTGGCATTTTTTTGCTTAGTTTGATTAGCCGCCTTAGGTTTATTTACTTCAATACCAGCTTCTTTTACAAAAGAAGTGGTTACGATAAAGAAGATCAGCATGATAAAAACGATGTCAAGCATCGGTGTCATATCAATTACTGCTTCTTCGTCTTCACGAATACGTTTACGTGCCATGAAAATATCTCTCTAGTGATGAGGTAAACTGTCAACCAGTTTAGCCTTTGCTAGTTTAACTTTAGCGTCTAATCTTGAACTAAAGAACACACCGGATAATGCTGCTACCATACCGGCCATAGTCGGAATAGTTGCTTGCGATATACCTGCGGCCATTAGACGCGGATTACCAGTACCTTGCTGAGCCATAACTTCAAATACGCCGATCATACCTGTTACTGTTCCCAGTAAGCCGATAAGAGGACACATTGCCACTAAGGTTCTAATGGTTATCATATGCTTTTCAAGTAACTCGTCTGCTTCGGAGATCCAAGTCTCTCTAATTCGATGTGCATACCAAGACGTAGTGTCTTGGCGTGCATCCCAACGAGCGATGATATCATCTCTCATAGCTGGGTAGGTAGATGTCAAGAACCAATAACGCTCTATCATCATTATCCACATCAATAAGAGTGCGAAGGCAACAACATAAAGTACGTTACCACCTGTCGCAATAAAACCCCTGACAGATTCCCAAAGCTCTATCAGGAATAACATTATTTAGACCCCTTCTCTGCAATAGCAGCGATTAAACCAGCACTTTGCTCGTCTAATTTTTGTAATACCGACTTACTCTTACCCGCAACAATTGAGTGGATTAAGATAAGTGGTAATGCACAAATTAAACCTAATGCTGTGGTAACAAGGGCAAGTGAAATATTACCCGCCATAATTTTCGGGTCGCCAGTACCAAATAACATAATAGTTTGGAAAGTCATGATCATACCGATAACGGTACCTAATAGACCCATTAGCGGCGCAATAGCAGCAAACATTTTGATTAAGTTAACACCACGATCAACTTTTGGCGTTTCACGTAAAATGGCTTCATCAAGTTTAAGCTCTAACGTTTCAGCATCAACTGATTGGTTATCATAGTAAACCTTCAGTAAACGACCCAGTGGGTTATTTTCATTTGGCTTATCAAGGTTTTTCTCTTGCGCTTTAATTTTAGAGCTCATACCACCTAGAACAATTAAACGTTCAAGGGCAATAAGACAACCAATGATAAATAATACGGTAATAGCATAACCAACTTCTTTACCTTCATGGAAGAACTGCTCAAGCGTTTTCTTACGTGTTTCTAACGATAATATAGCACCACGTGAAGGATCAATATAAACCGCGCTGTAACCAGCATTAAGTCCAAAGAAACCTGAGGCAGTATTAGTGATATAACCTGCTGGTTGCTTAGGTAGCGGCTGAACTTGATCAACTTCATCGTTGTAGGTTAAGTAACCTTTAGCTGAAACTAGGTTAAAAGTACCAATACGCGTGATTAATTCTGAAGAAGCTGTACCGTCTAAGTTAGTCACATTAACAGTAAACTGTGAAACTTTACCTGACTCAGTCATTTCAGTTTGTAGTGCAAACCATAATTCTTCAAGATCAGCAATGCTTGGGATTTCTTTAGCGTTAGCAATACGGTTAAGCGTTTCACCACGGTTAGGAAATTCAGCACTAACAATTGAAGAGGTAATTTGACCGTAAGCATTAGCTGCTGCTGCACGTGAAACACCAAACATTTCACCTAAAGTACCGGTAGCCGTGCTTAGTTCAACTTCTTTTTGCGCTAGTGTAATTTCATTAGCCGCATATTCTTTGGTTAAACGGTCATTACGAGCATTTTGATTAGCTAACTCTTTTTTAGCGGTATTTAACAATGCCGTTTTATCAGCACGGTCAGATAAGAACTCTGCTTCACGTTTTTTATCTAGTTTAGCTTCAGATACACGATCAGCTTTTACTTGCTTGAGTAAATCATCTAATTGGTTTGCTTGTGTAGTTGCTACAAAACCTGTCGTCAAAGACGCTGTTAGCAGTACAAAATTAATAAGTTTTTTCATTATTTTGCTCCTGCTGCAAATACTGGTAATTTAGTTAAGTCTGCTGGTAGTTGTTTACGCGCCATACGAATAGCATCGGTAATAGGTTTTAAATACTCTTCACCTAGCTCTTCCCATGCACGTGTATCATTGTTCCACAACCAAGAATGCTTAGCATCAAGTGATTGAGCAACAAAGGCAACACGACCCATATGAACAAAATCAGCCGTTAATGTTCGGTCGCCTAAATCAATTTCGCCTTGGTAGGCATCAAAAATCGTCCCGTAGCCAGCTTCAATTTCATAAGCTTCAAGTACTAAACGGAACTGTTCTGATGTAGTAACATTAGAGTCGTCCATTACATCACGTAAATTAGCAACACGCGCTTTACGACGTTCAATGTTCATTGGTACATCTAAGTTAATGAATGTTTCAAGAGTGTCTATCATTTTGTACATTAATGGTACAACACCTTGTTTAAACTCATCAATGCTATCTATTTGCTTTTGCAAAGACACAATATTAGCTTTTTGATCATCAACCATACGCTGAACATGGTCGTTATAACCACGTAGTACGTCTGCTTCATCAACGGTATTACGGTACTCAGCAAGAAGATCTTGTGTTTGCTCATAAATACTATTGATTTTCGCTTGTGATTTAGCTGATTGTTTGAAGATTTTAGCTTCAGCTTTTTGAAGTTCTGTTAATGCATCAGCTGCAGCTATATTGCTACCAGATAATGCTAGTACGCCAACTATCGCCGTGGCGATGAGGCTTTTCTTACTTACTTTGGACATAGTTCCCAACCATTGCTATTTTTAATTTTGATAACAAAAATTTTGTTACCGCAAATATAAAAGTCTGTCGTTTTTGTTTTTAAATGTTTTAATATTAATGTAGCTTTTTATATATAACTCGAATTCATATTCCCAAATGACAGCAAGGCTGTCAAGGCGAGACATTAAAATACACTGCATTATATTTTTAACATTTATTAACTGATTAACTTAAAATTGTAACGTTTTGCTAACAAAATTGCTCAAGTTAAGTCAATAACCTGAGGGACAAAAATTTTGCAGAATATAGTTTTACTAACATCTTCGTAGTATGTCAATTTTTTTTGATAAATCTGTTCAATAACAACTCTATCAGCACTCTTTTTAAGCTATTAAGTTATGTGCTTGTTAATATTAGTTACAAAAAAGCCTACAATATGTAGGCTTTTTAAACGTTCTAATAACTTATATTATTTACCTGATATATATATTAGAAAATCACTTTAACTTTAACATAACCATAACGACCTATAACATCATAAGTATATGGGTCGGTATTTGAATCATTGTAGTTAGAGTAATATGGTGCTTGTTTATCAAATAGGTTATTGATACCACCAGATAACGTAACATTATCTGTTACATAATATGAACCTGAAATATCACTGTATGTTACAGAAGGTACACTTGGTGCGAGACACTCGCCTGCCTCACAAGATATATCATCCATACCATCAATATAGCGGGCTTGATAAGTTGCTGACCAATTATCTGCTCTGACTGAGATATTTAAATTAGATTTAATTTCAGCATAAGAACCTAAACTACCTGTTATTTTACCTTTGTAATCAACTAATTGCCCAGCAGCTTCTCTCTCAAATTCACTCAAGAATGAAGTATCTAAGCTTGTAGAAATATCAAGACCAGCCAGTTCAAATTTATAAGCAATATTAAAATCAATACCTGAGGTGTTCACTTCACCGACGTTATCAATTAAGTTAGTAAATTTAATTTGACCGGCTTCAAGAGAGATATTTGCCTTTTGACACAAAGCTAAATCACCATTTTGAGCGCTTCCTGAAGGGCTTAGACAAGTAGCTGCGACAAAGTTTGAATCAATTTTTTCAATCGCATTAGTTAATGAAATATCATAATAGTCAAGCGTTAACGATAAACCTTCAATCGCTTCAGGCTCATAAACAACCCCCGCGGTAAAAGTATCAGCTTCTTCTGGACCTAAATCAGGATTACTACCAACAGTTACCAGTGCTTGCCCTTGACTGGTTGATGGATGTTTAACATCATCAAACGATACGCCTGTACCGCCAAATAATTCATCAACAGTTGGCGCGCGAAATGCTGTCGAGGCAACACCACGTAACATTACTTGGTCATTAACTTTCCAAGTTAGACCTAATTTCCAAGTTGTATCATCACCAAAGGTATTATAGTCAAAATAACGCATCGCCGCGCTTAGCTCTACACTTTCAGCAAAAGCTACATCAGCTAATAAAGGTATAGCTAGCTCTAAATAAACTTCATCAACATTAAAGCTACCAGCAGTACCTTCAACAGGGTCATCCGCACCTAAACCTAACTGAGCTACTGAGCCAGGGGTGAAAAATGCAGATTCTGAACAATTCTCATAATAAATATATTGTCAACACCTAACTTCCTATAATTTATTACAGTCTATCCGATTACATGCTTCACAGGAGAAAAAAAATGCCGCTCATATAGATGAACGGCATTATAGCCAAAGGGCCAGTTTTTTAATTTTAAATATTAATTAAGAGCTTAGAAGTTGATTTTAAGTCCAGCATAGTAATAACGACCCATTACATCATATACATCAGCTGCTGTATTAGTACCAGTTACATCACCTGGAACACCTTGACCTAACAGTGGTGGCGTTTTATCAAATAGGTTATCAATACCAACATATAGCTGATAATGATCACCAAAGTTATAACGAGCATGTAAATTATGGTAAGTATATGAACTGATAGTACCAAATGTCTCAACTTGATCATTCTCTACATTAACACCGTCTATATATCTAAGAGTATAACTTAATAATACGTCATCAATAGTATAAGTAGCGCTTAAATTAGCTTTCAAATCGGGTACACCAATTTCTCCTTGACTATCTACTACTTCACCACCTACAAAAGGTACGTAGTCATTGGTTAAGCTGTAGGTACCAAGTAAGTTTAATCTTAACTCACCCGCAGGTAATTCAAATAAGTAATCAGCAGTAAAGTCAACTCCAGATACTTCATAATCAGCGGCATTAATTGCTAAAGCATTCATACGTAAAACCAAACCTGTCGTTGGATCACGTTCAATTAAGTCACAGAAAGGATTATTAGGATAGTCTGGTTGGCGAACACACTGATCAATAGTAGTTTGGGCATCAAACGTTGAAATAGCATCTTCAATAGTAATTTTGTAGTAATCGACTGTAAAGTTTAAACCTTCAACTTGAGATGGTGAATAAACAAAACCAGCAGTTGTTGAAGTCGACTTTTCCTCTTTTAAGTTAGGATTACCTGCATCCAAACCACCAGCACTTAAAATGCCCGTAGCAATTGGATCAAGCGTTGCAGAGCCTGCAATTTGAGCACAATTAGCTTGTACAGTAGCGCTCTGTGGTTCATAACTTCCTCCCTCAGGACTTGAAGAATTGCCACCTTGCCCACCTAAGGCACAAGGGTCAGTGAAACTTCGGAAAGTCTCACTACCAGGGTTAAAAAGTTCATCGATATTTGGTGCACGTACAGCGGTTGACACTCCACCACGTACTTTAAGATCATCAGATGGAGACCAATCTAAAGCAACTTTATAAGAAGATGCTCCACCAATAGTGCTATAATCTGAATATCGAGCAGCAAGCTCTAAACCAAGATATTTAGCAAAAGGTAAATCAGATAGTACAGGTACAACTACTTCGACAAACATCTCTGAAACATCAAATTCACCAACAGTGTTAGGTGTAGTATTACCGGAAGTCAAACCTGACTGTGCTAAAGCATCTGAATTAAACTGACTCTCTTCTTTACGATATTCATAACCTAAGGCCATGCCCAACTCACCTGCAGGTAACTCTGCAACTACACCTGAAACTAAAGCTCCAAATACATGTTGTTCCATAGTAGAGGTTAATTGGCTATCAACAGATACCCAATCTAAAGCGTCCCCTGAAACAGCACCAGCACCAAATACATTAACTGGTACACAACCTAAATCTCGAGAAAAATCATCCGCACATTGCACATTACCATCAACATCTAATTCAGTTTGTAAACTGTTATAGAAATTTAAAGTATTAAATACACCACCATTAGTTTGTGCTTGAGAAAAGCTACCATATTGATAATAAGTACTGTAATCCCACTCATCTGAGATAGCACCTTCAACACCAAATGCAGTTCTAAATACTTTTCTGTCAACATCACTGCTTCGTGGTCCTAGTTCAACAAAACGACGATACATAGTTAGTTCAGTTGCAGTAGGATCTGCAGCAAGAGCTGCAGCTCTCAACTCAGCAGGCGTAAAATGATTGTCAAGTGGCACTCTAATATTTGCAATACTATTACCAACACTGATATTCTCACCAACAACAGTAGGCTCTGATTGAGAGTAAGAACTCAGCTGGTTATAGGCTGTTTCACTGAAAAAGTTAAAGTTATCGTTTAAATCATAAGTAAAATTGGCATTAAATTGAACACGATCAGTTGGGACACGAATAATACGCTGAGCATTACGGTCAAAGCCATCTTCAGATCGAACAAACGCTTTATCCCATAACCCTGTATCATCATCTTGAGTAATTATGCCACCACCAATTGCGAAGTTACCTTTAGCGCCATAAGTGGAGTTAGCTGCATCATTTGCTGAAATTTTTCTATCACTAGACTTTAATATACCGCGATCACTGTAACCTACATAGACAATTGCATTACCTTTATCACCGTCAAAATTACCACCTAAAGTAATTGAAAAGTCTTGCTCACCTCCTCCACCTGCATCTGAAGCACCAACACGAGTATTAAGCTCTATGCCTTCAAAATCATCTTTCATGATAAAGTTGATTACACCAGCAATAGCTTCAGAACCATAAATGGCAGAAGCCCCCCCGGTTACAACTTCAACTCGTTTAACAAGATCAACAGGAATCATAGATACATCAACTGTACTTGAACCAGCTGAACCACCAATGTGACGACGACCATTAACTAAAATTAATGTCCTATTACTTCCTAGATTTCGTAAATCAACGGTACTCAAACCTGTCGTTGAGGTTCTAAAGTTTGATGACGTATCTGCTGTACCTGGAACACCTGCAGCAGGTAGTTCATTAATGAAGGTTGCAACGTTGTTGGCACCAGTAATTTCAATAACCGTTTCACTAATAGTAACGATAGGAGACGTTGCTTCCATCTCTGTTCTTTTGATACGAGAACCGGTAACTTGAATTTTTTCTACACCTTCTGCGCCTTCTTCGGCTGCAAATGCTGAAGTTGAAATTGATGCAGTTGCCGCCGCACCAAACATCATTGCTAAGCGTATTGCTTTAGCTACTTTACTATTGTTATACATGTTTACTCCCTGGATCACCTAAGTGATTGGTTGTTTATTGTTTGTTTATGTATTTTCAAAGACTCAAGGCTATTTTGCCTCGTTAACCTTTTTGCCAAGTCATATGACCGAGCTATCAAATATGATATTAAACGGGAATTACTCGAATCGTCAACAGCAATTGCAACAAAATGACAATACCTTTAACATTTCAATACATTTTTACACAAATTAATCATCATCATTGTAAAGTACAGTAAAAAAACAAAAACACAAAAAACAAACCAAAGCCATGATAATAAATGTATTTTCATAAAAAACACTTACAAAAATGCTTTTATTAATTTGAAAAAATAGGGTTTACTAATTATGTAAATAATTTTACATTTTAATAACAATTAAAATTAAACACTTTAATTACAAATAGATAGGTGAAAAAATTCTTCTCGGCAAATATCGTTTAATTTACAGGCAAGTTCAGCAAAATAAAAAAAAGTAATCAAAACAATTAGATAGACTTAACGCTGAAAAAACATGTACAGTTATAATTACATATATATACATTTCACGGATATGAAATGTTAATTTTATTGCTATATATGTCTATTTATTTAAATAATTTGGGCTGTTAATACTATTTCTGCTTTCATTAGAACTAGGGTATGATGAATTTTCCTGCTCTTTTACTCGTTTGATATATTAATAACCAGCCAAGCTAAACCACTAAACCAAACTAAACCAAACTAAAAAGTTAAACCTAAAAAGTTAAACCTAAAAAGTTAAACCTAAAAACTAAGCCCCAACACATGACAAAGTCTCGACACGACATTGCTATTAGCAAATTATCGGTACTCCTTGAACATTTATCCGTTCAAGCAAAGCAAACAGATGAATTAAACCGTCAACATAAATCCCATCGCCTTATAGAAAATAATAATCTTTTCTCTGTGCACCTATTTACTACCGAAAGTGATCAGCTCTCTGCCTATGTAGAAGAAGTTAAAAAGCGTTTTAATGAGTTTTCTCGCTTACACGCTCTAAGTGCTGAAAATACTAATAAAGCTGAATTTGCTAAGTCGTCACTACAGCAAATAGAGCAACAAATTGCTGCTTTATTAAATGCTATTCAAGCAAATAAAGCGATGCACCAAGCAGCCCAGGTAAGTTTCGATGCCAGAAAAAAAGTTCGTGTGAAATCAGCACAAGCGAACCAAGACAGGTATAAAGAAATGGCTAAAGCGGTGGTACTGTCAAGTCAGCAATTATATCAACAGTTGAGTGAGCATCATGAGTTTGAACGAAGATTGATGGATATGGTCACAGAGCGAGAGCAACAGCGTATTCACTCTAAAAGTGCGAATAACACTAAGCTGTCACAAGAAGTGCTTGCACTACATCAGCGATTAGGACGTTGTCGTAAAGCGATCTCTGTTATTGAACGTAATATAGAGCTTGCTGAAAAGAGTAGCCTTAGATAACTTACTCATCACTTTAGATATATTCGCATTTTACCTTAACTCAGGTTACTCTTGGTTATACTAACTATTATTAAATTTAGTTCCTATTCTGGGGGATATTATTTAATAACCAAATTTAATTAACTAACAACTTCACTTAACTAAATAAATAGATTAATAACTATATTTAAAAGAGGCTTTATGGCAATTTCAGATGATATTCATAATTTTTATGAGAGACTAGTAATGCTGCACTTTGACGCAGCAAAGCTTTATGAGAAGTATGATGAAGATTTTATGGCAGATTTAACCTGTGTCGTTTTAAATCAGCTACCAACACGCTATATAAGACATGAAGTCGATATGGCATTTTATTTACCACCTTCGGAGCGTTTTGCGATGGAAACTAAAGTAAAAGAAGCGGTAGCTAAAGCACTAACGTTTATGAATGAAAACAGAATAACTAAGTAAACACTTCTAAGTGACTTTTTCTAAATAGGGTATTGGGATATTTGGGTGGCAACCCTCCCAGCCACACCTCGGCACATGAGTCGTCTGCTGCAGTTGCTTCCTTCCGGATCTGGCTGAGTTCACAGAGTATCATTGCGAGGGGACCGAAAGGGTCACCATAGAAGCTTTAAAAAATAGAGTTATTCTCTAAAGCGGCGTGATTATCGCTAATCATATTGCTATATGCAAGCACAAGTTAACAAAACGGTACTAGTTGATGTTTTTTTAATCTTAGCTTATGCGTTCAGTGAATAAATACAGCGGTAATCCTTGGTATTTATTCACATCTATCTATTATTTACCTGTCGTTAATTGGCTTAGCTAATTTCTCATTAATATCTAATAACACGGATTTAATGATCAATAAATTTTCTTTACCTATACGCAACAGTAACTTGTCACTATCATCTAACGCCTCTAATGCCGGATCTTGATATTTATACATCACACTGCTGCGGTTAACATCCATTGACGATTTAGGTATTTCCATATCAAGTACTCTGTCTATGGCTTGTTGCAAGGTATAAGTGAAGTCGTCTTCATAACCTAATTCTTTATATGCTTCATCAATTAATGGCTTCATATCAACATACCAATGAACTAAGGTTGTACTATCAACCGAGCGCAATAAATCAACATATACATCAAAGCGTTTGCTTGTTTCTTTGTCCCATTTGAATACTTTCTGCTCACCATCAAGCTCTGTGCTTGGTGACTGTTCGTCTACAGCAAACTTAACCGTAGGTTGAATAAAAACACTGTGTTCATAAGCTAAAAGACCTTGAGAAAAGTTATCAGTGAAAACCACAAAGCGTCGAATAATATCTTCTGTAATAAGTAACGACAGCAATTCGTTTCGCCAAGTCAGTTCCGGTAATTTATCTTCTATCCAAAGGTCACTTTCATCTAATTTAGGCAGCACAATGGTTGCTTTCTTTTCAATAACAACCTCTTGAGTATTGACCAATAAATTATCACTGCGGTTATCTCTTACAGGTAAATCGCTAAGCGCTTGCTGATCTTCTTGCGACTCTGTCTGAGAGGGTACTGGCGTAACCGGCTCTTGTTTTATTAGTTCACTTGCGTCCATTGCGCGCTTTTCGGTTTTTTCCCCTGAAAACTGCCAGAAGGCAATAACAACTAAGATAAAAGTAACAATAAAAATAATAAGTGGACCAGAGTTTTTATCACTCTTGCCCTGCTCTATTTTGTTTGTGGGTTCTAAATTTTCCATAACCATCCAAATTATTTTGTTAATGCTAATTAATACCAAGTCTATTAAGTTATTTCCCACTCAGCCAGAATTAAAAGGCTTAGAGGCAAGGCATTGATTGCAGAGAATGGTTATTCCATTATCAAAATCAATAACGCCGCATGTAAGCCTTTTAAACTGGCCCTTGGGAGCTTATTAGCAAACTGATAACAGCACAAAATTGATGAAATATAGAATAACTATAATTAACCAATTTTCTTTGTTCTAAGCTCGCTAATATAGCTCTGAGTTGGGAATAAATTTAATAGAATTGGTATAAGTATTATTGCAACGCTTTTTCTCTTGGGATGCAAGCCCCAAAACAAGCTTTATTGCTTTGGCTTATGTTATTTATACTATTTATGGTGCATCGGCTTGATTCTCAGGTAACGCCTTAATAAATGCTGGTAACTCATTACAATTGTTAACCACTTTAGTAATAAGAGGATAAGCGCTCATGTCCACTTTAAATCGATGAGCATTATATACTTGAGCAACCAAACAAATATCAGCGACACTGACCTTATCAGCAAAACAATACTTACCAGCACTCCCCGTTAATTGCTTTTCTATCGCCATAAAGCCAATAGTCATCCAATGCTCAAGCCATACTTGCTTAGCTTCATCGCTAATCATTAGTGTGTTGGAGAGGTATTGCTGCACACGTAAGTTATTCAGCGGATGAACTTCACATGCTATATCTAGTGCTAACGCTTTGGCTTTCGCTCTACTTTTTATATCTTGCGGGTATAAAGTATACTCGCTATTACGCTGCTCTAAATAGTCAATAATAGCTAGCGATTGATTTAAGGAAAAATCGCCATCAACTAAAGTAGGCACTAAGTGATTAGGGTTAAGCTCGCTATAATTATCTTGGTATTGCTCACCGCCATTCTTAACTAAATTTACAGGAATAGATTCAAAATCAATACCTTTTAAGTGTAGTGCAATACGAACACGATAAGCTGCGGTTGAGCGCCAATAACCATAAAGTTTCATCATACTCCTCCTATCTATTAACAGAGTTTATTAAATGAAGTAGTAAAACCAAGCGTCGCTTAAAAATTACTGCGCTTTGTACTCAACGACTTGTTGATCAATGGCGCCAAAAATACTATCACCATCGTTATCAAACATTTCAATGCGAACCGTATCACCAAAACTCATAAAAGGAGTACTTGGCTTACCATCAGCAATTATCTCTAACATTCTCACTTCAGCTAGGCAGCTTGAACCTGCTGAGCGATCGTAGTTTGAAATAGTACCTGAGCCAATAATACTGCCTGCTGATAATGGTCGTGTTTTTGCTGCATGAGCAACAATAGTTGGAAAATCAAACGTCATATCAACACCACAGTTTGGTTGACCAAATAGCGCTTTGTTTAAATGAGTGGTTAAGGGTAAGCGTAATTTTTTACCGTCCCAGGCATCACCCAATTCATCAGGGGTTACCGCGACGGGTGAAAAAGCACTGGAAGGTTTAGCGGCAAAAAAACCAAAACCTTTGGCTAACTCACCTGGAATAAGATTACGTAGTGATACATCATTTACCAGCATCAGTAATTTAATGTGGTGTGCAGCTTGCTCAGCCGATACGGCCATAGGTACGTCATCAGTGATCACAGCAACCTCAGATTCGAAATCAATACCGTATTCTTCGCAGGCAATGACAATATCGTCACGCGGCCCAATAAAGGTATCTGAACCACCTTGATACATTAAAGGATCGGTCCAAAATGTTTCTGGCATTTCAGCATTTCTTGCTTTGCGTACCAATTCAACATGATTAACATAAGCACTTCCATCTGCCCATTGATAAGCACGAGGCAATGGCGATTCACATTGCGCTTGATCAAAGGTTAAGGCATCGTTAATTTCATTATTATTTAATGATTGATAAACCTTAGCTAACTTAGGAGAAACAGCAGCCCAGTTATCAAGAGCGGCTTGCAACGTTGTGGCAATATCAGTTACCACCACTGCTTTATCAAGTGTTTTGTTCACAACAACAAGTTGACCATCGCGGGTGTTATTTTTAAGGGTTGCTAATTTCATTATTAAACCTTCTTATTAACTCGAATCAGAGTAACTATCGACAGATAATCTATAGCGTTAAAGCATGGTACAAATTTTTTCACTGACAACCAAGTAATAGCACAAGCTGAGTCAAAACAATATGGAAGATTACCTTTACGCTCTGATAATCTTAATCACTCTTGCTGAAAGCTTGTGCTCACCTATTATTGATTACATATTAACTACATCAAATTTTCACTGTTTTTTTATTGATATCATATTCGCGTAACTTATTAGCAATAGCTGTATGGCTAAGCCCGAGTTTTTTAGCTAACTGTCTAGTACTAGGATAAGCAGGATATAACTTACGTAGTAAATCAGCTTCAAACCCTTTTACAGCTGCATCGAGCGTGCCGGTAAATTCTTCTTCTAAATAACCATGTTCACGGGTATAAGGAGGCAATTGTAAGTGCGCAGTTTCTATTTCATTACCTTCTAATAACGACACGGCTCGCGTTATAACATTATCTAATTGACGAATATTACCAGGCCATGGGTAATGCTCAATAAAATCTCGACAGTCATCGCTTATTTTAAGGTGAGTACGACCAATTTGTTGCCCAGCTTTAATGGTAAAAAACTCGGCCAATGGTAATATATCGCTGCGACGCTCTCTTAGTGCGGGTAGCGTTAAACCAAAAACATTTAATCGATAATAAAGATCTTCTCTAAAATCACCTATAGAAACAAGATGCAAGAGATCTTTGTTAGTGGAGCTAATAGTGCGTACGTTGACAGTCACTTCTTGTTCAGAGTCTACGCGCCTAAAGCTGCCATGTTGAATTACCCGTAACAACTTACTTTGTAATTTTGGTGACATTTCACCTATTTCATCAAGAAAGACAGTACCACCATCAGCGAGCTCAAAAATACCGCGCTTACTTGACGCTTGATCTTTTTCCCCCATACCAAAGAGCTCTGACTCAGCAACATCATCAGGTAAAGCACCACAATTTAAGGTCATAAAAGGACGTTCAGCGCGCTCACTAGCCCCATGACAAGCCCTAGCTAATAACTCCTTACCAGTTCCCGTTTCGCCCATAATTAAAATTGAGGAGTCAAGTGACGACATACGTTTGGCTTCACGAATAACTTTTCTCATGGCGCTTGAACTGGCTTGAATACCTGAAAAAGTATTTTCACTTGGTTGCTTAAAAGCATTCATTTGCTGACCAAGGCGTGCTTCAGACTTTAAAATAAGTACTGCGCCAGCGAGGACTTTACTGCTTTCTTCACCTGTAACATGTATCGGCATAATATCGGCAACAAAATCATCGCCTTGAAATTTTAAACGGCAGGTTTGTGCAAGTACATCGCTTGAGTCTAGCCAACGATTAAAGTTAAAACCTTTTAACCAAAGACTGATATGTTGGTCTATAAGAGACGCTTCTGTTTCACCCATAATACTCGAGGCAATAGTATTAACAATACGAATATTGCCTTTTCTATTAATTGAGATAAATGGATCGGGGAAGGTTTTTATTAAGGTAGCGAGTTCATTTCTTTCTCGCTCAGATGGCATGTAAGGAGCGGTTTTAACATCCCCTACCCCTTCAATTAAGCGTAATTGCGGCATAAATTTTTGTAAATCAGCAAAATCTAAATCTGGAATATTAATAAAAATACGACCAGGCTGCATCAACTCAATGCCACGTACATTAATACCGTTTTCGACAAATATACCTAATACTTTTTGCCCCATACCCACACGGTCATGACAAGTAATTTCCAAACGCATTCAACAAGCCCTTAATTAAGAGTTACACCCTAGTTCTGTCAATATAAAATAGTAGAGTGGCTTTAAAGAAAACGTTATTGTAAACTAATTTTTACGATAAGAAAGCACAACATTGTTCAATAAGACCTGTTTATCTTAGTAGATTGTTTTTCATCGTTTTATTGGTTATTTATTCAAGAAAGAGCTTTGATTATCTGTATTGATGACAGTAAATGTTAGATGTTGAAGACAAAAATCACGCCAGAGAAGATATTAGATTAGGCAGTACTCTCTAGCGATAAAAGCTGATAAAGCAAAAGGCTATAAAGGTTATGCCGTTAACTGATCGGTTTTAGCTGCACAAATAAAATCATTTTTATGTAGGCCACCAATAGCGTGTGTCCACCACGTTACCTTCACCTTGCCCCACTCAAGTAATATCGCAGGATGATGACCTTCACTTTCAGCTAACTCAGACACTTTATTGGCAAACGCCCAAGAAAGTTTATAATTTTTAAAGCGGTATTCTCGTTCAAGCATCATAACATTATTATGTACTTGTGCTGTCCAATCAGGAATAAGTCCAATAAGCGTTTTTAATTCTTCATCACTTATTTTAGGTGCATCAGCATGACAAGCTTCGCAGGCTTGACTTGATAATTTATCACTTGATTTAGTCGTCATTATTTATCCTTAATCAACTGGTTGTGGTTATTGCTACCGTATAACTAATGTTCATTTATTAACCCGCTAAGTAACAGGCTTTGTTGGAAATTTTGCAGTGTGCAAACCTAGCTGTTTCGCTTGAGCAATCTGCGCCATAATATCTTCGACACTAAACTTTCGTATGTCATCTAGGTCCGACACTTTGGTGAGCGTATAATAAATCGGCTGCATTATATCTATTCGATAAGGCGTTCTTAATACATCTAACACGTTAAATGGCTTGCGTTCAACATCTTCATTATTAATAGCATACTCTGTTTCTGCCGGAGAAGACAAAATCCCCCCCCCATAAACACGTAATCCTTTAGGGGTATCAAGTAAACCAAATTCAATAGTAAACCAATACAGGCGTGCTAAAAATACTCGTTGCTCTTTACTCGCATTTAAGCCCATTTTTCCGTAGGCTTGGGTATAATTTGCAAATGATGGATTCACTAATAACGGGCAATGACCGAATATTTCATGAAAGATGTCAGGCTCTTGCAAATAGTCCATTTCTTCTTTACGTCGAATAAAGGTAGCAACGGGAAATTTCTTTTCTGAGAGTAACTTAAAAAATTCGCCAAAACCTATTAAGGCAGGTACAGGGTGACATTGCCAACCTGTTGCCGCGTAAAGTACCTGACTTACATCATTGAGTTGGGGCACACGATCTATAGGTAAATTTAAAGCAGCTAAACCAGTATGATATTCATCACAGGCTTTATCTTTAATATAAGCAAGTTGACGCGTAAATAGCATTTGCCAAATTGAATTCTCTTCAGTTGACCAGCTTATTAGGCCATTTTCGTCAGGAACTTTAGAGACATACTGAGTACCTTTTGACATGTTATTAACCTTTCATTTAGCGACTGGGCTACGTGGCTATCATTAGTTTAATTCGTTACTTTTATTAGGGAGCTTTATCAATATTTCTTATTATCACCTCCTATCAAGGTTACTTAATAAGCTAGTGATCATCTTAGGTCATCTTAAGCGATAAAATAAAGCAAACATACATGGTTAAAAAAAAAACAAGTCACTTTGTTGTACATGAAAGGTTACATCATTAACTATAAAAATTAAGTACAAAAAAATATCTTCTATTTTGAAGGACTTACTAGTGCCTTAATTTGTTGAGCAATTTTTTTACGAACATCGGTTAACTTCGGCTTTTCTTTAAAAGGAATAGGTCGACATAGCTCCATGGTTTTGGCGCCGAGTCTTGCGGTAAGCATACCCGCGCCTAAGCCTTGGGCAAATCGACTAGATAATTTACCTAATAATTCGGCTCCTAACATATCACTGCCAAAATCAGCAATAAGCTCACTAGCGCCTGCGTAAGCCATATTAACAAAAACTTGTTTTATTAACTTTATTCGACTCCAATAACCTAGCTTTAAACCATAAAGACCTGCAATTTTATTTATCATACGTAAGTTACGCGATAACATAATTAACATATCGATCAAAGCAACCGGACTTAACGCAACTAAAACAACCGCTTCGGTGGAGAAATTGGCAACTTCGTTCAATGCTTTTTCGTCAACTTTAGATAAAACCACTCGAGAGTAAAGCTCAACTAATTCACTCGCGTTATGCTCTGTTGTTAACGCTTCATGCCAAATTTGCTGTTCTTTGGGGTGATCAAAGGCTAAATCGCAAGGTAAGTTATGACTAATATTATCGCAAAAATCTCGTGCTCGTTTAGTAGACTGGCTGGTAAAGTGCTTTGTGTCTTTGCCTGTGTTTATGTCTATCTTGCTATCTATACTCCCATCAATGAGTAACAACTCTATTGCTTGTTGTTTTGTTTGCTGACGCTTTTTAAATTGTCTCAACCCGATAAACTCGCGCCATAAATAGTTACCGCTAACTAACGTTAACGATGCTAATAACAAGGCATAAAGACTGGCAATTATCGGTGATTGCTCGAAACCGGTAATAAAAAAATCAACCGCTTCAATGGTTACTAACGTTATCAGCAAAGTCGTTATTATGCGCCATAACCATGATCGTTTACCGCCTTTGACTGCGTTAGCTTCTTGATTTAGTTGCTCGCTATTAAGCTCGGTTTTTCTGATTTCATCAAAACCATTTTCATCAAGCAACACCGGTAAGTAGTCGTCATTATCAAAAACCACTTGCTTAGTTACTCGATTAGTTACCGGGTTAGTTGCTTCTTCGCTTTTACAGAATTTTTTATTGCCCTCAACAACGATGTCACTTTCATTAAAAAGTATTTGTTGCTGGTGTAATTTTTCCTTGTGTTTGCCTGTATAGCTAGCATTGCTCTCTTTATTTGTTGTGCTGTTTGTATTGCTTATTTTTGCTTTACTTTTATTATCGATAGTCATATCAATCACATCATTTTATCTGCTAATAAAAACTGTAACACCTGGTCCATTCGCACATGCGGTAAACACTGGTGTTTGTTAAGGCCACTTAAGGGGGCAAACTCTATGAAATTAAAGCTATTGGATTGCCAATAATTATCTCGAGGTAGCTCACTCGGAACAGCGCCAGGAAACACCGTTATTTTTTCTCCAAAAACCGACGCGGTTCCACTTAACTCGCTCTGCGCTAAACTTCGCCCTTGAATAACAGGAACCTCATTCCCTTGATGTTTGCTCACACCTGAGTTAGTCGCTTTAACCGCCGCAATAGCTAACGTTTTCACTGCTACAGCGTCATAATTTAACTGATTTTTATTTTGATGCACCAACTGATTAAGTAAAGAGACCATAGCACCATGTTGCTCAGGTGTAACGTGGTCAGCTTTTGTGGCGCCAAAGAGTAACTTATCAATTTTTGGTGAGAATAGCCGTGAAAATATTCCCGACTTGCCGTACTGATAGCTTTCTAAAATCATCGACATAGCCAACTCTAAATCAGCGAAACTTGCTTTGCCTTTATTTAACGGTTTTAAGCAATCTGCTAACACGATTTGTCGGTCGAAACGAAGAAAATGCTCTCGATAAAATTTTCGTACCACTTGCTCTTGGTATTGAGAATAACGTGAGCGCAACATACCAATAACACTATCATCAGTTGCATTTTGATAAGCGTTAGCGTCTATATTATCTGCATTGGCAAAAGGGAAGAATTCTAAAATAGGCGCGCCAGCTAAGTCGCCAGGTAATATAAATCGCCCTGGTTGAATGACCGACAACCCTAACTCGTGACGAAATGTTTGTAATAGCGCAGTATATTCCTGTGCTAATTCAGCCAAAAGTTCTTCACTGGCTGGGGCGAACGGGTCGAGTTGCGCAACTTTAGCTAAAAAACTTTTACTGTACTCATCTCTTGGCTTACTGGTCATTAATCCGTGAGTTTGCTGCGACCACTCTTGATAAGTCTGTTTAAGCATGGGTAAATCGAGTAACCACTCGCCAGGATAATCGGTGATATCAAGCGTTAGCGTTGCCATGTCAGTGGCATATTTAAGTATTGAATTTTTAGGTTGGTAGCGAATAGCCAAGCGTAACTCACTAATACCATGAGTGGGTTCAGGCCAAGTAGCAGGGTCACTCGTTAAAGCTGAAATAGCAGCGTCATAATCAAATCGTGGTACGTGGTAGTGCTTTTGCGGTACTCGCTTAGCGGCAATAAAATTACCGTTATGAACGGGATCAAAAAAACTAAGTTTAGCGCCATTTCCTTCATTAATTAATTGATTGACTAAGGAAGTAATAAAGGCGGTTTTACCACTTCGGCTTAAGCCCGTAACCGCTAAAGTGACTTGTTGATCAAGGGTGCGACTAAGTAGCTCATTCGCTTTATGCTTTAGTTTGCCTAGACCACGCTTAGATAAGGTCGATTTACTTAGTAGTGCCATGAATTAGTGCCATGAAGTAATGTCAAAGTTAATGATGTATGAGATGAATAGTGCTATAAAATTAATGCTATAAAATTAATGCTATAAAATTAATGCTATAAAATTAATGCTATAAAATTAATGCTATAAGAGTAATAACATAAAAAACCGATAACACCCAATAAAGCACAATAAAGTTATAGCTTATTAATTTCTCTAGCAACGGTAAACTCCGTTGACGTAACATAGTGTTCCATCGCTTGTACTCGACCTTCTAACGATCGAAATTTACGAGCAATATCATACAGTGCTTGTTTAGCTGGCTCACCTGACTGCCAAATTCTCGCTTTAACCTTTATCGACTCATGAGCGACATCAGCGCTTTGCTTTGGTTGCTGACCTTTAGCATAGTTACTTTCATGTCCCTGATAATTGACTTTAGCTGTTTTCGTTGGCGTTTTATCGAGAATAAACCAAGCAGCTACGTAGCCTAAAATAAGAAACGGCATACCAAATAACACACCTGAGACCACTAATATTCTAATGAGCCAGGTTTCCCAACCAAAGTAGTCTGCTATCCCGGCACAAACCCCAGCTATTTTACCTTGCTCGGCATTTCGATATAACTCTCTTCTTTTGTGGCTCATAATTTAGTTCTCCAGTTTGGTGTCTCCACATCTAAAATAGCTTCAAGAGTTTGAATTCTATCAGCCATGGTATCGGCAACTTCTGATAACTCAGATAACTGAATATACTCTTCTTGACTTAAACCTTGGCTAACCTGTTTTTTACTACGGTAATGTAAAACTAGCCATATTGGCGCAACAATAACCATAAAAATAATAACGGGTGCGACGATAATCTCTTCCATAATATTTTCCCTCTCTCTTTTTTACTTAACGTGGTGCTTTATTTAGTTCTTATTTCTTATTTATTACTGCTCTTTATTTTAGCTTTTAACTGCGCTAATTCATCATCCACTTTAGCATCAGATTCCAATTCGGCAATTTCATCGGCTAACGATTTACTACCGATCTCATAAGATTCAACCGTTGATTCTATATCATCAATTTTTCGTTCGTAATGGTCAAAGCGATTTAACGCATCATTTACTCGCGTGCTATGTAAGTTTTCTTTCACTTTTAAGCGAGAACTTACTGACTTTTCTCGAATAACAATGGCTTTTTGACGTGTTTTTGCATCACTGAGCTTATCTTGTAATTGCGATACTTCACTTTGCAGTTTACTCAGGTGCTCTTCGGTATACGCTAGCTCTGTTAATAGGACTTGCGCGCTTTCAGTGCTTTTTTTCTTAGCCATTAATGCACCACGCGCTAAGTCTTCACGGTCTTTACTTAACGCTAATTCTGCTTTACTTTGCCATTGCTCAGCATCTTGTTCAAGGCGAGTTATTTGACGCGTTAACTCTTTTTTACCTGCTAAT
Organism: Colwellia ponticola; assembly: GCF_005885605.1. Taxonomy (GTDB): domain Bacteria; phylum Pseudomonadota; class Gammaproteobacteria; order Enterobacterales; family Alteromonadaceae; genus Colwellia; species Colwellia ponticola. The sequence continues at coordinate 31,424 of NZ_SZVP01000002.1, read as the reverse complement.
GTTTTTGCTGAACTAGAACGTACTTCAACTAAGGTATCTTCCATTTCTTGGATGATCAAGCGAACCATTTTTGCCGGATCTTCGGCTTTATCTAATAAATTATTAATATTAGCGTTAATTATATCTGTGAATCTTGAAAAAATACCCATAATAACTTCCTTAACTGATAGCTAACTGATAGCCAGATTGTCGTGTTTTACTAAACTAAGCGTTAACTAAGTAATAACTAAACGCTAACTAAACATTTATTTAACTCTGTATTACTATAACGCTATGTCATCATTGTATATTCATTTTTTACGCCAACTTTCATATTGACTATAAAAGCTTGTTTTTAAAGTATTATTATTTATTTTAAAAAACACTTTCAACCAACCAAGTAATAAAATACACTATTTGTTAGTGAAATAAACCAAAATCTGAGCGTACTATGGCGCGTTTTAACCAACAAGATAACCTGCTTGGTCAGTCAAATAATTTTTTAGAAGTACTTGAGCAAATATCGCAAGTTGCTCCATTACGAAAACCCGTGCTTATTATTGGTGAACGAGGTACGGGCAAAGAACTTGTTGCCGCGCGTTTGCACTTTCTTTCTAAGCGTTGGGAACAAAACTATTTAAAGCTAAACTGTGCAGCGCTCAATGAAAACTTACTTGAAACTGAATTATTTGGTTACGATAGTGGCGCATTTACTGGTGCAAGTAAGCGACATGAAGGACGCTTTGAACGAGCCGATAAAGGTACCTTGTTTTTAGATGAAATTGCCAATACCTCAGGTCTTATTCAAGAAAAGCTATTACGCGTTGTTGAATACGGTGAGTTTGAGCGCGTAGGTGGTTCAAAAACAATTCATACTGATGTGCGTTTAGTTGCAGCAACAAATGAAGACTTACCTACTTTGGCTGCCTCAGGTCATTTTAGAGCTGATTTATTAGACCGTTTAGCTTTTGATGTTATAACGCTGCCCCCCTTGAGAGAGCGCTTAGACGATATTATTATGCTTGCCGAGCACTTTGCTATTAACATGGCGCGCGAACTTGACTTTGAATTATTTAGTGGCTTTACCGACAAGGCCAAACGCAGTCTCCTTGCTTATCACTGGCCTGGTAATATTCGCGAATTAAAAAATGTCGTTGAGCGCAGTGTTTATCGTTGTAACAATCCGCATTTACCGGTACACGAATTAATTATCGATCCCTTTGATTCTCCATTTAGACCACAACAGCGTATTAAAACTCACGATAGTGCAACTAGATTAAGTAGTGAATTAAAGGCTCCCAAAGCAGTTGCCGATGAATCACTGGCGAGAAAAACAACAGAGGACACTAATCAGGCAAGCGCTCACATAGTCGATAAACTGGCGCCCGCTGTTGTAGCAAGTACAATAGCTAACCCAGTAGTGCCTGCGATAACGCAGCAGTTCCCTCAATCATTAAAAGCGTTATCACAAGACTATGAAATAGAATTAATACAGTCAGCTTTAGCACATTGTCAATTTAATCAAAAGAAAACAGCCCAAGCGCTTGAATTAACGTATCATCAACTAAGGGGCTACCTAAAAAAATATAACTTGCTTGATGGCAGTATTAATGATGAATTGTAAAACGCTATATTATTTAACAATCACTACGCTAGTTAGTGTATTAACGGCTTGTAATGATAGTGATAAATTATCGCTAAGCGAGCGTAGTATTATTTATTGCTCTGAAGGCTCACCAGAAACTTTCAACCCGCAACTGAGCACATCAGGTACTACCTCTGATGCTACCTCTAAACAACTTTATAATGCTCTTATTGTTTATAAAGGTAAAAATAATACCCTAGCTCCTTCTTTAGCCAGATCATGGCACGTAACCGAGGATGGTAAAAAGGTGACTTTTTACTTACGTAAAGACGTCAGTTTTCATCAAACCAATTACTTTACACCAACAAGATTATTTAACGCCGATGATGTCTTATTTAGCTTTAATCGAATATTAGATAATAATCATCCTTTTCATAATGTATCCGGCGGCCAATATCCCTTCTTTGAAAGTGTTAGGTTTTCAGAGTTAGTTGAAAAAATAGAGAAAATTAATGATTTTACTGTTCGGTTTATTTTAAAACGCAGCGATAGTTCTTTCTTGGCTAACTTAGCCACCGACTTTTCAATTATTTTATCTGCAGAATATGCAAAACAGCTGCAACATCAACAAACTAAACACGAACTTGATATATTCCCTATCGGCACAGGTCCCTTTAAATTAAAAGATTATCGCGTAGGCTCGTTAATTCGTTTTTACCGCCACGACAGTTACTGGCAAGGTAAGGCAAAAATTGAGCAATTGGTTTATGACATATCTCCTGAAAAAAGAAATAGATTAACTAAGTTATTAGCGAAAGAATGTGATGTTAGTAGTTACCCCATAGCACACGAGAAAATAACAGAAAGAGACGATTTAACCTTAGAGTCTATTACCTCATTAAATGTTGGCTACTTTGGCTTTAATACACAAAAAAAACCTTTTGATAATAAATTAGTACGCCAAGCGATCAGTTTAGCGATTAACAAACAAGCGATAATTGATACGGTTTACCAAGGTCAAGCGGCTCGCGCAAAGTCATTATTACCAGAAACGTCATGGGCTTTTGACAACAAAACGCCGGAATTGGGTTACGATCCACAAAAAGCTAAAGCCTTACTCTCACTAGCTGGGTATGCGCAAGGCTTTACTATGGACATATGGGCAATTCCAGTGCAAAGAGCTTATAACCCAAATGCTGTCACTATGGCTAAATTAATCCAAGCAGATTTAAGAAAAATAGGTGTAACAGTTAAAATAATTACTTATGAATGGAGTACTTTTTTACGTCGTTTATCTTTAGGAGAACATCAAAGCTTTCTATTAGGTTGGACCGCTGACCACCCAGACCCTGATAATTTTTTCACACCAATTCTTAGCTGCTCAGCCAGTGAATCAGGCAATAACCGTACCTTTTGGTGTAATAAGGAATACGATAAGTTACTTGAAAAAGCACTTAAAACAACCCGGGTTAAAGAAAGAAAAGAGTACTACGCTAAGGCAATGATGATAATAAATGAAGAAATGCCATTACTCCCCATTGCCCATTCAAAACGTTTTCAAGGCCGTGGCAATGATGTAAAAGGTAATATATTAGAAAGCTTTGGTGGTATCAGCTTTTATAACGTCTCTAAAAAACCCTTAAATAGTAAAGTCGGCAACGTTATTTTGCCCGAAATAACTGACAAGGCGAGCAATTAACATGCTTAAATTTACTTTTCGCCGTTTAAGCTTATTTGTTTTTACTATGTTGGTATTAACACTTTTATCCTTTAGTTTAAGTTTTTTATTTCCAGGTGATACGGTTATCAATCATTCGGGGCAAATTAATGCCACACCGACAGAGTTAGTACAGTTAAATAAAGCTTATCAAATGGATAAAGGTTTATTTACTCAGTATGTCGCTTACGTTTCCCATATACTAAGTGGTGATTTTGGTCAGTCAATGGCAAGTCAATCTCCTATTCGTGATGAAATAATAGAGCTACTGCCTGCCACTATAGAACTGAGCTTAGTCGCTTTACTTGTGGCTATGTTAATTGGTATTCCACTGGGGTTTATTGCTGCTATTAACCATAATAAGGTCAGCGATAATGCCATATTGTCAATGGCCATGCTCGGTTATTCCATTCCAGTGTTCTGGTTAGGTTTATTAGCAATACTGGTTTTCTCTATTGGACTTGGTTGGTTACCTTCAGCTGGACAAATAAGCTTGTTGTTTGAAATAGAGCTAGTCACGGGTATTCAATTCATTGATATATTACTCAGCGATAGCCCCTATAAATGGCAAGCATTTAGTGACGCTAGTGCGCATATTATTCTACCTGCTTGCGTTGTCGCTTTAGCGCCAGCCACTATTTTTATTCGCTTATCTCGCGCAGCTATGATTGAAGTGTTAGCTACCAGTTATATTAGAGCGGCTCGTGCTAAGGGCTTAAGTTTTAAACAAATTATATTTAGACATGCAATACGTAATGCCTTAATTCAGATAATACGTCACGTCGGTTTACAGTTTGCTAATTTAGTGACTTTAGCCATGGTAACTGAAGTTATTTTTAGTTGGCCTGGTATTGGTCGTTGGCTAATAGAAAGTATTGCTCAGCGAGACTACACCGCCATTCAAAGTGGCTTATTAGTACTGTCGTGTTTTATATTTATTATTCATATATTAACTGACTTTATTTATGCCGCTCTTAATCCATTAGCACGAGGAAATAAATATGGCTCGTGAAAAAATATATCTTGAAGAATCATTCCCTTCACCATTTATCCAGTTATGGGGAATATTTCGCAAAACGCCTGTTGCTATGCTGGGCTTTTGCTGTTTTATTTTTTTGGTGGTACTCGCTATTTTTGCGCCAATTATAGCGCCTTACTCTCCGGTAGATGGTAATCTGGACATGATATTGTTACCGCCGGCTTGGCATGATAATGGCAATGTAAGCTATTTATTAGGTACCGATGAACTGGGTCGAGATATGCTATCTAGACTGATGTACGGTACATCACTTACCTTTGGTTTAAGCTTTATTGTAGTAGTTTTTTCATTAGTAATAGGTGTTATCATTGGCTCATTATCGGCGTTAACTAAAGGGATAAAGTCTAGCTTTTTAAATCACTTTCTTGATGTGGTACTCTCTATCCCCTCACTATTACTAGCGATTATTATCGTCGCTATTTTGGGCCCTGGTATTAGTAATACCGTCTGGGCAATCGCTATTGTCTTTATCCCGCAGTTTATTCATATAACAAGGTACGCGGTTAAAGAAGAGTTTAGAAAAGACTATGTGCTTGCTTCACGACTTGATGGTGCCAGTAACTTTCGTATTTTGTATTACTCGGTATTTCCTAACATTGTTGAACGCTTAATGAGTCAAGCAACATTAGCACAATCAGCGGCAATATTAGACATAGCAACTTTAGGTTTTTTAGGATTAGGTGCACAAATTCCATTACCTGAATGGGGCGCTATTTTAGCCAATGGTCTGGAACATTTTTACGTAGCACCTTGGACCGTTTACTTACCCGGTTTGGCAATATTATTTGCTGTGGTCGCCACTAACTTAGTCGGCGAAGGTATTCGTCATGCGTTAAAACTACGCAAAGAAAGCTAAGACCATTATTTATTACTCTCTATAACGATAAGCGCTATGATAACGAACAGTATGATGCCGATAGCCATGATGAAAATACGACACGATAATCACTTGTCTTACTTATCATTAACCACTCACCTACAAAGAGCACGTAAGTAATACTTATGAATTTACTCGACATTAGAAACTTATCCATTGAACTAGACACGCCTTCAGGACGAGTATTGGCAGTAGATAAAGTGAGTTTATCGATTAAAGAAGGTGAGTTTCGCGGTTTAGTCGGAGAATCTGGCTCAGGAAAGTCTTTACTGGCGCAAGCTATTATCGGTGTGCTAGAAGACAAATGGCATGTAAACGCCGACCGTTTTCACTGGCGAGGAATAGACTTACTGCGTTTAACACTTGCTGAGCGCAGAGATCTATTATGCCGAGATATTGCTATGATATTTCAAGAGCCGATGAGTTGTTTAGACCCTACCACGTTAATAGGAGAGCAGCTCAGTGAAGCGATTGATGATTCGCAGTTCACCGGTTACTTTTGGCAGCGCAAAAAGCAACGTAAAGAAGCCGTAATAAAGCTACTGCATAAAGTAGGTATTAAAAAACATAGTCAGTGTCTTACCAGTTACCCTCATCAGCTTACTGAAGCTATTTGTCAGCGCGTTATGATAGCGATAGCGCTAGCGCGTCAGCCAATCTTATTAATTGCTGATGAACCAACAGCAACCATGGAAAACACTAATCAAGGACAAATATTTAGGCTATTGGCTAATTTAAACCAATTAAAAAACATGTCTATTTTATTAATAAGCCATGATTTAGAAAACCTAACTCACTGGACTAGTACCATTACTGTTATGTATAGCGGTCAATTTGTTGAGGCTGGTACTACAGAACAAATATTCAATAAACCCATGCATCCTTATACTCGAGCATTAGTTGATAGTAGCACTAAAGCAAATTTACAAATACCTGCTAAGTCACGCCTAATAACGCTGCCAGGGAGCATCCCTATTTTAAAGCATTTACCTATTGGTTGTCGACTAGGGCCGCGATGTCCTCGCGCACAAAAGACTTGCGTGGTAGCGCCAAAAGTTACTAGTTTTCATGGTCATAAGGTCAGCTGCCATTTCCCTTTGTTTAGAGAAACTCGTAGAAAATACATGCAAAAACAACAAGTAGTAAAAGGAACTGAGTAACATGACGGTTTTACTTGATGTTCAAGAAATATCAAAATCATTTAAGCTTAAAGGTTACTGGTATCATAAACGCACTTTTACTGCCCTGTCACCATTATCCTTCACGATTGAAGCGAATAAAACACTCGCTATCGTCGGCGAAACGGGCTCAGGAAAATCAACCTTAGCAAAAATATTAGTCGGTGCCGAAACGCCAACTCAGGGTGAAATATACTTACACGGTCAGCTGCTACAAAAAAAACGGTTTAAGCAACGTTGCCAACATGTCAGAATGATATTTCAAGACTCAGGTACCACGTTAAACCCTAGTCTAACCATACAAGAATTGCTTGATGAGCCATTAATACTCAATACCGACTTAGATGAAAAAGAGCGTCAACAACTTATTCATAAAACCTTGCAAAAAGTAGGCTTGCTTGGCGAGCATATGAATTTTTATCCTCATATGTTTTCTGGTGGGCAAAAGCAAAGAATATCACTCGCTAGAGCGATTATATTAGAGCCGCAGGTCATCATACTTGATGAAGCTTTAGCGGCATTAGATCCATCATTACGTTCGCAAATGATTAACTTATTGCTCGATTTACAACAACAAATGGGCTTAGCTTATATTTTGATCTCCCACAATTTAGGTATTGTGCGCCACTTTAGTGACGATATTATGGTCATGTCGCATGGCAAGGTGGTTGAGTCCGGTAAAACTCTCGAGATAATGCGAAAACCCAAACATAAGGTTACGCAACGATTAATTATGAGTCAGAACTTTAAGCTAAAATAACATCTAATTAGCATTGTCAGTATTAGTGCCTATAAAGGCATTATAAAAAAGCCAATAACAAGTAACTGTTATTGGCTTTTTTTATACAACACTTAATGCTTAAGCTTATTCGCTGTGAACAATTAGTAAACCGATACGGGTTCGCTAAGTTGCTTACGCGTAATTTTAGCATCAACTTTTAAAGAGTTAACAAAGCTCTGATAAGCAGATTGTGCTAACTGAGACGTTTGTTGTTGAGCTAAGTTAGGCGTTGCTGGTGCATTATTTACCTCAACCGCTGTCACTTCAACCAGCGCAAGCGCACCATTACTCAAGGCAACCGTAGATGCTGATACAGCGCCATTAACGGGATGTGGTAATACAAAGGCTGCTCGGCTAATACTTTGGTCAACTTCAGGGCTATAGCGTGCTACCTTGGCTTTGCTGACAAAACTACTATTTAGATCTGCAAGTTGCGTTGAAATATCATTACCTTTAATAAAGTCAGCTAATAATGAGTCTGCCGTTTGCTGCGCTTTATCTATCGCTTTTTGACTGACTAGTAGTGCTTTAATTTGTCCTTCAACTTCAGATAGTGGTTTAATGTTAGCTGCTTGGAATGTGTTAAGACGTAACACCAAAACAAGGCTATCATTTACTTCAATAAGATCAGAGTTCATATTATCTTGTAAAACAATATCAGAAAAAGCAGCATCAATGACATTACTGTCATCAAAAGGTGAGGTATTACCGCTACGTAGTAACCACGGAGACGTTTGTATAGCAACTTTTACTTCAGCAGCGGCATCTTCTAGGCTATCAGGAAACTCAAAACTAATACGCGCCATTTCTTGTTGTAGAGTAAAGAACTTCTCTTGTGCTTTATCATGACTTAATTGGCTGCGTAACTCAGTTTTCACCTCAGTAAATGTTTTGACTTCTTCTACTTTATAATCAGTTAATGTTAATACATGGTAACCAAAGCTAGTAGTAATGACTGGGCTAATATCACCAACATTAACGAGTGCTAACGCCGCTTCATCAAATGACTCTTCCATAACACCAGGCTCTAACCATTCTAAATCACCGCCATTTTCACCACTAAAAGTATCATTAGACAATTCTTTAGCTAATGCGGCAAAATCTTCACCTTGCTCTAAACGAGTTACCACGGCTTGTACTTGCGCCTTGGCTGCTTCATCATCAGCATCATCTTCATTAAACTCAATAAGAATATGAGATATACGACGTTGCTCAGGTGTAGTAAAGCTTGTTAAATGTTCTTGATAATAACGAGAGAGCTCTTCATCTGTCACCTTAATGTCTTTGGCAATATCAGCGACATCTAAACTAATGTAATCAACCTTAACCTGCTCTTTGTTTTCAAAGCGGGCTTGATTAGCTAAGTAATAGTTGTTAATTTCTTCATCTGTTAACGTTATACCCGCTTCAAACTGCTCTGCTGAAATGGTGGCAAAACGAATGTCACGCGTTTGGTTTTGTAAAGCAAGCTGCAACTTCTCTTGATACGGTAGATTAAACTCGGTCGCAATTAAGGCTTGGCTTAATTGACGACGAGTCATTTCTACACGTAAGTAATCACGAAAGTCTGAAGACTGAAAAAAACCCGCTTGGTTGATAATAGCTAGATAGCGATTATTATCAAACGCGCCATCGACTTGAAACTCAGGCATTTGTCGAATAGTTTCTTTTAAGCGAAGATCAGAAACACGAATAGCGAGTGCTTCACTATTTTGATCTATCAATTTTTCATTAATAAGGTTATCTAGCACCCCTTGGCGGAAATTCGCCATGTAGTTCTCGTCATTTGATAAAGTATCAAACATGTCACCAAACTGTTGCGCCATACGACTACGCTGTGCCTGATACGCTTTATTAAAGTCTTGTTGGCTAATAGCCTCACCGTTAACGGTAGCAACTGAAGTATCAACAGAGTTGCTATAACTGCCAACACCAGCAACAGCGAAGGTTAGGATAATCAAACCAAGAATAATTTTTGCAGTCAATCCCTGCGATTTTTCACGAATATCTTCTAACATTTAGTTCTCTTTATTGTGTCTATACAAGCTAGACTTATAGCAATTCTATTAAAGTTGTTCGCGATTTTAGCAGATGACAGGCATTGCTTGAAGTGCAAGATGCGTTAAATGTGAACTTTATTTTATCTGTTGTTATGTAAGCAATGAACTCATCTAAAATAGCAAAGGCTATAAAGCAAAAAACCACCTAAAAGGTGGTTTTGAATACGCGGTATAAATAAACTTAGTTTACTGATTAGTTACACGCGTCTTTTAATGCTTTACCCGCTTTGAAAGATGGGATTTTAGCCGCTGCAATTTGAATTGTTGCACCCGTTTGAGGGTTACGACCAGTACGTGCTGCACGATCACGTACTGAGAAAGTACCAAAACCAACAAGAGCAACTTGCTCGCCATCTTTTAATTCATCAGTTACAGCGCCAATAAATGAATCTAATGCACGACCCGCAGCAGCTTTTGAAATGTCTGCACCAGCAGCAATTTTCTCTATTAGTTGAGATTTATTCACAGTCTATACCCCTTAAATTGTTATCATGCAACGCCATCCTTTTTTATTACGTCACCCATAAAAATTGAATGTTTTACGGGTAACTCTGAGGCGTTGAGTTTATAAAATATTATGCTATCTAGTTACCACCAATTCATCTATATAACATAGTGAGTAAGGGGTCTAGCGATATAAGCGTAGTTAACTTACCATAGTTTGAGCGTTTGAAAAGCGAAAACTGCCTTTTTTTACTTTTTTTTTAATTTTTTTGACCTTTTTTGATAGAAATCATCAAAAAAGGTCAAGCATTGAACGAATTACTTCTCAACTTTCCATTGTTCTACTGGGTGTTCAAGCGCTATTGCTAGCACTTCATCTATCCATTTTACTGGGTGGATAGACAATTCAGCTTTAACATTTTCAGGAATTTCTTTTAAATCTCGTTCGTTTTCATGCGGTATAATAACCGTTTTTATACCACCACGATGCGCGGCTAATAACTTCTCTTTTAAGCCGCCAATGGCTAAAACTTCACCCCGCAGGGTAATTTCACCTGTCATGGCAACATCGGCTTTAACAGGGTTACCGGTAAGGCTTGATACAAGGGCCGTACACATACCTATACCCGCACTTGGACCATCTTTTGGTGTTGCTCCTTCAGGTACATGCACATGAATATCGCGTTTTTCATAAAAGTTATCGTTAATACGAAGCTTCTCTGTACGGCTCCTTACTACCGTCATCGCTGCTTGAATTGACTCTTGCATAACATCACCTAAAGAGCCGGTATAGGTTAACTTACCTTTACCTGGTACAGAGGCTGTTTCGATGGTGAGTAACTCGCCACCTACTTGGGTCCAAGCAAGGCCAGTCACTAAACCTACTCTATTTTCAGAGTCTGCCTTGCCGTAATCAAAGCGTTGCACGCCTAAAAATTCACTTAGGTTTTCTTGATTGATAGTGACTTTCTTTATGGTTTTATCAAGTAAAATAGATTTTACTGCTTTACGACATAATTTAGATATTTCGCGCTCTAAACTACGTACACCTGCTTCACGAGTGTAATAGCGAATAATACCGGTAAGTGCACTGTCATCAATATCAATCTCTTTGGCTTTTAAACCATTACGCTCAATTTGCTTTTTAACAAGGTGCTTGCGGGCAATATTAAGCTTTTCATCTTCGGTATAACCTGAAAGACGAATAACTTCCATACGGTCAAGTAATGGTCCTGGGATATCCATACTATTAGACGTAGCAACAAACATGACATCTGATAAGTCATAATCAACTTCTAAGTAATGATCATTAAACGTAGTATTTTGCTCAGGATCGAGTACTTCAAGTAATGCAGAAGCAGGATCTCCTCGCATATCAGAGGCCATTTTATCAATTTCATCTAATAAGAATAATGGGTTTTTAACACCTACTTTTGATATTTTTTGAATTAGTTTACCTGGTAATGACCCAATATAAGTACGTCTATGACCACGAATCTCAGCTTCATCACGCACACCACCTAGCGCCATTCGAACATACTTTCGACCAGTCGATTTAGCGATTGATTGCCCTAAAGAAGTTTTACCAACCCCAGGAGGCCCCACTAAACATAAAATAGGCCCTTTTAACTGAGTAACACGTTGTTGTACGGCTAAGTATTCTAAAATACGTTCTTTAACTTTATCTAGCCCGTAATGGTCTTCATCAAGTACTTCTTGAGCAAGAGCAAGGTTACGCTTTAATTTACTACGCTTCTTCCAAGGTACGTTAATCATACAGTCAATATAGCTGCGTACCACCGTTGCTTCTGCAGACATAGGTGACATCATTTTCAGTTTTTGAAATTCCGCTAACGTTTTCTCTTTGGCTTCAGCAGGCATCTGCGCTTGTTCAATGTGTTTAGCCATTTGCTCAAGCTCGTCAAGTGTGTCCTCACCTTCATTAAGCTCTTTTTGAATCGCTTTCATTTGCTCATTCAAGTAATAGTCGCGTTGACTTTTTTCCATCTGCTTTTTAACACGAGTGCGTATTTTCTTTTCAACTTGCAGCAAGTCTATTTCGCCTTCCATTAAGGCCATTAAATGCTCTAAACGAGCATTAACATCAATAATCTCTAATACTTTTTGTTTATCTGCTAATTTAAGCGGCATATGTGCGGCCATAGTGTCAGCTAGCTGTTCAGCATCATCAATACCAGAGACAGACGTTAATACTTCAGGCGGTATTTTTTTATTAAGTTTAACGTAACCCTCAAACTGTGAAATAGCGGAACGGATCAATACTTCTATATCATCAGAAAGAGTCGTATTAGCGCTTACGTATTCTATTTCTGCACTAAAGTATTCTTCGGTTTCAACAAAGTGTTTGATGGTGGCGCGCTGCGCTCCTTCAACTAATACTTTTACCGTACCATCAGGGAGTTTTAACATTTGTAAAATGGTGGCTACTGTGCCAGTTGTGTATACGTCATCAGCTTTAGGATCATCAATAGCCGCATCTTTTTGTGCCACAAGAAATACCTGTTTATCTTGTTCCATGGCTAAATCTAGACAACGAATTGACTTTTCACGACCCACAAAAAGTGGAATAACCATTTGTGGGTAAACAACAACATCTCTTAAAGCTAAAACGGGGATCTCAACGACACCAGATAATTCTTTACTCATTGGCTACCTTCTTGGGAATTGTTTTAATTAAAATTATAATATGAGTGACTATAGAATCTATATGGGGTTAGGCTGTTCACTTTCAACAAAAGATAAAAAATAATCCTAATTCTATGCATTTTATCGCTTAATACCAAACAGATTAATTCATTGAGCGTATGAAGCTTCATTAATTATGTTGATTAATTACAGTGAATAACTTTAGTTGGGGATCAAAAAAGCCCCTTATAAAAGGGGCTTTAAAATAGTTACGTCTAAAAAGCTCTGTTACTCTTCAGCCGTTTTCTCTTGTTTACTGTCATAAATAACAATCGGCTTACTTTCGCCTTTAATGGTATTTTCATCAACGACTATTTTACTAACGTTTTCTAATGACGGTAACTCATACATAGTATCAAGTAACACTGCTTCAACAATTGAACGCAAACCACGTGCACCCGTTTTTCGATCCATTGCTTTACGGGCAATAGCTTTTAGTGCATCAGTTCTAAATTCTAATTCGACATTTTCCATATCAAATAGCGCAGTAAACTGCTTAGTTAGTGCATTTTTAGGCTCTTGCAATATCTGAATAAGTGCACTTTCGTCAAGTTCACGCAAAGTAGCTAACACAGGTAAACGACCAATAAACTCAGGGATTAAACCGTACTTAACTAAATCTTGTGGTTCAACTTCGGCTAAGCTATCGGTTAATGATTTTTCTTCATCTTTACCGCGAACTTCAGCGCCAAAACCAATACCTGTGCCTTTATGGTTACGTTGTTCAACCACTTTATCTAAGCCTGCAAACGCACCACCACAAATAAAGAGTATTTTAGAAGTATCAACTTGTAAAAACTCTTGTTGTGGATGTTTGCGACCACCTTGTGGTGGTACTGAAGCAACCGTTCCTTCAATAAGTTTTAATAACGCTTGTTGTACCCCCTCACCCGATACATCACGAGTAATAGAAGGGTTATCTGATTTACGTGAAATTTTATCAATTTCATCAATGTAGACAATACCGCGTTGGGCTTTCTCAACATCGTAATCACATTTTTGTAATAACTTTTGAATAATATTTTCTACGTCTTCACCAACATAACCTGCTTCGGTTAAAGTTGTTGCATCAGCCATAGTAAAGGGGACATCTAATAATCGTGCAAGAGTCTGTGCTAGTAATGTTTTACCACTACCTGTTGGTCCGATAAGTAAAATATTACTTTTACCTAATTCAACACCATTATGAGTATCACCATTACGCAATCGCTTGTAATGATTGTAAACAGCAACCGCTAATACTTTTTTAGCATGGTCTTGACCAATAACGTATTCATCTAAGCTTTCACGGATCTCCATAGGAGAAGGTAAAGCTTCTTTACTTTCTTTTGGCGAAATTTCAGAGATTTCTTCACGAATGATGTCGTTACACAACTCAACACATTCATCACAAACAAACACTGATGGGCCAGCAATTAATTTACGTACTTCATGTTGGCTTTTGCCACAAAATGAACAGTAAAGTAACTTGCCGTTATCGCCACCACTTTTAATATCGGTCATACCCTACCTCTAAATTTTTAATACTAAATCCATTTATATTTCAATCTGCATCAATAACAAGTATACACCGAAACACTATTTATCGTTACGTTGCTCTAATATGGCATCAACTAAACCATATTCAACCGCTGCCTCAGCACTTAAAAAGTTATCTCTGTCTGTATCTTTAGATACTTTCTCTAAAGACTGGCCTGTATGGTCAGCCATTAATTTGTTTAATTTATTTTTTATAAATAATATTTCTTTAGCATGAATTTCAAAGTCTGAAGCTTGACCTTGGAAGCCACCTAAAGGCTGATGAATCATTACGCGAGCATTAGGTAAACAATAACGCTTACCTTTTTCACCACCTGATAATAAAAATGCGCCCATACTTGCCGCTTGACCAATACAAACCGTGCTGATATTAGGTCTAATAAACTTCATGGTGTCGTAAATTGCCATACCAGCAGTTACCGAGCCACCTGGCGAATTTATATACAAATAAATATCTTTATCTGGACTTTCAGATTCTAAGAATAATAACTGCGCGATGATCAAGTTAGCCATATGGTCTTCAACTTGACCGCAAAGGAAGATTACACGTTCTTTTAACAGTCTTGAGTAAATATCATATGAACGTTCGCCTTTAGCGGTTTGTTCAACAACCATAGGCACTAACGCGCTTTCAATATTTGCTGCACTGCTTTGTGATGAGACTTGAGCTGTTCTTTGAGATGTGATTTGAGAATTAAACAAGAGTATACCTTCCCTTAATAAATAGTAATGGCTTGTATGTTGCCATACAAGCCATTAAATTTAAGCGATTGCTTAGTTAGTTGTCAATGTAAAACTAATGAAAATTTAACTTTACTTAGTATTACTTAGCTTCTGGATTCATGATCTCGTTGAAGCTAGCTTTTTTATCTGACACTTGAGCTTTTTCAACTAAAAACTCAACAGCTTGCTCTTCTAAAGCAACGTTCTGCATTTGCTGCATAAGCTCTTGGTTATTAGCGTAGTACTCAATAACTTCTTTAGGGTCTTCATAAGCTGAAGCTGCTGAAGCGATTAACTCATTTACTTTAGCGTCATCAACTTTAAGTTCATTTATTTTAATGACTTCACCTAATAGCAAACCAATTTTAACACGACGCTCTGCTTGCTCGGTAAACATTTCCGCAGGAAGTTGTGGTAAGTTTTTAGGATCCATTTGGCCTTGAAAGCGTTGCATCGCTTGTTGACGTAACACATCAACTTCTTGTGTAACAAGTGCTGAAGGTAGTTCAACATCGTGTGCGGCTAATAAACCATCAAGTACTTGTGTTTTAACTTTAGCTTTTACAGCTTGTGTTAATTCACGTGTCATGTTTTTACTTACTTCAGCACGTAATGCTTCAACACCACCTTCTTCAATGCCGAAAAGTTTTGCAAACTCATCGTCAATTTCAGGTAATACCGGGCCTTCATTTTTATGAATAACAATATCAAACTCAGCTTCTTTACCTTTTAGGTTTTCTGCATGGTAATCTTCTGGGAAAGTCACTTTAATAGTTTGCTCATCACCGGCTTTCATACCAATAACTTCTTGCTCAAAACCAGGGATCATACGACCAGCGCCTAGCTCTAATTCAAAACCTTCAGCTTTACCACCTTCAAACTCTTCACCGTCTACACGGCCAGTAAAATCAAGTGTTAATTTATCACCCTCTTTACTTTTACGTTTGTTTTCTTTCCATGTTTGATGTTGTTTTTGTAACGTAACAAACATGTCATCTAAATCAGCATCTGTCACTTCAACTTGTGGACGCTCAATAGCGATCTTATCTAAATCTTTAATTTCAACCACTGGGTATACTTCAAACGTTGCTTCAAACTCTAACGCTTTACCATCTTCATTACTTTTAGCAACAAATGACGGACGACCAGCTGGATTGATTTTTTCTGCAACAATTGCATCAACAAAGTTACGTTGCATCACTTCACCAGCAACTTCTTGACGTACTGATTGACCGTAACGTTTTTGAATAACTGATGGTGGAACTTTACCAGGACGGAAACCGTTAATACGCTGTGTTTTACTGATTTGACGAAGACGGTTCTTAACTTCTACATCTACTTTTTCGGCAGGAACAGAAATAGTCAGACGACGTTCCAAACCTTGGGTAGTCTCAACTGAAACTTGCATTTTAATACCTCAAAAAAACTTAGCGTATTACGCTTTTATACATCAATCGATGCTAATACTTTGATAGAAATTTAATAAACTTATCGAAGTAAATAGCAAATGATGCCATTTTATAAAATTTATGACGACGAATTATAGCGATAGCAAAAAAAAGTTGCAAGGTGTAATACGACATGACTTAGGATTTTATCTATTGACAATAGTTGGACAGAAAGGGCTGCCCATGATGTCAAGCTAGAGTCGTGCTAATAGAGCGTAAGAGGTTATAAAATCAAAGTGTGGCTGAACTTAGTAACACCCAAACCAATAACTTGGTTTTGAAACTAGTTTAAACTGAGGATAATTTAAGAAGATAAAATAAAAGTGGTCGGTGATGCAAGATTCGAACTGGCGACTGAACTTAGTAACACCCAAACCAATAACTTGGTTTTGAAACTAGTTTAAACTGAGGATAATTTAAGAAGATAAAATAAAAGTGGTCGGTGATGCAAGATTCGAACTGGCGACTGAACTTAGTAACACCCAAACCAATAACTTGGTTTTGAAACTAGTTTAAACTGAGGATAATTTAAGGAGATAAAATAAAAGTGGTCGGTGATGCAAGATTCGAACTGGCGACTGAACTTAGTAACACCCAAACCAATAACTTGGTTTTGAAACTAGTTTAAACTGAGGATAATTTAAGGAGATAAAATAAGGAGATAAAATAAAAGTGGTCGGTGATGCAAGATTCGAACTTGCGACCCCTTGGACCCAAACCAAGTGCGCTACCAAGCTGCGCTAATCACCGATATTTATACTTTTATCAACTACTTCAGAAAGAAGTAAAAGATGGGGTGGCTAAAGGGACTTGAACCCTCGACAACCGGAATCACAATCCGGGGCTCTACCAACTGAGCTATAGCCACCATAACATTCCCATACCTAAATATGGCGCGCCCTGCAGGATTCGAACCTGCGACCCACGCCTTAGAAGGGCGTTGCTCTATCCGGCTGAGCTAAGGGCGCAATTCCCTACAAAGGCATAGTCACTTAATTTTTATAGTAAAAATAAGTGGTCGGTGATGCAAGATTCGAACTTGCGACCCCTTGGACCCAAACCAAGTGCGCTACCAAGCTGCGCTAATCACCGATTTATGCTGTTGTCAGACCCAATGAATTGTGTCGTTTCAACGGATGCGGATATTACCGAGTTGCTTAACTTCAGTCAAACCTTTTTTATAAATAAATAGCTGTTCGGTTATTTTTAAGACAAGTCGCTGAATTATCCCACTAACCACAATGATGATTGTTGTTTATTTACACCGACAGTAACTTAATTGTTATTTTAGTAATACGATATAAGCAGCATTAAAATAAAATGCTTATTAAATAAAGTAAACCTACAATACAGATATAGTTTATGGCAAAATACTGATGGGTTTCATCACTTAAAACTACCCATGTAAGCTATCAGTTTACACCATTAAACCTTCATTCATAACCAAGGCCTACAGCAGACTTATGACAGCATCATTGATCGATGGCAAAGCAATTGCCAAACAGCTTAGAGATTCAGTTAAAGAGAGAGTTAACTTACGTATCAAAAATGGCCAAAGAGCGCCTGGCTTAGCCGTTATTCTTGTTGGCTGCGATCCTGCCTCAGAAGTATATGTAGGTAGTAAACGTAAAGCATGTGAAGAAGTAGGGTTTATTTCTCGTTCTTATGATTTACCTAAGACTACTTCTGAGCAAGAGTTACTCGCGTTAGTACATGAATTAAATAACGATGATGCTATCGATGGTATATTAGTACAGCTACCTTTACCTGAAGGGTTAAATGCTGATTTAATTATTGAGCATATCAACCCACTTAAAGATGTCGATGGCTTCCACCCTTCTAACGTAGGTAAATTAGCCTTAAGACAACCGGGTTTAAGGCCTTGTACACCTAAAGGTATTATTACGCTTATCAAATCAACCGGCGTTGATCCTAAAGGTTTAGACGCACTGGTCATTGGCGCCTCTAATATTGTTGGACGCCCTATGGGTTTAGAATTGTTACTTGCTAAATGCACCGTAACGTCAACACACCGCTTTACCAAAGATTTAGAGAGTAAAGTGCGCAGTGCTGATCTGATTGTTGTAGCGGTCGGTAGACCTAACTTTATTCCAGGTGAGTGGATTAAAGAAGGCGCTATCGTTATTGATGTAGGTATCAATCGCTTAGATAACGGTACATTAGTAGGAGATGTAGGTTTTGACATAGCTAAAGAAAGAGCGGCATTTATTACTCCTGTTCCAGGTGGTGTTGGTCCAATGACCGTTGCTAGCCTTATTGAAAATACGCTTATTGCTTGTGAGCAAGGAACAAAATAGTAGCGTTATTTTACCACTTACCGCATGCTAATATTTAGAGCTAAGTAGCTTAAAACTGAATAAAAAAAGGGTGAATACTAAAATATAGTACTCACCCTTTTTGTTATTTCTAGTCTTTAAACTCTTAATAAGTTACGCTTTTCGCCAAGTGGTCTTACCGGCACTGTCTTCTAAAATAACATTCATGGCATTCAATTTGTCACGAGCATCGTCGGCAAGCGCCCAATCTTTATCACTACGAGCTTGGTTACGTTGCACAATAAGCGCTTCAATTATCGCCACTTCATCATTATCATTGTCACCTTGTAAAAAAGCAGCGGGGTCAAGTTGTAATAAACCAATAACCTCACCTAGCGCAACTAACGTAGAGGCTAAATCACTGGCTAAAGCCTCGTTATTATCGGCCTTAGCAACATTTAACTCTTTTGATAATTCAAACAACACCGCCAATGCTTGTGGCGTATTAAAATCATCATCCATGGCTTGGCAAAACTGTTTTACAACACTCGATTCTCTATCTAGCACATAATCACTTGGTATGGTTACATCACGAAGCGAGGTATAAATGCGCTCTACCGAAGCTCTTGCTTGTGTTAAATTATCAACAGAATAGTTTAACTGGCTACGGTAGTGACCTGTTGTTAAGAAGAAACGCACTGTTTCAGCATCATATTGTGCTAATACATCACGTATAGTAAAAAAATTACCTAACGATTTAGACATTTTTTCTTGGTCAACTTGTACCATACCTGTGTGCATCCAGTAGTTGACATAAGGAGTATTAAGCGCACAACAACTTTGAGCAATTTCATTTTCATGATGAGGGAAGGTTAAATCAGAGCCGCCACCATGAATATCAAAATGATGACCTAACTCCTTAGCGTTCATCGCCGAACATTCAATATGCC
Source organism: Colwellia ponticola (assembly GCF_005885605.1). Lineage (GTDB taxonomy): Bacteria > Pseudomonadota > Gammaproteobacteria > Enterobacterales > Alteromonadaceae > Colwellia > Colwellia ponticola. The sequence goes on along the minus strand of NZ_SZVP01000002.1, from coordinate 12,122 downwards.
AACCAGGACGACCTTCACCCCATGGCGATGACCAGCTTGGCTCACCCGGCTTAGCCGATTTCCATAAAACAAAATCAAGTGGGTTATGTTTATTTTGATCAACATCTACCCGTGAACCGGCTTGTAATTGCTCAAGATTTTGACCGCTAAGCTTACCGTAATTCGCATAACTCGACACATCAAACAAAACATCGCCCTGCCCAGTTTCTTGAGCATTTTCGCCTGCAACATAAGCATGCTCTTTAGCCACTAAGGTTTCAATCATAGTAATGATTTCATCCATGTGAGTGGTTACTCTAGGCTCTAAATCAGGTCTGGCCATATTAAGTGCATCAAAGTCTTGGTGCATTGCCGCAATAGTACGCTGAGTTAAGGCTTCTGGTGTTTCATTATTTTCATTAGCACGATTAATTATTTTATCTTCAACGTCGGTAATGTTACGAACATAATTGACTTCATAACCGGAAAATCGTAAATAACGGGCTATATTATCAAAGCTAATATAAGTACGACCGTGACCAATGTGACATAAATCATAAACAGTGCAACCACAAACATATAAGCCGACTTTACCTGGATTAATTGGTGTAAAGGTTTCTTTTTTACGACTTAAGGTGTTGTAAATCTGCAACATGATGTTTTATGACTCCTACTGAATAGATTATTATTTAATAATATGATGGATAGTAACGCTGACTAGTTAAGTTAACTAGTCATCTTAACTGGCAACCTTAACTACACCTTAAATAAGGGCGGCTAATTGTACCTTAACAAACCTAAAGGATCACCAATACTAATGCACTTTATAGCAAGTTAGCGTACAATTATCGCAATTAATTTACTAATTATTTATTAACACTTTTATTAACACTAACTGAGAGACAACTATGATCGTATTAAAAACCAACCTTGGCGATATCAAAATTGAATTAGACTTCGATAACGCGCCGGTTACTGCTAAAAACTTCCAACAATATGTTGAAGAAGGTCATTATAATGGCACTATTTTTCACCGTGTTATTAAAGGCTTTATGGCACAAGGTGGTGGTTTTGCTCCAGGCTTAGAAGAGAAAGAAACTCGTGCTAGCATTAAAAATGAAGCTAACAACGGTTTAAGTAACAAACGCGGTAGCTTAGCTATGGCAAGAACTCAAGAGCCTCATTCAGCATCTGCACAGTTTTTCATTAACTTAACCGATAATAACTTCCTCGATTTTACTGCTGAAAATATGCAAGGCTGGGGCTACTGTGTATTTGGTAATGTGGTTGAAGGTATGGACATTGTTGATAAAATGACCTTAGTTGAAACTGGTAATTTACACGGTCATGGCGATGTACCCAAAGAAGATATAGTCGTTGAATCAGCGATTGTTGAATAATTTCAGCACATTGTAATGACTGATAAGAATAAAAATAAAAGATCAGCAATAAGTTACTTTATTGCTGATCTACATTTAAGCGAAAACAGGCCTGATATAAGCGCCTGTTTTTTAAATTTTTTAAACACTGATGCCAAACAAGCTGAAAAGCTTTATATCTTAGGCGACTTATTTGAAGCTTGGGTCGGTGATGACGACGACAGCCCTTATTTGAAAAATATTGCTGATGCGCTGACTACACTGAGTAATTCAGGGACAGAAATATTTTACATTCATGGCAATAGAGATTTTCTTTTAGGTAAACGCTACGCTAAAAAAGCAAGTATGTCGTTACTGCCTGAAATAAAAACCATAGATCTTTATGGCCAACATGTCGTTATAATGCACGGTGATACCTTGTGTACACGCGATGTTGACTATCAGCACTTTAGAAAAAAATCACGCACGTGGTGGTGGCAAGCAGCAATAAAAAGCCTACCTTTATTTGTGCGAAAAAAAATAGCTGAAAACTATAGAAAAAAAAGTGCTGCCGCTACCGCGATAAAATCACAAGATATTATGGATGTCACTGAAAATGAAGTGGTCAAGTGCTTAGAGGAATATAACAGTCAACTCTTAATTCATGGTCATACACACAGACCCGCCGTACATCAGTTGTGTGCTAATGGCGCTAGCGCTCAACGTATAGTGTTAGGTGATTGGTATGAACAAGGTGCATGGCTTAAAGTAACTCCTGATTCTATTGAGCTCTTATATCAACCACTGCCTCAGTAACTAAATAGTATGGCTAAGTTAAGTTAACTAACTTACTGAAGTGCTTAGTAATATATTACTTCATCAAGTTTTATTAAGGCTAAGCACAAACAACATATCAATTAGACTGGGCTACCAGAGTGGAATTTAAAGTCATCATCAGATGACTGAATAAGCTCTGCTTCAATATCAGCAAAAAAATTAACTCTGTCTGTTATATCTACTTTTGAAATCTGTTCGGCTAGGGCTAAATAGTCTTGATAATGTCGAGCTTCCGAGCGAAGTAGAGATAAATAGAATTTACCTATTTTAGGGTCAAGATGCGGCGCTATTTTAGCGAATCGTTCACAAGAGCGCGCTTCTATATACGCACCAATAATTAACTTATCAATTAATGCTTCTGGCTCATAAGTACGCACATTTTTAAGCATACCTTTAGCATAGCGTGATGCGGGGATAGGATCATAAGGGATATTATTTTCTTCAATAATCTCTAGCACTTGATAAAAGTGATGTAACTCTTCTCTTATTAATAGCACCATTTTATCAACCATATCTTGTCCGTATGAACAATCAGGTTTCGCTTTAATCGACTTAGATAAAACATTCATCCCTTTAAGCGTTTCAGTATTACCTATCCGCTTATAAGCAAAGTTCTCATAAGGTTTCATAAGATCTGTTAATTGCTCTACTCCTTCTGACGTTAAGGCATAACGCTTAAGTAGAAATAATGCACTTTGAGAAGCTTTTAACTCACAAATCAAATGATCTCGAAGAAGGATTGGTAAATTTTCTGATTTTTTAGCTTCATCAACCCAAGCAGCGGGCGTAGAGCATTTTAAAAAAGCGTTAATAGGAGTTAATAATTCTTGGTACATTACTTTTGAGTTCAATATGTTTTAATCATTAAGCCTATTTTAACATGAATAGTTATATTCTTTACCAAAATTAATAGATTGTGATGATATCAGTGATAGCCATTTATCTGTCTTTTTAATCACTACCCTGTTTTCAACTCGTATTTATTGAGATACTAGCAAAATATGTTTTTCCCTTACACAGGTATAACTTTATGTCCTCAACACTAAAAAAAGTACTGACCAATAAAAATGCCGCTCAAACGTTGCTAAAGAAACATGAAAATTTAACGCACAGCGAAAATATGAAAGTGGTATCTCATGTTCAACGAGAAACTGATGACTGGATAATTAATACCCTAATGCTAGATAACATTGATGTGCCCTTTAAATATAAACGCAAAAAACACTATAAAAGCTTACAAGGACAAAGAGTTAATCTAACTTATTATCCTGACACTGAACTTATTGCAGGCTTTAGTATTGAGGTAATGTCTGTAGTGCGAACCAAAATAAGCTAGCTTTTAGCTTAAATAGTTATTTATTTATAACTTAAAGTTATTAAAAACATATCTAATAGAGCTTTGTTGTTTATTTAATCAAGATAGCTTGACGGATCACCTTATATCTTTCATAACTAAGAGTGTAATAAGAATAGAAGTAGTCATTGTGTAGATATTTAACTTTTACATATAACTTATATAAAAATAATAAGTTATAACTATGAATGAGCTACCAAGTACTTTTCAAATACTTACGTGCGAGAGGATTAATTATGATACTAAACCACATTTGGGGATTGTATACCCACCCTAAAGAAGAGTGGCATGTTATTGAAAAACGCCATGAGAGCTTAAGCTACAGCTTAATCCATATTTTAACTATATCGTTAATCCCCGCAATATGTAGTTATTATGCTGCTGCTTATATAGGTTGGACCATTGGTGCAGGCGACCCTATTAAAGTCAGTATTCCTACTGCACAAATGATGGCTATTAGTATGTACTTCGCCTTAGTTTTTGGCGTATTCGCTTTAGCCTACCTAATACAATGGATGGCCAAAACATTCGATTCTAAACCTAACTTTATTCAAGCGTTAGAGCTTGCTGCTTATACAGCAACACCATTACTGATGGTCGGTATTACGGCTTTGTTCCCCGTATTATGGTTTGTTGCTTTATGTGGCATGGCTGCTTTAGCTTACTCGGTATACTTACTTTATTCAGGTGTGCCTATTATGATGAACATCCCTGAAGACAAAGGCTTTATTTACTCAAGCTCAGTGGTAACCGCTGGTTTAGTCTTGTTGGTGACTTTAATGGCATTTACTGCAATGATGTGGACTATGGGCTTTGGTCCTGAGTTTATTGCTTAATTTAAACTTATTAACTTAGATTTAGTTAACGAAAGCTAATAAAAAAAGCCTTATTTGTATTTAACAAATAAGGCTTTTTTGTGTTTTTATTTTTCAGGGAGGTAAGTCGTTTAAGCCTTACTCTGCGCCTTCATTATACATATCAATGATAGAGTCAGCGTTTTTGTCTGACGCTTCTTTACTGGTGTTATTACGCAAAGCATCTAACCTTTCTAAATATTTTTGGTCTATATCATTAGTGACGTAGTTACCATCAAACACCGAAGTATCAAAAGTCTTAATTTCTGGATTACCAACACTAACAGCGGTGATTAAATCTTCAATAGATTGGAATATTAGCTTATCTGCGCCAATTAAATCACAAATATCATCTAATTCACGACCATGTGCAATTAATTCATTAGCACTTGGCATATCTATACCGTAAACATTAGGAAAGCGTACTTCTGGTGCAGCTGAAGCAAAGTAGACCTTATTAGCGCCAGCAGAACGTGCCATATTAATAATTTGCTCAGAGGTTGTACCACGCACAACAGAGTCATCTACGAGTAATACATTTTTACCTTTAAACTCTGCTTTAATCGCATTAAGTTTTTGACGTACCGATTTTTTACGCTGCTCTTGCCCTGGCATAATAAAAGTACGGCCAATATAGCGGTTTTTAACAAAGCCTTGACGGTAAGGCAAGTCAAGGTGATGTGCTATTTGCAACGCAATATCACAAGATGTTTCTGGAATTGGAATAACAACGTCAATATCAACATCTTGCCATTCTACTGCTATTTTTTCACCTAACTTAGTACCCATTTCTACACGTGAGGCATAGACAGACATTTTATCCATGGTTGAGTCAGGACGAGCAAAATAAACAAATTCAAAAATACACGGACTATAAACTGGGTTATCAGAACATTGTTGACTATGAATTTGACCATTTTCTGAAAAGAAAATAGCTTCGCCAGGTGCAACATCACGCACAAACTCAAAACAGCATGCATCAAGCGCAACCGATTCAGAGGCAACCATATATTCAACACCCAACTCAGTTTCTCGCTTGCCAAACACTAGTGGACGTATGCCATTAGGATCTCGAAAAGCAACCATACCGTGACCAACAATTAACGCGACTGTAGCGTATGCACCTCGGACACGTTTATGCACGTTAGCAACTGCATTGAAGATATCATCAGGAGCAAGTGTTATGCTTTTACTTTGTTGTAATTCATGCGCTAAAATATTTAGCAAAACTTCTGAATCTGACGTGGTATTAACATGACGGCGAGCCTCATTAAATAACCATTTTCTTAATTCTTCTGCGTTGGTTAAATTACCGTTGTGAGCTAACGAGATACCAAAAGGTGAGTTCGCATAAAAAGGCTGTGCTTCTGAAGAGCTAGACGTTCCCGCTGTTGGATAACGAATATGACCAATACCAATATTCCCTTGTAAACGAAGCATATGACGGGTATGAAAAACATCTTTAACCAGGCCATTACCTTTTCTTAATCTAAAAGTATTATTATGAATGGTTACTATACCTGCGGCATCTTGACCACGATGCTGCAGCACGGTTAATCCATCATATATATTTTGACTAACAGGGGTTTTACCAACAATACCTACAACACCACACATAAAACTCTCTCCACAAAAAAATGCTGACAATACTTATATAAACTAGGCGGTTTGCCTAGTCTGACATTAAACAACGTCTTAAGATTGAATTTGAAGATATTGACATAATATCCCATAAATTACTGTATACAGATTGACTCTGTATGAGCCTAGCCATTACGAATAAAACAGTAACAGTTAGGTTAAAAAACTTGAGGTTCCTTTGAGATACTCAAAAAACCACTCAACAACCAAAGTAAACTCTGGTATTAATTGCGAACTCTGCCACCACGGCGTTTTTGCTGCTCCAGTAAAAGCATCAACAAAAAATAATAAAGCACTGACGATAAGTACGCCACGAAGCGCACCAAAAACAAGCCCTAAAATACGATCAGTACCAGAAAGGCCTGTTTTACTGACTAGTTGGCCAATAAGGTAATTAACTAAAGCGCCAAGTATTAAAGTGGTAATGAAAAGAATGGCCACGGCTGCGGCATTGCGTAAAAATGGATCAGAAATATTGGTTAATAAATTTGCTAGATTTCCGTAAAAACTACTGGCAATGAAGAAAGCACTGATCCAAATAATCAAGGATACCGCTTCTTTGGCAAAGCCACGTATTAAACTAACTAATGTAGATATGCCTATAATGGCTAAAATGGTGTAGTCTATCCAAACCATAATTTGAGTGTCTCATTGAGTTTTTTAGAAATCAGAGGCGCGAATTCTACCAGTATTAGCAAAACAATGCCTAGTATTTTATAGAAACCGCTATTTATTTACTTCGAAATAAGCGACCTTACCTTGGATCCCCGTAAGCTCATGTAAAGCAGGTAACTTATTAACCATTGATGACTTAATTAGCTCAGGGCCAATGATCACCTTAGTTAGCATACCTTGCTTTGTTTTTATAGGCTTGGTGAACGTTACATAGCCTTTAGCATTTAATTTTTTCACTAACTCGTCAACATTATTTTTGTTTCTAAAGCTACCTAAATGAATAACCCAAGCTTCTTTAGCAATAGCTTTTTCAGGTAAACTTTCACTTGGCTTACTGACGGCTTTACTCTCAGGCTCTGTGGTAGTATTTACGGTAGCTTGTGATACTTTATCTTTGATTACCGGTGTTTTCACGGCTAAATTATCAACAACACCTTGGCTAGTATTGGCATTACTGCGACTAGGTATATCATCATCAATAGCTTTTTCATTTGAGATTGGTGCAATATTTTTTCGGACTAATTTATCTTCAGGAAAGGGTTTATTTGTTAGTTCACCTGAAAAGGTATCTACTTGGGGAATAGGCTCAAAATCATTTTTTGCTGACTTTTTTTCACCATCAAGTAAATCAGGTAAGAAAATAATAACAATGGCTGCAACAATAATAGTACCGACAAGGCGATTTTGAAACGGTGTAGACACGAGACACTCCTAAGTAAATTCGATTTAACTAACAAATAGCAGCTGAGATTTTATCTTTGCAACCGTAAAAAAAGAACCAAAAACAAGAATTAAGTCTGCAGCACTCGCTTGTTGATTCGCCATGTTAAATGCCTCAGCAATATTATCAAAAGCATTTACCTCATCACTCAATAAAGCTAATTTACTCGTCATCATTTGTGTTGTCGCCGCTCTTGGTACACTTAATGCACCAGTATACCAAAAATCAACATCATTTTTTAATGCTTCTAAACTCGCACTAATGTCTTTATCAGCAAGCATAGATACTACCGCATAAATATGCTGATAGTTATTCAGCGCTTTTACTTGCTTAAGGTAACCGGCAAGGTAACGAGTTGCCTGAGGGTTGTGTCCAACATCAAGAATGACATCACAGCGACCTTTTTGCTTTACGAGCTCTGTCCGTCCTGCTAGCTTAGTTTTTGAAATAACATCATTGACAAATTGAGTAGTAAGAGAAACGTTAAGCTGTTCTAACACCATTAATGCGGTCGCGACATTATCACGAGGAATATAAGGTGCTTGTAATCCTGTTAACTGTACTTTTTTTGATTGCCAGTGCCATAGGCACTCTTTGCTAGTAACAGTAAAATCTCGGTCACGTACAAAAACTCTTTCTTCATTATTTTTATGCAAATGGTTGGCATGTGCCAAGACAGACTTAGGTGTATTCGTATCACCAATAACAATATCTTGCTCTGCTCGCATAATACCCGCTTTTTCAAAACCGATAGTCTCTCGGTCATTCCCAAGAAAACTTTGATGGTCAAGATCTACTGTGGTAATAACAGCAATATCCGCATTAATAATGTTAGTGGCATCTAAGCGTCCGCCAAGGCCAACTTCAAGAATAATGAAACGAGGTCTAACCTGCATTAACACCAGTAGTGCTGCTAACGTTGTATATTCATAATAACTTAGTGAAATTTCTGCTCGAGCATGTTCAATCAGCTTAAAAGCCTCTATTAACGGCTGATCTGCTATATCTTCTTTATTAATTCGAAGTCGCTCATTGAAATGTACAATATGAGGAGATGAATAAACAGCAACACCCTGCTCAGCGTCAATACCATCACAGCTGAGTAAGGCATTTTCGATAAAAGCACAAGTAGTGCCTTTACCATTAGTACCTGCAACCGTAATTACCTTAGCAAAGCTTAAATCAATAGCTAAACGTGTCGCAACTTTACCAATGCGAGATAAGCCGAGATCTATCTCACTGCTATGTAAATTTTCTAAATAAGAAAGCCACTGATCGAGATGAATAAAATCTTGATAGTGGCTTGAATTGTATTTTGACATTTATTTTATCAATAGCTAATTTGAGTAAAAAGGTAGTTTGAGTAAAACAGATACTAACGACTACGGGCTAATCTCATTTATGAAACTACGCTATCGCATCCCATAAACTTAGCCAACATACGTGCTAAGGTTATTCTCATTTCACGGCGATCAACAATCATATCAATAGCGCCTTTTTCTAATAAGAATTCACTACGCTGGAAGCCTTCAGGTAGTTTTTCTCTCACTGTTTGTTCTATAACACGAGGGCCAGCAAAACCAATAAGTGCTTTAGGCTCGGCAACATTAATGTCACCTAGCATAGCTAAACTGGCTGAAACTCCACCCATAGTAGGATCCGTTAATACGGAAACATAAGGTAGGCCTTTTTCGCTCATTTTAGCGAGTGCGGCACTTGTTTTAGCCATTTGCATTAAAGAGAAAAGCGCTTCTTGCATACGCGCACCGCCACTGGCAGAAAAACATATAAAAGGAATATTATGCTCTAAGCAATATTCAGCACCTTTAACAAAACGAGCCCCAACAACAGAAGCCATGGAACCACCTAAAAACCCAAACTCAAAAGCAGCAACAACGACAGGCATACCATGTAGTTCACCTTTCATCACTACAAGGGCATCTTTTTCACCGGTACTTTTTTGGGCGGCACTGAGGCGATCTTTATATTTTTTAGAGTCTTTAAACTTTAAAATATCTTGTGCTTCAAACTCTTCCCCTAATTCCTGACGATTATCTTGATCAAGAAAACTATCAATACGTTTACGTGCACTAATGCGCATGTGATGATCACATTTAGGACAAACTGATATTTGTCGTTCTAATTCGCTTTTATAAAGTACCGCATTACATGAGTTACATTTACTCCATACGCCTTCAGGAATATTACTTTTTTGGGTGTTTTTTGCTCTTGGGAGAATTTTTTCTATCCAGCTCATAATTTTATTTTGCCTGTTGCAACGAAATATCTGTCGATTTATTGATGGAGAAGGACCACTAAACGTTAGTGTAAACTAATATTTAGGACTTGTTGATCTTTTCATGGTTAAATTCTTGTAGAGATAATACCCCAAAAATTAACAGCCACTACTATAAACCGCATATTAAACCATACTATAACCTATACAATATAGAAAAAACTGGTCTGCTGAGTAAATAGTATTAATTCGGTTAATTTTTAACTGATAATTGCTCTTTAAAATGCTAATTTAAAAAGCAATAAAGATAAAAATTATAAAAATAAAGGCCCTAAACGGCTTTTAGGTAACTCAAAATGCTCGGGGTAATCAACATCAACAAAGTATAACCCTTCTGGTGGCGCAGTCACTCCAGCAACACAGCGATTTTTAGCTAACAGGACTTCTTTCATCCATTGTGGCGTTTCTTGTGCTTGACCAACGCGCATTAAACTACCAACAATATTTCGTACCATGTGATGTAAAAAAGCATTCGCTTTAATATCAACCACAATATAGTCACCCTGTCTTGTTATGCGGCAATGTTTAATAGTACGAATAGCTGAATGAGATTGACAGTGCACTGTTCTAAATGAGGTAAAATCATGCTGTCCTATAAGAAAATCGGCCCCTTGTTGCATAAGGTTTTCATCAAGAGCATAGTGAAAGTGGCTGATGCCATGACTTAAAATAGCGGATCTGAGCGGTTTATTATAAATAATATAACGGTAATTACGCGCTGTAGCACTAAAGCGAGCATGAAAATCATCACCAACTCTTTTTACCCAGGCTATGGCAATATCACAAGGTAAATGTGTATTTACCCCTAATGTCCAAGCAATATCTTTGCGCGTTTTTGAGGTATCAAAATGAATAACCTGGTTAGTCGCATTAACACCAGTATCAGTACGACCGGCACAAATAACAGCTATGGGTTCATCAGCAATTTTAGATAATGCCTTTTCTACTTTTTCTTGTACCGTAATAACATTATTTTGGCGTTGCCAACCACAATAGTTTTTACCATCGTATTCAATGCCTAACGCATAACGCATGCAAGTCTGCCTTCTTAGTGATGAGATTATTGTCGCTGCGTATTATCCTTTATTTTACTCTGTTAGGCTATTATCAATATGAGCTAGGTAATTAATATCTTAAATTAACTGCTAAAGTTAGTACTTAATATTAACACCCTAGATTGAATCTAATAACTTTTTCGCTTCAGCTTTTTGTGTTGTATCTCCTTTTAAAAGCACCTCTTGTAAAATAACTTGTGCATTTTCTTGGTCATTCATTTCTAGATACATTTTTGCTAAATCTAATTGACTCGACATTGAACCATTTTCATCAACATCGATACCTTGGTTATTATCAGCGTACTGACCTAAGCCAACATCAATATTAGTTTTTTCATAAGGCTCTGATACATCGGTGTCAGCTAAACTATCAGAAAGTAGGTCATCAACAGTGACATAACTTTCAACCTGTGCCGCACTTGGCGAACCAGTATCATTATTTGCGCTAAGATCCACATCAACTAAGCTATCTCCTATATCGTCACCAATATAATCATTATCTGTTGATGTGGTTGCTGATTCCTCTTCAATATTAGCTAATAACTCATCAAAATCGACATTACCTAGCGCTTCAATAGTACTTCGCTCATCACCATCGTCAATTAACTCTTCATCTGCAGTTTCTTTTAATAAGTCAGCTAATACATCTTCATCGTTAAAATCAGGTGAATTTTCTGCGACAAGCTCTGACTCTTCAGCTGACTCTTCAGATAACAAATGACTTAACTCAGATTCACTAAAACCATCACTAACGTTATTCTTAGCCGATTTATTCGTGAGTGAATCTGTTAGATCATCACCAATATCGTCTTTTTCTTCTTCAACATTTGATAACGATTCATTATAATTAGTGTTATCAGCAATTAAAGCATCAATATCAAAATCGTCATTTAATTCATTATCTTGATCATGTTCTAAAGTTTCACTAACGGGAGCAGAGCTACTTTCCTTAGTTAAAATATCGCTAAAGTCAGCGGTTAAAAATGGTGTAACATATTCAGCTGTAAACTCAGCTATCTTCGCTTCATTTTCTGCGATTTCATCTTGAATTTTTTGCTCTTCACTGGTTAGCGTAGGCATTTCATCAGCTTTTATTTCTGGCTGTACTGCTGGTGTTGGATCAACCTTTTCAGCCTCCTCTGCAATAGAATTTTCTAGCGCGGGTGCTTTTGCTGCCGCTGGTGTTTCACCTGACATTGACTCAAGTAAAGCATCAATGTCATCAGGATCGCTTAACTCAGTATTGTCATCGTCTGCCGCTGGTGTTTCACCTGACATTGACTCAAGTAAAGCATCAATGTCATCAGGATCGCTTAACTCAGTATTGTCATCGTCTGCCGCTGGTGTTTCAC
>NZ_SZVP01000193.1 GCF_005885605.1 Colwellia ponticola | reverse complement strand
GGCGCCAATGCGGCACAATTGCGCGCATTAGTTTTCAGATGCCTTGGCTGACAGCCCTGGCAGGAGTTTCCATGTCCTTGATCATCACCGACGATTGCATCAATTGCGACGTCTGCGAACCCGAGTGCCCGAACGCCGCCATCTCCCAGGGCGAAGAGATCTACGTGATCGACCCCAACCTGTGCACCCAGTGCGTCGGTCACTACGACGAGCCACAGTGCCAGCAAGTGTGCCCGGTGGATTGCATTCCGCTGGATGAAGCCCATCCGGAGACGGAAGAGCAGTTGATGGAGAAGTACCGGAAGATTACCGGTAAGGCTTGAGGTTCTTCAGCGCCTATCAGGGCCTCATCGGGGCATAAGTATCTACACATCTTGAGCCGAGCCCCCTGCGTAGCAGCTGTCGAGCCCTGGCGAGGCTG
>NZ_SZVP01000192.1 GCF_005885605.1 Colwellia ponticola | reverse complement strand
CCGCGTGTGTTGCTTTTTGTATCGCTCAATGTATGTCGGGTTCCAAAAGATACGAGTTTACGAACTGTAGCTTCCATGTTTTCCGATTTTACTTCGGCAACCATTTTTTTTATTTCGGGATCATCGACTGTGGTTTGTGCGTAATTGGTATGAGAAATGAATAGTAGTAGGAACAAACAGAATATTGAGGTTGGTTTCATTAATAGGTTTTTTTAGTTTTCTCAAAGTTAGTAAAAAAGAAAAAGAAAGTATAAACGAAATTGAGTTTTAGGAATTGTTTACTCTTCTACTATTCGAAATTCTGAAAAACAAAACGTTCTAATCTAGCCCCGATGGAAGCAAGTATCCCACGCTTTTGGGCGTGGATACTGCGGACAGCGGGACAACTCGTCATGAAAAAAGCGGAAAGTTCTGCTCCTAA
>NZ_SZVP01000191.1 GCF_005885605.1 Colwellia ponticola | reverse complement strand
CTTCCGTCGCAAGTCCAGTGTGCAGCAGGTTCATCTTTGAACGATTTAGTGATGATTTCCACTTTTTCGGCAACCATAAAAGCAGAATAAAAACCAAGACCAAAATGTCCAATAATTCCAGAATCTTTAGCTGAATCTTTGTATTTGTCCAAAAACTCCTCAGCACCAGAAAAAGCTACTTGGTTGATGTATTTCTCTACTTCATCAGCCGTCATTCCCAGACCTTGATCAATGATGTGCAGTTTTTTGCCTTCCTTATCGATTTTCACCTCGATAATTGGGTTTCCGTATTCTACTTTGGCTTCGCCAATGCTAGTTAAATGCTTTAATTTAAGTGTTGCATATGTTCCGTTCGAAATCAATTCACGCAAGAAAATTTCGTGATCGCTGTATAAGAATGTCTTGATTAAAGGAAAGATGTT
>NZ_SZVP01000190.1 GCF_005885605.1 Colwellia ponticola | reverse complement strand
CCGAAGAAAATATTCAGGCTACCGAAAGATTAATCAAAGAACACAATATAGGCGGATTGACTTTTTTTCACAGTCGAGCCAGTGCAGCAACGAATTATGAAACGAAGAAAAAAATAGTGTTGAATGATGATAGTTTTCAGCGTTTAAAGGAACTTATCATCAGGTATCAAAATTGCGCTACAACTCCGTTATTAATGAGTATTGATGCCGAATGGGGATTAGCCATGCGTGTCGAAAAAACACCACAATATCCGTATGCAATAACGCTTGGCGCTTTGCCGAACAATCAAAAAAACTTGGTTTACGAAGTTGGGAAACAAATAGGATTAGACTTAAAATCAGTTGGGATTCATTATAATTTAGCGCCGTTAGCGGATATCAATAACAATCCGAATAATCCTGTGATTGGCTACCGTTCTTTT
>NZ_SZVP01000189.1 GCF_005885605.1 Colwellia ponticola | reverse complement strand
AGCTGTAAGTAATGACGTTTTTGGATTGGCTGCAAACGGAACAAATGGTGGTCAAACAGGAGTAAGTCCTATCTCAATTGATGCTATCGAGCAATTTCAAGTGAGCGTAGCTCCTTATGATGTTAAATTGTCTGGATTTGCAGGTGGAGCTATTAGTGCAATTACACGTTCAGGAACAAACAACTTTGAAGGTTCAGCTTATTTCTTAAACAGAGATGAATCTTTAGCTGCAAAAACACCTCCTTCATTAGCAGGAACAAACGGAAGACAAAAATTAGCGGATTTATCAGCTCAAACATACGGAGTTCGTGCAGGTGGGGCTATAGTAAAAGATAAATTGTTTTATTTCATTAACTATGAACAACAAGACAATGAAACTCCACAACCTTTTGATCCGTCAACTTAAACAGGTTTATCAGGAAG
>NZ_SZVP01000188.1 GCF_005885605.1 Colwellia ponticola | reverse complement strand
GTCGGCGATGGCGAACAGCACGTCCTGGGAGGTGGACAGCGAGACTCCGTCCAGGTCCACCGTGGCCTGGAACTTCGGCCCGGTGGGGTGCAGCACAAAGCCGCGATCGGTCTGCACCGGCCCGCCGATGTAGATCGGCACGCCCTGGCAACGGGCCGGCGGGTCGACCTCCGGACGCAGCTGTTCAAGGATATCGGCCAGGTTCAGCGCCTGCGGGCGGTTCACCACCAACCCCATGGCACCATTGGCCGTGTGCTCGACGATGTAGGTCAAGGTCTGCGCAAAGTTCGGGTCGGCCATATGGGGCATGGCGATCAGGAATTGGTGCTTGAGGTAGGTCGGGCTGACATTTTTCATGTCCGCTAGTGTGGCGTTGGAGGGGCGAACTGACAAGCTGGACGTGACCCGAATACAGTGCTGTCG
>NZ_SZVP01000187.1 GCF_005885605.1 Colwellia ponticola | reverse complement strand
CATCGCTGTCGGGGACGCCGGCAGGCAACATCGAGCCGGTGAACACCACCGGCGCCGGCAAGCCCAACAGCTGGAAGCTCATCGCCGCCGCGCTGTAGGCCAGGGTGTCGGTGCCGTGCAGGATCAGCACGGCATCGCAACCGTCATCCACGGCCTCGACCACGGCGGTGCGCAGGCGCTGCCAGTAGGCGGGGGTCATGTTGGCGCTGTCGATCAGCGGGGACATTTCCCGGAAGCGCCAGGCGGGTACTGACACGTTGGCGAGCTGTTCGCGCATGCGCGCTTCAAAACCGGATGCGGGCGCCAGGCCATTGGCGCTGGCCTGCATGCCGATGGTGCCACCGGTGTAGAGCACCATGAGGTTATTGGCTGGGGACATCGAAGATTCTCCTGAACGAAAAACGCCGCCGGGCCCAGAGCATG
>NZ_SZVP01000186.1 GCF_005885605.1 Colwellia ponticola | reverse complement strand
GTACGGCGAGGTGGCCGATTCGATCCAGGGCTCGCGCATTCACCTGATCGAGCGTCCTCGGTTTCAGAGTGAACAGGCCTGGCAGGACTACGCCGACAAACTCACGGAGCTGGCGCGTTTCACCCTGTCCCAGGGCGTGCGCCTGGCGTACCACCATCATATGGGCGCGTATGTCGAATCGCCTGAAGACATCGATCAGTTGATGGGCCGTACCGGGCCGGAAGTCGGCCTGCTGTTCGATTCGGGCCACTGCTATATGGGCGGCGGCGAACCCATCGAGGTGTTGCGCAAGCATATCGACCGCGTCTGCCACGTGCATTTCAAGGACGTGCGCAAAGCCGTGGTGCAACTGGCGCGCAACCAGATGTGGAGCTTCCCCGATTGCATCGTCAACGGCACCTTCACCGTGCCCGGGGATGGCGA
>NZ_SZVP01000185.1 GCF_005885605.1 Colwellia ponticola | reverse complement strand
CACATGGTGGAGCGTTTGTTAATTGGACTTTTGGGTCAAGGGCATATTTTATTGGAAGGTGTTCCAGGATTAGCAAAAACTTTAGCGATAAACACCCTTTCGCAAGCCGTTCAGGGATCTTTCAGCAGAATTCAATTTACACCGGATTTATTGCCAGCCGATGTTGTGGGAACAATGATTTACAACATTAAGGCTAATGAATTCTCCATAAAAAAAGGACCAATCTTCGCTAATTTCGTCCTTGCCGATGAGATTAACCGTGCTCCTGCCAAAGTGCAATCGGCATTACTGGAAGCGATGCAGGAAAAGCAAGTGACTATTGGAGATACTACTTTCAAATTAGACAGACCATTTTTGGTTTTGGCTACTCAAAATCCAATTGAACAAGAAGGAACGTATCAATTACCTGAAGCTCAGGTCGATC
>NZ_SZVP01000184.1 GCF_005885605.1 Colwellia ponticola | reverse complement strand
ACATATTCATGTTCTCTTTCGATAAATGCTCTGGCTCGTTTTCCAATAGTGACAATGGACTCCGGATTTTCGATCAAAAAGGAAAGTTCATTCACTAAATAGTCTACATCTGGTAGCGCATTAACATTTATTCTTTCCGTTAAATTATAATGATCCATAAATGCTTTTCCGGCACCAGTAAAAACTACTTTTCCTTTTGCCATAGCTTCAAGCGCATTGTATCCTTGGTCTTCAGCGTAGATTTGGTCTAACACGATTTGTGCAGTATAATATAAATTTATATAGTCCTTGTAAGGAAGATTTTCGCTGATAATCACAGTAACTTTTTCAATATATTTTTCCTGAATTATTCGCAGTGCTTTTTCAAAATATGGAATCCCTTTTTTGATGTAACTGGCGCGATTTATTCCAAGAAAAACTACAA
>NZ_SZVP01000019.1 GCF_005885605.1 Colwellia ponticola | reverse complement strand
TTAAATTCTTTGGTATATTTTTTACGTTTTGCCATTTCTGTTCTCCAGTTAAGCTTATTATGTCTTAACTGGGGTAGTCGAATCCATTAAACCACGTCAGACATTAAATAAGATAGTATTAATACTCATGAACTAACATTCACTTTTGCCACAAAACTGTCATAAATCAGTGCCCAAAATTAGGGAAGTTTATGTTCATTTAGATACGAAAGCTGACATTGAAAGATTGGTAACTGATCGTTGCTACTATTGAAATCATTATGGGTAACCTGATAATTAATAAAGTGTACCTGACCCCACTTAATAATTATTAATAAATATTCTGAAATGGTTATCTAAGCTAATTTAGATACCTATTATGAATTAGATCTCAAAATAGGCATCTTCTTTATGGCTGCAAAGGGCTAATAATACGATGTATAGTTCAAATTAAAATATATAAGGCTTTGATTTAAAGTATTTTTTATCAATATCTTTGCTAGCAAGATAACCCACTTGGATGTGTCTTATATTTGAATGGTGCATTATTGGTTTATAATCGATATTTTTTAAATTAGACAACTTTAAAAAAGTTAACTTATCTAAATTTTCCAACGCTCCCAGAGAATCAACTTTTGTATTGCTCAAGTCTATAACTCTCATCTCTGTTAGTGTAGATAAAAATTGGATATTGATAACATCATTATTAGATAAATCTAAACGTCTCAACTTTTTAAGTTTATCTAAAGCTGATACATCAGTAATTTTATTTTCTGATAGTTTTAAGTTTGTCAGTTCACTAAAGTTATTTAAAACAGATATATCAACAATTGAATTTTGAGATAAATCTAATTTAGTTAATGCATCAAGGCTATTTAAAGCAGATATATCAACAATTGAATTTTGAGATAAATTTAATTTAGTTAATGTATCGAGGTTATTTAAAGCAGATATATCAACAATTGAATTTTGAGACAAGTCTAACTCATTTAAAAGGTGCAGGTTTTCTAAAAATTTAATATCGCTAATATCGGAGTAGCATAAGTTAAGATTCCTTAGGTTAACTAAATTTGCTAAAGGGGAGCTATCCATATGGGATATTGAGCAATAGCTTAAATCTAAGGAAATAAGCTCACTTAAACCAGATAATACATTAAAGTCATCAAAACTAAGCAAACAAGCATTTAATTTTTTTAACTTTGTTAAATTGGCTAATGGGCTGACATCGACTATCCCTGTATATTCTAAATTCAAATTTTCTAACATGGTTAAATCTGAGATAGGTGAAATATCATCGATGTTCGTGTTTGAAATATCTAAATTTTTTAACTTGGTTAACTTTCTTAATTCAGACAAACTATTTAAATGGCGGATTCTCACACCGTTTAAATTAAGAATATTGATAATTGGTGAATTTATAAATGAGGGGAGCCTATCTATTATAGAATTTGATAAATCAATAACTTCAAGTTTACTAAACTTATTAATTATATCTAAATCAGTATAGCTACAACTACTTAAATCTAGCTGAACTATTTCATCTTCGTCGAGCTTAGCTAAAGGAGCAAGCCCTTGAGAAAATTTCCATTTTCGCTCATAACCGAATAAATCGCCTTGATTAATTCCATCCTCAAGCAGTGATTTTTCTTGGGTTAAAAAAGATAACATTACTCTGATTGATTGATCATAACTATTAATACCATCGGCTAGTATAGCTTCAATCAAATTAGATTCTTTAGCAACTTCACAATCCATTTTCTTTATGTCAGTACACAATTTTCGAATATATGAAATTCTATTATCTTTAAAGTAATCCTTTAACATAATGTAAGCGTCAGGCGTTGCAATCTTAATCAATGCTAAAGCACAATAATGGTCTTTAATTATAGATCTTCCCCCTTTAGGTCTAGCAAGGTATGGAATAGCAATATTTCCTGCTGATGCTAAAGCATCTCTTGCTTTTGCTGTGGGAGGTGGAACAACTTTTTTGATTACCTCTTTTAATTGGTAAGAAAATCGAGGGGTAATTTCTCTCATGTTCTCTTTACAACTTAATACTAATAAATATAGAGATGTTGCGGAATTCAAATCATGATCAGACTCGAAGTCTTTGGCTTTCGATAATAATTCAGTTAAATATTTTTCATTTTCTATTTTTGATGTACGTAACCCTATTGCTAACTGTATTGTTCCATTCCAATAGTCATTTCCTGCATTTTTAGACAAACACTCGGTGTCATTCTCAGATATTATATATTTTGCCGTATAAAATTCTTGAAATGTTCGGTGCGTAAACTGAATTTCATTCAATCCGACTTGAACTAATAACCCACTTCGCTCCAGGAAAAACAATTCCAATTCCTCAGCAGATATATATCTCCATAATTCAGGCATATCTTTACTTTTTGACTTTAATCTTTGTTTCAAAATGTCTGGAGATATAGATGTTTTACCGTTATTGGTCATCCAAAAGGCGATATCTGATAAAAGTGATTCTTTGTTTCTCAGGTCTAATAAGGTGAACTTATCTGTTTCAATAACTTTCTTTTCACGATCTCTGCTATCAAGAAACAATCGACATGTTGATTCATATAAATCCGTTCTATCTTTTGGTAAATATCCATTTCGATCATGATGCAACATGCATAAAACACCGCATAAAAGTGGATTTTGAGCTAAGTTTCTTAATACTTTTTGCTGCCTTAACTTTTCTAATAGGCTTACTGCTTGTTGGTGTAGAGCATCTGGTTTGGTTTTGTCGTATTCTAAAGCTATTGCGTGATGCCAATGCTCAACAAAATCAGATTGAGCTTTCCTATCCATCGTTTGCAATTGAATTACATTGAAGTCGAGGTGTTCTAATGAGGTATTTTCATAAGCAGACGGACGTGATGTAAGTATGAACTGGTTTCCATTATATCGTTCACAAAGTATCTCAATCCAATCGAGCACTTCTTGCCTTCTCTCTTTAGGTACTTCGTCAAAGCCATCAATCATTATAATAGCTAGCTTATTTTCCAGAATATTACCTATCCATTCGGTATGTGTTTTCTCAATTTCTATCCCTTCAGTCATAAAGGCATAGAAATCTAATTCATCGGGTAAACAGCTTTCATTTAGAATGGATCTTAGCTGAATTAAAACGGGAACTTTTTTATTGAAATCAGCTTGATCACTTCCAAATGAACGACGACCACATTGAACAGTTAACCATTGTAAAAGAGTAGTTTTTCCCTGTCCTGCTTCTCCTAGAATCACAAGCCTAGTATAACAAGTAAGAGCTTCATTGGTTGACATGACTTTATTATCTTCAGAATTATTAAAATCTGTTTCTGTAGTTAAAGATATATATGCGACACTTAATTGATATTTTCTTGTTCTCTTGCCAAAGCTAAGACCAAAAATTTTCAACTCATCAAAACGTCTTGCTATTGCTCGTCTAAACTCATCCTCGATTAAAACAACTTCATCAACTTCACTTGAACTACTTTCTTTCCATCGCCCTAATTCTTCTCTAAGATTTTTGAACAGAGGTTCATGCTCATTTAGTTGAGCATATAGGTTTTCTTTAGTCCATGAAGGAAGAGCATTGCTACAATCAATTATAAGCTCACAGAATTCTTTCAATATATTACTAAAAGCATTACTTATAATTTCATCATTATAAATACTTTCTTCTTCTGTAGTATGTAAGTGTAAAGAGCCATAAAGTGTATGTGGGTTATAGTCAATTCTTTCGAGTGATAGATGTGTTGGAAAGTGTTTTTTTAAAACTGAATTTAATAGTAGAAAAACTTTTTCTTTAGATTTAAATTCGAGTTTAGTGCCAATTAGCTTTTTGCTAAGCTCAACAAAATCATCTAATAGACTCTTAAATGCTATTTCACCTTGGTTCTTAGTTTTTGCTCCACCTATCGCTTTTAAGTGATCTGTATATTGGGTGTTTTTGGGAACTTCTAACCAAATTGATGCAATAATATCAATCATGCATGGAGAAACAGTCTCATATAGCAGATCATCTAATATTTGTTTTTCTCTTTCTTTTCTTTGCTCCACATCTAAAATAGATAACTCTAC
The DNA here is from genome assembly GCF_005885605.1 of Colwellia ponticola. Taxonomy (GTDB): domain Bacteria; phylum Pseudomonadota; class Gammaproteobacteria; order Enterobacterales; family Alteromonadaceae; genus Colwellia; species Colwellia ponticola. Next base: position 54,586 of record NZ_SZVP01000019.1, on the reverse strand, counting down.
TTTACTTACTTTTTCAATATTTGTGTTGTTAAGCTCATTATTAACTTCACTAAATAAAAGAGGAAGTTCATCAAAATTTTCAAAAAATAATGGATGTATATTAGATCGTAAATAAAGTTGCTGAAGCTCTTCTGGCAAACTTTCCCAAGCACTCTCTCTTATGATAACTATAGAGTACTCAAGTTGGCTTGATAGTTTTTTGTCTGCACAATATTGATACCACTCAATAACTCTAGGATCTACCATTGAACAACCAACATATACAATAGAATGAGCAAGTAAGGTAGCTTTGAGTTTTGCGTCAAGAAATGGGTATTTATCTGAAAAATTCAAATAGCTTTGTTCATCTAGAGTCCATTCTCTTATATTGGTAACTCCACCATGAATTTTATATAGCGAAATGAAATCATTTTGTTCGAGTCCACAATTATCCTCTTGAGTTACTAAATTGAAATTAATTTTATTTCTGTCTAAAGCTGATTCCAATAATTGATCATAGTTAGTTGTGAAAATATTCTTCCAAAGGTTGGTTGTTAGGGCTAAATGGGTAGAAGTTGGTTCATTTGGTAAAGGTAAAAAAATGCTTGATAGAGCCTTATTTAATCGGCCATAACCATTAATTTGTGCAAAATTTTGTATCCATAAAGTAAAAGATCTATTTACGGACTCTAAAGGAAATGTAATATCATTTGGCACAAAATTTGGCAGTGGTTTTACACTATTATCTTTTAGTAACCCAATAAGTTGATCAGTGGTTGGGTAGCCCGCAGGAACTGAAAGCCCTGCACCAACCCAAAGAATGGGTTGAAAAGTTGTATTTTTTTGTCCTTGCCTTAATAATTCAAGTAGTGCACACCATTCTTCTGACTTTTTAAAACTATCACCCATTACAATTCCATTTGAATTATTTTTAATAGATTTGATTATACATCATTAGGTTACTGAATAAAGGAGTGTGGTAGAACAGAGAAATTGACCTATAAAATAGTCTATAAATAATTGTGAAATACCCGCAAAAGTATCTTATTTTCGTCTTATGGGGTTTATTAAAGTCACAAAAGAGTTAGCCCCATATATTTTTTGACCTTTTAGTGATGCAATTTAAAGAATAAGTGTGAAGCTATGTTGCTACATAAGTGCTACAGGTTAAAGGTTATCGATAGCCGATCACCGCCACTTGAGTGTTCACTTGGTACGAGATCAAGGTAACTCATTAATTTTCTGGGGTGGTCGAACCGTGTTAAATCACCTAGCTCAGCGATAACACCGGTTGCCACTAACAACCTGACACCACGCAGTGCTTGTACGGCTTTAACAACGCGATAATATCGCCAGTTTTTAACTTGATGCGTTAACTCATTATCCAGTCTCTTTAAACGTTTTAGTCTTTCATCGCGGTTTCCCGTGAACGAGATAAGTCTCTTACTGCTTCATCTTCTGGCTCAGGTACATAAATGGGTGTTAATTCTTCTGTTTTGAGCAGTTTTGCTAATTTCAATGCATCACGTTTATCGGTCTTAATGCGCTCACCAGGTTTTTTGGGGATAAGCGAAGGGGCAATAACATAACAACAGTGATGAAGACTGGTCAGTAAACGATAAATCCAATAGCCACAAGGTCCTGCTTCATACACAAAATGCAGTGTTGCATCAGGATATTTAGACTGAAGTTGTCTAGCGAGTTTCTTGAACGCGGCTTTATTGCTGAGAATTCTGCCTAGGTGGGTTGATTTAGCCCCGCGTTGGTCTTCTATGTAAGCCACTTCAGTAAATGTTTTATGTGTATCTAAGCCAATGAAAAGTATGTTATGTTTTATCATGCTAGCCTCTGTTTTATATTGTTGACACATATAGTATGGCTCTGGTTTGTCAAACTAACCCACGTTCAGAGGCTAGCACCTCGTGGGGAGTCATTGTGTCTATGTGTACGTATGATCCGATAGACAGTTTACGAATTTAATTTTATTTAGAAAGCGGGAACTTAAATGGCAGTTTTAATAATTATAAATCTAATCAGTATTCTTGTGTGTTATTACGTGGCTAAGCATCGCAAAGCTAAAATCACGTTTTGGGTTTTAGTCTCATTAGTTGTAGGACCGTTAGCTATTCCTTTCGTCTTCTTCTCGAAACCTGAAACTTTAACTGAATAGCTTTAATTGTATATGTGTAGCGTGTACACATAAACAAGTCAATTTAAACGGAACTAAAACATTTGGCTGGTTCCGCTTCGCTTTACATTTTAGCCAACGGCTACTTACCGCTTAAGGCAGCCTTAGTACTCAAGGAGGATATCGGTGAATTTGGCACTTTTCGATTTTGATGGAACGATTACTACACAAGATACTTATACTAAATTTATCATGGCTTCGACGCCAACCCTTAGATTATTGTTTGGTTATATACTGCTTTCTCCTGTGATTCTTTTGTATAAATTTAATGTATTGTCTGCATCTAAAGTTCGCCCTTTAATCACCTGGGTTTCATTTAAAAATCGAAAACAAACTGATATTTCACATGTAGCAACAGATTTTGTAAATAATTACCTACCCACAGTTATTAGAAATAATATGCTACAAAAAATCCAGTGGCATCAGAAAAATGGAGATGAAGTATATGTTGTGTCAGCATCCTTATCACCGTACCTAAATTTATGGTGTTCTGAGCAAGGCGTTAAAGTCTTATGCAGTGAACTTGAACTAGTTAATGGTAAGTATTCTGGTAAATACGTGAATGGGGATTGTAGCGGTTACAGAAAAGTATCTTCAATTCATAATGAAATAAACCTGAGCGTATTCCATAAAATTTTTGCTTATGGGGATACTGATGAGGATCTAGCAATGTTAAGTATTGCAGATGTTAAATACTTTAAAGGCAAGCAATTGCCAAATAAATGCTAACAAGAGACTATGGCGTCAATAGTTAGTTAATAACTTTTGGCCATCGCTTCGCGATTATAGCCAACAATTATTTGTCTCTGAATGAGGCGTTACACGTATCATGCCATCGATAATAAGTTGTTGAAGGTATCTGCACGGCGACAGACTTAGCACGAGTAAAATTCAATAAGTTAGTCAATTTATCGGAAAAATTGCGTTGTCGGGTTAATAACTTCACTCCATAAGCCGTTAACTGGCAAAATAGATAACAGCAGTGTGTCACATTACTTGTTATTATCATGGGTGGCATATTAACTTTTTCTCAGGAAATGGAGTTCAAATGAGTTCGACTAATAGTTCAACGAGTGTTTTTCAAGACTTCCCAATCAACGTAAAGCTAGTAATATCGTCGCTTTGGGTCGCTGTTATGTTTTGCTATGTATATGGTGATTATATTGAAGTTTATGTTCCTGGCGTTTTAGCTAACGCGATGCAAGTAACATCAGCTAAGGAAGCGATTCAATTAGAGTTCTTTGCAGTAGCTCTACTTATGTCTATTCCTAGTGTAATGATATTTCTTACTCTAGTATTAAAGCCAAGTATTAATCGTGGGTTAAATATAATTATGCCTACTTTATACGTAGTCCTTCTTATTGCGGTAAACCTAGAAACGACATGGGTTTTCTATTTATATCTAACGGCGATTGAAATATTACTTTCAATCGCTACTGTTTGGTATGCGTGGAACTGGCCTAAAACCAAGCAGAGTCAGTAGCTAATATATAACAACACGCTTTGAGGTGGCAGCAGCCTTAAAACTTAGTTTCCACCGCTTATTTTAATAGCGGGGAAGCCTTGTTTTCCCAAAAATAATAACGTACCGATAACCGACCCACTCGACAAGTTTTTACCTTGTTTAATTTGTGTTATAAATAATTAACGCGCAATGTATTTTTTACGAAGAGGCAATATGAAATTTTTTACGGTGGTTTTTATTATATTGCTACTCAATGCGTGTAGTCATGATAGTTGGCAAACAGCCAGTAGAGAACCAGCAGGTATCGCTTCTTTGCCCAGTGAAGATAGTAGGGCTGTGATAGAGTTTTATGCTGCAGATGCTTTTAGCTGGCGTGGTTGGTTTGCAGTCCATCCTTGGGTTGCTATAAAAGAAGAAAAAGCCATTGAATATAGTGTTTATGAAGTGGTGGGTTGGCAAGTAAAACAAGGGCTACCTGCTATAAAGCACTATCAAACAGCTACGCCAGATAGGTATTGGTACGGTTCAAGGCCAGAGTTATTGCTCTCAATTAAGGGAGATAAAGCGTCACTGCTTATTCCTAAAATTAAAGCGGCAATAGCACTATACCCTTGGATGAATGAATACCGTGTTTTTCCTGGTCCTAATAGTAATACTTTTGTCGCTTGGCTGGGGGCTCAGGTACCAGAGCTTGAATTAGTACTCCCTTTTAGTGCTATTGGTAGTGGTTATATTAACTAGGGTCTGTTGATCTTTCAGGTTTGAAATTTATACGGCGTTATCACATGTTCGTGTAGCTAGCTACACGTCAGATGCTCTGGTTTGTCTAAATACCAAATAAGTTGCTGTAAAAGTAATCTCGAAAGATCAACAGCCGCTAATATCATGTGATTTATTTACTCTGTCAAGGTGACTTATTATGTTCGCAATATATACACCCAATGGTAGAACCTTTTCTGGTCCACTGGAGGAGCTTTACCGTGTTCAAAAGACAATGGTATCTGAGAAGTCACGAAGCTTTGAAGAAATAGATGAATTATCTCTTATCAATAAAAAGGGTTATAAGCCTTCTAACAAAGCACTTGATGCCTATAATAAGGTTATTAGTAAGCCAGACCAAAAAGAGTTAATTTGTCACGCTTATCAAATAATGACTTCTCCGGTAGAGCTTATTACTCATAGTGACGTATTAACATCCGTTATTGAAAAGTTTACTCGGCTCCCTTATCAGGAGTTTCCAATCATCAACAGCCAACAACAACTTATCGGCAGTCTATCTAGACAACAACTTTATGAATATATTTTGAAGCATGGTACTACTTCAAAAGGCGATAAAACAAAAAATGTACAGACGCTGTTCTTAAATGAGCAATCAAAAGTTTATACCGCTGAACCGGTCACAGACATAAGGCGTATTGCGGCATTACAAGTCAATAACCATTTACATACTATTCCTATATTAGAAGGTAATGGCAAAATGGTTGGCATTATTTCACGCACAGATATTATAAAAGCGGTCTCTATGGACCCACCACTATCCTTGTGGTGTTAGTGACTATTGAAGGTCAACATTGTTAGTGATAAGTTTTTTCAAGCGTTTATTGCTAAGTAATAAGCGCTTATTTTCTTAAAAATGAAGCGAGTTGATCAACATGCGATTGAGTTTCATTAATTAAAAGACCAATTTGAACGGCGGCTTGATTAGATGTTTTCGCAAGGTTACGTACTTCATCGGCTACTACGGCAAAGCCTCGGCCAGCTTCACCTGCTCTTGCTGCTTCAATAGCGGCATTAAGTGCGAGTAAATTAGTTTGATCCGCTACCGCGTTTATTGTCGTTACCGTCGTTTGAATTTTGCTTAACACCGTCGACATAGAATGATGGGTTTCGGTCACTAACTTGTTACGCGAAGAGACGTTATTACCAAAGACCACATACTTAGCAATATCGCCATTTAAATCTGTTATTGATGAAATGATACAGTCTAAAATTACCTCAATGCCTTGATGGTTTAGTGTCATCATTACCTCAGTAGCTTCGCCTCGTTGTATCATCTGCAACCCTGACGGGTCTAAATGATCTTTTAAATTACCAATGACGGTAAGCATAGTTGGGTCATTAAAAATATTGAGTTGTTTTTGGGTATATTCATTCGCTAAAATAAAATGACCTTTTTCATCAAATTCTAAAACAGCTGAATGGCTACTGATGGCATCTCTTTGATTAACTTGCTCTAAAACTATTTGCTTTATTTCACGTACATCTGAACTAACACCTACGAAACCGGTATGCTCACCCGCTTCATTGAAAATAGGGTTAACGGCTAAAACAATCCAATAAGGTACACCACTTTTATCAAAATTTAGTATCTCTTCATAAAAAGGCTCTTTCGCTTTAATTTTTTTTGATATGCGTTTAATGGTGTCTTGATTTGTTTGCTTACCTTGTAATAAAGAGCCAGGTTTTTTGCCCTTAACCTCTTCGAGTGTATGACCTGAAAGTTTCTCAAAACCTGGGTTAACGTATTCTACTAAGCCATTTTTATCGGTAATTAATACACTTGTACTGGTATTACTTACTACCTTAGATAACATTTCAAATTGCTTTAAATTTGAATTTTTTGGTTGATGAGACAATACAAACGCCGTTAACTGTTGACCGTTCGGATCAATGGTATGACGCATTACGCGAAAATAAAGGTTATCTTGCTCGGATAAGCACAGCATATGATCTTTACTTTTATAACTACTTTCTAAAATTTGTAGCAAATGAGTATCATTTTCATCTAAATAAAGGTCATCAATATTCACCGACTGTAAATTAGCCATGACTAGGTTTTTATTGCTATCAAATACCACGCAGGCATTTTTACTAAACGTTAATAAGTCTTGCCAAGTTTGTTCAGTCAATGCTTGTATAGGTAGAGGCTTAAACAGATAAAGTGCGTAAGACTCAAGACCTTTAAAGGTTAAAGGCATAACCTGTTGACTTAGATGTAACGAGTCATTATAGATAATGGTGTTGCTAATTTTGTCATAACGCTTAAGTAAAGTGATAAAGGCCTGATTGAGATCGGATTCTGGTAAACGGTTAGCTAACTGGCTAAATTCATCATTAGCCGCAACTATTTTTTGTTGTTTATCTACCACAATAGCGGCTAACGGGTGTGTGACAACTAACTGCTTTGCTAATCGTTTTTTATTAACTTTTGAACTAAACCACATAAAAACTCTTCACTTAATAATAATATCATCAGTTAAACGTTGGCTACGCAAAAATAGATCACAAGTTTTTAGACCGTTATTTTTAAGCACAAGATGCGCTACATTTTCCCTATCACTTTATGAATACCACTAATAAAATTAATTAATTATTGATCTTTATTGGCAAAGTAAGAGTAATGGTTCATCACTTTAGCATTGTCGCTTAAACGAGAAGAAGAAACTCTCTATTCATTCTAGATAAATAAAAGAACTTATTGCCACATCGTTTAAGCGGCAATAGGTAACATTGGCTGTTTTCAGTCTCTCAATATTCTAGCCAATAATAAATAACTCTTTAATAATACCTCATACTACAAATCTGGAAAAATATGAAAAGTGATGATTTACAATCTCTTATACTGAATAAAAATAATAGCGGCAACGTCAATAGTCAGTTAAAGAATATTTTATCTATTATTCGCAAGCACCTGAATATGGAAGTCGCTTTTATTTCAGAGTTTATAGATGGTGAGAGAGTGTTTAGGTTTATTGATGCTAAACATGAAGTGCCACCAATAAATGTAGGTGAATCAGACCCACTAGAGCAAACTTACTGCCAAAGGATTGTCGATAATACTTTGCCTAATATTATTCAAAATACTAACAATGATAATATTACCAAAACCTTATCTGTCACCAATAAATTGTCTATTGGTTCTTATATGGGAGTGCCAATACGTCTTTCTACTGGTAAAACATACGGTACATTTTGTTGCTATAAAAAATCGCCTGATGATACGCTCAACAAAAGGGACTTATCATTTTTAAGCGTTATTGCGGATATTGTTAGTGACTTAATTGAACAGCATATTGACGTTGAAGATGCTCACAAAGCAATAGAGCAGAGAACACTGTTAATGTTAGAGCCTAATAAAATAGAAATTCATTACCAACCTGTTTATAGCCTTATTACTAATCAAGTCACAGGTTTTGAATCTTTATCGAGATTTGTTTCAACCCCTTATATAACTCCAGATGTTTGGTTTAATGAAGCATCACAAGTTGGCTTGGGCGAGGAACTCGAAATGATGGCAATTAACAATGCCATTAAAGGTATGGGGGATTTTCAAAAAGACCTGTATATCTCGATAAACACATCGCCAGAATATATTTTAAGTGGGGCTGTAGCAAAAATATTATCAGGTATTGATACTAGACGCATTGTGTTAGAGATTACCGAGCATTCACCAATCAGTAGTTATGCCGACTTTCGTGAGGCACTCAAGCCACTTAGAGAGCAGGGTGTTCGTTTAGCCATTGATGATGCGGGGGCGGGCTACTCTAGCTTTAAACATATTTTAGAACTTGAAGCAGATATTATAAAACTCGATATTAGTCTTACGCAAAATATTCACAGAGATCGGAAAAAATTTTTACTTGCGAAAGCATTATGCGGATTTGCAAAAGCGATAGATTGCATCATTATTGCAGAGGGTATTGAGACAGCAGAAGAGTTAAACGCCCTTAAAGAACTTAACGTTGATAAGGTTCAAGGATATTTACTTGGTAGACCGATGCCAATTGAACAAGCTATTTCACATGTGCAGAACATTTTAGTTTAGCAAGGGGAGTTGTCTTTTTTACATTTATGGCTTAACAATAAAGTAAATCATTTAATTAATGTAATTTTGAGAGGTTAATCGCACTAAAAGCACTTCAAATTGCTATAACCAAACAGCGTTTTATATACCGCTTGATATAAAAAATGAGTTATAGCAAAGTTAAATTTTTTACTTGAAAATTACTTTTCTTAATCTATATTCACCTGTTAACTCCCTTACTTCAGGGTACTTAGCTGATGTTTCTTCAGAAATTTTTTGATTTTCTTTCCCCCATTTTTTCATAAAATTATCATATTTAGCTTTATTAGGCTCTAAATCTTCCGCGCTAGTAAAGGTGACCGTTAACACCAAATTAAAATCCCCGCTTTGTGGTAATTCACTTGCCCATATATTCCAGTCTTTTATGTAGCCCAATTCCTTTTGAATTTTTACTGCTTTTATCCAGCTCTTTGTTAAACCAGCTAAATAAACATCTTCCATGTTGGGATCTACTTTTACGGTAGTAACAGAGAGTACTTCTTTACTTAATTCATAATCTTCAAACATTTCTAATCGATCTTTCGCAACAACTTGTAGACTCATTAATAGTGTTAGTAAACATAGATTGATTATTTTCATGATCTCTTCTCCTCAAGTTAGTTTAGCTAATACACAACTCAAATCGTATTAAACGTATAGAGTATAGAATAAGCTCTACGTTTCCCTGTATAAATAACCCAATTAAGTCAGATAAAGTAAACTTGCTTTAAAGAGCACTTAAACAAACAGCCGCGTTTAAGTCATGAGTATTGAACTGAGTCGACAAGGCATCTCAATAAGGAGGGGGAGTTAACGGCTTACTCTGCTAAATGATTACCACAGCTGAAAAGCTGTGGTATGTATATTTGGTTGTTTAATGTACAGGCATGGCTGTCTGTACATCTTTTTGCTTTGCTTAGCTAAACAGCTCTGCGTTATCTAATACTGCGGCAATTTTTTGCTTAGCCGATGCTAATAACGTAGCAGGAGAGCCTTTAGAGCCACTCGCTTCTATATGTACAATCTCTTTGACGCCAATAAAACGACAAATATGCTCAAGGTAGTCGCTAGTAAAATCTATATTGCTACCAATAGGCGTACCACCTGTGCCAGTGATAATAAAGGCTGTTTTAATGTCTAATAAGCCTACTGGGCCCTCATTGGTATACTGAAAACTCACACCTGCTCGGCAAACGGCATCAATCCATTGCTTTAAGGTTGCTGGCACACCAAAATTATACATAGGCGCGCCAATAACTAGCACATCAGCCTGCTGTAACTCGGCAATCAAAGTATTTGAAAGCTTAAGCTGTGCCGTAATAGCATCGTCGTCGCTTGCCTTTGAGCCATGCACAGCAACTAACTCTTCGGCGCTAATTGGTGGTAATGGGTTAAACGCTAAGTCTCTATGGACAACATCGCCAGCTAAAGAGTCAGTTAAAAACTTGCCAATTGTGCGAGTGTTTGACTCCTCGATTCTAGTGCTACTGTTAATATGTAAAATATTCATTATTTGTTATTCCTAATTATTGTCACCGAGAAAAATGTCTCGCCATATTTTATTAACTATTTTCTTAAGCACCTTGCAGTTTAATGGCCTTATGGCCATCTTTTGATATCCCCTGCTTGCAATAACTACCATAAAGGTGCTCACGGGATACTTTTGTTTCATCTTGAACATAACGACGCAATTCACGCATAGTGCTGAAAGGCTTAGTGACCATACTCTCAATAATGCCACTACAACAGGCAATGCTGCACCTAAAAAGCTAGTGTTCTGGTTGAACTCCTCAGTAGCTTACGCGACAAAACTTTAAGGTCTTATTAACCAAACTGAAAGGCTGATATTTGCGTTTTAAGCACTTGCTGAGAATAAACTTTAGTACCTTGATCATTACCTGCAGCGCCTGCCACAACCATGAGTGGTATGAGGTGTTCCTCTTCTCCTAACTGATGCGATTTAAGCGCTGCTGGAGCTTGTGACCAATTACTAAGACCTGCGTTTCTTTCGTCGGCAGTAGCGCTAACCGTGTTACTTAGCCATTGATCAAAGACTTCTGACGGTGCGGTAAAATTGTCATCACCGTAGCCGCGCATATTATGAAAGGACATACCGCTCCCGATCATTAATACCCCTTCGTTACGTAATGCGGCAATTGCTTTACCTGCTTGCAAATGTGCTGCAGGGTCGAGATCATTACGCAATGACAATTGCAGCACGGGAATATCAGCGTCAGGAAACATAAGTTTTAACGGCACGAATACGCCATGATCAAAACCTCTGCTAGTATCAAGTTCATTGTTCAACCCAGCGTCTGTCAGTAGGTTACTAATTCGTTTAGCTAAGCTAGGCGCACCGACTGCTTGATAAGTAAGTTGGTAAGTATGCTCTGGGAATCCGTAATAATCATAAATAAGCTCAGGCTGTTTACTCGCCGTTAGGCGAAACTCAGAAGCTTGCCAATGGGCACTGATAAGCAAAATAGCTTTTGGTGACTGTGGTAAGCGCCCCGGGATACTTCTTAAAAAGTCAGCCATCTTGTGCCACATATTGCTCGGTTGCCAGTCCATAAAAAAACAAGGACCGGCACCGTGAGGTATAAAAAATAGCGGCTGCGTTACTGTGGTGTTAAATGAGTCACCAGATCTTTGGTTCGGCATTTGATTTGGCACTTTATTAGGCGTTGGCTTGGTCACGTCATCACTCCTAAGCAGTTACTTACTGTTAATGTATGCCATTAATTAAGCAATACTGTCTATAAGGCTTCATTTAAGAAGCACACTTTACTATCAATGGAATAAAAGAGTAATATGGATAATATTGAATAACTAACAACATTATGTTGATAGTTAAATGGATACTAGTATCCATTTAACGCAGCTAATTTAACAAGAGTGCAAATGAGCGAGACAAAAAATGGATAGAATTGAGGCAATGCGTGCTTTTGTAGCGGTAGTAGCCGAAGGTAGCTTTAGTAATGCTGCCACCAGTATGCAGCTATCACCACAACTGGTAAGCAAATATGTGGCTAAGTTAGAAGATCAGCTTGGTATACGCTTACTAAATAGAACCACTCGTAAGGTGAGCCTTACAGAAGCAGGTACTCACTACGTTCAGCATGCGCAGCAAATATTATTAAGTATTGATGAAATGGACTCGCAGCTAGGTGGCTTACAACAAAATCCTAAAGGCACCTTAAGAATAAGTGCCCCTGTCTCCTTTGCATTAAAACATATGGCTAAGTTGATCACTGACTTTCAATTGCAATATCCCTTAGTTAATATAGAGTTACAGCTTAACGACCGGAAAATAGACATTGTTGATGAAGGGTTTGATATTGCACTGCGCATTGGCAATCTTAAAGACTCATCACTGATTGCCAAATACATCGCTCCTATTCGCGTCATTTTATGCGCTTCACCTGAATACCTCAAAAAGCATGGTACACCTAAGCAACCTGAAGATCTGAAAAACCACCGTTACTTACATTACAATTACTCTGAAATAGATAGTAAAGATAATATTTATCAATGGCTAAATGCTAAAAATATTGATACCCGTGGCGGTTTTGACAGCAATAATGGTGATATTTTAGTGGAAGCGGCAATAGCAGGAGCCGGGTTAGCACTACAACCAACGTTTATTGCCAGTAACGCCATTAGTAGTGGTCAATTAACACAAGTATTAGCTGACTTTGAGTTAAAGCCGCTTGGGTTATATGCCGTTTATGCCCATCGGAAATTACTGCCCAGTAAAGTCAGGTGTTTTATTGATTTCATTGAAAACTATTACGGATCACCACCGACGTGGGACCAGTCATTGCTTAATCAAACGGCACGATCTTATTGAGTATCAAGTGAGGGGGGTTACCACGTCCCTTAAATAAATTATAAATAAAACGTTGTTAATTATTCAATAAATACCAGATTACTCTTTGTTTATGTTGATAGTAAAGTGTGTCCATCTCATCGAACGGGGACAAGATAACCCCCAAGCTATCTACAGGACTCAATTATGAAAACTTCACTTACTAACATATTATTCACCTCTAATGCCGGACTTGCGGGTCTTATACTGCGCGTACCTATTGGGTTAATTTTGGCTGCACACGGCGGACAAAAATTGTTTGCTTGGTTTGGTGGTTATGGATTAGAGGCTACGGGACAATGGATGGAGAGCATTGGTATTGTACCGGGTTTCTTGATGGCACTTTTAGCCGGCAGTGCTGAATTTTTTGGCGGCTTAGCAATAGCCATAGGCGTGCTGACTCGCCCAGCAGCAGCAGTCGCTGCGGTTACCATGTTAGTGGCAATTTTTACCGTGCATATTGGTAACGGTTTGTTTATGTCGAATAACGGTTATGAATACGTACTAACACTTTTTCTTGCACTTGTTGCCATCACTTTACAAGGGGCAGGTAGCTTGAGCGTTGATGGTTTATTTGCCCAAAAAATCACGTTAGCTGAAAAATAGGTGCAACCTTATATTAGCATTTCTATTCATATTAAAGTCAGCCAATGAGTTGACCGTATAACACCGCAACGCTCTATGAAAGAAAGTTGCGGTCAATCAAGTAAGGACAAAAATTAACTAGTGTAGTTATAGATTTTTAACATGCTAACTAGGTTATTTCTTGATGAATTTTTCCACTGTTGTTGTATACTTTTCAATGGAAAGAGTAAACATTACCGACTAAAGCAGCTACTATTGAAAAATAGATGCTATGTTCTCTATATTATCGAGCACTGACGCCTGTTTATGCTAACTTTATGTGGCTGACCTCTAGGATGAGGAAGAGAAATGAATCAAGAGTTAAATTCACTCAATAAAGCTAACAATGAGCTTAAGCGCGCATTAGGCCATTTTGTTAATAGCTTGCCAAGCTCTGGCCCTTTAGGCGGTCAAGTGCAGAGTATTGCCGATACCTTACACGCTAATGATGCTATTTATACTTTTGCTTCGCTTGTAGAGCAATATACTAAAATGCAGCAAAGCATTAATGAATTAGAGCGTGAAGATCTGGAAAGAGATATAGCAGCGTTTAAATTATTAATAAGTCAAAGTGCTAACAAAAATATTTTACCCATCCAAAAAGAAAAACTCACTGCTATATTAGCTAAAATTAACTTAGAACAATCTACTCATACGTTGATGATTGCAGCGGGTAAAGCGTTAGTATATTTAGCTGATGAATTAAGTCAGCTAAAAGAATCAAAAGAAGGCTCCAAGGTAGTTGCTTCTATTAAATATATCGCGACTGAAGACACTGAGTTGGTGACTGGAGATGTGTTTTCAACTAGTAAACGATTAATTAAAGAAGTCGTCACTATTTCAAGACAATTAATTCAGATGTACCCCAATGACACTTTTATTAGAAACCTTTTATACGAGGCTAGTCATCAAATTCCCGATAACCAAGGATCTTTTTCTAAAGCTATTGATTTATTAGCAGGTACTGCAGAGTATTTAGCTTTATTACTTCAACAAGAGCGTTGTTGGGCTGAAGAAATACTTAATGATATTCATACCAACTTAATTAGGGCTTTGAAAGAAACCGCTATCATTGATAAGTTGATGGCCTCGGCCAAAAGTCATACTAATCAAGTACAACTTGCTATGGTGTCGGAATTGGAAAGTATGGAAGTTAAGGCCAAGCGTATAAATACTATTAAAGGTATGCAAAAACATATCAATCATAGTGTTTTATTAATGTCTGAAATTATCAATAATTATGCTAAATCACAAAACGAAACGCATAATGCTAATATTAAAACTATTCAAACGCTAGATGAAAAAATTAGCAATGCCACTAGCTTCATTGAAAAACTTGAGGGACAGTTAAATTTAGCCAAAGAGACTAATTTAATTGATGAGCTCACCGGAGTGGGCAATCGCAAAGGTTATGTGCAGGTTATTAATAAAGAAAGGGGGCACTGGTTAACGACTAAGCGTCCCTTAACGTTAGTACTCATTGATGTTGATAGATTTAAAGGTATCAATGATACTTTTGGTCACAGTATTGGTGATCAAGTGTTGAAAAGTTTAGTAGAAACCTTAAAAAACACTCTACGTTCTTCTGATTATATCGCGCGCTTTGGCGGTGATGAATTTATTCTTATTTTACCCGAAACAGACCTTGATATGGCGTTTGAGCTAACTAAAAAAATACGTAAAGTATTGAGTAGTTTAAAATTTAAATTACGAAAAAAGAACAAAACATTAAAGATAAGCTGTTCATATGGTATTTCAAACTTTACCCATAAAGTGTTCAACACCGTAGATGTTTTTAATGGCGCAGATAAAGCGCTTTATCAAGCTAAAGAAACAGGTAGGGATGATATTGTAGTGTACTCAGACGATAAATTTATCAGTATGGATAAGTAAAAAATAATAATGCTACATTGCTTTACACTGAAGCTTACGCAAAACTTATTTAATAAAGCAGTAAACCCAGCTAAAAGGCATGGTGGGGAAAGCACTAGCTGGTGTCAGTATAGTAATGACGTATAAGTGAGTGACTTAATTTACTAAAGATTATTAATAAATAGCCGATAATAAAGATATCAACAATATTTTTATTTTTATTTTTTTAATCGTTTTTTTAAATCGTTAAAGTAAGGCGTTAAAGTACGGGGAAGTCAAAGGCACTTATAAACTATTTTAATACGTGGAGGAGCTAAAGGTGGACATTTTTACGACTCAGTTAACGCGTGTAGTTCCTGTACCTATTAAACCGACTAGTTTAAAAGTTAAGGCGCTGGTAAAAAATACTGCAATGAGTGCATTGAGCCAAGACGATGAACGCCTTGAAGATGATGAGTACTACTCGAGTAGGGTATTTGCTAAAAAATCCAGTCAAGAAAAGCAATCCTCAGAAAATGCACCGCACGATAATCATGCTGATGCTCCTATTGAGACCCAAGCCGCTATTGATGTAGAAGATGCTATTGAAGAAGAAACCGCAGAGCATGTGAAGCTGAAACAGCCAAAGGTTGAAGCTGTCAAAGCGCTTGATGAGACTTATGATAATATCTTTACCGATAAAAAATCAGTAAAAATCGATAGTGAAAAAACAAACATTGAAAGTAGCGATAAAGAGAATGATAAAGGTAATAGTAAACACTTAGACCTTTATGCTTAAGCTGTTGTTAAGTATACTGCCTGGCTAAATACTCCTTTGCGTCTTCTGGTTTTACATGACCAACAATAAAATTAGTAAAACTTCTCAAGTAAGTAAGGTTAGCCAAGCCTTTTCGCAAGAAGGTGCGTTAGCGAAAGCCATTAACGGTTTTTCTCCTCGTCAAGCACAAACTGATATGGCACTTGACGTTGCTCATGCTATTGACCAGCAATCTTCACTTATTGTTGAAGCGGGCACAGGTACTGGCAAAACGTTTGCTTATTTGATCCCTGCTTTTTTATCGTTAAACCCTAAAAAGCCGATAAAAATTGTTGTTTCAACCGGTACTAAAAACCTGCAAGAACAATTATTTCATAAAGATATTCCACTGATAAAAAAAGCCTTAGCGAGCAATGCGCAAATCGCTTTATTAAAAGGTCGCGCCAATTACTTATGTACTTACCGCTTAGCTCAATATCAAAATAGTCGTGGTCAACTTGACGCACAAATGTTGCAAGACTTGGTTAAAGTAAAAACTTGGGCTAATGGAACACAAAGTGGTGATATTGGTGAGATAGTGAATGTTAATGAAGACTCTAGTATTTTTCCTTTTGTTACTAGTACCTTGGATAATTGTTTAGCACGAGATTGTCCAGACTATGAAGCGTGTTATTTAGTTAAAGCACGTCAAAAAGCTAGTGATGCTGATATTATTATTGTTAATCACCATTTGTTTTTTGCTGACATGGCGTTAAAAGATACCGGTTTTGGCGAACTTATTCCTAAAGCGCAGGTAATGATTTTTGATGAAGCTCATCAAATTGGCGATATTGCTAGTGAATACTTTGGTCAGACATTTTCTAGTAAGCAGTTGGTAGATTTATGTACCGATGTATTACAAGTCCATCGCAGTAGCTTAACCGATGTTAAACAATTAGGTTTGGCTGCAGAAAAACTACAAAAAACCTGCCAAGAATTTCGCTTACTGTTTAATTACGATCCCGAGCGTGGTAACTGGCGCGAAAAGCATAAACAAAGCCATTTTAAACAAAAGTTTAGCGACTTAAAAATAGATTTAGATTTTTTATATCAAGTCATTAAGCTGTGTGTGTCACGAAATGAAGCAATAGATAGCTGTTTTGATAGGGCAGTAAATCTACTGGCTCAATACGATGTTATGTCAAATGTTGAAGCGTATGGTATGAGTTTCTGGTATGAAACCACACCACGTAGTGTGGTATTACATCAAACCCCGTTAACGGTTAGTGATAAGTTTAGTGCAGTGGTTAAAGAGTCTGGCGCAGGCTGGATTTTTACGTCAGCAACCTTGGCGGTAGATAATAGCTTTGATCATTTTGCGCAACACTTAGGCTTACAAAGTGCGAAGCAGCTTATGCTTGGTAGCCCTTTTAATTATAAGGCGCAATCATGGCTTGTTGTGCCGCGTTATTTGCCGCAAGCCAATGATAAAAACCGTGCCTTAAAACTTGCCGAATTGGCCAAGCCTTTAATAGAAGCGAGTAAAGGCGCATGCTTTATGCTTTTTACTAGTTATCGAGTCATGCATCAAGTCGCTGAAATATTGGCTGAAAGTATTGATAATCCATTATTAGTACAAGGTAAAATGGCAAAACAAAAATTACTTGAGCAATTTGTTGAACAAGATGATGCGGTATTACTCGCTACAGCAAGTTTTTGGGAAGGGGTTGACGTGCGCGGTAATAAACTTACCTGTGTTATTATCGATAAATTACCTTTTGCTTCACCAGATGACCCATTATTACAAGCACGTTGTGAGGACGCTAGACGTCAAGGTATAGAGCCTTTTAGTCAAATTCAATTACCTCAAGCGGTTATAGCGTTAAAGCAAGGGGTAGGGCGGCTTATTCGAGATGTTAGCGATCGTGGTGTGTTAGTTATCTGTGATGATAGGTTAGTTAATAAACCTTATGGCGCAACCTTCTTAAAAAGTTTACCTGATATGAAGCGCAGTCGAGATATTAATAAAGCAGCAGAGTTTTTAGCGAGCTTATCTTTAAGTAAGCCTTAAACGCTAAACATTCTTTTCGTAAACTTTTAATCGACCTATAAAGTAAAAAACGCGTGTCGATGACACGCGTTTTCGCTTCATAAACCGGTTAAATATATTTTTTCAAATATGTGTTATAAGGTAAGGTTAAACACTGTTAACGTGAGATATCTACCATTAAATCATTAGCTATTTGTTCTAAGGCACTAACTAGCGCATCAATAGAGTCTTCATTAATAGCAATTTCTACTGTTGCTTTGAAGATATTTTGTCCAGTATAAGCGGCGCTATCTGTAGAGCTCACTAGCTTGATTAAATTACCATCTTTGTGATGTATAACCGAAGAGAGTTCTTGTACTATGCCCGCTCTATCATTCGCGGTAATCTCTAATACTAAGTTAGCCGCAGTGCTGGCTAAATCGGGCTCTGCCATTTCAATTTGACAACGTAAACCACTTATCGTCTTTAATTCATTGATCAAGCTGGCGCTATGCGCACTTTCAACGGCAACTTCAATAACACCGGCAAAAAAACCAGATAAGTGATGTAGACTACTCACTTGCCAGTTGCCTTGATGCTTTGAAATTATTGTTGATAGCGTGTCTACTAGGCCTGTTTTGTCAGGGCCAATACAAGAGATAACTAAATGATTCATTAATGCTCCTAAAAGATCAGGGTAAAAATAACAGCTGATACTAATTTACTTAAAATGATTAACAGCCCCTATACGTTAACTTAACAGCTTAATAACTTTATAGTTAAGATAATCGTGATAAATGACGTAATTCTTTATTCAACTGCTTGCTATCCCCAAGGTTAAGCTCAATTAAACGTCGTAAATGAGTAACGCTGTCAATGTCAATAGCATTGCATTGCAAGCCTGTTTCCTCATCCTCTTCATGGACTACTACAACCGCCATAGTAACGGCTGATTCTTGATCTGATAATAAAAAATGTAAGCGACCAAGCTTACCTTTTAATGAATGATCACTCTTTATTGCAGAAACTAGCGCGCCATTAAGTGATATATCATGAATGGATACAGGGTATGTCTTACCTTCAATTTCCAGCTCTGCGTTGATTGAAAATAAAATACGGGTAAATTGCCGTTTATTTTCCATGTTTTTTATGTCCCTTGCTTGGTAAATAGCTTGGTAAATAGCTCAGGTCAATAGATGAGTGCCTAACCCAGTTAATCGCTTGGTAAGTTACCAAATTTAAATAGCTACAATGTCACTTCAGCATAGCCTTATTGACTTGAAAAGTAAAAAGTTATGGTATAAAAAAAACCAGTTAAAAAGTAAATTTTCAACTGGTTTTTTATTGTTTTTAACCGCTAAAGTTCAACAGAACCTAAGCCATTAGCCTATTTTTTTGTATCTAATTCTATGTGGCTCTGTTGCTGCAGGGCCTAAAGTTTTCTTCAACCAAGCTTCATAATCGGTGAAGTTACCTTCATAGAAGTTGATATTACCTTCATCACGGTAATCTAGAATATGGGTAGCAATACGGTCAAGGAACCAACGGTCATGGGAAATAACCATAGCACAACCTGGAAACTCTAATAAGGCTTCTTCTAAAGCACGTAATGTTTCAACATCTAAGTCGTTGGTTGGCTCATCCAGTAGTAATACATTCCCCCCTGTTTGCACAAGCTTTGCTAAATGGACACGGTTACGTTCACCACCAGATAAGTTACCAATAATTTTTTGCTGATCGTTGCCTTTAAAGTTAAAGCGGCTTACATAAGCGCGGCTTGGAATTTCAAAGTTACCAATCTGTAAAATTTCATGACCTTGTGATATTTCTTGATAAACTGTCTTGGTGTCATCCATGTCATCACGGAATTGATCAACACTGGCTAACTTAACGGTATCACCCAGCTCAACCGAGCCAGAGTCAGCTTGCTCAGCACCTGACATTATTTTAAATAGTGTTGATTTACCGGCACCGTTTGGCCCGATAATACCTACGATTGCGCCTTTAGGTACACTAAAGCTTAAATTATCGATCAGTACTCTATCACCAAACGATTTTGTTAAGTTATTAACATCTAATACTTTATCACCTAAACGCGGTCCAGGTGGAATGTAAAGTTCGTTAGTTTCATTACGTTTTTGATGATCTTGGCTATTAAGCTCTTCAAAACGAGCCATACGGGCTTTGCTTTTTGATTGGCGTGCTTTGGGATTTGAACGGACCCACTCAAGCTCTTGCTTGATGGTTCGTTGTAAAGCACTTTCGCTTTTGCTTTCTTGTTCAAGACGGGCATCCTTTTGCTCTAACCATGAAGAGTAGTTACCTTCATAAGGAATGCCATGGCCTCTATCTAGCTCTAATATCCAACCAGCAACGTTATCGAGGAAGTATCTATCATGGGTGATTGCTACCACAGTACCTGGGTAGTCATGTAAGAAGCGCTCTAACCATGCAACAGACTCTGCATCCAAATGGTTGGTTGGCTCATCAAGTAATAACATGTCTGGCTTTTGTAACAATAAACGACATAGTGCTACGCGGCGGCGTTCACCACCACTTAATACTCTTATTACTTGATCCCACTCAGGTAAACGCAAAGCATCAGCAGCACGTTCAAGAATGTTATCAATATTATGACCATCGTTGCTATTGATGATGTCTTCTAACTCACCTTGCTCTTTGGCTAACGCATCAAAATCTGCACCTTCTTCAGCATACTCGTTATAAACTTGGTCAAGACGCGCTAAAGCATTTTTAACCGTAGCTACAGCTTCTTCAACAATCTCACGCACTGTTTTTTCTTCATCTAAAACAGGCTCTTGCGGTAAATAGCCAATATTAGTACCCGCTAATGCGTGTGCTTCGCCTTCAAATTCAGTATCAAGACCAGCCATAATACGAAGTAGGGTAGATTTACCTGAACCGTTTAAGCCCAAGACACCAATTTTAGCGCCTGGAAAAAATGATAAGGAAATATCTTTTAAAATGGTTCTTTTAGGGGGAACCACTTTAGAAACGCGGTTCATCGAGAAAATAAACTTGTCTGGTAAAGCCATAAATATGCCTTTTTTATAGTAAATTAATTGCGGGTTATTGTAGAGTTATGGCACTAGACAGTCAATGTGACACTGCTACTCTCTGCTGACATTATAGTAAATTAAAAATGGACAACAGTTTCAACGGTGATTAAAAACTATAAACAAGTAGGATAGAGGTTTCAGTATTTAAATTTTCTTTATCTGAGTCAACTTCAGAGTTGTAGTCAATAGTGAATTTAAGCTTAAGTTGTAATGAGTCGATCAATTTACTGGTAATAGCAGATGTTGCTTTATAAACACTGTTTTCACCACTGTCTATTGCATGCTTTATTATTAAATTTTGTTTAAATTCAATATGTTGATTTAATTTTTTTATATAAAGAGCTTGTGCTTGTAAAATAAAAGAATCTCGCGTTTGATTTGACATACCTGTGGCAATCTCTTCCTCAGTAATATTGAGTATATCTCTTTTAAAGCCCGGACCAATATCGGCATCAAAGCTGGTGTCTTTATTTTCAAACCATCGTCGTCCCCAACCTGTTGAAATAGAGCCTTGCGAGTCAAAACCAGAAAAACGGTCTTCTTCATAAAAAATACTGCCGTAGATATAGTTTTGTTTCGTGGCATCAAGCGTGTAGTTAGTTTGTGAAATAATGCTCCACTTATGGTCGGAAGTATCAAAGCTTTTACTGACTTGACCATCGCTACTTTCATTTTCTATTTCTGTTTTTTTCAATAATAAATCAAAACCAAATGCGCTACGCCAAAGGCCTCTTTCAAAGCGCAGATCTAAACCTGTTTTAATATCGGCACTACGTGTATTACCCGTTAGGTAAAGAAGGCCAAGTTGTGCGGAGGCGGTAAATAGGGTGCCCGATGACGGTTGTTTTGATTGATCGGCTTTTTTAAGGCTAAAAAGTATGTCTGAGGCATCGGCAGTTTCTAGCTTTTCTTTGGCATAAGTAAAAGTTGGTAAAGTACACAAAATGATAAAAATAGCGAGTAAGATAAAGCGAGAGAGCATTTGGGAAGTTACTTAATGAAGTGAGCGTGATTAGATTGCGCGAATTATACCTAAGTCGTTTATTTTTTTCGAGCATAAAAAAAGGGCCTAAGCCCTTTTAATTAAGTGTTTTTGTAATAAAAGCTTTACTTGATGATAGCTTTAAGTTTACCGCTTTGGTAAAGGTCAAACATACTATCAAGGCTTATCGGTTTTATTTTACTCGCATTACCCACAGTGTTAAATGCTTCATAACGAGCTTTACATATATCGTACATCGCATTAGTTGATACTTGTAAGAATTTACGTGGATCAAATTCACTTGGGTTTTCAGCTAAAAAGCGACGAATAGAGCCAGTAGCAGCAAGACGTAAATCAGTATCTATATTGATTTTACGTACACCATTTTTAATGCCGTGTTGAATTTGTTCTACAGGGACACCATAAGTCTCCGGGATCTTACCACCAAATTCATTAATAACCGCTAACCAATCTTGTGGCACTGATGAAGAGCCATGCATAACTAAGTGAGTATGCGGTATACGTTGGTGAATCGCTTTAATACGATCAATCGCTAAGATATCGCCAGTTGGTGGGCGCGTAAATTTATACGCACCATGAGAAGTACCACAGGCAATTGCTAGTGCATCTACTTGCGTTTTATTAACAAAATCAGCGGCTTCTTCTGGATCTGTTAACATTTGTTCTTTTGTTAAAACACCTTCAGCACCAACGCCATCTTCTTCACCAGCCATACCGGTTTCAAGAGAGCCTAAGCAACCTAATTCACCTTCAACCGAAACACCACAAGCGTGTGCCATTTCAACAGTGCGACGTGTTACATCAACATTGTATTCATAAGAGCTTGGTGTTTTACCATCATCCATTAAAGAACCGTCCATCATTACTGATGAAAAGCCTAATTGAATAGAGCGTTGACAAATAGTAGGAGAAGTACCGTGATCTTGATGCATAACCACTGGAATATGTGGAAACTCTTCAATTGCGGCTAAAATTAAATGACGTAAAAAAGGTGCACCGGCGTATTTTCTAGCACCTGCAGATGCTTGCATGATCACAGGGCTATCAGTATCACTAGCGGCAAGCATTATAGCGCGTACTTGCTCTAAGTTATTTACATTAAATGCTGGAATACCGTATTCAAATTCTGCCGCATGATCGAGCATCTGGCGCATTGAAATTAAAGCCATTTACTTACTCCTAGATAAGTTTTGTTTAAGTTTTGTTTAAACTTTATTAATGGGGGGTTAAAGTTTATTTAGATAATAAAAATTATAACAAATAGCACTCTTATCTGACAGGATAATTTCAGTAAAGTTGAATTGTTGTCGTATTGATTTAACTTTTAGTTAAAAAGTAGTGAAAAAAAAACGAGGTCTTTGTCTAGACACTCGTTTTTATTTTTTAGCATTACCAGCAGTGCACCATTATTGCTGGGCGTTGTGTTGGTAAGCGTAGCATTTATACTTTAGCGCGTTGTTCTAATATCTCTACTGCAGGTAATTTTTTACCTTCTAAAAACTCTAAGAAAGCACCGCCGCCTGTTGAGATATAAGATATTTTATCGGCAATATTATATTTATCAACGGCAGCTAAAGTATCTCCGCCACCGGCAATTGAAAAGGCTGCGCTATCGGCAATCGCTTGTGCGATAATTTTAGTACCTTCACCAAATTGATCAAATTCAAATACGCCAACAGGACCATTCCACACAATAGTGCCTGCGTTAGCGATGATTTCAGTTAAAGCTTTGGCTGAATCGGGACCAATATCAAAAATCATTTCATCGGCATTAACGTCATTAACTGACTTGATTGTCGCTACTGCAGTGGCTGAAAACTCAGTGGCAACGACAACATCAGTAGGAACAGGGATATTACCATTATTGGCTTGAGCTTGTTTAGTTAAGCGTGCAGCTTCGTTAACTAAGTCGGCTTCAAATAATGATTTGCCAACATTATGGCCATCAGCGGCAATAAAGGTATTGGCAATACCGCCACCAACAACAAGTTGGTCAACAATACCTGCTAGCGAGTCTAGTACCGTTAATTTTGTTGAGACTTTTGAGCCTCCTACAATGGCAACTAGTGGTCTCGCTGGATTATCTAATGCTTTACCTAACGCTTCTAATTCGCCTGACAATAATGGACCAGCACAAGCTGTAGCAGCAAACTTGGCTACACCATGAGTACTTGCTTGGGCGCGATGTGCGGTGCCAAAGGCATCCATAACAAAAATATCACATAATGCGGCTAATTTTTTAGCCAATACATCATCATTTTTCTTCTCACCAACGTTAAAGCGAATATTTTCAAAGACCACTAATTCACCAGCAGCAACCTCAACACCATCTAGGTAGTCGGTAACTAAACGTACAGGGTAGTTTAACGCGGCGCTAAGATAATCCGTAACAGGTTTTAGGGAAAACTCATCTGCTGGTTGACCTTCAGTTGGGCGTCCTAAATGAGACATTACCATGACTTTTGCACCAGCTTCTAAGGCAAGTTTTAAAGTAGGTAATGCGGCACGTAAACGGGCATCAGAGGTGATTTTACCATCGGTTACAGGTACATTTAAATCTTCACGAATTAGCACACGTTGGTTAGCTAATGTTAGATCAGCCATTTTGATAATAGACATTCTTGTCTCCTGTTGTCACTGTGGGGAAGTTATGCTCTGTTATTTTAACAGTATGATTGAGCAATAATATTTTAAATTTTTTGTTAAGTATTTTTTCAAATGCATATATGTAACGTTATGCTTTTGACATTGCTATCGCAGTATCTAACATGCGGTTAGCAAAGCCCCATTCATTGTCACACCAAATTAGCATTTTAATTAAGCGTTTATGGCTAACACGAGTTTGGCTACCATCAACAATACAAGAATGGGCGTCGTGATTAAAATCAACAGACACTAACGGCTCTTCAGTATAATCGAGCACGCCGATTAAATCAGTCTCTTTAGTCGCTGCTTGTATGGCTTTATTAATGTCGTTAATACTGGCATCACTATTAACCGTCAAGCTTAAGTCCATGGCGGTAACGTTTAGTGTTGGTACACGAACAGCAATCGCTTCAAAACGACCTTTAAATTGTGGCAATATTCGTTCAATACCAGCGGCGAGTTTAGTATCGACAGGGATAATAGATTGACTGGCAGCACGAGCTCGGCGTAAATCTTTATGATAAGCATCAATAACTTGTTGGTCGTGCATTGATGAGTGAATTGTTGTGACAGAGCCACTTTCTACGCCAAAGGCTTCATCAATAACCTTGATAACAGGCACGATACAGTTAGTGGTACAAGAGCCGTTTGAGACAATACGATCATCTGAGGTTAACGTATGATGATTAATGCCGTAAATAATAGTTGCATCAATATCTTGGCCACCGGGGTGAGAGAATAATACTTTTTTAGCGCCGCGATTAATATGACTTAAGCCGTCGGCTTTAGTGCCATATTTACCCGTACAATCAAGTACTATATCAATATTTTGTTGCTGCCAAGGTAGGCTAGTTAAATTATCAATATGGGTTAGTGCAATCTCATCGCCATCGATAATTAAGGTATTATCTGTTTGGCTGACCTCAAAAGGAAACCTGCCATGGGTACTGTCGTATTTCAATAAATGGGCAATACCTGAAGCAGGTGCTAATTCATTAATGGCGACTAAGGTAAATAATTCGTTTTTACCGCTTTCATATAATGCTCTTACTACACTACGTCCAATGCGGCCAAAGCCACTAACGGCAATTCTTATTGTCATAATCTTACTGTATTTATCCAATGATTTTAAGCGATATCTAAGCGATATCTGAGTGATAATATTAGCTGTAATAAAAAGCTAGCTTATGTGATAAATGTTGTACGTAGTTGCCACAAGTAAAGTTCAACACTTGTGGCAACTTATTACGTGGTTATAACAGGTTTACTTATTATAACGACTTAAATTATAACTGATTGACGGTATTAACAACGTTATCTACAGTGAAGCCAAAGTGCTCTAGTAATACGTTACCAGGTGCAGATTCACCAAAAGTTGTCATACCTACTACTGCGCCGTTTAGACCCACATACTTAGCCCAAAAGTCAACGTGCGCTGCTTCAATAGCGACACGCTTAGTCACGTTTAGTGGTAATACCGCCGCTTTATAGTCACTACTTTGCTGATCAAAAACAGTCGTTGATGGCATAGATACTACACGTACCTTTGTGCCTTGCTCTGTTAAAGTTGTGGCAGCGTTAACGGCTAGCGCTACTTCAGAGCCTGTTGCTATTAAAATTACATCAGGTGTGCCAGCACAATCTACTAAGATATAAGCCCCTTTTTCAATGTCACTTACTTGTGTTTGCGTACGTGTCATTGCAGGTAAACCTTGGCGTGAAAATACCAAAGCTGTAGGTGCTTTTTGATTTTGTACCGCAGCTTTCCAAGCAACAGCAGACTCAGTTGCATCACATGGACGCCACGTCGTTAAGTTAGGCGTAGTTCTTAAGTTAGTTAATTGCTCAATAGGTTGATGCGTAGGACCATCTTCCCCTTGACCAATAGAGTCATGGGTATAAACAAAAATATTTTGAATGCCCATTAATGCTGACATACGCACCGCATTGCGTGCATATTCCATAAACATCATGAAGGTAGCACCGTAGTTTACAAAACCACCGTGTAAAGAAATACCATTCATAATGCTACTCATGCCAAATTCGCGCACGCCGTAAAATATGTAGTTACCGGCAGCATCTTCTTGAATACCTTTTGAACCAGACCATAAGGTTAAGTTTGAGCCCGCTAAATCGGCCGAACCACCTAACATTTCAGGTAATACATGACCAAAGGCTTCAATAGCATTTTGGGAAGCTTTACGTGAGGCAATATTTTCACTGCTTTCATGGCACTGTTGAATAAAGGCGTTTGCTTTTTCTTCAAAATCGCTAGGTAAGTCACCTTTAATCACACGACGTTCGTATTCACTGGCAAGTGCAGGGTGTGCTGCTTGATAAGCGGCAAATCTTTCATTCCAGTTACTTTGACTTATTTGACCTTTTTCAGTTCTATTCCATTGTGCGTATATGTCACTTGGGATATCAAAAGGTGCATGTGGCCAGTTTAAAAATTCACGTGTTGCAGCAATTTCTTCGTCACCTAAAGGTGCGCCATGGCAATCATGAGAGCCTGATTTATTAGGTGAGCCAAAACCGATAATTGTTTTACAACAAATCATCGTAGGTTTATCGGTAACCGATTTAGCCGCTTCAATAGCCAGAGTAATTGCTTGAGCATCGTGACCATCAACACAAAGTACATGCCAACCGTAAGACTCAAAACGCGCTGGCGTGTTGTCAGTAAACCAACCTTCAACTTCACCATCAATTGAAATGCCGTTGTCATCCCAAAAGGCTATTAGTTTACCTAACCCTAACGTACCCGCAAGTGAACAAGCTTCATGAGAGATACCTTCCATTAAACAGCCATCACCTAAGAAGCAATAGGTAAAATGATCAACAATGTCATGATCTTCGCGGTTAAACTGGGCAGCTAATGTTTTTTCAGCAATAGCCATACCCACCGCATTAGCAATACCCGCACCTAATGGACCTGTGGTCGTTTCAACGCCTGGTGTGTAACCGTATTCAGGGTGACCAGGGGTTTTAGAGTGTAATTGACGAAAGTTTTTTAAATCTTCAATAGATAAATCGTAACCCGATAAATGTAATAAAGAATAGATAAGCATTGAGCCGTGACCATTTGATAAAACAAAACGATCGCGATCGGCCCAGTTGGGATCAGTTGGATTATGCTTTAAAAAATCACGCCATAATACCTCGGCAATATCTGCCATGCCCATAGGTGCACCTGGGTGCCCTGATTTTGCTTTTTGTACGGCATCCATACTTAATACACGAATAGCATTTGCTAACTCTTGACGCGACGACATAATTGCTCCAGATCTTATAATCTTGAAAAATAAAAATTGCCCGTATTTTCGCTTACCAAGACACGTAGCGCAAATTATATTATGCAATTTTTTATATTATTTTGTATTGCGACATCATATTCAAATAATATGCCGTTAATCTACTGTGAGATAATGCTAGTATCAGTTAAAACCTAAGATGAACGACATACTACCGATTTAACCTGCCTATTTTGACCATTAATCCGTTTGGTATAACTATGATGCAACGCCACTTATCACACTTTTTTATTTCAGCGCTTTTATTTATTGTCACCTCGTTTGGCACTGTTTTGCTTATTACTCCACAATCGCTGGTCAGTTTTGTTGGTCCTTGCGCGGCGCTTCTTAGTGGTTTATTACTTGTTTGGCGTCTTGTGCCACTTATTGTTGTCGTCATAATTAGTCCGATATTAGCGTTTAGTTTCGACTACTACCTACACTTAGATGCTAACTTTACCGTGATGACAATTGCGGTATTGGCTATTGTCTTACAAGCGTGCTGGACGAAGCAGCTTGTTTTTCGCTTTATTCATTATAAAAAATGGCTCAGCTCGAGAAAGTACCTGTTTTTCTTTTTATTACGTATTGGCCCTATTGCCAGCTTGGTATCGGCAAGCTCAGTTCTGGTTATTTCTATATTAGATAGCCGAGTAACCCAAGGTGACTTTCTCTATACCTTTATTAGTACTTGGTCGGCGAGTATGTTAATGGCGGTATTTTTTATTCCATTATTATTGCTGTTTAATAATGCAGAGCAGCTAAAATTAACCAAACGTTTTTTTATTGGCTTTACTTCCTTATTAGGTGGTTTAGCCGTATTTCTATTGCTTAAAAGCTCGCAGTATCAACAGCAACAATACCGTCAGGTGTTATTTGAGCAAGCTACGCTTGAAATAGAACGGTTAATTATGGCAGAAGTAAACGCCGTAGTGACTAACGTGACTAGCCTTGCCGCGTTATTTAAGGCTAACGATACTGTGTCGCTAACAGAATTCACCCAATTTAGTGACAATATTTTTAAACAAGATTCAAGTGTTAGGGCACTAGAATGGGCACCTATAGTGCCTTTGAGTGAACGTGCTACTTTTGAAAAAAATAGTTCAACGGTACTAAAGAAAGATTTTAGTATCAAAGATAAATTAGCCAACGGCACTATGGTTGTCGCTCCTCCACGTCCTCAATATGCGCCTTTATATTATCTCTATCCACAAGCAATAAATGAAGCTGCGCTGGGCGTAGATTTTTACGGTGAGTTTAAGCATAGTTTCCCTTTGCAAGCGTTTAATAATGAAGAGATTATGGCTAGTGCGCCAGTTATTTTAGCGCAAGACAAGGTGGCTATACCGGCGATACTGTTTAGACAGGCTATTTTTTCTATCCCTGAAAAACAAAGCGCTGCTGAATTAATTGCACAACGCAAGCTTTCATTAATTACCAAGGAAAAATTATTAGGGCTAGTGATCGCAGTGGTGCAGTTCGATCGTTTTTTTGAACAATTAGCACAAGAAAAATCAGCCAAAGTGAATATTTTTATTCAAGATATCACTGCTGACGAACCTATTACTTTATTCGGTCAATTATTACCTAGCGTAAATAGGCATGTTGATACCTTGACGCTGTCCGTCTTTTCTCGACTTTGGCAGGTTAACATCGCCGAAAAAGAGCCTTGGTTTAGCCAAACTAAAAGCTGGCAAGCATGGGCTGTATTACTTGGTGGTACTTTTGGCGCAGTATTATTTCAAATGCTGCTACTGATGATGGCTGCCTACTCGAGTGAATTAGGGGAACAAGTGCATAGTAAAACCCGAAATCTTATTTTAGCGAGAGAAAAGTCAGAGAAAAAAAGTTTAGCTCAAAGTTATTTTTTAAAAACGCTAAATACAGAATTACGGGTACCATTGTTAGCAATAAGGGCATTTGTTGAGCAATTAAAAGAAAGAGGTATTCATAACAAAGAAGTTACCGGAATAAGTCATGCCAGTAGTAATCTAGCCTTGTTATTAGATACTATGCTAGATGTTTCTAATATTGAGTCGGGTAAGGTGACGGCAAAAAACGACTGTTTTGATTTTTATCGTTTTCTACAACGTACTGAGTCGGTACTTAAAGCGAGCAATGAATACGAAGGCAGATCTATTTACTTTCTTATTGATGACAGTGTCCCGCATTATCTCAATAGCGATCAATTATATATTCAAAAATTGATTTATGCGTTAATTGAAAGCGCGCATCAATTATTGAAAACTAATAAATTACGTTTATCAATAAAACTTCATCAACATAAACCAGCCGAAGCCAGTTTGTTTTTTACTTTATCAGAACAAAACCCCGTAACAACAGCATTAAGTACTAATGTATATCGCCGGCAAACCAATAATAAACTAATCATTGATAGTACAGCATTCTCTTTAGCTACTCACTATAGCCAATTGTTACGTGGTGATACTAATTTAGCTACGTTAAGCTCAGGGGCAGGGGTATTAAATTCGTCTATTCGAGTAAATATTTTGTCAAGCACTGAACAAATTGCTGCACAAGATACAGCCTTTGATTTAAAAAGTTAACTTAGGTGTTAATACCGTAGAATTCACTATATTGCGTAAAAAATCAACTCTACTCTTGTAAATAAAAAATTAATAGTTTAGTGTCGCTGTTACTGTACGTTAATAGAGCAACGTAACGTTTTTTGGCAATTATATACAAGCAGAATATAAAGTTAGCATAGGTAATAACATAGGTATAGAAATGCGCAGTTCATCCTCAGGTGGGTTTAAATTAACAACGGTAATATGTGTGGTTATTATTATGGCTATTACTGCTTTTCTCAGCGGTAATTCAGTGGCCGAAAACAAGGATGTAGAAAAAACACAAGCAGAGGAATAACGAACTAATAACTTGTTTATTAAACTATAAAATGGCGTCTCCACCGGGACTCGAACCCAGAGCAGCGGCTTAGGAGGCCGCAGTTTTATCCAGTTAAACTATAGAGACGTAGGTAGTAGCTATTACTATTAATGATTGATATTGGCATATCAAATCTTAGCCCATTATTTTAAACATATTTGTTATCAGATGCTAATTTTTATTTCCTTGATGTCATGGCAGTTTAGTCCTTTTATTACTTTCACTATTTTCTAAGTATTCGTAGATATTAGTTAACTAAATCAACTAGTAAATAAGTGAGTAATTGCGTAGCATGGTTTTTTACATGAACCGTAGTATAAGAGTGTTATTAAATGAGTAAAATTTTGTTATTGGCTATTGTTATAGGTATTTTAATTTTTGTTGTTATGCGACAAAGTGGTAGTAAAGAAGCAGCGCAAGGTAATATAAAATTAGCTGATGAGTTTTTAGCTACCAATAAAAACGAAGAAGGTGTTATAACAACCCCTTCAGGCTTGCAATATAAAGTATTAACAGCGGGCAGTGGTAGCGAACATCCCAATGCTACCTCGAAAGTTAACGTGCATTATCATGGTACATTACTTGATGGTACTGTATTTGATAGTTCAGTAGATAGAGGTGAGCCAATTAGTTTCGGTTTAAACCAAGTGATCAAAGGCTGGACAGAAGGAGTTCAGTTAATGGTTGTTGGTGAGAAAACGCGTTTTTATATTCCATCAAGTTTAGCTTATGGCAATAAAGCGGCAGGTAAAATAAAGCCAGGATCACTATTAATTTTTGATGTTGAGTTATTAGCAATTAATTGATAATACTTACCCAATTGAGCTAAAGTTCACAGACTTAACGTCGTTAGGTAATTAGCACTAAAAAAAGGCAGGTTTAGTCGAACTAAACCTGCCTTTTTGTTTATGCTTGTTGGTATTAAACCAGTAAATCCTGAATGTTGACTAAGTCTTTTTTACCATTGAGGAGTTCATCAGGAGTTAAGCCTGATAATTCATGAGGAAACACCAACCATTCATCTGAGGTATGCACATAATAATCAGGAGCAAAATCAACCATTGAATTTTGCGGCTTATACCAAGGGCAAGCAACTCTAATATCTTTAGGGATATTATTGCGCATATTACGCTTTAATTGCTTAATTAGCGCTTCGATACTGCGGCCTGAATCAAAAACATCATCAACAATTAATAAACTATCAGCGGCATTTGCATGCTCAATAATATAATGTAAACCGTGTACTTTAATATCTTTATCTTGCTTGTTGATACCGTAATACGATGAAGTACGTACAGCAATATGATCGGTTTCTACTTTCTTAAAGTCAAAATATTCTTGTACCGCGATGCCAATGGGTGCACCGCCACGCCATATACCTACAATAAATTGTGGGCGAAAACCATCTTCAAATACTTTAGCGGCGACACGAAATGAATCTTCTAGTAATTCTTGCGCGTTAATAAAACGTTTTTCCATTGCCGAGGAAACCTTGTTAAAAAATAATGATAAGCGCTAATTATAACCCGACAGTTAAAATAGTGTACAGGATTTTACTCCATGGCTGCCCGCCAATAACTTAGTAATAGCTAGGCTAGGTAAGTAATTGAATAGAATAACTACAATAATTTATTGTATTATTAATCGTATTGCTGCTCAAAGAAACTTTCAATAATCAATCGCGCTGATTCAGCATCAATATTATCTTTTTTTAAGTTTTTAAAGCCACCGCGTGCAAACAGCTGTTCTTTGGCGTCGGCAGTGGTGAGTCGTTCATCTTGAAATTCTACTTTGATGCCAAAACGACCATGAATTCTATTACCAAACTTTTTCGCGTCTAAGGTTAATTGTTGCTCACTACCGTCCATATTCAACGGTAAGCCCACGACAATAAAGTCAGGTTGCCATTCGTTAAGGTATTTAGCGAGGTTATCCCAATGCGGAATGCCGTCGGTTGCTTTTATTGATCCCAACGGCGTCGCACTACCTGTCAACTCTTGTCCGACGGCAACACCAATATATTTTTTACCAAAATCAAAACCGATAACAGTACGTTGACCAATCGGCGATTGAGTTTTCGATGACATTTTTTTCCTTGGGGTTAATCAATGTAGTAGTAAGTTAATAGCGTAAATAAAGCGTAAATAAAACAGACTGCCTAAAAGGACAGCGATTAAGCATGTCCTATATCAGAAGATAAATGGGCAAGATCAATGCCCAACTTTTCAGTGGCTTTTTTCCAACGCATTTCTATTGGGGTATTAAAAATAATATCATTATCGGCAGGCGTAGTAAGCCATGAATTAGCTTTTAACTCTTGCTCAAGTTGACCGGGTCCCCAACCAGCATACCCTAAGGTAACCATAAATTTTTCAGGGGCTTTTTCAGTACCTAATGCCAGTAGAATATCTTTTGAGGTGGTGATCATGAGCTCTTTGCTCAACACCAACGAGCTAGTCCAACCTGATTGTGAACTATGTAAAACAAAGCCTCGTTGCTGGGCGAGAGGACCACCAGTAAGTACTAACTGCTCTAAGCTGTTAGTAATGTCAGTGGTTGCCTTATCAGTTAAATCACTGCTTTCATTGCTATTAGCTTTATCTGACGCTTTACCTTCATCAGGTTCTATTTGCTTGAGTAAGTCAGACAGGGTGATATTAATAGGCAAGTTTATAATTAAGCCCATTGCACCTTCTTCATTATGCTCACAAATATAGGTAACCGTTTTATTAAAATAAGAATCATCGAGAGTAGGCATGGCGATCAGTAATTGGTTTTCTAAACTAATCATTGACGTTGAATCACCAAGCTCTTGCTCACATTTTTTGTTTGCTGTTAGTGTTTTTGTTGCTGATTTTTGTAATTTTGCCATGTTATCCCTACAGTTATTTTTTTATATTCTCTTCAATAGCATCCATCAACTTACCGCTAATGTTTATTGGGTAAGCTGCTTCAATTTCACGAATACAAGTAGGACTGGTCACATTGATTTCAGTAACCTTATCACCAATGACATCTAAACCTACAAAATATAATCCACGTTTTTTTAGTTCTGGGGCAATAGCATCAGCAATGGCTTTATCACTTTCACTCAGTGGCCTGGCAACACCGCGCCCGCCAGCAGCTAAATTACCACGCGTTTCACCCATAGCAGGTATACGTGCTAAACAATAAGGCATAGGTTCGCCATTAACAATGAGAATGCGCTTATCACCATCGGCAATTTCCGGCATAAACTCTTGCACCATAGCATATTGTTCGCCATGGTTGGTTAATGTTTCGATAATAACGCCAACATTGGCATCATCGGCTTTAATACGAAAGATTGATGCGCCGCCCATACCGTCAAGTGGCTTGATAATAACGTCTTTCTCTTTTTGGTGAAATTGACGGATTTTATCGCTGCTACGAGTCACTAAGGTTTTAGGCGTAAACTCACTAAACCAAGCAGTAAAGAGCTTTTCATTACAATCACGTAAACTTTGTGGTTTGTTAACAATCAGTGTACCGGCTTCTTCAGCGCGCTCTAGCATGTAAGTGGCGTAAATAAATTCGGTATCAAAAGGAGGATCTTTACGCATTAATACCGCGTCTAAGTCACTCACTAGCATATCTTGTGGGTCGGTTAATTCATACCAATGCTTACTATCATCAAACACTTTAACTTTGTGTGTTGTGGCGCGACATTGCCCCTGTTCAAGATATAAGTCTTTCATTTCCATATAGTAAAGCTCATAACCACGTTGTTGAGCTTCTAGCATCATTGCCATGGATGAATCTTTTTCGACCTTAACTTGTGCAATAGGGTCCATCACTATGCCGAGTTTTATTACTTTATTTGTAGTCATTTTTTATCCTGTTCACTGTTGATGTTAATCCATCACCGTTTACGTAATGTTAGTAACTCAACAATATATTTAGTGTAAATCGCCAAAACGGCATTGTAATGCGGTGATTGCCGTTAATGCCGCTGTTTCTGTTCGTAATATTCTAGGACCAAGTAATACATCAACAAAGTCGTTTTCATTGGCTTGAGCTATTTCGTCATCACTTAAACCACCTTCTGGTCCTATTAACAAGCGAACACGGGTATTTTCCCTAGGTAAACTCATAATGGAGTGCTGTGCTTTAGGATGCAAATTAATTTTTAAAGCGCTGGTTTCTTGTGTTAACCAGTCAGCTAATAACATAGGTTCATTAACCGTAGGCACACTTGAACGGCCGCTTTGTTCGCAGGCACTAATGACTATTTTTTGCCATTGTTGACGTTTTTTTTCAAGGCGCTCAGCATTAAGTTTTACTCCGCAACGTTCAGTAAACAGAGGAGTTATTGAATTAACGCCTAGCTCAACAGATTTTTGTAAGGTGAAATCCATTCTATCACCACGAGAAATACCTTGGCCCAAATGAATATTGAGTGGTGATTCACTGTTATTTTGTTGTTGAGATATTATGGTGATATCAGCTGATTTTTTACTAACATTACACAAGGTGGCATTGTACTGAAAAGGCTCTTCACCATTAAATACGGTAATGGTGTCACCCGCTTTTAGGCGCAATACGCGCACAACGTGACCAAAAGCATCATCTGATAAGGTCACTGTCTCGTTAATAGAGAATAGGCTTGGTTGAAAAATTCTGGGGTTACGCATAAATAAGCTTAAAAATAAAACATCGTCATATCATTAAGGTAAGGGCGATAGTGATAAAAAACAATAACAGAACAGATAAAGTTACGTGGTAAGTTGTTTTTTGAGTTAAGCAGCAAAATAAAGGCATAAAAAAACCAGCAGCCTTAATAGCGATGCTGGTTTCTCTGTGGGGTATAACTGAGTTAAGCGTTAGCTATAAACCGGCAGCGTTACGTAAATCATCGGCTTTATCGGTTTTTTCCCAGCTAAATGCGGTGAATGTATCACCGTCTACCGTCATTTCAAAAGGTTCGCGACCAAAGTGACCATAGGCAGCTGTTTGCTGATACATAGGATGTAATAGGTCTAACATTTTAGTGATACCGTACGGGCGTAAATCAAAATGTTTGCGTACGAGTTCAACTAATTTTTCTTCAGATATTTTACCCGTGCCAAAAGTATCAATTGAAATTGACGTAGGTTCAGCGACACCGATGGCATAAGATATTTGAATTTCACAACGGTCAGCTAAACCTGCAGCAACAATGTTTTTAGCCACATAACGCCCGGCATAAGCAGCACTACGGTCTACTTTTGATGGATCTTTACCAGAGAAAGCACCACCACCGTGACGCGCCATACCGCCATAAGTATCAACAATAATTTTACGACCTGTTAAACCACAATCACCTACCGGACCACCGATAACAAAACGGCCTGTTGGGTTGATATGATATTTAGTATCTTTCGTTAATAATTCGGCAGGTAATACATGCTTAATAATATTTTCCATGACCGCATCAACTAAGTCTGCTTGCTTAATTTCAGGGTTATGCTGAGTAGAAAGAACGACGGTATCAATGGCTACTGGTTTATTATCTTCATAAATAAAGGTCACCTGTGATTTAGCATCAGGGCGTAACCAAGGTAAAATGCCAGATTTACGTGCTTCGGCTTGGCGTTCAACTAAGCGATGAGAATAATATAATGGTGCTGGCATTAAGGTAGGAGTTTCGTTAGTTGCATAACCAAACATTAAGCCTTGGTCACCAGCCCCTTGCTCTTCAGGTTTACTGCGATCTACGCCTTGCGCAATTTCAGGTGATTGTTGACCAATCAAATTCATAATGCCACACGTTTCGCCGTCAAAACCAACATCTGACGAGGTATAACCTATTTCACTAATAACATTACGGGTAAGTTTCTCTAAATCAACCCAAGCTGTAGTAGAGACTTCACCAGAAATAATTGCTACACCAGTTTTTACCATAGTTTCACAAGCTACACGGGCATTTTTATCTTTGGCGATAATCGCATCTAATACCGCATCAGAAATTTGATCGGCAATTTTATCAGGATGGCCTTCAGAAACAGACTCCGAAGTAAAAAAGTGTCTAGACATAAGTCCTCAGAAAAATTTGAGTTATAAATAATAATGTGGAGATTCTACACAGGTTGAAAACAACTATCTAGCTTTTTTACGCCTAGACGGCTAAACGTCTGTTATTTTTTGTTTTTTGAAGCGACACTACCGATAAAAATTAACTGAACTCATTAGGTGAACAATTAAGGCTTATCCGTTTAACGTATGTAACGTAAGTGGTGCTTGCCATAACTCAGTAAATAAACGCTCTTGGTCTTTACTCTTAAGTGAGCTAAAAAATTGATACTGACCTTGTTGTGAGGACATAGCATTGAGTTTTTTTTCAGACAATATTTTACTTAATTGCAAGGTTACTGGCGCCGCTGTTTCAATAATAGTTACTTGCGGACCGGCAAGTAGGCTTATTTGTTGTTGAACAAAAGGGTAATGAGTACAGCCGAGTACTAAGGTATCAATACCTTTATCAATTAAGGGATCGATATAGCGTTTTAACAAGCTATTACAGGCAACACTATGTTGTTGTCCTTGCTCAATAAACTCGACTAATCCTGGGCAGGGCTGAATGAACACTTGTGCGCCATTGTGGTGTAAATCTATTAAAGCCTTAAAGCGATGGTTTTCACTGGTCGCCTGTGTTGTTAATATGGCTATTTTTTTACTAATACTTAGTTTTGCCGCTGGTTTTATGGCAGGCTCAACACCAATAATAGGAATGTTCACTTGTAATCTAAGCTGTTCAATAGCATTAACTGTTGCTGTATTACAGGCAATTACGATAGCTTTAACGCCTTTGGCAATAAGCTGCTGTGCCATGATGTTTACGCGTTCAACAATAAAGTCGACTGACTTTTCACCATAAGGCGCATAGAGACTATCGGCGATATAAATGATACTTTCATGAGGTAATTGCTGGGCTATACACTTGGCAATAGAAAGACCACCGACACCTGAGTCAAATACGCCAATAGCCTGTGAGTTTTTATGTTGACTGAGGATGTTAATAGCGTGGGATCTTTCTTAGTTATAAGCAATAAGCTAAATTGTATGGTTTTAACTGGATATAAGTAAACAAAAATAAGGAAAAAAATGAAGCAACATATACAAATACTGATCGATTTGTTAACGAAAAATGATTTTTCTGGCTTGACCGAACATTACCTTAGTTCAAGCGAGCTTGAGAATATCTCACAGTTAGCCTTTATTTATCTTCAAGGTCAAAAAAGTTTAATTAAATTTGGTTTTTATCAACAAATAGCGACCAAACTGATAGAGAAAAAAGGCTTACCGCTTGCCCTTATTGCGCGTTTTAAAGACATTGATATACTTAGTTTTTTTACCCCCGCTTTACAGTTGAAAGGGAATTTTAATAAAACCAATCAACAGCAAAGAAACGTGCTGCATTATTTATTAGCGGGTGAGCAATTAGGGGTAACTCCGGTAGTACCTGCGTTTAATTATTTACGTTCAATGATGTTATTTGAACGTAATGAAACATTGTGTAAGGCGTTATGCCAGCGTGATGCTCAAGGGCTAACACCGGTTGAAGTGTATTTATCGACTAATCAAAACGTATTACCGCTAGCGACACATGAGCTGAGTGCTTTATTTGCTTTAATAGAAATAGAAAGTAAACAACAAGCGATCACTGCAGCTAATTACTGGGTAACTATTAAGGCGGTTAGCAAAATATGTCGTAAGCAAATTCAACCTATTAATAAAGAGTTACAGCGATTATTACTCATCGCCACCTATTATAAACAGCCCATTGAACAAGTGATTAACGATAGCCAATAAATAACTTAAACAATATTGAGTTATTTATTGGCTAGTATGTTGAAGACAGTCTTGTTTATGAGCTGATACTTACCTAGCGTCGTTTACCTCTAGTGCTTTTAAAGATAATGATTAAGTGTATCAAAAGCCGTTTTATCATTTAATACCTTAGCTAAAATCATCATACCTTCTAGTGAAGCTAATAATTGCATTGCTTTAACCTTGGCACTTGCTACCGGCATTGATTGTTCTTCAATATACGTTTGCTGTAGCCATTGTATATTTAATTCAAAAAAACGTTTTATTTCTACGTTAACTTTTTCTGGTAGGGCATCAGACTGTGCACCTAATAAGCCACATAAACACATTTGGTTATCTTTTTCTAAGGCTGTTTTAAAAGCGGTAATGTACAGAGCAATAGCGCTGTTATTTGGTTGCTTTTCTTTTTCATTTTGTAATGACGCTAAAAACACATCGGTATACTCGTGCGCTAATTGTGCCGCCAAATCAGCCTTGGTACGAAAATAATAATGAACACTAGAGCTTTTAATACCGATTTCGTCGGCAAGCTCTCTAAAGCTAAAATTATCATAGCCACCAGTTCTTACTTTTTGCTCAGCTAATTTGAGTATTTGAGATTTTTTATTCATAATTTTTATTGATAAATAAGGATTATTTGAAGGAGGAATGAGTTGCTAAATAATTTTTTCTATTATCGATGACTATGTTATTTTATTCAAATAGTTAATCACACTGAGTAAAGTGCTTGGTTTACTATAAGCGTTATGTCATTACATTCTTTTTTAGTAACCTAATAGCGCTATCAGCTGCTTGCAGCGCTC
Source organism: Colwellia ponticola (assembly GCF_005885605.1). Taxonomy (GTDB): domain Bacteria; phylum Pseudomonadota; class Gammaproteobacteria; order Enterobacterales; family Alteromonadaceae; genus Colwellia; species Colwellia ponticola. The sequence continues at coordinate 15,423 of NZ_SZVP01000019.1, read as the reverse complement.
CTTCAAGGTAACCGGCATCTTCTTGTGCAAACTCACTTCCAGCTAAATATAACTTTAATGATGAGAGTTCCGGTAAGAAACTTTTTATATCGAAAAAAGGATGTGCTGGTGGCTCTATTATATCGTTAGCTGTTGCCACATAAGTATCATTGCCCCAACTTTTTAAATAGCAGCAATGATAATTCTCTGCTTGCTTACCAAACAATAAGCTTAATTGTTTAATACATAACGCTTTAACCTGTTCAACTGATAAGTCTTTTATTGCTTGAGAGGAAAGCCCAATAAAGCCAAATAATGCAAAACCCTGTTGCTCTTTTGCTGAGGCATCATGAATTTCTATCATAGGTCCACAGCGACTAAATGCTTGACCAGCTAAACCTTGTTCTCGCCAGAAAGGTTTATGGTAGGTAGCCACAAATTTTGCTTGGCTTGCCATCCAAGTGGGTACAGAGGCTAATACTGTGTTTAACGCTTCACTCGCCCAGTTTTGAGGGGTTAAATATTGGTGAATCATTCTGGGTGGTAGCGCTAATATTAAATGCTCGGTTTCGTGTACCGCTATTGAAGCATCCTTGTTATTTTTAACAACGACCTGCCAGTTATCACCTCGCTTTTTTAAGCTGTCTACTTGGCAATTAAGTTGGTAATTACTTGGGGATAACTTAGCTTGTAACGACAAAATAAGTTGATATAAGCCCCCTTCCACACGATGTAATAACGGCCCTTGTCCCTGTTCGATAATTTGCGGCTTGGTATTTATATTTGTCTGATAAATCATAGCACCAGCAATATATTGCTGAAATAAACGCTCGCCTAACTGCGCGACTAAAGTTTGCATTAAATGGTGATGTGGGAAAATCCACGTTGGCCCCAGATCATGACATAGTGAGGCGTCACTGGGGGGCTCGCTGTAAATACGACCACCCAATTTATCTTTTGCCTCAAAAAGCCTATAGGGAATAGCTAGCTGCTCTAATTGAAGTGCTGTATATAAGCCCGCTAAACCGCCACCAACAATAATTATCGGTTTATTCTTCGTTAATTCTGTCATTATTACTTTAGTTAACTTAGTACCTATCAGTAGGTAGATTTTAAAGTGATAACAAGCTGAAGGCAATATTTTTTTATAGCTAAATATTGACAATAAGACTAAATGCTATCAAGCTACCTATCAGTAGGTAGTTTGTGGTTTTTTACAATATATTAGGTAAATAATCATAAAAAATGACCGTAGATAAATAATAATTGGAGATAAAATGAAAATTTATGATGTAGAAGGTTTTCCTAATCCGTTGCGTGTACGTATGGCTTTAGCTGAAAAAAATGCCATGGACAGTGTTAGCTTTGTCGCCGTTGATGTGATGAAGGGAGAACATAGAAGTGATGCCTTTGTGGCTAAAAACCCTGCGGCTAGCGTGCCCGTTTTGGAGTTAGACGACGGAACTTATATCGCGGAATGCTCTGCAATTATTGAATATATCGATCACGCGTTTGAGGGGATTTCATTGACAGGAACCTCTGCAAAAGAGCGTGCCGTTATTAGTATGATGCAGCGCAGGGCTGAATCAATGGTACTTGATGCTGTTGCCACTTATTTTCATCATGCAACGGTAGGTTTAGGTGCTGAGCTTGAAACTTATCAAAATAAAGAATGGGGTATAAAACAAGGTGAAAAAGCACAGGCAGGTTTTAAATACTTTAATGATATTTTAACCACGAATACCTATTTAGCAGGCGATGCATTTTCAGTAGCAGATATCACCTTATTTGCTGGGCTTGGTTTTGCTGATTTTGCTAACGTATCTATACCCAACGAATACACCGAGCTAATTGCCTGGCGTGAAAAAGTTGCTGCACGCCCAAGCTTACAATAACCAACGGCTTAAGTTATTACTTAAACCGAGATAAGGTTAAGTAAAATGATAGAGCCTGTTACACTTTTGTCGCTCTCTAGACGATTTAGCAGGCCTATATTATGTATTCATAGGTAATAGGATTTAATCATGGAAATTTTAGCAGATTTTAGTCAACGAGTTATTGTGCATAGTGCCTTAATGGATTGGATAGCATCACCCATGCCCGGTGTTGAAAGAAGAGCATTAGATCGAGTCGGTGGCGAAGTTGCACGCGCAACAAGCATCGTTCGATATGCACAAGGTAGTCATTTTTCATCTCATGTTCATACGGGCGGCGAAGAGTTTATTGTTCTTGATGGCGTATTTCAAGATGAACACGGTGATTATCCTGCAGGCTCGTATGTAAGAAACCCTCCGCAATCTAGTCATACTCCAGGCGCTAAGCAAGGCTGTACCATTTTTGTAAAGCTTTGGCAGTTTCAACCTGAAGATCGCACCCATGTAAGCTTAAAAATAAATAAAGTACCCGCTATGCCTACTCAATATGCAGGTGTCTCTAGCAGGTTATTACATCAAGATAGTCATGAAAAAGTCACTATTGTTGATTTTTCCGCTCACGCCAAGCTTAGTTTCACTGTACCAGAAGGAGCAGAAGTATTGGTGCTAGAAGGATCGTTACAAACACAAGGCGAGTTATTACAAAAGCATAGTTGGATGCGTTTGCCGTTAGGCGACACCCTAGCACTAACAGCACAAGATGAGGGAGCTAAAGTGTGGCTTAAAATAGGCAATTTAGCCGATGTAGAAAATCAAATAAAGCGCGTTCGAGCGGTTAGTTAAGTAAATAATTAATGTTTTGCTTACGTTAAGACACAGATGTGCGTAAATATGAGTGGTATTTGCAGTAGGGGATAGTTAAGAATGTCTTCCAAGATGCCGCAGCTCACTGTGTTTTGAATATCGTGTGCTTACTTAGAGAGGTGCGTAAATATGAGTGGTATTTGCAGTAGGGGATAATTAAGAATGTCTTCCAAGATGCCGCAGCTCACAGAGTCCTGAACACCGTGTGTTCAGGGCGGAAATATCATACCAACCGTAGGCTTCCCGATACGAGCCGGGCATGCTCAAAAGTTAACAATCAACTTCCTAAGGTAAAACTTATCGGCTCAGGGACACAGTTCACATACAAACATCCCAGAAGACAAAATCAGTATAACTAAAAATTCTCAGCAATTAAGCTTTTTTTGAAAAAAATTTACTAAGTGATGGATATTTGCACGTTATGTTTTGATTTTAAACGTTATATAGTTTTTTTTGCACACGAAAAACTAAGTCAATTAGTGTGCTTTAGTTCGCTAATTTCATCAGGAAGGATCTAAAGAGATGTTTAGAAAATATTATCGATAGTATTATTGACAACATTAGCGTGTCTATATGGAGTAATTAAGCTTACGCTATTTTTTTTTTTGTCTCTGAAAGGGCTTGTTCAATAGTGGATTGTAACAAAGTGATTTTTTGTTGATTCCCTTGTTGCTCGACTTTTAATTGTTGTTGAGTTTTCAATAAATCATTAGCCAAGTTTAACGCAGTCATTAATAAGGTTTGTTCAGGCGTACTAATGACTTTACGCGCACCTGCCTTAGTTAAACGGTCGCTCAGTTCCTGCGCCGCAGATAATAAGGCAGTTTCTTGCCCTATGGGGCAAGCAACTTTTAGCTTGCGATCAACAATGTTGATTTCTACGGTTCGTTGCGACATTTGCACCAAATTCCAAGTATTATTAATAATATAGGTGATAAAAATATAATAACCTATTACTTTAATGATAACGATGCTTAGCCGCCTATGCAAGTAAATAGCGCAGTTTATGGGCATTTTCTGTAATTTTACTTTTTTGTTATTTTCGGCAGTGATACCATAAGCCCCCATAATTCAAAGTAAAGATAGAAAGCAGCCCATGACTGAATCAACCTCAAATCAAACCGCCGAACATAACCTAATCGACTTTGCTACTATGCAAGCTATTTTAACCAGCGAAAGTGTCGAATGTCATGCCAGTGAACTTCATGGTGTATTAACAGGCTTAGTTTGTGCAGGTTTTGAATTTGAAAATCAAGGCTATGTCGTTATGCTGCACGATTTATTTAATGAAGGTGATGGCTTTCCAAGTGCGGTGAAAAAAGCACTTAAGCAAATGTATCATCAATTATGGACCAATATACTTGATGATAATTATAGCTTCAGTATGTTATTACCTGATGACGATGACACTATTGCGGAACGAGGTCATGGTTTAAGTATGTGGGTACAAGGTTTTAATCTCGGTTTTGGTTTACAACATAAAGATAACCCCGTTGTTTCTGATGAAATTAAAGAAGTACTGACCGATTTTGGTGAAATTGCTAACTTGTCTGACGAAATGGAAGAAGATGAAGATACTGAGCAAGCGTATTTTGAAATTAGTGAATATGTTCGTATTTCTGCTCTATTGTGCTTTAGTGAACTTGCAACACCGCCTAACAGTGGAAGTAATGAGGTAGAGAAAAAGGTAATACACTAATATTTTAGGTAAGGTTTCAGCTAAGAGAATTCGCACTATTATTCGGGGGATTACTGCTCGTGAATAAACTGAATTAACGTTAGTTAAAGTAAAGTCATCATTAAAACCAATAGGTATCAATTATTTCATGAGCACTATACCTTTAAACAAAACACCTTTAAAAGCATCATCGTTAAATGAAGTACCTGCTAATCAAGCCACTATAAGTCAATTACCGTTAAGTGATTTTGGTAAACATCGCAACGCTTTGGTGGCTAAAATGCCAAATAACAGTATTGCACTGTTTCCAGCGGCCAAAGAATTAACCCGCAGTAACGATACTGAATATGCTTTTTGTCAACATAAAAACTTCTATTATCTAACGGGTTTCAACGAGCCAGATGCGTTATTAGTGTTACTTAAAAATGAACAAGGTAATAGCGAGTCTATTTTATTTTCATTGCCCAAAGATCCATTGCACGAGATTTGGCAAGGGCGACGGATAGGGCAAGTTAAAGCCGTGCAAGAATATGGCGTTGATGCTAGCTTTAGCGTTGCTGACATAACCACCTTACTGCCAAGTTATCTTAATAATAAAGACCAAGTACTATTTGGCTTTAGTGATCATGACTTTGCCGCACAAGTTTTTACTTGGTTAAAGCAAGTACAAAGTAGCGTACGTCAAGGGATTAAAGCTCCACAACATTTAATTGATTCAGACCCATTGGTTGCCGAGCTACGTTTAATTAAAACAGACAATGAGCTAGCGTTAATACGCCAAGCTAACTATATCTCTGGTTTAGCACATCAACGCGCCATGCAACAATGTCATGTAGGTAAATTTGAATATCATGTTGAAGCTGATCTTCTTCATGAATTTGCACGTAATGGCGCTAGGCACCCTGCGTATGCTTGTATTGTTGCTGGTGGTGATAACGCTAATATTTTGCATTATACGGCTAATAGCGATACGTTAAAAAATAACCAATTATTGCTGATTGATGCAGGAGCCGAACTCGCTGGTTATGCTGCTGATATTACACGTACTTTTCCGGTAAATGGGCGTTTTACTGCCGAGCAAAAAGCGCTTTATCAACTAGTACTAGATGCCAAAAAACTTGCTATTAATGCGATAAAACCAGGTATGTGTTTTGCTAAATTAAATGAACTCACTAATGCTTTTTTAACAGAAGGCTTAGTCGGTTTAGGCATACTTCAAGGCGAGGTAACTCAGCTAATTCAAGATAAAAAGATAAAAGACTATTTTATTCACGGTCTTGGGCATTGGTTAGGGTTAGATGTGCATGATGTCGGTGATTATCATATTAATACTGATAGAGAGCAGCGCCGAGCGTTTGAACCTGGCATGGTGATGACTATTGAGCCGGGTCTTTACATTCCTCTGTCTGATAGTAGTGTGGCAGAGAAATGGCGCGGTATTGGTATACGTATTGAAGATAATATTGCCGTAACTGCAACAGGTTTTGAAAATTTAACCGTTAACTCGCCAGAAACTATTGCCGATATTGAAGCCTTAATGCTCACGGCAAAAGCATAAAGTGAGTGCAACAGGCTCTTGATAAAATAATAAGATGAACGCTATGGAAAACAGTAATCAACATTTTGATGTTATTATCTCAGGCGGCGGCTTATCGGGTAGCTTAATGGCGTTAAGCCTAAGTAAGCTCACTAAAGCTGATGGTAGTTTGCTAACTATTGCCATTGTTGAAGCACAAGCTTTTACGCAAGCAAACACGGGCAGTAACAAAAACAGCCCACAAGACACTAGCCTCTTTGATGCGCGGGTATTAGCGCTTTCTCATGGTAGTGCTAAATATCTAGAAAAGCAGGGCGTTTGGCAATATTTGAAAGACGATGCTTGTGCCATTACCACGATTGATATTTCTGATCGCGGACACTTCGCTAAAGCAAGATTAACAGCGAAGGAACATAAGGTGAATGCCCTAGGGTATGTTGTTGATATGGCACTTATTGGTAAAGCGCAATTAAAAACACTCGCGCATAGCCAAGCTGCCAGTAAGAATGTCCACTGGTTTAGTCCCGACTCTATCATAGATATTATTTGGCAAGAACAATCACCGCAACAAAGTCATAGTGAAACGAGTAAAGCTTTAGCAGAGCAAGTAAAGGTTAGTCTTAGCTCAGGTAAAACCTTATCTGCTAACTTACTGCTAGCCTGTGATGGTGTGCAGTCACCCGTGAGAGAGCTTGCTAATATTGAGGTCAGTTGTGATGATTATCAACAGGTTGCTTTAATTGCTAATGTATCAACCAGTAAAGCACACCAGCATAGAGCTTTTGAGCGCTTTACCGAGTTTGGCCCTATTGCCATGCTACCGTTACGATCGCTTAAACAAGCGGATAAAGGTGCTATTGGCGTATCACGTTGCTCACTAGTATGGACAATGACACCAGCGCAAGCCGAAGAAATTAATCAACTAAACGATGCTGAATTTGCCGTTGAATTAGAGCGCGCTTTTGGCAGCTACCTTGGTGAAATAACCCATGTCGGTAAGCGCTATAGTTATCCCTTAGTATTATTACAGGCACAGCAACAAACCTATCATCGTATGGCGTTGCTTGGCAATGCCTCACACACCATTCATCCTATTGCCGGGCAAGGTTTTAATTTAGGCTTGCGTGATGTGGCGGTAATGGCTGATTTAATCGCTAAAGCCTTAGCCGCTGGGCAAGATATTGGTCACTTTTCTTTGTTATATAATTACCAAAACAATAGAGCTAAAGATCAGCAGCACGTGATAGAGCTTACTGATTCACTCGTGACTTTATTTGCTAATGAATTACCGCCGTTAGTTATTGGTCGAAATATTGGCTTACAAGCGCTTAATATTATTGCGCCACTTAAAAACAGCTTAGTTAAGAAAACAATGGGTTATTAGCTTAGCCAGATTAATATAATAAATAGATAAAAAACTGCATCCTCGATCAGATACTTCGACGATGACGGCTGCAAGTGTAGTATTTTTAACTTAGAGCATGACGGCTAATAAATTTTCACCCGTATTACTGTCATCCCCATGGCTATTTCCATGATCAGTTAGTCAGGGATCCACTTAGCATTATTTGATTTTAAGAAGAGATAAGATGCAAAAATTTGATGTGTTAATTGTTGGTGCAGGCATGGTTGGTTTAACACTAGCGTTAGCGTTGCGTAAAAAAAGCCAGCTTAAGATAGCCATAGTAGATACAAATATAGTAACCGCGTTAGATGACAGCATCGACGCTAGAGTGAGCGCTATTAATGTGGCTAGCAAAAATATTTTTGATAACCTAGGCGTTTGGTCAACCCTGAAAAATAGCCGCGTACAAAACTATCAACACATGCATGTTTGGGATAAATCAGGACTTGGTAAGCTTGATTTTTCTGCTCAAGACAGTGCAATTTTTCCTCATGAAGATAACTTAGGTTGGATCATCGAAAATAAAGTGATCCGCCATGCCTTGTGGCAGCAAGCTGAGCTTGATGAAGGCATTCATTTTTTTACGGACAATAAGTTAGCTAGTATTAGTCATGGTGATAGCGAAGTGTTTGCTACTTTTGCTCATAACAGCTCATCACAAGAAAGTGCCGGTCAAGTAACGCCTCCTATTATTGCTAAACTTGTGGTCGGTGCTGATGGTGCCAACTCATGGGTACGTCAGCAAATGGATATTGCCATGATCTTTAAAGATTATGATCATCACGCTATTGTTGCTACGGTAGCATGCCCACAAGGTCATAAAAATACCGCATGGCAAGTGTTTTTACCAACCGGACCGTTAGCGTTCTTACCACTGTATAGCAAAGACTTACACAATAAAAATGCCAGTAAGGATGATAATAACAATGACCTATGCTCTATTGTTTATTCAACCTCACCTGATGATGCCAAACGCCTAATAAACCTTGAAACTAGTGAGTTTGCCAAAGCATTAACCGCGGCCAGCGATGGAAAGTTAGGGGATATAAGCCTTAAAAGCGAACGCTTTACCTACCCGCTAACCATGCGCTTAGCACAAGACTTTGTTAAAGACCGCGTAGTGATTATTGGCGATGCGGCGCATACTATTCACCCACTTGCCGGTCAGGGCGTTAATTTAGGTTTACTTGATGCCGCAGCGTTAGCGCAAACCTTAACGGCGAAGTTACATGATGATAAGGCGGATTTTGTCAATCAGTCAGACCTTAAAGCCTTTTCACGCTGGCGTAAAAGTGAAGCCACTGAAATGATTGCCGCCATGGCAGGTATCAAACAAGCTTTTGCTGTGCAACCAGCTCCTATTCAATTATTGCGCGGTGTTGGTATGAATATGATTAATCACTTTTCACCAATTAAAAACCGTTTAATTGCGCAAGCACTTGGTATTAAAGCTGACCTTCCTGAACTCGCCTACCAAAAAGACTCGCTGTAATTAGCGACTAACTAATAGAGATAAGCAATTAACCCTCGCTTATCTCTATAACGACCACTCACTTGTTTAGCTATTAATTCATGATGGCATTTCTTAGTTAATTTTATCAATAAGTTAGCTCGTTTTCTCTCGTTTTATTTTTGGTCTGTAAAGACATTGTTTACTCATTCTACATTTTAAAAAACACTACTGTTTTAGGGATATAATTCAGTTATTCTATAAAAGACGGTTTTATATTTTTATAATGTTTGTATTGCTGTTGAATCAACAACTGGCGAGGGCTATAATCGGACAACTCTGACAATTCTTAGGTGGAATAAGTGACTAATAAAACAATATTACATGCAAAGCATTTAGCTGCAGGCGCAAAAATGGTTGATTTTTATGGCTGGGACATGCCGATTAACTATGGCTCTCAAATTGAAGAGCACCACGCTGTTAGACAAAGTGCTGGTATGTTTGATGTTTCACACATGACCATTGTTGACATTCAAGGCGTTGATGCAAAAGCATTTTTACGTCGCCTAGTGGCTAACGATGTCGCCAAATTAACACAACCAGGTAAAGCACTTTACACGGGGATGTTAAATGAAGAAGGTGGCGTAATTGATGATTTAATTATTTATTTCTTCAGTGATACCGATTACCGCTTAGTCGTTAACTCGGCAACACGCGAAAAAGACCTTGCTTGGATGGCTAAGCAATCTACAGGTTTTGACCTAACTATTACCGAACGCCCTGAATTTGGTATTATTGCGGTACAAGGTCCTGAAGCAAAAGCGCAAGTAGCAAAACTATTAACGGCTGAGCAAATAGCTGCTGTAGAAGGTATGAAGCCATTTTTTGGTATGCAAGTTGGTGATTTATTTATCGCTACTACTGGCTACACTGGTGAAGAGGGATACGAAATTATTGTCCCTGAAGCTGCTGCAGAAGATTTTTGGCAAAAACTAGTAGACCTAGGCGTAGTGCCTTGTGGTTTAGGCTCACGCGATACCTTACGCTTAGAAGCAGGTATGAACCTATATGGTTTAGACATGGACGAAAGTATTTCACCTCTTGCGGCTAATATGGCGTGGACTATTGCTTGGGAACCTACTGAACGTGACTTTATTGGTCGAGACGTACTTACTGCGCAAAAAGCAGCGGGCGACCAACTTAAGCTTGTTGGCCTGGTACTTGAAGAAAAAGGTATTTTACGTGGACATCAAGTCGTTGTTACTGAATTTGGTCATGGTGAAATTACCTCGGGTACTTTCTCACCAACATTAGGTCACAGTGTTGCTTTAGCACGCGTTCCTCGTAGCGTAAAAGAAGGTGACGTTGTAGAAGTAGAGATGCGTAAGAAATTAGTAAAAGTTACCGTAACTAAGCCTAGCTTTGTACGTAACGGTAAAAAAGTTTTCTAATTCATCCGTTATACTAGTAACCGCAGTTTTGTTGTCGGCATTGATATAGCGTTTGGCAATTTCACGGCTTCACTGCGATTACCATTATTTAGGATGAGTTAAACAGTATATATCGTATTATCTAGTCGTTTTTGTGCTATAAAAATTTACATACATTAAAAATTTACATAGGAAAAATTAAAATGAGCAACATCCCTTCAGAATTAAAATATGCAACTTCTCATGAGTGGGTTCGCGTTGAGAGCGACGGTATTGTTACTGTTGGCATTACCGAACACGCGCAAGGTCTTTTAGGTGACATGGTATTTGTTGAATTACCAGATGTTGATGATTCAATTAGCACCGGCGATGATGTTGCTGTAGCTGAATCTGTTAAAGCAGCGTCAGATATTTACGCACCTGTGTCTGGTACCGTTGTTGAAATCAACGAAGAGCTAGAAGATTCGCCAGAGCTAGTTAACTCTGACGCGTTCGGTGAAGGTTGGTTATTCAAAGTGAAACTTGATGATGCCAGTGAGTTAGACAACTTACTTGATGCAGAAGGTTACGCGAACTCTATCGACGAAGATTAGTTTTCGGTCACATTCGACGTTTATGCTACGTTGCTTTTATTACTCGCCTACATCACTTAGTACACTAAGCTCAGTACACTAAGCTCAGTAGACTCGTAATTTCACCGCCTGCCTAAAAGCCGACTGTTTACGAAAATATTTTTTAGCGTTGTTAATCAGCTTTAGTCGGCTTTGTCTAAAGATTGATTATCTTAGCTATAATGGCTACCTAATATTGAGCCTCTTTCTTCTTTAAGAATATGAGGCTTTCTTTTTATACCAGTTTCATTAATGCAGTTATCTACTCTACTTGTAGAAATGATCTTATCGTTAATGAAACCAGTATTATCTACATTTACGTAATTTATTTAAGTGAAACTGTTATGACTTCCAAAGTAATTGTTAACTCATTAACTGAGTTAGAACAAACTCAAGACTTTATCCGTCGCCATATTGGGCCTAGTCAATCGCAAACTCAAGCTATGTTGAAAGACATTGGTGCAGAGTCGGTTGATGCTCTTATCGATGAAATAGTACCAAGTGATATTCGTTTAGCCGATTTACCAAATATTCAAGAAAGTAAAACAGAAGTTCAAGCCTTGGCTGATTTAAAAGCCGTTGCTAGCTTAAATAAAGTGAACGATACATATATCGGCCTAGGTTACTACGGTACCTTAACGCCAAACGTTATTTTGCGTAACGTGTTAGAAAATCCAGGCTGGTATACGGCATACACGCCATACCAACCAGAAATTGCCCAAGGTCGTTTAGAATCCTTATTAAACTACCAACAAATGTGTTTAGACCTTACCGGTTTAGACCTTGCTTCCGCGTCATTATTAGATGAAGGCACAGCAGCAGCAGAAGCCATGGCATTAGCCAAACGTGTTTCTAAAAACAAAAAATCTAACTTATTCTTTATTTCAGCCGATGTTTACCCGCAAACTATTGATTTGGTTAAGCAACGTGCTGAAATGTTTGACTTTGACATCATTGTTGCGCCAGCAGACGACGTAGTAAACCACGACGTATTTGGTGCCTTATTACAATACCCAAGCGCTTCAGGTGAAGTACGTGATATTTCAGCGTTAATCGCCAAAGTACAAGAACGCAAAGGTATTGTTGCCGTAGCTGCCGATATCATGAGCTTAGTATTACTGAAAGCGCCAGGTGAATTAGGTGCTGATGCGGTCATTGGTTCAAGCCAACGTTTTGGTGTACCAATGGGTTACGGCGGTCCACATGCCGCTTTCTTTACTACCTCAGATAAATACAAACGTTCATTACCAGGTCGTATTATTGGTGTATCAAAAGATACACGCGGTAACAACGCATTACGTATGGCGATGCAAACGCGTGAGCAACATATCCGTCGTGAAAAAGCTAACTCAAACATTTGTACTGCACAAGTATTACTTGCCAACATGGCAGCGTTCTACGCGGTTTATCACGGTCCTCAAGGCTTAAAAACTATTGCTAACCGTATTCACCGTTTTGCCGACATTTTATCTTTAGGTACAGCGGCTAAAGGCTTAACTGCTGTTCATGCAAATTACTTCGACACGTTAACGTTTAACTTATCTGACGGTGAGTTTAACAAAGAAGATATCGTAACTCGCGCATTAGCCGCAGGCGTTAACTTTCGCACTGACGTTGCCGGTCAAATCAGTATCTCACTTGATGAAACGACTACCCGTGCCAAAATCGCTGGTTTATTCGATATATTATTAGGCGAAGGTCACGGCTTAAACGTTAGTGAACTTGATGAGCAAATAGTGACTTCTGGTCATTCATCAATTCCAGCGTCATTAGTACGTGAATCAGCTATATTAACGCACCCGGTATTTAACTCATACCACAGCGAAACAGAAATGCTTCGTTATATTAAAAAACTTGAGAACAAAGATTTAGCATTGAACCACTCAATGATATCGCTTGGCTCTTGTACGATGAAGTTAAATGCAACCGCGCAGATGATCCCAGTATCATGGCCAGAATTTGCTAACATGCATCCGTTTGCGCCAATGAACCAAGCGCAAGGTTACAAGAAAATGATTGACGAACTAGCCGACTGGTTAGTTGAGTTAACAGGTTACGATAAAATGTCGATGCAACCTAACTCAGGTGCGCAAGGTGAATACGCCGGTTTAATTGCTATTCACAAATATCACGAAAGCCGTGGTGACTCGCATCGTAACATCTGTTTAATCCCAGCGTCTGCCCATGGTACAAACCCAGCATCAGCGATGATGGTTGGTATGAAAGTCGTGGTAGTGGCTTGTGATAAAGAAGGTAACGTTGACATGGCCGACTTGAAAGCGAAAGCTGAAGAGTTAGCAGATAACCTTTCTTGTATCATGATCACATACCCGTCTACGCATGGTGTTTATGAAACGACCATTGCTGAAATTTGTAACATAGTCCATGAGCATGGTGGTCAGGTTTACCTTGATGGCGCGAACATGAACGCACAAGTTGGTTTAACCTCACCAGGTTTTATTGGCGCTGATGTTTCTCACCTTAACTTGCACAAAACGTTCGCTATTCCACATGGCGGCGGTGGGCCAGGTATGGGTCCTATCGGCGTTAAAGCGCATTTAGCACCATTCTTACCTGATCACGCGTTAATTAACGTAGATGAAGCAACAGCAGGTAACGGTGCAGTATCAGCAGCGCCATACGGTAGTGCCGGTATTTTATGTATCTCTTATCTCTATTGCGCCATGTTAGGTAAGCAAGGTGTTACTGATGCAACTAAATACGCGATCACTAACGCCAACTACTTAGCAACTAAACTAGGCCAACATTACCCACTGTTATACACAGGTAAAAATGGTCGTGTAGCGCACGAATGTATTATTGATTTACGCCCAATTAAAGCGGAATCAGGTATTACTGAAGTGGATATCGCTAAACGTTTAATTGATTACGGTTTCCATGCACCAACCATGTCGTTCCCAGTAGCGGGCACGTTCATGATTGAACCAACGGAATCAGAGTCTAAAGTTGAGCTTGACCGTTTCATCGAAGCCATGGTTTGTATTCGTGATGAAGTACGTAAAGTGGTATCAGGTGAGTGGACACTAGAAAACAACCCACTACACAATGCACCACATACGTTAGCAGATATTACTGATACGTGGGATCGTGGTTACACGGTTGCTGAAGCAGTATTCCCAGTACCGGCAGCGGCGGCGAATAAATTCTGGCCAACGGTTAACCGTATTGATGATGTATACGGTGACAGAAACTTGATTTGTTCATGTCCTCCAGTTGAGACTTATATCGACTAGTAACTAGTTGTTGTCACTTTCGAATTAAGTTTGAAACAATAGAAACAAGTTTGAAACTTTAATAAAGTTTGAAAGTAAAAATAGTGAAAGGCGAGCTTAATAGCTCGCCTTTTATTTATAAATTTGGTCTCTCAAAAAGGTCGTCAATTTCATCTAGAGAGTGATGAGAATCCTTCTCACTATCACTGCTAAAGTCATGTTCTATCCCTGAGTACCTATCTACCATACTGGTGTATATATCATCTAAATCAACACAGCCTAACAATTGCTCATTTAATTCTTCTAATTCAAGATTATATTCTGACAATACTGATTTGATATGCTTGTTGACTTCATCCTTTAAGGACTCGAAGCTACAGTCTTCTATATTATCATTTACATCGTCATGTATTTCTTCTGACCAGTATTCAATCACCGCTTTTTCAAAGAATTGTTTTATTGATGTCGTATTGATCTCCGTTGAAAATTCGATCTCAGAAATAAACTCTGCAATAGTGAGTAATTCATCATGATTTAAAAATTTTGAAAATATAATGGAAAAGAACTTATCCCAAACAAAAGAATCGAATTTATCTAAACATTCGCTGACAAGAAACCTCAATAAATAAATAGAGTCGTTCAGAGCAGTCATATCAATGTTGTTTATATATATATCATTTATAAACAGATTAATTAATGACGGAGGGGCTGTGTCTACAGGGTTTCGTGAGCAATATTCTCCTAGCGCTTTAATAGAAAAGTGTTTATTTTGTTGGTATTCTTGGTCGAGAGAAATTTTATTGATAATCTCTTTGAGAATTGAGTTATATAATTTATCTGAAATTAAAGAGGAATATTTTATTTTACGTAGGGACTCCAAGGATATGGTGGATTTTGATAAATAAATTATTTTTGTAAAAATATCTTTTTCTCTTCTAAAATTGCTAAATAAATAATCAGCAATAGAAGGATTAAATAAAGTTAATTCAACACTATTATCTCTATAAACAGTCCTATTTAAAAAAGAGCCGGATAGCATTTTAATTGCACATTCAAACGTTTTGTCTGTTATATGGAACTGGGAACCCTTGAAGTACTTTACAGCAATATCTTCTACGTATTCTTCATCTAAACTATCTTTATTTCCATGAAAAGCGACAATGTAAACTAATACTCTTTCATATTCTTCTAATTGTGAATCTATTGCAAACTTCCAAATACCTTTAGGATTATTAAGGTTTCCTACAACAAACTCCCAGTATTTGACGTGGTTTAATGGATTCGACTACCCCAGTTAAGACATAATAAGCTTAACTGGAGAACAGAAATGGCAAAACGTAAAAAATATACCAAAGAATTTAA
>NZ_SZVP01000183.1 GCF_005885605.1 Colwellia ponticola | reverse complement strand
TCCCTAATGCTGTGTTGGCCGAAAACTAGTCCGCTGAGATCTCGCTGCGGTGTTATTCAGCGCAAATTCAGACGTCGTTGAAGAGTCCTGATAGAGGTTGTACTGCCATGGTCCGTCGTACCAAAGAAAATGCTCAGGAAACCCGTAGGCAGATACTCGAAGCGGCAGAGAAAGCCTTTTACGAAAAGGGCTTAGCACGTACGACGCTGGAGCGCATCGCGACTCTTGCAGGCGTCACTCGCGGAGCTATTTATTGGCATTTCAGCAACAAGGCGGATCTTGTGCAGGCGATGCTCAATACGCTGCATGAGCCGCTGGCGGAAGTAACCAAGACCAGTGAAAGCAAAGATGAAATGGATCCGATGGGCTGTCTGCGGAGGCTGCTGATTCATTTGTTTCACCAAGTTGGTACGAATCCAAAAAC
>NZ_SZVP01000182.1 GCF_005885605.1 Colwellia ponticola | reverse complement strand
AACACTTCTTCGATTTCGATTACTCAAATTGGAGCCGTTGTGGCGCATCCTGAACGTGTTATCGGTATGCACTTTATGAATCCTGTGCCAATTATGAAACTAGTGGAGATCATTCGTGGCTACAACACAAGCGACGAAGTGACTAAAATCATCATGAATCTTTCGGAAAAATTAGGAAAAACACCCGTTGAAGTAAACGATTATCCAGGTTTTGTTGCTAATAGAATTTTGATGCCTATGATCAACGAAGCTATCGAAACCTTATACAACAAAGTAGCCGGTGTTTATGAAATTGACACGGTTATGAAACTTGGAATGGGTCACCCAATGGGACCTTTGCAATTGGCTGATTTTATTGGTCTAGATGTATGTTTAGCCATATTAAATGTAATGTATGACGGTTTCAAAAATCCAAAATATGCGC
>NZ_SZVP01000181.1 GCF_005885605.1 Colwellia ponticola | reverse complement strand
TGCTTATTCTTATATTGGACCATCATTGACAGAAGCAGTTTACAGAAAAGGAACTATTGGTCGTGCTAAAGATCATCTTGAAGCAACTGCCTTTGCCATTACCGACAGTCTTGCTGCGATTGACGGAAAAGCATTTGTTTCAGTAAATAAAGCATTAGTAACACAAGCAAGTTCTGCAATTCCGGTTATTCCATTGTACATTTCGCTATTGTACAGAATCATGAAAGAGGAAGGAATTCATGAAGGATGTATCGAACAAATTCAGCGCTTGTACCAAGAAAGATTATTTACCGGAAATGAAGTTCCGGTTGATGAAAAAGGAAGAATCCGTATTGATGATTTAGAAATGCGTCCTGACGTTCAGGAAAAAGTGGCTAAATTATGGGTTGAAGCTGTTACTGAAAATTTGGCTGAAATAGGAGAT
>NZ_SZVP01000180.1 GCF_005885605.1 Colwellia ponticola | reverse complement strand
TATGGCCAGGGGGCAGTCGGATTTTAGTGGCTCTTGAAACAGCACTAGATGCACCTGAAATTGAGGGTGCGGCCTTTGTTGTTAAACGAGAGGGTGACCCACGGATTAGTTCAGTTGAATTCAATAATTTCTGTATCGATGGCTTACACTTCGTCGATGATGGTACGGATGAACCGAATGTTGAAAATACTTATGTTAATGGGAAGACTGGGATTTATGTAGCGAGTGCGCAAGATTCATTTTTAATTTCAGATATGGGTTTGGTTTATCTCGAACATGGTGTCACGATTTATAATGCAGATGCCTTAACAATCCATAATAATTTTATTGCTGAATGTGGCAACTGTCTTGAATTGCGCGGTTGGGGTCAAGCGTCTAAAGTAACGAATAACTTGATGGGTGCAGGCTTTAAAGGTTATTCAATC
>NZ_SZVP01000179.1 GCF_005885605.1 Colwellia ponticola | reverse complement strand
GAAGACATGCCCGACCCTGTCGCGCGCGCCATCGGCCAGTTGCTTGACCACCTGCAAGCGGTGGACGGCAAGCTGGACGGTATGTGCGGCGCGCTGAAGGAATTGGGCAGCAGCTACTGTGCGAAAGACCTGCCTGAGCTGCGCGAAGAGGACTTCGCCGAGATCAAGAGTGAGCCCGCCACCAAAGCTGGCTGAGATCTCACATTTGCTGCTAGGCCCATGTGGGAGGCTTGCCCCCCCCCCGATGGCCATCTGTCAGTCACCCAATATATTGACTGATCCACCGCTATCGGGGGCAAGCCCCCTCCCACATGTGATCTCCATTGGTCTCGATATCGAGCCATCGCCGCGCTGCCGCTGTTCGTCCTCGCCCCGTCCTGCTATGATTCGCGCGCCCTTTTTACGGGTAATCCTGACTAAAGTACT
>NZ_SZVP01000178.1 GCF_005885605.1 Colwellia ponticola | reverse complement strand
AATTCCGGGTAACCGCCGGGCAAATACAGGCTGTCAGCCTCGGGCAGCTGGCGATCATGGATCGGCGAGAAGAAGTGCAACTCGGCCCCCATCGCCCGCAGCAGGTCGAGGCTGGCGCCATAGGTGAAGGCGAAGGCTTCGTCACGGGCCACCGCAATGCGCACACCGGCCAGCAATGGTTCGGCCATGATCACTTCCGGCGCGGCGAAGGTCACCGGTGGCGGCAATGCGACTTCGCAGCTGCTGCCCAGGGCCTGGGCGGCGGCGTCCAGGCGCACGTCGAGGTCATTCAGCTCGCTGGCCTGCACCAGGCCCAAATGGCGGCTGGGCAGTTCGATCCCGGTTTCGCGGGACAGGGCGCCATACCAGCGCAAGCCTTCGGTGAGGCTGCCTTCCAGCAACTGCGCATGGCGCAGGGTGCCGACGC
>NZ_SZVP01000177.1 GCF_005885605.1 Colwellia ponticola | reverse complement strand
AGCAACAGCATGACTGCCGACACCAGGATGGTGGTCATCAGCATGGTCCCCGTCACCGCCACGCCGTAGGCCGACGCCAGTGCGTTGGAGGACTCGAAACCCAGCACCAGCAGGATCACGCCGACCATCAGCGACCAGTTCACCGCACCGATATAGATCTGGCCCTGTTCGGCGCTTGAGGTGTGCTGGATATGCATACGCGGGATATAACCCAACTGGATCGCCTGGCGCGTCAACGAAAACGCACCGGAAATCACCGCCTGGGACGCAATCACCGTGGCCAGGGTGGACAACACCACCAGCGGGATCAGCGCCCAACTTGGCGCCAGCAGGTAGAACGGGTTGCGTGCGGCTTCCGGGTCGCCCAGCAGCATGGCGCCCTGGCCGAAATAATTGAGCACCAACGCCGGCAAGACCAGGATGAACC
>NZ_SZVP01000176.1 GCF_005885605.1 Colwellia ponticola | reverse complement strand
CTACGGGGGACTGAGTTCCCGGTCGTGTAAACCCAATCCGAATGTGGGAGGGGCCTGCCCCTCTCACATGTTTAACCGTGTCGTGCCAGTAACCATTGCGGTATGCGCCGCTCCAGGTAGTAGCCTGGGCGTTTCAGCGAGCCATCGACGAAGCCCACGTGCCCGCCCTTGGCCGTCAGCTCAAACTCGGTGCACGCCGATAGCTAACTGGCCTCGGGCAAGCTGTGGGCAAACACGAACGGGTCGTCGGCCGCCTGGATAATCAGCGTCGGTGTGCGGATCGCGCCCAGGTAGTAGCGACTCGACGCGCGACGGTAATAGTCCTCGGCACTCAAGAACCCATGCAGCGGCGCGGTGACCCGGCCGTCGAAGTCCCAGAAGGTGCGCATCTTCTCCAGCGAGCCAAGCGCTTCCAGGGTTTTCAGCCC
>NZ_SZVP01000175.1 GCF_005885605.1 Colwellia ponticola | reverse complement strand
CGTGGCCTCAAATTTCGTGTCGAACTGCTGGATGCACAGGCGCGCGGTTACGTCGCCGAAAACCATGGCACGCCGCTGCGCCTGCCGGACCTGGGGCCTATCGGCAGCAACGGCCTGGCCAATCCGCGTGACTTCCTCACCCCGGTGGCCCACTACGAAGACCTCAGGCAACCGACCACGCTGGTGCAGAAATTCCTCGGTGAACTGTGGGCGTGCGAGCTGGACCATTCACCGCTGAACGTGGTGGCCTGGCACGGCAATAACGTGCCGTACAAATACGACCTGGGCCGCTTCAACACCCTTGGCACCGTGAGTTTCGATCATCCCGATCCGTCGATCTTCACCGTATTGACATCGCCCACCAGCGTGCACGGCCTGGCCAACCTCGACTTCGTGATCTTCCCGCCGCGCTGGATGGTGGCCGAGAA
>NZ_SZVP01000174.1 GCF_005885605.1 Colwellia ponticola | reverse complement strand
TGATGGGTTTCCTGGTCAAACAGAAGGGAAAGATTTAGGTATCATCCCAGCTAAAGCAGGTTTTAAAGCTTTCGTATGGAATGACCAATTTTATGTAATGGGAGAAGCTGGTGCAGCATTTGCAACAAGTAATGTAGAAAATACCAGAGATAAAACTTCTTTATTGTTATCTCCAAGTATAGGTTATGCAACTAAATACATAGATATTTCTTTGAACTATACACACTACAATCATTTTGATCGTTTAAACAATAACGGTTCTCTTAATAGAGGAGTTGGACAAGTAGGTGTTCGTTTAGCTTATGGTTTTGAACTATAAACCACAAATAATTCCATAAAAAAATGCGCTGAAATTCAGCGCATTTTTTTTGCCTATTCTTTTTTCAACATTTCTTTATACATCTCAAAATTAGCTTTCACTTTTTCAT
>NZ_SZVP01000018.1 GCF_005885605.1 Colwellia ponticola | reverse complement strand
CGAAGGTGAAAGCTACCGTAAAAAACAAGCAATGAAACTAAATTCAAATACCGGCCAAGTTAATTGACGCTGACCGGACAAGTTAGTTGACGTCTGATAGCATTTACAGATACTAGTAAATCTATAGGTGAGAACCATCAAGCAATCCTCAAATTTGGTCCCTTGTTAAATCATGAAGTTAAACACTGGTACGATGCTCATTCGACGTTATGGGGGTTAAGATTTCTAAGCGATATTTACCACTGTAGAAATGATCTTCATGAAGCGGAACAAAGTGGAATATCGACAGAGCTACTGCATTTTAATCGACAGTTAGATCTGTTTGATAGAGTGCAATATATTAAACTTCCTCAATATTATTCAACGACCAATCCAAAAGCTAATAAATCTTCACCTTGGAAATATGATTATTCAGCAGGAATAATGTTTTCTAAATACGGAAAACCAACAGATAGAAATTTATTTTTTACAAGGTTTGCAAATGAAAACGGGGAATTAATTGCCAGAGTGCCTTTTAGCCTTTGTTCGCTGTTAGAATCTTCGGCTGTCGCTCAAGAGCTTAATGCCAGGGTAAGAATCATAGGTATGATCGATGATCCTGTTTCTAGAAAAATAGAAAGTGATAAATTATTAAAAGATACAATGGCAGAGTTATATAACGAGAACCTAGTTGAATACTCTGTAGTAGCGCATAAAATATCGAATGCTTTTACTCTTTCTGATGCTATAGAAGCTTATAATATTGCAGCCAAACTAACTCGCTTAATATTAAACTTACCTGATGACATAATAATGTCATTGAAACCGAGAGATATGTTACACCCCAGTTTTGAAAATTTTATTGTGCCCTATGAAAATTCATTGAAATATATTGATCATGGAGCCATTTTCTCACTTCTTGTGGACTCCCTATATAGTGAACATCAAGTAAAAGGCTTGCAGGTAACTAGTGACAACTTAGAGTCGTTATTAGATGAAATTTTCGAAAAACACCTTAATTTAACGCTTTTGGATGTGTTTGAAAGATCAAAGGATGAAGTCATTAAAATATGCTCTCCAGTTAGTTTTGATTTAGAGAAAGAATATATTAATTCATTATTTGAAGCTGGCATTAAACTTCATAATGATTTTGGTCTCATTGGTAGCCATTTTATCAATCTTGATGAAAATTTAATTCCTGACTTTGTTCTTGGTGATGGAAATTTCGTAAGCCAAAGAGGAGAGAGCCAAGAAAACTTCGAAAATAGGTATTTTCAATTGACTGGTTATTTCGATTATTTATCTGATTTTTCAAAGGCATGTATCGTTTAAAGTAGTGCATAATCGGGTAGTCAGAGGTATCTAGCCTCCAACCCCCACACCACCCTGCATGCGGCTTCGCACAGGGCGGTTCATTTAGAACCCCTAATTTAAACTTTCTGATTAGGGTAGTGAACCTTGATCCATCCTTCTCTTAGTGAATACAAACCTGCTTTAGCCAAATAGGTATTATTCAAGGCTTGTTGAATGCCCGGTGTTTTCGAACTTCGCCACGGCCCTTTACTTGTGATACCACAAGCTACGGCTGCTTGAATTTTGACTCCTCGTTTTAATAAGTTTCGTCCGCGGCTTTCGCCATTGACGCCAGTAACACATTCTTACACGACGACGCAGCCAATGATCCAATTCAACACATGCTTGATAAGCATTCGCTATGCCATAGTAGTTGTAACCAGTTCAATAGCAGCGCCAATAACAGCAGGGAGTTTTTCGCTTTGAAAGTTGGTTTTTAACTCTGCTTCAATGGCAAAGGTTATATCTCTAATATGTTTAGAGTCAAAGCTGGGGATTTGGTATCCCCCTGTGTCAGGATCTGTCTCTTGATCACATTTTCTCTATCTGCTTTTGCATGAATTTTGCTCCTTCTAAAAATTGATTTAGTGTAAACCAACCATCCCATAGAGCTTCCCAGCCAACAATTCCTGTTCCTTTGCTGTCGTACCAGCGCCCAAGCTTTGCAAGTGCATAATATGCCCAATACATTGAAGGCGGTTTTTTAGGTATGCTGCTGAGTTCTGTCTTTGTCCACATCAACTTCCACTCAAGAGGATTGAAATAATGCTCACAGCTTACTGATTTTGATTCTTTTTTATCGCCAACCAACTCTCTCAGTTGAAGTAGCCTTACGGCTATAAATGCAGTGATAACAATGACCTTTTCTAAGTTTTTTCGTTTTTGCTGCCGAAATGATTCCACTTGAGTGCCGGCTGATTTCCATGCTTTATGGAACTCTTCTACTCTCCATCTTAATTCATAATAACGGACAATTTGTAAAGCATCTGTCGCACAATTTATTGCCTCGTTTGTATACAACTTCCACGATAATGGACTCACACCTTCAGGAGGCGAAATTTCGTTACAACTAATCACTACAAGTGTGGTGCTGCCGATTTTTTTCTGTTTTTTAGGCGGGGAGATAGTGACTAACGCATAACGTACTGCAACATTAGCAATACGTGCTTTTCTGCCGCCCTTTTGTTGTATTTTAACTTCATAAAACAAGGCGCTGGACTGACGCTCTATATAAGGCGTTAGTGTATCTCCTTGGGCGTTGACTATACGCTCATGCTTTGCCCTAACAACAAAACGTTGGTGCTGCGTCATTTTATATGAAATATACTCAAACATATCTGACTCGCGATCGCACACACTAATAATACTGTCCATAACACTGGCGTATCTACGGCTCATTGTCTCAGATGAACGCTGCCATTTATAACTCTCTTTTGTTTCGTATTTTCTCCGTTTTCTATCATTTGCAGTGCCAAAATCTTCATCTTTTCGACACCAACGATACTGCTCTGCTAATCCAATAGTTTGCTCGGTTTCAGCATCAATCATCAATACTGAATGAGCTAATATGCCTTTTGATGAACTCTGCTTGTATGCACCAGTATGGCCCAATTCTTTAGTCACATTATGTCGATAACATAGCGTTGAAGTGTCTTCTAAGGCTAGCATTTTTTTTGAACGTTTCAAATCTGGTAATAGCGATGTGAAAGCCGCATCAGCAATGTCTCCAGCTTCTATTTTATCATTACGAAGAAAGCGATAAGAGCCTTCGATTGAAGCTTGTGAACCTGACGCTTTAACAATTGAACTCCCTGTATTACTTGCCATGAGGTGACTAAGCTTTACAAGTCGTCTTGTACGTCTCTCATCACCTAAATCTGCATTTGCAAATAAGTTATTCGCCCATTCTTCAGTATCTTTTATTAGCATAAGGCATTCACTCAGTTGTTGAATATAATAAAAGATCTGATCAATCGATATAGATAAAGTTCAACTTAAAGAAAATTTATTTGTGTATAAGAGACAGGTGTCAGGATAGTTGTCGCACTTAATTTTTGTCCATCACTTGGTTGCCAAAAAAATTCAGCGCCAATAGAGGCGCTGTTATCATTTTTGGTAATATCTCGATTCAATGAAAAGTAGGGAAAAAAATCGAAACTGTTTTCACTAACAACGGTGGTTGAAAATTGTTGAAAATTTTTGAAAAAAGCCATTCATTTCTTTATTTACGGGCGCTGAAGCATAAGTAGCATTACTGCTCTCATCAAAACGGCTAATATATACGCCTAATTCATTTTTTGCTTCCACACTGAATGTCATTGTGTCCCAAGGAATAAATACTTCGGCAATCCAATTATCGTTATCGATTTTAACTTGATATTCCCATTGAGCACTCCAATCTAAGTCTATTTCTCTTCCTATGTTGTAGTTACCATCAAAATAGTTACCTTGATGGTTTATAACAAAAATATAGCTTTCTTGTTCGTCATTATTGACATCAAGCATGATTTGAAAATGGTCATTAGAAAACACTTTATCGTTTTCTTGAGTACGTATTCGTAATATATTTTCTGTTGTTGCTTTTAAGCCTAAAAAAATGCCTTTTTCTGTAGTAATAACACGATATGAAAAATTATTATGGTGTTTACTTAACGTTCGAGGAAACACCTGATAGTTTGTGGTGAACACTGGCGTTGCATTCCATGCATCATCATCCAGAATACCATCAATAACTATGTCGGTACTTGTGTTATTGCATACGCGTTAGCCATAATAATTAACGTAACAAATAAACAAATTAAGACGTTAATTAGGGAACCACATCTGCTCATAATATGATGGTAAAAGTAATTCTTTGTTCAGCCTCTATGGCTACTGTCAAAGAAGCGCCAATTTTGTCACAATAAGATTGAACAATTGCTAAGCCTAGCCCATACCTTTCTTCAGATGTTCTTGATGAATCTTTCTGCCATAAGGGTTCAAAGAAAAAGCCTAAGTCTTCCTCTGAATACTCAAACTTACTGATGTTAGAAATTTTCACGATAACTTGTTTCGTGTTTAGGTAAGGTGCAACGTCAATCGCTATGGCAGTTAAATCGAGACTATAGTAAAGGGCATTATTGATAAGGTTTGCAAGTACGGTAGTGGCCGCGAATTCATTAGTATAGATAGTTTTACATTGGTCATTAATGTTAACAGTCACGTCTCGGTTCGTTTTATTTTCCAAAGTGATTATTGTGTTTAGCAACGCATCAATATTTACAGCCTTTTTTTCTAACTCAGATGTACTTGTACTTTTTTGAAGTAAAAGTATGCCATTGACTATACTTCTTAAGCGCTCTGTAATCGCAAGTACATCATTTTTATAGTTTTCTGATAACTCCTTTTCATGAGGAAATTTAATTGCTACTTCCGTTAAGTTTAATAACTCTGCAATAGGGGTTTTTAACTCATGAGCAATATCAGAGGTAATTCTTTTCTCTCTTGAATAAAGAATTTTATTTTCAATTATAAAATGATTAATGCCTTCTGCCATAGCAATGAGTTCAACAGGTAGTTTACTTGTTGATATTTTACTTAGTTTTGAATTTAAATTAATCTGTTTTAATTCAGTATTTAGTTCATCTAGTGGTTTTAATCCACGTTCAACGACATTAAAAACAATTATTCTTACTGCGATAACTGCGGAAAGCGATGTAATAATAAAAATAATATCTACAAGCCAAAGAACTTGATTTAAACCTTCGTTGCTTGTCGCATAAGCCAACTCCATAGGATGTTGAGTTTTTGCAAATACTTCTTTAGTTAAACCAAACTCTTCTCTAACCTCGCGATCTATTTGAGGAATGAATTTTGTGAAATACATTCTCCCAGAACGCCCGTCTGGTAAGGTAATATTAGTTATTGATGATTTGTGCAAAGCCACATCTAACTTAGGTAATTCATTAATATCGAAAAGTTTGAGTGTTTCTGATTTTTCAAAAACTTTGTTATCACGCCATAACTGAAAATATTCAGGATCGTTAATACCCGAAAATTCAGGCATAAATTCATCCGCAAATTCAAAATCTACTTTTTCGGGATCTTCGCTAACTAATGTTTCTAGTAAACCAGATTTAGTGATCATAGCTCTATCAAATTCATTACTGATCCAGCTATCAACACTCACATCTGTTATAAAAAAGAGAGTTACCAACAGTAATGATATGGATAAGGATATATATCGACTTAATTTTTTCTTAATAGAGCTCATTAACAACTCTCAACAAAATATCCAAAACCACGCTTAGTTTTGATTGGTAAATCATGCCCTATATCTCTAACCTTTTTCCTAGCTGTTGATAAGTGAGCCTCAATTGAATTTTTTGCTATAGCATTGTATTGACCTGCCAAGTATTCACTCAATTTCTCTGGTGATATAACTTTACCTTGATTGGTGAATAAGCATTCAACTAATTTATATTCATTCGGTGTTAAATTTGCATCAACCCCATTGCACAATAATTGTTTTAAATGAAGATCTAATGAAAATAGTCCAATATTAATTTTACTCTCGTTAATATTTAAACTCCCTCTGCGCATTAGGCAAAGTAGGCGCACATGAAGTTCATCGAATGAAAAGGGTTTTGTTAAATAGTCATCAGCCCCGTTTAATAGACCTTCAATTTTATCTTCGGTGAGATCTCGTGCTGATAGTATCAACACTTTTATATCTTTCTTGGCTTGCCTGATTGCTTTTAATATTGCAGTACCATCAACGGATGGGAGCATCAAATCAAGGATGAGTAGCGAGTAATCCCCCGCTAATACCATGCTTAATCCTTCTGAGCCATCACCTGTATCATCAACAGTAAAACCTAAATTGGTTAGCCCTATTTTTAGGCTCCGTCTAAGGGAAGTAGAGTCTTCAATAATTAATATTTTCAATATTAATCTCAATAATTAAAAAAGTATTTCTTAAGATATCATGTGAAACTTAAGAAATACTGAGTTTTTACTTAAATTATGCTGTGTCTTTTACAATTTGTTTCAAAGTTATCCTTTATTTATCTAACTCCTAAATGACTAAAACTATGTAAACAACATTTTTAACCCGATTAGTATAAGGACTATACCACCTAATAGCTCAGCCTTACTTTCTAGCCAAGTACCACTTTTAGCGCCAATAAACACGCCTATCCAGCTAAAGAATAAAGTTGTAACGCCTATTATTCCACATGCAAAAATAGGATTTACCTCAAGTAGTGTTAAAGAAAACCCTGCTGCCATTGCGTCTATACTGGTTGCTATAGCAAGTACTAGCATTATTTTATGGGTGATCTTAGCGATATCTTCTTCTATTCCAACAGATATGGATTCATAAATCATTTTACTGCCAATTAAGAGTAGCAGCAAAAAAGCAATCCAAGGTGCGTAAGCCGCTACCCAACTAGATAACCCAATACCGCCCAAATAGCCAAATAAAGGCATCACACCTTGAAACAAACCAAAATATACTCCAGCCATAATAGCCAAAGAACCCGTTCGTTTAGTGCCCTTTGATCCTAAACCTATTGATACTGCAAAAGCATCCATACTTAATGCCAATGCGAGAATTATTATGTCGAACATTTTTAAAACCTATCGTCGTAGTGGTCAATTAATTTTAACCGCGATTTACTTCAATCGAAATATGGGAAAGTTGTGGTAACAATTCGCGTAATATATGTTTATATTCATCTGAACTCATGGGTTCAACAGCAGTCACTTTAATAATTGCTGCTTGGTGACTTGTTGCTATTTTCCATACATGTAGATCATTAATAATCGTATTTTTTTTGCGTAATACCTCTGTGATTTTATCGACAGTTGATTGCTTAACTGATTTATCTAACAATATTTCACTCGAATCTTTAATGAGTCCATAAGACCATTTTGAAATGACGAGCGCACCAACAATGCCCATTAAAGGGTCCATCCAGAGTAGGCCAATATATTTCCCTACCAGCAAGGCAACAATAGCTAATAAAGACGTTAAGGTATCAGCTAATACATGGAAATAAGCGGCTTTCATATTATGATCGTGGTGTTCGTGATGATGGTGGCTGTGATCATGGTCATGTTCTCCGTGATGATGATCTTCATGTAAAATAAATACCGAGGCAAAGTTAACAATCAAGCCGATGATGGCTACAATAATGGCTTCATTAAAATGAATTGATTGTGGCGTTAATAACCGTTGAACCGATTCTATTATCATCATTAAAGCAACAATTGCCAAAGCAATTGCACTGGCAAACCCACCTAACGAATTTACCTTGCCTGTGCCAAAACTAAAGTCTTTATTATTGGCATGCTTTTTAGCGTAAGAATAGGCGAATATAGCGATAAGAAATGCAGCTGAATGAGTGCCCATATGCCAACCATCAGCAAGCAGTGCCATAGATCCCGACCAAGTACCTGCTGCTATTTCAAGCACCATAATGACGGTTGTTAACCAAAAAACAATTTTCACTTTGCTTTGATGGTGTTTACTGTCAACCCCAAAATCATGTGAGTGTTCCCACTGAATGCCACTATCATTATTCATTTATTATCCTAAATTATCGTAAAATGCTATTTAGAAATAACACCTTTTAAAAGAGGTGGATATACTATACCCTAGTATTGTATTCTTCAAGTAAGATTTTTAAGTAAAGTTATCAAGTAAGGAAATTTATGTCACATACAATAGCGGGTAAAAAAAAGCTTTTGAGTCGCGTTAGGCGGATAAAAGGGCAATCAATTGCCCTTGAGACGGCACTTGAAGGTGAGCCAAACTGTATGGCTATTTTACAGCAGGTAGCCGCCATTAAAGGCGCTGTCAATGGACTGATGAAAGAGGTATTAGAAGATCATTTAAGAGAGCATTTAGGGGCAGAAAATTTATCAAACGAGCAACGTCTGACTGAAGTTGAAGATGTTATTTCTATTCTGAAAAGTTACTTAAAATAAAAGTTTTAGCCCTAATTAATTAAAAACCGATTGCCGCTCGGTTTTTTGTGTGACATTATCAGCACACTTAACAATAGTGATTGAAATTTATGTTACTCGGTGAATTAGAAAAACAAGTTTTAGAATATTTATGGAAAAACCAGCCTGCCGATGCCAAGCAGGTATATAGCTATTTCGAAAAAAATAGAGGGGGTTCTCTTAATACCATTCAAAGCACATTAGAACGTTTAGTTAAAAAAGATTTATTATCACGAGTAAAGAACGGCCACGCTTATAAATATTTCCCGAAAGTTGCACGCCAAGAACTGATAGGTCAATTAATTAAAAATGTGACTCATGATTTTGTTGCTGAAGATGAAAATAGCATTGTCGCGGCTTTTTCTTCCATTTCATCTGATCTCGATGAGGACCAGTTGGATAAGTTAGAAGCTATGATTGAGGAACAGCGTAATAAATTACAAACAAAGGCTGATAGATGATTTTCGGTGAGTGGGCATTAGCATTAAATATATTTACGATCACAGTGCTAGCTTTTATCATTGCTAATATTTTTGTTTCGATTATTTTTTGGTCTGTAAAAAGCAATATTCAAAATTATACGGTATCTACCCGTAAATCGTTACTTTGGCTATGTGTACTTTTACCTTGGATTACTGCTTTAACCGTAACCCTATTTTTTAGCCCTATTTTTCAATCAGGGGCAATGTTTGTCTGGTTAACAGAGTTAGCTCATTGGCATCATCATGAAGTTTTTTACTTTCTAAGCTGGCATAGTATTAGCTTGATTGTTTTTTTCGGTTTCAGTATTTATATCGCGACTCAAAGCTTAGTCTTAGCTTACAAAAACCACCATCAAATAGGCCTTTTACGTACTTTAGCGACAAAAAAAAGTGAGAACGTATTGGTTATCGATTCATCGATCCCAACAGCGTTCACTGGTGGCTTAATCAAGCCATCATGTTTTGTATCTACAGGATTGATCGAGCAGCTAAACTCAGATGATGTTGAAATAATTATTCAACATGAACTTGCTCATTTGCACTATGCAGATCCACTTAAAAAATGGCTTTTTTCATTTTTTTCTGCTTATTTCACGCCTAACATTAATAAAATGTTGAAATCGCTAATGGCAATTTCCATGGAACAAGCAGCTGACTCTTTCTTTGTAAAAAATCAGCAGCAGGCACAGAATGTTGCCAGTACCTTAGTGAGGTTTACTAAGTTAGCGGCTAAATACTCCGTCCATAAACAATATAAGAATGAATTATTAGTTCATTTTTGTCGTCAATCAATTGAGCAACGAGTTCTTCAATTGCTAAGTAATACTCAGTTTAAACCCTTTCCAATGAAAGTGATTTTACTTGGAATTATACTCTTATCCGTTATATCAACGACATCAGTCGATAGTCTCCACCATGCTATTGAAACGTTATTTAATCATTAATCCTTAATAAAATAATCAATTAAAAGCTCATCAAAGGTAATAATAATGAAGCTACCTGGAAAATCATCCACAAACAAAAAACCGACTACCAATCGGTTTTTATCAAAACGTTATTTAAAGTTTAGCTCCGTATTGTTGATAGCCACTTCAACCATATCAAGTTATGTATACTCAGAAGACAGCCCTCTGAAATCGGTTGACTTATCTACGGCAATATCTCAAACAATGAGTATGCACCCAGACTTGAAAGTTTTCGCCAATCAAGCTGAAATTTATAAGGGGTATGCACAACAAGCCGGTATTCAGGTTAGACCAGAAATTGGACTTACTATTGAGGATGCAATGGGTACGGGTGATCATAGTGGCTTTAAAAGTGCGCAATCCACACTATCAATCTCATGGATTTTAGATAACTCGCTAGTAAAAAATAGAGTCGCTAACGCTAAGATTCAGGGATCAACCGTTGCATTCGCGCGAGAAATTAAAGCACTAGATTTAGCCGCACAAACAGCAAAATATTTTATCCAAGTATTGGTCAATGAAGAGCGATTAAAACTGTCAAAAATGAGCTTAAAGCAAGCGGTTCAATCATTTGAAGCAGTGACTAAACGTGTTAATGCAGGAAAGTCTTCTTTAGTGGATAAACTAAAATCACAAGCGGAAGTCGCTAAACGAGAATTAGTTGTTGAAGATTTAACCCATGAAGTAGATGCCAGTAAATATCAGTTATTGGCCCAGTGGCAAGGACAGGGGCAAAGCGAGCAACATAAAGAAACTAACATCATTGGCTCATTATTATCGTTACCTCATTTACCTTTAAGTAATAGCAGCGATGTTGATTCATTATTTACTCATCTAAAACAACTGCCTTCGGTAAGTCTTTTCGCGACAAAACAGCGAATTGCTCAGTCTGAAATTGAACTTGCTCGTATTGAAACTAAACCCCTATGGAAATTTTCTACTGGATTAAGGCGTTACGAAACAACCGATGATTTTGGTTTAGTCGCTGGGATTTCAATTCCTTTTGGTGATAGCAATCAAAATCAAGGGAAAATAAATGCGTTACGTGCCTCTCAAAGCGAATTAGAAACAGCGTCACAAGCACTCGTTCATCAATTGAATACACAGTTGTATGTGCTTATTGAACAAATGAAACACAGCCAACATGTCATTGATGCTATGACTAAAAACCTGATACCTGTGCTTGAACAAGCTTTTGTTGAGGCTGAAAAAGCTTACAAGATTGGCCGATATAGCTATACCGAGTGGACTAACACTCAAAAAGAATTATTAGATGCGCAGTCAGACTTGATTGCTGCTTATCAAAATGCCCATTTAAACAATATTGAAATAGAGCGGTTAACGGGTACATCCCTATTTGCCATTAATAAAAACGCTAATGCACCTTTTAACGCTCATTCTATTGAAAAAAATAACGAGAAATAATCATGAAATCAACATTTAAAATATTAACACTAATAAGCACACTGTGCTTTGTTAGCTTAAGTACAAGTTTCTCTAGCTTTGCCGTTTCAGAGCAAAAGGTAGAAGAAGTCGAGCCAGAAAAAGGGCCGAATCGGGGACGCATGTTGAAAAAAGATAATTTTGCCATTGAACTATCCATTTTTGAAAGGGGAGTTCCTCCTGAGTTTCGTGTGTGGGCAACGATGGATGGAAAAGTTATCGACCCTGCGAAAGTAGAACTAAATGTAAAATTGACCCGATTGGGTGATGGTGTCGATGATATTAATTTTTTTCAAGAAGGCCAGTATCTTCGTGGTGATATGGTTATCTACGAACCTCACTCATTTATTGTCTCTTTAACTGCTAAATATCAGGGAAAAAATTACAGTTGGCAATATGACAATTTTGAAGGACGAACAAGTATTGATGAAAAAATTGCAGAGGCAATGGAAATTACTACTGACGTTGTCGGGCCATCAACATTCCATCAAAGCATTGAAGTGTTTGGCAAGTTAACCTTACCAGCCGATGCTACCAGTAATGTTTATGCGCGATTTGATGGCTTGGTTAAAAAAGTTCACGTTAAGCTAGGTGATGCAATTAAGAAAGGGCAATTGTTACTCACGCTGGAAAGTAATGAAAGTTTACAATCTTATCAAGTGACATCAGCTAAAAACGGCATTGTCAGTGCGGTTAATGTGACTTCTGGTGAGCAATCTAAAGGCCGAATATTACTTGCGGTGACTAATGATGAAACCTTAGTTGCTGAGCTAGCTGTTTTTCCTTTGGATTTAGCCAAAGTTAATATTGGCGCAAAAACAACACTTAACATTAATGGTGTTGAAGAGCAGTACACAAGTAAAATTGATAGCCGAGTATTAAAAGTTAGGAATGATCAGGCGAAGCTATTTCGTGTCTTAGTAAACAATAGTGATTCCTTATTATCTGAAGGCTCTTTTGTGAGTGCAAAAATTGAAATTGGCTCATTTGATGTAGACATGGCGGTAAAGCGCAATGCATTGCAGAGCTTTCGTGATTTCACCGTGGTTTATGCCAAGGTTGGCAATGAATATGAAGTAAGGATGCTTGAATTAGGCCGCATAGTGGGTGATGAAATTGAAGTGTTAGGTGGTATATCCGTAGGCACTGAATATGTCACTGAGAATAGTTATATCCTCAAAGCAGATGTTGAAAAATCTGGCGCATCACACGATCACTAAGGGGTTCCCTTTTAATTAGCATGCTTAGCAAAAGGTTTACGGCTTAAAGACTTACTTTTAAAGCCTTACTCCTTAAAGACTTATCTTTAAAGGAAATATAATGCTCGAATATTTACTCAGATTTTCTATTCGTAGAAACTCAATTATTATGTTGGCGGTACTCGCCTTCGCTGGATTGGGCCTTTGGAACTTTACCAAGTTACCTATTGATGCTGTCCCTGATATCACCAACATTCAGGTGATGATCAACACCGAAGCCCCAGGATACACACCGCTTGAAGTAGAACAACGGGTTACTTACCCATTAGAAACTGCATTGGCAGGACTACCAGATTTAGTCAGTACACGCTCTGTTTCACGTTATGGTTTATCGCAAGTCACTGCCATTTTTAGTGATGATACGGATATTTACTTTGCCAGACAATTAGTGAATGAACGCTTAGTCTCAACAAAGTCAGATTTACCTTTTGGATTAGAGCCAGAGCTTGGACCCATAGCAACAGGGTTAGGTGAAATATTCATGTTTACCGTGGATGCTGAGCCTAATGCACGTAATGCTGAAGGGAAGTTAATAACCCCGACAGATTTAAGAACGGTTCATGACTGGATTATTCGTCCTCAGTTAATGCAAGTGGAGGGTGTGGTTGAAGTTAATCCTATTGGTGGTTTCAAACGTGAAATTCTTGTAGCCTTTGAGCCTAAAAAACTACTGGAATTTGGCCTTAATCAACAAGATATTATTCAAGCCATCGAAAATAATAATGACAATAAAGGTGCTGGGTTTATAGAAAAAAATGGCGCTCAATGGTTATTACGTATTCCCGGACAAGTAGAAAGTTTAGAGGCTATCGCTAATATTCCTGTTAGGACGACTGAAGGTAGTGTAATTCGAATTTCTGATGTCGCTAAAGTACAAGAAGGAAAAGAATTAAGAACAGGTGCAGCAACTCAAAATGGTAGAGAAGTTGTGATGAGCACGGTCTTTATGCTCATCGGGGAAAACAGTCGAAATGTTGCAAAAGCCGTTGGCTTAAGGCTAGAAGAAGTTAAAGCGAGTTTACCCATCGGTATTACCGTTACCGCTGTGTATGACCGTACTACCTTAGTTGAAAAGACACTCGATACCGTAAAGATGAACCTCTTTGAAGGTGCGCTATTAGTTATTGTCGTGTTGTTTTTATTACTAGGCAATATGAGAGCGGCATTGCTGACTGCTGCGGTTATCCCATTTGCGATGTTAATGACCGTAACGGGCATGGTACAAGTAGGTGTTAGTGCCAATTTGATGAGTTTAGGGGCGTTAGATTTTGGATTACTGGTTGATGGTGCAATTATCATCGTTGAAAACTGCTTGAGAAAGCTTAGCTCAGCTTCTGCGAATGGTCGCACCATGCCAGTTAATGAACGATTAGCACTGGTATATGAAGCGACCAAAGAAGTCATCCGTCCGGCATTATTTGGCGTATTTATTATAACTGCCGTATATTTACCTATTTTTTCGCTTACGGGTGTCGAAGGTAAAATGTTTCACCCAATGGCAATAACCGTTGTTATAGCCCTATGTTGTGCGATGTTTTTATCAGTAACTTTTGTGCCCGCAGCTATTGCTATTTTGTTCAAAGGGCCGGTTAAAGAAAAAGAAAATATCATTATAAAATCATCTTTAGCGCTTTATCGTCCTTCTTTAATGTTTGCGCTTAAAGTTCGCTGGTTTGTTGTCGTTTTCGCTGTTGGACTTGTCGGCTTAGCGGGATTTTCTGCCAATAAACTCGGTAGCGAATTTGTGCCAAACCTTGATGAAGGTGATATCGCCATGCATGCCTTGCGTATTCCTGGCACGTCATTGTCGCAAGCTGTCGCCTTACAAAAAACCTTAGAAGAAAAAATCACTCAAATGCCAGAGGTTGAACGTGTCTTTGCAAAAATTGGTACAGCCGATGTTGCAACAGATGCCGTACCACCAAGTGTTGCCGATAATTTTATTATTTTAAAACCTCGTAGCGAATGGCCAAATCCTAATAAACCTAAAGCGCAATTTGTAGAAGAATTAGCAACCGTAGTAGAGCCTATACCGGGTAATCGATATGAATTCTTACAACCAATACAAATGCGCTTTAATGAGTTGTTATCAGGGGTTCGTGCAGAGTTGGCTATCAAAGTGTTTGGCGATGACTTTGAGACGTTAAGTGCGTTAGGGAAGAGCATAAACACAGCTATTATTAATGTTGAGGGAATTGCTGATATTCAAGTAGAAAGAACGACTGGTTTACCTCTAATGACGATTAATCCAAAACTTGCCCAGCTAGCAAAATATGGAATAAGCGTGAAGCAACTACAAGATCAACTTTCAACTGCGCTAGGCGGTACGATTGCTGGCAAGTTTTATCAAGGTGATCAACGGGCAGACATTGTAGTGCGTCTTCCAGAGGAGCTAAGAACGGATGTTGATGCCTTGGCTTACTTACCCATACAGATGTTCGATAATAGTTATGTTCCATTGCAAGAAGTTGCTGAATTGGTATTGGTTGAAGGTGCAAACCAAGTTAATAGAGAAAATGGCAAACGTAGAATGGTTGTTACCGCTAACGTTCGAGGCAGAGACTTAGGCTCATTTGTTCAGGATATTCAAGCATCCATTGATAAGTCTGTTGAAATACCTGCGGGTTACTGGATTGAATATGGCGGCACCTACCAAAAGTTACAATCAGCAGCAGAGCGCCTAGCTATCGTGGTTCCTATTACGTTAGTGATGATTATTGGTCTGCTGTTCTTAGCTTTAGGCTCATTTAAAGATTCTATGATCATCTTTACTGGCGTGCCATTAGCCTTAACAGGGGGCATTTTTGCTTTACTGTTAAGAGATATACCTTTTTCAATATCAGCCGCTGTTGGCTTTATCGCTTTATCAGGCATCGCTATTTTAAATGGTTTGGTCATGGTCTCGTTTATACGTGATCTTCGACGTGACGGAGGTTCTTTAGATACGGCAATTATTGAAGGTGCATTGACAAGGTTTCGCCCCGTACTTACCACAGCGTTCGTTGCTTCATTAGGTTTTGTACCTATGGCATTGAATACGGGCATTGGCTCTGAGGTTCAACGCCCATTAGCAACAGTGGTGATCGGTGGGGTAATTTCCTCAACACTATTGACGCTATTCGTGCTACCTGCTTTATATCGTTTGCTACATCGCGAAGAAACCTCTACTGAAACAACTCATCCAAAGGAAACAGTTAATGTCTAATATCTTGCAACGTTATGGCTTGTTGAGTGTTATCGCTTTACTTGCCATATGGTTACCGATTGAAGCCTTTGCTCATGGTGTCGATGAAAGCACACGAGCATTTTTACTACAAAATATTGGCGTACAAATCATCCCATTTTTGTATATCGGTGCTAAGCATATGGTGACGGGGTACGATCATTTATTGTTCTTAGTGGGTGTGCTGTTCTTTTTATATAGAAGTCGTGATGTTTTATTGTATGTCAGCATGTTTACCTTAGGACACAGCTTAACCTTATTGTTTGGCGTGATCAGTGACATACAAGTTAATGCTTATTTAATTGATGCCATTATTGGACTATCGGTGGTTTATAAGGGCTTTGATAATTTAGGTGGTTTTAAACGACTCTTTGGAAAATCACCCAATGCTAAACTGGCTGTATTGATATTTGGACTGTTTCATGGCTTTGGTTTAGCAACCAAGTTACAAGAATTTCAACTACCAGATGATGGATTAATCGCCAATCTAATCGCTTTTAATATAGGGGTTGAATTAGGACAGTTTACTGCCTTGGCCTTTATTCTTTTAGTCATTAATTTTTGGCGTAAACACAGCAGCTTTAATCGCTTTGCGACCAATACAAATTGTTTATTGATGAGTGCCGGATTTATGTTAGTTGGCTTTCAACTAACGGGCTATTTCATTAATTAATTTATTAACTCCCTTTTTATTTTAAAAGCTAAAACTTTAAGAGCTAAAACTATGCAACAAGAAAAAGAAACATCACCACAAGCTATTACGTTAACGAATACAGCGCTGATCAAATATACGCTATTTAGTTTAGTCTTCGCAGCCGTAACGTTGTTCACCATTATATTACCTGCTGAATACAACATCGATCCATCAGGCATTGGAAATAAACTTGGCCTAACCGTTTTTCATGACGTAAAAGCAGAAACGCCTGTTTTGCAGGAAACATCAAAAAATTCAAAAAGTACAGTAGAAACAATTGAAATAATTGTGCCTGCTGGACGCGGAGTTGAATACAAATTTGTCATGGCGCAATACCAAAAGCTTGAATACGAATGGATAACGGACAGTTCAGCATTGTATTTTGATTTACATGGTGAACCCGAAGGCGACACTACGGGCTATTTTGAAAGTTATGCCATAGCAACATTAGGTGAAATGAAAGGCAGTTTTACGGCACCATTTGCTGGTTCTCATGGTTGGTATTGGAAAAACACCTCTGACTCCCCAGTCACTGTTCAACTTATTGTAAAAGGTGAATACACCAAGCATGGCCTTAAATAATTGCCATAAAAATCAGTGAATAAAGTAAAAGTACATTTGAAATTAAATTTATATAATACTTGGAGTTTATAATGAAAAAATTAATCGTAAGCTTATTTATTACACTAATGTTTAGCACTAGCTCAGCACTTGCACATGGCGAACATGGTAAAATCAGTCCTAAGGCCGCTATTCAAATTGCAATGAAAGCGACTCAACAGTTAACTTTTAAAGATTTAGGTTTTACTGTGGGGAAAGTTAAATGCAAATTGGAAAGAGCTAACCGTTGATGATTACAAATTATTTGCAGTCGAAGCTAATCGTTATGTTATCAGCGCAACTAATAAGACCAGTGCAGAAACAATTTATTTGTTAATGTCTATGTCAGGTGAAGTACTCAAGGTCAATTCGGAAGCTAAATTCTAAGCTAAATAGGGGGAACGGTATGCTCCCATATACCTATCTATCGGACCAATTCGTTATTATAGCGAGAATATAATCATGAAATGTTTTTTACCCTTTATAATAGGAGCTTCCATTGTAATATCTGGCTGCGCAGGGATTCCAATTGATATTAAAATTGTAAATCAAAATAGTTATAGGTGGCAAATTTCTGATGTGACGGCATTTAATAAAAATGGCGTTGTTAAGGTTAGTGGTCATATGAAACCATCAAAAAGTTTCGCAGCTCGAAAAGGATATATTGATATTTCAGTATTCAATTTTGAGGGTGAAGTCATTATGACGACTACTGCAACTCTGGGTCGTCGAGTAATGCGTCGAGGCGGTAATTATTTCACAGTTGATCTGCCAGAAGAACTGCCGAAAGATGCTTTAATTAAAGTGTCATTTCATAACCAATATGATGAAAAGATAACACATACCTCGTTTAAACTTGAGAAACATCCAAGCTAATGAGTATTATCATTGCACGGTAATCATCTTACATTGAGGATTGTTTAATTGACGTTATAGGCGTGGCCTAATATTTTTTGTATAAATGGCTTTGTCGTATTTCAATTATAATTTTTATTTATTGAATAAAAAAATTAATTATGTAATTATTTGAAGTAAGTATAATATTTTGTAGGTTACTCGTGGCTTTTAACTTGTCTAAAGCATTCTCTAAAGCATTAATAGTATTGCTAATATGTGTGGCCTTCATTGGTCAGACAGTGGCGTCTACTATTATGCCTTATCATATGATGAGTATGATGGAAATGAATGGTCAAGAGCAATCACAAAATATGTCAATGATGGCTCACCACAATCATAATATGGCTCCTGAGGTTTTTGCTGATTCATATAGCTCAGAAAAATCAATGGAAGATTGTTGTTCTAAAACATGTAATAGCTGCTTTACTGGTGGTTGCTCAAATATTGCTGTGTTCATGAAGGACGCCGTTGGTAGCGAACCCATCGCAGATTTATCATCTAAAATACTTTCCTGTTCTAGTTTGGCCTTAAGCCAACAACCTACCTCTTTATACCGACCTCCAATACTAAGCTAAATACAGAATAAATGTGTCCAAAATTTGGTTCATTTATATAACTATTTTCTGTATTAGGCTTTTTTGATCTCGTTTTTAAAAAATACTTTCTAACCTCATCAAAAATGACCTAATTAATTATAAAATTAATTGATATCCCTATTGGGGGGGTTATGTTTTCAAATAAACTTACTTTAAAAGTTCTATTTACTGTTGTTTTAGTACTCACACTTGCTAGTTGCTCTGACGACGAAGCAATTTCTAATGCTACTCAATCAAAAAATACTACATTGCAATCTATTGTCCTCGATGTCTATAAAAGTCCTACCTGTGGTTGTTGTAAAAAGTGGATCAGCCACATCAATGATAATGGGTTTGAATCAAAAATACATAGTTATCAAAGTTTTGCTGCTATTAAAGATAAAAAGGGCATAGCGCCTAGATATCGCTCATGCCATACCGCAATATCAAAAGATGGTTATGCTTTTGAAGGTCATGTGCCGGCAAAATTTATCCAAAAATTTATGAAAGAGAAACACGCTGAAGATGTTATCGGTTTGTCCGTACCAGCTATGCCAGTAGGTACGCCGGGGATGGAAGTTGGTGACAAGTTTCAACCATACAAAGTTCTACTTTTAAAGTCAGATGGCACGTATGAAATCTATGCCAATGTTGATTCTTATGAGGAACAGTTCTAATGAATAAGCTAAATAATAATAGCAAATTTCGCATGAAATTCGGCGCAGGAATTCTAGCTTTTACTATTTTTTCTGTTGGTGCTTCTCAGCCTCCAGCGATAAATGCCAACACTGCTTTATCTTTTGCAGAGGCGGTCAAGACAGCTCAAAAAAATGATCCTTGGTTAACGGGTAATGTTAATAAACAAAGAGCGATTGAATCAATGAGTTCTGCGGTAAATACATTACCAGATCCGAAAATGTCTATTGGTATTGCAAGTTTACCGACGAATGGTTTTGATTTTGCTCAGGAAGGGATGACACAGGCTAAGATAGGTATTTCACAAATGTTTCCTCGCGGAGATACCTTAAGTATTAAAAGCCAACAGCTCAAAATTCAAAGTGAAGCGTACCCTTATCAAAGAAGAGATAGGGAATCACAAGTAGCTGTTACTGTAGGAAGTCTGTGGTTGGATGCCTATAGAGTACAGCAAAGTATTGCATTAATTGAAAGTAATAGGTCTCTGTTTGAGCAGTTAGCGGATGTAGCTGAAGCAAGCTATTCATCAGCTTTAGGTAAAACACGTCAACAAGATATTGTTCGAGCACAACTAGAGTTGACACGTTTAGAAGATCGGTTAGATCAATTGGAACAGCAGAGAAATCGTTTTGAAGGAATGCTTTCCCAATGGTTAACAAAATTTTCTACAGGCCAATTTTCTAAGGGAAGTAGCTCTGTAGTTGAAGCGTCATTAGTTACTGACTTTTCTTTACACAATATAGTGCTTAGCCAAGAACTACCTGAAATAGACTTACTTAATCGTGATTTAGTCTCCAAAGAAAATTGGCTTCAGCCAGGAGCATTAATTGAATACTTTGCAAATCACCCCTCTGTTATCGCTGTAGAAAAAAAAGTAAATGCGATTAAAACAGGGATCAGGCTGGCGGAGCAAAAGTACAAACCTGAGTGGGGTATAAACGCAAGTTATGGCTATCGTGGGGATGATCCTATGGGCAGAAGTCGAGCGGATTTACTCTCTATTGGTGTCACGTTCGATTTACCACTTTTTACGGCAAATAGACAAGATAAAGAGGTTCAATCAGCGGTATATGAAACAGAAGCGATTAAAACAGAAAAATTATTATTACTTAGACAATTGTTAGGCTCTTACTCTAGCGCAAAAGGAAGGTTGCTTCGTTTAAAAGACAGACAAAATTTGTACAAATCAAGGTTGTTACCACAAATACATGATCAAGCTGAAGCCTCTTTAACCGCTTATACCAATGATGATGGCGATTTTTCTGAAGTAGTACGTTCTCGAATTGCGGTATTAAATGCCGAAATAGATGATCTGACTTTAAACGTAGAAGAGCAGAAAATATTGCTAGAACTTAATTACCTTTTTATCGGCAGTCTTAATTCTGCAGTCTCACATAACCAACAATATTTAGAAAATAGCAAGCAACATACTGCTATTTTGGGAGAATAATAATGAGCAAAAACCCCCTAGGAAAGCAGATTAAACCAATAGTAATAGCCATGATTATCGGCGGTATTATCACTTTTGGTGCAACTAATTTAATCGCTCCCTCCGGTAGTGATCAAGTAAATAGTATTGCATCTGATGAGAAAAAACCACTTTATTGGGTAGCGCCAATGGATGCAAACTATAAGAGAGACAAGCCGGGTAAATCGCCGATGGGGATGGATTTAGTGCCTGTTTATGATGATGGTGGCAAAGGGCCTGATGAAGGACCAGGTACAATCCGCATCTCACCCGATGTTGTCAATAACTTAGGAGTACGTACAACTATAGCAAGTTACAAGCCATTACATACCGAAATAAACACAGTGGGTTATGTTACTTACAATGAAGATAAGCTTATTCATATTCACCCGCGAGTTCAAGGGTGGATTGAGAAGCTATATGTTAAGGCTGTTGGAGATCCAGTTAAAAAGAACCAACCTTTATACGATATCTATTCTCCTGAGTTAGTCAATGCGCAAGAAGAGTTGTTGTTGGCATTAGATCGAAATAATAGTCGATTAATCACTGCCGCGGAAAATAGATTGTCAGCTCTACAGTTACCTAAATCTGCCATTGTAACACTTAAAAAAACGAGAAAAGTTGAACAGAGAATAACATTCTATTCACCACAGAATGGTGTTGTTGAAAACCTTAACATACGTGAAGGTTTTTTCGTTAAACCTGGCTCTACGTTGATGTCAATTGGAGACTTATCAGAAGTGTGGGTTGAAGCTGAGGTTTTTGAAAGGCAAGCAAACCAAGTAAAAACAGATACACAAGTCACGATGACACTTGATTATTTACCCGGTAAAACTTGGCAAGGTAAAGTGGATTATATCTATCCAACACTTGATGCTAAAACACGTACGGTGAAAGTACGTTTGCGCTTCAATAATGAAGACGGTGATTTTAAGCCTAATATGTTTGCACAAATTGCTATTCATACAACGGGGGATGAACAAGCGCTACTTATTCCAAAAGAAGCACTGATCAGAACAGGCAATCAAGACAGGGTTGTGCTTGCTCTTGGTGAAGGTAGCTTCAAATCTGTTGAGGTTGCTGTGGGTCGTTATGACAGTGAAAGTGTCGAAATACTTAAAGGGCTTAGCACTGGGGAGAAAGTTGTCAGTTCGGCACAATTTTTACTTGATTCTGAATCAAGTAAATCATCTGATTTTAAGCGTATGAATCATGGGGTTGCTCAAGAAGAAGAGTCAATGGATATGAGTAATAATACAAGCGTTTCTTCTGACACAATTTCCTCGGCCACAGTGAACGGGACAGTTGTTTCGGCAATGGTGGATCATAGAATGGTCACCATTGATCGTGAAGCCATTATAGAATGGGGACGTGCAGCTGATAGAGTTGATTTTATTGTTGATAATAATGTTGATATGACTTTATTTTATAATGATGCTTATGTGATGTTCACTTTTGAAATTCGAGATAATAATTTTATTATTGTCAGTGCGATGGCAATGACTTCACCTGATTCAGCAATGAAAAATGCTGCTAGCGATGAAGGAGAATAATGATGATAACGTCTATCATTCGTTGGTCTGTCACCAATCGGTTTTTTGTCTTACTGGCAACATTTTTACTTGTCGCTGCTGGGCTTTATTCAGTCAGTAAAACACCTATTGATGCCTTGCCTGATCTCTCCGATGTGCAAGTGATAATAAAAACCAGCTATCCAGGTCAAGCACCACAAGTGGTTGAAGATCAGGTGACTTATCCAATGACCACTGCAATGCTGTCTGTACCAGGTGCTGTTACGGTGCGAGGTTATTCATTTTTTGGCGACTCTTATGTTTATGTCATTTTTGATGAAGATACTGACCTTTATTGGGCACGTTCAAGGGTACTTGAGTATTTAAGTCAAGTTGCTCCTAATTTACCTAGCGATGCTAGACCTCAATTGGGTCCCGATGCAACAGGCGTTGGTTGGATATATTTGTACGCCCTTACC
This sequence comes from Colwellia ponticola, assembly GCF_005885605.1. Classification (GTDB taxonomy): domain Bacteria; phylum Pseudomonadota; class Gammaproteobacteria; order Enterobacterales; family Alteromonadaceae; genus Colwellia; species Colwellia ponticola. The sequence goes on along the minus strand of NZ_SZVP01000018.1, from coordinate 36,704 downwards.
GATAAAACAGGTCAACATGATTTAAGCCAATTACGTAGTTTACAAGATTGGTTCTTAAAGTTTGAGTTACAAACAGTACCCGGCGTATCAGAAGTTTCTGCGCTTGGCGGTATGGTTAAGCAATATCAAGTGAGGGTTGATCCTGATAAGTTACGAGCCTTTGGTATTCCACTTTCACTTATTCAAACCGCTATTAAACAGGGTAATCAGGAAATAGGTGCCTCAGTGGTTGAAATGGCCGAAGCTGAATACATGGTGAGGGCTACTGGATACATCAAAAGTGTAGAGGACTTAGAAAATATTCCATTAGGGGTTAACCAGAATGGCACACCATTACTACTAAAGGATGTTGCCGATATTGGTACTGGGCCACAAATGCGTCGTGGTATTGCTGAGCTTAACGGTGAAGGTGAAACCGTTGGCGGCATCGTTGTGATGCGTTTTGGTGAAAACGCTCAAGAAGTCATAAAAAATGTAAAAGAAAAACTTGAACAGCTTAAAAAAGGACTGCCAGAAGGCGTTGAAATAGTACCTGTTTATGATCGTTCTGCATTGATAGAAAGAGCAGTTGATAACTTGGCGTATAAGCTTTTAGAAGAGTTTGGTGTGGTCGCGTTAGTTTGTATTATCTTCCTCTTTCATGTCCGTTCTTCTTTAGTGGCGATTGTCAGTTTACCGGTAGGCATTTTGACCGCTTTTATTATTATGCATATGCAAGGGCTTAACGCTAATATCATGTCATTAGGCGGTATTGCAATAGCCATTGGCGCGATGATTGATGGTGCTATCGTCATGATTGAAAACATGCATAAGCATATGGAAAAAACACCTCTAACCAATGAAAATCGTTGGCAAATTGTTACTGAGTCGGCTTCGGAAGTTGGGCCGGCATTATTCTTTAGTTTATTAATTATTACGGTTAGTTTTATTCCTGTATTTACGCTAGAAGCGCAAGAAGGAAAAATGTTTGCGCCGCTAGCATTTACCAAAACCTATGCCATGGCTGCTTCTGCTGCATTGGCAATTACCTTAGTACCTGTACTGATGGGCTACTTTATTCGAGGTAAAGTATTACCTGAGCATAAAAACCCGGTAAATAGATTCTTGACCTTTATCTACGTACCAGCTTTAAAAACGGTTTTACGTTTTCCAAAAATGACCTTAGTAGCGGCATTAGCTGTGCTTGCTATTGGGATATATCCTCTGGATAAAATTGGTAGTGAGTTCATTCCTCCGCTTGATGAAGGTGATTTGATGTATATGCCTACTACCTATCCGGGTATTTCTATTGGTCAAGCACGTCAACTTTTACAGCAAACAGACAAACTGATCAAAACGGTTCCAGAAGTAAAAACCGTGTTTGGTAAAGTAGGTCGAGCTGAAACCGCGACAGACCCTGCGCCGCTTACTATGATTGAAACGTTCATCCAACTTAAACCGCACGACCAGTGGCGAGAAGGGGTAACTACAGAAAGTTTGAAAAAAGAACTAGATGCCTTAGTGAAACTACCAGGTGTTACTAACGCTTGGGTTATGCCAATTAAGACACGTATTGATATGTTAGCAACAGGAATTAAAACACCAGTAGGAATAAAAATTGCGGGACCTAAACTAGATGTTATCCAAGACATAGGTAAGCAAATAGAGGTCCTTTTAGCCGATGTACCTGGCACCGCATCGGTTTATTCAGAACGTGTTGCTGGAGGTCGATATATAAAGGTTGATATTCAGCGAGCCAAAGCCGCTCGTTATGGGTTAAATATTGCTGAAATACAGCAAGTGGTCGCTACTGCTATTGGTGGGATGAATGTTACTCAAACGGTTGAAGGTTTAGAGCGTTACCCAGTGAGTCTGCGCTATCCTCAAGATTATCGTGACTCACCTGAACAGTTATCTTTACTACCAATAGTTACCCCTAATGGACAACGAATTTCATTAGGAGATGTTGCTAATATTGTTGTAGAAGATGGCCCACCAGGTATTAAATCTGAAAATGCACGTTTAAATGGCTGGGCTTTTGTTGATATTGAAGGCGTTGATGTCGGGACTTATGTTGAAGCTGCCCAGCAAGTGGTAACTGATAAATTAGTGCTACCTGCTGGTTACTCAATATCTTGGGCTGGACAATATGAATATATGCAACGAGCTAAAGCTAAGCTGACTTACGTAATTCCATTAACCTTATTTATTATCGTTATTTTACTTTATCTTAACTTTCGAAATGTAATTGAAGTCGCGATGATTATGGGTACTTTACCGTTAGCAATGGTTGGTAGTATATGGTTAATGTATTTAGAAGGGTATAACTTCTCTGTGGCGGTTGGTGTTGGTTTTATCGCGTTAGCGGGGGTTGCTGTAGAGATAGGCGTTATTATGCTGGTTTACTTAAATCAAGCTTACCAAAAAATGCTCAGTGAGCACCACTTAAAAAATATTGCCACGACAAAAGAAGATGTTTTACAGGCAGTTCTACATGGTGCTGGTATGCGCGTTCGCCCCGTTATGATGACAGCCGCCGCTATCATTGTGGGTTTGCTACCTATTTTATACGGTACAGGTACAGGCTCAGAAGTGATGAGCCGCATTGCGGCACCAATGGTTGGCGGTATGTTAAGTGCGGTTATTTTGACGTTACTTGTGTTACCTGTATTATTTTATTTATGGCGTTCATCATCAATAAAAAGTATAGAGTCAAAGGCATAATTCTATGAATTTATTGAAAACTAGCCGAAAATTTCACAAATGGTTAATGTTATTTTTAGGTATACAGTTTTTGATTTGGTCGATATCAGGTGCTTATATGGTGATTCTTGATATTGACTATATTCATGGAGATAGCTTGGTGATTAATCACCAAGCTAAAATTAATGCTAATAAAATTACTTATCCTTTATCAGCATTACGGAAACGGTTTCCTCATTTAGAAAATATAGAAGTAGGACTTTTCGTTGGTCAAGAAGTTTACCGTTTTACTCTGCTTGATGAGAAATATGTCATTAATGCCAGTAACGGTCATGAAATATCACCAATAAATTCTAATGATGCTATTAAAGCTGCAAAGTACTATTACAGTGGGAATGGTGATGTTACGGATGCTTATTTGCTCACTGAGAACCCGCCAATAGAATTAAGTCGTAGGGCTTTACCTGCTTGGCGAATTAACTTCAATGACTTTGGTAATCCATCGATTTATGTTTCTGCTCAAACAGGAACATTAGTCAGTAAACGTCATGAGTTTTGGCGCATTTTTGATTTGATGTTTAGCTTACATGTTATGGATTACGAAGAAGAGGACCCAAGTAATAAACTCTTATTTTTGTTTACTATATTTTCAATTATGGCATCAATATTTGGTGCTATCTTAAGTTATTTTGTGATTTTTAAAAAAACTAAAGTAACTAAATTCAAACCTTTAAATGCTAGCAGTAATGAGGAAGGAATTAATCATGTTTCTCCTTAAAAAAATACATAAGTGGCTTTCAATTTTGGTTGGTTTACAACTTTTAATTTGGCTAAGCACTGGTTTGTTTTTTAATTTGATGGATCACCAAAAGACTTCTGGAGAGAAATTTAGCCAACGTCCTGCTATTGCTGAAGTAAATGAAAATAACCTCGTTGAGCCACAAAGTGTTTTACTTAAATCAAAACCCACGGTGTCACTTACACAGATATCGTTATTGGAACATCCATACTATTTACTGACGCATGATAGAAGTTTGTATAGTCATTTTAATAATAACTATTCCTTAGTCGATGCATATTCGGGTAGGGAAGTGATTATTGATGAAGTAATGGCAAGCGAGCTTGCTCAGGCTTCTTATAAAGGAAAAGCAGGAATTAGTAGTGTCATTAAAATGTCTCCACCTTATGACGATATTCCTCGTGAACAAAATAATGTTTGGCAAATTAATTATGCTGATGAGGTGAATACCAGTGTTTATATTGATGCAGGATCAGGTCGAGTAGTTAAGCATAGCAATGATGATAAACGGTTTGCGGACATATTTTTTATGTTGCACTTTATGGATTATGGCGTAGAAGGAAGCTTTAACAATATTCAAATTATTATCTTTGCTATTTTTACATTCTTCTTTGCCCTAACAGGTTTTATTTGGACGATTGAACTAGGCATTAATGGTCAATATAAAGTTAATTTTGGAATAAAAAAACGTAAATTACTACTTTTTGATATGAATCAGCAACCGATGGGCGAGTTTGAAGTAACTACAAAATCAAGTTTACTTGATGAGCTCATTGAGCATGATATTGCTTTATCTTCAACATGTGGCGGAGGTGGTTCTTGTGGGCAGTGCAAAATACGGTGTGATAAAAAGACTAAAATCACCTCAACAGAGCATGTTCATTTTACGGATGAACAATTACAACAAGGTTACCGCTTAGCTTGTCAACATGATGCAACTGAAATTGAAAAACTAACGTTAGTTGATGTAACTCAAGCAAAAAAACATACACTGGAATTAACAAATAGTGAGTTTATTAGTCCGTATATTAAAGAGCTTAGATTCAAAATTATTGGTGGCTATAACTTAACCTTTAAAGCGGGGGCGCATATACGCTTCTATATTCCACCAGCGAAAGGAGTTTCTATTCCCATGCGTCTTCCTGACGCATTCAAACGTCATTGGCATGATACAGAACATTTGGAATATGAGCATAAAGCTTGTAGCCGAAGCTACTCTTTGGCAAATGGTAATGGCCAAATTGAAGGTGGAGCGAATGAATTAATATTTACAATAAAAATTCAGAATTCCCCCAATAAGAGTGTACTTCCGGGGGTCGGCTCTAATTACCTATGCAACTTAGGATTAGGGCAAACAATAGAAGCAGTAGGACCATTTGAACGCTTTTACGCAAAACCACCGAGTAACAAAACTATGATGTTAATTGGTGCGGGTTCAGGTATAGCTCCTTTAAGATCTTTGATAGAAGAACAACTTAATCAGACGGATAAAGGTAGGCATACCAATAGAGATATTTATTTTTTTTATGGTGCTAGGTCAGAGACTGATTTGTTATATAAAGATGAGTTTTTCAAGTTATCAAAACGCCATCCGCACTTCCATTACTACCCTGTATTATCCAGACCACCTAATGGCTGGTCTGGAGCTAAAGGGTATGTTCAAGACTTACTGAAATTACATATCAACAGTATTTACCAAATTGAAAATGTAGAATTTTACCTATGTGGGCCTAATAACATGATGTCTGCAACCATTAATTTGTTAAAAACAAATAATGTTAATGCAAAGAACATTGCATTTGATGAATTTACCTAAAAACCTTAATGACTAACGTAGGAGTAAACCATGAAAACAGCATTACTTAAAAAAGCCAGTAAAGTCGCATTGGTATTAATACCAACCATTACTTTATCAATGGCAGCTACAGCACATGACCCCAGTATGCATGTGAAAAAGGCTGAAAAAGCTGATTGTAGCAAAATGGATCATAGCAAGATGGATATGACAGATCCTGTTGCTATCGCCATGATGAAAAAATGTATGAAACAAGCTGAAAAATCAAACGACAAGATGGACCATAGTAAGATGAGCAAAGAAATGGACCACAGCAAAATGAAAAAAATGACGGATAAAAATGAGAAAAAAGATGACCACGACGAACATTAATAAATGTTGAGAAAACACTTAGCGCAAATTATGCGCTAAGTGACTTATAACGACTAAGGAAAAGCGATGAAAATGCTTAAATTATTACTGCTATTTGTTATTTTAGGGTTAGGAGTCGTGACAACAGTCATGTATTCAGGAATTGTCGATGTAGCTGCTGATGAACCACACAGTGATTTTGTTTATTGGATTTTAGAAGAAACCAGAGAAAATTCGATAAAAAAGGCCGCTGAAAATATTGAAGTACCTGATTTAGACGTTCCTGACTTGTTATTAACAGGTGGTTCTGACTATGAATTTATGTGCTCAAGTTGTCATTTAGCTCCAGGACAAACAGAAAGTGATATGAGCTTAGGTTTATATCCAGCACCACCTAATTTAACTATTGCTGCTGAGAGTCATAAAGGTCACGAGCATGGCGATGGGGCACAAAATGATCGTAAAAATTTTTGGGTGATTAAACATGGTATTAAAGCGTCTGGAATGCCTGCTTGGGGTAAAACTCACGATGATCAACGTATTTGGGCAATGGTCGCATTTATAAAAAGATTACCAACATTAACACCTGAACAATATCAGGTGCTTACGGCAGTAGATTAATATTTTTTTATATAAAAGCTAGCCCAATTTAAAGGGAGTTGTAACCAAGTAAAAAATGAAGACGATGACTGGAGTGATATCGAATAAAGGCGAGGCACTAGGCTTTACTGCTTTTTTCTTTGAAAATATAAAAAAACAATAAGAGTAGTGTATGAAAATTGTTTACTTAGGAAATAATTTATTTTCCTCGTGCTTAAAATATTTACTGGCAGAAGGTCATCAAATACTAAGGGTATATAAAAATAACTCACCACATGACTCATCTATTATAGATAGGTTGTGTGAGAATAATTGTATTCCTTTGCATAATCATAAGCCTAATCTGAGTGAATTAAATCAATTAATTTCACTAGGAGCAGAGATGTTTATTATTGCTGAGTATTCTTATTTAGTTCCTGTTACAAAGGTCAAGTATGCAATCAATATACATCCAACATTATTACCTGAGGGAAGAGGACCTACTCCTTTACCTTATTTAATCAAATTACCAGAGTTTTCTGGTGTAACGATACACAAAATACGTGATAGTTTTGACTCTGGAGATATTGTCTTACAGTCCAAAATACCACAATCAATAGATGAAAGTTTAACTACATTAATGATAAAGGTACACCTTGAATCTGTAAAATTATTGAAGGTTTTTTTTCAAGATATTGATTATTATTATCAATTAGCTTATCCACAAAAAGGTCATAGTTACTGGGCAAAAATCAATGGCTCGGAGAGAGTTTTAGATTGGAATTCACCGATAAAGGATATTCAAAAACAAATGAGATGCTTTGGTCATATAGGTTTAATTGTAAAGTTAGAACAAGAGTTATGGGCAACATCTCATCTAGAGATAATAGATTATAAACATAGCTTAAAGCCTGGGCATGTCGTGTTTGAAGATGACAGTTTACTGGCTATTAATGCTCTCGATGGAATTGTTTGTGTGCATAAAAATTCTATGTCGCTGGTGACCATGTGATGCCTATAACCTTAGGCTAGATGAGATTATAGTAATATTACGGAAAAGCAGGTCAAGTAACGGTATTCATAGTATCTTGTCTGATACGTTACTGATGATAATCCGAAAGTTCCGGCTAAAAACGTCTTATTCTTTGTTGAGTAGTATTTGTCTAGAATGACTAGGCTACATACTACTCGTCGCGACTAAAACGCTTAACAAAACAGAACGTTATTAGATAGGTTTTAGCGACAATATGCGTAGTGTTATGTATGCTTTCGCTATTTATCTATCTGATATTTATATTGAATATTACTTATTAAAATTAAACTTAGGTTTGACACGTTTCTTTGATCTAAAGCATGACAAATAATAAGAAATAAACTATTATTAAGCGTGTAAAATGGTTACTTTATGGGTAAGTATGTTATCTCATTTTAAATGTTCTATCGTGATTATTATTACTTTGTTGTTTACACAACAAAGTTTTGCTGCGTATGCACCAATGAAATGCGATAACATGGACAGCGAAACTGCTGTCACGTCAGATAAAGATTCTCACTTAACCTCAAGATTGAACATGCATAAACATGGCTCAATTTCAAAAAATAAAATTTCTTCCCATAAAAAATGTGATGATTGCAGCTCTGGTGATTGTTTATGTGGTGACATGGGAAGTTGCTTCAGCTCTACTGCCTCTATTTCGGCACAAACTACAGAACAGAAATATATGCTATTCACTAATCAAGGGAATAGATTTTCAATTCAAAAAAAATACCCAAATTCAGGTGTTCACCTGAACTTATTTAGACCTCCTATACATATTTAGTCCTAGGATCAGTGCGTCTTTAGCACGCACATCGATCTAACCCTTTTAAGCTGTTAAGTCTAACTATGGTAGTTAATTCCCCCATTTTTGGCTATTAATCCGTGGGCTTAACAGTTTTTTTCAAAAAAATAAATTTACTAATGGTCACTTGACCCATGCCTTAGGCACAGGTGTAAGCTAATCATAGGTTATTAAATGAACACTTATTTTGTATGTTATGACAAAGGATTCTTGTGATGAGAGTAACTGAATTAGCGAACGCTATGGATACAACACCAGATACGGTGAGGTATTACACCAGAATTGGACTTATTGTGCCGATTAAAAGTCCTAATAATGGTTATAAAACCTATGGTAAAAAAACTCAACAAAGACTTAAATTTATTCTCAGTGCTAGACAATTAGATTTTTCAGTAGAAGAAATCAAAGGTATTTTATCTGAATCGGATAAGGGAAATACTGCTTGCCCATTGGTTAGAGAAATTGTGGAGCATCGCCTTGCAGAAACGGAAAAACAGTTTCAAGCAACATTGATATTAAGAAAGAGATTAAAAAAAGCCATGGATGATTGGCAGAGCAAACCCAATAAAGCCCCCACAGGGGACATGATTTGTCACCTCATTGAAGGTGAGAGTGAAGGTGATGCGCATCAAAGAGGTAATAATGGATAAATTAACGGGCAATACAAGTAGTAAAAATACTCAAGAATTGATTATTGAGGGAGCTGGATGTGCCAGTTGCGTCGGTAAGATTGAAATGGCTTTAAACCAGATTAATGGCGTAGATAGCGCAGAAATGAATTTTGCACTACGAACAGTAACTATAAGTGGAGACGTTGAATCTACAGTTCTTATTAAGGCTATTGAAACGATAGGTTACAACGCTAGCAGTGCTAATGATATTAGCGATGATGATTTATTGGATGAAAAAGAACTTGCCGACGAAAAATACTACACAAGCTTAATGAGGCAGGTGTGGATTGCTCTTGGACTAGGTGTACCACTGATGATTTATAGCGTTTTTGGTGGCCCTATGACCGTTGAAACATCGCTAGAGCGAGGTGTGTGGTTATTTATAGGTATCTTATGCGCAGCTATTATGTATTTTGCCGGTAAACATTTTTATATTGGTGCTTGGAAGTCATTTATAAATCACAACGCTAACATGGATACCTTAATAGCGATAGGTACGGGCACTGCATGGGTCTATTCCATGGTTGTTGTGCTCTTTCCTATGGCATTACCAGAGATGGCCCGACATGTTTACTTTGAAGCGACAGCCATGATCATTGGGTTAATCAACTTAGGATTAGCACTTGAAGTAAAAGCAAGAGGAAGAACAAGTGAAGCAATAAAGCGCTTAATTGGTTTGCAAGCAAAAACTGCCCGTGTAGTACGTGATGAGAAAGAAATTGATATCGCTATCGAACAGGTCTTACTCAATGACATTGTGCGAGTAAGACCGGGAGAAAAAATTCCAGTCGATGGTGTTGTAACACAGGGACGTACCTCAATCGATGAGTCGATGTTAACTGGGGAGCCCATGCCTGTTGAAAAAGTTGAAGAGGATGAAATCGTTGCAGGTACGTTAAATAAAACAGGATCCATTCTATTTAAAGCAACCAGGGTTGGTAAAGATACGGCATTAGCGCAAATTATTAATATGGTTAAAAGGGCGCAGAACTCAAAACCACCTATTGGTCGTCTAGCTGATATCATTTCGGCTTATTTTGTCCCTGTTGTGATGATTATTGCCATTGTTAGCGCATTAGTATGGCTTAACTTTGGTCCTGAGCCGACCTTAGCTTTTGCTGTAATCTCAGCAACAACGGTTTTGATTATCGCTTGTCCTTGTGCGCTTGGCTTAGCAACCCCTATGTCAGTAATGGTTGGCGTTGGTAAAGCTGCGGAAGCAGGGGTGTTGATCCGTAATGGTGAAGCATTGCAAACAGCGTCAAAAATTACCGCTATGATTTTAGATAAAACAGGAACAATTACCGAAGGCGCTCCTAAAGTAACTGATTTTATTATCTCAGACGAACAATATACAGAAGCATATATTTTGACCGTTGCCGCCAGTATAGAAAGTGGCTCTGAGCACCCTCTAGCACAAGCAATAGTCGATTCTGCTATTGAAAAAGGTATTGAGCCTAAGAGTGTTAACGAATTTCAAGCAATTACTGGGCATGGTGTTGAAGCGCAATTAAATGGTCAAAAAATACTTTTTGGTAATCAAAAGTTAATGTTAAAAAATGATGTTGTGTTAAATGACTTTGTTAATAAAGCACAAAAGCTTGCCGATGAAGCTAAAACGCCAATGTATTTGGCCATAGATAATAAACTCGCTGCAATAATTGCAGTATCTGATCCCATTAAGAAAGACTCAACCGATGCTATAAAAAGACTTCAAGCGAATGGAATTCGCGTCATTATGCTGACAGGAGATAATAGCGCGACCGCCAATGCAGTGGCCAAAAAAGTCGGTATTACAGAAGTTTTTGCTGAGGTATTACCCGAAGAAAAATCAAATAAAGTTGCTGAGTTGCAAGCGCAAGGCGAAATAGTAGGTATGACCGGAGATGGAATTAATGATGCCCCTGCATTGGCCTTAGCTAATGTTGGCTTTGCTATTGGTACAGGAACTGATGTCGCTATTGAGAGTGCAGATATTACTTTAATGCGCGGTTCGTTACATGGTCTTGCTGACGCAATAGCGGTAAGTAAAGCAACGTTGCGCAATATTAAGCAAAATCTTTTTGGTGCATTTATTTATAACATTGCAGGCGTTCCCTTTGCCGCTGGATTACTCTATCCATTTTTTGGTCTTATGCTAAATCCCGTTATTGCAGGCGCTGCAATGGCATTCTCTTCTTTGACCGTAGTAAGTAATGCTAATCGCTTGAGATTTTTTAAGCCTAAAGAACACTAACATGATGAACAAGGAGTAAATAAAATGATGATAATTAATTTATTAGGGTTAGTGCTTATAGGGCTAATTATTTGGTGGTTTTGGTTATATAAACCAGCAAAGGCCGTTGACTCAAGGTCAGAAAACATAACGATAATTGTGAATAACGGCGTTTATCAACCATCAAGAATAAAAGTTGCAGCGGGAAAGAAAACATCACTACAGTTTCTCCGTAAAGATGGCAGTCCTTGTGCAGCAACAGTGTTATTTCCTGAATTTGAAATAAGTGAAGAATTGCCGTTGGATGTAAGTAGGAATATTGATTTGCCCTCGATGTCGCCGGGCGAGTATTTATTTCATTGCCCAATGAAAATGTATACCGGCACTTTAGTCGTTGAATAGGTAAAGGTGAAAGAGATGAAGCTTAAAAAAATAACAGCGATTATAAATGAAATCCAGTTAGACAATGTGGCAAAAGCCCTCAATGCGCACGGGGTAAAAGGCTTTACTATCCATCCGGTGAGCGGTAGAGGAAATTATTGTAATACATACTCTAAAGATGGCCTAGTGACACATAAACAAATAGAAGTTTATACCGTTGACATACATGCACAGAAGGTTGCGGGTTTAATCATGGAAATAGCTGATGTTGGCTTAGATAGTGAAGGACTTGTCGCTATTACCAGTGTCGACGAATTGTTATGGGTTTATGAAAAAACACCTGCTCAAAGTAGTGATTTTAACTTCATTGATCCTTTGAGTGATAGTCCCTTAGGAAAAAATGAGTAACAAGCAACCCTCATTTAGGTCAATACCAAAAGACTAGGCAGTATTAGATTTTAAACGTAATGAGCAACAAAAATAGAATATAGAAACATTAAAGGAGAAATTTATGACTGATTTAGAGCATAGAGTTGGCGTTAGAGAAAATAACTTAGTTATTAGAAACCTCAGGCTATCAAAGGCAACCGAGCAGAATATAGATCCATTAATTGAAGAAATAGACAAGATGTTTGGTTTAGACGAGGTTTCATTTAATCGAAAGGACGAATCTATTCATTTAGCTTACGATGCCGTTAATTTGAATCTTGATGGTATTGAAGATGTTATCAGAAAACATGGTGTAGATATCCATGATGACTGGTGGACTCACACCAAAGAAGGTTATTACAAGTTTTGTGATCAAAATATAAAAGATAATTCCGAACATGAACCCTGGAGCTGTCATAGAACACCCCCAAGTTCGATTAAAAGAAAACGTTAAATTCAATCAAACACTTTAATAATAGGAATTAATTATGCTAGCTAAAATAATAGCTCTTGTCGTTTTTGCGGTAGTACTCACAGGTTGTGCAAACAGCGACTTTTCACATAACTATTTAATGCGTGGTCAAGTCGTTTCAGACTTACCTAATAATATTGTCGTATGTGTTGGTTTAGATGATGGAGCAAAAGTTGGTCAAATTCTTAATACATATCGGTTTATTATGAATAACAACTATGGAAGAGGCACGAGAACTTTTACAAAAGTGGAAAAAGGACAAGTTATAATTGAAGAAATTATAGATCAACACTTTGCTAAAGTGTCAGTTTTAAAAGGGACTGTTAATAAAAGTGATATGGTGCAATTAAATAAATAAAGGGTTCTCTCTTGCGTGGTAGGGATTAGGTATCACGCTTTTTTCACCTAACATAATCTAATAGGAGATCAATTATGGAAGGTTTATTGTCATTATTGTTTTACGCCATATTTTTTTATTTTCTGATGCGCTTTGGCTGCGGCTCACATATGGTACATGGCCATCATAGTGAAGCAGATAAAAAATCAAATGATGCAGTTTTTATGGACCCCGTTTGCGGAAAAGTTGTAGCAGACAACGAAGGTTATGGCGAATTAGTTGATGGTAAATTGTTTCGCTTTTGTTCTAAATCTTGTTTAGATGAGTTTGATCATAATATTGAACAGTTAAGCCAAAAACCTAATAAATTTGCCGTTAAAAAGGAACATAAAAATGAAGCATAAAATGTCCCTTTTTGCCTTTGGCAATGCCACTAGTTTGTTTTTGCTAATGAGTTTTACAATCTGTGTGATATTCGATCTCACTCTGCCAGAACACGCGATGTACACCGTGTGGTTAAAATTGTTACCAGGTTTTACGTGGATATCATGGCAAAGCTTTTTCTTAGGTGCTGCTGAGAGCTATGCCTACGGGTGGTACATCGCGTTAATTTGGGTGCCATTATATAACTATTTTGGCCATAAAGTTAAATGTTCAAAAGAGTAAACAACATAAAACGGAGATTTTACTATGACTAACATAAAACACCGCGTTGGCGTTAATGAGCTGAACTTAGTGAGTAGGCATCTAAAGCTTGATCATATTACTGATGATAATAAATCAGCATTGTTAGCTGAAATTGATCTTATTCACGGTATAGATACCGTTTCGTATAATGATAAAGAGCAAGTATTTAGTGTTGCTTATGACGCAACGCATACTAACTTGGAAGAAATAGAGCAAATTATCACCCGTTATGGTGCTTATATTGCTGATGGTTGGTGGAATCACTTTAAAGAAAATTATTATAAATTTGTCGACCAAAATATAAAAGATAATGCTGAGCACGTATCGAGTTGTTGTCATAAACCACCTACTGGTTTACATAAAAAATAACGAATAATTAAGGATTGATTATGGAATTTTCACATTCAGGAGTTTGGGCCATGTCGGCTATCATGATAGTGATTGCTTCATGGGTTTTATACCGTTACTTAGCCCCTAAAAATTGGCGCGAGTGGGCTGGTGCAGGTGTTGTACAAGCTTTTATCATTGCGTTATATGCAGAAATGTATGGTTTTCCTCTCACTATTTATTTACTCGCACGCTTTGGTGGACTAGATGGCACAGAGTTAAATTCCAACCTGTGGTCTTCTTTACTAGGTATGGGCGAAACAGGCATGTTTATAGCAATGATCTTAGGTTATTTTTTGTTGTTTTTTGGTATTGGTTTGTTTTTTCAAGGCTGGCGACAAGTCTACAAGGCGCGCGAGAAAAAAACATTAGTTACTACGGGACTTTATGCATTAGCTCGTCATCCACAGTACACCGGGCTTTTTATTGCACTGTTTGGTGAGGGAGTTATACATTGGCCTACTTTATTCTCAGTAGGTTTGTTTCCGGTTATTATATTTATTTATTATCGACTGGCACTGAGAGAAGAAAAAACAGTTATCGCCGAATTTGGTCAAGAATATACTGAATATAAAGCTAAAACGCCGATGTTCATACCAATGAAGACCCAATGGAGAGCATTTTGGCAACAATCACAAGTTAGTAAATGATTTTGAACTAATTCAGTAAATTAATCGTTATATAAAATATTAAGGAATTAATCATGAAAATAGAAACATTAAAAGACTTACTTGAGTGGACGAAAGCAACACACCGAAACTTATCTGAGTGTATGGTTCATTGTTCAGAGCATCATGAGAGTGAACGTGGAGTGATGTTGTTGAGTTACCTATCTGGACATGAAAATGTACTGGCCACAGTTATTCAAGGTTTTGTTGATACGTCTAGAGCAAGCGTATTAAATACTTGGTGTTTAGAATATTTAGACCGAAAACCCATTCAAATACATGATTATTGTGATGGATACTTTGTAGAGATGGATTTAAGTAAAATAATTGAAACCGTAGTGTCTCAGCATTATCAGATAATATCATTGTATAAGCATTTGTATGCAAAAGCTGATACTCCTCCTATGGAAGAGTTATTAAAGCAGTTAATAGAGTTTGAAGAAAGCCATGTTATGCAAATGGTTCAAGGTGCTAATCGTTTGGAAGACATATAAATTAATTGAAATAAAGAAAGTAGTTAGAGGGTTTATAAGTTATTGATATTAGATTATCTGAAATATCGTTGTTCCATTATAAGTCGCAGCAACGATGAAGTAATTTTTCTCAAGCGCTTCTTTGATGGGTTTAAAATCACTTTATACTGCGTTAGATAATCAAAACATAGAATGACTATGCTTACATTATTTTACTTGCCTAAAATGGTTTTAATTGCCACTGAAACCCTGCACTTTGATTGGTGATGGGTATATAGGTAGTTTAGTTGTCCATATCCGCTTGGTCACAGGCAATTCAAAGCCTTCATAGTTAGGTTAAGTCTGCGAATAGAAGTATGAATTATGAATAAGGATTATCGGAGAATTGTATGAATAAACATGATGATTATGAAAAAGGAAGTTTAAGTTTAACAGGGGCGGTTTCAATGGGAACCGGGGTGATGATTGGCGCAGGTATTTTTGCGCTGACCGGACAAATTGCCGACCTAGCAGGCACGTGGTTTCCCTTGGCATTTTTTGTGGCGGCCATCGTTGCAAGCTTCAGTGCCTACTCTTATGTAAAACTCGCTAACGCTTATCCTTCGGCTGGCGGCATTGCCATGTTCCTGAAGAAAGCTTATGGCCGTTCTTTGATGACAGGTGCACTCGCACTACTAATGTATTTTTCTATGATTATCAATCAGAGTCTAGTAGCCCGAACATTTGGTACCTACACCATGCAATTGTTTGATACAAAAAACATGCAGTGGATGATACCCGCACTTGGTGTTGGGCTGTTGATTTTTGCTTTTTTCATTAATGCATTGAGTAATAAGTTCATCCAATCGCTCTCTTTTGTGACCGCATTTATTAAGATTACAGGTCTAGCCATGCTAGCGATTGGTGGCCTTTGGGCGTCTGGACTAAGCTTCGAAAGCATTTCCTCTACACCTCAAGCAACTGGATTAAGTAGCTTTCTCGGCGCGGTCGCCTTAGGTATTCTAGGCTATAAGGGCTTTACCACAATCACCAACAGTGGTGGCGAGATAAAGGATCCTCATAAAAATGTTGGTCGAGCTATAATTATCTCGATCTTAATTTGCACAATGCTTTACGTGTTGATATCGCTTGCGGTAGGTGCCAATCTTTCGATCGACGAGATCGTCAAAGCAAAAGATTATTCTCTAGCCGAAGCATCACGTCCTGCCTTCGGCCAATATGGACTCTGGTTTACCGTTGGCTTTGCTATCGTCGCAACGGTGTCTGGAGTGATTGCCAGTGTATTCGCAGTTTCACGCATGTTAGCTATGTTAACTAAAATGCAACTAGTACCTCACCGTCACTTTAAGCTACCTGGTGAGATACAAATGCATACGCTGATCTACACTGTGGTGATTGCTATTTTGCTCACCATCTTTTTTGATCTGAGCCGCATCGCTTCACTCGGTGCTATTTTCTATATCATTATGGATATCGGTATTCACTGGGGAGTTCTTAAATATTTACGTAAAGATGTCGAAGCTAATGCGGTAATACTTATTACTGCTATCGTGCTTGATTTGATCGTGCTAGGTGCGTTTCTTTGGGTGAAAGTACAGTCTGACACGCTGGTGATCTGGGCTTCGTTAATTGGTCTCACCGCCATTTTTATAGGCGAAAAATTTTTTCTCAAACTGCATAAAAATGATGACGATGATCCGAATTATAATTAGACTTATTTCGGTAACTTATCGTTTTACATATAGCTAACCAAAACTGCTTATAGACGTATTTTTTGGTTGACCATCTATTTATTCAAAACATGATTGGGGTTCAATATGAACAACAAGAAGACAAATGAAAGACGTAGATTTATCAAAAAAATGACGTATTCTGGCAGTGCCTTAGCGTTTACAAACTCAATGTCTGCGAGTTGGGCTAATCCCATTGGGAGAACCAAGGCTACAGCCGATGCTGCGGATCTAACAACTAATTATGGTGATGGCGTGGTAAGTGGCAACACCATTGATTTAACGGTTGCTCAACAGTCAAAGAGAATTGCAGGTGGAATATCTAATCCCATAACAGTGAATGGTTTATCTCCAGGCCCACTTATTAGACTTAGAGAGGGGCAATCAGTTAACATAAATGTCACTAATCACCTTAAAGACAGTACGTCAATTCACTGGCATGGTTTTATTTTGCCCTTCAATATGGACGGTGTTCCTGGTATTGCGTTTCCTGGAATTGAGCCAAACGCTACCTTTAGTTACCAGTTTGACGTTAAACAAAATGGCACTTACTGGTATCACAGCCACTCAGGTCTCCAAGAGCAACTTGGGCATTTAGGGCCTATTATTATTGACCCCAGTGATGGGGACATAGGTGCTGATAGAGAGCATGTTATTTTACTAAGCGACTGGACATTTGAAGACCCTCATACCGTTTTCAGACATCTGAAAGTAGCTGAAGGCTATTATAATTACCAACAAAGGACGATTAAAGACACGGTCGCGGAGATCAAGAAGCAGGGACTTATGAATGCGCTAAAAGAACGAGCCATGTGGGCAGAAATGCGCATGAACCCCAGAGATATATTAGATGTTACAGGGTCAACCTATACCTATTTAATGAATGGACGTGACGCATCAACGAACTGGACTGCTCTGTATAAACCTAATGAAAGTGTAAGACTGAGGTTAATTAATGGCTCGGCTATGACTTATTTTGACTTTAGGATCCCAGGATTAGAGATGATGGTTGTCGCCGCTGATGGACAACCCATTAAACCTGTTACTGTTGATGAAATCAGGATAGCAGTTGCAGAAACTTATGATGTTATTGTTAAACCAAAAGGCGCAACGGCTTATACGCTTTATGCACAAAGTATGGATAGAAGTGGCTATGTGCGAGGTACATTATCGACAGAATTAGGCGCTCAAGTTAAGATTCCTGCGTTGCGAGCGATGCCTGAACGAGGAATGGCTGCTATGGGAATGGGAAGCATGTCGTCTATGGATGGCATGGCTCACTCTGCCACTATGGACATGAGCACAAATAAGAAAATAGTACCTGTTGAAAATATCGCCATAGAACATAATGACAATGGACACGGTGTTGGCGCATCTATGATAGCGAGCAACCCGACTAGTCGTCTCGATGAGCCTGGGATAGGGCTGGAAGATGTTGAGCATAGGGTTCTGTTATACAGCGATTTAGTTGGCGCGAACCCATGGCCAGATGAGCGTGAGCCTTCGCAAACCATTGAACTACATTTAACGGGTAATATGGAACGTTACATGTGGTCATTTGATGGATTGAAGTTCAGTGAAGTTAAAGGTCCAGTTAACTTTAAATACGGTGAAAGAATTCGACTTATATTAGTTAATGATTCCATGATGGATCATCCTATCCACTTACATGGAATGTGGATGGAATTAGAAAACGGCAACTATCCAGCACCGAGAAAGCACACGATTAGCCTAAAACCAAGTGAAAAAGTTTCGTTGTTAATTAGCGCAGACGCCCCAGGTAATTGGGCATTTCATTGTCACCTGCTTTACCATATGGAAGCCGGTATGTTTAGAATTGTGTCAGTGTCTTAGGAGATTATCATGAAAATAATAAATACAATTGCTGCCTGGTCTATTGTCGTCGTTTGCTCAACCGCTGTAGCGCAAGAAATACCCTCTGACTGGCCGCAACCTATTAAAGAGTCTTATACTGGTCGCGTATTGTTTGATCGAGTTGAATATACACGTACAGATGATGAAGAGAATGTTGGCGTATGGGATATGGTCGGCTGGTATGGCGGTGATACTTATCGCCTTTATTTTAAAAGTGAAGGTGAAAACAAACAAGATGATGGTGAGCCAACAGATATAGAGCGAGCAGAATTGTTAGTCAGTAAATTAATTATGCCGTTTTGGGAGTTACAAGCGGGTATTGGCGCAAGGGGAACGTTGTCGAGTGGCACCAATATGGAAAATTATGCAGTGATAAGTTTCTATGGTCTAGCACCTTATCAATTTGAAATGGATAACTCACTGATGATTAATGAAGATGGGGATATTAGCTTTGCAGTGGAAGCTGAATACGAAATTAGAGTAACGCAAACTTCCTACCTCCAGCCTAGATTAGCATTGAGTGGATCATTATCTAAATCTGAACGATTTGAACGTCCTTCTGGATTTAATTCAGTAAGGCTAGGATTGCGTTACAGAGTCGAGTTTTCTCGTAAATTTTCTCCATACGTTGGCATGTACTGGAGTCGAAATTTAGGTAATAGTGCTGATGCTGCTCGTTTGAATGAGGAATCTGTTAGTGAAACTGGCTTTGTATTTGGCGCACGATTTTGGTTTTAATTGATAAATTAAAGCGATATACGAAATGAAAGCATTGATACATTATTAACCATAACTCTCCAGTGTTGAGTTGTTGAGATTAAATGGTTTGCCCTTATAACAGTCTTTTGTTGCTGAATATCGATGGTTGGGCAGTGTAGTTGTTTTCTTTAAAGGTGGGTTTTACTCATACGTTAGTTGTTGTTATTTAAGGATAATATGTTTTTTTTGGCATTGTGTTTGCATATGTATAGTTAACTTATAACAGTTTATTGACGCAAGTGAAATTAATATGACTATCGTAAATAACTCTCTTTTTAATCAAATGCAAAGTATGACTGTTGAGGCTATGGGAAGCCCTAAAAGTAGCACAAATAACGTTAATCAATCCAGTAACTCCTTTGGTGATTTACTAGCGAATGCTTTGGAGTCTGTAACTGATTTACAGAAGGTAGCGGGTAAAAACACAAGCGACTTTATACGTGGTGAAAGCCAATTGACTCTTGCAGAAGTCATGATTTCACGTTCAAAAGCGGGTATTGCGTCTGAAGCGACATTACAAGTCCGCAATAAGGCACTTGAAGGGTATAAAGAGATTATGAGTATGCCTGTATGATCTCTTTTGACTGTTTACTAGATATATACCCGTTACCATTCAAGATGCAGGTTTGAGAGTGCTTGATCAATGTCAATTCAAGGCGCTGTGATAAAATAATGATTGTTCCATTATAAGTCGCAGCAATGATGAAGTGATTTTGCTCAAGTGCTTCTTTGATGGGTTTAAAATCACTTTATATTGCGTTAAATAATCAAACCATAGAATGATGGCTATGCTTAAATTATTTTCCTTGCCTAAAGTGGTTTTAATTCCCACTGAAATCCTGCACTTTGATTGGTATTCATCAAAATAGAATGTCTCATAAAAATAGAATGTCTCATAATTACTTTCATTAAATAACTTATCATTTAGTTCTTTCAGTTTTTTGAAATCATAATTTATCCTTAGGTTTTTTATTTGGGGGTGGTTACCAATATATAAGTTTAACAGATTAGGTTTTAGACAATAGCAAAAATTAGTGAGAAGAATAATGGCGATTTTTGACAACTTTAGTTAACTAAATACAAATATCAATTGAACTTTTAGTGTTGTATCTATGGGCAGGATAAAACATTTGAGAATACATAATGAGAAACCTGGCAACGCGTATCTTCTCATTAATAACGAATAGATTTGTCACAACTTTATTTTAATTGCTTTTTAATAAATCAAAATACCCGAACATTTAAGTTGATGAATTTAAAGTTGAAAAATATTTTTTTGTCGATGTGTTTAATGTGTTTTTATGTCAGTTAAGATCAGTTTTGGTCACAAGTCGTTGTGACGAGACAATTTGATTTTAAGAATTGTGCGAAGGTCAAAAAATGAATATCCATGCGCTTTTACATAAAATTATGCAAAGGCGCCAAAGAGCAAAAGAAGATGAAATGTCTCACTGATGTCACAAATAAATTTCTAGCTGTTGGCGTAGTAAACTTGAATATAAGAAAAATTGAATAGAAAGGTAAAGTAGGGGGTAAATAATTTAAGATATCGATAATTATTACGTGACTAAAATATATGTCTCATAAAATTATATTTAGATATTTATTCAGATAGATTTGATTTTTTCTGTGTAAGGGGTTGGTTTTTATATTAAATCAAGTGGTTGAGGGAGCAGGATTTGAACCTACGACCTTCGGGTTATGAGCCCGACGAGCTACCAAGCTGCTCCATCCCGCGACAGGATATCTTGTACTTTTGGTATAAGAAATATTTACTTGAAAGTTGGTTGCGGGAGCCAGATTTGAACTGACGACCTTCGGGTTATGAGCCCGACGAGCTACCAGGCTGCTCCATCCCGCGTCCGAATGACTTGATAGTGAATATCAAGAAAGCCTATAACTGTTTGATTCTGTTATAAAAGAATTACTGATTTATACTTTGGTAAGAAGTTGGTTGCGGGAGCCAGATTTGAACTGACGACCTTCGGGTTATGAGCCCGACGAGCTACCAGGCTGCTCCATCCCGCGTCCGAATGACCTACTAAAAGTAGGAAAGCCAAGTTGTTTTAATTCAAACTTAAGAATTGGTTTTCGGAGCCCTTATCTAAGGAAGAGGGAACTGACGACCTAATTTTTATACTTATTTATTTATAATAAACAAGTTGGTTGCGGGAGCCAGATTTGAACTGACGACCTTCGGGTTATGAGCCCGACGAGCTACCAGGCTGCTCCATCCCGCGTCCGAATGACTTACTTTAATTAAAAAGTAAGAAGCCAATAATCATTTTAATTCAGATTATTAAAGAATTATTAAAACACATTTATTTATAAATAAATACTTATATTTCAATAAGTTGGTTGCGGGAGCCAGATTTGAACTGACGACCTTCGGGTTATGAGCCCGACGAGCTACCAGGCTGCTCCATCCCGCGTCCGAATGACCTACTAAAAGTAGGAAAGCCAAGTTGTTTTAATTCTAACTTAAGAATTGGTTGCGGAAGCCAGATTTGAGAACAAATATGACGACCTTCGGCTATCTATAAAAAGCAGCCCGACGAGGTTGAACTTTTAGGCTGCTCCATCCCGCGTCCGAATGACCTAATAAATTAGGAAAGCCAAGTTGTTTTGATTCAAACTTAAGAATAATCTTTTACTAACGTTAGTAACACTGATTTAAGTGGCTAGCAGAAAGGTTAGTCCCTGAGAGCGAGGCGTATAGTAAGGATAGCGCTTCGATAAAGCAAGCGTTTTTGTAAAAAAAAAACCGTTAGCCCAAATGTTATTCGTTATGGCTGAAAATCAGCCAGTAATAAGGTGCTTTAGTTCAGTTAACGCTAACTTTTGTTTATGTACCTGGCGTTTGTGTATATAATCGCGCCATAGTTTACTCTGCTGCTTTTGCCGCTTACTCCGGAAATTTCCCATGAAAGAATCCACACAACAATTTTTAGCCTTAACATCTCCAGGTATTGAAGTTTTACTGTTTGATGAAATAAAAAGCCTTGGCGCATTTAACGTTATACAAAAGCCAGAAGGTGTTTATTTTCAAGCGTCTTTAGCCTTAGGATATAAAATATCACTTTGGACCCGTCTTGCTACGCGCGTCATGCTTAAATTAGGTGAAGGTGAAGCGAAAGATAAAGATGAGTTATTTAAAACAGCTAATAGTATTAACTGGCCTGATGTTTTTAATGCGACAACTACTTTTGCTATTGACTTTGTTGGTTACAGTGAAGAGATTCGTAATAGTCAGTTTGGTGGCTTAACCATTAAAGATGCCATTGTTGACCAGTTTAGGGAACAAGGTTTTGAACGCCCTAATGTTGATAAAAAATCACCGCAAATTAGTTTTCAAGCTCGGCTATTAAGAGATACGGTAAGTATTTATCTTGATTTTTCTGGTCGAGGTTTATTCCAACGTGGCTATCGTGAACACAGTGGTGCAGCGCCTTTAAAAGAAAATTTAGCGGCAGCGCTTATTATTCGTTCGGGTTGGTTAAATGATACCAGTAAGCCACTTGTTGATCCTATGTGTGGCTCAGGTACTATTTTGATTGAAGCGGTGTCGATGGCGGCGAAGCAAGCGCCAAGTATTCATCGCCAGTCTTGGGGGTTTGAGTCTTGGTTATCGCACGATGATGCTGTTTGGCAACAACAATTAACGCAAGCAATAACAAACTCTGAAGAGAATATAGCTAACTTTAACGTTAAAGTGTTTGGTATTGATATTGATGAACGCGTGTTAAGAACGGCGCAGCAAAATGCGCGTAATGCTCAAGTACAGCAATATATTGAGTTCACCTGTAAAAACACCAATGACATGGATAATGTTTTTGGTCAGCCAGGTACTATTTTGTTCAACCCGCCTTATGGTGAGCGTATTGGTGAGTTACCCGAGTTAGTTGAAAACTTTGTTTTATTTGGTCAAAAACTTAAAGCACAGTTTAGCGATTGGCGTATTGCTATATTAACGGCAAATATTGACTTGCTCGCTATGTTAAAGTTATCAAGCTTTAAACGTTATAAATTTAAAAATGGTCCGTTAGATTGTCAATTAGCGCTATATAATGTTGATGAAAAACAAAGAGCAAAAGATGCCGTTAACCCGCAATCTGACTTTGCTGAAGAAGATAGTGCTTTTGCTAATCGCTTAAAGAAAAATCGTAAAAACTTAAAAGGCTGGTTAAAGTCTAATGAAATTGAAGCTTATCGTTTATATGATGGGGATATTCCAGAATATAACGTTGCTATTGATATTTACGGTGAGTATTTGGTGATACAAGAATACGCTGCGCCAAAAACCATTGAAGAAGATAAAGCTAAAAAACGTTTACAAGAAGTCATTTATTGGGCGCCTAAGGTGTTAAATGTCCCTACCGATAAAGTGATTTTGAAAACGCGAGAAAAGCAAAAGGGTACTAATCAATATCAACGTTTAGAAAAAACTAAACAGTCGCTTACTATTAATGAGCATGGTGCGCTATTTAAAATAAACTTGTGGGATTACCTTGATACAGGTTTATTTTTAGACCATCGTAAAACCCGCCAAATAGTGGCAAAAAAATCACAAGGTAAGTCATTACTTAACTTATTTGCTTATACGGGATCGGTTTCTGTACAAGCCGCTGTGCAAGGTGCTATTGCAATTACCACGGTTGATATGTCAAATACCTATTTAAATTGGGCAGAAGATAACTTTGCCTTAAATAAGTTGAACGGTCATAAATATCAATTTATTCAAGCAGACTGTTTAGACTGGTTGAAAAAGAATGTTAATAAGTTTGATATTATCTTTATTGATCCACCCACGTTTTCTAATTCAAAACGTATGGAAGATAGTTTTGATGTTCAGCGTGATCATGTTGAGTTAATTACCGATGCATTAAAGTCACTTAATAGAGGCGGTGAAATATTTTTCACTAATAATAAACGTAACTTTAAGATAGATTTTGAAGCGCTAGCTGCACTGGGCTTAACGGCAGAGGCTATGTCTGATGTTACCCGTGATAAAGATTTTGCTCGTAATAAACATATTCATAACAGTTGGTCTATCAAGCGCACTGCGACATAGTTAACGTTAGTTAGGCACAATTATGATTAAATACAATTTATATGGCAGCGAAGGTTGTCATTTATGTGAACAAGCCTTAGCAATTTGCTTAAACGTGTTGTCAACAGAGCAATTAGTGTACATTGACATTATTGAGCAAGAACGTGTTGAGCATGAAACACAAACATTATTTGAGTTATATGGTGTTCATATCCCAGTACTCGAAAAATTAGCACAAAATAGCAATGAAAATACTAAGCTATTTTGGCCATTTACCCAAGCGCAAGTAACGCAATTAGTTAACGATAATTTAATCAGTTAACAGACAAGTATAAGAAGAATTATGGAATTATTAAGAATAGCCAATGGTGAGCTTGCCTTTGGTGAAGATAAAATTTTAAATAAAGCAGATTTAAGCGTACAAACTGGTGAACGTATTTGTTTAGTGGGTCGTAACGGTGCCGGTAAGTCTACCTTAATGAAGATATTAATGGGCTTGCAAGGATTAGATGATGGTCAAATATTGAAATCTAGCACGATGCAAATGGCCATGTTAGAGCAAGATCCACCAGAATCGTCTGATACGACTGTGTTTGATTATGTTGCTGAAGGGGTAAAAGAAAACGCCGAGCTTATTCGTCGCTACCATGCGTTAATTCATTTGATTGGTGAAGACCCAAGTGAGAAAAACCTTAACAAGCTAGCCAACGTGCAAGAAGAACTTGAAAAAGCGAATGCGTGGTTAGATGAACAGCGCATTGAACAAGCGATGACCACGTTATCATTAGATGCTGATGCCAAAATTTGTGATTTGTCGGGTGGTTGGTTGCGTAAAGTGGCGTTAGCTAAAGCGTTAGTGACTAGCCCAGATATTTTATTACTTGATGAGCCAACCAACCATTTAGACATTGAAAGTGTGTTATGGCTAGAGCAGTTTTTAAAAGACTTTGCCGGCACCATTATTTTTATTAGCCATGACCGGGCGTTTATCCGTGGTTTATCTACCCGTATTTTAGATTTAGATCGCGGTAAGCTAAAAAGCTATCCTGGTGATTACGATTTGTATATCGAGCAAAAGCAACATGATCTACAAGTAGAAGAGCAACAAAATGCATTATTTGATAAAAAATTAGCGGAAGAAGAAGTCTGGATACGTCAAGGGGTTAAAGCCCGTCGTACTCGTAATGAAGGCCGTGTTCGTTCACTGGAAAAACTTCGTCTTGAGCGCACCGCTCGCCGTGAAGTGCGTAATCAAAGCACCATGAATATTACTCAAGGTGATCGCTCTGGCAAATTAGTATTTGAAGCAGAAGACGTTAGCGTCGCTTTTGGTGATAAAGTGGTTATTGAAAATCTTAATTTGCTTATTACCCGTAATGACCGGTTAGCCTTAATTGGTGCTAATGGTACGGGTAAGTCAACGTTGATTAAGCTAATTATGGAAAAGCAAGCCGCTACCAGTGGCAAAATGCGCTCAGGTGTTAACTTAGACATAGCTTACTTTGATCAGCATCGCGAAGCGCTTGATTTAAACCAAACCGTACAAGAAATTGTTGGTGAAGGTAAACAAGAAGTTGTCGTTAATGGTCGTCCTCGTCATGTGTTAGGTTATTTACAAGACTTCTTGTTTAGCCCTAAAAGAGCACGTACACCAGTAAGAGCTTTATCGGGTGGTGAAAAAAATAGGTTACTACTGGCGCGATTATTTTTACGCCCAAGTAACTTACTGATTCTCGATGAGCCAACCAATGATCTTGATATTGAAACCTTAGAGCTACTTGAAGAAGTGGTTGCAAATTATGCTGGAACCGTTATTTTAGTGAGTCATGATCGCGACTTTGTTAATAACTGTGTTAATACGTGTTTGTATTTTGATGGTACAGGACAGATAAATCAGATTGTTGGTGGTTACGATGATGTTGATGATTACTTAGCATTAAAAAAGCAACAACGCGATAGTATGGCTCAAAGTGCACAAAAAAGTGCTCAACAAAAAGATAGCCAAGAAAAACAAACTAAAAATAGCGCTAACAACGAACAAAAAAAGCCAGCGACTGACGTTGATAGCAAGAAAAAAAAGCTGACTTTTAAAGAAGCACGTGAGCTTGAAGCCTTACCTGAAAAAATTGACGAACTCGAAAAATTAATTGAGTCGCTGCAAACACAAGTGAATGATGCTAATTTTTTCAGTCAAGATGAAAAAATAACACAAAAAGTGTTGAACCAGTTAGCAGAAACTGAGTCAAACCTTGACGTTGTTTATGCCAGATGGCAAGAGCTCGATGAGTAATAATTACATCACTAAAAGTGAGATAAGTAATCCTTGTTATACTCATCAAGATTAGCATCTAGTTAACTCATTGTTGTGTTCATCTTAGCTTAACGCGCTAAGATGAACGAATTGAAAAGAATAACCTTAAAGAGTAGCAAGTAGTATGAAGCAATTGGTAAAAAAAATAGTAGTTTTAGCAGTAACGAGTGCTTTAAGCCTTAGTTTCTTTAATGTTAGCCACGCTGCTACGTATACAGTAGTGAATAAAAACGCGGCAGAAAATCTGGGTTATACCTACGGCGGTAAGCTTAATAATCAAGGTAATATGGCGGTAATAGGCGCGAATACTTATAATTTTCCGGTGCAATTTAGCCACTTAGACAGTGTG
Organism: Colwellia ponticola; assembly: GCF_005885605.1. Classification (GTDB taxonomy): domain Bacteria; phylum Pseudomonadota; class Gammaproteobacteria; order Enterobacterales; family Alteromonadaceae; genus Colwellia; species Colwellia ponticola. The sequence continues at coordinate 9,863 of NZ_SZVP01000018.1, read as the reverse complement.
GATTTTAGCCGTATTATTAAGTTAGCACGTGATGATAAAGATTATTATTTTGGTCTTGGTCTGATTGAGGATAGCGCTAATTTTGAAGCACGCGCAAAAGCCGGTAATGCTACCGCTAATGATCTGGCTTGGTCTAAGTTATATCTGCAAAAAATAAATAAATCGAGTGCAAACCCTAATTTTGAATATCAAATCGTAGCGGATAGCGCCGCTTTGTATAACTTAGGTGAAAGTGCAGCTAGTATCTCTAAGGAAATATGTGTTTTTGATACTAATTTTACCGGTGACCTTACTTGTACTGACGATAAAACACGATCAACGGCTAATGCTATTGAAGGGTTTAATAATCAAGGTATTATGTTTGGTACGGCGACAGCACCTTACTTACCTATAGCCGGTCCAGCAGATAGTAATGGTGATAGTCAAACACATTGGGTACGTGAGCACGGCCAACGTGGCTTTTACTCACCTGATTTTGGTACAACCATTGTGCCGGTACCACCTAGTGAAACACGCTACGGTGGTGGTATTTCTGCTGTTTTAGATATCAATGATAGTGGTACAGCGGTTGGTTACAGTAGTTATGACGTTAGTTCAGCAAGAGAAGCGCTGGTGCTTAATACTAAGGACAATGGTTGTGCCGACCCAGATGTTTTAGCCGATATTCCCCAAGAAGTCTGTATTCAGAATTTACAAAGCGGTATGTATTATATTCAGGCATTTAAAGTATCGTTAACAGATCCTGCTGCTGAACCTGAGTTGTTAGGCTTGCTTGTCAATCCGCTTGCAGAGGATGAAAGAGCGTTTACCAGTCAAGCCGTAGCGATAAATAATAATGGTGTTGCCGTTGGTTATGCTCATGGTTGGAATAATAAGGATGTGACTACACCGACAGCAACTGAACGTATGACCGGCTCTTATGCGGTCATGTTTAAAGACGGTAACGTTTTCGACTTTAATCAGCCGCATTATGATTATAGGACCTCATCAGTCATTGAGTTCTCTCGTGCCAATGATATTAACGATGCGGGTTTAGCGGTGGGTTACCTTCTTAATACCAGTACTTTCGTGAAAAAGTTTTTTTATGTTGATACCACAGTTCCTTATAGCGACATGGCAATGATCACCCCAAAAGACTTTTTCAAATCCTCAGAAAGCATTGCTTATGCGGTTAACTCAAACGGTATTATTGTGGGTGAAGCTGAAATAGAAACGCATAATGAAAGTAGCGACAATCCGCGTCGTACCGTAGGCTTTATCTATGATACCTCTAGTGAGGTACCGACGATGACCAATATTAATAGCTTATTAAGTTGTGACTCTGCTTATAATATTATCAAAGCGAATGATATTAATGAGCAAGGTCAGATTTCAGCAACGGCTATAGTCAAATCAACAGCGTATGATGCGTTAGGAAACCCGGTCACGGATGATAGTGGTAACCCAGTAATGGTTGATGTTGTTCGAGCAGTCATGCTTGAGCCTATTCCTGCCAATGAAAACCCTGTTGTAGAAGACTGTGGTTTGACTGACGAAAAAGTAGAAAGACAAGGCGCTAGCTTAGGCTGGTTTGGATTGCTTTCTCTATTAACGCTTATTGGTTTACGCAGGCGCGCTACTACTACTTCTTATTAAGTCAATCGGTCTTGTCAATACGGCTAGTGCGCTCAACGCGCACTAGCCGTATTTTTTAGTTTTTTCTAAACTCCCTAATCATTTATATCATTGCCTATAAAGAAGTACTCACTTTTTATAGATCTTGGTACTAATTAATATCATGCTAATCGTTATAATCAGGAAATAAAATAAAATGAAGTTAAGTGTTGCTCAGCAGGGCGCAGGAACTCTGCAGTGGTTTATATATATTTTGGTGACCTCTATCGCTTTACCAATCACCTTGGGGGAAGTCTTTCAGTTATCCCTCGTTGAGGTAGCAGGGTTAATTCAGCGTACGTTATTTATTGTCGGTGTGAGTTCGTTATTGCATGCACTGTTAACGCGTTCAACGCCATTAGTTTATGGTCCAGCGGGATCTTGGGCGGGTATTTTTGTTATTTTAGCGGCGTTAAGTGTCCAGCAAGGGCAATCGCCACAAGACGCATTACCGGCACTAGCTGGTGGCATGGCACTCTCTGGTTTGTTGTTGATAATATTGGGGATTTTCGGTTGGATTGGCAAAATTGCACGTTTGTTTACCCCGTTAGTGACAGGTAGTTTTTTACTTATTTTATCATTTCAATTGAGTGCCGTGTTTTTAGCGGGCATGGTGACAGATCCCCAAACTGAACAATTTGACCTAGCCACCGCCGTTATCGCTTTTTCGGTATTTATTTTTGTGGTGTGTTGCAGCGTTAAAAAACAGGGCTTACTACGTAATTACGGGGTGTTAGTGGGGATTTTACTCGGTTGGTTGTTTTTCTCATTCTTTGTTACTACCCGCGGTGACGTTTTACCATCGCAAGCGTGGTTTGCTTTACCACAATTATTTAGTTGGGGCTTACCTGAGTTAAATATTGGCATGGTATTAGTCAGTAGTTTATTCACCTTTACTCTTGTCTCTAACATTATTGCTGCCAATAGAGCAGTATGTCAGGCACAAATGGACAGTGATGAATTACGTCCTGTGTTATTAAAACAAAGCAGTATTGCTGGGGGGATTAGTCATTTGTTAGCGTCAGTCTTTTCAGCTATTGGCGTAGTACCTTTGCCAATGACAGCAGGCTTTTTACAATTAACGGGGTTACGCCAAATGTTACCCTTTATTTTAGCGTGTATTGCCTTGAGTTTGTTTGCGTTAATACCTCCGATTATTGGTTTGTTAGCGCAAGTACCTGCCGCCGTTGCTAATGCGGTATTGATGGCGTCGTTTATTAAATTAGTAGGGCTTGCGTTACAAGCCATGAGTAGTCAGGGCTTAACGCAGCGTGATACTGGGATTTTAGGCATCACTTTACTTTTTTCTATGGCGATTATGATGCTGCCAACTCACTTGTTCGACACGCTACCAGTGTCAGCACGATATGTGTTTGGTAATCCTTTATTGATGGGGACGTTAATCTGTATGTTATTAGAGCGAGTGTGGCCTAAAGAAGCTTAAAAAAAAGCCCTGACATGATAAACATGAGCAGGGCTTTTTTATACGACTTTATTATTATGCGATTAATTTACTGGCGATAAATTAGTAATATTAAGGCAAGACTAAGAAAATGCTGAGATAAGTTAATCAATAAAGTTAATAGATTAAAATTTAGTGGTGTCAGTAAATAAACCTACTTTAAGATCTTTCGCGGTATAAATTTCACGACCATCAACACTAACGCTACCATCTGCAAGACCCATGTAAAGTTTACGCTTAATGACGCGTTTAAAATCTATCTTAAACGTTACTTTTTTCGCGGTAGGTAATATTTGACCAGTAAATTTAACTTCACCCACACCTAGAGCACGACCTCTACCAGGACCACCTGTCCACGCTAGGAAAAATCCTACCAGTTGCCACATAGCATCTAAACCTAAACAACCTGGCATTACGGGGTCACCTTTAAAGTGACAATCAAAAAACCATAAGTCTGGAGTAATGTCTAATTCGGCTAATATAAAGCCTTTACCATTTTCTCCACCTTCTTCAGAGATGGTAATAATACGATCCATCATCAACATGTTATCAGAAGGAAGTTGTGAATTACCTTCACCAAATAACTCCCCTGTACCTGCTTTTACTAAATCTTCTTTACTGTATGAGTTTTGTTGTGGCATAGCCATAATAAGCTGAAATCCGATAATAAATTTTAGGTGACTACCTTAGCGTACACTTGTACTCCAAACAACTGCGAACAGTTAAAAAATGTAAAATATTTTTAACTGTTCGCAGTTGTTTGAACGCTTGATTATGTCATCGTTATGCGTAATTATGGTTTCATGCTGGTATAAATAGATACGTTTTTTATGAAAAATGCCGAAAGTACAGATGAATTATCTAATAAAAAAACTAATAAAAAAACTGCCATGAGTAACGCAGAAAAACAAAAGCGTTATCGTGAACGACAAAAAGAGAAAGGCTTGCAAGAAATGCGCGGTTATATGTCACCTGAGGCTAAAAATTGTTATCAATTAATTAGCGAACAAACGAATTGGTCTGACAGTGTTATTATCAGTAATGCAGTACGATTAACTTATGCCGCTTATAAAAATGGTCAGATCGGTTTGTTAAATAGTTGGTTGAAAAACAATAAGCTATAAATTGCTTAACTATTCAGAGTATTCGCTACTATTCGATTGAATAATCAGTGTTTTCGCTATATTCTTGCTGTTTATTATAGTTATGTAAGGTTGCCTAGCGTGATAAATGTTTTATTGGTTGATGATCATCATCTTGTTCGTGTCGGTATTAATAGAATTTTAACAAGCGTTAAAGGGCTAAGCGTTGTCGGTGAATGTGAAACAGGTGAAGAGGCGATTAAGTTCTGTCGAAATAGTGAACCCGATGTGTTACTGATGGACATGGATATGCCAGGTATGGGCGGCCTTGAGGCAACTAAAAAAATAATACGCTTTGCTCCTGACGTTAAAATTATCGTATTGACAGCCCATTCAGAAGATCCTTTTCCTAGTAAAGTGATGCAAATGGGGGCCGCAGGTTATTTAACTAAAGATGCCGGACCTGATGAAATGATTAATGCTATCCGTGCGGTACATAGTGGTCAACGTTATCTTCCTTCTGATATTGCGCAAAAAATTGCCTTAAATCAATTTAAAGCGGTAGATGATAACCCCTTTAATAGCTTATCTGATCGAGAGCTACAAATTATGATCATGATAACCCGTGGTGATAAAGTCCCCTCTATATCAGAGCACCTCAGTTTGAGTACTAAAACGATTAATAGCTACCGTTATCGTATGTTTGAAAAGCTTGGAGTTGGTAATGATGTTGAGCTAACTCATTTAGCTATTCGTTTTGGCATGTTAAAAACAGAAAAACTTTAATTCTTCTAAATAACTCCCTTAAAAAGCTTAATGTCAATGCCATCAAAAACTGATGAAGATGTAAAAACAAAGCAACTGGCGCCAACCTCAACGTTCGATAGTGAGGCTTTTTTGCGTGTGGTTACCACGCAAGCGGGCGTTTATCGAATGTATGACAGTAAACAAGTCGTTATTTATGTCGGTAAAGCTAAACAGCTAAAAAATCGCTTAGCAAGTTATTTTCGCAAAGATGTCGGCTCTACTAAAACAAAAGCCTTAGTTAAACAAATTGCTGCCATTGAAGTGACTGTCACCCACACCGAAGGGGAGGCGTTAATTCTTGAAAATAATTATATTAAAAAGTACCAGCCTAAATACAATATTTTATTACGCGATGATAAATCCTACCCTTATTTACTGATCACTGCCCATAAGCACCCCAAACTCGGTTTGCATCGTGGCGGTAAAAAAGTAAAGGGTGATTATTTTGGTCCTTTTCCTACGGTTGGCGCTGTGTGGGAAAGTTTACGCTTAATGCAAAAAATATTTCCTATTCGTCAATGTGAAGATAGTTATTATCGTGCGCGGTCAAGACCATGTTTACAACATCAACTCGGGCGTTGCTCAGCGCCTTGTGTTGATAGGATCTCGGTGGATGATTACCAAGAGCAAGTGACGTTAGCCAAGCTCTTTTTACAAGGCAAGAGCTCAGTAGTGATTGAACAGTTAGTCAATAAGATGGAAACCGCGAGTAATGAGCTAGCGTTTGAATTAGCAGCCAAGTACCGAGACCAAATTGTGACGTTACGAAAAGTTCAGCAGCAACAATTTGTTAGTGGTCATGTGGCAGAGCTAGATGTTGTTGGCTTATATCGTCATAAAACGCAAGTGTGTATTCATCTTCTTTTTATTAGGCAACATAAAATATTGGGCAGTAAAAGCTACTTTCCAACCGTGCCTAGTGACAGCAGCGACAGTGATATATTACAAGCGTTTATTACTCAGCATTATGTCTCAGCAGATCTATTAAGTACTGGCAATGTACAAAGTAATATACCTAAAGAAATTGTTATTAAAGAACCGATAGAACAGCTAACAGAATTATCAGCGTTGTTAAGTGAACAAGCTGAGCACGATGTTAAAATATCGACTAATACTCGTAGTGAGCGAGCGCAGTATTTAAAGCTTGCTAGCACTAACGCGCACACAGCACTTGTTACCCGCAACAGTCATAAAGAGTCAATGCAAGCACGTTTTGCTGCCTTAAATGAAGTATTTGAGTTAGAAAACGGCATACATCGTATTGAGTGTTTTGATATTAGCCACACTATGGGGCAACAAACTGTCGCCTCTAATGTGGTGTTTAATCAAGAAGGACCGCTTAAAAGCGATTACCGTCGTTATAATGTCTTTGGTATTACCCCTGGTGACGATTATGCCGCCATGGCTTTTGCGTTAAGAAAACGCTATGGGAAGTTAACAGCGAACCCGGTTAAAGCAGAAGAACATAGTGCGTTAGAAAAACTACCTGACATTGTTTTTATTGATGGTGGTAAGGGGCAACTTGCTAAAGCTGAAGAGTTTTTTAGTGATCTTGCGTTAACCAAAACGCCCTTGTTAGTGGGTGTTGCTAAAGGTGAGTCACGTAAGCCTGGCTTAGAAACGTTAATTTTAGCGGGGAGTCATCAGTTGATTTCTTTACCGGGCACTTCTCCGGCATTACACTTAGTCCAGCATATTCGAGATGAGTCGCATCGTTTTGCCATCGCAGGGCATAGAGCCAAACGCCAAAAGGCCAGTAAAAAATCTCGTTTAGAGTCAATTGAGGGGATAGGCGCCAAAAAACGTCAAAGTTTATTAACGTTTTTAGGCGGCTTACAAGAAGTACTGCAAGCTGATATAAATACCTTAGCGAAAGTGCCGGGGATAAGCCATGTTCTTGCCGAAAAAATACATAATGCCTTACATGATACATAAGTTTATTTACGCACGTGTCGCTATCGATGTTGCTTATATCGCTAGCTAGTTAACTCGCCAAAAATATAAAGGGTTATTCAGTCGTTTATTCTACTTGTTTTATTCTTGGCGTAGCACTGCTATAACAACTTGTGTACACTAAAGAAAATATATTTGTAGTGAAAAATCAATGTGGACAATACCTAACCAAATAACCTTATTTCGGATCGCTCTGATCCCTATCTTCTTAATCATTTTCTATTTACCGCTTTCTTGGAGTAACTTTGGCGCATTTGCAGTCTTCTGGTTGGCGTCAATTAGTGACATATTAGATGGCTATCTTGCACGAAAGCTAAACCAATCGTCTGCATTTGGCGCATTTATAGACCCTGTTGCCGATAAATTGATGGTTGTAGTGGCATTAGTGATGATTGCCCAAGACTATAGCTCATGGTTAGTCTCTATCGCGGCTATTATCATGATAGCGCGAGAAGTGTTTATTAGCGCTTTACGTGAATTTATGTCTTCGATAGGAAAACGCGACATTATTGCCGTGTCTAATATGGGGAAATATAAAACAGCTGCGCAAATGCTCGGTATTATGGGACTGATTTGGCAACCGAGTTATGACATTCCTTTAATTTTATTTTATTTACCTCATGAAGTTATTAACTATCTTTCTTATGGATTTTATTCAATAGCGACGATATTAACCGTGACGACTTGGGTGAGTTACTTTAAAGCCGCTTGGCCAGAGTTAAAAGGCTAATAGAAAGGTAATGTACATTTGATGATAATTTAATCATTCAAATAACGTTTTAGCTAAAAATAGAACAAACGACTCGCTTTTTAAGCAGTTAGAATAAAAAGTTAATTTAATTGTTGACTGGAAGAAATTTAGATGTAGAATGCGTTTTCGTTGACAGGGAGTCAGCTAGTGAAACGAACTGAAGCAAGTTAGTGTTACATTAACTTACTATTATAGAGGTTGTAGTTTTACTAGAGTTATGTAAATGTAGAGTTTAAATTAAGCGGCTGTAGCTCAGCTGGTAGAGCATCACGTTGCCAACGTGAATGTCACGAGTTCGAGTCTCGTTAGCCGCTCCAATTTAATTCTTATTACATTATTCACTAATAGGATGTTACTGAAAACATCGTTGACAATATGGCGGGTTGGCAGAGTGGTTATGCAGCGGATTGCAAATCCGTGTACACCAGTTCGATTCTGGTATCCGCCTCCATGTTGCCCGGGTGGTGGAATTGGTAGACACAAGGGATTTAAAATCCCTCGCTCATAGAGTGTGACGGTTCAAGTCCGTCTCCGGGTACCAATCCTCAACGATTTTGGGATGTAAAAAGATAATATCTACGAAGCGGCTGTAGCTCAGCTGGTAGAGCATCACGTTGCCAACGTGAATGTCACGAGTTCGAGTCTCGTTAGCCGCTCCAACTTTAGTTGTTACACTAGAGTAAGATTTATTTGTAAAAGTAGTAAGTGAAAAGTAATACTCTACGAAGCGGCTGTAGCTCAGCTGGTAGAGCATCACGTTGCCAACGTGAATGTCACGAGTTCGAGTCTCGTTAGCCGCTCCAAAATATCACTAAAATGAATAAGTAGGTTACCAATACCTACTATAAAAAACTCCCTTTATCTTTTAGATAACAATGCCCGGGTGGTGGAATTGGTAGACACAAGGGATTTAAAATCCCTCGCTCATAGAGTGTGACGGTTCAAGTCCGTCTCCGGGTACCACTATTTAATTGTAAAGTATAAAGCTCTAATGAAGCGGCTGTAGCTCAGCTGGTAGAGCATCACGTTGCCAACGTGAATGTCACGAGTTCGAGTCTCGTTAGCCGCTCCAATTTTTTATATATTTATGAGAAGTTTCAGTCTTTCTTATCAACAGAAAAGATAAATAAATATATAAAGAGTAGGTACCAACCTACTATAAAAATACTCCCTTATCTTTTTTAAACTTAAAAGATACAATGCCCGGGTGGTGGAATTGGTAGACACAAGGGATTTAAAATCCCTCGCTCATAGAGTGTGACGGTTCAAGTCCGTCTCCGGGTACCACCTTTATTTATAAATTTCTTAGAAACATCTAATCTACATACTCCAAAATAATAATGGGGTCAGATACACTTTAAATCTAAACAATTTATTAGATACTTATTATATTGGCAAAAAAGTAATAATAGGGCCAGATACGTATTAAAGTGGTTAAACTATACTATTCTTATTAATAATAAGGATGTTATATATGGCCAGGTTACCTAGAGTAAATTGACCTAATATTCCCCAACATATTATCCAACGAGGTAATAATCGTTGTGCCTGTTTTACTTCATCAAAAGACTTTTCTGCCTATATTCATTGGTTAAAAGAGTATGCTGAAAAATGTCTGGTGGATGTTCATGCATGGGTGTTAATGACTAATCATGTACACTTGCTCTGCACGCCTCGACAACCTAAATCGATAAGTCTACTGATGCAAAATTTAGGCAGAAGGTATGTTCAATATTATAACTATCACCATAATCGAACAGGAACTCTGTGGGAAGGCCGTTATAAATCTTGCCTAATTCAAGAAGAATTGTATTTATTACAAGTGTATAAATATATTGAATTAAACCCTATTAGAGCTGGTATGGTTACTGAACCGTCAGAATATCATTGGTCAAGTTATCACATTAATGCTTTAGGTAAGCACTCTAGTTTATGCACCCCTCATACTGAATACCTAAATTTAGGTGCTACTGATTTACAAAGACAACATAATTATCGAGCGATATTTAAAACCAATATTAATGAGAAATTAACTGCAGAGATAAGGTTGTCATTATGTAGATAATTGGACTCCCCTACACCCGAAAACGTAGGCTAATATATCATTACCACGTAATTTGATTATAAAGAGTTCTTAAAATGCATAAAACTATAG
>NZ_SZVP01000173.1 GCF_005885605.1 Colwellia ponticola | reverse complement strand
GCAATTTCGCTTTGCGGGTTGATGGCCGGACTGGCGCTGATGAGATTGGCATGCTGAACCGGGCATTCAACCGTATGACCCAGCAACTTGATCGGCAGACAACCGCACTCGATGAGCGCCGCGCGTTCATGGAGGCAGTTCTGGATTCTGTTACCGCAGGCGTTATTTCGCTCAATGAAAGCCGCGAAGTTCTGCTGATCAATGGATCCGGCCAAGACTTGCTGCTGCAAGGTGGAGAGAGCAATAACCCGCTCGGAATGAGCATGGTGTCGGTTTCACCGCAAATCGACGCGATGCTTGAAGCAGGATTGACGAGCGGTGTTGTCACCCATTCCAAAGGCAGTGAGCTGCTCACGCTGGCAGTGAAGATTGCGCCAGAAAACGATGGTCATGTGATTACGTTCGAGGACATCACCCGCCAACTGCTCG
>NZ_SZVP01000172.1 GCF_005885605.1 Colwellia ponticola | reverse complement strand
TGGCCGTCCCATTGCTGGAAGCGTACGGCGCCGCCGCCTTCGTGGTCGGCGCAGGAGAGTTTCAGCGGTTGCACCAGGCCCTTGGCGCCCAGCGCCTGCAGGCGCGCGTCGTCGAGGTTCAGGTGTTCGAAGCCCCAGCGTACCTGCTCGCCGGTCAGTGGTTTTTGCCCGTATTTTTCCTGGGCCTGGCGCAGCGCTTCGACGTTGAGAATGCCGTTGACCACGCCCAGGTTGTAATACACGGTGCCGAAACGCTTGGGGTCGGCCAGGTTGCCCTTGCCGGCGTCTACCACGCTTTGCTGGATACCTTGCAGCACCGGGAAGTCGGTGCCCGACGGGTGGGTGGTGATCGAGATAAAGCCTTTGGCGGCGGCACCGGCCGGTACCACGTCTTCTTCGGAGTTGCTCCAGATATTGCCGATGATGTGA
>NZ_SZVP01000171.1 GCF_005885605.1 Colwellia ponticola | reverse complement strand
TTCATATATTCATCATAGACATTGTTTTTGAAGGCAGGTATATTTTCTTCTTTGACAAGAGCAATCGCACAGCCACCAAATCCAGCTCCTGTCATTCGTGCACCTAAGACACCTTCTTGTTTTTGAGCAGCGTCCACTAGTGTATCTAACTCGATCCCAGTCACTTCATAATCATAGCGAAGAGAGTGGTGAGAATCATTTAGCAGTTGTCCAAATGCTTCCAAGTTTCCAGCTTCTAATTCAGCTTTTGCTTTCAAAGTACGTTGATTTTCATAAACAGCATGACGAGCTCTGCGTATCAATGTATCATCACCGATTTGGTCAATAGTTGATTCAAATTCTTCTTCATCTAAGTCTCCTAAAGAAGAGATAGGCAAAGTTTTTTGCAGACGTGCCAAGGCTTCTTCGCATTCGCTGCGGCGTTCATTG
>NZ_SZVP01000170.1 GCF_005885605.1 Colwellia ponticola | reverse complement strand
CAATAGCGGCAGTTGTACCGACAGGTGTTCAGCGAACAGCGTTTCCTGGGCGCGGGCCTTGGCCGTATCGCTGAGCAACTGGTCCTTGAGGTAATGGGGGTAATGCTGGCCGATATCCACTCGCTCAACCAGGGCGATAACGTAGGCCGGTGTCAGCCACGCCGGTAAGGGGGTGCCCTGGCGATGGGTGAGGGTGAACTCGCCGCTGGGACGACCACTCAGGTTTCTGATGGCCAGCTCCGTGAGGCTCATGCGCACGTGCTCGACAATCCCGGCACCACCCGGGTAACCGGCGGCAACCACGAACGTCAGCTGCACATCATCCGGGTTAAGCCCCTGTGTCGGGATCTGGTCTGGACCGTTGCCGACGGCTGTTTCACGGCCCATTTCGCGTTGTAGGGCCGCAACGGTAAAACGTTGGATGTCTTCA
>NZ_SZVP01000169.1 GCF_005885605.1 Colwellia ponticola | reverse complement strand
ACGGCATGCTCCACGCCGCCGTGCAGCACGCGCCGCGCCTGGGCATGACCGTGGGCAGCCTGCGTAACCAATCCCAGGTCGAAACCATGAAAGGCGTGCACTCGGTGCATGTGCTGCCCGGTGCGGTAGCCGTGGTGGCCGAACGCTGGTGGCACGCCAAGCGTGCGGTGGAGGCGATCCAGGTCGACTGGCAGGAACCGACGGCCGACTCAAAAGTGCGCGGCATGCCCGCGGATTTCTCCAGCGACGGCTTTCGCGATTTTCTCGCGGCCCAGCAAGGTCCGGCCCGTGACGACGAGAACGAAGGCGATGTGGCCGGCGCGTTGAAGAACGCCAAGACCCAGGTCGAGGCCACCTACCACAACCAATACCTCAACCATGCCCAGCTGGAACCACCGTCAGCCCTGGCGCGCTTCAACCCCTACGGTTC
>NZ_SZVP01000168.1 GCF_005885605.1 Colwellia ponticola | reverse complement strand
GATCTTCACCACCCCGGAATACGCCGGCTGGCGCTCGCTGCGTGAATCGGAAGACTCGCGCTACATCGGCCTGACCATGCCGCGCTTCCTGGCGCGCCTGCCGTATGGCGCCAAGACCGACCCGGTGGAAGCCTTCGCCTTCGAAGAAAACACCGACGGCGCCGACAGCTCCAAGTACACCTGGGCCAACGCCGCCTACGCGATGGCGGTGAACATCAACCGTTCGTTCAAGCACTACGGCTGGTGCTCGCGCATCCGTGGCGTGGAGTCCGGCGGTGAAGTGGAAAACCTGCCGGCCCACACGTTCCCTACCGATGACGGTGGCGTGGACATGAAGTGCCCGACCGAAATCGCCATCAGCGACCGCCGTGAAGCGGAACTGGCGAAGAACGGTTTCATGCCGCTGCTGCACAAGAAAAACACTGACTTC
>NZ_SZVP01000167.1 GCF_005885605.1 Colwellia ponticola | reverse complement strand
GTAACGTTGGAAGACGTGTTGGAAATCTGTCGTGTCGAGAAACCAAAAGGTGTGATCGTCCAGTACGGCGGCCAAACCCCGCTGAAACTGGCGCGTGCCCTTGAGGCTGCCGGCGTGCCAATCATCGGCACCAGCCCAGACGCCATCGACCGTGCAGAAGACCGTGAGCGCTTCCAGCAAATGGTTGAGCGCCTGAACCTGCGCCAGCCGCCAAACGCTACCGTGCGCAGCGAAGACGAGGCCATCCGTGCAGCCAGCAAGATCGGCTACCCGCTGGTGGTGCGTCCGTCCTACGTACTGGGCGGCCGAGCCATGGAAATCGTCTACGAAGAAGAAGAGCTCAAGCGTTACCTGCGTGATGCGGTAAAAGTGTCCAACGACAGCCCGGTGCTTCTGGACCACTTCCTCAACTGCGCCATCGAAATGGACGT
>NZ_SZVP01000166.1 GCF_005885605.1 Colwellia ponticola | reverse complement strand
CCAGCAGCGTCAATGCCACAGATACCTTGATTGCTTTGCTGCCCATGCCCACTCTCCAGCACTTCTACGGGATTGAAAGCCGTGAGGTTAGGGGCAGGGACGCGATGGAAATTGTACAAACGTGCTCGGTTGAACGGTTCAGCGTCTATGCTGGTCCACTGACCTCTACCGTCAGATCACACAGGTGAACGAAATGGCCAAGACCTACAGCTACGCCGCCCGGAACGCTACGGACGCCCTCAAGCCTTTTACCTTCGAGCGCCGCGCGCCGGGGGCGGACGACGTACAGATCGACATCCTCTACTGCGGCGTGTGCCACTCCGATTTGCACACCGCGCGTAACGAGTGGAACAACACCATGTACCCGTCGGTACCCGGCCACGAAATCGTCGGCCGCGTGACGGCGGTGGGGGGCAATGTGAAGAAATTCA
>NZ_SZVP01000165.1 GCF_005885605.1 Colwellia ponticola | reverse complement strand
TTCGATAACGGAACCTTTATCGGTATTGAAACTTCGTTTTTTCATACGCGATTCAGCAATAAAATTGTATCGGATTACGATACGAATCCCAACCAAATTATTTATGACAACATCAACGGTTATGCGATAAGCCAAGGAATCAGTACGAATATCGATTTTAATTTTCCAAATGGATTAAAGATTATCACTGGTGCTTCTTTGCTTGACAATAAAAATATTGAAAATGGCCGAAAAGAAACGCCTTTTCTAACCGAAAAATTTACCGCAACATGGAGTGTTTCGTATAAAATTCAAGCTATTGATTTGAATGTAGATTACACCGGAAATGTGTACAGCCCGATGCAATTGCCTCTTTTGAGCGCTTTAGATCCTCGTGCTCCGGAATCGCCTTGGTACAGTTTGCAAAACATTCAATTCACATATTCTGGTTTG
>NZ_SZVP01000164.1 GCF_005885605.1 Colwellia ponticola | reverse complement strand
TGTGGCGGCCCTGGCTCACGCAGCACAGTTGCCCCGGCGTGAGGTTCCACACCAGGGTGTCGGGGCGGTAGTCGATGGCGTCGCGCAGGCGGTCGAAACTCTGGTGCAGCGCCTGGGCCTTGGCGGCCTCGCTGCCGTACAGGGTCGCGTAGTCGCGGGTGAAGCCTTCTGGCTGACGCCGATAGATCTGGCCACCGTCGCGGCGGTTTTCATCGATCAGGATCGGTTTGATCCCGGCCGCCAGCAGGGTTTCGGCGCAGCGCGCCCCGGCCGGTCCGGCGCCCACAATAACTACCCGTGCAGTGGCCATGTCGCCTCCGGTTGTGTGGTAACGATGTCCAGCCCGTCACGGACTTCATTGGAACAGGCGCGCAGGCGTTCGCCGCTGCGGGTCCACACCCAGCAATCCTGGCACGCGCCCATCAAGCAGAA
>NZ_SZVP01000017.1 GCF_005885605.1 Colwellia ponticola | reverse complement strand
CATGCCCATGTGAGAGCGTAGCCGGACATTCTCCACGGCTCATTTGTGCGAAAGCACTAAAGAAACCCGTCGTTAACGCTACGGGTTTTTTGCTTCCTGGGATTTGAAAAATGAACGGATTGCATGGTTAGTTGTCGTATAAGTCGATGCTTGCCTCGACAAAACCGTCACACCCCACTGCGATCGTGCCGATCTAGCAGATGTAAGTTGCTGAAGTAAATTAAGAATGGCGTTATTAGCCAATGATTCTTTGCTATCTAAAATGAATTTTTTGTGATTTTTTCTACCAGTATCCTTGAAATATCTACTATATGCCCAACATCATTGTTATCGAATATTTATAACCTTATTTAATAACAGGAGATGTTTCAGATGTCTGAAGCCAATCAAGTAGAAAACCATCAGTTTGCATCAGATAATGCAAAAATACTTCAATTAATGATCCATTCACTTTATTCAAATAAAGAAATTTTCTTACGCGAATTAGTATCAAATGCTGCTGATGCAGCCGATAAACTTCGTTTTAAAGCGTTATCTAATAATAGCTTATATGAAAATGATGGTGATTTACGTGTTCGTGTTAGCTGCGATAAAGAAAATAATACGGTAACTATCTCTGATAACGGCATTGGTATGAACCAAGAAGATGTTATTGAGCATCTAGGTACTATTGCTAAGTCAGGTACCGCTGAATTTTTCTCGCAACTATCTGGTGATCAAGCCTCTGATTCACAACTTATTGGCCAATTTGGTGTTGGCTTCTATTCAGCTTTTATTGTTGCAGATAAAGTAACTGTACGTACGCGTAAAGCTGGAGATGAGGCATCAAACGGCGTTGAGTGGGTAAGCGCAGGTGAAGGTGAATTTACTACAGCTAAGATTGAGAAAACTAATCGTGGTACTGATATTATTCTTCACTTAAAAGAAGATGAGTCTGAGTTCGCTGATGATTGGCGTTTAAAGTCAATTGTAACTAAATACTCAGATCATATTTCAGTATCAGTACAAATGTTAACACCTGAAGTACCTGCAGTTGAAGCGAAAGAAGAAGTTAAAGATGACGAAGGTAATGTAACTGTACCTGCTGTTGAAGCGAAAGATGCTGTTCCTGCTCTTTGGGAAGCGGTTAACAAAGCGACGGCTTTATGGACGCGTGAAAAAGCAGATGTCTCTGAAGATGAGTACAAAGAATTTTATAAGCACGTTTCACATGATTTTGGTGACCCATTACTTTGGGAACATAATAAAGTTGAAGGTAAAACTGAATATACCTCATTATTATACGTGCCATCTAAAGCACCATTTGATATGTACAACCGTGAAAAACAACATGGCTTGAAGTTGTTTGTGCAACGTGTATTTATTATGGATGATGCAGAACAATTCATGCCAACTTACTTGCGTTTTGTTAAAGGTCTTTTAGATTCGAATGACTTGCCATTGAACGTTTCTCGTGAGATTTTACAAGATAATAAAATTACGCAAGCGATCCGTAAAGGTTGTACTAAACGCGTTTTAAAAATGCTTGAAAAGCTAGGTAAAAACGATGCTGATAAGTATCAAGGTTTCTGGGATGAATTTGGTCAAGTATTAAAAGAAGGCCCAGCAGAAGATCACGCTAACAAAGAGCAAGTTGCTGGTTTACTACGTTTTGCTTCTACTAATGATGATACAAGCCTACAAAACGTTTCGTTAGCTGCTTATGTTGAACGCATGAAAGAAGGCCAGGATAAAATTTATTATGTGGTTGCAGATAGCTTTGAAGCGGCTAAAAATAGCCCTCATCTAGAGGTTTTCCGCAAAAAAGGCATTGAAGTATTACTCATGTCAGACCGCATTGATGAATGGTTAGTGAGCCATTTAACAGATTTTGATGGTAAGCAACTACAGTCAGTGACTCGTGGTGGCCTTGATCTTGGCGATATGGATGATGCTGAAACTAAAGAAGCACAAGAAAAACTTGAGAAAGAGTTTGATTCAGTTGTTAAACGTATTAAAGACAGCCTAAAAGGTAAAGTTAAAGAGGTTAAGTTATCACAACGACTAACTGACTCACCTGCATGTATTGTTGCTGATGAGAACGATATGAGTAGTCAAATGGCTAAGCTAATGGCCTCTGTTGGTCAAGAAGTACCAGAAACATTACCAATTTTTGAGATTAATGGTGAACACTCACTTATTAAGCATGTTGCTGATGAGCAGGATGATGAAAAATTTGGTCAATGGGTTGAGGTATTATTCGAGCAAGCGATGTTAGCGGAACGTGGTAGCTTGAAAGATCCGGCGAGCTTTGTTGCACGCTTGAATAAGTTAATGTTGAGCCTGACAAAATAGCAATTTCATCATAATGTCATCTTTAAGTAATATTTAGGTATTATTTAGTTAAGACTTTAGTCTAAAAAAGGAGGTTTTCATGCGTGAAACACCTCCTTTTTTTATGAATCAGGGCTTTCACTACTTGTTTGCACATAGGCTAACTTGTATAGTGTCTGCCGGCTTTAACGTAAAGCTAAGAAATATTACCTTTGTTAAATTAAATCTGTTGTAGCAAATTGAGCGCTTCATTATTTAGCAAAGGTAATACTCACTTCAACCATCAATTTAAGGTTACATAATATGCGCATTGTTTTATTAGGTGCTCCGGGCGCTGGTAAAGGCACTCAAGCACAATTTTTAATGGCTAAATTTGGTATACCACAGATCTCAACGGGCGATATGCTGCGCGCTGCTATCAAAGCAGGGACAGAGCTAGGCATTAAAGCTCAAGCAGTAATGGATGCTGGACAATTAGTGTCTGATGAACTAATTATTGGTCTAGTAAAAGAGCGTGTAGCTCAAGAAGATTGTAAAGCGGGCTTTTTACTTGATGGCTTTCCACGCACAATCCCACAAGCAGATGCCATGAAAGAAAATGGCATTAACGTTGATCACGTACTTGAATTTGACGTTCCTGATGAAGTCATTGTTGAGCGTATGGCTGGTCGTCGTGTACATTCTGGCTCAGGTCGTACTTACCACCTTGTTTACAATCCACCAAAGGTTGAAGGTAAAGATGACGTTACTGGTGATGATTTGTCTATTCGTCCAGATGATGAAGAAACAACAGTACGTAAACGTTTAGCTATTTATCATGAGCAAACTAAGCCGTTGGTTGATTTTTATCAAGCAGAAGCTAAATCGGGTAATTGTAGCTACTTGACTATTGATGGCACACAAGCTGTTGAAAAAGTTAACCAGTTATTATCAACACAGTTAGCTTAATTTATATTAATGTAGACTGAACATTGAACCATTAAAAAACTCGCTTAGGCGAGTTTTTTGTTTTCTAGATAACTATTATTATGATTTTCTAGTCATAGCAATGTGCGGTATATCATCTTCTAAGTACATTGCTGAGACTTGACTGAATCCATGTTGTTGATAAAAATATTTTAAATGCTGCTGTGCAGATATCTTAATATTTTGTTTAGGAAAATACTGCTGACACACGGTTACTCCTTTAGCCATTAGCTCATGACCTAAACCGTCTCCTCTTACTTTGGGGCTGGTAACGACTCGCCCAATACTGACATAGTCGGCATAGCTTTGCCCCTTTGGTAAAATACGAAGGTAAGCAACTAGCTGTTCGCCTTGGTAGCCTAAGAGATGCAGCGTTTGCGGATGCCTATCTAAGAGTGCTCTATCACTATCAAGATCAGGGTAATGACAGTTTTGCTCAACAACAAATACATCAACACGTAACTTTAGCATTTCATATAATTGGTTAAGCGATAACGCTACAAAGTGTTTAGTTTGCCAAGTGATATATTTTGTCATGGTAAGAGGTACTATAAGGTATTTAGAAATGATCAGGCGTCTAGGTGTATCAGTGCCTTAATCTTTAGCATTAAAGCTTAGATTGATACATTAGTTAAGGTAAGTTGAACATATTCATAATAAAAGCAATGTGATAGGTGACTACTTATAGCTAAGTTATAGTAATAAGCAGTCATCATAGTATTACAGCCAGTTTGGTGTAATGTCTTGTTTAATTATTTCTTCATAACTTGGGCGCTTTCTTACGATAGCAAATTCGTTACCCTTCACCATGACTTCAGGGGCTAACATACGCGTATTATAACCAGACGACATGACTGCGCCATAAGCACCACTGCTCAGGATAGCAATTAAATCGCCGGCTTCAGATTCATGTACTTGCCTTGCTTTAGCAAAGGTGTCACCTGTTTCACAAACTGGGCCCACTACGTCATAAGTTTTTAGCGTGTCGTTGCTTTTATTGACAGCAATAATTTCATGATATGCGTCATACATACTTGGTCTGACTAAATCATTCATACCGGCATCAAGCATTAAAAATTGACGTTCTTCACCATTTTTAACAAAAACAACACTGGAAACTAGAATACCTGCATTGCCTACTAATGAACGACCAGGTTCAATAATGATTTTGCAATTTAAGTGACCGAGTTGGGCATGAACTAAGTCTGCATAAGTTTGTTTGCTTGGGATCACTTCATCCAGGTAAGTAATACCTAAACCACCACCAACATCAATGACACTGATGTCATGGCCATCAGCTCTTAAATCAACTACCAACTCAGCAATGTGCTGGTAGGCTTCTTTAAAAGGGGCTAAATTGGTTAACTGTGAGCCAATATGTACATCAACGCCTTGCACTTTTATACCCGGTAATGAAGCGGCTTGTTTATAAGCAAGTCGTGCTTTTGAAATAGGCACACCAAATTTGTTTTCAGCTTTGCCCGTAGAGATCTTTTCATGAGTTTGCGCACAAACATTGGGGTTAATACGAAAAGCAATGGCAGCTGTTTTGTTAAGTGATGTTGCTACTTTTGATATCAGCTCTAGTTCAGGCTCAGATTCTACATTAAATTGAAATATGCCTAAAGTGAGGGCGTAGCTAATCTCTTCTTGTGTTTTAGCGACACCAGAATAAACAATTTTATTTGCTGGGATACCTGCGGTTATAGCACGGCGTATTTCTCCCATTGAGACTACATCAGCACCAGAACCTAATTTAGCTAAGGTAGCAAGTACTGCTTGGTTACTATTCGCCTTTACGGCGTAACAGACTAAAGCATCTTGATTGCTAAAAGCCAGTTGATAATCTTGAAAACTAGTTTCAATGGCCGTGCTTGAGTAGCAATAAAACGGAGTTTGTACCTGCTGAGCAATATCACTAATAGCAATATCTTCAACAAACATTTTATTATTTTTGTACGGGAAGTAGCTAACTGGGGTCATAGAATAATTATCATGTATTGAGGATCAGAATGTAGCTAAATCTATGCTAACTCGTGTCACTATTCAAGGGCTAAGTGCAATCTTTCAAGGGCTAATTGTATTATTACGCAGGTAAAATACTATAACGGGTAACTTGAGTTGATTGCAGTAATATTATAATAATACTTTTAGCCGCTAAGCTCATTTAGTTATTGAGTTTACCAAGGGCAGAGCTTAATTCACTTACAATGGCTGGGTTAGTTATTTGTTGTTTTTCACCATCGTAATTATCAAAAAAACTGGGCACAGACACACTTGCTTTAACATCAGCAGCAAAAAAATGAGCTGAGTTTACTGCGCTAGATAATACTGATTGCGCGCCACCAGGCCCAGGAGATGTGGCGAGAAATACTACCGGTTTATGCTGAAATATTTTCATATCAATACGCGTAGTCCAATCAAATAAGTTTTTATAGGCGGCTGTATATGAGCCATTATGCTCAGCAAATGAAATAACAATAGCATCTGCTTGACCTAACTTTTGGTAAAAGGCTTGGGCGGCAGCAGGCAGACCTAATGCTTCTTTATCTTCGCTAAACAGTGGCATTTCATAATCGTTTATATCAATTATTTCTACCGTTGCATTAGCAACTAATGATGCTGCGTAAGTCACTAGTTTTTTGTTGATTGAGGTTGAGCTACTGCTGGCTGCAAAAGCTAATAATTTCATATTGATGTATCCTTGGTTAGATGATAATAATTTACTTATTTAACTAGCTGAGATCACTAATTAACGTGTTACTTACCTTGGCGCTTCGTGGTATTTACTAGCAGATCGCATGCATTGATTTAGCAATGTACAAAACTCACTAAGTTCACGATCAATAGCACTTTCAGGTAAAAATAAGTGATAGCCCAATGCGTTATGAAGGGCAGCACTATGATGAAGAAAGGCGGCTAACGGTCCTTTTAATCTTTCACCAGAAGGCAAAACATACGGCTCAAAATTAAGCACGCTTTGCTGCAAAGTTAAATAACCCATTTTAATGGCCAGCGCCAGTAAAGGTCTTTGTTCGTGTATGAGACGATTAGCTAGACGCGGTGAAATATGTGTTGCGATTATAGATAAATCCAGTAAACGAATACCTATATAAGGTAACTGTATACTATTTAAACCATAAGTTTCATTGATTAATGAGATTCGTTGTATTTGCTGCCAGTTAATGTACCACTGCCCATACCTATGTTGGTACTTTATCACTTTAGGCGTAAGGTATAAACTATAAGGTGGCTGCAGGTATTTTGCTAAACCGGTGATAAAGGTAACTAAGGCAGACAAGTAAATAAATATCAGCGGTAATTGAAATTGACGCCAATAACCTTGACTAAAAACAAGAGTAGTAAAAGCGATAAAAGAAGCGGTCAGCATTAAAAAAACTGCATGATGATTACTCTGCGCTTTAATATTAATAACGGGTAATTCGTTTGCCATTATCGCCTCGTCGGCTAATTACTTAAGCTGATAGTATTAAACTTCAAGCATAGATGAAAATAACGACTGTTATGTTTTATCTTTTACTTCATCGTTAGTGCGATTATTCTTTTTTCTTATTAACCAATAAGTTACACCTAAAGACATGATGACTAAGGCAAGGCCTATTATTTGATCGGCAGAAACAAGCTTTAAATCTAAGACAATGATTTTACGAGCAACAGCCATTAAAGCAGTACCAACTACCAACTCTACCGGGATAACATTTGAGCCGAGATATAAACGAATGTTAATAAAAATTTCAACAGCTATTAATACCACCATAAAAGCAGCAAAAGTTTGCAAGATATCTTCTATATCTAACAGAAAGTAGGGGGGTGTCGAGAGTTTTAAGTACAGCACATAAACAACATCGGCAATACTCCAATAAATAACTAATACCATAAGTAGTGCAAGTATTTTAATAGCAAAGCGAATAGAACGATGCAACACCTTTAACAAGGGATCTGAGTGGTTTTCAGGTAGTTCTTCGTGTTTCATAAGTCTCCTATTAAGGTAGGGCTACTCTTAATAACTTAGGTCAATTATCAAGCTTTGTGTTAATAACTGACCTCTAGTTAGTTTACGCTGCTTTACTTATTTGTCTGTTTGTAACAATTCACACATAACGCTTAACTAGTTACCGTTAATATAGAGCGTGCTAATTCGATGTATGTTGTCGCTTGTTCATTAATATTTTCTACTTTAAGGTGGTCAGCAAAGCCTAATCGAGCAGTCATCGCTAACCAAAATACCGCACTTAAGAAACCGGCAATACGCCATAATGTTGTTTTAGCCCATTTAAGTGCAAAAGCAATGGAAAGTACGTAGAAAACGAAACCAGCCAATTTAGCCGATGCCCAACCATTAAATATTGGGTACAAATTAAGTGGGTTTACCGCGGCTAGGTAAATAATGGTACCGATAAAAAAGGTATACAAAATATGAGGAGCAACCTTTAATAATTTATTATTAGCCTTGTCAGAGGCTCTTATGGTCAACACAAAGCTGATAACGAATAAGATAAATGTTAACGCAATAATAGTTAGATGGGTGTGTTTAATCATCATGTACATGTTATTTTTCCTAGAGTGAATATGTATTATAGGGTGTAATAGTTAATTGATACGGTAATTTTTAGTATATAGTTTGTTTATCTTATGAAAATACTCACTTTTATAATGCGCTACTGAATAGCTTATTTAGTTGTTAAATTTTATTAGTTATTTCTATATCGCTTTGTTCTGTCGTTTTTTCATTAACTGCTTCATTGTTATTGTCAGCACTTTGCTCAGAGCTTTCCACGTATTTCAGTGCTGCTTGTAATGCTTTATAGCGGCATGAATAAATATTTTCATCCGAGACTAAAGTTAATACATCACACTTTTGCAATTGCTTATATGTTTGAGTATTAGGACACAAGAGTAATACCTTACATTGTGCATCTAGCGCATCTTTTACCGCGTTTTCAAGTGCAAGTCCTACGGTAGAATCAATCATAGGTACGTCAGTGAGATCGAGGATCATAACATCATAATTAGCGACCTTGGTGTGCTGGCGAGATATTGCTTTTGAAACACTAAATATCATCGGACCTGATAGATAGAAGAACAATACTCTACCATGGGCTTTTTCGAGTAATCTTTGTTCACGGTTTGTTAGTGGTATATCGTCACCATCAGTATCGCTTATTGCTTTTACTTGACGTGCTTGCTCTCTACTTAATCGTTCAATAACGATAATATTAGAGATAAAAACGCCTAAGCCAACGGCAACCATTAAATCGACAAAAACCGTTAATAACATAACACCATACATTATTACCATGCCTTGCATACTGACTTTATGGGCTCGCTGAATAAAGCTCCAGTCAAGAATATTAAAACCGACATAAACGGCAATACCCGCCAACACAGCCATAGGAATAGGCTCAGTTAAACCACCCGCCACTAATACCACTAGCGCAAGCACTAAAGCACGTATTATTCCTGATATTGGTGAGCTAGCGCCAACTTGAATATTCGTTACTGTTCCCATAGTTGCGCCGGCGCCTGGCAAGGCACCAAATAAACCAGACATCATATTAGCGATACCTTGACCACGTAATTCTTTATCGGGGTTGTGCTCTTTACGTGTTAATGAGTCGCCAATAACGGCGGTAAGTAAGGTATCAATACAGCCTAGTGTGCCAAGTACCAAAGCATTGACCACCATAGTGATAAAAACTTCAGCGTTAAACTGCGGTATAACTAAAGAGGGTAAGCCAGCGGGGATTTCACCGATGCGGCGAATATCATCACTGCTAAATAAAAGCATCGATATTAATGTGACAGCCACTAATGCCACCAGCTGGGCAGGTACATATTTTCGGTATTTTGCTGGTAAGTAAAATAAAATGCCTAAGGTGAGTAATGCTAAAAACAGCTCACTAAATTTAATGTTGGCTAGCATGTTAGGTAAGGCTGATAACGTACCCGTTACGCCACCCGTTGGACTGGCATGACCTAACATAGGAGATATTTGTAAGATAATTAAAATGACACCAATGCCCGACATAAAGCCAGAAATAACACTATAAGGCATTAACGTTATATATTTACCAAGTTTGAGCGTGCCGAGTAACACTTGAAATGCGCCAGCCATCATTACAATGGTAAATGAAATAGCCATCCCTGTTTCAGGGTACTTAGCCATCATAGTGGTTAATACCGCAGTCATAATAACGGTCATAGGGCCGGTAGGCTCTGATATTAAGCTTGATGAACCACCAAATAAGGCCGCGAAAAAGCCAACCATTATGGCGCCCCATAGCCCTGCTTCCGCGCCTGCTCCTGATGCGACACCAAAGGCTAGTGCTAATGGTAAAGAGATAATCGCGGTGGTAACACCACCAAATAAGTCACCTTTGAGGTTAATATCTTTAAAACGGTTGCCAAACAAAATTTTAATCCTTTGTAAAAAACGGGAATACTATCGCTTAGATAGCAAACTTTTACCAATAAGCTAAGTTTATACTAAACGGATCAATAAATTAGTCCGATGAGTGTGATTATGGCAAAAAAAATAGATAGATAAAAATTGATAGTACCTATAGTATAAATAGATAAAACTCTATTTATACTGGTTGAGACAATGAAATCAAGACTTCATGCCCATGTTGGTACGATAAGACAGCTGGAAATATTATTATCAGTACACGATAAAGGCAGCATTAAAGAGGCGGCAAAAACGCTTTTTTTAACTCAACCCACCATTTCCATTCAAATGAAAAAACTTTCACAAGCGATGGGCGCTACTTTATTTAATTATACCAATAGACAAGTAGTCTTTACTGATATTGGTTTAGAATTGGTTAAAACGGCGGTAGAAGTACTTGATAGTTTTGCCCGATTAGATATGGCTATAGGTAATATTAAAGGCTTCAAATCTGGTACGTTAAGGTTAGCGGTGGTTACCACGTCTGAATATTTTATCCCTCATTTATTGGGACCTTTTTTAGAGCAATACCCCGACATAGATATACAGCTCAATATAGGGAATAGAGAGCAAACCATTGAGCGTTTGAAACAAGGTGTTGACGACTTTTATGTATTTAGTCACCCACCTACCGATATAGAAACAGAGGCCATTGAGTTTTTAAAAAATCCACTAGTTGCTATTGCTCATGAAGATCACCCCATCGCGAAAAAGAAAAACCTAACACTAAAAGATTTATGTCAAGAGCCTTTTTTAATGCGTGAGCAGGGCTCAGGAACACGTTATGCTATTGAAGAGTTTTTAAAACAACATCAGGTTAATTTGAATATAAAAATGACCATTGAGAGTAACGAAGCCATTAAACATTTGGTTATGTCAAAGTTAGGTATCTCTATATTATCAGCTCATACTTTACTTTATGGTGGGCAGCGTGGCTTGGTGCGCTTACCGATAAAAGAGTTGCCGATTAATTCTAATTGGTTTTTTGTGTGGTCTAAGGCGAAACGACAAACCTTAATTGCCAGTGAGTTTCTTAATCATATTGAAAGTAATGGTCGTCAATTACTGCAACAAGAAATGGTAAAAAGTGAGTTGGCCTATACCAAGTAACTTTTATCATTGGGTATTAGGTTTTTACAAGCGGTGCATTAGCTAATTTTTCGGTGTATTTGGCGGCAGCTTCTAAGGCTTCCAAATCTTTAATAATAAGTTGATTACGTTTTTTATCAATAATGCCGGCTTTTTTCCAGTGCTGTAATTGTTTATTAATCACTTGTCTAACAGAGCCAGTCATGCGAGCGAGAGTTTCATCGGTTAAACCATTCACTAAATGATGTTGGTGCTCTTGGGCTAGCGTGCCAGTATACGTTTTAATCTTATTAATGTGTTCTAAAATAATACGGCTTAAACGCGTGGTGACATCATGTAAAACGAGACTACTAGCTTGTTGCTCTTTCTCGCGCATTTTCTTGGCTAAGTAAGGCATAAACTGTTTATTAAACTCAGGATAGGTCCATAACCAATGGCGCATGGTTGCTAACTTTACTGATAACAGTTTTACCGTCGTTAGCGGGGAAATAATTACCGGGTGGGGCTTGTCATCAAATAATACTATTAAATCAAAACAATCACCTGCATAAAGCATGTCTAAGGTCGCTTCTCTACCGGTCTCGGGGTTGCTTTGTTTCATTTCTACACTGCCATCAATAACCACAAAAAATCGTTGTGTTAAAATGTCTGCATTAATGTAATCGCCTTTGTGCCACTCACTGAGCTGGAACTCTTGTTGAAAATCTTCAATTAATTTAAGCGGTAAGTCGGCAAAAAGATCTGCTTGTTTAACCAGTGACGGATTGGTTTTTTGTGGTAAATACATAACGTCTTGAGAGAGATCTTTAGACATAACTAGCGTGACTTTGATAGTAGCTTAAGCGGATGTTTTTTATTCTACCTCGTTATCGTTAGATAGCAAAAGTTAAAGGTGTTATTAATTAGGCTAAGGAATAATTCTGCCTTTTAATTAATTGATATTTCGATTTAAAATAAAAAAGTCCTAGAACGTTATTAAATCATCGTGAGTGTCATATTTATGACAGTCGTCTTTATTACGCTTAGCTATTATAACGCCATTAACCAAACAACAGGGGTTAACTTATAGGGCTAACGAGTCTTAATGTGATTCAGTTGTTTATGTGGTCAAACTGCTTAATGGGTATCCCTAGTATTATTTCGTACTAATGATCAAGCATAAGACTTTTTATATGGTAACTCTCTGGTAGAGAAAAGGTGATGATAATGACTAAAACTATTGGTATTGATTTAGGTACAACAAATTCATGTGTAGCAGTGATGGAAGGGGGCGTGGCAAAAATAATTGAAAATGCTGAGGGTAGCCGCACCACACCATCGATTGTTGCTTATGCAAATAATGAAACATTAGCCGGACAACCAGCAAAAAGACAGGCAGTGACTAACGCAGCCAACACACTGTTTGCGATTAAACGCTTAATTGGTCGTAAATTTGATGATAAAGAAGTGCAAAAAGATATTAAATTAGCGCCTTATAAAATCATCAAAGCAGACAATGGTGATGCGTGGGTTGAAGTAAACGGTAAAGCGTTATCACCACAAGAAGTTTCAGCGCAGGTATTACGCAAGTTGAAAAAAGATGCGGAAGCGTATTTAGGTGAAACGGTAACCGATGCAGTTATCACAGTGCCAGCTTATTTTAATGACTCGCAGCGCCAAGCAACAAAAGACGCCGGTAAAATTGCTGGACTTAACGTTAAGCGAATTATTAATGAACCCACTGCCGCAGCGTTAGCTTATGGTGTTGATAATAATAGTAAAGCCGATCAAAAAGTTGTGGTTTACGACTTAGGTGGCGGTACCTTTGATGTGTCTATTATTGAAATATCAAATGTCGATGGTGAAAAACAATTTGAAGTATTAGCCACCAATGGTGATACCTTCTTAGGGGGCGAAGACTTTGATTTACGCCTTATTAATTATCTCGCCGATGAATTTAAAAAAGAAAATGGTATTGATATTAAACAAGACGCCTTAGCCTTACAGCGCATTAAAGAAGCTGCTGAAAAAGCCAAGATTGAATTATCATCAGCACTTCAAACTGAAGTGAACTTACCTTATGTGACCGCTGATGCTAATGGCCCTAAACATTTAAACGTAAAAGTAACACGTGCCAAGCTAGAGTCTTTAGTGGATGAATTAGTTAGTAACACCATGGCCCCTTGTGAACAAGCCTTAAAAGATGCAGGTTTAAGCAAAGCTGATATAGACCAAGTGATTTTGGTGGGTGGTCAAACACGTATGCCTAAAGTACAAGAAGCAGTTAACAACTTCTTTGGTAAAGAGCCACGTAAAGATGTTAACCCAGATGAAGCGGTTGCCTTAGGTGCTTCTATTCAAGCGGGGGTATTATCAGGAACGGTCGGTGATGTGTTATTGCTTGATGTAACACCTTTATCACTAGGTATTGAAACCTTAGGCGGGGTAATGACCAAGCTTATTGAAAAAAATACCACCATACCAACAAGAGCTTCACAAACGTTTTCAACCGCTGAAGATAATCAAGCGGCGGTCACTGTACATGTATTGCAGGGACAACGTGAAATGGCGACCGATAATAAATCGTTAGGTCAATTTAACCTAACCGATATTAATCCTGGACCTCGTGGTTCAGTGCAGGTTGAAGTCACCTTTGATATTGATGCGGACGGTATTTTAAATGTCTCAGCAAAAGACAAAGCAACGGGCAAAGAGCAAAGTATTAAAATTACCGCGTCAAGTGGTTTAACGGAAGATGAAATTAATCGTATGGTTAATGATGGTGAAAAGCACGCCAGTGAAGATAAGCAAAAGCGTGAGTTAGTTGAACAACGTAACCAGGCAGATCAATTAATTCATACCGTGCAAACGTCAATGTCTAGTTTGAGTGATGATCAGCAAGCTAAACTTAGTAGCTTAATTGAGCAACTTAAGATGGCAGTTAATGGTAACGATAAAGTCGCTATTGACATGCGAACTAAGGCATTGCAAGACGCTTACAGTAACATCATGCAAGCTGAGCAGGCCCAAGCAAGTCCACAGCAAGAAGATCAACATCAAGCCGGTCAGCATAATAACAATGCAGCTAATGATGGTGCTAAGGATGATGATATTATTGACGCAGATTTTGAAGAGGTAAGTAATGGTTAATCATTTACTTTTAGTCAGGGGCTAATCAGTGCGACTCACTGTTAGCACATAAGTTGACTGTTTAATCAATAATGCGCTTGTAACGAGTAACAACAAAACCCTTAACATTTATTGTTAAGGGTTTTTTATTGCCGGTCATCCTGTAATAAAGTGATACGCGACTTAACCTCAGCTCGATTTAATAAACACTAATAGCTAAATCAATAGAAATAAAAGACCAATAAATTAGGTATCAGTCACAATCGTTATAAAATTTGTTAATATAATCAGTATTACTATTTAAATAATTGATAAACTATTAACACAAAAACTCTTACCTTTGAGCGAGCGACTAGACATCCCCTGTTTGCTAGAAAAGCTGTAATCAATATTGACTATATAAAGCCTAACGATTACAGGAGTTAATTTATCAATATCCACATCAATACTAATACGAAATACATGTACAAGGAAATTTCATGTCATCAGAACTGTTACCAGAATATATCGACAAAATTGAAGAGCTCCTTGTTAATGAGTTACCGCTTAATGAGCTAGCGCGTGAGATTGAAAGTACGTTATTAGCAGAGCACGTTGCTATTTTGTTAGAAGCTTTTCCAATTAAACCTCGACTTAGCTTATGGGCTTTATTAAGTAGCGATTATCAGCAAGATGTTTTTCTAGAAATGAAGAACGAATCGAGACAAATGTTACTAACAACGTTAGGTGACGAAGCTTGCTTTACTCTTTTTGATAAACTCGATGCTAATAGCTTACTTGAATTAATAGAAGACTTAAGTGATAACCTTATTGAGTACGCTATTACTCAAATGACGGTAAAGCAAAGAGCAAACTTTAAAAAAGCACAGGATTATTCAGATAGTGAAGTAGGGCGTTGGCAAAGCTTCGATGACATTAAAATCCCACAAAAACTCAAAGTATTAGCCGCTAAAAAAATATGTGCCAAAGAGCAATCACCTTTAACTGATGTGATCTACGTTACCGATAATCAAGGTAAACTATTGGGTGAAATAGCCATTAATCGATTACTCACCATGCCCGATGATAAACCGTTAGTTGAGGTCACCTTAGAAGAAGTGCAAAAGTTAGAAGCGTCGAAAGATATTGATGAAGCCGTGGAAGATGTTATCTCTTCATACAAGTCTGCTTTGGCCGTTGTTGATGAAAATGGTTGCTTAACTGGTCGGTTAGATTTACATGCCGCTTATAAATATAAAGAGCAGCAAACAGATAACCAGTTAATTCAATCAGCAGGTTTAAGCGAAGAAGAAGATTTATTCTCAAGTGTCTGGTTAAGTAGTAAAAACAGAGCGGTATGGCTAGGTATT
The DNA here is from genome assembly GCF_005885605.1 of Colwellia ponticola. Taxonomy (GTDB): domain Bacteria; phylum Pseudomonadota; class Gammaproteobacteria; order Enterobacterales; family Alteromonadaceae; genus Colwellia; species Colwellia ponticola. The sequence goes on along the minus strand of NZ_SZVP01000017.1, from coordinate 68,524 downwards.
AATTTATTAACCGCCTTTTTAGCGTCGTGGTTTATTGGCTTATTTGAAGCAACGTTACAACAAGTTGTGGCGTTAGCGGTATTAATGCCCGTTGTTGCTTCCATGGGCGGCATTTCAGGGAGCCAAACACTTACTTTAATTATTAGAGGGTTAGCATTAGGGCAAATTACCGATGCCAATAGACATGCGATAGTGATGAAAGAGCTCAAAGTTGGTGTCATTAACGGTTTACTTTGGTCGACGGTTATTGGGCTAATTACCTTTGTTTGGTTTGACAGTACTATGCTATCAATCACCATTAGCTTGGCTATTTTAGGTAATATACTCGTTGCTTCATTATCGGGTGTTTGGGTGCCTTGGGTATTGAATAAATTAAATATAGATCCCGCCTTATCTGGCGCTGTTATTTTAACTACCGTGACTGATATCTTTGGTTTTATCGCTTTTCTAGGTTGCGGTACGTTATTGTTACTGTAAAGTACTGTAGTTAATAAAGCCACAAAGGCATGTCAACACAGTGTAGATAAGTACATCGCATTAAAATGCTTATCTGCACTCGTTACTTTGACAAACCAAGCATAGGAAATAATAAAAGGGCATCTTGAATAACTTCTACCTTTTGACTTTTAGCTAAGTAAGCTGCAAAAATTTCTCGTGAGTACACGGGCGCGTCTTCCACAATGAATAGTTTTTTATTTTCAGTATATTCAAAGATCATTTGCCTTGGTAAATAGGCACTACCTCCAGCGTCTAATAAAAAGTTTAATGCCAATCTAGGCTGACTCATATAATGTTTTGCCGGCGGCGCATATTGAAATTCGCGTAAGTGTTGAGCATTCACCGCTTCACCGTAATCCACCATAATATGATGGTCTAATGAAAGGTTATTGCTAACATTATAAGGCTCAGTAGTCACTAGATGTAAAGGTACGCTGGCTACTTTTTTAGTAATTAAATCTTCGACATATGGTGGCTCAAATAAAAAGGCAATATCTATGATACGGGTCAATAAACTTTTTCTTAGTTCTACTTGAGAATATGTTTTGGTCAGTAAACTCGTTTGGTCAAGGTTGCGGTGTACTTTTTTTAGCCAGTCTTGTAAGACAATATCCCATATAGACATCATAGAGCCTATCACTAATTGCTGTGAGCCATTATCAGCAATACCGACATCTTGCTTGGTTTTTTGCCACATAAACAACAGTTCTTTGGCATGTTTTATTAATCGATTACCTTCAGGTGTTAATTTTAAATGTTTTTGACTACGATCAAATAACAACACACCTAAGTCATCTTCTAACAGTTTAATTCTTGCGCTAACAGCAGACTGAGTAATAAATAAATTCTCAGCGGCTATTCTAAAGTGTAATGTTCTCGTCACTTCAAGGAAGGTTTTCAATAACTCTATTTTCATTAAATTACCTATCTAAGTAGTAGTTCAATCAATTTTTTTGATTGAACTCATCAAATTATAGCGCTTTATTATTAATAAAAGAGGCGATACACTGAGTTTAACTGTTAAATTACAATTTATTATCTCACTATATATTACTAAAAGGCATCATTATGAAAATAGCTATCTTATCTCGAAACAAGAACCTGTACTCTACGCGTCGTCTAAAAGAAGCAGGTGAAGCTATGGGGCATGAAGTTGATATTATTGATACCTTACATTGCTACATGGACATTACCAGTTCACGCTCATCGGTACGTTACAAAGGTAAAGAGTTACCTCGATACGACGCGATTATTCCACGTATTGGTGCTTCGGTAACTTTTTATGGTACTGCCGTTGCTAGACAATTTGAAATGATGGGGACCTTTAATATTAACGAGTCTGTTGCTATTAGCCGTTCACGCGATAAATTACGTTCATTACAATTATTATCACGTAAAGGCATTGGTTTACCCAGAACTGGTTTTGCTAGCAGACCTGATAATATTAAAGATTTAATTAAAAATGTTGGTGGTGCGCCAGTTGTTATTAAGTTATTAGAAGGTACTCAAGGTATTGGCGTGGTATTAGCCGATACGGCTAAAGCAGCTGAATCTATTATCGAAGCCTTTATGGGCTTAAAAGCTAACATTTTAGTGCAAGAATTTGTTAAAGAGGCAGGCGGCGCTGATATTCGTTGTTTAGTGATTGGTGGTAAAGTTGTTGCAGCCATGAAACGTCAAGGCGCTGAAGGTGAGTTTCGTTCTAATTTACATCGCGGCGGCTCTGCTGAAGTGGTTAAACTCTCTAAAGCAGAACGTGAAACAGCTGTAAAAGCAGCAAAAACTATGGGCTTAAATATGTGTGGTGTTGATTTACTACGCTCACAAAATGGTCCTATGGTAATGGAAGTTAATTCATCGCCAGGTTTAGAAGGCATTGAAAAAGCAACAGGTAAAAACGTTGCAGGTATGGTGTTTGAGTTTTTAGAAAAAAATGCAAAACCAGACAGCACTAAAACACTTGGCAAAGGCTAGTTAAAGAGAATCTTATGGATATATTACGTATTGGCGAATTTGAAGTTTTACCTGGTGAACAACGAAAAATAGAGTTACCGGTGGCTAAATTATATACCGATGCGAATGTATCGTTACCGGTTCATATCATCAGAGCTAAAAAGCCAGGACCGACTATTTTCATTAGTGCGGCAGTGCACGGCGACGAATTAAACGGTATTGAAATTATTCGTCGACTTATTAATGGCAACAAATTAAAAATTACTCATGGCACGGTTATCACTGTGCCTATGGTAAATGTTTATGGTGTGGTAAACCAAAGTCGTTATATGCCAGATCGTCGAGATTTAAATCGTTGTTTCCCAGGCTCAGCTAAAGGCTCTTTAGCAGGGCGAGTGGCCTATATTTTCTTAAATGAAATAGTCAAACATTGTGACTATGGGATTGACTTACACACAGGTGCTATTCACCGTTCAAACCTACCGCAAATTCGCGCAGATATGTCTGATGTTGATACTAAGGCGTTAGCGGAAGTGTTTGGTGTACCCGTGGTACTAAACTCTAACTTGGTTGATGGTTCATTACGCGAAGCAGCCGTAAAAAATAATACTAAAATATTACTTTATGAAGCTGGTGAAGCACTTCGGTTTGACGAGTTTTCAATTTTAGCGGGTATGAAAGGCATCTTAAATGTTTTGCAGCACTTAGGAATGAAAAGAAAAGCTGTTGCTACTAAAAAGAAAAAAGTAGTGCCTTTTATTGCCAATGGTAGCCAATGGGTAAGAGCAAATGCCAGTGGTATAGTAAATAACTTGGTTAATCTGGGCGATCAAATAACTAAAGGGCAAATATTGGCAGAAATTGGTAGTCCTTATGGCACTATATTTGACTCGGTTAAGGCGACACGCTCAGGTATTTTAATTGGTAAGCAAAATATTCCTTTAGTGCAAGAAGGTGAGGCAATGTTTCATATTGCTTATTTTAGTGAAAATGATGAAACCATTGCCGAGCATATCGAGCATGTACAAGAGCAATTATTACCTGAAAATAGTTATGCGGAATAAGCAATAATAAATTATCACTATGAGGAAGCATTATGAGTAAACCAGATAAACTAATTATCGGGCGCTTAGAGTCTATTGCACTGCCAGCTTTAGCTATTTCTGAGTTGCAGGTTCGAGTAGACACGGGCGCCAAAACATCATCTTTGCATGTTGATAACATTAAAAAATCGATTATTAAAGGCGTGCACAGTGTCACCTTTGATATTCACCCCGATGTACATAATGTTGATACTAAAATTAAATGTACTGCCCCTATTAGTGATATACGTAAAGTAAAATCATCTAATGGGACTACTGAGCAACGTTATGTGATAGAAACACCGGTCGTATTAGGTCAAGAAGAGTGGTCAATTGAAATAACCTTAACGGATCGCTCTGACATGAGTTACTTAATGCTTTTTGGTCGAGAAGCGATTGGCAAAAAGTTTTTAGTTGATCCGTCGAAAGTATTTTTAGGATCTAAATAACAAACATCCAATCGGATTAATTAAAGTAGTCCGATTGGTATTAAAGTTTTTATTTTCAAGGTGAATTATGGACTTAGCACAAATAAAAGCAATTTTATCCATTACTGTTTTTACGGTTGCTGAGCAGCCTATTACGTTAGGAGGGTTACTGTTAATCCCTTTTATCGTTTATATTGGCATGTTACTCACTAAATGGGGAGTTAAACTATTGACCAATAGCTTAACAACCCATAAAACAGACCCAAACATAATACATTTACTACAACGTGTTTTTTATGTTATCGCTATTCTGATATTGCTCGTGACAACATTAGACTTGATCAATGTGCCTATTACCGCTTTTGCTTTTTTATCGGGTGCTATCGCTATTGGCTTTGGTTTTGGTGCACAAAATATTATTAATAACTTTATTAGTGGTTGGATTTTAATGTGGGAACAGCCCATTAAAATAGGCGACTTTTTAGAAGTTGAAAATGCCAAAGGTGTAGTTGAAAAAATTAATACCCGTTCAACGCGTATTAGACGTGTTGATGGGGTGCATTTACTTATTCCTAATAGTAAGTTACTTGAAAATACTGTGGTTAACTGGACATTGCGTGATAACTTAGTCAGAACAAGTATTTCTGTCGGTGTTGCCTATGGCAGTCGCGCTAGAAAAGTAGCCGACCTTATTTTAGAGGCAACGCTGGCGCAAAAAGATGTATTAAGAGAGCCGATGCCCGTAGTGGTATTTGAAGACTTTGGCGAGAGCGCCTTAATTTTTTACGTTAATTTTTGGATAAACTCTACCGGTGAAACCGGGTTAAGAGTCACTCGAAGTAATATACGCTTTACTTTGGATGAGTTATTTGAAAAAAATAATATTGTTATCTCTTTCCCACAACGTGATGTGCATATCGATGGTGCTTTAACTATTATCAATCGACAGGAAGTATAAACAAGCATGTTCATATAAAGCTTTTTAAAAAAACAATAGCCACTAGTAAGCGTATTAGTTACCTTAAGTTCAGTACTTTAAGGATTAACTGTAATCACTAGCATTAATCAACTTGGTATCCACTATTGAATATTCCAGACATTCCTAATAATCATGCGCTAGCAGTTTTATTAATTACCGTGTTAGCACTCTATTTGTTTCGTCGAGAAGACATTCCCTTAGAAACCTCCTCATTGGCTGTTATCGCAGTGCTTTGTTTAATGTTTGTATTGTTCCCTTTTTATGTTGACGGTGTTCACTTTGAAGCCGGTACCTTATTTTTTGGTTTTGGCCACGAAGCCTTAATTACCGTGTGCTCATTGATGATCATTGGTCATGGCATTGTCCAAACCGGAGCATTAGAGCCTATTGGTCGGTATTTAGCTAAATTATGGAAAATAAGTCCAACCTTATCGTTATTATTAACACTCATTCTTGCTGGGGTGCTCAGTGCTTTTATTAATAATACCCCTGTTGTGGTGCTATTACTGCCTATTTTAATCAGTGTGGCATTACGTACTAAGACAGACTCATCTCCTATGTTGTTACCGATGGGCTTAGCAACCTTAGTAGGGGGTATGGCAACCACTATTGGTACGTCAACTAACTTACTTGTGGTGAGTATTGCAAAGAATATGGGGGTAGCAGAATTTGGTTTGTTTGACTTTGCTAAACCAGCGCTTATTGCCGCAGTAGTTGCCGTGCTTTACTTATGGTTAATTGCGCCCAAACTTTTGCCTAGTCGCTCAACGTCAATGGCTGATACGTCGCCGCGTTTATTTAGCGCTTATCTAAATATCGATGAAGAAAGTCAAGTTAACGGTAAAACTATTGCTGAAGCGATTGCCTTAACAGATGGACAGTTAAAAATAGAGAGTATTCAACGCGGCCCTGATAATCGTAATATTATCTCTTTACCTGATACTGTACTGACGGTGGGGGATCGCTTAAAAGTACATGACTTCCCTGAACGACTAAAAGAATATGAGAGTGTTTTAGGGGCGGTGTTGTTTTCGGGCTTACGTAAAGTTGATGATGAAAACCCGTTAAAAGCCGAAAAACAAACCATGGCTGAAATTGTTATTATTGGTGGTTCAGGTGTTGAAGGGCGCACTTTACAACAAGTCAACTTTATTCGTAAATATGGCATTTCGGTCGTGGCATTACACCGAGCAGGAAAAGCCATGGAAATAGGGCGCAACGGGATTGGTAAAACGCGCTTAAAGATTGGTGATGTACTCTTGGTGCAAGGCGAAATTGATCAAATTAACCTACTTAAAGCAAAGCGGGGGTTATTAGTTATTGACGGCGCGGCAGCATTACCACAAACCAGTAAGGCGTCGTTAGCATTGGTTACCTTACTTTCAGTAGTTGCTGTGTCAGCACTGGGTATTATTCCTATTGAAGTCAGTTCAGTCTGTGGAGTATTAATTTTATTACTAACCAAATGCTTAAATTGGGAGGAGGCTTCATCGGCGCTAAGTACGCAAGTGATTTTAATTGTTGCAGCGTCTTTAGCATTAGGCTCTACCATGATGATCACGGGAGGTGCACAATACATAGCAGAGGTCTTTGTGGTAGTATCGTACTCTTTACCTGCGGGGGGCGTTTTAGCCGCTTTAATGCTGTTATTAGCGATTCTAACGAATATCGTTTCTAATAATGCTGCCGCGGTTATTGGTACTCCTGTTGCTATCTCTGTTGCGCAACAACTCAATCTTCCCCCTGAACCCTTTATCTTAGCAGTATTATTTGGTGCTAACCTAAGTTATGCCACGCCTATGGCTTATAAAACAAATTTATTGGTGATGAACGCTGGCGGCTATAAGTTTTCCGACTTTATGCGTGTTGGTATTCCATTAATCTTATTAATGTGGGTCACCTTATCACTCTTATTAAACTGGCTTTATTTATAAGTTTTAACACAATGTTAAGTGCTATAAAGGAAAGAGAAAGAAAGTAAGCTTTTGAAATGTAGTAGATAAAACATAGTAGACACCAAGGGAAGTGTCTACTATAGAGCAGCCTTAGTATGGCTATTTTGTTACGTTATTGCGTCACTTCTTTTGCCTGTAAGGCTTTTTGTTCAAACCATAAACGCATAAAGTCATTGGTTAATTTTTGTTCTATCGCCATAGCACTTTCGGTTGGGCAAAAAATGGTGAAAAATACTTGCGTGTCACCAAGCTCAGACGTTGCTATTTGAATATGCGGATCAGGTCCGGTAATGCTCACATCTAAACGATTTTCGATTAGCTGATTATAACGAATGGCTACATCGTTAAAGTCTTCACAATATAAATAGGCTTTTTCATATAATTCATCAATAAATTCAAACGGGTTAATACTGTCATCACGCACGATAGTAAAATGATGGGTCGCATAACGTTTAAGAAAGTTAAGGTTTTTAATGATAGAGGTGATCAGTTTGCTATTAGGCATATACAAGGTTTTACCCGTATATTGGTAACTGTCTTTATCTACTTCTAACAGGGTTACTTTTGCCCAGTCGATAGAGTGAACTTCGCCGTAATAATTACCAATTTGAACCCAATCACCAATACGAAATGGGCGACTTGAGAGTAAATAAATAAAGCCAATAAAGCATTGAATAAACTCTCTTGTTGCGAGCACTATGGCAACAATAAACGCCGCAATAGAGAAAGCAAACTTTTGAATTTCTTCAGACCAGATATTAAACACAACCAAAATAATTAATAACGAGAATATATTATTGACGATATTTATTTTTAGTCTTTTATCTTGTGTAGATTTTTTTTCTATTAGTTTTAGAATCAAAAATTTAAATATAAAAAAGGTGCAAATAAGTAAAAAGGTAAGCAAAAATTTATTATTTAAAACAAACTCACTCCATTCGGTAAAGTTGAACATATTATTAAGTATTCCAATATCTTGAGTTAATTTAACTTTCATTAGCTGCTAATTACAATAAATAGACAGCTTAGAGAGATATTGTAAAGGGTTCAGAATAACAATTAAACGTAATAACTTATTTAGTTGAATAAAAATATACTAGTGTGTCTAATGACATAAGTATTTTGCTATATTCTTTAAAGATTACTTAGCACTGGGTAACATACCTTTCAGTAATAACCCGAAAATATCGGCGCCAGTAATAATCCGTTTGTTTGCTCCCCAAATTAAGAGTACATCGTGCTCAATAACGCCATCAAAGTTTTTATCAATTGAGGTGTTTATCTTCATTTGTAGCATCGCTTCATTTAATGGGGTTGTTTCATCAGTAATAACAACCGGACGATGACAATAGTTATACGGGTCAAAGTTGTCTTTTTGATACAAAGCAGCACGTGAAAAGCCGTCGGCATCTAATATTAATAAAGGGTAACCTTCTAAATTAGTTAAAATAACCCAGCTATGCTCAGTTTCATTCACTTGCATAAGAAAAGGGTCGTCTTGGCTTTTTTCTATGGTAGGAATAATAGGTAAATCTAATTTAGTGGGTAAGGCAATAATCGATTTAGGGTCAATAATTTCGCCTTCTTCGGTCACATGTATTTCATCTAACGCAAAAAAGTTTAATGCACCAATGCCTTCTACTTGATTTAAATCAGCCTCTTCAGCGGTTATATGTTGACGAATAATATTTCTCAATTCACTTTCTTCGAGGTATGTTATCCCTTCTTTACCTAACCAAGCGTCAAGAATGAGTGCCGTTGGCTTAGCTACCGGGTAAAAAAGAATTTGATAAAAGCGAATAACCGGAGCCAGTAAACTCCCCATTCTTAAAGCATTACGTGAAAAATACGCTTGTGGCGTAATTTCACCAATAATAGTAATCGCAATAGTTGAAAATAAAAAGGCGCTAACACCTGTTAAGACTGAGTCAGAGAGCATGGTTAGCAATACATTAATACCGACATTACCCCATAATATAGTAGCTAATAGAAAATTTGAATCATCCCTTAGTTTTAATACTTTTTGGGCCGCTTGGTTTTTCTTTTTAGCCTCTACCTCTAAGTGCAGCCGACTAATAGAAAAAAATGCCAGGTTTAAGCCGGAAAAAATAGCTGAATGTGTGATACAAATAGCGATAGCACACCAAGTAATAATGTCAGTTGACATGTGTATTCCTAAATAAATTTGAAAGCCGTTATTAAGGCGAATAGTAAAGTTACAGTATAAAATGTATTGTTAATGTTACTTGTTGAAATAACAACTAATAACTTTACCCTTGTTGCATAATATTACTTATACTGACAAGCATTATTACTTTAAAGTAGCGTCCGTGCTTTAGCAAAGTCTACACGTTACCGATTACTTCATGTAAGGGTTTTTTATGATCAATTGTATGCTAATTTCACCGACATCATCGTTAAAAAAAGGCGGTCAAGAGTTGGTAAACGAATGGAAGAAGGATGACAGTACCGTACTGTGGATTGATCTCAATAATGTCGACAGGGCACAAGAACACGACATATTAACGCAGTTTGGTTGTCATCCCTTAGCTATTTTAGATGCACAAAGAGACAGGCACCCGCCTAAAGTAGAGCTGTTTGACCGCTATATTTTTTTACTTTACCGAGGTTTTGTCGCAAAAGAAGACAATCTCACCTTTGAGCATGTGCAAATTAGTATGTTTATAGGGGAGCGTATCTTAATAACCTGTCATCCCAAAAGCTCGATAGCGATTAATAACTTATTTAATGAGGATAGTGAAAAATATTTAAAAAGAAGTCCTATTCATTTAGCCTTAAAAATATTTCACAGCAGTTGTGGTAATTACCTACAGCAATTATTTGGCTTTGAGGCAAACTTAGAAAAAATAGAGGATGAATTTCAAATAAGTGGTAATGATAAAATGATGCGAGAAATTACCGCCTATCGCTCGCAACTTGTTAAAATAAAACGCACCTTTAATTATCATGTCACTATTGGTAATACTTTAAATATGTATCTTGAAGATGATGACACCTCGTTAATTACCAGCAAAGAAGTTCATACCGTTAATGATTTAAGGGAGCGACTTGACCGGTTAATGAGCCTTTCTCAAATGTATTATGATATTTGTGGAGATTTAATTAATGGTTATATGTCTGTTACCTCACATCAACTAAATTCAACCATGAGAATATTAACGGTGATTACGGCGTTATTTGTCCCGCTTACTTTTTTAGCGGGTATTTATGGGATGAACTTTGAATATATACCGGAATTGAAGTCGCCTAATGGCTACTTTATTTTACTTGGCGTAATGACGGTTATTTCTGTTGGTTTAATTGCCTTGTTTAAAAGAAAGCGCTGGTTGTAAGTACAGGTTATAAATTAAAGCCTTTAGCTGAAAAACAGAGCACCTTAAATAACCTGACTTGCTTAAGCCGTTAGTTTAAGCAAGTCACTTTTATGAGCAAGTTATGAGCGATTTTTATGAGTAATAGTATTTGGTGGGGGGATTTTACCTTCGATCTACAAGAACAAAAGTGTTGGAGTATTGGCCAGCGAGCTATTTTATTAAAAAGAAAAGCGACCGAGTGGAATACTTGGAATATAGAAAGTGTCGCACAAGAGCATGATGATATTACCCTTTCAGATGGCGCAAACTTTACCGTTGAGAGTACTGATGTCGTTGGGCGCTTTTTAGAAAAAAGTACGTCGGACACAGTAAAGGTATTTCCTTTATTAGCTGACCGTACTGTTATTGCTCGACCTTCTTCACCGTTAGTTATTTTAGCGGGTGAAAAAATTCAATTGTTTATTAGTACCCCTATTTGGTTTTGCGCGCATACTGTACCTAGTGGTAAATGCATAGTGGACTTGCCATTTTGGCGGCCATCAGACTCATGGTTTGGCAGTTCAACCATTGATGGACAATTATGCTATGCAAAATATACCTCGGCGAAAACACAGCTTGAAGACCTAGATTTACACAGCCATAAGGCGACAACGTCTATTATAGTGGTTAACAATCATGATCAACCCTTCACCATCAATAGAATTAACGTGCCGGTAAATCATTTACATTTATATAGTGATGAACAAAATAATTTATGGACTTCTCGGCTCACTATTGAAATAAAAAATGACTCAAGTGATGTCGAGTTAATTGTTGATAAAAGTGTGTCGTCTGAATTAGCACCATTAACGTTTATCAGTAGCCCGCGGGTATCGTTAGGTCATGGGAAGTTGATTCGTAGAATTAGTAACCTCCTTGGATAAATAACATTGGATAAATAGCAATATGGCAGTCATCACTGAGTTTTTTAATATTTTTATAACATCACATTTGTATACCCTGATACAGGCATTAATTTTATTTGTATCGGGTTACCTTATTGCCAAAGTCATCAGTAGTGCAGTGGCGAAAGTGGCAGAAAAAAAAGCGACCAAACACGGACTTTTCCTTTTAAAAAGAACCATTTTTTATACCCTGTTAGGCTTGTTTACTTTATCGGCATTAAAACATATTGGTGTTGATTTAACGATATTACTTGGCGCTGCTGGTATTTTCACAGTAGCGCTTGGCTTTGCTTCACAAACTTCTGCCTCTAACTTGATCAGTGGTTTGTTTTTGATGATCGAAAGACCTTTTTCTATTGGCGACTCTATTAAAGTTAACGATATTTTAGGGGAGGTTATTTCAATTGACTTATTATCAGTTAAATTAAGAACATTCGATAACTTATTTGTCAGAATACCCAATGAAAGCATGATAAAAAGCGCAGTAACCACCTTGACCAAGTTTCCTATTCGAAGAGCTGATTTAAAGTTTGGCATAGCTTACAAGGAAGATATTGAAACGGTCAGGACTGTTTTATTAAAAATAGCAGAGCAAAATGTTATTTGTTTAGAAGAGCCTGCGCCCCTTTTTATATTAACTGGTTTTGGTACTTCGTCTGTCGATATTCAATTCTCAGTGTGGTCAAAAAGAGAAAACTTTTTGATGCTTAAAAATCAAATGTATCAAGATATTAAAAAGACGTTTGATGAACAGGGTATTGAAATCCCATTTCCTCACGTTAGTCTTTATGCGGGGAGTCGAAGTAAACCTTTTGATGTCGTTAACATACCAGCACAAGCACCTGTGCCGATGGAGCAGACTTCAACAACCGCTAAAGTGGCGACACCGTCAGCCCCAGGTGCTTTAGCAACTGCCCCACCATCATCGCAGTCATCACAACACAGTGACGCTGATTCAGCAACATAACAGTTAACATAGCAGTTTATATAAGGGTCAATAAAAGGATTATTATTGACCCTTGTTGTTTATGGTCTAAGTCTAAGTTTAACTATTAGACATTCGGTAAGTTTTATTTTTACTGTTTAATCAGTAGTAAATCGCATGGCGGCTCATATAAAAAGTGTGAGGTAGTACTGCCGACCCAGAGTTTATCAAGCATACTCCTGTTAACTAAACCGATGCATAATATGTCGATATTGTTTTTGTTAATAAAAGCTTTTAACGCTTCTTCAGGCAAGCCTTCAAGTAAAATATATTGCGTTTTTTTGACAAGAAATTGTTCAGCAAACTCTTGTAAACCTTCTTTGTGCATTAACAATACTTTATTTTTATATTCATATAAAACCGATGAAATATAGCAACAATGTACCAGAGTCCACTGAGCTGACAATGCTTTATGCCAAGCTTTTAACTGCTTAACAATACTGTCATCAATGTGAGCTGGGCGATCATTTTCATGTAAAGGATCCACAGCGCCAATAATATTGAGTGGCTTTTTCCAAGGGCTATTACTTAATAACAATACTGGGGAATTGATTTCGGTAAGCGCTTGGAATAACGGGTGCCTTTTTTTCGGTGGCGTATCTTCTAAAATTAATAAACTATTATTTTTTTTGGCTAGTTCAGTATTGATGACGGTTATGTGATCAGCCGATTGCGTCACTATAACCTCAGCCTCAATTGCTTTTGTGGCTAACGCGTCCAGCAAATCTTGTTTTTTAGTGTTTATTGTTGCTAATTCTTTATTGACGCTACTTGTATCTTTATTTATGGAATGCCAATACCAGCGCTCTGTTGATTTGACACGAACATCAATAATTATTTTAAGCGGCTGCTGGTGAGCGGTAGCTAACGTTATTATTTTATCTAAAGTAATAGTATTATAAAAATAACGACCATCGATAAACCATACTAATTGCTCATTTATCATTTTTTATTCCTTATAAATTAATCCTAGGGGCATAGCAGCACATTGCTTTATAACACTATAGCTATTTATTTATTGATATAGTTTATTGATCATCATAAGCGCTATAGAATAACGTTTATCATGAAAAACTTAGCGTAGAGCACCCCTATTTACTGTTATGCTAGGGTTCTACTTTTTGATTCATCTATGTATTAATAATCTACCATAATGCAATATCGAGCCTTTCTACTACTTTTATTTTTTGTGATCTCTCCGATGGCGTTATCAGCGCCGCTGGTAGTAGTGCTTTCAGAAGGTTTACCGAAAGAAATAAAGCAAAATATACAGGCTCATTTAGGTGCATTACCTGATAATGATAGCGAACGTGCTGCCTTTATCTTGATGGCGAAAAAGAAGACCTTAAATGCGCTTAATGCCCTAGGGTACTATCGCGCTTCAGTGACTAGCTTAACCAGTGAACCGCGCGATAATAACGAAATAACGCTAACGATTAATGTGGTGTTAAATCAACCGACCCTAATCAATAAGGTTGATGTTGTGCTAGCCGGTGACGCTCTTAACGACAGTGCTTTTACTGAACTTATTAGTGACTTGGCTATTCGCTCTGGTGATATCTTACATCATGGTGCTTATGAGAAGCTTAAAATTGATTTAGCCTCGCTTGGCTTAGAGCGCGGATACTTTACTAATAAATTTACTAAAGCCACTATCGCTATTCATAGAAACCTAAAAACCGCTGATATTATTATTCATTATGATAGTGGTCCTCGTTATCAATTTGGCGAAATCACCTTTAATTACTTAGGCATTAACCCCAGTGTTCTAAAACCTTTAGTGCCTTTTAAAGTGGGGGATTTTTATCAACAACGTTTGCTACAAAATTTACAAAATGAACTAGATGAAACGCAATACTTTAGTAACGTTGTGGTGCGACCCAGCACTGAAAAAAGTACAGAAGCCAATAATGCTAGTATTTTAGCTATTGATATTTCATTAAAAAAAGCTAAAAGTCATCAATTAGATTTAGGGCTAGGTTATGCGACCGACACGAAAGAGAATTTTTCTTTAGTGTGGAAAACGCCAGCGGTAAACAACTATGGCCATAAGCAAGAAACCAGGTTGTCTTATTCAAAAATCAATCCTACTGGGAGTTTTGTTTACAGCATTCCATTAACGCATCCCAATAATGATATTTTCCAATTTAAAGCATTACTAGAAGAAAATGATTTTGCCGATTTAACCAGTAAGTTTACTTCTTTTCAAATGGGGCGTGTTTACTTAGAGGATGAAATTTTACGTCAACCTTATGTTCGATATCTTAACGAAAAGTGGGATGTCGATGGTGCTATGTATGATAATGCTAATTATTTTATTCCTGGCTTTACTTGGTCAGATAAAACTTGGCAAGGCTCAGTGTTAGATCCTAGTAATGGCTTTCGACAATATTATAATGTAGAGGGCAGTTATGAAGCGCTAAATTCTGAAACATCATTTTTACGCTTTAACGCTCGCTGGAAATACATTGCCTTAGTTGCCCCTAAACACCGTGTAGTGACCCGAGCGGAGTTAGGCTATATCATCACTAAAAATAATGTCGGTGCAGAGCTTTCGCCATCGCTTCGTTTTTATGCCGGAGGTGATCAAAGTATTCGAGGTTTTGCTTATCAATCAATTGGACCTAAAACTGAGCTTTTACATGGACCGAACCAAGGCGATGAGATTGTCACCGGTGGTACGAATATGATTGTTGCTAGTATTGAGTATCAATACTATTTTACTAATGAATGGCGCGGCGCACTCTTTAGTGATGGCGGGAGTGTTAACAATACCGACAAGCTAAACCTTGCTTACTCTGTTGGTACCGGTATTCACTATATTTCTCCTATTGGACCGATTCGATTTGCCTTAGGTTACCCGTTAAGTGAGCAAGATAAGTCATGGCGCATTCACTTTAGTATTGGAGCTGACCTATGAACTACAAAGGTGTGAGCTTAGGCGTATTAACTCTACTCACCAGCATATTGTGTTTCTTCACCCTATTACTGTCAACGCCGTGGGGGACTCAGCTCACTCTTTTCCTTATTAATGGTCAATCGTTACAGGTCGAATATCGAAGTGGCGCACTATTAAACGATTTACACCTAACAGAGTTAACCATTAAAAACGAGGCGTTAGTGGTTAAAGCAAATAATATAAAGCTACAACTGCATTTGCGCTGCCTGTGGAAAAAACAATTCTGTGTTGATACGTTACGTATTGACGCTTTGCATGTAGACATAAAAGATAACGGTGCTAGCTCTGCTGATGAGTTACTGGAAGAGGTAATGATTCCCGCGTTTTTACCTTTGCCTTTTGACCTTAACATGAAGCAATTTTCATTAGCAAAGGCACAGATACAAAATGATAATATCGCCATTTCGTTAGCGCACTTTTCAAGCGGGTTAATGATTAAAGATAACGTAATAACCATTGAAAAAGCACTATTAGCGAGTGCAACGATTACCTTAACGAAAAGTACGTTAGCGAACAGTGAAACACGGCAAACCCAGCCGATAAAAAAAACTAGCGAACCGTGGCCTTTAGCTACATTACCTAAGGTATCGCTACCTTTTAATTTAACGATAAAATCGTTTGCTGTTAAAGAGTTTATCCTTAATGAGCAGTCAGTTGAGAAAACTACTCAAGAAAAAGTCAAAAATAAAGCAAAAGCCGAGCAAGCTACTAAGGCAAACACAGCAAGTAACTCAGACTTTGTTGAAAAAATACCGCTGCTCGAGATAGAAAACCTCATCACTCGCTTATCTTGGTTTAAAACCAAACTGAGTATTGATACGTTGTCATCAACAGCAATAGCGGTGGGCGATTTTTCTTCACAGACGTTCTCTTTACACGCTATTTCTTTACAAGGTAACGTTGAACTACTAGCACCTTATAGTGTCGATTTAACCTTACTTAATACCATTCAAAGCAATGAAGTGTTACCTCAACTGAACGACTCTTCTCAAAAAATAGCCGTTAAAGGTGATTTATCACGCTTAGCCATTACTGCAAGTAGTGAAGGCGCTTTAGCGTTAACAACAGACGCATTAGTTGATATTACCAAAGCCAGTTTACCCTATAAAATAGCGGTTAATGTGAGTAAGTTAACCTTGGCGACTGAGGTTAGCCAAGTGCTTAATTCAACCAGCTTTTCATTAAAAAGTCAGGGCGATATTAGCCAACAAACGCTAGCGCTTAATACTCACTTTAGCGGTTTGGGCTATGACAATGTAGCACTAACTTTAGATGCTCAGCTTAGTGAACAGCCAAGCGAGCACTTAGATGAGCCACTGAGTGATCAGTTAAAGAGCAGAAGTATAAAAATAAACGCTTTGCAGTTAAAAGATGCCGCGGCAAAAAACGCTTTAAATATGGTGGGTAATATTAATATTGGCAATGAAATTTCTTGGGATGTTCAACTAGACTCTACTGGCATTACCTTACCTGAACTTAATCCAGATTTATCAGGTCGCCTGCAAGGTCGTGTGCAAAGTAAAGGCTTTTGGCATGATCAGCAATGGGCAATTAACTTGGTGAACTCCGCTGTTAGCGGTGAAATTAATGATAATACATTCTACGTCAGCGCTAATCTCGATGTTAACCATAAAGGAGAGTTAGCGCCAAGTGAGCTGCAAGTTAATTATGGTGATATAGGGCTTAGATTACAGGGCTATAGCGATAAAAATTGGCATGTTAATGGCACCATTAGTGTCGGTGATATCAACAGCTGGTTAAAAGATATTGAAGGATCTTTACAGGCAAAAATAGCTATCTCTGGCGCTATTAGCGACCCTAATATCAATGTTGCAGGCGAATTTAGCAAACTGTTCCTCTCAAACGTTGCTAACAATATTACCAGTGACGCCATTGGTTTTACTGCCAACTATCGACCACTGAGTAATCATCAACATCAACTAACGTTGACGAGTTTACTGGTCAATATCAATGAGCATACCATCAATAAGATAAAGCTATCGAGTCATGGTGATTTAGCTAAGCAACAAGTGGGCTTAACTTGGTTTGGTGATTCATCAGTTAATGTTTCGCTCGAGAGTCAATATAAGGCAAACGATAGCTTGTTGGATATAAAAACCAATAACGCTAGCTTTGCCATAGGTCAGCATGACTTTGAGGCAAGTGAGTCGGTGCATTTGCTTTATAACCTAGCGCAAAAAACGTTAGCGATTAACAAGCATTGTTGGTTAGGAAACGCTTCACAACTGTGTTTAAACGAAAATAGCCAGATAAGTGCTACTCAGGGAGAACTTTCCTTATCGACTAAGGTAAATACTGAGCTTTTAAGGTCTTTTATACCTAAAGAAATCTCGGTTGAGAGCACAATAGCCGGCAATATTACTCTGGGGTGGCAAGCCGATAAGCCGCCGGTTATTGATGCTAAATTAGCGCTAAGTGCTGGCGGTATAACCATTATCAAAGCAGGAGATATAAAAAAATTAATGACCTGGCAACAAGGTCAATTAACCCTTGCTATGACTAACAATAAGCTTAACGCTGATGTCGTTTTAATAGCGCCCGATGGTCGTGCTATTTTAACCGCTAAAACAGCTATTCCCTTAGTTAACAATAGTAACAATAGTAACAATAGTAATGTGCATAGCGTTATTCGCTTGAATGATTTTAGCTTAGCACCACTACAGGCTTTTGTGCCAGAGTTGTCTTTACTTGAGGGAATGTTAAATACTGAGCTGGCGATAGCAGGTGATATAAGTAAGCCGATAATCAATGGGCAAATGAGACTAACACAGGGGAAAGCTAAAGTATTAGGCGATATTAATACTGTAGAAAACATTACCATGGCTATTGAGCTTAATGGTCACAGCGCTACTATTTCTGGCGGGTTAAATATTAATAGTGGTCGGGCAGAATTAACGGGAAATATTGATTGGCAAAAGGATTTACACGGCAGTATTAACTTAGATGGCGAGTCGTTAAATTTTTCTGTTCCACCTGATTTAACCTTAACTATATCCCCTAAGCTTAACGCTCAGCTAACAGCATCTGAGCTTAAGTTATCTGGTCGTATTGAGGTGCTTGAAGGTAAGTTATCGGTTGATAAACTACCACAAGGCAGTGTCAGTTTAAGCCAAGATGTTATTATTGTTAATGATGCTGGCGAGCAAGTTATTAAAGAAAAACGTTTTAATATAGTCACCAATGTACGTGTGGTTATCGCCGATGTTTTTCAAATAGAAGGTCAAGGTTTTGTTGGGCTAATTGGCGGTGAATTACAAGTCAGTCAGCAGTCACAGCAACCTTTACAATTATTCGGTAGTTTAACAATACCCGAAGGGCGCTACCGTGCTTACGGGCAAGACTTATCTATGAGTAAAGGTAATATATCTTTTAACGGCCCGGTGAAAAACCCGTATGTATCAATGCAAGCAACCCGCACTATTGAAAAAGAAGATATTATTGTTGGTATTGAAGCGACAGGTCTTGCTAATAGCCTGCAAATTAAATTGTTTTCAAAACCTAGTTTGCAGCAAGCTGAAGTGTTGTCCTATTTAGTGAGAGGCCGAGGACTTGATGCTGAAACCAGTGGTAGTAATGCGGCATTGGGGTTAGCTTTAGGTACAGTGCTTACAAACTATTCAGGTGTGCTAACGCAAATAGAAAAGCTGCCATTATTGAATAGAATTGAAATCGATGGTGATGATGAAGAAGCCTCTATTGCCGGTTACATTGGTGAACAAGTCTATATCAAATATGGTATTGGCGTAGTTGATCCTATTAATGAGCTAACGGTTAGGTTTTATTTCTTTAGTCGATTATGGGTTGAAGCCGTGTCGGGCTTAGAGAGCTCAGCTAATCTTTATTATTCATTTGATATACAGTAAATTACCTAGCATCAAGCGCCGATAAAGTCTCGTTGATGTAACACTTAATATCGAGTTATACGCCTTACTGGTTAAGCATCGCATATTGATTGACATGCTTGGTTGTGCGCGTTATAAAACAATGTTTTTATTGGATCCTAGACAGTAATAACACACCCTCAACTTTCTATACTTTGTCGGAAAAAAATCATGATTGTTAGAAATAAACCCAACGCATTTAAAATACTTTTTACGCTTAGAGGCTCTGTGCTGCCGCTTGTTTTTCCACAAATAGCTTTTATGACTATGTTGGGTGTTGTTGTTGCCGCCATTCAATATTATTATCCCAATACTTTTCCAGATTTCACCTTAGCTCCGCTAGCGTTATTAGGTATGTCGCTGTCATTGTTTTTAGGTTTTAGAAATAATGCTTGTTATGATCGTTGGTGGGAAGCACGTAAACAATGGGGGCAATTAACGATTGATTCGCGTTGTTTATCTCGTCAGGTGACTTCTTATATCGATGGGCAAGTAGAAGATGGTGTTTTAGTACACCGAAGGATTCTTTATTTAACTATTGCTTTTAATCATGCCTTACGGCATCAATTAAGAGATTCTGATCCTTGGGAAGATATAGAAAGATACCTAGAGCCAAAAGATATTGAGCCTCTACGTAACACTCGAAATATACCCGATGCGTTGCTAAGATTAATCGCAAAAAAATTAGGCTCATGTCGTCATAAAGATTTATTATCAGACTTTTTAATCCAAAGCCTTGATGAACGTATGAGTTCAATGGCAGCAGTGCAGGGGGCATGTGAGCGCATTAAGAAAACCCCCTTACCATTTGCCTATTTATTATTGGTTCAGCGTACAGCCTACATTTACTGCTTGATATTACCTTTTGGTATTGTCGCTTCACAAGGACTGATTACACCATTATTTTGTGCCATAGTAACCTACACATTTTTTGGCTTAGATGCATTGAGTGAAGAGTTAGAAGAGCCTTTTGGCGTTGCGGAAAACGACTTAGCATTAACGACAATGTCTCGAACAATTGAAATTGATATATTAGAAATACTCGGTGAATCAGACTTACCTGAATGTATACAACCTATTAAACACCGCTTTGAATAGTAATACCCTATAGAATATTACTCCCTTTTTTAAGGGATAATTAATACCCATTTGGTTAAATTGAACGATGTGCGTGTGCATCGTTCAAGCTCGCAAAGGGGGAGTTCCTAATAAAAGGCAACGGCTCAGATGCGGCTTTATTGATTTTGACAAGGACGTTACACGGAGGTAGCATTATTAGATAATGCAGGACTTATTCTTCACAATAACCATTCTCTTCAATCAATGGCTTGCCTCTAAACCTTTAAATTATGACTAGTGGGAAAGAGCTTAACCAATTTACTATAACAATAAAAAAGACAACAAAGTTGGCATAGTAATAATTTTACTATGCCAATTATATTTGTAGGTTTATTTTCCATTGACAGAATGTTTATTTAGCCACTTAGTTTGCCGTGGTTTTAGCATCATATTGATCAAACTTATTGAATTTGATAATAGCGGTTAGCTCTTCACCGTACAGACTGCCTTTTTCAGAATAACGATCTAACTTAGTCACTAGCACAAAGGGATCGTTTGTTTTCATTTTGGCTTTTCTAAAATCATCAAACGCATGACTACGCGCTAGGGTGCGATAATAGTCGTAAACGGAGGCTTCGATTGAACTATATTTTTTAACCCAAATAGTTTTATCACCACGTTTTTGTAAGGCAGCAATACGGGGTTCATCTTCATCAAAAGACCAAACACCAAAGATGTTATAGGCTTTTTTAAAAAAACGAGACGTTGCCCAAGAACTTTCCATCGCGGCTTGTGCAATAGCAATACTTTTAGGGTGTGGTTTAAGCGCCATTAACAGCTCTTCATCAGTAGTCGCTTTATATTCTACTTTTAGCTTTTCAATGCTCTTATTCGTTTTACCTGCTGCTAAGGTGCTTTTAATATCACTATATTGCTTCATTAAATCAGCGTATACAGTATCAACCGCAGGAATAATTAATGACTTAAAACGTGCTTTCTTCTCTTGCACTGTCATCGGAGGGAGTTCGGTGTCTTTTGTCGTACTAGTAAAGTAATAACTGATAGCACCAGAAATGATCATGATGAGAACCAAAATGACGATTTTATTAGTAAATATTTTCAAAATAGAGAGTCCTTATTAATTTTTGATAAATTATTAACGCCTCTATAGTAACAAAAAATAACGTTAATAGCTGACTAGGCACATGAGTAAAATATTAATCCCTTTACTGTCGGTAATGCCTAGTCATTGCATAAAGTTATTAAGGTTACAGAATAACCATATCATCACGATGTACTACCACGCTGCCTTGATTATGCCCTAAAATACTGGCAATGCTGCCACTGTGTTGGCCCATAATGCGCGTTAAGTCACGTTGACTGTAAATACTAATTCCTTTCGCGATAATTTTGTTACTTTTTTCATCAATCAAATCGACAGAATCACCTTGCTGAAAGCTAAATTGACATTGTGATTGGACAGATTTTATGCCTTTTGGCAGTAACGATGCGCCTTCGTTTAATAACGCGTTGACGGCGCCTTCATCTAAAATAATTTGTCCTTGGCTTTTTAAGGTATGTTTAAGCCAATGCTTTTTAGCAGTAATAATATCTTTATGAGCAATAAAGTGTGTACCTGGATTTAGCTCTTTTAATAAAGCGTCAAAGACGTCATTACGCGTACCGTTAACAATATAAGTATTAATACCATGCTCAACCGCTTTTGCTGCCGCTTCAATTTTGCTGCGCATGCCGCCAGTACTATGCTTATTATTGTTTACCCCGGCCATTGCGTATATTTCATCGGTAACCTTATCTATTACCGGTACTAAGAGCGCATTAGTATTGGTTTTAGGGTCTTGAGTAAAAACACCGTCAACATCACCTAAAATAAACAAAGCATCGGCTTCACATACTTGGGCAACTAAAGCGGCAAGGTTGTCATTATCGCCTGCAGTAGCATCTTTACTAGCCACGGTGTCATTTTCATTAACAATAGGCAAAATACCATTAGCCAACTGAATGTTAATGGTGTGTTTAATGCTAATAAAGCGTTCTCTGTCGTTGAGATCTTGTTGAGTGATTAATAATTGGCTACAAGGAATATCAAAAAAACGCTGCCAATTAGCCATCATTTTCATTTGCCCAACAGAAGCCATCGCTTTTCGAGTGGCGACAGAGACATCGACAGAGCCATGATGAATAGAACTACGACCAGCAGCAATAGAGCCAGAAGACACCAGAATAATCTCTTTACCTTGTTGTTGGCATTGAGTAATAAATTGCGATATTGCTAAGGTATATTTACCACTACAGCCCTGGGCATTAGGAGCAACTAAAGCGCTACCTACTTTGATTACTGCTCGATTAAACTTCATGTTATTGCCTGATATTTAGTGTTTTGTACTGTTCTTTAGTTAACACGGCTTAATAAGTGTTGCCGCTTAAACAATGATATTGTTTGTGTCTAATTAAGTGTTTATACTTTTGCCATAAAAGCTGCACTTTACTTTCACACTCTGCCTTTATCTTGCATACGTGAACAAATTGCTCTTCTATTTGATTCTCGGGAGAACAAAGATTTTCTTCTAACATAAACAAGCGTTTACCAATACTGGTGAGTAACTCGGCCTCGGCAATGCTGAAGTCTCCGGTTTTTTTAAAGCCACGAGGAAAATTAGTATCGTCATAAAACTGTTCGGTACAAATAAAGCCATGTATTAATGTCATAATTTTCTCACGTTATCTCAGTCAACTGGTCATTGAGCCGAGTATGCGGATAACTCATCAAGCTGTAAAACAAATAATAATTATCGTATCGATAAGAGGTAACAGAATGGATATAGAGTTAATTAAAACCTTTTTAGAAGTGAAAGATTGTCGTCACTTTGGCAAAGCAGCAGAAAACTTATATCTAACACAGGCAGCTATTAGTACGAGGGTACGCCAGTTAGAGCGTTACTTTGGCGTAGCGCTATTTCACCGAGCAAGAAATAACATTCAACTTACCTTAGCGGGCGAACGCCTAGTCCCGCACGCAGAAAATATGCTTAATACCCTACGCATGGCTAAACAAGATGTTGCCCTAGCTGCCGAGCAAATAGCGCAAATATCAATTGCGGGCACGCCTAACACCTGGGATGTTTATATTCATGACGCCATCTCTAAAATATACTCTAATCAACCGCATATTAGTTTGATTGCTGAAATATTATCGCGCGAACAATTAACCAGAGGTCTACTTGAGCGTACCCTTGATGTTGCTATTTTATTTGATCCCCCCAAAGTGGAGGAGTTAAAGATAGAATCCTTGTATATGTTTAACTTAGTGCCGGTAACTACTTTTGATCATGAGGTAATAAGCCCAGCAGATGTTAAGCGTTATATTATGATTGATTGGGGCATGAGCTTTATTAATTGGCATGCCAAAGAGGTTAGCGGTATCTCTATTCCTGCCATGAGAACCTGTACGGCACGCATCGCGTTAGATTTAATGTTGCAATGTGGTGGTAGTGCCTATTTACCCGATATGCTAGCAAAACCATTTATAGAACAAGGCAAACTTTTTGCCATAGACAGTTTGCCCATTTTTGAGCGTGAATTATTCAGTGCATTTCATAAAGAAAATGAAAATGAAGCACGCATTATTGAAATTAAAAACTTACTGAGAAAAGAGGAGCCTGAAGCACCAGCGATTATTACTGGGTAAGTATCATGATGAAATCACCACACACTTATCATATTGCATCGCTAAATAACGTGTTACCAGTAAAATACTTTTATCGTTAAGCTAAAAATTTTTTGCTTTATTTATAAGGCTAAAAGATAGATTATCCGCTTTTAACATGATCGTCTTTTTGGTGAGAAAAATGACCCTTGATTCTAGTTATGAACTATCTTCTTCTGATAGCGTTGACGTAAATAGCGGCGAGCCTTTAAATAACGTTAATACTATGACTGACTTTACCCTAGACTTTTTATCTGACGAGGTATCTGACGAGGTGGTCAGTTCGAAACAACGTAATCGCCATAGTTTTCTAGTAAAGCAAAGAATTGAAGATTTACAGGAAGAGCGTCGATTAAGAAAATTTGATGAAGATTATTTTTCTGATTGGGATTAACTAACGCCCCCTAGACACTCATCATTATTTACCCCTTATCAAGGTAAATTCATGCTTAAAAAAAGGACTAATTTATTAGTCCTTTTTTTATCGTTACTTTTAAACTTTTTTAATTTTATGCTATCGCTTGATGGCGTATCATTTACCCTCTACTCATCTAAACATAAATAACTGCAAATAACTGCAAACAAAGGCAAATAATGAATATTCTTTTTTTAATGTACTCTTGGGATAAAATTGATCCAGAGACTGACTCTACTTTACGACTTATTCACGAGTGTGTGTCTCGAAATCATACAGTCGCGATTGCTACGCCGCACAATTTAACGATGAGAGATTCAGTGTCTAGCGCATTTTGTCAGGTCTTTAAAAAAGGTACAGCCACACCTGCCAGCATCATGTCATTTTATAAAAAAGCTGAGTTTAAAAAATCACAGCTGCCTTTGGCTGGGTTTGACATTATTATTATGCGCGCCAACCCCCCACTGGATCCTATTACTTTAAACTTTCTTGATTCAGTGCGTGAAGATGTTTTTATCATGAACGATATCGATGGCTTACGTATTGCTAACACCAAACTATATACAGCGTCGTTTGATGATCCGTGTAATCACTTTATTCCCGTTACGCACGTATCTAAAACACCAGAATACTTAGTTGACGTATTAAATCATTCTGAGTCAGGAAAAATGATCATGAAACCGCTCGACGGTTATGGTGGTCAGGGGGTGATTTTAGTAGATAAAAACGCACAAAAGAGTTTTCATTCTCTGTTAGAGTTTTATATTAACAGCGGTAAAGGTGGCAATTACGTTATTTTACAAGAATATGTTGAAGGTGCTGATGCCGGCGATGTGCGTATCTTAATGCTAAACGGTGAGCCTATTGGGGCCATGAAGCGCGTACCGGCTAGTAATGAAGTTCGCTCTAACGTACATGCAGGTGGTAGCGTTGTTAAGCATATCTTAACTAAAAATGAAAAAGCACTGTGTAAGCATATTGGTCCTAAATTGGTACGCGATGGTTTGTATTTTGTTGGTATTGATGTGATTAACGAAAAGTTAATTGAAGTGAATGTGCAAAGCCCTGGTGGCATTATGCGTATTAATAAGCTTAATAATGTCAAACTACAGAAGAAAGTTATCGACTTTGCAGAAGGCGTTATTCATGCTAAAGAGGCATTAGCACAACGTAGAAATGAATTTAGAAAGGCGATAGACGATGCTCACGTTATCTGAAAAAGAATGTATTGCGTTAATCAATAAAGGCAAGTGTTTTCATGCACAAGTAGAAGATGCTTCATTTATTATAAAAATAGATGAGTATAGTCCTGTGGTATGCGCTGCTATTCACAATGGTCATCAACTTAGAGATGAGTTGAAAAAAAACTGTTTATTAACCGACAAAGCCCGACATTATGAAGAGTCGCCTTACACTGCCGATTTAATTTCATCGTTTCCTATTGTGTTAATTGCTAACGATTCACGTTTTGAATATGATCTTAACAGAGCAAAAACGTTATCTACTGCTTTTAAAACGACTAAAAACAAACAGGTGTGGCAAAAGCCGTTAACGGTAAAGCAACGTAGTGTTAGCCATGCTAAGCATCAAGCTTTTTATAATGTTGTCGAAGCGTTAATCGCTAAGTTAGAGTTGTTATTTAAAAATACCATTATTTTTGATATGCACTCCTATAACTATCAGCATATTGATAAAGCGTCGCCGACCTTTAATATTGGCTCGTCGCAAATAGACATGCAGCGCTGGGGAGCAATCGCGACTAAATTTGAGCAACAGCTTAATAAAATAGATCTACCTAACATGGACGCTTACGCGGCAACCGATGAAGTGTTTCATGGCCGAGGCTACCTGATCACGCATATTAGTGCCCATTTTGACAATACACTAGTGCTGCCCATTGAAGTCAAAAAAGTCTTTATGGATGAAAAAAATGGTGAGCTTTTTCCGTTAGTATTGGAAGAGCTTAAAGCAGGTATTAAGCACGCTATTAGCGATACCTCAGCCTTTTTTATGCGCAAGTATAATAAGCAAAAGTTGGCTAAAAGTACCGACATGCTTACCTCATCATTGGCGCCTGAAATTATTACAGTTGATAAAAGACTGGTTGCGCTTTGTAAAAGTGTAGAAACGCTCAACTTTATTAACCCTATTAATATTGCTAGTGAGCGTAAAAAGTTTTTTTCAGCAAAAAGTACCGGTTCGCCAGACTTTCATTATAAACAGCTTAATATTGACCCGTACCAATTTAGAGAGCAACTCTATAAGTTACCAGTAAATGAAATTATGGATGCTGATATTCAGCAAATGTATCGCCATACTATTGATAACTTAGCTAATAAAATTGATTTGTTAACCTCAATTGGTACCGATGATTTTGTTTATAACTCATTACGTTATTATGGTGAACCTAACAGCCAAGATATTGCTAACGCAGAATTTATATTACGCGCCCCTGAAATAGAAGGTGAGTTTGAAGAATCAATTCACAATGCTGATTATGCGGTTGAATACTATAAAGAGCAGGCGAGCAAGTGGCAGTTAAACTGTCGTATTGAAAAGTCATCTCGACTGGTTGCTAAAGCCATGGTTAACAATGAAAAACGTTTATTGCTAATTAATAAAGATGCGCTTTTTACCCGCTCAGAATTGCAAGGTTATGCTTTTCATGAGCTAGGTATTCATATGCTTACCACCATCAATGCTAAAGAGTCGCAGTTAAAGGTGTTCTCCATTGGTCTTGCGGGTAATACTCATACGCAAGAAGGCATCGCGATTTTTAGTGAATATTGCTCGGGTAACTTAACGCTAGCGCGACTAAAAACCCTTGCTTTACGAGTGATTGCAGTAAAGTACATGCTTACTCATGGTGATTTTTCTAAAACTTATCAGATGCTAATGACTAACTATGGCGTGAGCTCTGCTAATGCTTTTACCTTAACCACACGAGTTTATAGGGGCGGTGGTTTTACTAAAGATCATCTTTATTTGAAAGGTTTTAGAGATATTCTTAACTTTAGAAAAACAGAAAGCCTTGAAAATTTATTGGTGGGTAAAACCGGCTTATTAGATTTTCCGGTTATCGCTGAAATGATCGAGCGTGGTCTTATTACTAAACCTAAATCGTTATTTCCTTTAGAGGTGAAATTAAATAAACCCATGAGTATTCTTGATTATTTGGTGAGTTCTATTAAATAGTTTTTAACAAATAAGCACAAGGTTCTTAATCCTAATAGCAGCTTATTGGGATTAAGAACACTATTAAGTTATCGTATTCTCTAGCTTAACATGTTAGGTGTAATTCCATTGTTTCGTATAAAGAAATGACCACTTAGAACGGCATGGGCGACATGAGCACAAATAAAATTTGTGAAGTTATCATGGTCCCATACGTTACTAGAGTCCGAGTTTAAACGCTTACATGCTGCGTTATTGATTTTGACAAGGGCGCTACACGCAGGTAACTTATTAGAGAATGCAGGAGCACACTCTCCTGAACAACCATTCTGTGTAATCAATGCTTTTAAGCCTTTAAATTCTCGTTAAGTGATCACTTTCTTATACGGATTGGTATAACTGCTCAGTTAGGTAGTCTACCAGTAGTCTTATTTTGGGCGATAAATGGCGATTTTGCGGGTAAACCGCCCAGATACCTTCATCTGGCGCCCGATAATTATCTAATAGGCTAACGAGTTCACCATTGTGTATATGCTGCTCAACATAATAATCGGGTAATTGAACTATCCCTAGCCCCTTTAGAGTCGCATCAGTCAAGCTATTACCATTGTTGTATTGCAACCTGCCGGTGACTCGAACACTCTTTTCTTTCCCTAACTCTCTAAAATGCCAGTAATCATTACTCCCGAGTAAACAGCTATGCTTATTTAGTTCTGAAATAGAGTGGGGCATACCGTGCTCTTCTATATAAAGTGGTGAGGCACAAAGGTAATTGGTTCTTTTACCTAATCTTTTAGCCATCATGGTAGAGTCACTTAACTTGCCAAGGCGGATCGCTAAATCATAGCCTTCTTCAACAATATCAATTTGACGGTTACTTAAATAAGCTGACACTTCAACATCACTGTATTGTTTAATAAAATTATTTACTAATGGTAATATTTGCCTTTCACCATAAGTTACTGGCGCGGTTAATTTAATTTTACCTTGGGGTTTAGATTGTAAGTTGGTAATGGCACGCTCTGCGGCATCTAACCCATCAAGTACACTGCGACAATGCTGATAAAAAACACGTCCCTCTTCGGTTAAAGAAACTTTACGCGTCGTGCGGTAAAATAATTTTATATTGAGTCGTTTTTCTAAGGCGCTTATCTGGCGGCTAACTTGCGCGGTAGATATTGCCATTTTTTTTGAAGCAAGTGTAAAGCTCTCATTTTCAGCAACATAAACAAATTCGCTGATACCATCCCACTGCATGATTGTTACCTATATGTATAAGTGGCCTTTAAGTAAGTAATATTATCACCTTTTAAGAGGTAAATGATAACGGCAGCAGCTTATCGCTGTAAGCTTTTAAGACAAATTCGCCAATAAACTATCAAATAAGCTACCAATAAAAGTTCAATGAGCAGGTAAATGAATATTTACTGTTAATTGTTACTAGTGAGTAAAAGTGAATTACGAGTTGGCAGTATTATCATCTATAAATGAATAGCGTAGACTAGCGTCAAAGGTCGCAAGTTCGTCTATGCTATAAAGTTACTAACAGTAAACTAATATTAACGTGAATAGATAGCACTAAAGCATCTACTAATTAACAAGTGAGAATAAGTATGTCAGATAAATTTATTAAATCAAAAGCCGCTATTGCGTGGGGACCTAAGCAGCCCTTATCAATCGAAGAAGTTGATGTGATGTTACCGCGCAAAGGCGAAGTCTTAGTCAAAGTTATTGCCTCCGGTGTCTGTCATACCGATGCGTTTACCTTATCAGGTGAAGATCCCGAAGGTATTTTCCCTGTTATTTTAGGTCACGAAGGCGGCGGTATTGTTGAGCAAGTTGGCGAAGGCGTTACCAGTGTGCAAGTTGGCGATCATGTTATTCCGTTATACACACCAGAGTGTGGCGAATGTAAATTTTGTTTATCGGGTAAAACTAACCTATGTCAAAAAATTCGTGAAACCCAAGGTAAGGGCTTAATGCCAGACGGCACTACCCGTTTTTATAAAGACGGTCAGCCAATTTTTCATTACATGGGCTGTTCAACCTTTTCTGAATACACAGTATTACCAGAAATTTCATTAGCAAAAGTTAATAAAGAAGCGCCATTAGAAGAAGTGTGTTTATTAGGCTGTGGTGTTACCACTGGCATGGGCGCAGTAATGAATACCGCGAAAGTTGAAGAGGGTGCAACTGTCGCTATCTTTGGTTTGGGTGGTATTGGGTTATCAGCGGTGATTGGTGCAACCATGGCTAAAGCCAGTCGTATTATTGCTATTGATATCAACGAAAGTAAATTCGAGTTAGCGAAAAAGCTAGGTGCGACTGATTGTATTAACCCGAAAAATTTCGACAAGCCTATTCAAGACGTGATTGTTGAATTAACTGATGGCGGCGTAGATTACTCGTTTGAATGTGTTGGTAACGTTAACCTGATGCGCTCGGCGTTAGAGTGCTGTCATAAAGGTTGGGGTGAATCTGTGGTTATTGGTGTTGCGGGTGCAGGTCAAGAAATATCAACTCGTCCGTTCCAATTGGTAACGGGTCGTGTATGGCGTGGATCAGCCTTTGGTGGCGTAAAAGGTCGTACTGAATTACCCGATTACGTAGAGCGTTACTTAGCCGGTGAATTTAAACTAAGCGACTTTATTACCCACACCATGGCGCTTGAAGATATTAATGAATCGTTTGATTTAATGCACAAAGGCGAAAGTATTCGCACCGTGATTCACTTTGATAAATAGTCACTTTGATAAATACATCATTCAATTATAATCGTTAGTCCGCTCCCCCCTATAACAACATATGCAAAATAAGTTATTAAGGGGGAGCTTTTTGAGGTTTTACCATGACAACTGACCATGTAATAGAAAACATAAGTGTCAATAAAAGTTTTGGTGGCTGGAATAAGCAATATAGTCACCAGTCTACAACGCTAAATTGCACCATGCGCTTTGCTATTTATTTGCCGCCGCAAGCATCAAAGAGTAATAAAGTTCCTGTGTTATATTGGCTTTCGGGCTTAACCTGCACCGATGAAAACTTTATGCATAAAGCCGCCGCACAACGTGTTGCTGCCGCTTTAGGTATGGCTATTGTTGCCCCTGATACTAGCCCGCGTGGCGAAGGTGTGGCCGATGATGAAGGCTATGACTTAGGCATGGGCGCAGGCTTTTATGTTAATGCTACTCAAGCACCTTGGAATCGTCATTACCATATGTACGATTACGTGGTTAACGAGTTACCTCGTTTAATTGAAGCAGCATTTCCTGTGTCAAATAAACGTGCTATTAGTGGTCATTCTATGGGCGGACATGGAGCATTAACCATTGCCATGCTTAATCCTGGGCGTTATAGATCAGTATCAGCGTTTAGCCCTATTTGTAATCCAATGACTGCGCCTTGGGGCAAAAAAGCCTTCACTGCTTATTTAGGCAAAGACCAAGCCGCGTGGCAAGCACATGATGCCAGTGAGTTGATGCGTCAATCCACTCAGTTTACCCCCGCGAGAGTTGATCAAGGTGGTGCTGATGACTTTTTAAAAGAGCAGCTCAAACCTGAAACACTAGAAGCTGCAGCAAAAGAGAGTAATTACCCACTCGACCTACGTATTCATGAAGGCTATGATCATAGTTACTTTTTTATCTCCTCATTCATTGAAGAGCACTTGCGTTTTCATGCTAGCCATTTAAGTTAACTTGCTCTGTTAATACCCGCGCTAACTGCTATTATAATGCTTATTAATAAAACAGCCGTTGAACCTACCAATGGCTGTTTTATTTTCAGATAAGCTTTTTTGCTAGTCATCACTATACGAATAGCTCAACCCTAGCACTTAGCCAGCCACTTTTAATACACTTGTAAGCCATGTATTAAAGCCCCTCATGGATCTTTAACCGTGGAAATAATCACAAGATCAGTAAAACTGTTATAGTATAATTCTTTGAATTAATATTCATTTCATTGGTTAGCAGACATGTACTGCTAATTAGTGAGCTTTATATAAGCTTAACGCCAGCTGATTAAGCAGGTATTCATTCACTTCTGCGATGCATAAAATCACCATAATAAGTAGGTCCTATGAGTAATGCTTTTATTAAGTTAGTAAGCAAATTAACCGACTCTTTAGAACAAAAAAACAACCAAGCTATATTGCGCGCTATTGAGCAGTCTCACCCCGCTGAATTAGGGCGATTAATTGAAGCACTACCGAATAAATACCGTGGTGATTTTTGGCGGGTTATCCCTGTTGCTTTTAAAGGGGAAATACTACTGTCGGTGCATCGAGAGTTGCGCCAGCTGCTTATTAAAAAAACCAGTGAAGCTGATTTACTGGTCTCGCTTTCTACGCTGCAAATGGATGAGTTGGCCGATATTGATGCCGATTTACCACTGACGGTAGTTGGCGCCATGGTTGAGGCCATGGATAGTCAGCGTAAGCAGCGTTATAGAACTGTCGCCTCTTTCCCTGATAACACCGCTGGTGGTTTAATGGATGTTGATGCGACAGCGGTCAGAAAAGACGTTAGCCTGAAAGCGGTTTATCGGTACTTATGTAAATTAAGAAAGAAAGAGGGCATGCTGCCAGAGCAACTCGATCAACTAGTGGTAGTCGATCGAGAAAATAAAGTGCAAGGCACTTTATATCTGAGTGATTTGGTGTCAATGGATAACAGCTTGTCAGTCGCAGATGTGATGAAAAATAATGTGCCATTAATTCATTCTTTACAATCAGCAAAAGAGGTTGCACAAATTTTCGAAGATCACGACTTAATCTCTGCACCTGTGGTCGACAAAAATAATTGCTTACTTGGACGAATAACTGTTGATGATGTTATTGATGTGTTGCAGCAAAACTCGGAGCAAACCTTATTAGCCTCAGGCGGGCTTAATAAAGAGCTCGATATGTTTGCCCCCATCGCGCATATTTCAGTAAACAGAGCTATTTGGTTGGGGGTTAATTTAATTACCGCCTTTGTAGCTGCTTGGGTTATTGGTTTTTTTGAATCTTCTATTGAACAATTAGTAGCATTGGCGGTACTAATGCCTGTTGTCGCAAGTATGGGGGGCGTTACTGGCAGCCAAACACTGACGGTTGTTACGCGAGGGATAGCGCGAGATTTAGTCAGCAGCGCTAATATTGTTTCACTGACTATTCATGAGTTAAAAGTATCATTCATTAATGGCTTATTGTGGGCTTCGGTGGTCTTTTTCATTACTATTTTATGGTATGGCGACTGGAAGTTAGGCAGTGTGTTCGCACTGGCACTGTTTGTGGTTAGCTTAACCGGCACCTTATCAGGCGCGCTTATTCCCATTATTTTGAAAAAACTCGGCGTAGACCCAGCAATCGCCGGTGGTGTTATTTTAACAACCATTACCGACGCCGTTGGTTTTTTAATCTTTTTAGGTACTGCAACCTACCTTTTAATTTAATAATACGGGTATTACAAAACGGTAAAGTTGACTGGGCGTTATCATTTTAGCTACTCTAACAAATCTTAATAGACAATTTATCAAGGCGCTGGGCTGTAGAGTACAGTGCTTAGTAAGCGTTTATTCGTTTATAAAAAACGCAACATGCACGTAACGGAGATACCTATGAATAAAATAAAACAGTTAACAACGGCGTTAATCGCGCTAACGGCAGTGTTTGCTTTATCGGCTTGTGAAGAAAAACCTAAAACCCCTGGTGAGAAAGTTGATGAAATGATAAAAAAAGTTGACCAAGCCGCTGAGAAAGCAGGTGATAAGGTGGATGAAATGGTAGAAGAAGCCGGTAAAGTCGCTGAAGAGGCGAGCGAAAAAATTGATGATATGGTAGATGAGGCTGGCAAAGCCGCTGAAAAGGCTGGTAAAAAAATTAACCAAGTGGCAACTGATACCAGTAAAGCGATTAAAGAGGCCTGTGAAAATGTAAAAAAAGGCGTTAACGCCAAAGATAACGACTGTTAAGTACAATTGTAATCCTAAGGTAGGTTATGAGTATCTTACTCTGACTATAAAAGGCATTAGTTAGCTCAACAGCAGACAATAGTCACCACAATTAACA
This sequence comes from Colwellia ponticola, assembly GCF_005885605.1. Lineage (GTDB taxonomy): Bacteria > Pseudomonadota > Gammaproteobacteria > Enterobacterales > Alteromonadaceae > Colwellia > Colwellia ponticola. The sequence goes on along the minus strand of NZ_SZVP01000017.1, from coordinate 35,077 downwards.
AGATGACTAAAACAGAGTCAATTGATTGAATATAAGCTACCTACTTGGTGAACATTACGACGTTTTAGTACAATACTTTAATGATTAGGGGGATGCCTTAATTGATTACAACCGCAATCAGGAAAGAATTGGCCTGGACGTACAATTAACGTTTTTTTAGCGACGCGTAACGCAAAGGAAATATATGCCAATTACTTACTACTATCTTGCTGGCGCATGCTTGTCATTTGCCGCAGCAATCTACTCTCCCGGCTATTACTATACCTTAATTTTTTTTTGGATAGCTAGCTCGTTCTCACTGGTATCTGCAGCTTACCTATTAAAGAACCCCTACATTTTTAGAAAAAAACAAGATGGCACTATCCCTGTTTATATTCGCTGGTTATTTATTCCTTTTTTGCTTGGCGCGCAGTTATATAATGCCTGGGCTAGAAAAAACGATTCAGTGCAGGCAATACAAAAAATAGAGGATAATTTATTTTTGGCCTGTCGATTGTTTCCTTCCGACATGGTTGAACTAAAAGAAAGCGGTGTTCATGCAATTTTAGACGTAACCGCCGAGTTTGATGGCTTAGATTGGTCGGCAAATGGCGAAAACCTCTCGTATTTAAGTCTGCCAGTATTAGATCATCAAAGCCCGACAAACCAGCAGTTAGTGCAGGCTATTAACTGGGTAGACATGCATGTTGAGCAACACGGCGTGGTTATTCACTGTGCTTTAGGCCGAGGTCGTTCAGTATTTTTTATGGCGGCTTATTTATTAAGTAAAAATAAGCATTGGACCATAGAGCAAGCTCTTGAAGCGATATATGGCGTTAGAAAAACAGCAGGTTTAAATCGTCAGCAACTAAAAGCGCTAGTAAAAGCACATAAGTCAGGCATATTAGTCACTAAAGCACGATTAGCGCTAATTGCTAACCCCGTGTCGGGCGGCGGAAAATGGCCAGAAGCAAAAGATGACATTACTCAGCGGCTATCTGCGAAATATGCCGTCTCTATATATGAGACAACCGCTGAAATATCGGCTAAAACATTAGCTGAAAAAGCGCTTAAACAAGGCCACACCATATTGGTAGGATGCGGTGGGGATGGCACTATAGCAGAGGTTGCTGCCGTCTTAACTCATCGCAGGTTAGCCACTAATTCGGCTGATAAAAAAGCAACTAATGGCGATTTAACTCTAGGTATTATTCCTTTAGGTACCACTAATGCGTTAAGTCATGTTTTACATGGCGCAGGCACTAAAGTATTTCCTATTTCGGTGTGTTGCGATGTAATTCTTGAAGGCAAGACCTCGGTCATTGATACCGCAACGTGTAATGATGAATTGTTTTTATTGATCGCCAGTGTCGGCTTAAGTCAAAAAATGATTGAGTCAGCAGATAGGGAAGAAAAAAATGCAGGAGGGCAATTAGCTTACCTTAAAGGCTTATGGGATGCACTGTGTTTAAATGAAGCGATTACATTGACGATTACCCTTGATGAACAACCGCCTTTTACGGTAACCACAACTAGTTTTGTTGTCGCTAACGCTGCGCCATTTTCAACAATACTCGCTCAAGGCGGTGGCGGGCCTGATATAGCCGATGGACTACTTGATATTACTTGGTTACCTGATGAAACTATCGCTACAGAGCAAGCGCTTAATTTAACGGGGTTAGCAGCCAGTGGCTTAATAGGTAATGTCGTGGAGGTAGCGCCTAACGATACCATTGAGTTTAGGCAAGGTAAGTCCATTATGATTGAAGCGACATCGCCACTGAGCTATGTGATTGATGGTGAAAGCCGTGAGGCAGATAAAATTTTTATTACCATTGAACCGAGTTCGTTAACCGTGCTCAGTTAACTTATATGAGTACAGCTTATAGACTCTTTATAGTAATGCTAATGATGAACAGAAGGTAGTGCCTTGAAAATTAATTTGATCAAATACGCACCGATAATAGAAAAAGCTCGTACCAGCTTCTGGTTTATTCCCACCTTTATGGTGCTATCTTCTATTGTCTTAGTTATTTGTACTGTGTGTATTGATATTTTCTATATTAATAGTTTTTATCTTAATACTGTTGTATCTGATAGTAGCGAACAATTTATTCCACTAGTATATGCTATGGATATTGACGCTATCCGCTCCTTATTAGCCACTATTGCAGGCGCGATGATAACGGTAACCAGTATTGCTTTTTCTATCACTATTGTGGCGTTAACTTTAGCATCATCACAGTTTGGTCCGCGTTTACTGCGTAATTTTATGATGGATACTGGCACACAAATTGTTCTGGGTTTCTTTATTTCCAACTTTTTGTTTTGTATTTTAGTGTTTTGCGCTATCAGCTTTCAACAGCCTTACGTTTTCAAACCCGGCTTAACCATTATGCTTGCGGTGATGATGACCTGTATCAGTGTCGCAGTCTTAATTTACTTTATTCACCATGTTGCCAAATCTATTCAAGCTGATGTGGTTATTAATGATGTTTATCAAGAGCTGCAAACGAGTATTAGTCACTTATTCCCCCCTATTACCAAACTACAGTCGCCAGAGTTTTGTGTCGATAACTATGCGGGTAGCTATGCAGATAAAGGTGATAGCAACTTTAAACCGCGAATTAATCAAAACAATGTACTAGCAAAGTGCAGCGGTTATATTCAAACCATTGACCAAAAAAAGTTACTAGCACTTGCTAGTGAGTATGATGTACTTATTGAATGCTTATTTAGACCAGGAAATTTTGTCGTAAAAGGCGCTGTTATTGCGGTGGTACATGCCGATAATTTAATGACTAAAGACGTACTTAAAAAGACAGTAGATATAGTCATATTAGGTGCCTATAGAACCCCCGTGCAAGATCCTGAGTTTGCTATTCATCAAATCGTTGAAGTGGCTTTACGTGCACTTTCACCGGGTATTAATGACCCTTATACGGCAATTACCTGTGTTGATAAAATTAATTCAGCATTATGTGAGTTAACGACAAGAGAGTTTCCAGTAAGGCATCACTATGATCAAGCAGGTATGTTAAGAATGGTTAGCAAGGTATTAACCTTTACTTATATTGCTACGGCAGCCTTTGACCAAATCAGACAGCAAGCTAATAACAATGTTGCGGTAACCATTAGGTTACTAGAGTCATTACAGACCTTAATGGCGTTTGCACAAACACAAGAGCAAAGCCAATTTGTTATCAGCCAAACTAAAATGATAGCAGAGCAACAAGCTGAGCAGCCGTTAGCAGCCAATGATTTTAGCGATATTAATAAGCGAGTTGATATGATTTTCAAAGCCAGTAAAGATAAAGCATCACTAGCTAAAAATCATATTAGCTAAAGCTTATCGCTATTTCAACTCTCATCTTGAACGCTCTGTATTTGCTCTTACTCAGCTTTATTTTACTCCGTTTTACTTTGTTTAGTCTTAGTAGGCTTTGCTAACATAGTACTTAATTTCTCACCGCCTTTAGCATCAAAATCTAAAGTACGAATAGGAAAAGGTATAAGTATATCTGCGCTTTCAAGCGCTTTTTTCACTGCTATTACGCCTTGATGTCTTGCTTGCATAAAGCCGGTATCACCTGGGTAATCTATCCAAAACCACAGTAATAAATTAATGCTACTATCACCAAAATCTTTGGCAAATACCGCTGTTTCTTCTTTTTTTATCACAAAATCATAGCGGTTCATTTGCTCAACAATCACTTCTGCGGCTTGTTCAATATCGTCAGCATAAGAGATACCAACGGGAATTTCTATGCGCCTAACACCACTAGTCGAGTAATTGGTGAGTATGTTTCTAAACAGAATTTTATTGGGTATAATTTCCAACTGACCAAAAAATGTTTCAACTAGCGTATTTCTTAAGTTAATTGTTTTAACGGTGCCAAATACTTTGTCTGTTTCAACAATATCGCCAATTTGAAACGGTTTACGAATCCCCATGGCTATACCAGCGATCAGGTTTTCGGTCATATCTTGAAAAGCAAAACCAATCGCTAAACCGACAATACCTGCACCCGCTAACAACGAGGTTACCGTACCTTTTAACCCTAAAAAATCTAAAGCAACAAATATACCGGTAATCAATATACACATTTTAAAGATGGACGCTAACAAGTTAGCTATTTGTGCAGATTCTAAAGTTCTGTGTAAAACTTTTTTTATCGCTTTACCGACATAACGGGCGATAATGGAGAACAAAATGGTGATGAGTATAGCGACAACAAAATTAGGCAGATGCTTGATCAAAGCTTCAAGCCATAAAGTGAGTTTGTCGTTGATTAAAGGCCAAAATTTTTCAACTTTTAATAATTCCATCGAAATTCCTTATTATCTATTTTCTAGCCTATTAAAGTCGAGTAAGCCAAAGCCAATAGGGTTTTGTTGTTCAAAGTAGCGATGCATAGCATCTGCATAAGACCAAAAATTTTCAGCACTTCTATAAACACCGTACTTATCCCGTAGTGTTTTATAATCCTGCTCAGAGTTGATATTAGCTAAGGCATTAGCGAAATCATCAAGCTCAAGGTTTGTTAAAGTGAAAAAGGCATTAGGGTGAGAGGTCATTAAACCGGGCGCAATCGTCACGGTATCTTCTGCGGGCAGTCTTCGGTCTTCTTCGGCAAATAAGTGTGAAATATTACGATATGCGTTATTACGCAGCAGTGTATAAAATACCGTTGTTTCCCCAACGGTATCGGTTATTCTCACTATCGATGAATCAGGTATAAAAGAAGCGTTAGCGCCAACAATCGCATTAATTTTTTGTAACGCTTTTAGTGTAGCTTGATCATGGGTATTCGCTATTACTATGTGCTCTTGACTAGCAATAGTAGCAAATTTTTCTTTTATGTTACGGTATAACTCTGGCAATGGTTCATCGGTTTGATAATCAATAGCAGACGCTACCGACGTTTTATTAGCATCATATACGTATTTTTCAACTTTGCTAACCGAGCCTCTATACCAGTTTTTTCTCACCTGCTCTCGGTGAGTCAGCGGGATGAAATTAAGAAAATTGAATTCACCCTCCATACGTAAAAAGTCCATATAGAGCCTGCTATTTAGCTGGTGGCCAAGGTTACCATAAACATCATAGCCCGCAACAAGCAAATAATGTATGCGCTCAAACAGCGGGTATGTAAGTACCCAAGCCGTTTGTGGGGCATTTCCTACTAGCCCTTTAACAACGCTGGCAGCATCGTTATGCCTAAAAATGGTGAGCGTTGCATTATCGTTTACGCCATCACCATCCCATAAAAGGTCGAGTGTTACCGGTATTTTATTTTTTATCTCCTTTTCAATGAAAATTGACTTAGCTTTTAGGTATTTTTTCTCCATTGCTGCATAGGTCAACCACGACGTAGGTAGTGCATTACTTTGCGCCTCTGCTGGTAGTGCTATTTTTTGTCGTGCTTGTTGCATAAACTTATCGTTATTTTCTGCAAAGGCGAGATCAGGGGAGGCAAACATAACCCAAAAATGATCATTGATAACATTAAGCGCCATTTGGCCGCGACAAACGGGTCCTTTGATAAACTGCATAATGGTATTTTGTGCTTCATCTAACATGTACCTATATCGAGACTTTACCGGAATCTGTGCAAAGGTGATAAAAGGGTTAGATGCCTCTTCAGGTAAATAAGAAGGTAAGTGCTTCACCTGATAATCAGGTGTTAAAAACCATGAAGTCCAACGAGCCATGCGCGCTTGATCAAGTTTAATAGGCATATGTGATTTGTGCACTATGGTTGTTAACACCGGTTGAAAGCGATAATAAACACGCTTTACCTTAGGATCATCAAACGGTCTACGCGTAAAAATACCCTCAACAGGCTGACCTGGTGGCGTCGCTGATCTAACCAGTTTAAAATATTGTTTACTATTTTGCTCGTCAATGTTCTTGCTTGTGCTTTGGAGAGTATTTTTAGCTAAGTTATCGGTTAAGCTCTCATCAAAGTGAAGGTGTGCTAAAAATAAATGTTCAAATAGGTAACGTGCCATCAATTGTGACTTGTTACTTTTCTCGTTTAAAAAGTCTTCCCAGTGATTAATGCGCGCTTGTAATGCTTTCGTAATAGGTTTTCTTAACGGTTTAGCTGAGCCCTGAGCAATCCAATCTAATAGCAGCTGTTGCTCTGACGTTTCAATGGCTGGTAAGCCATAGGGCATACCAGATAAAGGAGTATTTGCCTTGTAATCCTCAAATTGCGCTATGGTTGGACATTGATAATCTTGATTTAATGTCATCGTTAATTCATCAGCAAGTGGCGTGTTTTTTGGTAAAGGGTTGGCACTTTTTAATAACAACATTTGCGCCAGTAAACTGTTTTGTACATTGTCGTCTAAAGGGTTTTGGTCAGTACTTACGGTATCTGAGATAACAGGGAAAAAGTTCTTTTTACGCCATTGCTCAGTGGTATGAGCATCTTCAAACAGTCGCGTTAACTGCGCTTCAAGCAATCGTTCACCATCATAAACTAGCGCTTTGTTTGCGCCTCGTGATAACCCTTCAAAAGAACCCAGCTTAAGTTGGCATGGCGCATCGTAACAGGCATGGCAAACCACACAGCGTTGCTCAAGAATAGGTTGAACATCACGCGAATAATAGGGTGATGAATTAACAATATGATTAGCTTGATGGCTAATAACGGTAGTAGTCGATACTTGAGACGCTAACTGAGACTGAGGTAGTAATTGAGTACTCGTTATAATAGCGATAATGAAAGCTACAGCTAAAATAAAGATAATTAAACGCGAATTCATACATAAACCTTAAAAATACAATCAAACAGACCTGGGCTTAAATAGCTTACATTTAAGTAGAATTGACATATCTATGATAATAAAAGAACTTATAGGTTTTATTGTGCATTTAAAGTGAAAGTTAATCTACCCTCTAGCTCTATAATTATTAATAGTACCAACTTCATTAATTCGAAATTTATTGCATACGCAGAGATAACGGTAAAGTACAAGGCACCTATTTAATCGTTATACCAATCCCAATAGCCTTGCCCTGATTTATTTTTTCTGTGCACAACAAGATCACAACATTATTGGGATTGGTATTAGTGGTTCTAATTATTCAATTAGCATTAATAGAGTTAGCGGATTTTATTGAATTTCAGACATAAAAAAACCGCAGTTAAGCGGTTTCTATCATAAATTATTACTAACTTATGGCCAAATCTAAAAGTTACTAGGTATAACTAATGGATTAAAAAGGTCTTAATTTGGTGGAGCGGGGGGGAATCGAACCCCCGTCCAAAAAGCCTACATCCTCGGTACTACATGCTTAGTCGCTTGTTTATTTAACCAATTGGACGCCAAGCGACAGGCTTCGTCATGGTGAGCTTGATACTATTTCGCGGTTCGGCCTCAAGCGTGCGTCCCTCGCTAACCTATTTGGGGTGACCATCAATCCTCTAACCAATAGGTGAGATTTCGAGGTGATGGCTAGCCTAAGCGGCTAGTGCGAACGTATCGTCGTTTGCAATTATAGTTTTGCGGCTTTTTACCAGGCAAACCGCCCCTGGGCATGCACCTTGGGTTTCATGAATCTTGTCGAATCCTAGATCCGCCCCAAAGTTTACTTCTTTCTGATCTTGTTCTAGTGTAAATATTTCTTTGTTAGTACTGCTATCTAGCTTATTTAGTACGACCATCTAGTATTAGCTAACAATTTATAGGTTCGATATACCTATAAGCTTTATTATACACGCTTATTTTAAATAGACAACGTGGTAATAAATTAACGGTCTAAATTTTTATTTTTCATTAAACGCCCTTTATCAACAGCCCATTCTCTGTCTTTGATAGCGCTTCGCTTGTCATGATCTTTTTTACCTTTACCGAGGTAAAATTCAAGTTTTACCCAACATTGTTTCCAATACATGGCTGTGGCAATTAAAGAGTAGCCGTCGCGATCAACAGCTGCTGAGAGTTTGTCTAGTTCTCTGCGGTTAAGTAATAGTTTTCTATCACGATTAGGATCGCACACCACATGACTAGAGGCGGCATTAAGGGGCATTATTTCGGCACCTAATAAATACGCTTCGTTGTCTTTAATATGTACGTAACAGTCAGAAATATTTACTTTACCACTGCGTATACTCTTAATTTCCCAACCTTGTAGGCTCATGCCGCCTTCAAACTTGTCTGTTAAGCTATAGTTGTGTCTCGCTTTTTTATTTAAAGCGATAGTATTACTGTTAGAACTTTTTGATTTTTTCTTAGCCATCTTTATCATCCATTTTTTTGCCGTTTGCTTTGTCGATTTCTTTAACGCTTTTATGTCGTCATAATCTGCAAACGCTGTGATTATACTGACAATAAACTTCTTTTGTATACTAAATTCATTTTTAAGATAAAATTTATCGATTGATGCGCTTTTTGTCATGTTTTGTTATCATGGCGGGCATTGAATGGGGGCTACCTGCGGAGTAATAATGCCAACCATAAGTCGTAGTGCGTTAGTTATGTACAGTGTTGATCAAATGTACCAGTTAATAAATGATATTCCAGCGTATCCTAAGTTCTTGCCAGACTGTAATGATAGTAAAGTGATAAGCCAAGATGAACAATCAGTGACGGCCGCTTTGCTTGTGTCGAAAGGCGGCTTAAGTAAGTGGTTTACTACTAAAAATACTTTAGTATCGAATGAAAAAATTCATTTATCGCTTGTTGATGGTCCCTTTAAAAAACTTGAAGGCTATTGGCTGTTAACGCCTTTATCTGACGAGGCTTGTAAAGTGAGTTTAGAATTGGAGTATGAGTTTTCAAATAAACTGGTCTCTTTAGCTTTTGGTAAAGTGTTTGGTCACTTTAGTAATAGCTTAGTACAGGTCTTTACCCAGCGAGCAAAACAAATTTATGGAGCTAATAGGTAATGGTGACGTTAACAAATAATGAGTTCACTCACTCTGATGATGTGACGGGCGATGAGCGAGTTGTCGATGAAAAAGTAACCGTAGAAGTAGTTTATGGTGTACCTCATAAGCAAAAAATATTAACGATATTAGTGACTGCGGATACTACAGTAGAGCAGGCTATTATGGCGTCAGGCATAATAGACTTATTTCCTGAGATTGATTTAAGTATTAATAAAGTAGGTATTTGGAATAGAGCGGTTAAACTTTCTGATGAAGTAAACGACCTTGATAGAATTGAAGTGTACCGACCGTTAATAGCTGATCCTAAAGATGTGCGCAAACGCCGTGCAGAAAAAGCTAAACTAGAAGGGCGGGCAGATAAAACAACCGGTGGTCGAGTAAACCCGTTAAGAGTTGATAAATAGCGACAACTTTTTTTTAATATCTTTTTTGACAATATAACTATTTTAATACGCTAGTTACTCATTATTATCTTCAGTGACAAGTGTATTGAAAGGTGTATTGAACTTATCTGATAATGTAAAGTCTCCAGACGCAGATATTAATAAGTCATTAGAAAACTTAATAATAAATTGTTTTCTCTGATCAAAAGATTTATCTCTGCCAGATTTTAGTCTGTAAACGTAATTCCAAGTGTCATCATCAAAGGTATCTACTATAACAGGGCTACCTAAAATAAATTTAACCTGCTCTTTAGTCATACCCACTTGTAGCTTATCAATACTTTTTTGTTCAAGGTAGTTACCTTGAGGAACATCGTAACGATAAACCCAGCTAGAGCAGGCAGACAAGGTTAGGGCGGTAATGATAATAGCAACACGAAAATACATAAAATTTATTTACCTTTAAATAGCTCAGAAAAACAGACTAAAAGTTTAAGCAGGGATGATACCCAAGCCTAGCTTGGATTCAAAGCTATTTATAGTGTCAGTTAAATTTTTTGATGAATTTAACTCGCTAATAGCTCTTGTGCGTTAGCTAAGCTGTACTGTGATATTTTATCGCCAGCGAGTAAACGGGCAATTTCTTTGACACGTTTTGATGCACTTAGTTCAGTTACTTGAGTTTCGGTCAGTTCACCATCAGTGGTTTTGCTAACAAAAAGTTGTTGATGCCCCTTACAAGCGACTTGAGGTAAATGGGTAACACAAATAACTTGGGTATTTTTAGACAGCTGCTTAAGTTTTTTACCTACCATTGCAGCTGTTGGGCCACTAATGCCAACATCAACTTCATCAAAGATGAGCGTTGGTGTAATTACTTTATCAGCTAAAATAACCTGCATTGCTAAACTAATACGCGATAACTCGCCTCCTGAGGCAACCTTATGCATGGCTTCTAGTGCTTGTCCTGGATTGATACTCACTTTAAAGCTGATGGTATCTACCCCATTGGTATTTACCGTTTCTTTGCCATTGCTTTGCTGCTTGTTATTTTCAACGGCAATAACAAACTGGCCATGAGGCATATTTAATTCTTGCATGCTTTTACTGATTAAATTGCTCAGTATTTTTGCTGACTTTTCTCTTGAACATGATAAGGCTGCCGCGCTTTCATTGTAGTGGAGCTTAGTCTGTTCTAACTCTTCAATAATGGTATTGATGCGGGTTTCGTCATCAGAGATTGAAGCAAGTTGTTGTTTTAATTCACTATGAAAATCAACCAAGTTTTCCGGTGAGAGTTGGTGTTTTTTTGCTAATTGTAAAGCAGTGGAATAGCGCTCTTCAATAATGGCGTAATTTTGTGGGTCTAATTCTAATTGCTGATAATAATGTTGTAAATCGCTGCTGGCTTCATCTAATTGAATTAATGAGTTTTCTAGTAATACAGCAACGTCGTTTAATTGTTTGTCAACACGTGCAATTGAGTTGATATTTTCACAGCATTCTCTTAATGAATCTAAAATATTAAAATTATCATTTTCAGATAATATTTGTAATGAACTCAGGGTAGAGTCAAGTAAATCTTGAGCATTACTGTGGCGTTTATAGTCTTGCTCTAACGTAGCAAACTCATCGGGTTGCAATGAAAATTCATCTAACTCAGTAACTTGGTACTGAATAAGTTGTTGCTCTGCTTCACGTTGTTGTTTATTTTTTTGTAGTATTTCTAGCTCTTTATTCAGCTTATTCCATTGCTGTGCATAATGCTTAACACCATTAAGTAAAGGGGTATGATTAGCGTAGTTATCAAGTAAGCGACATTGCTGATGGGCTTTAACAATCAGTTGGTGATCATGTTGACCGTGAATATTAATTAATAGTTGGCCAATTTCTTTTAATTGTACTAACGGTACTTGGCTGCCATTGATATACGATTTTGAGCGACCTTCAGCAGAAATAACGCGCCTTAGTATACATTCACTATCATGCTCGGCATCGAGCTCATGCTGTTTTAACCAAGCACGGGCTACTTTATTTTTTTTTGTTTCAAAGGTCGCTGCTAAGTCAGCTTTTTTGCAGTTAGGTCTGACAACGTTGCTAGTTGCTCGCTCGCCTAAGCATAAGCCCAGTGCGTCAATGGCAATTGACTTGCCTGCGCCAGTTTCACCGGTAATTGTGGTCATACCGGGTTGCCAATCTATATCTAATGAACGAACAATGGCAAAATTTTGAATGTTAAGCTGCAATAGCATAGTGAACCCTTAAGCATGAATAAAAAACCAGTAACTGTTAATTTATACAGGTATTGGTTTTTATTCAAGCTTATTTATCACAATTTGCTTCTTTTTTACTGGTGTTGTTGATACGTTATTCGTGATTCTTACGTAGTCGTTTTTGACAAATGTTAGTAAAGTTTATTACCCCAGCTGAGCTTGTTACGTAATACTTTAAAGTAATCATGATCTAAGGGGTGAATTAAACGAATACTGCAGTCACTTTTTTTGATAATAACCTCATCGCCAGGCATCACCGACAAAATAACATGACCATCACAACTTACTTGTAAGTGGTCGTGATTATCATGAGCAAGTATTAGCTTAATTTCACTATTACCGTCAACAACAATAGGGCGACTGCTTAACGTATGTGGAAACATAGGTACAAGCGATAGCGCATTTAAGTTTGGTGTTAAAATAGGACCGCCAGCAGACATTGAATAAGCAGTCGACCCTGTAGGGGTAGCAATAATTAAGCCGTCAGATCGTTGGCTAAACATAAAAGCGCCGTCTATATACACTTCAAATTCAATCATATTGGCGACTTTACCAGCATGAAGTACGGCTTCATTGACCGCACTGTTTGAGCTTTTGAGTTTGCCGTGGCGATATACTTCAGCTTCAATAATAAAGCGTTGTTCACTGCGCGATTTACCGGCTAATATTTGTTGTAATGGTTCAATGATATCAGTAGGCGATAGGTCAGTTAAAAAACCTAAATTACCGCGGTTTACGCCGATAACACCAATATCAAAACAAGCAAGCACGCGTGCTGCGCCAAGCATATAACCATCACCACCAATAACAATCGCAAGATCAGCTTGCTCGCCAATATCGGTTAAGGTACCCGTGGTCATTTTTTTTATATCGAGAGATTGCGCTGCTGAGAACTCAATAATAACTTGATAGTCATTGGCGACTAAATAGTCATGTAACGTTTTTATGGTAGCACTTGCGCCATCATGGTTGGGTTTGCCAATAAGGCCGATAGTTTTATAAAGTTGAGCCATAACGATAATTTACTTATTTTACTGGGGTTAAGGTCAGTTTCGCTTGATTCTTAGCTGTTGTAAAGTTCACTTTTTTATAAAATGTTTTTAAATCAAGCTTGAATCATTTTAGAGAATCCCCATACTATCACCATTAGTTCAAAAATTGAGGTTTTCCCATGACAACAGAGTCAACAAAAGATAATAACGAACAAGTGCTTACCCCTGAGCAATTGGCCGATGAAATTGTACAACAAGCAGAAGAGCAAGTTGAAGAGCAACATGAACATGCCCATGAGGTTATTAGTGCTGAGCAAGAGAAAATTAATGAGCTTGAATTAGCATTAGCTTCAGCGCAATCTACGGTTGCTGATCAAAAAGATTCAGTTATTCGTGCTAAAGCAGAAGTGGACAATATTCGCCGCCGTGCAGCTCAAGATGTCGATAAAGCACGTAAATTTGCCTTAGAAAAGTTTGCTGTTGAGATGTTAACAAGCGTTGATAACTTAGAACGCGCGCTTGAAAATATTGATAAAGATGATGAAAATAATAAAAGTATTGTTGAAGGTGTTGAGTTGACTTTACAAGGTTTGATTTCTTCATTAGAAAAATTTGCTATTAAAGCGATTAATCCGCAAGATGAACCTTTTAACCCTGAACTGCATCAAGCAATGTCTATGCAAGAAGTGCCAGGTGTAGCTGCTAATACGGTTATTGCAGTAATGCAAAAAGGTTACGAATTAAATGGTCGTTTAATTCGTCCTGCGATGGTGATGGTATCTAAAGCAGCACCAAGCGTTGATGCTACGGCGTAATTTTAGCTAGTTCTTTAAAACTAAATAGCTTTTACATAGCTGGTTTTAAGTAATGAGCTTGTAAATAAAACAGCAAAACTTCATAAAAAGTAAAGAGATTATCTCTTTACTTTTTTTTTGTCTTTATTTTGTTCCTATTGGTTTTATAGAGGTAATTTATCTAAGGATGAAAGTTGTTAGTAAAAATCAGGTCTTCTACAATACCACCTACTTACGCGCTTACTTATAATGAACACTCTTTTTAAAACGATATTTTTTGCAGGGGCTATGTTAATAGCAACATTGAGCACTAATACTTATGCGAATGAAGCCGCTAAACCTTGGCAGTTAACAACACAAAGCGGCGAGACTATTAGTTTAGGTCAGTACAAAAATAAGCCGGTTATTGTTCATTTTTGGGCAACGTGGTGTCCCTATTGTAAAAAAATACAACCTACCTTAGATGCCTTACAAAAAAAATATCAAGCACAAGGCGTAGTGTTGATAGCGATAAGTTTTAACGAAGATGAAGGTACATTACCTCAAGATGAAATTCAGCGCAGAGGATACGATTTTATAACAGCAGTTAACGGAGAAACCGTTGCCAAGCTTTATAAAGTTGCAGGAACACCAACAACATTTTTCATTAATAGACAACATGAAGTTATTTTCAAAACGTCTAGTTCAAATCCTGATGACCCTCGCTTTGACTTAGCATTACAAGAGATTACTAAAAGATAAACGCCATAATGTTGGTCTTTTTTGATTAGGTTTTGGGTAATATAAAATAGTGATAGTCATTAATACAGATTTATTGGGGTTAATTAACAACCAAGTAACCTTACGTTACGCTAATACTTATAACGTAAGGTTACTGTTTCTAATATTTTGACCAGATTTATCCACACTACCAATAAAAATAAATAGCGAACACTTCAAAAACACGCATTTCTTCCTGTTTTTTCGTTTAATCGTAACAAAAAGTAAAAAATATTAAATTTATCTATTGAAAAGCATTTTGCAGACCCCACTTCTAATTCAACAAACAATTTAATTAAAATAACTTTATTTAATTAGTAGTCTATTTAGGCTCTGTTTAAATAAAGACTTACGCATAGGAGCTCCCAAGATGGGCAAAATTATCGGTATTGACCTAGGAACAACTAACTCATGTGTTGCTGTATTAGACGGCGACAGTGTACGTGTTATTGAAAATGCTGAAGGTGATCGTACTACACCTTCAATTATTGGTTACACGGAAGATGGCGAAACGTTAGTAGGTCAACCTGCTAAGCGTCAATCAGTTACTAACCCAAAAAATACATTATTCGCGATCAAACGTTTAATTGGTCGTCGTTTTGATGACGAAGAAGTACAACGTGATATTAAAATAATGCCATTTGGTATTGTTAAAGCAGACAACGGCGATGCTTGGGTTACTGCACGTGACAAAAACGTATCTCCACCACAAGTTTCTGCTGAAGTTTTAAAGAAAATGAAAAAAACAGCTGAAGACTATTTAGGCGAGAAAGTAACTGAAGCGGTAATTACTGTGCCGGCATACTTTAACGACTCACAACGTCAAGCAACAAAAGATGCTGGTCGTATTGCGGGTCTTGATGTTAAACGTATTATTAACGAACCAACAGCTGCTGCCCTTGCTTATGGCATGGACAAAAAAGAAGGCGACAAAGTTGTTGCAGTCTACGATTTAGGTGGTGGTACATTCGATATTTCAATCATTGAAATTGACGAAGTTGATGGCGAGCATACCTTTGAAGTATTAGCGACTAATGGTGATACTCACTTAGGTGGTGAAGATTTTGATAACCGTTTAATTAACTACCTAGTAGCTGAGTTTAAGAAAGACCAAGGTATGGATTTAACCACTGATCCTTTAGCAATGCAGCGTTTAAAAGAAGCGGCAGAAAAAGCTAAATGTGAATTGTCTTCAGCACAACAAACAGATGTTAACTTACCTTACATCACTGCTGATGGTTCAGGTCCTAAGCACATGAACATTAAAGTGACACGTGCTAAGTTAGAATCTTTAGTTGAAGATATGGTTAAGGCAACTTTAGTACCACTTAAACAAGCACTTAAAGATGCAGACTTATCAGTAAGTGACGTGAATGACGTTATCTTAGTTGGTGGTCAGTCTCGTATGCCTATGGTACAAAAAGCGGTTACTGAATTCTTCGGTAAAGAACCACGTAAAGACGTTAACCCTGACGAAGCTGTAGCAGCAGGTGCAGCGATTCAAGCGGGTGTTCTTTCAGGTGATGTAACTGACGTTCTTTTATTAGACGTTACACCATTATCACTTGGTATTGAAACAATGGGCGGCGTGATGACGAAAGTTATCGACAAAAACACCACCATCCCTACTAAGCAATCACAAACGTTCTCTACAGCTGATGATAACCAATCAGCGGTAACGGTTCATGTTGTTCAAGGTGAGCGTAAGCAAGCGGCGGCAAATAAATCTTTAGGTCAATTTAACCTTGAAGGTATTGATGCAGCACCACGTGGTACGCCACAAATCGAAGTAACTTTCGATATTGATGCTGATGGTATCTTACATGTAACGGCTAAAGATAAAAATACCGGTAAAGAGCAAAAAATTACTATCAAAGCTTCTTCTGGTTTATCAGATGATGAAGTAGAACAAATGGTACGTGATGCTGAAGCTAATGCTGATGAAGATGCTAAGTTTGAAGAGTTAGTGCAAACACGTAACCAAGCTGATGGTATGATTCACTCTACTCGCAAGCAAGTTGAAGAAGCGGGCGATGAATTACCAAGCGAAGACAAAGAAAAAATTGAAACTGCATTAACTGAACTTGAAACAGCCATTAAAGGTCATGACAAAGAAGACATTGATGCTAAAACGCAAGCGCTTATGGAAGCTTCAGCTAAGTTAATGGAAATTGCTCAAGCTAAACAACAAGCTCAACAAGGCGCACCTGAAGGCTCTGCTGATGCCGACGCTGCTCCAGCTGATGATGTAGTTGACGCTGAATTTGAAGAAGTTAAAGACGACAAGTAACTTTTTGATTGGCTAAGGTTAACTGTTAATCTTAGCCGTTAAAAAGCTAAGCTATGTCTTAACTAATCTATGTTTCAATAAGAAAGGTTTTCATAGTAAAGCGTCGATATTTCTCGACGCTTTTTGCTTATAAATCAACCGTTAATTTTATTTGGTGTTGATTTTCTTGATTATTATCGTGATACCTTTTGCATTCATGGAGCAATGAAGAAAATTAGTCTCAATCAACTTGAAGTAAAGAAATATATTTATGTCAAAACGTGATTATTATGAAGTATTAGGGGTTAGCCAAGACGCCTCTGAAAAAGAAATTAAAAAAGCTTATAAAAAATTAGCCATGAAATTTCACCCTGACCGTACTCAAGGTGACAAGTCTAAAGAAGAAACGTTTAAAGAAGTTAAAGAGGCTTATGAAATCCTCAATGACGACCAAAAACGTGCTGCTTATGACCAATATGGTCATGCCGCGTTTGAGCAAGGTGGTCACGGCGGTGGCGGAGGTCACGGTGGTGGTTTTGGTCAAGATTTCGGCGACATTTTCGGTGATATTTTTGGCGGCGGCGGTCGCGGTCGCCAACGTCAACAACGTGGTTCAGATTTACGTTACAACGTTGAATTATCACTTGAAGATGCGGTTAAAGGCAAAAGCTTAGAAATTAAAGTACCTACCTATGTCAGTTGTGAGCCTTGTGATGGTTCAGGCGCTAAAAAAGGTACCTCGGCTAAAACTTGTAGCACTTGTCATGGTCATGGTCAGGTGCAAATGCGTCAAGGCTTATTTGCGGTACAACAAACTTGTCCTACTTGTAGTGGTAAAGGTAAAGTTATTACCGATAAGTGTACTTCATGTCGTGGTCAAGGCCGTGTTGAAAAAACGAAAACATTATCTGTTAAAATTCCTGCGGGCGTTGATACCGGCGATAGAATTCGTTTGTCAGGCGAAGGTGAAGCGGGTGAGCATGGCGCACCAACCGGTGATTTATATGTGCAAGTAAATGTGCGTGATCACGAGATTTTTGTTCGTGATGAAAACCATTTATATTGTGAAGTACCTATTAGCTTTGTTACCGCCTCGTTAGGTGGTGAAATTGAAGTACCAACACTTGGCGGAAAAGTTAAGCTGAAAGTACCTAAAGAAACACAAACAGGCAAAATGTTCCGCTTACGTGGCAAAGGTGTTAAATCGGTACGTAGTACTTCTACTGGTGATTTAATGTGTAAAGTGGTTATTGAAACACCGGTGAATTTATCAGGTGATCAAGCTGACTTGTTACGCCAGTTAGAAGAAAAAATGGCTAGTAGCAACAAAAAACACAGCCCTAAAGAAACTGGTTTTTTTGACGGGGTTAAGAAGTTTTTTGATGATCTTAAAGGTTAAAAGCTAAAAGGCTCAAACTGTTTGTTAATTATGGCTGATAGTCAGCTTGGTAGATAGTTTAGTTAATAAAAATCCCACTGTTATGTCACCATAACAGTGGGATTTTTTTATGCTTTCTCAATAGGTATGCTCGAGAACTTACTTTCACCGTCAATAGCTTGCTACCTAAGGTTATACCAATCTCATTAATTATCTGATCATTTCTACTGGTTAAAACAACCAACTACTGCGTTATTTATTTAATAAGTAGAACAACTAGTTATTAAAATAAATGCCTTATATTTGGTCGTTTTCCCTGCGTATAAAATAGACCACATAATTAATGAAACTGGTATTAGACACGTTACTTTTTAAAGTTAGGCAGTATGCCACTGCGACTATGATCAAACACTAGCGATGTTTCTACGGTAGTGACTTCATCGCGCGAGGTAATGTTCTTAAAGACAAATTGACGTAAATGCTCACTGTCTTTGACCGACATATGAATATAGTAGTCATAACTCCCCCCCATATGATACAAGTTGAGTATTTCCGGATAGGTTAATAAGTCATCACGTAATTTATTAACAATTTCTTCAGAGTATGGCTGTAAACGAATCGCAGCAATCGCTTCTATATTACCGCCAATGGTTTTTAAATTAACATCAATAAAAGCGCCTTTAATGACACCATTAACTTTTAAGCGCTTTACGCGCTCTAAACAGGTAGAAGGGGCAATGCCAATTTTAGCGGCTAGTTCTTTATTGGTAATATCTGCATCATCATAGAGTATAGATAATACTTGTAAATCGATGCTATCGAGCTTCTTCATTTGTCACCTGTAAATTTAATAGGTTTTAATACATTTTGTTACGTTTAGTCAGATAAATATTATACTTAATATACAAAGTGAGACTAGTTAAATAGTTTATTATTTGAATTTTTGACGTAAATAATCTTATTATCCGAATTATTTTGAGTATTTCGATGTGAAAACTGTGTGATGTCGTGGTAAAGTTAGTATGAAAAATCATGCTAATAATGTTTGCCAGTGCTAGCCATTGTGACATATTATGGCTTAGTTATATCTCTCTCGATATCATTACTTCTAGCTAAAAAAATAATTATAAAAATAACAAAAGGTTTACTCTATGACTTTGCTTTGGATACCCTTGCTATCCTTATTTGGCAGTATTATTTCTTCAATGACGGGAAAGCTAACACGTAATCAATCAACGGCATTGACGCTGTTAACACCTATTATTGCATTATTAATAACGATTAGCTTAGCACCAGCGGTATTCTCGGGTGACGTTATTCGTGACACCATATCTTGGATCCCATTGCTGGGCATCGATATCGCGTTTCGTTTAGATGGTTTAGCGCTGTTGTTTGTCTTTATGATCTTAGGGATTGGTATATTAGTTATTTTTTATGCCCGTTATTACTTAAGTAGTAATGACTCTATGCCTAAGCTTTACGCTTATTTGATGTTATTTATGACAGCAATGTTAGGCATTGTTATGTCGAATAATATTATTCAGCTATGGTTTTTTTGGGAACTGACCAGCATTAGCTCGTTTTTGTTAATCAGCTATTGGTGGCATAAAGCTGAAGCACGCAAAGGCGCAGTAATGGCGTTAACTATTACCGGTGGTGGTGGTTTAGCTTTACTTGCCGGCTTGCTGTTATTAGGTAATATTGTCGGTAGTTATAACTTAGATGTTATTTTAGCTAGTCGAGATATTATTCAAGCACATGCTTGGTATGAAGTTACCTTGATTTTAATTCTACTGGGTGCTTTTACTAAATCGGCACAATTTCCTTTTCATTTTTGGTTACCCCACGCTATGGCGGCGCCAACACCAGTCAGTGCCTATCTACATTCAGCGACTATGGTTAAAGCTGGTATTTTTTTATTAGCCCGTTTTTATCCAGCGTTGGCGGGCACTGATATATGGTTTATTACGGTGAGTTTAACCGGGCTTGCTACTTTGTTATTTGGCGCGTATGTCGCGTTATTTAAGCATGATCTAAAGGGGTTGTTAGCTTATTCAACTATCAGTCATTTAGGCTTAATTACCTTGTTGTTTGGCTTAAATACTGAGCTTGCTGCGGTTGCCGCTATTTTCCATATAATTAACCACGCTACTTTTAAAGCTTCTTTGTTTATGGCCACGGGTATTATTGACCATGAAACAGGTACGCGGGATATGCGAAAGCTTAACGGTATGTGGCGATTTATGCCCTACACCGCAACCTTGGCCATGGTTGCCGCAGCAGCGATGGCTGGCGTACCATTACTAAACGGCTTCTTATCTAAAGAAATGTTTTTTGCCGAAACCTTACATCAACAGTTACTTGGCTCTATGTCTTGGCTTATCCCTGTATTAGCAACTATTGCTGGTGGTTTAGCCGTGGCTTATTCAGCACGCTTTATTCATGATGTATTCTTTAATGGCGATCCTATCAACTTACCAAAACAACCCAGTGAACCACCGCGCTATATGCGAGTGCCGATTGAAATATTAGTTGCGCTGTGTTTACTTGTTGGTATTTTCCCTAACTTTGTTATTGACGATATTTTAAAGGCGGCTTCTTTTGCAGTATTAGGTGGTTATGTGCCTGAGTTTAAAGTGTCTTTATGGCATGGATTTAACTTACCGTTATTGATGAGTGCCATTGCCGTTGGCGGCGGATTATTACTCTATACACAACGTCGTTACTTATTTCAATTTCAAGCGTCACTCCCTTCATTAAATGCTAAAAAAGGCTTTGATGAAACCATCTATGCGATGACTAAGTGGTCTCAGCGAAAAATTAACGCGATAGAAAATGGTTCACTTCAACGTTACTTAATGCTGATGTTTGTGGTGGTATTACTTGTAGCGGGCTGGCCATTGTTTGAAATGAATCAGTTGGTTGGACAAAAACAACCTACGCCTATTGATGTTCATAATGCCATGGGGGCAGCATTACTGATGATTGGTGCTGTTTGTACCGTCATTTGGTATCGCACACGTGTGGTGTCATTGTTAATGCTTTCGGTGGTTGGCTTAATGGTATCTGTTGCTTTTACCCGTTTTTCAGCGCCCGATTTAGCCTTAACGCAATTAACCGTGGAAGTAGTAACCATTATTTTGTTGATGTTAGCGCTGTTTTTCTTACCGCAACACTCGCCAAAAGAGTCTAGCTCTATGCGAGTGTTACGCGACCTAGCTATATCGGGTGCTTTGGGTGTTGTTGTTGCAAGTATTTGCTATGCCTTAATTACTCGTCCATTAGATACTATTTCTGAGTTTTTCTTAGCCAATGCTAAAACAGGCGGCGGTGGTACTAACGTAGTCAATGTCATATTGGTTGATTTTCGTGGTTTTGATACCTTAGGCGAAATTAGTGTCTTGGGTATTGCCGCATTAGGTATTTATAAATTGTTACTTAACTTACCTTTATTTATGCCAACCAGTGATAGTGAAGGGCGACCTTGGGCGAAAGAGCGTTACCCTGTTTTATTAGCGAGTATCTCGCAGTCATTATTGCCACTGGCATTACTGGTATCATTTTATATCTTCTTGCGTGGTCATAACTTGCCAGGTGGTGGCTTTATCGCAGGGTTAGTGACTGCAGTTGCCTTTATTTTGCAATATATAGCACATGGTTCACATTGGATTGCTGAGCGTTTAACCATTAATTATCGCAAAATTATAGCTGCGGGTATTGCTATTGCCTTATTTACGGGTGTTGGGAGTTGGTTCTTTAATCGACCCTTCATGACCACGTGGTTTGATTATTTTGATATTCCTTTTATTGGTGAAATTGAACTTGCCAGTGCCTTAGTATTTGATTTAGGTGTTTATATTACGGTAGTAGGAGCAACATTAATGATTTTGGCAAGTCTGGGTAAATTAACGACAAATACGCCTACAGAAGAGGTGAAGGTTTAATGGAATTACTTTATGCATCCTGCGTTGGGGTTTTAGTATTTTGTGGCGTTTTTCTTATATTACGTTCACGCACTTTTCCGGTGGTTTTAGGACTTACCATGTTGTCTTATGCAGTTAACTTGTTTTTGTTTTCTTCTGGACGTCTTAGCTTTAATCAGGCGGCAGTATTGGGCACGGGCACCGAGTATGCTGATCCGTTACCGCAAGCGTTTGTGTTAACCGCGATTGTTATCGGTTTTGCCATGACCGCTTTTGTGGTGGTATTAGCCATTAGAGGACGTTCAGATTTAGGTAGTGATCATGTTGATGGTGAATTTCCTATCACTAATAACAATAATAACGATAAGAATAAAAAGGTCAAAGTATGAACCAGCATTTGACATTTTTACCGGTGTTATTACCAATGTTGGCCGGTGTGGTTTTATTGGTATCTCCCTTTGGTAAAACGAAAACTAGCCGAAGGGTTACCTCGGTAACACTCAGTGTAGTCACCCTCTTAGTATCCTTACTGTTGTTACTCAAAGTACAAGCACAAGGCCCACAAATTTACGCTATTGGTGACTGGAGTGCACCTTTTGGCATTGTACTAGTGGCCGATCAGCTATCAATATTGTTAGTGTGTTTAACGGCATTGCTAGGGGTTGTTTGTACCTTATACGCCAGTGCTGGTGATGATCACAAGGGTAGCTTTTTTCATCCATTAATCCATTTTTTAATCTTAGGGGTAAATGGTGCGTTTTTAACGGGCGATGCCTTTAACCTGTTTGTGTTTTTTGAAGTGTTATTGATTGCCTCTTATGCTTTATTAATGCATGGCGGCGATAAGAAAAATACCCGAGCAGCTTTGCAATATGTCATTTTAAACCTTGTTGGCTCGGCTATTTTCTTAATTGCCTTAGGCGTTTTATACGGTGTATTAGGTACGCTGAATATGGCCGATATGGCAGAAAAAGTAACACACCTGCAAGGAGATGATGTTTACCTTGCTAAAATTGGTGGCTTGTTACTGTTGGTAGTCTTTGCGTTAAAAGGAGCTTTATTGCCGTTGCATTTATGGTTACCTAATACTTATGCTACCGCTATACCTGTTGTTGCGGCGCTATTTGCCATTATGACTAAAGTTGGCGTCTATTCAATGATGCGTGTTTATACGTTAATTTTTGGCGATGAAGCGGGTGAATTAAGTCATATGGCACAAACCTGGTTATGGTGGTTAGCCATTGCCACTATTGCCATGGGCGCTATAGGTGTGCTCGCCAGCAAAGATTTACGAAAATTAGCCGCTAATTTGGTGATTGTATCGGTAGGCACTTTAGTTGCACTTATTGCGGTGCAAACCGTTGAGGCAAGTTCAGCGGCTATTTATTATATTGTTCATTCAACCTTAGTTACGGCAGCGCTGTTTCTGTTAGCGGACTTAATTGGTCGTCAACGTGGAAAAGTTGCTGACCGTATTAGTGCCGGCCCAGGGGTTGCTCAACCTAAGCTACTTGGTGCTTGTTTTGTTATTGCTGCTGTGGCGGTTATTGGCATGCCGCCATTGTCTGGTTTTATTGGCAAAGTGTGGTTACTTAAAGCGACTTTAGATACTGAGTTTATTGTTGTTTTTTGGCCAGTGTACTTATTTGCTAGCTTAGCGGTACTGTTTAGCGTGTCTAAAGCAGGTAGCGCTGTTTTCTGGCACCATCAAGGAAAACCGTTAACAGAGGCAGAACAAGAACGTGTTCATCCTACGCAGCTGATAGCCTTACTTATTCTTATTGCTAGTGCGCCATTAATGAGTATATTTGCTGGCCCATTAAGTGAATACGCTATTGGTGCAGCTACTCAACTGCATGATTTTAACAGTAACATTAATATTATTCTGTCAGGAGGCCAATAATGCGGCTAGAAGCGAGGTTTAAGTGGCTCCCCACGCCTTTTTTAAGTCTTTTATTATTTATCGTGTGGTTATTGTTGAATAATAGTGTTTCAACAGGTCATATTTTATTAGCGGTTATTTTAGCAATTGTTATCCCATTAGCCACTAGCCCTTTTAGAACAAAACAGCCCTTAATCATAAAGCCTGGCTTGGCATTACGTCATTTAATGCTAGTGCTATATGATATTATTACCGCTAATATTGAAGTGGCTATTTTAATCTTAGGCCCAACTAAAAGGTTAACACCAGGTTTTGTCAAAGTGCCGTTAGATCTAACACATACTATGCCCATTACTATTTTGGCAAGTACGGTATCATTAACCCCAGGTACAGTTAGCGCTGAGGTATACCCTTGGCATGAAAATTTAAAAAAAGGTGAACAGCCAGAGCAACGATTTTTACTGATACATGTGCTAAACCTTACCGATGAGCAGGCCTTAATAGATACCATTAAGCAACGTTATGAAGCGCCGCTTAAGGAGATATTTCAATGTTAGAAACGGTGATTTTAATTGTATTTGCCATGATAGGCTTATCGCTATTACTCAATGTATGGCGGCTATTAATAGGACCTTCAGTACCTGATAGAATACTGGCTCTTGATACTATGTATATCAATACTATTGCCTTGATTATTTTATACGGTATGAGTATGGGTACTACCTTATATTTTGAAGCAGCACTGTTAATAGCTATGTTAGGTTTTGTAAGTACCGTTGCTGTATGTAAGTACTTACTTCGTGGCGACATTATAGAATAAGGGTAAATGATGACTGAATGGATTATTTCAATATTATTATTAATTGGCGGCTCTTTTGTACTGATAGGCTCTATCGGTTTAGTAAAAATGCCTGATTTTTTTATGCGCTTACATGGACCCACTAAAGCAACAACACTGGGCATGGCAGCATTATTAACTGCGGCTATAATTTTTTTTAGTACTTCATACGAGGGGATGAGTGTAAAAGAAGTGCTTATTTCGCTGTTCTTATTACTCACGGCACCGATCAGTGCTTATATGATGATTAAGTCTGCTATTCATCATAAGCTTGAGAGTGTAGAACGCACTAAAGGTAAAAAAAATGTCGAGGATGCCGCTTAGTATTTAACGGTGCTTTACGAGTAATCTCTATAGCACCGTAAGTAGCACTGTGAGTGTTTTTTGAGAAAGCTATGTTTAAAAAGCACGTTTAAAGCTAACTCGCTTATAAACAAATCATACAAGCTATATCAACCCTACAAAGTTATACGTTATTAGAACATAGACCCACTATATGCAGCACAATTATCAAGATCTTATTGCTTTATTCGAGCAAGTATTTTTTCAGCAATACAATACCAAGTTAGTCAGAGGCGACGATGAACCCTTATATGCACCTGCAGACGCTAACTGTGCCCATCATCAAATAATTTTTGCCCACGGCTATTATGAAAGTGC
The DNA here is from genome assembly GCF_005885605.1 of Colwellia ponticola. Lineage (GTDB taxonomy): Bacteria > Pseudomonadota > Gammaproteobacteria > Enterobacterales > Alteromonadaceae > Colwellia > Colwellia ponticola. The sequence continues at coordinate 10,041 of NZ_SZVP01000017.1, read as the reverse complement.
TTTGCATGAAATTGCCCATTGGTGTTATGCCGGAGCACAAAGGCGTTTATTAGAAGACTTCGGCTACTGGTATATTCCTGATGGCCGTAATGAGAAACAACAACAGAAATTTGAGCAGGTTGAAGTGATCCCACAAGCCATTGAATGGGCTTTTAACGTTGCTGTACAAAAACAATTTAATACCTCAGCAGATAATCTTAATGGTTACCTTGGCGATACCAATGGTTTTAAAGTAAAAGTGCACCAACAAGTGTTAGCTTTTATTGAAACAGGTTTTCCGCCGCGCGCACAGCAGTTCATTGATGCGCTAATACATTTTTATCAAAGCAGCTCACCTTTAACGGCAGAGCAATTTAGTGTTGATGTGCAGCGTCATAATAAAGCTAACAAATCGTTTGATTTGACTGAAAAGGAATATCTACATGAAGTGTTTTAAGCTCGGGTTTATCATCAACCCTATTGCTGGCATTGGTGGTAGTGTTGCGCTTAAAGGCAGCGACGGTATGGTAATGCATGCTTTAGCCTTGGGTGCTAAGCCACAAGCTAATATTAGAGCTACTTTGGCGCTAGAGGTTTTATTACCTTATAAAGATAACATTGTCATTTATACCGCCAGTGGCTTGATGGGGGAGCAATGTGCAACGGACCTTGGTTTTAACGTAGAAGTAATCTATCAAGCTACAAATGAGCAGACTGATAGTCAAGATAGCCAATTAGCAGCACAGGCTTTGTTAGCACAGGGCGTTGATATTATATTATTTGCTGGTGGTGATGGCACCGCTAGAGATATCGCCAACGTGGTTGCTAATGATGATTACCAAGCTGTGCCAGTGTTAGGTATTCCAGCTGGTTGTAAAATACACTCGGGCGTTTATGCTATTACGCCTAAAGCGGCAGGTCGTATCATTGAATTAATGGTCACCAAGGAGTTAGTAACGTTAACGACGGGTGATGTTATGGATATAGACGAGCGCTTATTCAGGCAGGGGATCGTTAAAGCTAAGCGCTACAGTGAGATGAAAATTCCAAGTGAGTTACGTTATGTGCAAGCGGTTAAGTCTGGCGGCATAGAAAGTGATGATCTGGTTTTACAAGATATTGCCGCTAATGTTATTGAAGAAATGAACGACCACGGCGAGCGACAATTTATTATTGGCTCTGGCTCTACTACCGCTTTTTTAATGAGTGAATTAGGGCTAGCTAACACCTTGCTCGGCGTTGATATTGTTAGGGAACAAACACTGATTACCAGTGATGTAACCGAAGCTGCGCTTTATCAAGCGATAACAGACCACTCAGGTTTAAGTCAGTTAGTTATTACTTTAATTGGCGGGCAAGGGCATGTTTTTGGCCGAGGTAATCAACAATTAAGTCCTCGTATTATTCGCGCTATTTTAGCGCAGTCTGGTGGTCGTGATAATATTATTATTTTGGCGACTAAGGCTAAGTTAGCGGCGCTAGGCAATAAACCTTTGCTCAGTGATACGGGTGATATAGAGCTTGATCAGCAGTTATCTGGCTTTATGACTATTACCACTGGCTATAAAGACCAAGTGCTTTATCCGCTTGCTAGTCCGCAATAATTAACGATGACCAACTAAAAACTTAAAGTGATTTATATGACAACTAATACAACTAATACAGCGAATACAACTCCAACTAGCGCAACTAACGAAAGCACTGCTGATATTGCCACAAAACCGTTAATCACCGTTGCCGATTTTTATCACTATTTAGACGCGTTATTTGAGCTTGACTCTGATAGTGATACCTTATTTGCAGGCGGTTACTTACGTGGCTTCTTTTCTTTAGTTGCGACTGATTTTGGCGACGAGAGTCAAGTCATTTCAGCAGCGCTAGTTGAGGCGGTGACCGAAAAAGCCAAGCAAGCAAAGTTAGAGTTATCGCCACAAGATTACGCCATTGTGACTAACTTTTGGTTAGCAACTCAACAAAGAATAGTGCTGCAATAAGATAAAATAACCTTTACTCAAACTACTGCTTTATCTGAAGGTATTAACTGATTTTTTGTTTAATGATGTCCCTAATAATAAAGCGATTAGGGCTTAAACTAAATAACATGTCGTTATCCACGGGGTAGGGCGTGTTAGTTAATTCTGCGACTAAAATATCTGCTGCTAATGGCGCTGAACACAAACCCCGCGCGCCTAATCCAATAAGCATATACAAGTTGTTTATACTTGGTGCTACTTGGCTATACTTCCAGTTTTTATCTTTAGCTAAATGTGCATAAGCTTTTTTATGTTCGCTAATATTAGGCATTGCACCGACAAGTGGTAAGTGATCTTGTGACATACAACGTAGTCTTGCTTTACTCGATGAAATATCTTGCTCTTGCCAGTTAATGTTTGCCGATAATTCAGGCAAGCACTTAGCTAACATGGCTAAATTATAGTGATCATCAGCTTTATTGGTGTTTAGGTTCGTGTCATTTATTTGAAACGTAGCCCCAATACAATGAATACCGTTATGTGCAGGCGTTAAATAGCCTTTATGGCAAATGACTGTAGCCAGCTTACTTATTTTTTTGTTACTGTTCATGCTGGTTATTTGGCCACGGGTCGCGGTAATAGGGAGTGTTTTAAGCTGCTCTATTTCAATAGCATCAGCGCCTGCGCATATAACCAGTGTGCTAGCGCTATATTCACCTTGGTTAGTATATAAGCGCCAAGCACGGTTACTGTTACTTTCTTTGGTTGTCACCGAGGTCTCGGCATCGGCTATTTGTTGTATTTTGCTTACCTGAGTGTCGGTCACTATTGTTAAGTATTTAGTTGCTTCTGCCGCCTTAAAAATACTATGTACTAGTTCTTTTGGCGCTATCCAGCCAGCATTTGGCATGAAAAGTCCGCCATAAGGGATAGCTATATTAGCCAACTCACTGGCTTGTTTAGCATCAACGCTATGGATTAGGTCTTTTGACCAACTATTAAAGTGTGCAAAGGCTTTTTGCTTGTTAATGAGTGTTTCTTTATAAGAAACTTCGAGTAAACCACACCACTGATGGGCAAAAGAATAACCTTGTTCGGCAATTTCACTATAAAGTGCTTTAGCGCGCCAAAATGCCTGTTGATAAAATAAGCTTATACTATCAGCTTGTTTATATAACAAAGGATATACAGCCCCAATCGCATTACTAGAAGCGCCTTGAGCCAATGTTGAGTCTTTACAATACAAGGTTACCTTGATACCTAGTTTTGTTAAGCCATAAGCAAGACAAGCTGAGGCAATACCGCCGCCAATAATACTAACGTGTTGTACCTTGGTAACGTTTGCTCTTAACTGATAACCTTTTGTCGTTAAAGGGCTATTGTTTTTTTTATCTGCATTGTTCATTGAAGGGACTTTAGATTGTTGTTAAGTTATCTAGACATTTCAAACTCTATAATTCAGGCTAGCTATTTTACCCGAAATATTGATGTTGATCAGAAAATAACGACAGATAAGTAAAATATCGTAGATATATTAGCATGGATATCATATTATAGAGTACAAGTGTACGCTGGTTTTTGTTGTGATAAGCAACTCGTAATACCAGTTCAATCGCTATTACGAGTATAATAGCTCAAAATTTTTATAATTATAGATGGTTAGCTAAATGAAACGTGTTGTAATAACAGGCTTAGGTATAGTCTCAAGTATTGGTAATAATGCTGAAGAAGTATTAGCCTCATTAAAAGCCGGTAAATCAGGCATTTCACACTCTGAAAGTTTTGCAGAGCAAGGTCTTCGTAGCCAAGTGTGGGGTAAACCCGCTATTGATATTAAAGATCATATTGACCGTAAAGCTATTCGTTTTATGGGGGATGCCGCTGGTTATGCTTACATAGCCATGGATCAAGCGATTAAAGATGCAAAATTAACACAAGAGCAAGTATCGAATGTTCGCACAGGTATTGTTGCTGGCTCTGGTGGCGCATCCTCTGAAAATATTGTTGCTTCAACCGATACACTTCGCAGCCGCGGTATTCGCCGTGTAGGTCCTTATGCAGTGCCAAAAACTATGGGTAGCACTGTGTCTGCTTGTTTAGCTACACCATTTAAAATTAAAGGTGTTAACTATTCAATTAGCTCAGCTTGCGCAACTAGTGCTCACTGTATTGGTAACGCGATGGAGCTTATCCAGTTAGGTAAACAAGATGTTGTTTTTGCCGGTGGCGGTGAGGAAGTTCATTGGTCACTAGCGATGATGTTTGATGGCATGGGTGCATTATCAGCAGGTCGTAATGATACACCTGAACTAGCCTCGCGTACTTATGATGCGGATCGTGACGGTTTTGTTATTTCTGGCGGTGGCGGTATGGTTGTCGTTGAAGAGTTAGAACATGCTTTAGCGCGTGGTGCTCATATTTACGCCGAACTTGTTGGCTATGGCGCAACTTCAGATGGTTATGACATGGTAGCGCCAAGTGGCGAAGGCGCTGTTCGTTGTATGCAACAAGCAATGCAAGGTGTTGAAGGTAAAGTTGATTACTTAAATACACACGGTACTTCTACCCCAGTAGGTGATGTAAAAGAATTAGGTGCTATTCAAGAATTATTTGGTGAAGACTCACCAGCAATTAGTGCGACTAAAGCAATGACTGGTCATGCACTTGGCGCCGCGGGTGTTCACGAAGCTATTTACTCAATTTTAATGATGGAAAACAACTTTGTAGCACCATCAATTAACATTGATAACTTAGATGAGCAAGCACAAGGTTTAGATATTGTTACTGACAAACGTGATGTTGAGCTAAATCTTGTGATGTCAAATAGCTTTGGCTTTGGTGGTACTAATGCTACTTTGGTTATGCAAAAATATAAATAACTTAGCAAGCTACTTTGTAAGTTAACTTGCCCTTATAAATCACGCTAAATAAAAAATTAACCACGTTAAGTCATCTTAAACGTGGTTTTTTTATAGCTTAAATTTGATAGACTCCATTATAACAATCTCATTAATTATCTGATTAATGAAACTGGTATTAGCAATGCCAGCCCTTTATAGCGCTTGAACGCTTTTAGTAAAGTGATGATAACGAATGAAAATATACTATGATGAAAACATGCCATTTGCTAAAGAGTTCTTTAGTGAACTTTGTCAGCTTGATAGAGGGACTAATGGTCATGAACAAGGTGAACTAGTTGCCTTTTCCGGACGAGCTTTAACCGCTGAGCAAGTCGCTGATGCTGATGTACTTTTAGTACGCTCAATTACCGAGGTTAATGAGCAACTATTACATCTTAACGAGAAAATTTCTTTTGTTGGTAGTGCCACTATTGGTACCGATCACGTTGATTTAACTTATCTTGAAAAACGTAATATAACTTTTCATTCAGCCCCAGGTTGTAATGCTATTTCAGTAGCTGAATACGTATTAAGTGCCTTAGTGGTATTAGCCGAGCGTTATTTATTTGATTTATCATCACTCACGGTAGGTATTGTTGGTGGTGGTAATACGGGTACTCGTTTAAGTGAAAAGTTAGCCGCTTTGGGCATTCGTTATAAAATATGTGATCCCTTATTAGAGAAAAAACAAGCGGAGCAAAGCACTGTTAATACCACTGATGGCTCTGTTGATAATAGAGCGTATGTACCACTAAGCGATGTGCTAGCTTGTGATGTTATTTCATTGCATGTGCCTAAAGTTGAAGGTGGCGAACACCCTACCTATAAGTTACTCAATGCAGAAAATCTTGCTTTACTGCGCGATGATCAAATATTGATCAGTGCTTGTCGCGGAGATGTGATAGATAATCATGCTTTACTGGCACTTAAAAAAGCAGGTCATGGCGTAAAAGTGGTATTAGATGTTTGGCAAGGTGAGCCAAATGTGCTTGAATCCTTAATTTCCTACACCGAAATAGCAACAGCGCACATTGCTGGTTATAGCTTAGAAGGAAAAGCCCGTGGTAGTGAAATGCTCTATCAGGCATTATGTCAGCAGTTAGTGATTCCACCAAAATATCAGCTAACTGATTTTTTACCATCGGCAAGTATCCCTGCAATTGAAATTAATCAAGATTTTAACCAAATACTACTAAACCAGTTGGTGAAAATGGTTTACGATGTCAGACGAGACGATGCAATATTTCGTCAGCAATTATTTGTACAAGGTTTCGATAATTTACGCAAGAATTACCCAGTTCGTCGGGAATTTTCTGCGGTTACCGTTACCTTGTTATCCAATACCTTCAGTGATGTGCCACATCGCTTAGGCTTTAGCAAAAACGTTTAATTAGAAGAGAGAGGATCATGGCACAGAAATTCGATGTTTGTATACTTGGCGCAACTGGATTAGTTGGCAAAACCATTATGGAAATCTTAGAAGAAAGAGATTTTCCTATTAATAAACTTTACCCGCTAGCAAGTGCTCGCTCTGCCGGTGAGATAATTGAATTTAAAGGCGAAAGTATTGAAGTACTTGATGCTGACCATTTTGATTTTAGCAAAGCACAAATTGGCTTTTTCTCTGCTGGTGGTGCAATTTCTGCTAAGTTTGCGCCAATAGCCGGTGAAGCAGGTTGTATCGTTATTGATAACACTTCTGAGTTTCGTTACGAGGCAGATATTCCGCTGGTGGTACCAGAAGTTAATCCTGAAGCACTGGGTGAATACCGTAACCGAAATATCATCGCCAATCCTAACTGTTCAACTATTCAAATGATGGTGGCGTTAAAGCCTATTCATGATGCGGTAGGTATTAGCCGTGTTAACGTTTGTACTTATCAGTCAGTGTCTGGTGGCGGTAAAGAGTCTATGGATGAATTAGCCAAGCAAACAGCTGATTTACTTAGTGGCAAGCCTGTAGAAAGTAAAAACTTTTCACGTCAAATAGCATTTAATGTTATCCCGCAAATTGATGTTTTCTTAGAAAATGGTTACACCAAAGAAGAAATGAAAATGGTGTGGGAAACGAAGAAAATCTTAGCCGATGACAATGTATTAGTTAACCCTACTGCAGTACGTGTGCCGGTATTCTTTGGTCATGGTGAAGCGTTGCACATTGAAACTAATTCACCTATATCAGCTGAAGAAGTTAAAGACTTATTAGAGAAAGCACCAGGTGTTGTTGTTTGTCGTAATGATGAAGACTTCCCCACTCAAATTGGTGATGCTAGCGGTAAAGATGAAACCTATATTGGCCGTATTCGTGAAGATATTAGCCATAACTGTGGTATTAATATGTGGATTGTGGCGGATAATGTCCGCAAAGGTGCGGCAACTAATAGCGTACAAATAGCTGAATTATTGATAAAAGATCATTTAAGCTAAGCTTTCTACGTTAATATTTTTATTAGAGTAATGCAATTACCGTATTATCATTATAAAAGTTAACATCCTAAAACTCGTCAGTTAATCGAAATTATATGGTTAGCTGGCGAGTTTTTTGTTTTAGTGTTAGTTTCTTAGTTGCTAAGCTCGCTAATACAGCGATAACCTAATACCAACCTGTATAAGAAAGCTCGCCATCTGGGAACGCATGGTCACCATGATAACTTCACAAATTTTATTTGTGCTAATGTCGTCAATGCCGTTCTAAGTGGTCACTTTTTTATACACAATGGTATAATCAATAAATGAATCCGTTGCTATTAAACCAAAACAGCATGTGGTTTACCTCAGCGTTACAAAAACAGAAGACTTATTGACAGAGTTTGTTATTATCTGATGAATGACTATTTTGTTAGTTAATCTTTTTATGGAACAAACATTGCAGGTGCAATAGTACTAACAAATATTGCAATAGTATTTTAAACCAGCTCAGACTAGTTAATATCTAGTCGTTAAGTATTTACTAAGCTTTAACTCGACATTAACTAGACAAAATGCGCTATTTTTTTGGCGTTACCATGTACTAATACCAATGTCGTTTATTAGCTAGCTTGGTATAAACTTAAATACGTTAAATTAGGAACCTCTTCATGCAAAAATTTTTACGTCTGTGCCTATGGCAGGCGATTATTATTGGCATACTTACAGTCCATTTCCCTGTCAGTGCTGAAGAAGAAGGTGGCATTCGTCTACGAGGTCCTAAAAGTATTGATGTTTCCCCTTATAATCAATATGGCCCTATTACCGGGAAAGACACCTTGTGGAACATTGCTACTCGGGTTCGTCCTGATAAACGCTTAAGTGTCTACCAAGTAATGCAGGCGTTATATCAAGAAAACCCTCAGGCATTTCTTGATAACAATATCAATCACCTAGTTGAAGGCCAAACGTTAAATATTCCATCGTTTAGTAAAATGATGGCAATAAATACTAATACCGCTAAGCAAAAGTCGTTAGATGACGAAAAAGCTTGGGAAAAAATACAGCCTAAACCGGTTGAGAAAATTATTTCGAAAGAGCCTAGTATTCAGAAAAAAGACTTAGAGACAGTTAAAACCGAAATTAATGATCAATTACAAAAAATTGACGGTCAGCAGCAACAACGTTTAGCGACTATTCAAAATGATATCTCAGACTCTATTGATGGTTTACAAGCCATTTTAAAAGAGAATGATAACTTACGTCAGCGTCTCAATGTCTTTAATGACAAGCTTAGTGTTATGCAAGATGAAGTAGCAAAAGCTAAAGAAATAAAGTTGCAAATGAACGATATGATCACATTGCAGCAGGCACTCTTAGCTAAAGCGGAAGCCCGAGAAAAAGAGCTGTTACTAGAGAAGCAACAAGCAGAGCTCGCAGAGCAAAGTATGACTTCAAGTTTATGGTTTAAAATAGTAATGGGCACTATGCCAGCAGCGCTAATACTCTCATTATTAGCGTTGTTGTTTAAACGTAGAAAGCAAGCCTCAGATGAAGTTTTCTTTAATGAATTAGACACTAAAAAAGAGCCCGCTAAAGCAACGAAGGACAGTGCAGCTGAAGAATTATCTCTGGCTGATGAGCTTGATTTATCAATCGATGATGAATTGAGTTTAGATGATGAACTTGATTTGTCGCTTGATGATGAAGTCTCGCTTGAAGATGAGTTAGGCCTAGAAGATGACTTAGCAATTGATAATGACATCTTGGTCGATGACGATGTTATTCATTTAGATGACGACGATGACTTAAATGATCTTGAAGACATTTTATTAGATGATGATAGTGAACCTCTTGAAGGCGGAGAATTAGATCAAGATGATCTAGACTCGTTGTTATCAGGTTTAGATGAAGAGACAGACAAAACACAATCACCAGTTAGTGAAGAGCTTGAAGGAGGTGAATTAAATCAAGATGATTTAAATGAGCTACTTAATGGTTTAGATGATATCGATGATGATGACCTCGCTTTTGAAGAGCCGGCTAAAAGTAACAATGAAGCTAAAAGTGAAACAAAAAATGAAGTAACAGAAAAGGCCGCAGAGCCTTTAGCAGCAAAACCCGACGGTAGTAATAACGATGATGCTAACACAGACGATACTAATACTGAGCTAAGCGATCCTGATGATATTGATGCTTTACTTGAGTCAATGTCAGGTGAAACGCCAGCGGCAGAAACAGCACCGGCGGTAGAAAAACCTGTTGCAGACGAGGCTAATAAGGTTGAGCGAGCAGCAAAACCAGACGATAGTAATAACGATGATGCTAACACAGACGATGCTAATACTGAGCTAAGCGATCCTGATGACATTGATGCTTTACTTGAGTCAATGTCAGGTAAAACGCCAGCGGCAGAAACAGCACCGGCGGTAGAAAAACCTGTTGCAGACGAGGCTAATAAGGTTGAGCGAGCAGCAAAACCAGACGATAGTAATAACGATGATGCTAACACAGACGATGCTAATACTGAGCTAAGCGATCCTGATGACATTGATGCCTTACTTGAGTCAATGTCAGGTGAAAAACCAGCGGCAGACGATGGTAATACTGAGCTAAGCGATCCTGATGACATTGATGCCTTACTTGAGTCAATGTCAGGTGAAAAACCAGCGGCAGACGATGGCAATATTGAGCTAAGCGATCCTGATGATATTGATGCCTTACTTGAGTCAATGTCAGGTGAAACACCAGCGGCAGACGATGGCAATACTGAGCTAAGCGAT
>NZ_SZVP01000163.1 GCF_005885605.1 Colwellia ponticola | reverse complement strand
CACAGCATGTCCATGGACACGCGACCCAGCAATTGGCTGCGCTGCCCCGCCACCAGCACCGGCGTGCCGGTGGGCGCATGGCGCGGGTAGCCGTCGGCATAGCCCGTGGCAACCACGCCGATACGCATCGGTTTAGGTGTGATGAACCGGGCGCCGTAGCCCACCGGCTCGCCGGCTGGCAGTTCACGCACGCAGATCACTTTCGATTCCAGGGTCATCACCGGCTGCAAACGCGCGGCCAAGGCCTGGTCCTCACCAAACGGTGTGGCGCCATAAAGCATAATGCCAGGACGCACCCAGTCGCTGGATACGCTCGGCCAGCCCAGGACCGACGGCGAGTTGCGCAGGCTGACCTCCGCCACCAGGCCCTGGCGCGCCGCATCGAATACCGCCACTTGCTCGTTGCTGCTGACGCAATCGAGTTCATCGGCA
>NZ_SZVP01000162.1 GCF_005885605.1 Colwellia ponticola | reverse complement strand
AGGTAATAGAGCATCGCCACTTCAGTCATCTGATCAATATCGCTGGCCATGCGCTGGGTACTGTCACTCATGGGGACGGGCTTCCGTTTCGTCGTCAAAGGCGCATTCTCCCGACTCTTGCCCTGCTACGTCCACTATTGATGCCCATCGCGCTCGATCGCATTGATGCGCTCGACCTTGGCCCCGGAACGTGCCGCCTCGAACTCCGACTCCAGGAACGACTTGACGATGCTTTTCGCCAGTTCGGCGCCGATCACCCGCGCGCCGATAGAGAGGATCTGCGCATCGTTGCTCTTGCGCGCCCGCTCTGCCGAGTACGTGTCATGGGCCTGGGCCGCACGAATCCCGAGCACCTTGTTGGCCGAGATCGCCATGCCGATCCCCGTGCCGCACACCAGCACGCCCAGGCGCTGCTGCCCTGCGTTGATGGCG
>NZ_SZVP01000161.1 GCF_005885605.1 Colwellia ponticola | reverse complement strand
AATGGAGATACATTATTTTCTTTGATGACTTCTCCACCTTTTTTGATTTTCGCTCCAAGGTCTTCAATCTTAACGTTTCCTTGTTCTTCCCGAGCCGAACCAAAAATATCGCATAAGTAAACTTTATCAGCTAAATCAAGTGCTTCTGCAAATTCATCCATCAATGCAATCGTACGCGTAAACGTATGGGGTTGGAAAACTGCAATTATTTCTTTATCTGGATATTTTTGGCGTGCGCCATCGATCGTTGCTTTGATTTCTGCAGGGTGATGCGCATAATCATCGACTACGGTCATGTCTGCTACGATTTTTTCACTGAATCGACGTTTTACTCCTGGGAAAGTCAGCATTTCTTCCGCAACTTCTTTCAGATCCAGTTTTTCAAAATATGCGACTGCAATAACACCTAAAGCATTTAAAATATTGTGTTTG
>NZ_SZVP01000160.1 GCF_005885605.1 Colwellia ponticola | reverse complement strand
ATGCTGGCGTGGCAAACCGGCGTGTACAGCCAGGCCGACTGGCAAGGCTTGGCCGAAGTGACCTTCAACCAACAGGCAGGCATCGACCCCGGACAGTGGCAAGTGCAAGTCGCCAACAGCACCTTTGGAGATGAACGCCTGGCGGTCGCGACGTCACGGAATTTGCTGCAAGACCTGCGGGAGTTGTTCAAGCGACAGCACCTGCCGCTGGTGAGATGCACGCCATTGTTGACGGCCGTGGCCCAACGGTACTGACAGCAATTGCCTGACGATTGCGTGCTGGCGGTACCTGAGGCGCGAGGTCTCAGTTGCCTTTACCGGCAACAGGGTGTGGCTCAACAAGTCTGCGTGCTGCAAACCCCACCCGGCAGCCACTTGAGCGACAACCTGTTCACCGCCGACCTGCTGGCGCAACGGCACGCGGCGGCCACAT
>NZ_SZVP01000159.1 GCF_005885605.1 Colwellia ponticola | reverse complement strand
GTAATGGTCCTTCAGTATCATAATCACAACTGACTTCATATTTAAATTCAGTTTCAGACTGCTTTTTACTTAAGATAATGCGCGTTGCCAATTGTTCAAAATCATCCAATGAATAATTAGTACCCGCAACTTCTCCTGGTACATGAACATCGCTTAATATCAGTCGATAATGGTTGTTTTGATAGGCCGCATATAATTGATTAACGCGCGCTTGATTGTGCAACATTAGATAATTAATTTGGGGCCGATCACCATGATTCAAATGTGCCGTACCGGTAAATAATAACCCGTCAATGTTATCCCCTTCTGAGAGCGTGAAGCGAAAAGGTAACAGGTGTGTGCGATGGTATAAATTAAATTGCTTGCCAGCAACTTCTGCGTATTGATGACTTACCAAATCGTACCCTGGTGTATTAGCACTTTTTCTTTTCTCA
>NZ_SZVP01000158.1 GCF_005885605.1 Colwellia ponticola | reverse complement strand
TAACACCGCTTGTCAATTGTGGCACTTGACCGTTTAGTTGTTTTGTACCAGCAGCTAGTTGTGAACTACCAGAAACTAACTTACTATTATTAGCCGTTATCTTATCAGCACCTGATTTAGCACTTGAAACGCCAGCTGTATAATTTTTAATACCAGTAGCCAATTGATTAATTTGAGGTGTCATTACTGAATTCTTTGCAATTGTAGTAACTTTACCTTGAATTAAAGCTTGTTGTTTAGCAGGATCTTTTTCTTTTGAAATAGCAATCCCATCAATGACTGGTGTATTTCCTTGACCATTAACGCCAACATTTAATTGTTTTGCAATTGCTGTAGATTGAGATGCTGCTGTATTTAATTGTGCTATACCATCTGACAATTCAGACATTTGGCCTAGTAGACCTGTAATTTGTTTTTGCATATCAGCATTAGTT
>NZ_SZVP01000157.1 GCF_005885605.1 Colwellia ponticola | reverse complement strand
CGACGTACGCCATGCCACCGCGCTGAACCACTCGGCCACGCACTTGCTGCACGCCGCGCTGCGCCAGGTGCTGGGCGAGCACGTCCAGCAGAAGGGGTCGTTGGTCGACAGCCAGCGCCTGCGTTTCGACTTCAGCCACTTCGAAGCGATCAAGCCTGAGCAGATCAAGGCCCTGGAAGACATCGTCAACGCTGAGATTCGCAAGAACTCCCCGGTAGAAACCGAAGAGACTGACATCGAGACGGCCAAGGCCAAGGGCGCCATGGCGCTGTTCGGCGAGAAGTACGGCGACAACGTGCGCGTGCTGAGCATGGGCGGCGACTTCTCGGTGGAGCTGTGTGGCGGTATCCACGCCAACCGTACCGGCGATATCGCCCTGCTGAAGATCATCAGCGAAGGCGGCGTGGCGTCGGGTGTGCGTCGTATTGAGGCGGT
>NZ_SZVP01000156.1 GCF_005885605.1 Colwellia ponticola | reverse complement strand
ACGATTTCTAAAAAAACATTACAATCGCGCCTGAAAAAGCGCGGAGATTCACCCGAACAGATTTCGGCCAGAATGGCAGTTTATGCAGAAGACTTAGCTCAACTGGAACGGTTGGCAACTATTCCCACACTTTTAGTCGTGTCAAACGATGGAGCGTTCCAAGAAGCAGCAGATAAAATAAAAAAAGGATTATTGATAGAAACAGATTAACTAAATATCCATAAGATAAGCTGAGAGGCCGCGACAAAAGTGATGTCACGACCTCTCGATGAACGGTGTTTCAGAAGTAGCTTCTTCGGAAATTATTTCTCGAAGCTCCCCTCCCCTCTATCACACCCTCTTAGCGATCAGCTGGTTGTTTTTCCGTATTATTAAGTCTTCATCCTTATGAAGATGCTTTTATACTCAATTGATTATTTTTTGATACGCTTTTCT
>NZ_SZVP01000155.1 GCF_005885605.1 Colwellia ponticola | reverse complement strand
GAATATTCTGCACAAGATTTGGTTGCATTACTGCTGAAAACGACAGCAAAAGATCCAGCTGATGCAGTACCAGTGAAGATCACACCAGAACGTCCATTGCCAATGCAGAAAAAAGGATACAACAAAAATGGCAAACGTGGCGGCGGAAACAACCGTAATCGTCGTGATGGCGGGAATTATCGTGGAAACAAATCAAAAGGCGGTTATAGCAAAAACAATAACAGCCAAAAAGATGGCGGTAAACGTCACAATGATAAAAAACGCGGATTTGTGATCCGTTCAAATAACGATTAAACCTAAAATGAAAGTTTCTCTGTTTTAAGAGAAACTTTCATTTTTGTTATTTGTGGACTTATTTGTGGCAAAATGGTTATAATTTGGTAGAATGAGAGTGTTCTAAATTTATTGAAAAGAGAAAAGCATATGATAAAAGGA
>NZ_SZVP01000154.1 GCF_005885605.1 Colwellia ponticola | reverse complement strand
GCGAGCCGGTATCGGCCAGACGCCCCAGCGGCAGGCCGGCAATGGCATAAACGATGGTGAAGGCGGTACCGATGATGCCGAGCTGGAAGTCGCTCAGGTGCCATTCCATGCGGATCGGTTCTATGATGATCGCCGGAATGGTGCGGTCGAAGAAGTTGAACAGGTTGGCGAGGAACAGCAGGAACAGAATGCGCCAGGCATTCGCCGCTTGGGTCGAGTTCTGCATGGGTCCGTCTCTTTTATTGTTATGAGAGCTGCGATGCCCGATGCATCCCGCCCGGTACCTGCAACATAGTCAGGCGAGCCGTGGTTGTCTGTAATGATTCGTAAAGCTGATAGGGCATGATTTCACCCGACAACACGGGACTTTGCCGACAAAAATATAAGTGCCTGCCCCCCTTCCCAACGGCCATGACCCGATTAGAATGGCGAGCCT
>NZ_SZVP01000016.1 GCF_005885605.1 Colwellia ponticola | reverse complement strand
TGAAGACTGACAAAGACATGAAAATGTAAAATCACGTACTGCGTGTTACTTGACTAAAGAAAACCAAACGATATTTATCGCTCAATGAGCAAAGCTTTCCAAGATTGTCCCCTTTTTGTTTAGCGACAATAGCGCTGTGGCCCCACCTGAACCCATTCCGAACTCAGAAGTGAAACGCAGTTGCGCCGATGGTAGTGTGGGAGTTCCCATGTGAGAGTAGGACATTGCTAGACTTCTAATTTAGTTTAGAAGATTAACCGCAATAGCGCCGATGGTAGTGTGACTTATGTCACAGTAAAGTCCATGTGAGAGCGTAGCGAAAAATTCTAGACTTACAATTTGTGCTAAAGCACTAAAAAGCCCGTAGTTTACGCTACGGGCTTTTTGCATTTTAACGTTACTATAACTATTGTTAAATACTTTAAACTATTCTTTTGGAGCAGCACTAAGCTATGAGAAAGCTATTATCTTCACCTGTTAACATGGCCTTAAATGATGCTGAAAATGCTATCTATCAAAATGCGTTAAAATATATCACGCCACTGAGTTTAAATTTAATGGCGGTTAAAGTAGAGAACCGGCCTAATGACTTTTTAGGTTGGTGTGCAGAGTTATTAAAAATTTGTCGTCATGGCGTTAATAAAGATTTACTTGATAATGAACAAGTGACGCCATTAAGTAAACTAGATACTATTCTTGTTCAAGGCGCGAGTATTAGTCAGCTTAAAATGTTAAGAATTGCACCTTGGCCTATTTATACTGCTTTTATTGAACAGCAAAGTGAGTTACATGCAGTTGATGAGCGATTATTACTTCTGGATTACCTAGATAACATAAAAGATAAAACGCTAAGTGAAATGAGCGATAACGATCGTTTAGCCTTTGCAGGTAAACACACTAACAGTCATCACCATACGCAATTTAATTTTGATGTTGAGTGGTTTGCTAGTACAAAAGGTGCAAAAACGTTTCATACTTTGTTAATTGAACAACCAGAAAGTTTTGATAAAGCTCTAGCTCATATTCCCCTTGTTGGTGATGTAACACCGGACCAATATCGTCACTTTGTTGATGATTTTAAAGCTATTTTTAGTAATTATACCCAAGATAAGCCTGCAGGTGAAAAAGCGCCGCTTGTTGCTGCAACGCGTTTGTTAACTATGCGTCGTCCTGATCAATTTATTGCATTAACTAATGCTAAAATTGATGTGTTATGTCAGGGGTTATCTATTGCTAAGTTTAACGCGTTTGATTTTGAAAGCTATTGGCAAGATATGATAGGAACACTGCGTACTTTTGCTTGGTGGCATCAAGCAGAGCCAGAAAATGAATATGAGTTAACGCTATGGCGTGCCCGCGCAGCATTAATTGATGTGTTTTTATTTGTTGATGAAGATTTTGCCTTAGGATCTAATTATTTACGCATCAGAGATAAAAGCGTGGTGGCGAGCGAGCGTATTTATAAATCAAAAATGAAACGGACTAAGCTGACACCAGAAGAGTTGGTCGATCAAGCATTAGCAGCTGATGATATGCCTGAGTATATTAGAGTAAAACGCGATACTATTTTAAGAGAAGTGAAAACCGGTAAAACCGTTGAACATGTTATTGGTTTAATGAGAGCTATTTTTGGTTAAACTGGTTATTAAGCTGTAGTTAAGCCTTTTATAAAAACGGTAAGTATTTATACTTACCGTTTTTTCGTATCATGGCTTAAAATAAAAGTATGACCACTATTAGTTACCAATTAAGCCATTAATATGAGCGACGACACTTCGTCCTAAAGCACTTGGCGCGTAACCACCTTCAAGCACCGATACGATACGACCTTCACCGTATTCATTGGCAATGATTTTTAGTTCATCGGTAATCCAACGATAATCGATTTCAGTTAAGCTAACTTGTGACATATCATCTTCAATATGGGCATCAAAGCCTGCTGAAATAAGGATTAACTCGGGTTTGAATTTGTGTAATGCCGGTAACCAGTGCGCGGTTATTTTTTCTTGAAATTGCTCACCTTTCGTTGTTGCCGGTAATGGCGTATTGATAATGGGGGGCGTGTCGCTTTCTTCTATTTCAAAGGGATACAGGGGATATTGATAACTTGAACAAAACAAGTAACCTTTATCATCTTCAGCTGTCGCTTTAAAGTGATTCTTTATAATATCTTCAGTACCATTGCCATGATGGACATCAAAATCGACAATAGCGACGCGTTTTAAACCGTACTTTTTCTTAGCATAAGCCGCGGCTACCGCGATATTATTGAAGAAACAAAAACCCATACCTTTATCATGCTCTGCATGATGACCAGGCGGCCGAGTTGTACAAAAAGCTGCACTGAGAGTTCCTTGCATCACTAAATCAATAGCGTCAACAGCAGCCCCAGCAGAATATAGAATAGAGGTAAGTGTTTTACAGTTCATTATAGAGTCCGGACCTATAGTGAAATTTTCTTCTCCCTCTTGAGGGGCATTATCAAAAACAAAATCTATATGTGCTTGAGTATGCGCTAAAGCTAACAGACTTTTATCGATTGGCTTAGAATCAAACTGGCGGACGACATAATCTAACCCACTTCGAATTAATTGATCTGAAATAGCGGTTAAACGTTTACCATTTTCAGGATGATGATCCCCCATGTCATGTTCACCGCAACGATAGTGTCCTATAATTCCTACTGGCATAATTATCCCTTATTTTCTTTATTTATTTCAGTAACTACTGTTTCAGATTCTATTAACGGTAGTTTTAAACTTACTTCATCAAAATCTTCACTTGGTTGACGGATAAAGCCAGAGCGTTCAAAAACTTTTAACATTGAGGCATTATCTCGGCGCACACAGGCGACTAAACTATCAAGTTTACGTATTTTAGCAATGGCAATCATTTCAGCGAGTAAGGTTGTTGCCATACCACGACCACGTAAGCTTTCTTTAATAACAAAAGCCACTTCACCACTATTGATGCTTTCAATATAGTAATAACGTGCCACCGCTTGTATGGCTTCACCTAAATAATCATTTTTAGTAAAGCATAAAGCAAGATCAACGTGTTGGTTAACACTAACTAAGTTACAAGACTTTTCTCGAGTCATTTGGGTGATGTTATGGTTGTAACGCATCATGAGGGTTTCTTTATTGTGAGAATAGAAAAACTCTTGTAATTTTCGTTCGTCAGCCGGTGCTAAAGGGCGAAGAATATAATTAATATTATCAAAATGAAAACGCTTCATTTCGATGGTACCTAATTCAGGTACTGAGCTTGGAGAGCTTTCTTGATACTCAGGTACCCAATAATGCTTGCGTACTTCACTGAGTAACTTATCTCTAAACTTAGGATGAGCAATTCTAATTAGCTCCAAAGCACGCTCGCGAATACTTTTACCTTGTAGTGAGGCAATACCAAACTCAGTGATCACGTAAGAAACATGACCACGTGAGGTTACTACGCCACCGCCCTCGGTAATATGTGGCACAATACGAGATATTGTGCCATCTTTGGTGGTTGAAGGGAGTGCTATAATTGGTTTTCCGCCCTTACTGAGTGAAGCACCTCTTACAAAATCGACTTGGCCGCCAATACCACTATAAAATTGATAGCCGATTGAGTCAGAAACTACTTGCCCGGTTAAATCGACTTCAATGGCGCTATTTATAGAAACCATGTTATCGTTTTTAGCAATTTTAACTGGTGAGTTAACGTGCTCAGACGGGTAAAATTCGATATGTGGGTTACCATTAACATAATCGTACACTTTTTGGGTACCGATACAAAAGGTTATTACCGCTTTACCTTTATGATACGTTTTTCTGCGGTTATTAATGACCCCTTTAAGCATTAAATCAATAACGCCATCAGAAATCATTTCACTATGGATACCAAGGTCTTTATGGTTACCTAAATAGCGCAATACCGCTTCAGGAATCTTGCCTATACCTATTTGCAGGGTAGCACCGTTTTCAATTAGCATAGCAACGTATTGACCTATTTGTTCAGTACGGCGATCAACTTCTGGTGGTGGCACTTGAGGGAGTTCTTGTTCAGCATTTATCCATGCATGAATTTGATTTACATGAACAAAACTATGTCCATTAGTGCGTGGCATTTTCGGGTTTATTTGAGCAATAACATACTTAGCGGCTTTAAGCGCTGAAGAAACAATATCAACACTAACCCCTAATGAACAATAGCCATATTCATCAGGAGGACTGACCATGATAAGCGCAGCGTCAAGTGGTAAGCTATTTTCTGCAAATAACCGTGGTACATCGGAAATAAAGCAAGGGGTATAGTCACCGCGACCTTCGGCAATAGCTTCACGAATATTTTTACCACCAATAAATAAGCTATTTACTTTAAATAAATCTTTATGCTCAGCTTTAGCCCAAACATTGTCAGATAAGGTTAAAATGTGAACCGTTTCAATATCATGTAGCCCTTGGCTATTAGCTATCAAGTCGTCTATTAAAGCATTAGGTACCGCGGCGTGAGAGCCAATGAAAATTCGATCTCCAGACTTTAAGTAATCTCCCCACTTGACACTATCACGTTGCTCATCTTGTGCTGTCATTGAATATTCCTTAGGCTATTTTATTATTTAATAAATGTATCTATGTGGCATGTGCTGCTATTCATTGCTATGTGTTTAGTATGCTCTAATACATAAGGTATTTATTGATCGCTGTCAAATGTTGGTATGTTAAATTAACAAATACGTTATAATTAATTGTTTTTATCACTCTTATTTAAAAGGCCTTACTTAGTGTCGCTAGAAAAAATATTTATTATTGGTTTACCCAGAACCGCAACGACCAGTGTTTGTTTAGCTATGTTAGAACAGGGTTTTAAAACCGCTCACAACGCCTATACGCAAGATGCTTTTACTCAGGCGCAAGTGTTAGCTGATACTCCTATTTTTTGTGATTATCAGCTACTTGATAAACACTTCCCAAACAGTAAATTTATTTACTTAACACGTGACCCCGCACGTTGGATCCCCTCAATTAGGCAGTTACTACAACGTATGATGGTTAATCTTCAGCGAACAGATGGAGGTTTTAACCCTTATTTAAAGCGTTGTTATAATCAGGTATTCTCGCCACTTAACGACGATAACATTAATAGCGATGAATTTTTACAGCAGTGTTATCAGCGTCATCAACAAGGGATTGAAGAGTATTTTAAAAAAAGATCTCAAGATTTACTCACGATTGATGTGAGTGAAGAGGGGAGTTACCTTCGCTTGTTAGCTTTTCTTAATATTGATAGCGCTAACGCTAGAGAAGGTGGCTTTAAGCAAATTAATATTGGCGGTAAAGTAAAAGCTTGGCAAGATCTTAATAACGCTTTAAAAGTAGAGTCGACTAATAAAGGCAAAATTGATAAGCAGCTTTATTAATAGTTCACCTTAAAATGACTATTTTAAAGTGAACACTTTGAAGTAAGCACTTTAGCGTGGTAACTATTGTAGAGTGAAAGGTTCGCAGGTAAAATTACGATATTACATTAACTACATCAAGTTAATTACGGCACGTTAAGTTGTATTATTTTAACTTAATGACGCTAACGTTGCTTAAAGTCATTTTTATCAGGTAAATATTACCTTAGAGAGTCATATCTATGTTTGAGTTAAAACACCACACTGGCCAAGATTGGGTTGATGCTGTTATGGCAGACTTCAACCGTTTTTTACAAGACCATGCTGCCGCGGAGAAAAAAGCATCAGGCATGGCAATGGCTATGTTGTCTCATTATCCTGATAAAGCTAAATTAGTACGTGCAATGACGGACTTAGCCATTGAAGAATTGATTCACTTTAAACAAGTATTAAAGTTACTTGTTGCTCGAGATGTTACCTTAGGCCAAGACAAAAAAGACCCTTACATTACTCAAATTCGCGCCTTATTTCGTAATGGCACTAGCTATTTTTTAATGGACAGATTATTGGTTGCAGCGGTTATTGAAGCGCGCGGCTATGAGAAGTTTTGGTTAGTCTCACAAGCTTTACCGCCAGGTAAGGATAAAGATCTTTATGTCGCTATTGCTAAATCAGAAGAAAAACATAAAAATTTATTTGTTGAACTCGCTTATGAGTACTGCGATAAAGCAGAAGTTGATCAGCGTTTAGAAGAGATTCTAGTTGCTGAAGCTGAAATTTGTGCGGGGTTACCTATTCGCGCAGTACTTCACTAACCAGGTATTTAAGTAAGGCTTCTTAGCAAGACTTATCTACTCTAGCTATTTAACTAAAAATTCATTAAAGGTTTATTATGCGCTTTCTTTCTCGTCGTCTTGTGATGCCAAACGATTTAAATTATGCGAACTCTCTCTTTGGAGGACGCGCGCTTGAATGGATTGATGAAGAAGCCGCCATTTACGCTATCTGTCAATTAGAAACGAACTGCTTAGTGACTAAGCATATTGGTGCGATTAGTTTTGAGTCAGCTGCTATGCAGGGAGATGTGGTTGAGTTTGGCTTAGAAACTAAAAAAGTAGGTCAAACTTCAATTACTGTGACCTGTTTAGTACGTAATAAAGCAACTAAAAAAACCATTTGTTTGGCTGATGACATAGTGTTTGTTCAAGTAGACGCACAAACGCGACTACCTATACCACATGGAAAAACACTCGCACAATTAACGGTGTAACATGTCCGTACTGATACATTTGTCGCTACTATTGCTAAGCAGCAAGCTTAGCAATACACTAGCTTTATTATTTACTTATTGTCTTAAATTATTATGTCTTCAGATCGCTTTGGCACCAGTGCCAATTATAAACAACAAGAAAAAGGTTATCGTGACCGAGCATTAAAACTATATCCTTGGGTTTGTGGCCGTTGTGCCCGGGCTTTTGAATATTCTAATTTAAAAGAGTTAACCGTACATCACGTTGATCATGATCATACTAACAACCCAAATGATGGTAGCAACTGGGAATTGTTGTGTATTTACTGTCATGATAATGAGCATGATAAGTATACTGATCAAGCTAGATATCAACGTGAAGTAACTGCGGGTGATAGTAATCAAGAAAGTGCGACTTATAATCCCTTTGCTGATTTAAAATCAATGTTAAAAAAATAGTCATCATAGCTTGATGAAACCCTAGCCTTGCCGCTGGGGTTTCATTACTGACCACTATATTATGACTATTACGTTAACCCCTTGCGTTATGCTTCTGTTGTTAAATAACGTTGATACGTCGCAATAGCAAAAAATCGAATAGACTTTTTCAGTTTTATTTTTTTCGCAATCAATAGCTCTCCACAATAAATTTTAACCACTTGTTTTTCACCGTTACTATCGGTTTCATAATCGTGGTTTTTGTTTAACCTAAGGTTATCAAATTCAGTTTTCATTATGAGCTTCATTTTTTCCCCTAATGCTATGCGCAGTGTTGATATATAACAATCTAATTGTTATTAGTTGCCACTAAAGAGCGTTTTGTATCGTGTCGATGGTAAAAGTAAAAAACAGTAAAAAGTACTAAAATAAAAGGCAAGCTAATGAGTACCACCCAATGCCAACCGGCGGTAAATAATATCCATCCCGCTAATAGCGAAGCCATTGCTTGAAAACCAAATAGCACAAAGTCATTAGTCGCTTGTACCTTATGACGTTCACTGGCGCGATAGCTTTGTGGTAACAAAGAGGTGCCGGTTAAGAATAAAAAGTTCCAGCCTATACCTAGTAACATAAGTGCCCACCAGTAATGCATGACTTCATGTCCAGATAACGCGATAACAGCAACGGCACTATAAATTAACGCGCCCATTAACATCAGACCTTTTAACTTTAACTGCTTAATAAGCCAAGGGGCAACCAGAGAAGGCAGATACATGGCTGCAGTATGTGTTTGAATAACCCATTTTGTTTCTTGTAGGCTATGTCCTTGCATATGGTGCATGCTAATCGGGGTCGCGGTCATTAAGTAGCTCATTAAGGCAAAACCTATTGCAGCGGTGCAAAGCGCAATTAAAAATATTGGTTGCTTGATGATCTCTGTTAAATCACGTGCTTCACCAACAACAATAGCCGTTTTCATGGTAGGGTTCTTAAAGAACAACATCACTAGCATAGCGCCACAAACCAGCATTGCTAACAGTAGAAAAGAACCTGCATAACCGTAAGGAGATACGAGTAAGTCTTTACCAACGACAGCAATTTCAGGACCTAAAAATGCCGCGAACACACCACTTAGCATCAAAATAGCTAATGTTTTTGGAATATCTTCTTCATTTACGCTGCTTTCAATAGCAGCAAAGCGCAATTGTTGATTAAAGCCACCGCCAACACCGATGAGTAAACTAGCAAAAACAAATAGCTCAAAGCTAGCTATTTTTAACGCGAAAATAGCAATAAGTGCGGCGGTTAATGCACAGCTAAGCCCAGTGTAAACTGCAAATTTCCGACCTTTTTTCTTCGCCAGCATAGCAGCAGGGACAACACCGGCTGCCACACCTAAAATCATTAAGGTAAGGGGCAGCGTTGCGAGAGTAGGGGTACTGGCTATTTGACTTGAGACTATACCACCAATAAAAACAATCACGGGTGCTGCAGCCATGATCAAAGGCTGTGTCATGAATAACAGCCAAATGTTTTTCGGTAAGGTAAATACGCGAGAAAGTATAAAGGCAGTTAATACTAACAACGCGAGTGTAATGATGATGTTTATTGGCATGCTATTTTTATCAGGTAAGGAAGTATTATGTACATGGATGCTGTTAAAACAATAGCTAAACTGATTGTTTTAACCCTGTAAGCGTTTAACCAGAGTCCATAGCAAGAATAGCTTTTATGTTAATTGCCTCACTGTAGCGGATCATACTTTTTTGCTGTTGCTGCCTTGCTAGTACCGCCATTCTGTCAGCGAGCTCATTACCCTCTATATTGGCGTGACCTTTAACATGGCGAATAGCAATTTTAGTGTGCATGGTTTTATAAAGAGCATAACACTGCTGTATTAGGGCGAGGTTTTTAATTTCTTCGCCTTTACCGCGGGTCCAGCCTTTTGCTTGCCAACCTTTGGCCCATTTAGTAATAGCGTCGATAGAGTATCTAGAGTCAGATAAAATACTAATGCTTTGTTCACTATTTTTATCGATAAAGTGTTGTGCCAGTTGAAAAGCAGAAAGCAAACCATTTAACTCAGCCGTATTGTTTGTACCATTAGCAAGGTGCAAGCCGTAATACAAAGAGGTGACCTTACCTTGTTCGTAAACAGCAAGTCCGGTACCTGATTTACCTGGGTTAGGTGAGCAAGCACCATCACAATATATTTCAATATCACTCGGGCCATTAGGGCTGATAGTTGCTGCTTTTGCACTAGTACTTTTACCGGCTGTTTTACTTGCTACTTTACGATTAGATACCGGCGCAGTAGCTGTAGCACTATTTTTACTTAATGAGCGCTTCATTAAAGCCTTAGTATAAGTTGATGCAAAAGCCTGTTCGGCCTCACTTTTAGATTCAAAACCCATGTATTGCGCGTCTGAGCGACCTGCAGTGTGCTTTTGTACTTCTGGCCAGGTGGTAAATATGCCCGTTTGAGCACCTTTCCATATAACGTAGAATTTTTTACTCATAAATTAATAGTTAACTCTTGTTGCTAATAGAGGTTGAATAATAAAGATATTTAATAATAAACTTCTTATGATGATTAAAGGATGTTGATTTTTTGAGTATAATTTTTTGAATTAAAGACGTTTTTAGCGGGTCTCTTCGGACAGCGTTTGTTGGTCATCTTTATGCTGTTATCACCTTTTTATCGCCAGTAACCACAGGAAAAGGCACTGCCTTGTATAAATACCCAACAAAAAGCTGAAAAAAATCTCTAAAGATCAACAGCCCCATTATCAGCAATAAAGTAATGCTTAGCTAGTGAAAAAGGAAAAAACGAAAGGATGTTACATTAATTCATCACTTATAGTTAACCATGCATTGGGCTAACCATTGTTGGCTAGGAGGATAGTAACGCAGCACTTTATGTCAATTACGTTACATCTTTCATTAAGCGTTTATGTATTAAGCGAGTACCAACAAAAACAATACCAATAATAATAGGTACTGAAAAGCCACTGACAAGTTCATGATTATATTTAACACCTAAGGAAGGCAAAGAGGTGAGCATGGTTTCAAAGAGTTGCATACCATAATAACTGATTGCCGCAACGGATAAACCTTCAACGGTTTGTTGTAAACGCATTTGCACATGAGCACGGTGGTTCATTGATTTTAATAATGTTTGATTTTGCTCTTGTAACACCATATCCACGCGTGTGCGTAATAAATCACTAGCGCGGGTGACTCTCCTAGAAATATCTTCTAAGTGATTAGAAGCGGTTTGGCAGGTTTTTACTGCTGGGGTGATCCTGCGCATTAAGAACTCTTGCATGGTCATATAACCCGGGATTTCCTCTTCTTTCAACTCATCCATGCGTTGTAATGCTACGTCGTAATAGGCATTAGTTGCGGAAAATCGGTAAGTACTTTGACTTCGATAATCTTCTACTTTTGCGGCTATTTTAGAAACGTCTGTAAGTAGCTCTCTATCACTTTTATCAGTACCTAAAGCAATATATGTTGTGACTTGTTGTAGTTGTAAGTCAAGTTGATTTAATTCGCTGTTAATCTCTTGTGCCATAGGTAAGCCCAATGTTGCCATTAACCGATAAGTATCAAGCTGTAATAATTGTTGTACTAAACGGCCAAGCTGTGCAGCCGATAAGTCTTGTTGGTATATCAAGAATCGACCAAAACCATCATCATGTAATTTAAATGAACTCCACACTTTCGCCTGTGAGTGTACAGGGGCACTCGCTATTAAGGACATGTTGTCAAAAAATGGCTCAACCTTGTGTGTTGTTCCTTTATCAATATTTTTAGATTCTACGACTAAGTGCACTGCGGCAATAACTTGCCCAGGCATTTGTTCAAACCAGTCACTAGGTACATAATCAATAGCATTTTTAATAAAGGGTTGCTCAGTTAATGGCGCTTGATGAATGAATGTATAGGTTGAGTATTCTAAATGACGTTCCCAGCGCAGACTAAATAAGCCAAAATCTTGATAAAAACAGGGCATTGATTCTGCAGGCGAATTTACCTGAAATCGATTACATAACAGTGAAATAAACTGATGTTCTTTTTGCCTTAACTTACCTTGGTGATGAATCGCTAAATGAGTCAGTTGAGCAGGCGAAGCTATTGATTGAAAGGGTCTATTGTGTAACTCGTTATAAAGCTTTTCACGTAGTGGATGAGTTGCTATTTTATTTAATGAGGGTACAGGTAATATTGGAGATAGCTTGGCGTTTTCAGATAATGTATCTGGTGTTAATTCATCAGGCATTAGCTTATTCGTTATGTTGTGGTTTAACAAAGTAGAGGTCTCTACGCTATTTTTATTAGCTATATATTAGCAGCTATATTTGTCTAGTTATATCATTCTTACTAATGATATTTTCACTAGGAGGAATCACTATATTGTTAAAGTTATAGTAAAAAGTGAACAATAAAAGCACGTAGTTTAATTAATAGGGCTGTTTTATATAAATAACGAGTATCGCTAGCCACACTGACTAAAAGCTTGTTAAAATTATGCCATTATAATTAGTGATATTAGGATCTTCATGGCTATTAACTGGTTTCCAGGCCACATGCACAAAGCGCAAAAAGAAATAAAAGAGATATTACCGCAAATCGATGTGGTGATTGAGGTGTGTGATGCACGCTTACCTTTTAGTAGTGAAAATCCAATGATCACTGAGATCAGAGGTGATAAACCGCTGATAAAAATATTGAATAAAAGTGATTTAGCCGATCCTGATAGCACCAAAATATGGTTAGATTATTTAGAGTCACAACACAACGTAAAAGCGATTGCGCTAACCACAGATAACCCTGGGGTGGCAAAAAACTTGATTAATTTAATTCGCAAATTGGTACCGAATAAAGACCAAGAAGGTAAACAAATTAACGCGATGATAATGGGTATACCTAACGTGGGTAAGTCGACCTTGCTCAATACCTTAGTTGGCAAAGCAAAAGCGAAAGTAGGTAATGAGCCGGCTGTTACTAAAGGTCAGCAACGTATTCGCCTAGAAGAAGGTTTATACCTTTTCGATACACCCGGTATGTTATGGCCTAAAATTGCTAACGAGAACTCGGGCTATCGTTTAGCGGTATCAGGCGCGGTTAAAGACACTGCTTTTGATCATGACGATATTGCTTACTTTGCTGCCGACTACTTACTCAAACATTATCCACAACGTGTGATGGAGCGCTATAAACTGAGTGAATTACCTGCACACGAGGAAGACTTAATTGAAGCGATTGGTCGTAACCGCAGTTGTGTAAAAAGTGGTGGTCGTGTTGATTTACATAAAGCGTGCGTTATTCTCATTAATGAAATTCGTGATAAAACCTTAGGTGCACTTTCTTTTGAACTACCTGATATTATTGCTGCAGAGAATGCGCATTTTACTGAGCTTGAAGAAAAGCGTGTTGCTGCACGCGAAGCTAAAAAAATAGCACGTGGGCGAGGCCGTAAAAATAAACGTTAACGGTATGCTTCACTTATATACTTTGCGTTTAAGCGTTTAACATTCGGCGCTACTATTTATCTATTTGCTAAAAGGTTTTACTCATGACAGAAAAAACATTTACGTTACACCCGCAACTGGCTCTTGATGGCATTGAATTAGCTGAATTTCCTTTGTGTAAATTGCTGCTGTGCAATGATAGCGCTTACCCTTGGTTTATTTTAGTGCCGAAAGTTACTGATATCAGTGAAGTGTACCAGTTAGATTGGCAGCAACAGCAACAGTTACTTAATGAGTCGAGTTTGTTAAGTGAACTGCTAATGCAAGTATTCGTTGGCGATAAAATGAATGTTGCCGCGTTAGGTAATGTTGTTGAACAACTTCATGTTCATCATGTCGTTCGCTTTAAAGATGATGCACAGTGGCCTAAGCCTATTTGGGGACAGCAAGCGTTAACACCTTATTCTGATGAAGCATTAACGACATTAAAAGCGAAATTATTACCGCAACTAGCGGTTATTTTTGCTGATAAATAATTGATAGCCTATTTATCGGTATACAAAGCCTCATTATGTTATTCGCATAATGAGGTTTTTTTCTTTATGGTAAGCAACGTAATAGCAGTTTTTCTTAGGGTGTTGATTTATGACTAATAAAAAACTACAGCATTTTTATATTGCCCAAGAACAATCTATTTATTTACTTAATCATAAAGATGCGACTAAGTTAAAAAAATGGGTCGAACTTTGTCAGCAGCAATTAAAGAAACTCGGCTTTGAAGCGGTGACTCTGTTAGGCAAAGGGGCTTATGGTTTTGTTTTTTCAGGTGTTAAGTTAATAAGTAACTCAACAGTTAAAAAGGCAGAATATATAGCTGAAGAAGCGCAATGCTTAGCAACCAATCAGCAAATGGTATTTAAGTTTTCCCGTATTAACTTACCGCAACACGTACAAGACCGATTAGCAGAAGAAGCTGAAATACAGAATCAACTTAATCATCCACAAATTCCTAAAATTATTGAATATCAAAAAATAAAACGGCAATCCATTTTACAAATGACCCGTGCGCCGGGTATCGATTTAGAGCAATTATCCTTGCAAGTGGGACCACTAGCACCTGAGTTAGTCATGAGTATCGCTTTGCAATTAGCCGATATTTTATTATATTTACGCCAAGCGACTAATCACAGACAGTTAAAGCCTATTGTTCATGGCGACATTAAACCTTCTAATCTCGTGTATGATGAAAACACAGGAAAAGTG
Source organism: Colwellia ponticola (assembly GCF_005885605.1). Taxonomy (GTDB): domain Bacteria; phylum Pseudomonadota; class Gammaproteobacteria; order Enterobacterales; family Alteromonadaceae; genus Colwellia; species Colwellia ponticola. Next base: position 78,612 of record NZ_SZVP01000016.1, on the reverse strand, counting down.
CAGCTTATTGATTGGGGATCATCGGTACCAGCACAGCTCGATTGTCATCAACAAAGTACCAGCACTAACGTCATGGAGTTGATGAGTAGTGATTTACAGCACAGTAATGCGCGTTTAGGTGATGTTTATTTTATTGGTCCAGAGCAACTTAATGGTGGCTTATCCTCGCCTCGCTTTGATGAACAAGGCTTAGCGGCCACACTCTATGCACTCGCTTCAGGGCAATCCTGTCGATATGGCGTAAAAGTTATTACCGTAAACGCTTTAGGTTTACCTAAATTATTAGCAGACATATTAACGGGTATGTTAAGCGATGATGAGAAAGTACGCAGCCAAGCCGGAGATTATTTTTTTAATAACCTTAACTATCTTAAAAAAATTGTACTGGCAGATAAACCAACACCACAGGCTATCACCGCGCATATTCCCGTGTGGATTAAGTCACAAAACGAACCAATAGATACGGTAGTATATGGCTCTCGAAAATCTTTTTTACGAGAGCAAGCAGGTTACGACAGTTTATCAGGGGTTGATGACGCTCAGCTTGATAAATATTATAAAAATTACCTGATGGGGATGGGCGATAATGAAAAAGCTTTTATTGCCGCGTTAAGTCGACTAGGTAACTTTCCGGTTGTTGGTGGTATTGCCATTCGGTGGGCTAAAGAAGGTGTGTATATTGATTCTAGCTTAACCTTATTTGATGAGTCGCTTAAAACGTCTTTTACCAGTGCAGTCAATAATATTATTTATTTAGCTCAAGGTATATTTCGTATAGGTGTTTTTAAAAGCTGTCTGTTCAATGCCCGTGATACTTTACACGTTGAACGAAGAAGTGAACAACAACCATTTATTGCTGATAGTAGTCAACGTATAACCTTTGAGGTGAGTGATGTCCCTGAAGTTGATGATGTAACAAGATTACACTCTTATTTTGAAGATGGTAAAGACCCTGATGAATACTTGCACTTACCTGATGAGTTAATGGCTGTGCTAGCGGAGCTAAATTTAATTCACCATACCGGTTGTATTATTTTTGAGATATTACCTAAACATTTAAAAATTCACAGTTATCTAATGTTACTTAATCATGATAAAAAAGCAGCGTTTACCGCCTGTTTAGCGAAAATATTAACCTTATTACCTACCATTGATGGTATTGGTATTTCTGGTTTTATGAAACTCCCCTATAAAGATACGCGTTTTTTTGAGCATATTAACGCCTTACCTGACAAGTTTTATCCGAAAAACCCTAAGTTATAAAACTACGCTAGCATAGTCCTTAATATCAAAATTAATCTATAAAAAAGCCAGTAAGGTATTAAACGATACTGGCTTTTTCTATTGTGCTTGTTTAACGATTAACGTTAAAAGCTATATGAAGCTCTTACATAATACTCACGTCCGGCAAGTGAGAACGGAAAACTAGTCCAACCATATTTAAAACCAAGGTCAGTAAATGGTGTTCCATTTGTACCCCATTCATCAGGGTACTCATCGGTTAAGTTTAAGATACCGCCACTAATATTAATATTGTCTGTTACGTTCCACTGAGCGGTAACATCGAATAAGCTTTTAGCGCCCCAAGTGTTTTCAGGAGTACCGTAAGAAGCAGAACTTACTTCGCCATAATAAGTCATGCGACCCGTTACAGACCAGTCATCCATATCGAACATTGCGGATAACGACGCTCTATCTTGTGGCTGTGCCTTTTCTACTAATAAACGTTGAGCATTATCAAAAATAACCTCGTTTGGTACAATAGACGATGAAGTATTAATCGCACTGACGTCAGTATTGTTATGATGATAAGAAAACTCATAAACAATATTCATAGCGCTAAGTTCTTGTGTGTATTGGTTTACCCAATCAAGACCAAAAGTTTCGCTATCTATTGCATTGGTGAAAATCGATACGTTTTTAACACCATCTAACGCTTGATCTGGAGCAGAATGACGGTCAAAGAAAGCATCAATATCAGCATTAATACCACGAGTGATGTTACCTGAATAAACAATACGGTCATCAATGTTGATTTGATAGACATCTAACGTGGATGAGTAGTTACCTATATTATAAATAATACCCAATGAGAAGCTGGCTGAGCTTTCTTCTTTTAGATCAGTAAAGCCTAGCTCACCCGCGAGTGTTTCACTTGGACGTAAAGTCACTAAATCAGCTAACTCGCCATTATCTAATGAAATAGAACGTTGCGTGAAATTAGCTTGCTGCATACCTGGCGCTCGATAACCCGTAGAAGCTGACGCACGTATGGCGAGATTCTCTGTTAGGCTTAAATGGGTAGATAATTTACCAATAACAGTACTGCCAAAATCATCATAATCTTCATAACGAACAGCTGCCGCGACTAACCAATCTTCAGTAATAGAGGTTTCGCTATCAAAGTATAAAGCATAACTGTTTCGGTCAGTGTCGATTGCCATGGCAGGGCTATAACCTTGAAAGCCTTGCATACCAGGTGTGGTTATATCACCGCCAGTACAATTAACCATTGCAGGATCACCTGTTGGGTTAACTGATTCAGCACAGTAAACCGGTCCACGAGCATAAGTGACTTCATCACCCGCTTCTTGAGCAAAACCATCTATACGAAATTCAGCACCAAAAGCTAATGATGTTTCATTATAAAACCCTAAGTCAACAGAGGTTACCGCATCAAGGTTAAAAGTGGTTTGGCTATAAACTAAAGCACCATCGTATGCTGATGTCGGACTGTTAGGGCCATAACTGGCATTTAACGACTCTACATTACTAAATTCGAACTTGTTTTCACCGGTGACGACACTTGCATCTATATCCCAGTTTTCAATTTGTGTTTTAAACCCAACGGCAACAGAATAATCTTCTGATTTTGAACCTAACTTTGGCGTTACACCTTCAGGGAATAACTCAGTCCAAACACGGTTATCATCGGCAGGGCGGTAAAAGCCTAAAGACTCACCTTCTTTTTTAGTAAAACCACCAAAGGCATATAATTCACTACTTTCACCAATCTCGTACGAAAAATTTGCCCATAAGCTCGACATTTCTGTCTCTGCTTCACCAACAAGTAATAACTGACGAGGTTCAGCAATTGAATCAAACCATGTCGTTGGCGATGCTCGGTTCATTTCACCATTATCTGCATATTCAAAAGTTAAGTTGAGTGTACCTTTGTCACCTACAGCGAAACCATAGTTACCACCAAACTCTGTTGATTCACCATCACCCTCACTAGTTTGGCCATATTGTGCCCATACAGTGCCCCCTAAGTCACTTTTAAGGACGATATTGATAACACCGGCAATGGCATCAGAGCCGTATTGAGCAGCTGCGCCATCACGTAATATTTCAATGTGTGAAATAGCCGTCATAGGAATTGAGCTTAAATCAGTACCTGCACTGCCGCGACCAACATTTTCTTGTACGGCAACTACGGCCTGTTGATGGCGACGTTTACCATTAATTAATACTAATACTTGATCAGGTCCCAAGCTACGTAAAGTCGCTGGACGCATTAAATCTTGACCATCAGACGTTGTGGTATTGTTCATATTAAATGAAGGCGCTAGTTTTCGTAGCATATCAGGTGTGCTTGTAGCACCTGAGTTTTTAATCGCGTCAGATGAAATAATATCTATTGGAGAAGGGCTATCAGCAACAGTACGATTAGATATTCTTGTCCCGACACTAACGATGCGTTCAATATCTGCATTTTTTGCACTAGCAGGCGTTTCTTCTGCGGCAAAAGCTGTTGTACTAGCTAAAGATAAGCCGATAGATAAGGCTAGCGTACTGTAGTTAAAACGTTTCTTCATGTTGTTTGACCCTTAGTTATTTTTATTTGGCTTGCGTTAGTAATAACGTTATTTGATTTTATTATTTATCGTTATCACTTTACTTTTATATAAGGAAAACTACTTTATTAGCCTCCAATAATCGCAAGTGTTACATAACATAAATGAAAAATTTCATTAGTGCAAACACTGTTCTAATATGAATGATTATTTGATATTAATGAATTGATATTTAGTTAGGCTAAAACCTAAAGTTATCTACTAACGCTTATTGGTATTAGCTAGCTGTATTTTATTGATTTTTTTAATGCTTTTTATCATACAGTGTATAGTGAATAATTACTTAGTGAATAGGTACACTTGTATAAAGGTAAAATATCTAAGCAGTGCGTTTGCCAATGTCGCCAAATAGGCAGTAGTAAAAACTTATTAGGGGTTTTAATATATTGAGGGTTATCAAGAGAAGTGGTGGCTACACCGGGACTCGAACCTGGGACCCCATCATTATGAGTGATGTGCTCTAACCAACTGAGCTATGTAGCCTTTAGAAACAAAAAAACTATCTAACATAAGAAAATACTTACTGTTAAGATAGTTGATATTATTTGTTAATTTTATAACTATTTGAAATGGTACGGGTCAAGAGACTTGAACACTCACATCTTGCGATACTGGAACCTTGATGCCTAACATAAGCCGCGCGTCTGCCAATGTCGTCAAATAGGCAGTAGTAAAAACTTATTAGGGGTTTTAATATATTGAGGGTTATCAAGAGAAGTGGTGGCTACACCGGGACTCGAACCTGGGACCCCATCATTATGAGTGATGTGCTCTAACCAACTGAGCTATGTAGCCTTTAGAAACAAAAAAACTATCTAACATAAGAAAATACTTACTGTTAAGATAGTTGATATTATTTGTTAATTTTATAACTATTTGAAATGGTACGGGTCAAGAGACTTGAACACTCACATCTTGCGATACTGGAACCTTGATGCCTAACATAAGCCGCGCGTCTGCCAATGTCGTCAAATAGGCAGTAGTAAAAACTTATTAGGGGTTTTAATATATTGAGGGTTATCAAGAGAAGTGGTGGCTACACCGGGACTCGAACCTGGGACCCCATCATTATGAGTGATGTGCTCTAACCAACTGAGCTATGTAGCCTTTAGAAACAAAAAAACTATCTAACATAAGAAAATACTTACTGTTAAGATAGTTGATATTATTTGTTAATTTTATAACTATTTGAAATGGTACGGGTCAAGAGACTTGAACTCTCACATCTTGCGATACTGGAACCTAAATCCAGCGCGTCTACCAATTCCGCCAAACCCGCATACATTCAAGTTTTTAAAGAGACTTGAACTCTTTTTCAACTCTTTTAACAAGAATATGAAAGCGTCGTTTAAAATAAAAAATATATTTTTATTTATAACTGCCATTTTAAAAAGTGGCAGGGATAAGAGGATTTGAACCTCTGAATGACGGGATCAAAACCCGCTGCCTTACCGCTTGGCTATATCCCTACAATAGGTATGTACATCACAGTCTTTTTATCATTATAAAATAATCATAAAAAGTGGCAGGGATAAGAGGATTTGAACCTCTGAATGACGGGATCAAAACCCGCTGCCTTACCGCTTGGCTATATCCCTGCAATGTACTTACTTTTTACACATGTAACTTTCGTTACTTTGAAATGGTGCGGGTCAAGAGACTTGAACTCTCACATCTTGCGATACTGGAACCTAAATCCAGCGCGTCTACCAATTCCGCCAAACCCGCATACATTCAAGTTTTTAAAGAGACTTGAACTCTTTATTTAAATATACTATTTAAATAAATGGTGGCTACACCGGGACTCGAACCTGGGACCCCATCATTATGAGTGATGTGCTCTAACCAACTGAGCTATGTAGCCATTACCAACCTGCTCTGTAGCAAGTGCGGCGTATTATGCTAATCAACTTACCTTACGTCAACCGTTTTTTTCAAAAAACTTGTGTTTTTTATTTGTTTGACTATTGCGTGCACATTTTGCCGAATAACTATGCAATTTAAAGGCGCTAAATACCTTGTTTCAATAAAATGGCTATATGTTAAGGTTTATGATTTAGATAATTTAGTAAAACAATAAGCACTACTTGGCGTTATTTTTTATATTGCTTAGGGAATTAAATACTCTTTTTTATTAAATTATATAGTTTAATACTTTTTTATCATCATTTATTCATCATATTAAATTTATAGTTGGCTATAGTCGCTTAGTCAGACTTAAATTTATTTTTTAGCAGCTACTTTCTGTAATCAAGGTCGCGCTAAAACTATTACCTTAGGCATTATTAATGCTGAACATTAGCGAATGCGCATCTAAGTGAATATTATTAGCGTTTTACAGGCACAAAAAAGGCCCATGGTAATGAGCCTTTTTTGGTAACGCTGTTATGCTATCGTGTGGTTATACATTAAAGCGGAAGTGAATTACATCGCCGTCTTTTACGCGGTATTCTTTACCCTCTAAACGCCATTTACCGGCTTCTTTAGCACCCGATTCACCGTTAAACTCAATAAAGTCGTCATAACTAATTATTTCAGCGCGAATAAAGCCTTTTTCAAAGTCAGTATGAATAACGCCAGCTGCTTGTGGTGCAGTGGCATTTTGTTTTACTGTCCATGCGCGTACTTCTTTAACGCCGGCAGTAAAGTAAGTTTGTAAGTGCAATAACGAATAACCGGCATTGATTACACGATTTAGGCCTGGCTCTTCTAAGCCCATTTCAGCCATAAATTCAATGCGATCTTCATCATCCATTTCAGACAATTCACTTTCAATTTCAGCACAAACTGCAACAACAATAGCGCCTTCAGCCTCCGCTATCTTTTGTACTTGTTCAAGGTAAGGATTATTTTCAAAACCATCATCGTTAACGTTAGCAATATACATGGTAGGCTTTATTGTTAAGAAGTTTAAGTAGTCAACAGCTGCTTTTTCTTCTTTAGTTAACGCTAAAGAGCGAATCATGTGGCCTTCTTCAACATGCTTTAATATTTTTTCCAATACCGGCATTTCAAATTTAGCATCTTTATCACCACCCTTAGCTTTTTTAGCTAGGCGGAAAATTGCACGTTCAGCCGTGTCCATATCAGATAGGGCTAATTCGGTATTGATTACTTCAATATCATCAATAGGACTTACTTTATTAGCAACATGAATAATATTATCATTATCAAAGCAGCGAACTACGTGACCAATAGCATCAGTTTCACGAATATTAGCAAGGAATTTATTGCCTAGCCCTTCACCTTTTGATGCACCAGCAACGAGACCAGCAATATCAACAAATTCCATCGTTGTCGCTAATACCCGCTCAGGTTTTACTATAGCTGTTAGCTTATCTAAGCGAGGATCTGGCACCGGTACTACGCCAGTATTTGGTTCAATAGTACAAAATGGAAAGTTTGCTGCATCAATACCCGCTTTGGTAAGTGCATTGAATAGTGTTGATTTACCGACGTTAGGCAAGCCAACGATACCACATTTAAAACCCATGATTTATTCCTACTGATTATTTACTAACGTGTGTTTTGAGACTATTGATGCGCTTATTACTTACTCTGCTTTAAAGGAGTGTAAGCGGTTTTGTGCTTTCTTTAAGTCGTCTTGTAACCAAATATCTAAGCATCGACTAGCCTCGTCGATTGCTTGTTCAATTTTTGCTTGTTCTGCACTTGGCGCTTTACCCAGTACATGACCTGTTACTTTATCGCGATGACCAGGGTGGTCAATGCCGATACGTAACCGGTAAAATTCTTTATTATTAGCCATACGCGAAATAATATCACGCAAGCCATTATGACCGCCGTGACCACCGCCTTTTTTAATTTTACAAACACCTGGCTGCATATCTAATTCATCGTGAGCAACTAAGATATCATCTACTGAAATTTTATAAAAATTAGCAAGAGAAGCAACGGCTTGACCACTACGGTTCATAAAAGTGGTTGGAATAAGTAAATGGACAAGGTGTCCCGCGATTAACCCTTTACCATAAAGACCAGAGTATTTTTTTTCGGGGAGGAGAGGTATGTTGTGGCTACGTGCTAGTTCTTCTACAAACCAAACACCTGCGTTGTGGCGTGTTCTGCTATATTCGGGACCAGGATTACCCAGTCCCGCAATTAGTTTAATAGTCATTATCTATAATATTATAAATGTAGGTGACTATTATTCAGCAGATGGAGCTTCTTCTGCTGGAGCTGCTTCTTGATCGTCTTCAGCTTTAGCTGTTTTAGGAGCGTTAGCAGTAACAACGGCTAAATCGTGATCTTCGCCTTTGCTTAAATCATCAGAAGTAACGCCCGCTGGGAAAGTAACATCTGATAAATGCAATGTTTGACCAACTTCAAGATTAGCAAGGTCAATTTCGATTGACTCAGGTAAATCTTTTGGTAAACAAGTGATAGCAATTTCATTTATGTGATGAGAAATGTTAGCACCAGTTTTTGCTGCAATATCTTCGTTAAGGAAGTGAATTGGAGCATGCGCTTGAACTTGATGTTTAGCGTTAATGCGTAAGAAATCTACGTGCATTATGATTTGCTTGAACGGGTGACGTTGCATATCTTTAACTAAACACTCAACTGGCTTACCAGCAATGTTTAATGTTACTACTTGTGAGTAGAACGCTTCTTCTTGTTGAGCACGAAAAACATTTTTGTGTTCTAACGTTAAAGAAATAGATTCTTTGTTTTCACCGTAAAGGATAGCAGGAACTTTGTTCGCGTGACGTAGGCGGCGGCTCGCACCTTTCCCTAAATCAGTACGTACTTCAGCTTCTAATGTTAATAAATCAGTCATTTTAATACTCTTCTGTTATATAAGTTAAAAAACTTAAAAATTATATCTTGTTTTTTGCGACCAAAAACAAGGAGGTACTCTTTATTATCGCAATACCGGTTACCTAAGTAGTCGTGATAAGTCACTATCTGCTAGGTAATCTATTAGATAAAAAAGGCGCGGCATAATAACATTTCGCCTGAAGTAAAGCTATTAAAAATATACAGTATTTTAGTAAGGTAATAGGTGAAAGTAGAGCAGTAATAATTAAGCAAGACGAATACAAGGAAGGGGGGAATAAAAAAGCAGCCATTAATAATGGCTGCTTTTTACTATGAGTAAGTAAACCTAGATATTAACTACTAGGAATTAGTCAAACATGGCAGAAATAGATTCTTCATTACTAACACGACGAATCGCTTCACTTAACATACCACTTAGCGTTAATTGGCGAACCATATTCAGTGCTTTAATTTCTTCAGAAAGTGGAATTGAGTCAGTAACAACAAGTTCATCAATAACCGATTCTCTAAGGTTTTTGGCGGCATTACCTGATAATACAGGATGAGTAGCATAAGCAATAACACGTTTTGCGCCATGCTCTTTCAATGCTTCTGCTGCTTTAGCCAATGTGCCACCGGTATCAATCATATCATCTACAATAATACAATCACGACCATTAACATCACCAATAATATGCATTACTTGAGCAATATTAGCTTTAGGGCGACGTTTATCAATAATCGCTAAATCAGCATCATCAAGTAATTTAGCCACCGCGCGCGCACGAACTACACCACCGATATCAGGAGAAACAACCACAGGGTTATCTAGCTCACGGTTCTTCATGTCATCTAGTAAGATAGGAGTACCAAAAGCATTATCAACAGGTACGTCGAAGAACCCTTGGATCTGCTCGGCATGTAAATCAACCGTTAAAACACGGTCAACACCTACGCTTGATAAAAAGTCAGCAACAACCTTTGCTGTAATAGGTACACGAGCACTACGTACGCGTCGGTCTTGGCGAGCATAACCAAAATAAGGAATTACTGCAGTGATACGCCCAGCAGAGGCACGACGCAAAGCGTCTATCATAACAATTAATTCCATTAAGTTATTGTTGGTTGGAGCACAAGTAGATTGAATGATAAAAACATCAGCACCACGGACGTTTTCATTTATTTCAACACTTATTTCACCATCACTAAAACTGCCTACTTGAGCATCACCCAAAGGCATATATAGGCGATCAGCAATTTTTTTGGCCAGTTCAGGGGTGGCATTACCCGCAAAAATCTTCATGTCAGGCACTTTCGATTCCTCAGAAATATTTGACATTAAAAGTAGGCTCTTTGATTGATAAACAATCATTGAACAATATACGCTGGCTTAACAGTAGCAGATTTTTCAAGCTCAATATCGAGCTTGAAATAGTCGAACGGGTTAAGCTAGCAAAAAAGTTATAAATTTTACTTAATTCAATTATAGCTTAGCTATTACTGAACATAGTGGGGACTTATTGAGCCCTTGCGCGACAAAAGAGCTTATTCCTTTTGGGAGTTTTGCTTGTAATGAAAGCGCCTCTTGCGAACTAGAAAACTGTGTGAAAATACACGAGCCAGTTCCTGTCATTCTTGAGGGGGCGTATTCTAACAACCAAGCCAGTAACTTGGCAACCTCAGGATAATATTTTATTACCAGTGTTTGGCAGTCATTATGAAAATTTTTATTAATAAAGTCCCTAGTTTTAAGGGCTGAGGGGGAAAGTTTCTTGGTATTTCTAGGGAGATCTTTTGCAGTAAAAACTTGCTGGGTAGAGATACTACATTCAGGTTTAGTGATTAAATACCATGACTCTTGTGGTTCTATCATACTCAGTTGCTCACCAACACCTTGAGCAAAGGCGGCAAATCCATGCACAAAAATGGGTACATCAGCACCAAGACTCAGCCCTAATTCAGCTAACTCATCTAATGATAACTGACATTGCCATAAGGTGTTTAAGGCAACTAATACAGTCGCTGCATTTGATGACCCCCCCCCTAAGCCACCGCCCATGGGTAATATTTTATCAATACTAATGTTAGCGCCAAATGATGTATTCGTTTTGTTTTTGAGTAATCGAGCCGCTTTGACAATTAAGTTGTCGTCATTGTCCACCCCCTCAATTGGTGTTAATAACGTTATATCTGAGGCTTGAGTAACGGTTAAGCTTATGGTGTCGTTATAGTCAATAAATTGAAAGAGTGTTTCTAAATTGTGATAACCATCTTCGCGTTGTCCGACAATATGTAAAAATAAATTGATTTTTGCCGGTGATGGAAATTCAAGTGTTTTATTAATAAAAGGGTTAGCGTGGGACATTGAAAAGTTCTACTTATAAAAAATGGCTAATTTACAACAGGAGTAATATGTTTAGTTTGCTTGATTTTCTTTGATGTTGAGTTTTGTGAACAGCTAATAGCTTTACTAGCGCCGCTCAAATAGCTAATACTTGAGCAGAGACTAGGTAATCCGTTAATACATCAACTATTCGTTAATAAGCCAACGGTTAACAGATATTTTAATTAATAAATCATCTTTTTTTATCGAAAACTTACTCGCTAAGTGATAGCCATTAATATACTGGTAGTCAGCGTAATTAATTTGCCATAATTCACCATTATAAAGACTTGATAAGTTTCGCGGTAGTTTTGTTGATTTATCATTACTTATTTTATCTGTTACTTGAAAAGGAATGCCTTTTAGCCAAAACGTTAATGCTTTGGTCGGTAAAGTAAAGCCAGTAAGCGAATAAATAAGCGCTTGAAGATTATTACCATGATAGGTTTTGCCATCCACTTGTATACTGTGATCAGTCGCCGTTGATTTAAGCTGTAAAATATTAATGCCTAAATAGGTGGTTAAATTAAGTTGTTGTGTTGTGGCTCTTTCATCAACTTGCCAGTGCAGTGTGGCACTATTACGCGATGCTTTTTCAATAAAAGCTATTTTTCCAGTGATACCCCAGTGCTGTAGTTGTTTTAACTTCGCTATTCGCTGTGCAGGCGTGAGGCCAGTTAAGGTTGAAAAGGATTGGTTTTCGTTTTTATTTGGTTGAGTACTACAACCGGATAAAAATAAGCTCAATAAAGTAACGCTCAATAAATAGGGTAAATAAAAGCGTATATTCAAAATAAGACCATTGCTGCTACATCATTAACACGAGAGTAAACGTATTGAAGCATAGCTTTTTAGCCTTTGTAAATAGCGGTATTATTTTTAGGGGCTTTTACTGTAGATTATATTTTAATACTGCAGATTATATTTTAATTGTAGGTCTTAGGTTATAATGCCTTCATAAGATAAAATAAGTTTTATAAAACTTGTCAGAATGTTTACAAAATAGGTTTATTACTGTGTCTATTGTTGCTGTTGGAATCAATCATAAAACTGCGCCTGTTGCAGTAAGAGAAAAAATATCTTTTAATCCTGATAAGCTTTCTATTGCCCTACAAGAAATGCTAAATGCAGTACAGTGCCGCGAAGTTGCTATTCTATCGACCTGTAACAGAACAGAGTTATACTTAGTTCAAGAAGGTGATTTTGATGCGACACAACAACGTCTAGTTCAATGGTTAGAAAATTACCACAATGTTCCAGCTTCTACTATTTTACCCAGTTTATATTGGCATAAAGACCAGCAAGCCGTTAATCACATGATGCGCGTTGCTTGTGGATTAGACTCCCTAGTGTTAGGTGAGCCACAAATTTTAGGTCAAATGAAGCAAGCGTATAGCCAAGCAAAAGCTGCTGGGTCTATGTCGTTGGTGATGGATAGGCTATTTCAGCGTACCTTTGGCGTAGCGAAACAAGTACGTACTGAAACTGAAATCGGTGCTAGTGCTGTCTCTGTCGCTTTTGCTTCGGTAAATTTAGCTAAACACATCTTTGGCGGTCTTGAAAAAACTAAGGTACTTCTTGTTGGTGCAGGCGAAACCATTGAGTTAGTCGCTAAACATCTCTATGAAAATAATGTCGGTAAAATCACTGTTGCCAATAGAACCTTAGCCCGCGCTGACAATATGGCGAAGCAAATTGGCGCTGATGTTATTACCTTAGCGCAAATACCTGAACATATGCGTAATGCTGATATTGTTATTAGCTCTACCGGTTCTACCTTACCTATTATTGGTAAAGGTATGGTTGAACAGGCCTTAGCATCACGTAAGCACCAGCCGATATTTATGGTCGACCTTGCTGTACCACGAGATATTGAGGAGCAAGTATCAGAACTTGAAGATGTTTTTTTATATACGGTTGATGATCTACAAGGCATTATTGCTAAAAACATGGAAAACCGTCGTAAAGCAGCAGTGCAAGCTGAAAGTATTGTTAATAGCCAGTCTGATGACTTTATGGCTTGGTTGCGAGGCTTAAATACTCAAGATACCGTCATTAGTTACCGTAAACAATGCTTAGACAGTCGTGATGTTTTGCTTGAAAAAGCGTTTGTGCAATTAAAAAATGGTAAAAAGTCAGAGGCTGTTTTAGCCGAGCTTGCCACTAAACTTACCAATAAATTCATGCATGCCCCAACAAGCGCCTTACAGTCTGCTGCCCAAGGTGGTGAGCTTGATAAGTTACTTTATTTACGCGATATCTTTAACATTGACTCGAATGACTAAGTGCTATTAATTCACTTTTTTGAGTGAAAAATAAACAGTAAGTCGAGTGTTTATCAAGCACAGCGGATGTTAACGCACAGAAACGATTTTTAATCGAGCATGGTGGATCGCGTTATTACTGTGCTAGAATAGCAATAATTTACTTTCCCCTATCTGCAATATAAGAATAACTCCAATGAAATCATCAGTTTATCAAAAGCTTGAGGTGCTGGTAGAGCGCTTCGAAGAAGTACAGGCCCTATTATCTGATCCTGCTACCATTTCAGATCAAGAAAAATTTAGAGCTTTATCTAAAGAGTTTAAAGAGCTTGATGCTGTGACGTCGGTTTTTAATAACTATAAAAGTGCAGAAGATGATTTTGCTACTGCCGAAATGATGCTTAAAGATGACGATCCTGAGATGCGAGAAATGGCGCAGGAAGAGTTCAAAGACGCGAAACAAGCGGTTGCTGATATTGCCGATGAATTGCAAATTTTATTATTACCACGCGATCCTAACGATGATAACAACTGTTTTGTTGAAATTCGTGCTGGCGCAGGTGGCGACGAAGCTGCTATTTTTGCTGGTGATATCTTTAGAATGTACAGCCGTTATTGTGAAAAGAAAGGCTGGAAACTGGAAGTCATGAACAGCAATGAAAGTGAGCAGGGTGGCTATAAAGAACTGATCATGAAAATTGAAGGCGAAGGCGTTTATGGCCATATGAAATTTGAGTCAGGTGGTCATCGCGTACAGCGCGTACCTGCTACTGAATCGCAAGGGCGTGTACATACTTCAGCTTGTACTGTTGTGGTTATGCCTGAAATTCCTGAATCTGATGCCATTGAAATTAACAAAGCAGATTTAAAAGTTGATACTTTCCGGGCTTCTGGTGCCGGTGGTCAGCATGTTAACAAAACAGACTCGGCTATTCGTATTACGCATATTCCTACGGGGGTTGTCGTTGAGTGTCAAGAACAACGTTCTCAGCATAAAAACCGTGCACAAGCGATGTCTGTACTACAAGCACGTCTACAACAAGCTGAAGATGAAAAACGTCGTAGTGAAGAAGAATCATCACGTCGTAATCTTGTTGCTAGTGGCGATCGCTCTGAGCGAATTCGTACCTACAACTTCCCGCAAGGTCGCATGAGTGATCACCGTATTAATCTAACTTTATACCGTCTAAGCGAAATTATGGAAGGTAGTTTAGATTTAATTATGGAGCCGATAATGCAAGAGAACCAAGCCGATTTATTAGCTGAATTAGCTGAACAAAACTAACGCAGTGTTATCAGAAAAACCAATGCAAATTAATACCATAGCAGGCTTAATAAACTATGGTCAGCAGCAATTAGCTCAGCGTTCAGATAGTGCTAAGCTTGATGCACAAATCCTGTTGGGATTTGTGCTTGATAAGGCGCGCAGCTACCTCTTAACTTGGCCTGAAAAAACGTTACCTAAAACAAACGTTCAACATTACCTCGACTTATTACAAAGACGTATAGCTGGCGAGCCTATTGCTTATATTGTTGGGGTACAAGAGTTTTGGTCATTGCCGTTTCGGGTTTCACCAGCAACGCTTATTCCACGTCCAGACACTGAAGTGTTAGTTGAGTTAGTACTCGAGCATTTTGCTCAACATAACACCTTACATTGCTTAGACCTTGGTACAGGCACTGGCGCTATTGCCTTAGCGTTGGCATCAGAGCAGCCACACTGGACAATTGACGCGGTTGATTTTAGCCATGATGCCGTAGCATTAGCGAAGCAAAACGCTGTTGACTTAGGGTTAAGTCAGGTCAATATTTTTCACAGTAATTGGTTTAGTGCGGTTAATGAGCGTACTTATGATGTTATTGTCTCCAATCCACCTTATATCGATGTGTTAGATAAACACTTACATGAAGGCGATGTACGTTATGAACCTGAATCAGCCTTAGTTGCCGATGAGCAAGGTTTTGGTGATATTAAACATATAGCACAACAAGCCAGAGGCTTTCTCAGTAGCCAAGGCGCACTTTTTTTTGAACATGGCTTTGAGCAAGCTGAAGGGGTACGAAAACTGTTAACCACTTTAGGTTATGCTAATGCACAAACAGTCAAAGACTTTAATGGTCATGATCGTATTACCTGGGCTACCTACAAAATAGCTAACTAAGCTAGAGCTCCCTTCACAAAAGCTACCCTCGCAAAAGGTCATTTGTCAAAGGTAGTGTAGTGAAAGAATCCCTTTACAGTAACAATACTTTATAACGTTTAATAGGCTAAAATCGCTACAGCTTTTTTTAGGTAAAGTCGTTACACTAGGCAAAAAATTTAACTCATCATTGGCTTATTTACCCCAATGATTAATACAAAGGAATAACGTTGAAACATTTACATATAACGCTTGCGGTACTGAGTATTGCTTTATTCACCTATCGCTTTATTTTAACTTTTATCGCTTCAAAAAAACTTGACGCTAAATGGTTAAAAATCAGTCCTCATGTGATAGATACTTTTTTGCTTATCATAGGTGTTGTTCTGGCAGTAAAACTGAGTATAAATCCAATAGAGCAGCTATGGTTAGCGGAAAAAATATTAGCATTATTTGCTTATATTTTTACCGGTTACTACACCTTAAAATTAGCCCGTAATAAGCCAATGCAAATCCTCGGCTATTTAGGCGCTATGGGCTGGGTTATGTTGGTAATACGCTTAGCCATGACCCGTGAAGCAATACTGTTTGTTTAGACAGAGCAACTGTTTTTATTAGTTAAACATACAATAGATGGGATTAATTAACTAACTCGTTATGAATGAATTATTTTTATCAGAATTAAAGTCAGTCGATAAAGATTTGCTGCAAAAGCTTATCTTAATTGAAGAACATATTTTCGCCGATGGCGTGCAAGTGAATGAGAAAGTTGATACCTCTTTAGATAGTTTAGAAGTCATTATCAGTCAATGTGCAGCCATGATTAATGAAATTGAGTCGCCATTAGAAAAAGCGGAGGTGCTGCTTAATGAATTGTATTTTCAGCACTTGTTTATTGATAGCTATCAGACCCATTGGCCTATTTCAGCGTATAAAGTAGCGATAGGCTTAAATCAGCGAGCTATGTCACCTATTATCAAAGCAGCATTGGTCGCAGAAATAATTACTGCTTGCGGTTTTGATACAGATTTACTCTTTATTCCTACTAAAATTATGTTGCGCTTATGCTGTGATGAACAGTACGCGATTATTTTTGATCCCGTTACTGGGGAGTCACTTGATTGGACTGAACTAGACATACGCTTAGATGAACTAGAGGGTGATCCCAGTGAGCAAGGGTTACAAACGATTGATGATAATGTTGCACTTGTTGAACACCTATCGGCCCTGAAGAATATTTTGATTCATGAGCAAGCGTTTGATAAAGCGCTGACTTGTGTTGATATTATCTTGTCGCTTACCCCGGACGATCCATTACAACGTAGAGATCGTGGTTTTTTACTACACCAACTTGATTGCTTTAAAGTCGCGGTAGATGATTATCGCTACTTTGTAGAGCAGTGCCCGAAAGATCCTGCCGCACAAATATTAAAAATTCAGCTTGAACAAATAGATATTGATAATAACGTATTACATTAATGTTAATTAGCTTCTATAAAGTGATAAAAGCTATTAAGCGTTATGATAAAAGATAAAAGATAAAAAATAAAAAAAGGTAACCTGATGCAAGAAAATATTGTTATAGCTGCACCACTTATTACCAATGACGCGGTCGTCTTAGGCCTTTTAGCGCTTATTCTTGGTTTTGTTTTTTATACGTCTAATAGTAAAAATAATGTGTGTCGGACATTTTATAAATACGTCCCGGCATTATTAATGTGTTATTTACTACCTTCTTTATTAAATACCTTTGGCATCGTTAGCGCGCAATTTAGCCAAGTTGACGACGTCGCAAAATACTTTTTGTTACCAGCTTGTTTAGTACTGTTAACGCTAAGCATTGATATAAAAGCCATTGCAGGGCTTGGCAGTAAAGCCATTATTATGTTTCTAACAGGTACCGTTGGTGTGGTTATTGGCGGACCTATTGCGTTACTCATTGTTTCTGTTATTTGGCCTGAACTTATTGGTGTTAGTGGTCCTGAAGCGGTTTGGCGTGGTATGGCGGCTTTGGCTGGTAGTTGGATTGGCGGCGGCGCTAATATGCTAGCGATGAAAGAGATTTATCTGGCCGATGGTAAAATATTTACCATTATGGTTACCGTTGATATTGTAGTGGCTAACCTTTGGATGGCATGTTTGTTATATATTGCCGCGAACCATAAAGCGATTGATGCTAAAAGTGGCGCAGATACTTCGGCAATTGATAAACTTATTGCTGATGTTGAATCGTTTGAAAAAGCGCATAAACGCACACCAGATCTAAAAGACTTTATGTTGATTATCGCCATTGCCTTTGGTGCAGCAGGTTTGGCTCATTTTGCTGCTGATTTACTCGTGCCTTTTTTCCAACAAAATTTTCCTGAACTGAAAAAATTTAGTTTACACAGTAAATTATTTTGGATCATCGTTTTAGTGACCACTATTGGCTTGAGCTTATCTTTTACCAAAGCGAGACAACTTGAGTCTGTTGGAGCCTCAAAAGTAGGCAGTAGTTTTTTATATATTTTAGTCGCTACCATAGGCTTGCATATGGATATTACTCAAATAGCACAAGCACCTAAGTACGTAGTTATTGGCTTAATTTGGATGGCAATACACGTTATTTTATTGTTTGCTGTTGGTCGGTTGATTAAAGCCCCTATTTTTTATTTAGCCGTAGGTAGTAAAGCTAATATTGGTGGCGCAGCTTCTGCGCCTGTCATTGCTTCGGCATTTCATCCGTCATTAGCACCTGTCGGTGTTTTGCTGGCGGTATTAGGCTATGCTCTAGGTACTTACATGGCTTGGATGTGTGGTCAACTATTACGTATCATCGGTAGCTAGAGAGTAATAGTTTTTTTGCAATAGAGCTGAAAATAAACATATTTTTTTAAGAACACCTTTTAGGAAAAATGATGACAATAAAATCCGTTAAAGTTAAAGGCATTGACGTTGCTAACGAACAACCGTTCGTATTATTTGGTGGTATGAATGTGCTTGAGTCACGCGACTTAGCCATGAAAATTGCTGAGCATTATGTTGAAGTGACACAAAAACTCGGTATTCCGTATGTATTTAAAGCATCATTTGATAAAGCAAATCGCTCTTCAGTTAATTCTTACAGGGGACCAGGCTTAGATGAAGGGTTAAAAATCTTTGAAGAAATTAAATCCACCTTTAATGTACCGATTATCACTGACGTTCATGAAGTTTACCAAGCTCAGCCAGTGAGCGAAGTGGTTGATGTTATTCAATTACCAGCCTTTTTAGCCAGACAAACTGACTTGGTTGTTGCCATGGCTAAAACGGGCGCAGTGATTAATATTAAAAAGCCACAATTTCTTGCGGCACATGAAATGAAGCATATTATTACCAAGTTTGGTGAAGCAGGTAACAATAACATTATTTTGTGTGAGCGAGGCAGTTGCTTTGGTTACAACAACCTCGTTGTTGATATGTTGGCGATGGATGAAATGAAAAATTACGCGCCAGTTATCTTTGATGCAACACACGCCTTACAAAAACCTGGTGGACGAAGTGATAGTGCTGATGGGCGTCGTGCTCAAGCGGCGCAATTAGCCCGCAGTGGCATGGCCATAGGCATAGCTGGCTTATTTATTGAAGCACACCCAGATCCCTCAGCAGCTAAATGCGATGGACCGTGTGCTCTACCACTGGATAAATTAGCGCCTTACTTAGCACAAATGAAAGCGATAGATGATTTAGTAAAAGGCTTTACACCACTGGTCACTGATTAGCTTCGTCACTTGCGTTTAGCGTTGTTCTATTTACTGAGGTAATAAAAAGGTGTCTGAGGACACCTTTTTTAGCTTTAACCTTATTTAGATCGGATCATTATCATGTTGATTAAGCAATAGTTGTCGCTTACTGATACCGCACAACTCAAGCGGGTTATTGAGCAACTACGCTGTTATTCGTTAAGGTCATAGGCTTATTTTTATTAGCCAATTTCTTTTGTTCAACAATAGTGCTGTCTGTTGATGGTTTTATAAATAATATGTTAGCTGTGACTAAAGATGTCTTTAAATGGTTATGAGCAATATCAATAAATTGCCCAGGGTTAACCGGATCTACTTTAACAAGTACGGCTTTAGGTACAGCAGATATTGCCGAAGTACTCAATAAAGAGCAGGCTAATAGTGTTATAAGTAAGTGCGTTTTTTTAATGCAATGCTTCATGTTATTTGTCCTAAATATTCTCTAAATTAATTTCATATAGATGTATTAGGACCTTTTCTCATGCTGGTTTTACTTTTAAAAAAGCGATAGCTTATGGGTTGGGAACATAAGCTATACTTTGATTACATAAAACATTGAGATGATGTCCTTCATCTACAGCGCGCATACTACCCCAGTTGATAAAAAATAAAACCGACTTAAATTAATGCTATTCATTAGAATAACTAATGATTAATTGTTATGCTTAGTTTAAGGGTTTTTATGCAGAGAATAACCGCATATTTTGCATTTTATTAAACATGTTAAGGCGTATTTTGGCTAAAAGACTACCACCACTAAATGCCTTGAGAGCATTTGAAGCATCGGCAAGGCAGCTTAGTTTTACCCGAGCAGCAGCAGAGCTTTTTGTTACACAAGCGGCAATAAGTCATCAAATAAAATTATTAGAAGAGCATTTAGGCATTAAATTATTTATGCGAAAAAATCGCTCGTTATTACTGACCGAAGACGGGCAGTCGTATTATTTAGATATTAAGGATATTTTCACCTCACTACATGATGCCACTGAGCGTCTGCTCGCAAGAGGAGCTAAGGGGGCGATAACGGTGAGTTCACAAGCTAGCTTTGCTATTCAATGGCTTGTGCCAAGGTTGACCACCTTTAGTTCGTTACATCAGGATATTGATGTTAGGATCAAAGCAGTCGACCAAGCGGAAAATTTTCTTACTGAAGATGTCGATATTGCCATTTATTATGGACGAGGTCGTTGGCCAAATATTCATGCGGATAAGTTACATACCGAATACTTAATTCCCGTTTGCTCCCCCTTATTACTACAAGAAAATGCCGCTAACGGTAAACCACCGTTACTATCATTGGCCGATTTGTCTGAGCATACGCTACTGCATGATACCTCACGTAAAGACTGGAAGCGTTGGTTTAAACAAGTCGGGGTTAAAGGCGCCAATGTTAATCATGGGCCTATTTTTAGTCATTCAACCATGGTTTTGCAAGCGGCTTTACATGGTCAAGGTGTTGCGTTGGCTTACAGTGTCTTAGCTAAGCCTGATATTGATTCTGGACGTTTGGTTTGTCCTTTTAACGATGTTTTAGTGAGTAATAACGCGTATTTTATTGTTTGTCGTGAAAATCAAAAAGATATTGGTAAAATTATCGCTTTTAGAGAGTGGATGCTAGCAATGGTTGGTGCGGAGCAAGAACAAATTACAGATGGACAATTAAATTAATGACTTTAGAAGAAAAAATTATCGGTGAAGAAGGCACTGACATTAGTGTATTAGTTAATAGGGTAGCGAATGCTAAAGCACAGGTTATCTTTGCCCATGGCGCGGGCGCTAATATGTCGCATGAGTTTATGAATGAAATATCACGACAACTTAATGAATCGGATATTAATGTTATACGTTTTAATTTCCCTTTTATGGATAAAAGGGGATTAACAGGTAAAAAATACCCTCCTGATAGAATGCCTAAACTATTAACGTGTTATCAAACTATTATTCATTATGTTATTGAGCACTTAGATACAGACTTACCTTTATTTATTGGTGGTAAGTCGATGGGGTCTCGCGTTGCGGCCATGTTAGTTGCCGATGCTACCTTGTTACCCGCTAACGTGCTAACTAAAATTTCTGCAGTTTTTTGTTTAGGTTATCCTTTTCATCCAACGAAAAAACCAGAAAAACATCGGCTTGAACCTTTATTTGATGCTAAAAAGCCGGTGTTAATTGTTCAAGGTGATCGTGATACTCTAGGCAATAAAGCTGAAATTAGCGAGTATCAACTGCCAAAACACTGCCAATGTTTTTTTTTAGAAGACGGCGATCATAGCTTTAAACCAAGGGTTAAATCTGGTTTTACTTACTCTGCACATATGAAAAGAGCTGTTACAGAAATAGTTTGTTTTATTGACTCATTGGCTGTTAATCATTGAGAAGCAGAGATAACAAGTCACTAATTAGAGCATTTAACATGAGAAAACACGATGAATTCTACACAGAACAATAAACCTCAACATATAAAATCAGCTGTGCAGTCTATTTTACTTAACACTATGATGATTATTGTTGGTATCAGTGGCTGTTTTTCTGTACTATTCGGCGCTTGGCTCGCCCATGGTGGTCAAGCATTGCCTATTACTGTGCAATCTAGTTTAGCAACAGCGTTACAATATCAATTTATTCATACGCTTGCGTTATTAGCTACTTTAGTTTGGTTGAAAACTACTAAGCCTTCTACGGTATTAATTGCGGCAAGTATTGCCTTTGTCATGGGTATTCTATGCTTTTGCGGCACAATATATATTAAGTCTTTTTTTGAACTGGCCGTTATTGGCAAGTTAACACCTTTTGGTGGCATTGCTTTTGCATTTGCATGGCTGTTGCTAGCGGTAGAAGGTAAAAATAATTTTTAACGATACGGCTTTTAAATAACATTGTTTTAAACGCACTGTTTTTAATGGCACTGTTATCGTGTTAATACGCTGACGTTCATATCTTATTAAAGGATGGCGTTAGCTAGAAAAGGTAAAACAACATATGACCTCCATTGTATTATTCTGTCGACCTGGCTTTGAAAAAGAGTGTGGTGCAGAAATCCAAGAAAAAGCTGCTTGGAACGAAATGTATGGCTATTTAGAGCTAAAGAAAAACCAAGGGTTAGTTTTTTTTCACTTACATGTCAGCGAACATGGTGAAGCCTTAATGAATAAATTGCCGCTTAAGCGACTTGTTTTTGCTCGCCAGTGGTTTGTCACGGTAACGGATAAAATAGACTTGCCAGATTACAATCGAGTTGAAGCTATTACTGAAGTATTAGGTAATGATTGGCAATACAGCGATTTACGTATGGAAATGGCTGATGATAATGATGGCAAGTCGTTAAGTAAGTTTTGTCGAAAGTTATCTGTCCCTTTACGTCAAGCGTTGCGCAAGAACAAAGTGCTTACCCAGAAAGCTAATAATTCAGCAGATGATCCTGAAGGCGCTATTTTACATGCGTTATTTCTCAGCGGACAAGAAGTCATTTTAGGCTTTTCATTAGCACGTAATAGTTCACCTCATGTGATGGGGATTCCTCGATTAAAATTCCCCAGCGCATCACCCAGTCGCTCAACACTGAAGCTAGATGAAGCCTTTTTACACTTTATCCCGCGAGAGGAATGGGATGAACGTTTAACATCGGGCATGAATGCGGTTGATTTAGGCTCTGCTCCTGGCGGTTGGACTTATCAATTAGTACGCCGTGGTATGATGGTAACGGCAATAGATAACGGTCCAATGGCTGAATCCCTAATGGAAACAGGGCAAGTAAAGCATAAGATGATGGATGGTTTTAAATACAAACCTATGAAGCAAAATGTTCATTGGTTAGTGTGCGATATGATAGAAAAGCCACAACGTGTTGCTAAGCTGATGAGCGAGTGGTTATTACATGGTCATTGTAAAGAAGCGATGTTTAACTTAAAGCTACCAATGAAAGGGCGTTATCAGCAAGTTAACAATGATTTACAAGCAATCAAAGATGCTTTTGCTTTACATAACGTGAGATATGAACTGTATGCAAAACACCTTTACTATGATCGTGAAGAAGTGACGGTGCACGCACGTTTATTATCACCAGCGCCACTTAGCAATAAAGAGTCATAATAAGTTAAATTAGGGTGTCGTTACCTAATAGACTGTTACTTTAATAAATTATTGACTCAATAAACAAAATAAAAAGGCCGTTAAGTTATGAATAAACTTAACGGCCTTTTCTGTATAAGCTGATCTTCACAACGATAAGTTTTTAACGTTTATAGTCTCTCAAGTACTGCTTGAGTAAAGTCGGTAGTACCATGAGTACCGCCTAAATCACCAGTAGTTCTATCACCTGTGGCAATAACATCAGTAATAGCCGCTCTAATTTTTTCGGCTTTATCACCCATATCTAGGTATTCAAGCATTTGAATAGCAGCCAGAATAACAGAAGTTGGGTTAGCAAGGTTTTTACCTGCAATATCTGGAGCACTGCCATGTACTGCTTCAAAAATTGCACAATCATCGCCAATATTTGCGCCTGGTGCCATACCAAGGCCGCCCACTAAACCAGCACATAAGTCAGATAGAATATCACCAAAAAGGTTAGTGGTTACAATCACGTCAAATTGCTCAGGGTTCATCACTAACTGCATACAGCAATTATCAACAATCATCTCTGTTGACTCAATTTCAGGGTAACGTAATGCTACTTCTCGTGCTACTTTTAAGAATAAACCCGATGTTGATTTTAAAATATTCGCTTTATGAACAGCGGTTACTTTTTTACGGCCTTCTTTTTTTGCTGTTTCGTAAGCAAAGGTTAATATTTTTTCAGCGCCTTCACGTGTAACAATACTCATGGCGTGCGCTTCGGTACCGTCTTCAGATGTTGTTTGACCTGCACCTGAATACATACCTTGGGTATTCTCGCGTACGGTGAGAATATCAATATTTTCATAACGCGCTTTAGTGCCTTTAAACGATAATACCGGACGTAGGTTGGCGTACAGTTTAAATTGTTTACGTAAGGTGACGTTGATTGAGGTAAAGCCTTCGCCAACGGGTGTTGTTAACGGGCCTTTTAAGGTGATTCTGTTTTTTTCAATTAGCTTAATTGTTTCTTCTGGTACCAACTCGCCATGTTTTTCTAAAGCGGTTAAACCCGCATCTGCATATTCATAGGCAAAATTACAGCCTGCTTTATCTAACACCTGAATAGTTGCATCAATAATGCTCGGACCGATACCGTCGCCAGGAATTACCGTGATGGTTTGTTTAGTCATTAAGTTCACCTTGTTATGTCATAATACTTTGAAGTATTACTGTAAAATAATACATCGTCAGTTAATGTTGTACTTCTTTAACGACGATATGCCTGTAACGCATAGTAAGAAAAATATTTTCCAGTAAAGTCTAGCGATTAAAGCCAGTACTTTATTTTGGTGTGCTTTATATCATGGCAACCCTATCTATGCGAGCTTGAACCTTATTAATATAGCAGCGACAAGTGCCTCTACTTATAATTTTACAGATGATAGTAGAGAGTTACTGAGTGAGTATCAATCTGACTTTAGTCTATAATTGCCGCGCTTGCTAAGCTGTGTTAATGATGGTGAGTAATAATACCCCATTGCTTAGGATAATTATTACCTAAGCCAATTTCTTTGAGCATACCGTTAATAAAGAATAAAAAAGTACACTCATCTTGTGTAGTAATGCCATCTGATTTTACATGCTGGGTGCGGTAAAACATCACTTGATAATTTATGTTATCTATCGTTATCGCTTCGGTTATATCGGGGCTACCCAAATGAGATAGTGCCTTTTCAAAAGTAAATGTGTCTATTTTTATTTTTGCAATAAATTGGCGATTATAAGCTTCTCTATCATTCCATGTCATTTTATCAGGGCTGTCATCATAAAAAATAACCACTAGCGCAACAAAAAAGCCATAAAAAAGTAGCGCTAATAGTACTTTGATGATTACTTTATTATTCATAGTTAGCGTCTTTGCGTATTAATAGCAATGATATTGTCATGATTTTGAGCGGTTGCTGTGAAGCGAATATCCTTCAAATTAAAGCCTAAAGGGATATCTTGTTTTAAGGTTAATAAGGTTGTTGCTAAATTCATTTGCGTTAAGCTTTCATGTAGCTTGTTTTTAATAGACGTTTTTAAATCTGTCGCGCTAAGTATTGCTTTTAATGAGCCATATTGATTAAGTAATTTAGCTGCATTGACCTGGCCAATACCACTAACACCTTCAATTTTATTGGTATTATCGCCAGTTAATGTCCAGAAATCTATGAGTTGAGCAGACTTTACATTAAATTTATTTTGTACATATGCTTCGTCCAAGTAACGACGACTAAAGTAATCATAAATATGAATGTTAGGGCGAAGTAATGAGAGAAAGCCTTTGTCAGTAGAGATAATAGTGACTTTTTGACCATGAAGCGCCATTTTTACTGCTAAGGTAGCAATAAGATCATCTGCTTCATCTTCATCAGAGGTTAACGAGTCAACACCTTGTTCCATAAAGGCATCTTGTATGTCGACTAATTTATCAGCTAGGTGTTCAGGCATCTTTTTTCTGCCTTGTTTATACCCTTCAAACAATTGATAGCGCCAGCAAGGTTGTTGACTATCAAATACGGCTAGCGCATGCGTTGGTTTATGCTGACCGAGGATCTTTATTAACGCGTTGACACAATTGTTTTGGGTATTAAAAAGTACTTGGGCTTGGGTGCTCGCTGATAACTCATCATTATCTTGTCGTTTTATTTGCATAAAAGGACGTTCTTGCACTGCATATACACGACGTATTAGATTCAGCGCATCAATAAGTAGTAAGTGAGCGCTCAATGTTAATGCTCTATTACTTTATAACAAGGAATATACTTATTCCCAGGCAACTTCATGCGATGTTGACTTACAAATGAAGCCAGTAGTTTATCCATTAATGCCATGATTTTTTTATCTCCAGAAATATGAAAAGGGCCAAATTCACGTATTGCTTTAATACCGCTATACTTGACATTACCAGCGACTATACCTGAAAAAACGCGGCGTAAATTAGCGGCAAGTTCAGCGGTAGGGAGTTCATGGCTGATATTTAAGTTAGCCATATTATCATGTGATGGTTCGAAAGGGTGTTGAAAATCCTCAGCGATCACAAGTGACCAGTTAAAATGAAAAGCATCGCCTGTTGATTTTCTGTGCGCAAGTACTTGATCAAGATCGCTCTTCATCAATTGAGCAACTTTCACCGGGTCATCAACCACTATTTTATATAACGATTGCGCTTTTTTTCCTAGCGTAGCACCAATAAAAGCATCTATTTCATTAAAGTATTCAATCGCATTAGCTGGACCAGTAAGAATTATAGGGAAGTGTTGAACCGCATTTTTTTCGTGCAGTAAAATACCCAGAATATAAAGTAACTCCTCAGCAGTGCCCGCTCCGCCAGGGAAAATAATAATACCATGTGATATACGCACAAAAGCCTCTAAGCGCTTTTCAATGTCTGGCATTATCACCAGTTCATTCACGATTGGGTTTGGAGGCTCTGCGGCAATGATACTAGGCTCTGTTAAACCAATATAGCGGCCATCTTTAATACGCTGTTTAGCATGACCAATAGTTGCGCCTTTCATTGGGCCTTTCATCGCCCCAGGACCACAACCCGTACAGATATTAAAACCGCGTAAACCTAGCTGATAACCTACCGCCTTAGTATATTTGTATTCATCATGACTGATTGAATGACCGCCCCAACATGTTACTAAATTAGGCTCTGTTTCAGGTAAAATAATATTAGCGTTTCTTAATATATCAAAGGTCGCGTCGGTTATACCTTGTGACGAGGTTGGCATCGTTTTATAGCGGCTATGCATAAATAAAATATCGCGTAATACCGCTGAAAGATGCTCTCGGATCCCTCGAATAATTTTATCATCGACAAAGGCATCTGTTGGTGGGTTTATCAAATCGAGTTTAACGCCACGCTCGCGTCTTAATACGTGTATTTCAAACGAGTGGTATTGTTGATGAATTGCTTCTGCATCATCAGTGTTTGAGCCGGCATTAAGTACGGCAAGAGAGCAACTACGGTAAAGATTATATAATGCACTACTAACAGAGTGTTGTAACTGATCTACTTCAGACTGTGATAGTAGATTCATGTTGCCAACGGGGTTTATTTGGATATGCATAACTTACTCCTTTTATGCTATATATCTATATATGGGGACGAGTACAATAAATTTTGATGCGTGAAAAGCACTGATTCAACAAGCGCTTGCACAAGAGTTGATTTAGTGATTATTGTGTATAAACGACTTGGTTCTTGCCTTGTTTTTTAGCTGTGTACATTGCTTGGTCAGCGCGCTCAAAAGCGAGGTGAATATTATCATCATGCTTGATATGCGTAGCGCCAATTGATAGCGTTATGCTCACTCTATTATTCTTAAACTTAAAGGGTAAACGAGCCACATAGTTATTCAGCAAGTTCAGTTCGGCTATTAATGCTTCTTGTTCGGTGGTTGAATAAATTAAGACAAACTCTTCGCCGCCATAACGGCTTACAAAAGCGTCTTTACTAACATTTTTTACCAGTGAATTGGCTATGACTTGTAATGTTTTATCACCAGCAGCATGGCCGTAGGTATCGTTAATTTTTTTAAAGTCATCAATATCGATCACTACAATAGCTAGTGGAAAAACCTTGCGGTGAAAGCTAACTAGGGATTTAGCAAAGTAGTCATCAAAAGCGGCTCTATTAGCGAGTTTGGTTAGCGCATCTTGCATACTCTTTCTTTCTTGATCAGCAAGTTTTTCTTCAAATACTTTACTTTGTTGCTCAAGTAATTGAACTTTTGTAGACATGTTATTGAGTTTACCAACTAAATTATTATGATTTTGTTGTTCAAATTTTGTTTTTTGCTCTAACGTACTGACAATAAATTGCAGCTTCTCGTTAATGTCGTCTTTTACTTGATTTAAGGATAGCGCTTTTTCAACACTAGTGTTCATATCTGCTAATTGATTATGTAACTTATGATTAATCTTTTTATGAATCAGTTCAGAATCTTGTTGTGCCGCAATTGTTTCTTTTACTGTACCTTGAACTGTGCTTAATGTTGCACTCAAGCTCGTTAAAAAACGTTCAGCGCTGTTTTTTTCATTTTTAAAATCAGCGACAATAACATCAAATATTTCTACTAAATGATGAAGTATTTCATCATTTGATTGTCCCGCGATTAGCTTTCTTTTAATGACCAATAAATCATTAGTATGCTCTTTAGATAAGGGTAATGAATTTAACGATACTGATATTTTTTCAATGATATTACTATCAAATATTATTGCACCTGCTGTGCTCGCTGTTTTAGTTAGCAGTTCCGTTGACTGATCGTTTGACGACTTATCTTGCTTTGTCATAGCGGGTGGCGTTTGCAATAGACCTTGTATTTTAGGTGTTTGCTTTGCTGTTAATGCTTGCTGATAAAAACTTAACAACTGACCCAGTAAAGGCATGTATTGTACTAATACATCTTTACTGTCTTTTGTTTCTTGCAATAATTGGCGTAAATCCCTGCGTAAATTATCAGGTAAGCCCTTTATTTTTTGTAAACTTTCGCCTGACTGGGTAAATTGCTGGTGTACCTGAGCGATCTTTTGTTGATTGGTGACACTATGTTGTTGTAATAACTTAGTAATAGCAGTGACTTTTTCTTCTATCTCTGTAAAGGGCGCTGATTTAGTGAATAAGGTTCTTAATTGCGCTAAACGATTGTCTAACTCTAGGTCTATACCTTTAGAAATAAGCGATAGCTTACTAATAAATTGAATGAGCAGTGTAGATTGCACAGTAAAGCTATCTTCTAATGAACTACGAGACTCGATAGCGTTATCAAGCTTTCTTTTTAGGGCCTCTAGTTGCTTTTGGGCCACAGAACTATCATTCATAAAACCTATTAATCCTTAAGCTATAACATCATCTGTTAATAAAAAGTCTGGTAATAAAAATATGTCAATAAAAAGTGAGAGAATAAAAACGAGTGATTTGTTAACGCGCTCTTTTTATTTTGCTAATTATCTAGATAACGCCTTTACCATTTTTATTTTTCTTAGTATAAGACAATTTATAACATAAAAACGTTATTTATCAGTGATAGATATAAATTTATTTAACTTTTATTGTTCTATGTATGGTTTCATGCGGACTCTATATAGTATTCATACGCTATGAAGATAATATTAGGGTAGAATTACCTATAAACAAGTTCAGAATTATACCTAGTGAAGGCCAATTCTCAGAAAAAATTGTAAGGCTAGACGGAGTCTATTTTTCGCAAAAATGAATCCAGTAAATCTATTAATAAAAACGCCCAAACATAGTAAGTAAGCTTAGGCATCTTTTGTGTATTAAAAATTTGCGATAAGTTACTGACGCAATGTTCTAGCAAACGGAGCTTGTTCAATATGACTACTTCTAAATGGATTAATATCTAAGCCACCGCGTCTGGTGTAGCGGGCGAAGATGGTTAATTCATCGAGCTGACAAAGTTGCTGTAAGTCGCAGTAAATTCTTTCAACGCATTGTTCATGAAATTCATTATGCTGGCGAAAAGAGATCAAGTACTTCAACAATGTCCCATGATCTATCGCTTTGCCACGATAATGAATGTAGACACTTGCCCAGTCGGGCTGATTGGTAATTAAACAATTAGATTTTAATAAATGGCTCACTAAGTGCTCTTCAATAACCGTGTCTTCTTTTTTGTTTTGTGCGGTAGCGAGTAATTGTGAGTTATATTCATAATTCTCAATGCTAATATCTTCCCCATCAATACAAATATGCTTATCGTTACTTTTAACAAGCTCTAAAGCGGGGCAGTGATCTACACCAAATAAACTTACCCTTGCTGGAGAACCCACGATGGCAGACAGGTCTTTAATTAACAGCTCTTCTACTTCTTTTACACTGTTAAAGCGAGTTTGATTAAAGCTATTTAAATACAGTTTAAACGACTTTGACTCAACAATATTTTCACTGGTGCAAGCAAAACGAAATTCAGCGACGGCAACGACTGGCTTACCTTTCTCATTGAGCCAAGAAAGCTCATAGCCATACCAAACATCTTCACCAAGAAAAGGTAAGTTACTTTGATTTAGCGCTAAGTCGTCCCTATTTAAACTTCTAGGTACTCCTTGTAGCAAATCTGCGGTATATTCGCTGCAATATTGTGTGTTTTTACCCAGTGTTAAATTACTGAGTTCAGTCGCATTTTGATAATTGGCCATAATTTTTTCAGTAGTGAGCTAGTATCTTGCTATTTTAAAGGATTTTTCTTTATATGACAGCTACAAATAAAACTTTAACGCAAATGCTTTTAACCTTTAGTAACAACTATAGCCAGCAGTATATTGCACAAGTTGGACACCTACCTACAACAGAGCATGATAAGCAGTGGCTATCACCTTGTGAACAAGGTCAACACGATGAGCATCACTATTATTGGCAGCCAGTGGCTATAACGCCAGACTTATTAACCAAGACTAATGACGAAGAATTGTCTTTTGCCAATGTTGAGTCGGCATTAAACCTGGAGTTACACCCAGATATTAAAACCTATTTTACTACTATATTTAGTGGTGATATTGAAGCTAGTTGTGATGAGGGACAGTTATCACTGCTTTTTGCTTGGAATAAAGATGACTTTGCACGTTTACAAGAGAACATCATTGGCCATATTTTAATGAAGCAACGGCTCAAGCAAGCTGAAACGGTTTTTTTTGCGGTAACCGATGAAGAAGATATGATTATTTCGGTTGATAACCATAGCGGTGAGGTTTGGGTTGAACAAGTAGGCTGTAAACCGCATAAAAAACTCAGCGATTCACTTGTTGATTTTATTAGTCAATTAACACCATACTGCTTAATGAGCGCTAACTAATGAGCGTATGATAAAGTTGAATTATTGCTTAGCAAGTTGCTCGGTTAAGCTATGTACCAATGACTTTATTTCGCTGAGCTCATTTTTTATCGTGATTAACTCAGCGGTTAGTGATTGCTGAATCATTTTTTCTATTACACTATTATTGGCAAGTAAAGCATTAAGTACAGGCTGAAGTAACACTGCGCTGTCTTTTATAGCCTGACCTTCGTTAACGGCCGTATCAGGGGTATCAGAGGCGATAAAATCTGGCTGATGTTGCCAATTTTTAAGTGTAGTAATTAACGTGGCTAATGGCACTTTTTGCGTTAATTTTGCTTTAACTAAGGCAACGGTTGGCTTTTTGCCTGTGTTGGCTAATTGATTGGCGCAGATTAAAATTTCATCGGTAATTGTCATTTTAGTTACTATTATAATGTTAATTAATTTAACTATATTTTAGCCAATATCACTAACGATGTCTTGTAATTCCTCTCTCTGCTTTTTAAGTTGTTTATTTTTCAATGACTTATGATTATGGCTAGTTTTTTGCTGTTATGAAAAAGATTACTTTTTATAACAATTACATTGTACAGCTAAGGAAGATTGACCATGAAAAAATTAACGATTAAAAAGACGATGATCGCTTTACTGATTGTAACGCCATTAGCAATGACATTATCTGGGTGTGTTATTAAAATAAATGATGATGGCATAGAGAATGGCTTTGTGAGTGATAGTGAAGACAGAGCTTATAAAAATCGTAAAAAAATAGCGCAAATACAATTGGGTACTTCTTTTATCGATACACAAGAGCAACTCGGTGTGGCTGATTTTTCTGAAACGTATGCTGAAGCAGAAAACACCATACGTGTTTTATATTATCGAACGCAACGCAAACATAAAGATGGTTTAACGACTAAAGATGAGTGTACGTTTTTACAGTTTATTAACGGTAAATTAGCTGAAACAGGTAATGGTGAGGACTATTCAAAATAATAACATTACCACAATTAGCATGCATTTAATGGCTATAAATAAGTCATAACTGAGTAGATAAGTCTCGATTGTATTTATTCCCATCTACTTTAGCAAAGCAACTTTACATTAGTTGCTGTGTTCACTATTAATCCTTTCAGGGTAAAACGCGGCTTCTCTTTTACTGCTAAAATTAACTATGCTGACAACATAGTTAATACAGCTAAACCAGCTAAACTAATTAACTTTAGTTAACGCTTCTTTATAAAATTAATTAAAGCTAAGCATAAAAATAGCGTTAACATTACGGTAACTAACATCGCTCATCAATGTTATTAAATGACTAATTTGCTTTTTAGAGGGGAATTATTCATAGTAACAAATTAAGCATAAATGGATCTTTGATGCTCTATTCACTTGTTTAGGGTAACCATTAAAAAATATATTCACTATTAAGTTACTTAAGGATGAATATGCAAGCTAAAAAAAATAACAATGCAGTTAACCAGTGTAAAAGCAAAAAGCAAAAGCGCTTTTTTGGTTTACATGCTCTGCCATTAATTAGCGCTTTATGCTGTTTCTCATTGATTTTTTTTGTGGCTTTTTGGCTCTATCACGTTGAATTAAAGTCTGCTTTACAATCACGTAGCACTACGGCAGAAAAAAGAATTAACGATATTGCCGGTGTTATCTCTTCTTCAATGGAAGTTCGCTTAAACTTAACAAGTAGTTTACGTGCTTTTGTTTACACCCATAAAACATTTTCAGTTGAAGACTTTAATAATTTCACTTCATTACTTTTAAATGATTTAACAGGTATTGTCAGCCTTCAACTAGCTCCAGACGGTATTGTGACTTATGTCACGGATGTTGAATTTAATAAACAAGTCATAGGACACAATTTACTTACCGATCCTAGACGTCGTCAATTGGCTTTAAAAGCTATTCAAGATAATAGCTATCTTATTATAGGACCAATGGATTTGATCCAGGGAGGGCAGGCTATTACGGCAAGGCGACCTATTTTTTTTCCTGGGATTAATGACCAACAAGCAAATTTTTGGGGATTTGCTACGGTATTAATTGATATTAAATCCTTATTAGAAGATACATTAGTTGTTAATTTAATGAAAGATTTTAACCTAGCTATACGAGGTAAGGATGGTTTAGGCGCACAAGGAGATGTTTTTTTTGGTGAGGCAGCAGTTTTTGAAAATCCTATCGCAAAAAGCACTATACGATTACCTAATGCACAATGGCAAATAGCGGTTACTGAAAAAAAAAGTAATCATATCGCGGGATTTTTTCACTCATCTTGGTATTGGGGGTTAACTCTACCTAGTAGTCTAATAGCCGCGCTGCTTTGTTATTCTCTTATGGATAGACCTCGTAAGCTTAAAGAGAAAATAAGTGAAGCAACTACAGCGCTTAGAATAGAAATCAATCAACGAAAGTTGGCCGAAGAAAAACTACAGCTGTCATCTAGGGTCTTTAATAATACTCATGAGGCTATTATGATCACTAACGAAGAACAGGTTATCGTTGATGTTAATCCAGCTTTTAGTGATATAACCGGTTATAACCGTGAGGAGATGATTGGTAAAACACCACACGTTTTAAGATCAGGTAAGCACAGTGCTAACTTTTATCAAGCAATGTGGCAAGCGGTTACGGAGCAAGGTCATTGGCAAGGTCAAGTATGGAACAAATCAAAGCAAGGCGATCTTTATGCCGAGCTGCTTTCTATCTCATCATTAAAAAACGATGAGGGTAAAGTAACGCATTATATTTGCCTTTTTTCTGACATTACCGATTTAAAACGTCAGCAAGAGCAACTCAAATTAATGGCTCATTATGACGTATTGACTAAACTACCTAACCGTGCATTATTTGTTGACCGTTTTCACCATGCTATTGCTCATAGTATACGTACGGGTCATCAACTCGCTATTTGTTTTTTAGATCTAGATGATTTTAAACCCGTCAATGATAACTATGGTCATGATGTTGGTGACCGTTTGTTAATTGAAGTTGCAAAGCGAATTACCGAGTGCATTAGGGAAGAGGATACCGTTTCACGTCAAGGTGGCGACGAGTTTGCCATATTACTTAATGATCTAAAATCAGCATCACAATATGAAGTGACTATGGATCGTATTCACCAATCACTAGCACAACCTTATGATATTGATGGTGTTCAACATAATATTACCGCTTCTAGTGGCGTCACTTTATATCCTTCTGATAACAGCGATATTGACACTTTATTGCGTCATGCTGACCATGCTATGTATCAATCTAAATTGGCAGGTAAACATCGTACTCAGCTTTATAATCCTGATTATGACCAACTTATTATTCAAAAAAATAGCCAACTTGAAGAAATTGAACAGGCGTTAGCTAATAATGAGTTTGAGCTGTATTATCAGCCCAAAGTTAATATGACTACCGGTGATGTTTTTGGCGTTGAAGCCTTAATACGTTGGCTTCACCCTGATAAAGGGCTGATTCAACCACTCGACTTTTTACCCTTTATTGATGATACACCATTAGAAAACAAGCTTGGTGAATGGGTTATAAATGAAGCACTACAGCAACTTACTCAGTGGCAGCAGCATAATATCCTTATTCAAATGAGTATTAATATTTCATCAAACCATTTATTGTCACCTATGTTTTTTGACGTACTTAAAAATAATTTAACTAAATATCCCACTATTGATAGTCAATACTTACAATTAGAGATATTGGAAAGCTCGACTTTAGGCGATATTTCTATTATTACTGACATTATTAAAACCTGCCAACAGCGTTTGGGCGTCAGCTTTGCCTTAGATGACTTTGGTACTGGCTACTCATCGTTGACTCACTTGAGAAGTTTACCCGTTGATACCATTAAAATTGATCGAAGCTTTGTTCGGGATATGCTCGATGATCCCAGTGATTACTCAATTATTGAGGGCGTTATTGCCTTAACTCAATCATTTAGCCGTAATGTGATTGCTGAAGGTGTTGAAAGTAAAAATCATGGTTTAATGTTATTAATGATGGGCTGCGAACAAGCGCAAGGCTATGAGGTTGCGCCGCCTATGCCTGCTAGTGAGTTTAGTTACTGGTTACGACACTATATTGCTAACCAAGACTGGCTACTTTGTGGCAATAAGTCTCGTAGTAATAAAGAAAATAGTTTAGCCATATTTAAAATATTGAGTCGACAATGGAAAGACAAGTTAACTGAAAAAGTATCAGAGGGATCTGATGGTGTTACATATTGGCCTATTATTGATAGTCATTATTGTCACTGTGGTAATTGGATAGCACGTGAAAAAACAAAGCAACTTTTTGCAAGGGAAGGTATTGAACGATTAGAACAAGTTCATCATAAAGTTCATTCAATTGCCCATGCTATAAAGTCACACTATCAACAGGGGGATTTGCACACTACACAGGCTATTTTAGTTGATTTTGAATTAGCGTTTGATGAGATGAGTGAGGTAACCAGAACATGGCAATAAAGCAGAACTAGCTAAATGCTATTTTTTTTGTAAGACATGTCTTACATTGCTGTGAGATATATTGGCATTTATAAGCTTGTTATGTGAATTATAAAAATAACCTATTGATTAATAACAGCAAATAAAAAAAACACCAAGTTACATTCTATTTACATTATTGTTTTGACTGGTAACAAGACCCTATAAGAGATATTTAGCGTATTATTAATAATGTTAGGAAGACAAGAGGCAGGACGCTTCAGCATATTTTTTTGTGCACATAAGGACATAATAGTTACTTAAAGGATATTTAGTAACAGTAGGATTTACCGAGGACGGTAATAATAACTTAGCAAGCGTTAGTTACAGTGGATGTATAAAGCTTGAGGTATGGATGCTATTCATGGAAGAGGCAGGTAAGGATACTTGTACTAAATAAGGTACTGAGTAAAGGTATCGAAGAAAGTGCAAAAGGATATGTACTTTAATAACAGCTAGACGCTAAAACCTAAAGCAGGATGTTTTATTTTTAAATAGTATTAAGGTATTACTTAAAAAAGGTTTAACAAGGAGGCTTTAAGGATAAAGCTAAGTGGTAGGATGCCACTAGGGATAATAAACAGGGATGCGGCTTGGTGAGGAAAACCAAAGTCAGGAATACACTATTATGGATGATAGACAGGGAAGCTAATCGTTACCTAAAAGGATTAAGTGAGCATATGAATGGGCTCATAACGGATATAAAGGAAATGCTAGGGATAGTTGTTCAGGGAAGAGATGAGAGCATTAAGTATGTGTGCAGGATGCACCGTATAAGCTAGTTATAGAAATGCGACTCAATGAGTCGCATTTTTTATATCTGACACTTTATTTTCAGAGCTCAAAATATAAAAAGCTCACAAAAAAGGAGCAGTATAGTTGCCCCTTTTGCTTACTCATGGTCAGTATAAAACCACGCCTTATTTGGTTGCCGCTTTCATCTCACCAACAAAGCAGGTTAAGTCGCTGAGCATTTTATTATGGTCAGCTAGGTTATCTTCAATAATTTTAACAACAGCAGAGCCACTAATGGCCCCTAATGCACCAGCGTTAAGTGCATCTTTCACTTGCTGTGGTGTTGAAATACCAAAGCCTAAAACGGGTGGTGCGGCATGATATTGTGTTAAACGTTCAATTAAGGTATTTGCCGTGTTAGCCACTGTGTCTTGTGGACTTTTAGCACTATCTACGCCGGTTACGCCGGTGCGACTTAATACATAAGTATAGCCACGAGAATATGACGCTACGCTACGTAATGTTTCATCACTGGCATTAGGTGGCGCAATAAAAATAGGGGCAATGCCGTATTTTAATGCCGCTTGACGAAAGGGCTCACTTTCTCTTAAAGGGATATCGGCTATTAGAACCGAGTCGACGCCAGCGTCACTCATATTTTGATAAAAAGTATCAATACCACGAGCAAAAACTAAGTTGCCATAAAGTAATAAACCAATGGGGATGTGCGGGGCATAGGCGCGCACTTGCTGTAATATATCAACACAAGTATCGGTGTTAACGCCAGCTTTTAAAGCGCGTAGCGCGGCATGTTGAATAGTTAAGCCATCAGCACTGGGATCAGAAAAAGGAATGCCTAACTCTAATGCATCTGCGCCGGCATCAATTAAACTTTTTATTACGGCAAATGATTGCTCAGCATTAGGATCGCCTATCATGACAAAAGGGATAAAAGCCCCTTCATTTTTTGCTGTTAAAGCAGCGAAAGATGTTTGATAACGCGCACCTGCTTGTGCAATAGTTGAGTTTGACATTATGCCTCTCCTCTGTGTTTAACGTTGTTAGTTGATAAGGCGTCTTCTGGGGAAAGAATAGCGTGTACATGGGCTAAATCTTTATCACCACGACCAGAAAGGTTGACTAAATAAATAGTTTCTTGGGTAGCAGATTCGGCCATTTTTAGTGCTTGAGCAAGCGCGTGTGATGACTCAAGCGCAGGGATTATACCTTCATTTAAGGCTAATGCTTGAAATGCTGCTAAAGCTTCATCGTCATTAATGGGCACATATTGTGCGCGGTTAGTATCTTTTAAAAAGGCATGTTGCGGACCAACAGCAGGGTAATCAAGACCCGCTGAAACAGAATAAGACTCTTCAATTTGCCCCGATTTATCTTGCATAATATAGGTGTAGTTACCATGTAGCATGCCCTTGGTGCCTGCTACAAGCGTAGCGCCGTGTTGGCTAGTATCAATACCTTTACCACCCGCTTCAACGCCAATAAGCTTTACGCCTTCTTCTTTAATGAAGTCGTTGAACATACCAATAGCATTTGAACCACCACCAACACAGGCAATAACGTAATCAGGTAAGCGACCTTCTTCTTTATAAAGCTGTGCTTTAGCTTCTTCACCAATCATTTTTTGAAATTCACGTACGATAGTTGGAAAAGGGTGAGGCCCGGCAGCAGTACCGAGTAAGTAATGTGCTTTTTCATAATTAGCAGACCAGTCTCGTAGCGCTTCATTGACGGCGTCTTTTAGTGTGCCTGAGCCCGCAGTGACAGGAATAACTTCTGCGCCCATTAACTTCATACGAAAAACATTCGGCTGTTGTCGCGCACAATCCACTGCGCCCATGTAAACTTTACATTTCAAACCTAGTAATGAACACGCTATGGCAGTTGCTACGCCGTGCTGACCAGCGCCTGTTTCAGCAATAATTTCAGTCTTACCCATGCGTTTAGCGAGCAAGGCTTGACCTAATACTTGGTTAGTTTTGTGGGCGCCACCGTGTAATAAATCTTCACGTTTTAAATAAATTTTAGCGAGAGGGTTTTTAACAATATTACGACACAGGGTTAATGGTGTTGGTCGACCAGCATAGTTTGTTAATAAATTATTGAACTCCGTTAAAAAAGCTTCATCGGTTTGAGATTCGATAAAAGCTTGCTCTAATTGCTCTAGTGCAGGTACTAATAATTCACCAACATACATACCACCAAACTCACCAAAATAGGCGGGTAAGCGTTGTTTAGTTGAGTTATTCACTTGTATGCTCTCTTGAGAAGTGTTCTGT
This sequence comes from Colwellia ponticola, assembly GCF_005885605.1. Lineage (GTDB taxonomy): Bacteria > Pseudomonadota > Gammaproteobacteria > Enterobacterales > Alteromonadaceae > Colwellia > Colwellia ponticola. Next base: position 39,978 of record NZ_SZVP01000016.1, on the reverse strand, counting down.
TTTGTATCAGACATGTTAATAATTCCTAATTTTCGAAAATATTTGTGTTAACTTTTCACTTGATTTAATGCCAGGGCTATCTTCTACACCTGAATTTAGGTCTAAGCCAAATAAATCTAGATGAGTTAACTGTATGAGCGCTTGGGCAATATTGTCATTGTTTAAGCCACCGGCTAAAAAGCTAGTTGATAAGTTTTGCTCGCTTAACGCTAATATTTGCCAGTCAAATGCTTTACCACTGCCAGGGCTTTGTCCGTCAAGTACATGGTGACTGACATTGGCAGCAAGCAAGGGAGCGCTTTGTATTACAGGGCTGGCATGCCATACTTGGCAAAAATTACAATTGTTAGCGCTAAGTTCAGCGGTTAACGCTTCAATATACTGGCTATCCTCACTACCATGAAGCTGAACAGCGCTTAAGTTAAGGCTCTTTACTAAATCGATGATTGTCGCGCGATCATGGTTAACAAAAACACCCACGTACTCTAATTTTGGTGTTGCTTTAATAATGTCTGCTGCTTGTGCTTTAGTAACATAACGTGGTGACTTCTCAGCAAAAATAAGACCACCAAAGCGTGCGCCAGCATCAGCGGCAGCACTAGCATATTTTTTATCCGTTAAACCACAGACCTTATTATTACCATAAATGAGTTTTCGACAGGCTAAATCAATATCTTGATACCGATTGTTTTGCGGATCCATCAACGAACTGCCCACTAAAAATCCATCTACTGCTGGCGCTAATTCTCGTACTTGAGCATTGGTGGTAATGCCCGATTCAGAAATAATAATGGTATCGTCAGGTAATGTCGGTGCGTAGTCAAAGGTACGTGCTATATCAGTACTAAGATCACGTAAGTTTCTATTGTTGATACCAATCATTTTGGCGTTGAGCCTAATAGCTCGGTCACGCTCTTCTTCGGTAGATATTTCGGTTAAAACAGCTAAATTATATCGCTTGGCCACAGCCGATAACTCAATATATTCTTCATCGGACAACACACTCAGCATAAGTAAAACCGCATCAGCGCCATAATGTCTGGCCAAGTAAACTTGATAGCTGTCAACAAAGAAGTCTTTATTGAGTACCGGGCACTTTACTGACTGAGTCACGGTTTTTAAATAGTCAAAATCACCTTGGAAATATTTTTTATCGGTTAGCACTGAGATAGCCGCGGCGTATTTATCATAGGTTTGACAGATGGCTTTGACATCAAAATCAGCGCGAATTAAACCTTTAGACGGCGATGCTTTTTTACATTCAAGAATGAAACCAGCATAAGGTTTATCCGCTGTTTTGGTTAAAGCAGCATACATATCTTTCGTGGTAGGGACTAAGTCATCAATAAAGCTTGTTAAAGGTTTAGCTATCTTTAATGCGGCGATTTCAATGCGCTTATCATCAACAATTTGCTCTAAAATATTCTTTTCAGCGTTAGTTGCCGAAGTAGTTAGCGTTGATGTACTTATCGTTGAAGTATTCATAGTTGAGTGCATATTATTTTTCAACCTTTATTGTCGTATGTTGTCGTATTAGGATTTTCATTTGAAAGTGCTACTAATGACGATAATGTCACCATGGCTTTACCTGAAGCGAGCACTTTAGCAGCTTGTTGCGCAGCTTGAGCCAGTGAGTCAGCCTTATCATGTAAATAAAGTAATGCGGCGCAGTTAATGATAACAGCAGCGTTGTGTGCCTCTTTTCCTTGACCTGATAAGATGTCTTTAATGATATTGGCATTTTCACTGGGCGTACCGCCTTTAATATCATTAAGAGAATAGCTGTCTAAGCCAAAGTCTTGTGGAACAATAGTTCGCTCAATTAACAGACCATCCTTAATTTCAACGACTTGGGTCTTACCATGTAAGGCAATTTCATCAAGACCACTACCATGAACGACAAAAGCACGTTTAACACCCGTAAGTTGTAATGCTTGAGCGATGGGGGTTAATAACTCAGGTGTGTACACGCCCAATAACATAATCGACGGTTTTGCAGGGTTAACTAGCGGTCCTAAAATATTAAATAGTGTGCGAATGCCCATCGCCTTTCTTACAGGCGCTGCGTGTTTAAAGCCAGAGTGATAAGCAGGCGCATATAAAAAGCATAAATTAGTTTGCGTTAAACAATCTTTTGCTGTCTCAGGTGACATCGATAAGTTAACACCTAATGCCTCAAGTAAATCAGCAGAGCCAGACATGCTTGAAACACTTCGGTTACCGTGTTTTGCCATTTTTAAGCCACAAGCTGCAGCAAGAATAGCCGCTGTTGTTGAAATATTAATCGTATTAGCACCATCACCACCAGTACCTACACAATCAGCAATAATCTCGCCTGGTGCATCTTCATCATTGCCGTATTGAGGAAATGGCGTAGCGGCCGCTCGAATAGCGATGGCAGCACCAGCAATTTCTTCCGGTGTTTCACCTTTTATTTTAAGTGCTGTTAATACACTAGCCATTAACGCTGGCGCTATATTACCTTGCAGTACTTGCTGAAAAAAATCATGACTTTGTGCCTGCTTTAAATCAATACCGTCTACTAAGGCGGGTAAAATATTTTTTATATCAGTTTTGTCTATATTGTTGCTATTCATTACAGAGCTGTCCATTGTCGATGAACTCATTGGTGAAGAACTTGTTACGTGTAAATTTGTCATGCTACTCCCCGCTAACGTTAGCACTAACGCTATTACTATGATTAGTATTAAGACTTGTACTAAGTGAAGGTGCTAACGCCAGCAGATGCTGTAGACTTTGTGATAATAACGGTGTACCAAAGGTGGTTAATATTGACTCAGGATGAAATTGAAACGCTAACACCGCATCCTTGTCATTACTAATAGCCATACACATGCCGTTATAGTCGGCAATAACCTCTAACGTTGTGGGTATATCTGTGCCTATTAATGAGTGATAACGGGCAACGGGTAAAGGGCTTTTAATACCTTCAAAAGGACCAAAGCCAGTATGAGTAATACTTGATGCTTTACCGTGAACAATTTCTTCTGCTCGGTCTACTTTCCCCCCATAATGCTCTATTAAGGCTTGATGACCTAAACAAATACCTAGCATAGGAATACGGCCAATACATTTTTCAATCAGCGCCATTAAGCAACCAGCGTTGCTTGGCTCTCCTGGGCCTGGCGATAAAACAAGTAATACCGGCTCGGCTGTTTGCTCGGTATGGGTAAGCATTTTTTCAAAAATAAAATCTGCGCTGAGCGTGTTTCTATAAACACTTGGCTCAAAGCCTAAGCACTGAAACTCATCAACTAGGTTATAAGTAAAGGAATCTAGGTTATCGAGCATAAATAATTTAGTCATGAACTTGCTCCTTTGCTGGGGAATTAGCTAATGTTTTTGCGGTAGCATTAGCCGTTACAATAGCACTAATTACTGCTTGTGCTTTTTGCCTGGTTTCATTGGCTTCACTGATGGGGTCAGAGTCAAAAACTACGCCGGCACCAGCTTGTACTTGCGCCATATTATCTTTAACAAAAGCTGAGCGAATAACAATACAGGTATCCATTTCACCCGTGCCGGTTAAGTAGCCAACAGCGCCGCCGTAACTACCGCGTCTTTTGCCTTCTACCGTTCGAATAAGTGAGGTGGCTTTAACTTTAGGTGCCCCTGAAAGAGTGCCCATGTTCATGCAGGCTTGATAAGCGTGCAATGCATCTAAATCGGTTTGTAAGGTACCACAGACCCTAGAAACTAGATGCATAACATGAGAGTAACGATCAACTTTTAGTAACTCCGCTACGTAGCGAGTACCTGGCTGTGAAACACGCGCAATGTCATTTCGTGCTAAATCAACCAGCATAATGTGCTCAGCCGACTCTTTTTTATCTTGTCTTAGTTCTAATTCAATGCGGCTGTCTAAATCTAAAGCAATATTTCCCTGTTGATCGAAGCCTCGCGGGCGCGTGCCTGCGATTGGATAAATCTCTACGTGGCGACTACTGGCCTGATACTTTAAGGCTGATTCTGGTGAGGCGCCAAAAATACAAAAATCACTATCTTGGAGGTAAAACATGTAAGGGCTAGGATTGCTAAGCTTAAGTGCCTTGTAAGCAGCGATTGAGTCAAAACAAGGTAAGCTAAAGGTACGAGAGGGCACCACTTGAAAAATATCGCCAGCGCGAATGTTTTCTTTTAGTTGCTCAACAATGTCACAAAAGCGCTGATCACTAATATCAACTTGTAGTTGTTCATTAAAGGCCTGTTCATTAGTAATATCAGCAAATGAAGGGCTTAAGGGGGATACTTGCTGAGCATCTATTGCGCTAGCGAGTGTTTTTTTGATATGTGCCACACGGTTAGTGATCGTCAACTTGCTTTGCTTAGCTTTTTCAGTATCACTGCAATTAAAAATATTACCTATGATATCAGTGCTTTGTTTTTCATGGTCAATAATCACTAGCGTTTCAGCTAAGTAATAAACAAAGTCTGGACAAGTATTATCACCGTCATCAACCTCTGGTAACTGCTCAGCGATTGCCATTAAATCAAAAGCAAAAACGCCGCCTAAAAATACCGCAAAGGGGTGACTTTTATCATCAGTGAGTTGATTAAATAAGCGTAAACTGTGTAATGGATTAGTAACACTTAAGCGTGTTTTTTCATCAAGGTCGGTAGCGACTTCGCTAAAGGTTGCCGTAAATGACTTCCCCTCATCATCTATAGTTAATGTAGCATGAGGTTGCAGTTGAGCTGCGGCAAAATCGAGAGCGTTTTCGCCATTAAGAGATAAAGCAGAAAAAGTGACCGTGTGGCCATTACAAACAATTTTAACGGCCGCATCGGTTAATAATAAGCTTTTTAACAAATGCTTTTTATCTATTTCGGCTGATTCTAATAAGAGATTATGTTGTTTTTGGTGACATAATAATTGGTAAACGCTTAATGGATCATTTTGATAGTCACTACTATCTTCAATGGTATGCACAGCTGTTGTAGTACTGTTTTTATCAGATAAATTATTAGGTGATACGGTTCTAGGTGATAATATTTTAGTCATGTTGAATACTTCTATAGAGTTTATTTAAGGGTACTTTGTCATCCTGCGTAAATAGGCAGTAGCCACCAAATAAACCATGTTTTTGTCTTGTTCATTGTCAATCCTTTATTAAGATAATTTTATGAGTATTGTATTTTTCTATTCTTTAGCTTGTTGATTTTATTGCTAAGGCACCAAGTTAAAATATGTGGCGCGCTTTAACGAGAAAAACCCGCTGATAAGGGCGGGTTTTTGAAATATGTTTACTCTTTTTTAAGAGACACGCAACTATCACAACCCAATTATGTCGAGTTATGCCACCACCAAATGAATGTAATATTAGTCTTTGCTGTGTTCATTATTGATGTGCCTTTAATTTACGAGTTATATGTTAATTAGTCTTAGTGTTGGCGCTATTGAGTTTGCTTCTTAACTGCGTAGCTTATTTTAGCCGACTCTAACGAGCTTTAGTCAATCTTACACAAATTAACAGTTACCGTGCTTACCAATAAAATAGTAAATGAAATAGCGGAAAAAGTATCATTATTTACATGATATTAGTAAACTTATCATCACACTAAGTTTTACCCCTATAGAAGACCTTATTATGGCGTTGCTGTCAACCACTGATTTCCCACATTTGATAGTAGAAACCGAAGGTTTTGCTCATAAACGTATCGACTTACATAGTCATACTCATTGTTCAGATGGTAGCTTATCGCCGCAAAGCTTGATAGATAGAGCGGCGAACTTTCAAATTGATGTGTTAGCGATTACTGATCATGACACTGTCGCTGGTCTTGATATAGCGCAAAAGCATATAGACGATAAAAAAATTCCATTAAGATTAATCTCAGGCATTGAAATATCAACCGCATGGCAAGGTTTTGAAATTCATATTGTTGGTTTAAATATTGATAAAAATAACGTTGATCTACAAAATCTGATTACTTGGCAACAAGCAGCAAGAGAGCAGCGCGCGATTTCCATGGGAGATAAACTGGCAAAGTGTGGTTTTACGACTATTTATGATGATGCTAAAGAACTCGCAGGAGAGGGCTCAATTACTCGGGCTCATTTTGCTAAAGTGCTGCATCAACAAGGGCATGTTAGTACTATGCAACAAGCCTTTGATAAGTATATTGGCAAAAAAGGCTCAAAAGGCCAGCGCGCTTATGTAAAACCTAATTGGTGCAGTATAGAGGAGGCGGTTCAAGCGATACATCAAGCAGGAGGCAGTGCGGTAATGGCGCATCCTATCCGGTATGATCTTTCTGCTAAATGGTTACGACGTTTAATTGTTGATTTTAGTGAAGCTGCTGGCGATGGTTTAGAAATTGTACTACCGCAAATGAACCTTGAGCAAAGAAAAAAAATGTTGGCTTATTGTCAAGAGTACGATTTATATGCCTCGATGGGCTCTGATTTTCATCATCCTAATAAATGGAGTGATATTGGTCGTAATCTTACTATGCCGGTGGGCGCGAAACCTATTTGGGCACAATGGCAGTAACAAGGTACTAAAAATGAATACAAGTGAGCAGTAAGTTAATTATAAAAAATAAATTTTTACAAAAAAGGAAAGTCTCATGAGTCAGTTTTTTTATGTACACCCAGATAACCCCCAAGGTCGCTTAATGAAGCAAGCGGCAGACATTATTAAGCAAGGTGGGGTTATTGTATACCCTACCGATTCAGGTTACGCATTAGGCTGTCATTTAGGTGATAAAAAAGCATTAGAGCGTATCTGTCAAATTAGAAATATAAGCAAAGATCACAACTTTACATTAGTATGCACAGATCTATCACAAATATCAGAATATACCCGTATAGATAACAGCGCTTATCGTTTATTAAAAAATAACACCCCAGGTGCTTACACCTTTATTTTCAAAGGCAGTAAAGAAGTACCTAAACGATTGTTGAATCCTAAAAAGAAAACAATCGGCATAAGAATTCCAGATAATACCATCGCACAAGCCTTGTTGACTGAGCTAGCAGAGCCTATAATGTCTACCAGTTTGATTATGCCTGGCAACGAGGTGACAGAGTATGATCCTGAACAAATTCGAGATTTATTAGAGCATCAGGTTGATCTGATTGTTAACGGTGGTCATTTAGGTGAGCACCCAACCACAGTTATCGATTTTTCTAATGACGATATTGAAATAGTACGCGTAGGTGAAGGTGACCCTTCTCCATTTCAGTAATAGCAAAAATAATACAGCAGTACTTATTTAACAGCTGTTTGCTAGATAACTGAACCGAAAAATGAGCCAGAAGTTAGCTACTAGGGAGCTGCTACTGACGTAACAGAGTAAAAAATAATGACGGTTGACAAGAAAAAGCAAGCGAGAAAAGAGCAAGCTATTGATAAAAAATATGGCACGCGTGGTACTGAGAAAAAAGGCAGTGCCAAAAAAGGCTTAAGCAAAAGCGACGCAGCTAAAAAAGTGGTGGGCAAAAAAGGTCATCACAAAAAAGAACCTGAAAAAGTAGAAAAGGTTAACTTTCAAAAAGCGACGCATAAAGACTCTGAAAAAGTACAAAAAGTATTAGCGCGAGCGGGTAAAGGTTCACGTCGTGAAATGGAAACTATGATTAGCGAAGGCCGCGTTAGCATTGACGGGAAAGTTGCCTTTTTAGGCGATAGAATAACCGGTACAGAGCAAATTCGTTTAGATGGCCATCATGTAAAATTAACTGCGCAAGACGAAGATATTTGTCGAGTATTAGTGTACAACAAGCCAGAAGGTGAAATGTGTACACGCAAAGACCCTGAAGGAAGAGCAACCGTTTTTGATCGTCTACCTCCGCTTGAAACAGGTCGTTGGGTTGCTGTTGGCCGTTTAGATATTAATACTTCCGGTATGTTGTTATTTACTACTGATGGAGAATTAGCGAATCGATTAATGCATCCATCAAAAAAAGTTGAACGTGAATATGCCGTACGCGTTTTTGGTGAAATTAACGAAGCAATGTTACAAACATTACGTACAGGGGTTAAGTTAGAAGATGGCCATGCACGTTTTCAAAAAATAACTTATCGCGGTGGTGAAGGCCGAAATCATTGGTTCCATGTGGTGTTATCTGAAGGACGTAATCGCGAGGTTCGTCGACTCTGGGAAAGCCAAGATGTACAAGTAAGTCGCCTAATTAGAGTGCGTTATGGTGATATGGAAATGCAGCGACAATTACCTATGGGTGGCTGGCGAGAGTTAGCGTTAAAAGAAGTGAATTACTATCGCCAATTAGTTGATTTACCTTCTGAAGCCGTCAGTAAAGTGAAAGTTGATGAAAAAGCTATGGATAATGCGAAAAGTCGTCGAATTCGTCGCTCTGTTAAAAAACATCAGCAACGTAATCAACAAAGTAATCGTCGTCGTCACAAATAGTCGCAATAGAATTTACATTATGCATTATCAACTTATTGAAGATCAAAACAGTTTAGAACAATTATGCCTGCAACTAGCTAAAGCTAATGTGTTAGCCATAGATACTGAGTTTGTTCGAACGCGCACTTTCTATGCTAAGTTAGGCTTGCTTCAGGTTTGTGATGGCAAGCAATTAGCGCTTATTGACCCGCTTGCTGTTGATGATTTAAGTCCTTTTTGGGCGTTACTTACCGATGCTAATATAACTAAAGTACTGCATGCTTGCTCTGAAGATTTAGAGGTTTTTTTAACCGCAGGGCAGTGCAAGCCAGTCAATGTCATTGATAGTCAAATTATGATGTCCTTTTTAGGACACGGTTTATCAATGGGGTATGCGGCTATGGTCGAACACTTTACGGGTATTGTATTAGATAAATCTGAGTCACGTACCGATTGGACTAAAAGACCGTTAACTGAAAAGCAGTTAACGTATGCTAGTGCGGATGTTGACCATTTGTTTGCTATTTATCCTACACTATTAGCTGAAATAACGGAGCTGGGCTTTTTAACGTATGCAAAGTTAGAAACACAAAGCATGATTGATAAAAAGTTTACCCCTGTTAATGAAAACGAGATTTATCTTAATATTAAAATGAGTTGGCGATTAAATCCTAAGCAGCTAAATTTATTAAAATATTTGGCAAGTTGGCGCTTTCAACAAGCTAAAAAACGTGATTTACCTGTTAGCTTTGTCGCAAAAGATAATACCTTGCTCGCCTTAGCACAAAGCAACCCAGACAGTGTAAGTGCTATGACAACACTTGAAGGTGTTGAAACCCTTGATATTCGCCATAAAGGTAAAGCAATGCTGGCAGTATTAAATCAAGCCGATAAAGCAGATGAGAGTACTTACCCAGAAAAGATTATCCGTTTAGATGAGTACCCAGGTTACAAACAAACCTTTAAACAAGTGAAGTCTTTTTTAGTGGATACAGCCAAAAAAAATGACTTAGCAATAGAAAATATTGCTTCTAAAAAACAAATTAATCAATTTTTAACTTGGTATTTTGACTTAAACGGCGGGCGTAATAGCAAAAATAAAGTTGAATTGTTATCAAGCTGGCGTAAGCAATTGTTTGGTCAATCACTATTAGACTTTGCTAAGCAAGGTGACAAATAGCAAGGTTATCAACAACTCAGTACACCACTCAGATTCAATGTTTTGATAAGTATGTTATATGCTTATCAAAACATTCTTTTTTACTATCTATAGGTTTTCATTATGCTATGTGCCATTTATAAGAGTGCTCGAAAAGCACAAACATATCTCTTTGTTAAAAAAAGAGATGATTTTTCTAGCGTTCCAGAACAATTGATGAAAGTTTTTGGTACTCCCAATTTAGTAACCATTATTAATTTGGCGACTAAAGATAAGTTAGGTATGGCTGATTTAGAAAAAGTAAAAACAAACCTGCTTGAAGAAGGCTTTTATTTACAGTTACCGCCGCCGACTGAAGACTTATTAAAAGAGCATAAAGCTGCTATGAAAACTAAACAAGAGTAAGGAGATCCTTAATGAAACTTTTAACGAACATAATCACCTTAGCAGTGTTGATTATGCTTGGTATAATGTCACAGTCAACTGCCGCAAAGGGGGCATTGAGTGAAGAAGGCTTTGCTGAGTACGTAGTCAACTTAAAAACGGAAGCAATAGCCAATGGCTTTAGCGAGGCGTTAGTTAATAAAAGTTTTGCTAAGGTGACCTTTCATAAACGTGCCGTTAAAGCAGATAGAAGTCAGCCTGAAAACATAGAAACACTTGATACTTATTTACCTAAACGGGTACCTAAATGGAAAGTAGATAAAGCGAGAGCCTTGTATAAAGAGCATCAAGTATTGTTAAACCAAATAGGAGAACAATACCAAGTTCAACCGCGCTTTATTGTTGCTTTATGGGGACTTGAAACTAACTTTGGCCAGTACACTGGTGGTTATAATGTGATATCGGCTTTAGCAACTTTAGCTTATGAAGGACGCCGTGAAACTTTTTTTAAAAAGCAATTAATGGCAGCCCTGACTATTTTAGCGGAAGGTCATATAAGCAATGACAACATGAAAGGTTCATGGGCTGGAGCAATGGGACAAAATCAATTTATGCCAACTTCTTTTTTGAGCTATGCTGTTGATGGAGACGGTGATGGTAAAAAAGATATTTGGCAAAACCAAGCAGATGTTTTTGCCTCTATGGCCAATTACTTACGTAAGGTAGGTTGGGATGATGAATTTACCTGGGGTCGTCAGGTTAAGTTACCAGAAAATTTTGATTATAATTTAGCTATTCCTAAAAATACAGGTAATCGACAAAACTGGTTAAAAGCATGGGCTAAAACAGAAAAAACCTTGGCGCAGTGGCAAGCGCTGGGGGTAAGACGCTCAGATGGCACTAATTTACCCAGTGTTGATATTAAGGCGGCATTAGTGCTGCCTGATGATAAAAATGGTCGCGTTTACCTTGCTTATGATAATTATAAAAGCTTAATGCATTGGAATTTGTCTTATTATTTTGTCAGCTCAGTCGGTCATTTATCTGATCATATTAAGTTTCCTCCGATAAAGTAGTTGATTAGCCTTTTAACGGTGGGATTCGTCATTGAAGTCATCAAAACAGTAGTAAAATAAGTAGTGATATATGGTTAATGAAAAAATTGAAAAGCAGCCTTTTTGGCAGAGTAAAACGTTAACAGAAATGACGCGCGCTGAGTGGGAGTCATTGTGTGATGGTTGTGCTAAATGTTGTTTAAACAAGTTTATTGATGATGAAGCTACCGATGAAGCATCCGAGCTTCTCCCGACCGATCATATCAAAGAAGGTGAGCAAATTTTTTACTCTAATATTGCTTGTCACTTGTTAAATGAAAAAACCTGTCAATGTTCTAAATACGAGCAAAGAACAACACTAGTGCCTGATTGTGTGCGTTTAACACAAGAAAATATTGATGCAGTATTTTTTATGCCACCAAGCTGTACTTACCGCCGCTTACAAGAAGGGCGCGGTATTCCTTCATGGCATCCATTGCTACATAAAGGCAAAAAATCAGCTATGCATAAAGCGGGTATGTCAGTGCGAGGAAAAATTGTTAAAGACAATGAGGTTAGTCTTGAGCAGTTTGAAGATCACATTGTTATTTGGCCATTAAGTGATATTGATTAAGTACTAATATGAGTACTCGCTCTTGTTAGCCTTAAATAAGTGAGTAAATATATGGTTAATCACATCACTAAGATAATAATCTCGAGGCTATTATCTTAGTGATTCAAGTGAGTGGCTAGAATTAGTACTTAAACCTAGCGTCTACAATGTCTTTTTACAGACTAAACGGTTCATCAATACCACGGCAAAGACTATTGTGTACAATGCATACACCACAACCATCCATTGTGGCATGCTGTAGCCGAAAAATTGCCACGCAATATCACCACAATCTCCAGTAGCTTCAAATAAGAAGGGTAGCCATTCATGCAATGGCGCCCAAGTAGGAAAGTTAGGAATAAATTCACAACTAAAAAATAGTGACCCACTATTTTCTTGCATTTCTACATGCTCTAATGCTATGAGCAGCCCCCAAATTGCACCTATTCCCCATAGTACATAAGCGAATAACCTTGCTAATAAATTATTATGTCCAACAGTACCTATAGCACCTGCAAAAAAGATACTTAAAATGGCCAGTCGTTGATACACACACATGATGCACGGTGCTAGACCTAATATGTACTGGAAATATAAGGCCGATAGCTCTAATGCTAATGCCGACAAGGTTAACAATAACCAGGGGGTGCGCTTGGTGGTAATATCACTTAAATAGTTCAAAAAAAATCCTCTGAAAATTTCCAATAAAAAAGCCTCTAACGAATAAGAGGCTTTTATACAATAACATGATGTGATTACCAATGAATTATTACTTTATGGTAAATGAACATTATGAGTTAAGGGTTTACGATAGCTAGTTTATTAGTAAATGTACGTAAATACTGGCACCATAACCTAATGAAATTACTGGAGTCCATTTTAGGTGACTAAAGAAGGTGTAATAACCTCTTGCTTGACCCATTAAAGCAACACCGGCAGCAGAGCCGATAGATAATAAACTACCACCAACACCTGCCGTTAAGGTCACTAATAACCACTGTGTATGAGACATTTCAGGATTCATGGTTAATACTGCAAACATAACGGGAATGTTATCAACAATTGCCGATAATATACCGACTAAAATATTGGCATTAGTTGCCCCAAGTTCACCGTACATAAATTCTGACGCCATACCAAGGTAGCCTAAAAAGCCCAAACCACCAACAGCAAGAATAACACCATAGAAAAAGAATAAAGTATCCCATTCGGCTTTCGCTATTTTATCAAAAATATCAAAGTTATCTTCAACAACATGACTTGTTGGAGAGTCTGAGTGATCAATCTCACCAAACCCTGTCTGGCGAATATAATAACCGAAGAATTTTAAGTAAGCTAAACCTAACATCATGCCAAATACTGGCGGTAAATGTAGGAAGTTATGGAAACAAACGGCAGTGATAATTGTTAAAATAAACAGGCCAACAATAGTTAAACCACCTTTCTTTATTGGGGTTATACCACTTGAATCTGATACTGGGTGACCATGGGGTAAGAAAAATTGCATGATAAAAGCAGGAATAATGAAATTAACAAGAGAAGGTAAGAATAGCTGGAAAAACTCGGTAAATTCAACAATGCCTTTTTGCCAAACCATCAAGGTAGTAATATCACCAAACGGACTAAATGCACCACCAGCGTTTGCACTTACTACTATGTTAACACAACTCATAGCAATGAATTTAGGTTCATCTTTACCGACGGCTAAGACAACCGCACACATAATTAATGCCGTTGTTAAGTTATCGGCAATAGGTGAAATAAAGAAGGCTAGAATACCTGTTATCCAGAACAATGCTTTATAACTAAATCCTTTTTGTATTAACCAGTCTCGCAGTGAGTCAAATACATCGCGTTCTAATAACGCATTAATATAAGTCATCGCCACTAATAAGAAAAAGAATAATTCAGTATATTCAAGAAAGTTATGCCGAATGGCTACTTCAGTAACGTGGGGCATACCGTTGGCACTATAATAAGCAGCGATTAAAATCCAAATAAGGCCAGCAGCAAGTAATACAGGTTTTGATTTTCTTAGGTGTAATTGTTCTTCTAAAATAACGAGTGAGTATGCCAATACAAATATCGCAATGGCGGTATAGCCAATCCAATGATTCGTTAAATCGATATTTAAAGGTGCTGCCTCTGAAGCAAAAGCTATGCTTGGAGAAAGTACCGCTGATATTGCCAGTAAAATGTATAGAAGTTTTTTCATATTACTCTCTAAATTGACTGTGAGGTTATACCAAACGGATTGATATATTGACCAACTTAGGGCTTCAGTAGCAAATTAGAACAAACAAAATATAGTCAGCATAGACAGGCTATGGGTGATACATTTTGTGATGTTAACAGTTTGCTACTGCTCTCCCACAGGACGAGTCTACAAAGCTTACATACGGCATTATTGACTTTGACAAGTGAATAATCATTCTCATCAACCAATGCTTTGTCTTTAAGCTTTTTAATTCTCTTTCAGTGAGCAATAAATTAGTCTGATTGGTATCTATGCTAGTTAAGTGATTATTATTCGGCATGAATTCTATCAAAATCCATACGAATTGACACAAAAATGCGGTTGATTTTAGGTTGTTTTGTTGATACTCGCCATCATCTTTATTTATATTAAGCTAGCCGTCGGTATTTATTTTTAATGTACCCATTATTAATGGTGCTTGTGCATGAGCATACATCTGGTACAATCTCTTGCGAAATTCATCCTTCTTCACAATATTATCAGGTAATAGATCAATGGTTATAAAAGCGAAAAGCCCAGCAGGATTTGCTGAACAATATATTGTTGAGTCTATTTGGAATGGTGGTTTTCCGCCGGGTTCTATATTGCCCGCTGAGCGTGAATTATCAGAGCTTATTGGTGTAACTCGCACGACACTTAGAGAAGTTTTACAACGTTTAGCCCGAGATGGCTGGTTAACCATTCAGCATGGTAAGCCGACTAAAGTAAATAATTTCTGGGAAACCTCCAGCTTAAATATTTTAGAAACGTTAGCACAACTAGACCAAGAAGGTATTCCAGACTTGGTTGATAATTTACTGTCAGCACGCACTAATATTAGCGCTATTTATATTCGTGGCGCCATTAAAAATAACCCAGAAAAAACGATAGAAAATTTAAAAGGTTATTTAACGATTGAAGATACTGGCGAGGCTTTTTCTCAGTTTGACTATCAGCTTAATAAAGATTTAGTTGTTGCATCAGGTAACTCTATTTATTTATTGATCCTCAATGGTTTGAGTGGTCTTTATTCTCGTATTGGTAATTTATACTTTGGCCACCCCAAAGGGCGTGAAATAACTCGCGCGTATTATCAGTCACTAATAGACTTGGCACAAAATAATGAATTTGATCGTGCTATATTGGCAGTTCGTAAATATGGTATTGACTCAGGTATTCTTTGGTCTGAGTTAAAAGAAGATGTATTTAAAGAGTTATCTGAAGACTAGTTTTTGTTGAACCTTGATACCCCAAAAAATGACTGCTAACGCTTTAGTTAGCAGTCAAGGTAAGCTCAGTAACAATCCGTTACTCGTCTTTGGTTTGCGGTGGGCAACTAGCGATAACATTATCTTTACCTGATTCAGTAGCTTGGATGATTTTTACGTCAAATTGCCATAAATAATGCAGGTGTTTTAATACCTCATTTTTTGATTTCCCCAATGCCACACCATTATGCGGGGTATATCTTAGCGTTAACGCTCTGTCGCCATCAATATTAGCATCTATTACTTGAATGTTTACTTCTATATTGCTCAGGTTGTATTGACTAGCGAGCTGCTGACGTACTTTTTGATAGCCTTGCTTATTATGAATAGCACCAATTTCCACATAGTCTTTATCACTATCATCATGAATGTGAAATAATTTAAAATCACGGATTAATTTAGGTGATAAATACTGGCTAATAAAACTTTCATCTTTAAAGTTCTCCATAGCAAAATGTAAAGTATCTACCCAGTTACTGCCAGCTATATCAGGGAAGTACTCCTTATCTTCTTCAGTAGGGTGCTCACAAATACGTCTAATATCAATAAACATATTAAACCCTAAGGCATAAGGATTAATGCCAGAATAGTATTTACTATTATATTCAGGTTGTGCAACAACATTAGTATGGTGATGTAAAAACTCCAGCATAAATTTATCTGTCACTAAACCCTCATCATATAAATGGTTTAAAATAGTATAATGCCAAAAACAGGCCCAGCCCTCATTCATAACTTGTGTTTGTTTTTGCGGATAAAAATACTGAGATATTTTACGTACAATTCTGACTATTTCTCTTTGCCAAGGCTGTAATAATGGCGCATTTTTTTCAATAAAATATAAAATGTTTTCTTGTGGCTCTGAGGGGAATTGGTATTTCGCTTCATTATCTAGTTGCGCTTTTTTAGGTACAGTGCGCCAAAGCGCATTAACTTGTGATTGTAAATATTCAGCGCGCTCAGACTGCCTTTTTAGTTCTTCATCTAAGGATATTTTTTGTGGTCTTTTATAACGATCAACGCCATGGCTCATTAAAGCGTGACAAGCATCTAAGGTCGCTTCAACGTCGCTTATGTCATATTTCTCTTCACATTGTGCAATATAATTTTTTGCAAATAATAAGTAATCTATAATGGAGCTAGCATCTGTCCAAGATTTAAATAAATAATTGCCTTTAAAAAAAGAATTATGTCCATAACAAGCATGTGCCATTACTAAGGCTTGCATAGTGAGGGTGTTCTCTTCCATCAGATAGGATATACAAGGGCTTGAGTTAATAACAATCTCATAAGCTAAGCCCATTTGACCACGTTTATAGTTTTGCTCTGTTTGAATGAATTTTTTACCAAAAGTCCAATGATTATAACCAATAGGCATACCTACGCTAGCATAGGCATCCATCATTTGCTCTGCTGTTATCACTTCAATTTGATTAGTATAAGTATCTAGGCGATAAAAATCCGCTACTCGGGCTATTTCGTGTTGATACTGTTTGAGCAAGTCAAACGTCCAATCAGGAGTATCATTTAATGGCGTAACCTTGGTGTTTTTAATTGCTTCATTATTATGTTTCATTAATCACCCTTTTATTAAGCAGCATTGTGTGTATTTTTTTTGAAAAGTGCTCTAAATACAGGATAAATATCAGCAACAGATTTAATGTGTTGCATGGCGAAATTACTATGCGAATCTTCTACATGCTTGTAGTGTTGCCATAATGTTTGATGAGCGCGCTGGGTTATTTCAATATAGCTAAAGTATCTACTCTTAGGTAATATATGTTGCTCTAAAATAGACTGACATCGAGGTGAGTCATCAGCCCAGTTGTCACCATCTGATGCTTGAGCACCATAAATATTCCACTGATTATCATCATAACGCTCACTTATTATGTCATTCATTAATGTTAACGCACTTGAAGCAATCGTTCCGCCAGTTTCTTGTGAATAAAAAAACTCCTCTTCATCAACCTCTTTAGCTTGAGTGTGATGTCTAATGTAGACGACATCAATATTGCTATAGGTACGACTAAGAAATAGATATAATAAAATATAAAAACGTTTAGCCATCTCTTTAGTCGCTTGATCCATAGAGCCTGAAACATCCATTAAGCAAAACATAACGGCTTTAGAGGTAGGTACAGCTTGCTTAGCGTAGTTTCTAAAATGTAAATCGAAAGTATCAATAAAAGGAACTTTGGCTATTTTTTCTTTTAGGTCGTTAATTTCTGCTATCAAACGACGCTTTTGTTGAATATTATCGTATTTATCATTCGATAATATTAATAGCTCTTCTTCTAGCGCTTTTAAGTGTTTGCGTTTTGATGATGTCATTGCTATACGACGGGCAATTGAGCCTTGTAGCGATTTGACAATATCAATATTAGCAGGAACCCCCTCAGCACAAAAACCACTGCGCACTGTCTTGTATTGAATTAGCTTGTCTAATTGATTTTTCTCAAGGTTAGGTAGTTCTAAATCTTCAAAGAGAAGTGTTAAATACTCTTCTTTAGATATTGAAAAAGTAAAGTCGTCTTCACCTTCACCGTTATCACTAGCATCACCTTCACCAGCACCTTGTCCTTGCTTTTTAGGCTGACGAGGTATTTTATCACCAGTTGAAAATTGATCATTTCCAGGATGAACTCTATCTTTTATGCCGCCATCACCTTGGTGAAATGTCGGTTCGGACAAGTCCTTTTTGGGAATAATGATACTTTCGCCCGAATTAATATCTGTTACGCTACGTTCATTAACGGCATCAGTAACAGACTTCTTAATTTGATTCTTATAACGCCTTAAAAAGCGCTGACGATTAACAGTACTTTTATTTTTACTGTTAAGTCGTCTATCAATAAAGTTGGCCATATATCCTCCACTCTCTTGTGCGGTACTACTTATTTATTACCTAAGAGGTGCCGTTTTAAGAAGACTTTCTAACCCGTAAATACCACTCTGATAATAAGCGTACTTGTTTTTGGGTATAGCCTTTGGTCATCATACGTTGTACAAAATCATCATGTTTTTTCTGATCATCATTTGATGTTTTTGCATTAAAAGAAATAACAGGTAATAAATCTTCGGTATTAGAGAACATTTTTTTCTCAATAACTGTTCTCAACTTTTCATAACTAGTCCAAACGGGGTTTTTACCATTGTTATTAGCTTTTGCTCTTAAAACAAAATTAACAATTTCATTACGAAAATCCTTAGGATTACTAATACCTGCGGGTTTCTCAATTTTTTCTAACTCGTCATTTAATGATTGTCTATCAAATAACTGTCCTGTTTCAGCGTCTCTATATTCTTGATCTTGAATCCAAAAATCAGCATAGGTCACATAGCGGTCAAAAATATTTTGTCCATACTCAGAGTATGACTCTAAGTAAGCTGTTTGAATTTCTTTACCAATAAACTCTATATATTCAGGAGTTAAGTAGCCTTTGATAAACTCTAGGTAGCGTTCTGTTAATTCTTTAGGTAGTTGTTCTCGTTCAATTTGTTGTTCTAGTACATAAAACAAATGTACGGGATTTGCCGCGACCTCAACACTATCGAAGTTAAATACTCGGGATAAAATTTTAAAGGCAAAGCGTGTAGACAGTCCTGACATCCCCTCATCAACGCCTGCATAGTCACGATACTCTTGATAAGATTTTGCCTTTGGATCGGTATCTTTGAGAGTCTCGCCATCGTAAACGCGCATTTTTGAATAAATACTTGAATTTTCAGGTTCTTTTAACCGAGATAAGACAGCAAATTGAGCAAGAATATTTAACGTGTCTGGTGCACACTGAGCGGTTTTTAATTCGCTGTGTTCAAGAAGTTTTTTATAAATATTCACCTCTTCAGAGACACGCATACAATAAGGCACTTTCACAATATAAACGCGATCTAAAAATGCTTCGTTGTTCTTGTTATTTCTAAAGGTTTGCCACTCAGATTCATTTGAGTGAGCCAATAAAATACCATTAAATGGTAAGGCTGAAAGACCTTCGGTTGGGTTGTAGTTACCTTCTTGAGTAGCCGTTAGTAATGGGTGCAGCACTTTAATGGGAGCTTTGAACATTTCAACAAACTCCATTAAACCTTGGTTAGCTCGACATAATGCACCAGAGTAACTATAAGCATCAGCATCATTTTGCGCAAAATGCTCTAGTTGTCTTATATCTACTTTACCGACCAGCGCTGAAATATCTTGGTTATTATCATCACCTGGCTCTGTTTTGGCGATAGCAATCTGATCTAAAATAGAAGGATATACCTTAACCACTTTAAATTGCGCTATATCGCCTTTAAATTCATGTAAGCGTTTTGCAGCCCAAGGTGAGATGATGTTATTTAAATAACGCTCAGGAATATTATATTCTTCCTTAAGGATCTGGGCGTCTGAGTGGGCATCAAACAAACAAAATGGATGGTCATTAACTGGACTACGCACACCATTGGCACTTAATACATAAATAGGCTCTTGTTGCATGAGCGATTTTAGTTTCTCTGCTATTGACGACTTGCCTCCACCAACAGGTCCTAATAAATATAAGATTTGTTTCTGCTCTTCTAATCCTTGTGATGCATGTTTCAAATAAGACACTATTTGCTCTATGGCTTCTTCCATACCATAAAACTCAGCAAAAGCAGGATAACGCTTAATCACTCTATTAGAAAATATTCTACTGAGGCTAGGGTCGTTGGCGGTATCGACCATTTCTGGATCGCCAATGGCTTTAAGTAAACGCTCAGATGCACTAGCGTAAGCTAGATTATCTTCTTTACAGATAGTTAAGAATTCTTGTAAGCCAAACTCTTCCTGCTGAGCTTGTTCGTATCGTGTTTGATAATGTTGGAAAATACTCATAACTACCTCCAAAAAAATAGGATATCTTCATTAAAATAAAATCAGTTCAAGCGAGTACTCATGTGCAGTAAATCATCTTATAAAATAGTAATCAGTTATAACTCGCTAGTAGTTGATTGTTAATCATTGTTCAATAAATTGTAACTGTTTGTTCGTAATTTGTTCACCGCAAGTAAAGCTAAAAGTACTGCTTTATCTTAAGGTTAGTTGCTCTGACTGATTTTGCTAACAAATATTATAATTATTTATTTAACACAGCTGGAGCAATGAGAAACTTAACTATTGGTCTTAACTATTAGTAATGTTTAGTGTGTAATATTTAAGTACATACGTTGTAATATACTTTTTAGATCGTTAGGTGAAGTAATATACATTTCTTTATTGTTCAACCAACAGATTGCTAACGCTTATGTTAATTAATGCTCACGCCCATAGCGTGAATATAAAGAGACTAATGATCAGATGTTTACATTTGTGTACACCTAACAATCAGCCATAGCGTCGCTTTTGTTAATGGCCAATTACTTTTGACGCGGGATAATTGTACAACTTATGTTACAACCTTTTTTAAGCGCTCGTCATCGACACTCTTTCGCTTCGTTGATTTGCCATTGATAATAGTTATCAGATAAATCTTGAATGAAGAGAGATTACCATGAGCGCTGAACCTGATAATAAAAAGTCTGATAATAAAAAGTCTGATAATAAAAACCCGTTAAAATTATGTGGGATAGAGTTTATCGAATACGCTACGCCAGATTCAGATTTTATGGAAAAAATTTTCTATGGCTTTGGCTTTTCAAAAACTAAGAAAATGAAAGGGCGTGATATAACATACTTTAATCAAAATGATATTCATTTCTTAGTAAATAACGAGAAGTCAGGCTTTTCTAAAGCGTTTGCTAAACGTCATGGACCTGCCATTTGCTCTATGGGCTGGCGCTTTGAGAATGCTGACTTTGCCTTTAATGAAGCGATCAAGCGTGGGGCAAGATCTGCTGAGCACGAAAATAATAAACTTCCTTACCCGGCTATTTTTGGGATTGGTGATAGCTTGATTTATTTTATTGAAGACTTTTCAAAAACGGGTATTAATAAAGGTTTAATTTATGAGATTGATTTTGAAGATATTGTTGATCCTGTTTTAACAGAAGAGAAAGGCTTTTTAGCTGTAGACCATTTAACGAATAATGTTTATCAAGGGACTATGGATAAGTGGGCTAACTTTTATAAAACAATATTTGGTTTCACTGAAGTGAGATACTTTGATATTAAAGGTGTTAAAACAGCATTAATTTCTTACGCATTACAATCACCTTGTGGCACATTTTGTATTCCAATTAATGAGGGGAAGGGCAGCACTAATAATCAAATTGATGAATACCTTGGTGAATATAATGGCCCAGGGGTGCAGCATTTAGCATTTATAACTGATGATTTAGTTGCTTCACTTGATAAACTAGACCGCTCTATTGTGGATACCCTTAATATAGTACCAGAGTATTATGATGATATTTTTGATCGCGTACCTTGGGTAAAAGAAGATAAAGAGCGTATTAAAGCACATCAAATATTAGTGGATAGCCAAGGTGAAAATTCATATTTATTACAAATATTTACTAAGAATTTGTTTGGACCTATTTTCATTGAAATGATCCAGCGCGTTGATGATAAAGGTTTTGGTGAAGGCAACTTTTCCACTTTATTTAAATCGATTGAGCTCAATCAAATGGAACGTGGTGTTTTGTAAAAGTGTCACTACAGATTTAAAGTTAAGTCGATGTTGATGATAAGCAATGCTAGCTAAAGCCAATAAACTTATTTAGTTTGTTGGCTTTTTAATCATGTCGATTAGCTTAGCAAAGTCAAGCTATTTGTTCTATACACATTAATAGTGTTAAGTTAACCGTGTTAAGAAAGCACGTTATTATTGACGATTAGTCGATACATTTAAATCTTTTAAAATACCGTCATGCACATTATAAACTACGCCGTGTACAGTAGTATTTTGCTTGTTTTTCCAAGCGTTAACCAATGTTGTGGTGTTACATATATTGGCTACTTGCTCTATAACATTAAGCTCACATAGTAAATTAATACGTTCTTTCTCATCAGTAAGCACATCCATTTCTTCTTTATGAAAACGGTAAACATCTTCAATATGTCGTAACCAGTTATCTATTAAACCATGACTTTTATTATCAAGCGCTGCGCCAATACCACCACAGCCATAATGACCACAAACAATAATGTCCTGTACTTTAAGGACATCAACAGCATATTGAATAACCGATAAGCAATTAAGATCGGTATGAATCACTTGATTAGCAATATTACGGTGTACAAAAACCTCGCCTGGTTGCATGCCTAATAATTCATTTGCAGGTACACGCGAATCTGAACAACCGATCCATAAATACTTGGGAGATTGTTGCTCTGATAAGTTTTTAAAGAAATTTGGATCTTCTTTGGTGGTTTGTTCTGCCCATTGTTTATTATTATCAAACAAGTGTTGAATAGTTGTCATAGCTTTAAGTCATATTGGTCGTTAAATGCTGGACACTTTATGTCATGGAAAAGTTAAGTAAAAGAAAAATTTTAAATTTTTATGTTATTTACTGTATTGAGGTAATCATTGCTTATAAAAGTAGTCTAGCTGATAGCCTAAGCGTAGCTACTATGTACAGTATATACGCTAGTAAAAATGATTAGCGACGTTAAGCCTTACAAGAGATGGAGGAGGTTATTTTTGTACTTTATCTTACTTATCTAACGCGGCATTACTTTTACTCTCTTGATCGCGTTGTTTAGCGAGTTTTTGTAGTTGCTTAGCTTGCTGGTGTAAGCTAGTACGTACTAACACCTCCCTGTCTTCTTCTCTAATGAAGTGAAAAATAACCTTATGAACAAACTGTTCATTAGTTAATATTACGTCTACCACCTCGCCATAGCAATACATAGCACAATGACTATCCAGTAAAAATATTTTAACTTCAAGTAACTGACCAACTTTAAAGGCTTGTTCGGTAATGAATTTAATACCACCACCACCAAACTCTAACCCTTTATATCTATGTTGTACTTCGTCTTGTTGACTAAGAATATAGCCAATAAGTAAATCAATTTTTTGTGATTGCTGATTTAAAAAATTAACTAATTGAGTCGCGCTGCTACCTAAGTTTTGCAAGGAGCGCAATGCTGATTGATCAATCGCGCTCATATCCGTCGCTAGTTTAAAGGGCATGGGTATACTAGCGATAAACTGATCAAAGCTGTGCGCTTCATTGTTATCAATAGGCATGATATTTACTGAGAATTGATGTTCAATAGCAAAAAAATCATGGTATTGAGCTAGCTTTTGTTCAAGAGAAAGAGAACTCATGAGTGTTATTCCAGATAGAAACTTTTTAAGTGATGCATTTTACGTATGCAATAGTTACGATGTTGTCATTGTAGCGATAAAAAAACGGGTCATCATAGTGATCACTAAAATAACCGTAACTAAAATTATAGTCGAGACTATTTACCTGAGATTACCACAGACAATTATAGTGACTGTGTTATGCTACCGAATATTCTAAATTAGTACCAGACAAAATAATAATACCTAATGTTTCAACCTATTAGTATCTTCATCGGGCTGCGCTATAGTCGCAGTAAAAGCCATAGCGGTTTTATTTCATTTATTACCTTTTTCTCCACCGTAGGTATTTTACTCGGCGTGGCATCACTTATTACCGTTGTGTCGGTGATGAATGGTTTTGAAGGTGAATTAAAAAAACGTATTTTAGGTATTGTTCCTCACGTTATTGTCAGTGATTTTATCGATAAAGACGTTACCACATTACCCAGTCAGCGCTGGCTAGCGTTGCGAGACGAATTACTAAACCATCCTCACGTACAACAAGTCACTCCTTTCCTTGAAAGTGAAGCGTTGATCCAGTCAACTTCAGGGCTTCAAGGTGTCTTAGTTCAAGGCATAATGCCAAAATATGAACAAAGTAATATCATCAATACCCATATGGTTTCTGGCAATATTGACATGCTTTCAACGCAGCGTTATGGCATTATTTTAGGCCAGTCCTTAGCGAATAGTTTACAGGTTATTCAAGGAGATGAAGTACGATTAGTTTTACCTAATAAAAGTGTTTTTACGCCAATGGGCCGTATTCCAGTACAACGCGTTTTTACTATTGTGGGTATTTTTAATATAGGCTCTCAGGTTGATGATGCCATGGTTTATGTTGATAGCCATTATGGCGCTAAATTATTGAGGCGAACAGGGGATGGTATTGATAAATTACGCCTTTATTTAGACGATGCCTTTAACGCTAAATACGTGGTGCAAGCGCTTGAGCAAAGGCAACAAGAGCGATTACAAAATACGAGCGTAAGCTCTACCACACAAAGTGATATTGCGACGAGCAATACGGCTACACACTCTGCACAATTTAGTACGTGGGATCAAAGCCAAGGCGCGTTATTTTCTGCGGTGAAAATGGAAAAAAATATGATGTGGCTAATGCTAAGTTTAATTGTTGCCGTTGCTGCTTTTAATATTGTTTCTGCTTTGGTAATGGTTGTGGTTGAAAAGCAGGCAGAAATTGGCATATTGCAAACATTAGGTTTAGCACGCACCGAGGTCATTAAAATATTTATTACCCAAGGTATGGTTAATGGCTTATGGGGTGTTAGTTTAGGTGGACTCATTGGTGTGGTATTAGCACTTAATTTGAACGATATAATGTCGGTAATAGGGGTTCATTTATTTGGTTTTGGTATGCAAAAATTACCGGTAAAGCTTGAGCTACTCGATGTGTTTACAATTATATGCTCAGCATTGGTCATGTGCTTTTTAGCGACACTTTACCCAGCATACCAAGCTTCTACTACTCAGCCAGCACAGGTATTACGAAATGAATAAGGCGATAAGTTAATGAGTAAAGTATTGCAATGTATTGAACTGTCAAAATCTTACCAACAAGGTAATCTTGAAACTCAAGTATTAAATGGCTTAGAGCTCAGTGTTGATAAAGGTGAGCTACTCGCTGTTGTGGGTAGCTCAGGCTGTGGGAAAAGCACTTTTTTACATCTTGCCGGTGCGTTAGATTCACCTACGGCTGGGCAAGTACTTATTAATGGTGTCGATATTCATCTATTATCAGATAAAGAAAGAGCGAAATTTAGAAACCAACACCTTGGTTTTATTTATCAATTTCATCATTTAATGATGGAGTTTAGTGCACAAGAAAACGTAGCTATGCCATTAATGATCCAAGGAGAAAAACCTAAAAAAGCTTTATTAGCGGCAAAAGAAATGCTCGCGCAAGTGGGTCTATCGCATCGAATTGATTACCGGCCTTCACAATTGTCAGGGGGCGAGCGCCAACGTGTAGCTATTGCCCGTGCTTTAGTGACTAAACCCTCATTGGTTTTAGCTGATGAGCCAACCGGTAATTTAGATAGTGATACTGCAGAGCAAATTTATCAATTGATCCGTAGCTTAAATAAAAGCGCGAATACGAGTTTTGTTATTGTTACCCACGATTTAGTTTTAGCTAACCGTATGGACAGACAGGTTAAATTGGTACAAGGAAAGTTGTTACCTTTGGCAGATAAGAGTGGCGAAGGTGATAAAAGAGAGGCGACTCAGCACTTTACAGCAACTTATGGTGATGACTCTTCGGTACTAGGTAGTAAGCTAGATGTTTAAACCATTAAGTGTTTTTTTAGGCTGGCGCTATGTGCGTAGTCGACATGGTAATGGTTTCTCCGCGTTTATTTCCGCTTCATCTACTATTGGTATTGGCTTAGGAGTAACGGTGCTTATTGTCGTGCTGAGCGCGATGAACGGCTTTGAGCGAGAGTTATCTCAAAAATTGCTCTCTATTGTGCCCCATGTTGAGCTAATTAGTGTTAATGAGCCGATAAAAAATTGGCAACAAAGTATTCAAAAGTTAAAAGCAGAGCCAAACGTTATTAGCGCAGCACCAGTGATTAAATTAACCGGTATGCTACAACAAGGTTTAAAACTAAAAGCTGTAGAGGTGCGTGGCGTAGATGCCCAGCTTGAACAGCAAGTCTCCAGTATTAGTGATTATATTATTGCGGGCAAGTGGCAGGGATTAGCTAGTCAAAAGTTAAGTAAACCTACCATTGTTATTGGCAGTGGTGTAGCTAAAAAACTCTCGGTAAAGCTTGGTGATAAAATACAGCTATTATTACCGCCGCCACAACAAAGCCATGATGTAAAAAAACTATTTTCAGCGCCTATCACGCAGCAAGTTGAAGTGGTTGGAATTTTTAAGTTTGGAGGCACTATTGATGAGACATTAGCGTATATTCCTTTATCGCTAGCTAGTGATGTTATGGGTTATCAAACCAACGAAACACAAAGCATTCGGCTCAGTGTTAATGATGTTTTTTCAGCCGCTAAAATTGCTCGGCAAGTCGCCTATAGTTTTGATCACTACGTTTATATTAATAACTGGACTCGCACCCAAGGACATTTATTTAATGATATTCAATTAGTACGTATGGTGATGTTTATTGTTTTAGTGTTAGTGATAGCGGTGGCTAGTTTTAATATTGTTTCAACATTAATTATGGCGGTTAATGAAAAGCAAGGCGACATTGCTATTTTAAAAACCATGGGCGCAAGCTCAACAACTATAATGTTAGCTTTTATTGTGCAGGGCTTGGTTAATGGTATTGTTGGCAGTTTGTTGGGGGCTTTGTGCGGCGTTTATTTAGCGCTAAACCTTACCGCTATTATCAGTTGGGTAGAGCAATTAATGGGTATTACCTTTTTATCTGGTGATGTGTATTTTATAGATTACTTACCTAGTGTACTGCAGGTAAGCGATGTTTATGCCACGGTTATTACCGCATTAATAATGAGTCTGCTAGCGACTTTATATCCTGCATGGCGAGCCACTAAAATAGAACCTGCGAAAGTGCTAGGTCAGTTATAGCCCTAACTCCTTGGTTGAGACTATAGCCGACACTAAATTTTGTCGATTAATTAATGAAAGTAAAAGCAAAAAAAAGCCCGCAGACTGAGTGCGGGCCAACTTTAATAATAAGTTGAAGTAAGGAAGATAAATTCCCAAAACATGCCAGAGAGAAAAGATAACATTCTATCATTTCAGCGTAGTCTAGTTAATGATAGCGCTTCTGGAGAAAGAGCAAAATCATCGGGTTAATTCAGAGTACCTCGTTATAATAAGGTGATTTTATTAGCTCGACAAGCTAGAAAAAGTATAGCTTTCGCATTAGAAAAACTTATCCGAATTAGCGTGTTATTAACAATTACCTTTCGCCTCCTAAAAATCTTATATTCTATCTTGTATCCTCGACACAAAGGCTTTATGGCTAATGCGTTACGCTTTTCCTAAAAAGTAGTCATAAAAAAACCTAACAAAGAATACTATCCTTTGTTAGGTTTATAGGTAACTTACTCGGTTTAATATTATACCGAGTGGGTTTTATTAGCTAAAGTTTGCTTGTGCAAAATCCCAGTTAGCTAATTCCCAAAAACCGTTAAGGTAATCAGGTCTTACGTTGCGGTAATCAATGTAGTAAGCATGTTCCCATAAATCTACAGTAATTAGTGGTGTAACACCTTCGTCAGTTAATGGTGTTGCTGCATTTGAAGTATTTACAATTGCTAAGCTACCGTCAGCATTTTTTACTAACCAAGTCCAGCTAGAGCCAAAGTTATTGATAGCGCTATCTGTAAATTTAGCTTTAAACTCAGCAAAAGAACCAAAGCTGCTATTAATAGCGGCTAGTAAATCACCCGTTGGCTCACCGCCACCGTTTGGACTAAGGCTGTTCCAGTAAAAAGTATGGTTCCAGATTTGTGCAGCATTGTTGAAAATACCAGCAGAAGACGTTTTAACAATCTCTTCTAGGCTTTTATTTTCAAATTCTGTACCGCCAATCAAACCATTCAGTTTTACCACGTAAGTGTTGTGGTGCTTGCCGTAATGAAATGATAATGTTTCAGCTGAAATATGTGGTTCTAATGCATTTTGCTCGTAAGGTAATGCAGGTAATTCGATTGACATTATGCTCTCCTAGTTGTAATTGTAAATTTTCACCAAAAATGGGTGTTTTTTCATATAAACTTGAGTAAAATACTCAAGTATTATTTGTATATTGGTATTGAGTAGCTGATTATCAAGGCTATACATTTTAAAATCAATAGTTAAGCTGTTTTAGATAATAGTACTTATTCCATTATGTTGTATTAAAAAGAGTTGATAATTTATTTTTTATCTCCATATGTAACAGTTAAGAAGATGAAATAGCTAACGGATAGCCCAAGGCGCTAGCGTACTTCGCTTAAGTAGAACAACACAATAGAATAAGCATTAATTAATAGAGGGTACTATGGATACAATTGAACGCATTAAAGAACAAATTAGCGAAAATACAATCTTGCTATATATGAAAGGGTCTCCTAAATTACCTAGTTGTGGTTTTTCATCACAAGCATCACAAGCATTAATTTCTTGTGAAGAAAAATTTGCTTATGTTGATATTTTACAAAACCCTGATATTCGTGCCGAATTACCTAAGTACGCTGATTGGCCGACTTTCCCACAACTTTGGGTTGAAGGCGAGTTAGTTGGTGGCTGTGATATTATTATGGAAATGTTTCAACAAGGTGAGTTACAAACCTTGGTTAAAGCAGCAGCGGCAAAAAATGCCTCAGCACAAGACAGTTCAGCACAAGCATAGTAAATTAGCTAAAGTATAATAAATATCACTTAACTGATTGATATTTTAATATCTGTCACCATTGATGTAGATAGGTAAATAAATTTTTTAATATATTAATATAGATAACGGAGCATAAAATGAGCGTATTAGTTGGTCGTCAAGCACCAGATTTCACAGCAGCAGCAGTGTTAGGTAACGGTGAGATTGTAGATAGCTTTACATTAAGCCAAGCAATTAAAGGTAAAAAAGCTGTAGTATTTTTCTACCCATTAGATTTTACTTTTGTTTGTCCATCTGAGCTTTTAGCTTTTGATCACCGTATGGAAGAATTTAAAAACCGTGGCGTTGAAGTTATTGGTGTTTCTATCGATTCACAATTTTCACATAACGCATGGCGTAACACCCCAGTAAATCAAGGTGGTATTGGTCCAGTACAATACACTTTAGTTGCTGACACTAAACATGAAATTTGTAAAGCATACGATGTTGAGCATCCAGAAGCGGGCGTTGCATTTCGTGGTTCATTCTTGATCGACGAAGAAGGCAATGTACGTCATCAAGTAATCAACGACTTACCACTAGGTCGTGATGTAGATGAAATGTTACGTATGGTTGACGCACTACAATTCCACCAAGACCACGGCGAAGTTTGTCCAGCGGGTTGGAATAAAGGCGATAAAGGCATGACTGCATCACCAGAAGGTGTTGCTTCTTACCTTAGTGACAACGCAGACAAGTTATAATTGTCGCTATTAATCTAAGTTAGCTGTTTAACTTAGAAGATAAAAAAAAACCGCTATTTAGCGGTTTTTTTATCTTTAAAATATAGCGAGAAATTCGATTGTTTTGCTACATCTACTTTTCATTACTTTCTATTATTTCTTCTGTTTCAGTATTAGCTAGCGGCCAACCACCCAAAGAGCGCCATTGATTAACGATGTAACAAAATAGCTCAGCTGTTTTCTCAGTATCATACAAGGCACTATGAGCCTCGCTATTATTAAAGTCTATGTTAGCGGCAACACATGCTTTAGCTAACACCGTTTGCCCTAAAGCAAGACCAGCAAGCGTGGTAGTATCGAAACTAACAAAACTATGAAACGGACTGCGTTTTATATTACAGCGCTCAGTAGCCGCATTTAAAAAGCCTAAATCAAAAGAGGCATTATGAGCAACAATAATTGCGCGTTGACAACCCGCTGCTTTCATTTTCTTTCGAACCAGTTTAAAAAGCTTCTTTAAAGCTTCACTTTCATCTACCGCGCCACGTAATGGGTTGGTTGGGTCTATACCGGTAAACTCTAGCGCTTTAGGTTCAAGGTTAGCACCTTCAAACGGCTCAATATTAAATTGTATTGTTTCATCAATAGAGAAATCACCCGTGTCTTCATTTAAATGCAGTACCGATGCGGCAAGCTCAAGTAACGCGTCCGTTTGAGCATTAAAACCACCTGTTTCTACATCTATAACAACGGGGAAATATCCGCGAAATCGTTGAGAAAAATCATGGTTAATTTTTTCAGCAGTAAGCGGGGGATTTTTCTGGGTATCTATAGCACTGGAGTCAGACATTGGTCACTAAGTAATAAAGGGATGAGTAATAGCGGTGATTATCGCAGAAAGTCTATTTAAAAACGATAGTGAAAGTTACTTATACGTTAATAATAGCAAGTCGATTAAATTCTTTCCTACTGAGCTAACCCCGTGTAGTGGCCTTGTTAAAATAAATAACGCCGCATGTAAGCCTTTACCTTGTTATTAAGCGGAGATCGGAGCGTATAAGAAATTTAATCAAATAGGTATAAGCCTATAATCAAGATGAAAATCGATATTTCATCGATAAAATGCTAAAGTTATTTTAATTTAGGGCGATACTATAAATATCCTATACAGGCAAACGTTAACATAAGCGTCATATATAAGCGCGATTAGTCCTGTTACTGCTATCAATCAATATTGTGCAATAATATTATGAAAAAAATAGTCTTATCAGTGAGTACTTATTTTATTGTCATAGCTGGCTTAATGACTAGTTTGTCTGTCAGTGATGTTCAAGCGGGAATTCGTCAATATAGCGCAGATATTCATACCTCAAACTGGCAACTTTCTAATGCTTCACGCCTACAGTGTACCTTGTCACACCAAATCCCTCGTTATGGCGAAGCGCGTTTTTCAGCAAAAGCTAATCGCAAGTTAAATATGGAATTTGAGTTAGATATGATGTTATTGCCTGATAATTATTCATTAGCTGAAGTACGCAGCGTTGCACCTAATTGGCAACCCGGTAGTGGTTCACGTACCTTAGCAAATATGAAATTACATAAGCAGTTTAATCCTAGCTTACCTAAGAAAGTCGCTTGGACTATGTTAAATGAATTAGAGCAGGGTATGAGCCCAACCTTTTATTATAATGACTGGTATAGCGAACAAGATAAAATATCGGTTGGGCTATCTACTGCCCGTTTTAAAAAGGCCTATCGAGACTTTGTTGGTTGTGTGGGTAATTTATTAAATTACAGCTTTGAGGATATTTCCTATACCGTGCTTAATTATCAATCAAGCAGTGATAAGTTTACTAAAGCATCGCAAAGGCGTATTGAAATGATCCGCGAATATTTAAGCTTAGATCCCGATTTAGAACTAGTCTTGGTTGATGCTTATTCAGATAGTTACGGTGGCCGTTGGTCTAACTTAAAACTATCTGAGCGACGTGCAGAAAAAATAAGAGATTATTTTGTACAAAATGGTATTGATGTAAGTCGAATTGAAGCAAAAGGTTATGGTGAAAAACGTCATATTGCCTCTAATGACACAACCCTTGGTAGAGGGAAAAACCGACGAGTGGTTATTCAAATGCAAAAGCAATAGCCTATTTATAAATACAGCACTTAAAAGACTTAATTAAAGTGCTGTAAATAATAGTTGCTATTAATGCTATAACAAATTAAATAAATATTAGTTAACCTATTGAACAGGCCTGTTGATTCACAGTAATCTACAGGTCTTTTTATTTGTGCTCAACTTACCACAATCAGTAGAACTAACCCGTAGAAATAATCAGTAATGAGTAATCATCATAAGTACGACTATTTAATTTTAAGGTATAAAATCGAATGAGAAACATTTCAACACTTTGTCTACTGCTCAGCGCTTTTGCTGTATCGGTAGCGCCTGTTACTTGGGCACATAACACTGGACACCAGTTAACTGCTCAGCACAAAACAGCTAAGTTAACCGATGAGACAACGTATGCTAATTATGACCAAGTAAAAGCGACTCATCTCTATCTTGATTTAAAGGTTGATTTTGATAAAAAATCATTAACTGGTTTTGCTGAGTTATCACTTAACTGGTTAACTCATCACAAAGCGCCCTTAATTCTTGATACGCGTGACCTTGTTATTCACAGCATTATGGCGAAAAACAAACAAGGACAGTGGATAAAAGTAAGTTATGATTTAGCTAAGCGTGATGATGTTTTAGGTAGTAAATTAACTATCAACACCCCCTTTAATGCTGAAAAAGTACGAGTTTATTATCATTCAACCGAACAAGCTTCAGGCTTGCAGTGGTTATCTGCCGAGCAAACTGCTGGTAAAGAGAAACCTTTCTTATTCAGTCAAAACCAAGCTATTCATGCGCGTTCTTGGATCCCGATTCAAGATACACCAAGCGTGCGAGTCACTTACACTGCGCGCATAACAACCGATAAAGACTTATTAGCGGTAATGAGTGCCAATAATGAACCAGGTACTGCTCGTGATGGCGATTACTTCTTTTCAATGCCGCAAGCTATCCCCCCTTATTTAATTGCTATCGGTGTTGGCGATTTGCAGTTTAAAGCCATGAGTCACCAAACTGGCATTTATGCTGAATCTTACATTTTAGATGCCGCCGTTGCTGAATTTGATGATACGCAAGCGATGATTGATAAAGCGGAAGAAATGTATGGAAAATATCGCTGGGGTCGTTATGACTTACTCATGTTGCCACCGAGCTTTCCTTTTGGTGGCATGGAAAATCCACGTCTTTCATTTATCACGCCAACCGTTGTTGCCGGTGATAAAAGCTTAGTTAACTTAATTGCCCATGAGCTTGCTCATTCCTGGTCAGGTAATTTAGTTACCAATGAAAGCTGGCGTGATTTATGGTTAAACGAAGGTTTTACCAGTTATGTTGAAAACCGTATTATGGAAGCTGTTTTTGGTCGAGACCGAGCAGTAATGGAACAAGCATTAGGCGCACAAGATCTTAATGCTGAAATGCGTGAACTTGATGCAGGTGATACTCAGCTTTACATTGATCTAAAAGGTCGAGATCCTGATGATGCGTTCTCTGGAGTCCCTTATGTTAAAGGGCAGTTATTTTTACTTTATCTAGAAGAAAAATTTGGTCGTGAACGTTTTGATGCGTTTGTTTTAGCCTATTTTGACAGCCATGCATTTCAAAGCTTAGGTACTGATAACTTTATTAGCTACTTAAAAGCTAATCTAATCGATAAGTACCCAAATATTGTTAGTGATAGTGAAATAAATGAATGGATCTTTAATCCAGGTTTGCCAAGTTATGCGCCGCAACCTACCTCTAATGCTTTTACTGTGATTGATAAGCAAATAAAGCAACTTATTGCTAACGAATTAACGCTAGCGCAATTACCTACAACGAAATGGACATTGCACGAATGGTTGCATTTCATTAATAACTTACCGCTAGATACCACTTATCAACGTATGGTCAATTTAGATAAAGCGTTTAACTTAACAAATAGCCATAATGCTGAAATTGCTCATGCTTGGTACTTATTGTCGGTACGTGTAGGTTACAAAGACGTTTACCCTGCAATGGCTCAATATTTAACTAATATTGGCCGTCGTAAACTCATTGTGCCTTTATATAAAGAGCTTGCTCAAAACGAAGACAGTAAAGCTTGGGCTATTAAGGTATATCAACAAGCACGACCTGGTTATCATGGTTTAGCACAAGGTACTATTGATAGTATTTTGAAATAAAACTGCGATGTGTTTGGTCATGAAATAGTCAATTAAAAGGGCGTAATGTTTTTAACATTACGCCCTTTTTTGTCTGTTATCACTTTTGAATGTTTTACACTAAGGTAATAAAGTATTGCTTTCAATCATCACATCTACTTGACGCTTTCTATTTTGTGGTGAAATTACCACGCGTATTTTTTCATCATTCTTTTGGTATTTTAACGTTAATCTATCGCGTTTGCGCTCTTGGGAATAAGCAGAGCCAAACTCTTGTTGATAAAAGTCTATGATCTCAGCTTCAGTTAATCGAGTAAAATAATTTACTATAGCGGGTAATGCATCACTAAACTCTGCAAATATTTGCGCATCGTCTACTACGGGGAGATGAATCAGCCCATTATTTATTGGGGGACTAACACTTTCTTGTTCTTGTTCTGGCTCTACAATTATCGGTGGGTCGACTAATACTAAGGGCGTTTGCTCTTCAGCCTTTTGTGTCGAAGAGCAGGCACTAACACCGATAGTTACCATACTAAATAATAAATATTGAATCGTTTGTCTTAGTTTCATTTTAGTCACTTCCGTTTACGATTACTTTCGCTATGTAGTATGTTATAGCAGGTGTTATCGCTACAATAACTAATAGACTATACATCTACTTTATCTTGATAATAGTCAACCCATAGCGCAGTAGCGCCACAAATAGCAACTGGCATAACCACCAAGTTAACAATAGGGATCATTGAAAATAGTGCTACTGTGATACCAAAGCTATAACTAACACTTTGATTTTGTTTTAGTATAGCTTTCATCTGGGCAAAAGGAATTTTATGATTATCAAAAGGAAAATCTTTGTATTGTATTGCCATCATCCAGGCAACAAAAAGAAACCAAATGACTTGACCAATAACAGGTAAAATCCATAAGAGAATAAAAAAGCCTATTGCACGTGGCAGGTAATAACTTAGCTTTTGCCACTCTCTACTAAGCGTTCTAGGAATATCTTTAATAATATCTAGCATATCACCTGATGGCGCTTTTTGACCGGATAAAATAGCCTCCATTTTTTCAGATAACAATCCATTAAAGGGCGCCGCTAGCCAATTCGCTACAGTACTGAACAGAAAAGAGAAAATAACTAAAATAGTTAATACTGCTAAAGGCCATAACACTACATTTAACCAATCAAGCCAACTTGGTAGCCATGACATAATGCTTGTCATGTAATTAGATAATTCTAAATAGATATAATAAAAAGCAAAACTAAACAATAAAACATTGATTGTTAAAGGTATAAAAACAAAACGACGTATACCTTTACGCCTTATCAGGCTAAAGCCTTTCATAAAGTAGCTAGCACCACTGTGATTAATAGCACTATAGTTAACTTGTTTAGCGGGTTTTTCCATGGCGATAAAGTATTCCTAAGTAACTGATATTATTCGTGAGAGTATAAAAGTTTTTTTCGTGCTTTTAAACATTAACTTGTTACAAATCTTGCTCATTTCTGGTAGTCTTTCCTGTTAATATATCGCGATGATAGTCGCATGAAAACAGAGACTGTTGGTTTTTAGCAGACCACTTTACCACAAAAACACCAGTCCCTTGCACCCTTGCAATCAGTAAAGTAAATAGGCTAGAAAATGGAAGAAAACTTTAGAAACGTCTTAATTATACTTAGTGCCATTGTCATTACTGCAATATTCATTCATGGTTTATGGATAATTAGAAAACAAAAAAATCCTTATAAGTTAAAAACATCAAAGGATAAATCGGATCCCATTACTAGAGATTTTGATGGCAATGGCTTTGATCAAGACGGCGTAGGTCAAGTAAAGGTGAAACCAAGTAGTCAAGAGTCGCAATCGAGTCTTGACGATGCGGCTGTTGCCGAACATATTTTACGTACCGGTATTGAATTACCCGATGATCTCTCTAAAAGCCAAATACTCATCAAAAATGATGTATTAAGTGATATCACTAAGCACAGGGCAAAACTCGATATTGAACAACATGATAACAGTGCAGAGCCAGTGTTAGATAGTACTCTTGAAACAAACTGGTTTAACGACAAGCACAGCTCCCAAGGTGCTTTAGGTGATGAGTTAACAGCAACGGCTAAAAAACGCGCTTACATAGAACCTTTATACGAACAACCTGTTACCCAACATAAGCCGGCACAAACGCCAAGTAGCAAAGTAAGCAGCGTACCAGAAAAAGCGGTAGCTAATAGCACCTCGGTAACATCTGAACCAACAGGCACTGATTTCGATAAATCTAATAGCACACAGGTTGTAGCTGCAGAAAAAAACACCAGTAAACCAGAGCCCGATGTGGTCGCTTTATCTGTTGTGATGCCTGCTAATCAACAAATGCTTGGCGCAGCATTATTACCTAGTTTATTAACCCTAGGCTTAAAATATGGGGATATGAATATTTTCCATCGCCATGAAGATAGTGCTGGCAACGGCAAAGTCACTTTTAGTTTGGCAAATATAATGAATCCAGGCTCATTTGATTTAGATACTATGGAGACGTTTGCTACTCGTGGTGTTACTTTATTTATGACCTTGCCCAATGAAGGAGAGCCTTTAGTTGTTTTTGACAACATGCTTAATGCGGCGAAGCAATTAGCACAAGAGTTTAATGCTCAAATTCTCGATGATAAACGTAATATTATGACTAAACAAACCGAGCAACACTACTTAAGTAAAATACGAGAATTTGATCGAAAAAGTCGCATTGCGTTAGCCAACTAATTAACGCTAATAACGCCTGTAATCACCACAGTTAATGTTAATATGTCGCCTCCACTTTATATTTTGACTTTATAGAAACTACTTTATAATTGTTATCTTATATATTAAACGGGCTATTGCCCGTTTCTATTTCCAGCTTTTTATATGTCACCTATTAATAGCTTGTCTATTATTAACGCTTAGTGAATTATTTTATGTCTACCGCCAAAGAAAAAATTACCCAAATAGAACAGTTATTTAATCAGTATAATTATGAATATTACGTACTAGATCTGCCAGTATTCCTAATGTGTAATATGATCGAGTAATGAACGCACTAATCGAGTTAGAAACAGCCAATCCGGCACTTAAAACGCTTGGGTCTCCCAGTCAAAAGGTCGGAAGAGAAGCGTTAAAATCGTTACTTAAGTGACGCATCAACAACCCGTGCGCTCATTGGGTAATGTCTTTTTATTTAGCGGTGAGTTGACGATAGGAGCAAGCTACTTTAGTACAAGCGGCTACACGTGGCGATGGTAAAATTTTTCCCTGAATCATACGAAACTCTGTTTATCTTGTCAGTGAGCATACAAAGAACTTACAAATAAAACTACTCTAAATTAAGCGTTACTTTAAAGTACGAAATAAATTAATACCAATGAGGAGTAAAAGTCGTTTACTTAACCTCATATAGGAACCGTCAAATGTTAACAGTCAATTTAAATAATGAGCAATTAGAAGTCCTCATTAAGTTCGATAAAGAAATTAACCCAAACGAGTTAATGAGTCTTTTTAATCAACCCAAGTTAGATTCAGAAAAATTAGTTCAACTTTTAAAAGCATCAAATGCTCTTTATCGAGCAGGTGTTCAAGTCATAACCGATGAACAATATGATTTATATATTTCTATGTTAAGAGATATAAATCATCTTCATCCATACCTTAATCAAGTTGAACCTGAAGTGCTGGCAGAAGCCAAAACGGTAGAGCTACCACAAAGAATGCTTTCAACAGAGAAGGCTTATTCAAAAGAAGATATCGAAAAGTGGTTAAAAAGGATATTGAAGGCGGCGCAAGAGATTAACATTCCAGAAGAGGAAATAGAGTTAAGAGTAACTCCTAAACTTGATGGCTATGCGGCATTTGATGATGGAACAACTTTGTATACCAGAGGAGATGGCTACAGGGGGCAGGATATTACAAGAGCCTTTGATAGAGGATTAAAAGTTGCTGACAATGGTGAACGAGGCTTAGGGCCCGGTGAAATCGTCATTAAGAAAAGTTACTTCGATACAGTGCTGAGTGATATTTTTGAAAATTCACGAAACATTCAAGCAGCAATCATCGCAGAAAAAAAAGTAGATAAAAATGTACAGAAGGCTATAGACGATGGGGCATGTGTTTTTTATCCTTTTGCATTAATAAAAAATAAGACGGCACACTTTTCTGAAATCATTTCAAACTTTGAGACAATCGTAGAAGAAATGTGGAGCGCTGTAGATTTTGATATTGATGGCGTTATTCTTGAAGCAACTCATACAACTCTAAAAGAGCATATGGGCGCTACAAGAAAAAATCACAGATGGCAGATCGCTTTTAAAGTAAATGAAGACTCAGCTGAAGTTGAAGTGTTAAATATTATTCCTCAAACGTCCAGAACAGGGCGTATCTCTCCTGTTGCTGAATTGGTTCCTACTAAACTAAGTGGCGCCACTATAAGCCGAGTAACAGTACATCATTATAATATGGTTAAAACAAACGGAGTCGGTCCTGGAGCTGTTGTACAGCTTGTTAGAAGTGGCTTAGTTATTCCAAAGATTGAGAAAGTGATTAAGAAGGTTGAGCCTCAACTACCAGATTCATGTCCAAGTTGTCATTCTCACTTGTTATGGGAATCAGATCACCTCATTTGC
The DNA here is from genome assembly GCF_005885605.1 of Colwellia ponticola. GTDB lineage: Bacteria > Pseudomonadota > Gammaproteobacteria > Enterobacterales > Alteromonadaceae > Colwellia > Colwellia ponticola. The sequence continues at coordinate 1,678 of NZ_SZVP01000016.1, read as the reverse complement.
CCGAATAAAAGTGACTGTCCTGCTCAAACAGAGAATACTTTAATCCACTTTTTCAAAACATTAGGTAACAATGATGGTTTTGGGCCTAAGGTTATTGAAAAGTTAAGTAACTTTGGTATTAAACATATTCATCAAATCTACTCTATAAAAGTACATCAATTTGCAGGTTATGGATTTGGAGATAAAACATCTCAAAACTTATTTGACCAACTCAAAGCGAGTCGAGAAATTGAAATAGAAGATTGGCGTTTCTTATCTGCTTTTGGTGTTAGTAGGTTAGGTGGTGGTAATTGTGAAAAGCTTCTTCAACACCATTCAATCACTCAGTTATTTGAGCTGACCGCAGAAGAGATGGTTAAAATAGATGGATTTGCTCAGCTAAGTGCCGAAGCTATTGTCGAGGGCCTAGTAAATATTAAAGAAGAGTTCTTTAAAGTTTATGAACTTGGTTTTAATTTAGCAGAGACCCCTAAGGGATCAGAGAAAGATAATTCATCTTCTGCAATGACAGGTTCAGTTGTTGTATTTACAGGTTCGATGCAACAAGGCTCTAGAGGAGATATGGAAAAATATGCTAAATCCCTAGGAGCTAAAGTTGCCAAATCGGTAACGGGTAAAACTACCTACTTAGTTACAGGTGAAAAAGTTGGAGAGACAAAAATTAACGCAGCTAAAGATAAAGGTGTGAAAGTTCTCACAGAGCAAGAGTACCTAAATTTGATAGGGTGAATTAACTTTCGCTCTAATGTGTCGTAGCTCATATCTGCTGTTAATAGCTTGAGGTTTAATCTGATAGATGGATATGAGCAAATTGCAAACATTTGTCACACAAGATAAATTGGTTATTTTACCTAAGCAGAGACTAAAATCTGTGCTGCTGACATAGACTTCAAAAATATGATTAGGGTGAGTATACCTAATAGGTGGCAATTCACTGTATACAATATTAAGGACAGCGTTGCATCCACTAATTGAACTCACAGGGAATTGCAGACATTCGATATTCGCTTTAATAAATGCATGAGCGGCTCAAACGCGGTGCTCATTCTAATCAATTGAAGTGATGTTACTTACATCATTAAAAGCAAACTCCCATAACATAAACAACAAAAACTCTGACGTAATGAGAAATAGCGTCTCAGTCAAACGTTCGATTATAAAACCCAATCTGCATGTTGTATAAATACCAAAATATTAGCTCACAAAATATATACATCATACACAAGGTGTTAAATTATCTGATAAAAATAAACAAGCTTTATCCGTTGCCGTTTATGAGGCAAAAAATAGGCAGTATAGGTTTTTATAGCGAGTTTAATGCTTGGAGTTTTATACAGCAGTCTAACTTGTTACCGCTCTCTCAATAGAGGAGCCTAGGCTTAATCGAGCTACTGTATAAAAGGCTTTGGCTGCAGCCAAAGCTTGGTCTCACATTACCCGAACTCGGTTAAAGTTATACTTAATTTATAGGGCTATTATCCATAAAAGTGCCCAAATAAGGGGAAGGAAAATGCTTGCCTTTAGCTTCCCACTGCTTGTTTTAGCCAGCTCACTATTTAGATATCATACCTCAGCATTGTATCAGACGTCAACTAACTTGTCCGGTCAGCGTCAATTAACTTGGCCGGTATTTGAATTTAGTTTCATTGCTTGTTTTTTACGGTAGCTTTCACCTTCG
>NZ_SZVP01000153.1 GCF_005885605.1 Colwellia ponticola | reverse complement strand
ACAAGATATTATTGCGGGAAAAGCAATGGATGATCGTGCAAGTTGTTTTGCATTAGTTGAAGCGATGAATCAATTAGTTGATGTTGACCTAGATGTAAATGTTGTGGCAGCCTTTACGAGCAGTGAGGAGGTTGGTACACGAGGTGGGCGATTAACAGCGCAGATTGTAAATCCAGATATTTTCTTTGCGGTTGACGTGGCTAAGAACCCTGAACTTGACCGTGGTTTTATGAACACTCGTAAGTTAGGAAAGGGACCAATGATTGAATTTTATGATAAAACAATGGTTCCGAATGCCAAGTTGTTACGGATCGTATGTGAAATTGCTGACTCTGCAGGCCTCCCATATCAAAAAGACATGTTTAAGGGTGGTGGAACGGATGCTGGATCTGCCCATTTAGAAAATGGGGGAATTCCTGCAGTAGTTTTAGGAATT
>NZ_SZVP01000152.1 GCF_005885605.1 Colwellia ponticola | reverse complement strand
TATATTGCAATTGCGTTAGTTTTAACTGGAATGGTTTCTTATGACCTATTGAATGTAGGTGACCCATTGGCTTTTGTATTTGAAAAATTAGATCTGAAATGGATGTCGGGAATTATTGCGGTAAGTGCAGTTGTGGCTATGGCTAGTGTTTTATTGGTTTTCCAAATGGGACAACCGCGTATCTGGATGAGTATGAGTCGTGATGGTTTGTTGCCAAAACGTTTCTCAAAAGTGCATCCAAAATATAAAACGCCTTCCTACGCTACAATCGTAACGGGTTTTGTTGTAGCAGTGCCGGCTTTGTTTTTGAATTTAACACTAGTTACGGATTTGTGCAGTATTGGAACTTTATTCGCCTTTGTATTGGTTTGTGCCGGAGTTTTAGTGTTACAAAACAGAACTGATATCCCTCGTGGGAAATTCAAAACTCCTTATGT
>NZ_SZVP01000151.1 GCF_005885605.1 Colwellia ponticola | reverse complement strand
CTCGACAGTTGGCGGTTGTCATTATGTCTGCGACTGCGCGTGCAATGCCTGGTGAGTAATGCCGAGGAACTGGCCGAGTGGTCCCTGGGGGGATCGCGGGTTATCAAGCGCGAAGTACCGTCGTTGATAAAACGCGCCTCAGGCAGCTCACAAAGTACCCAAATTAAACCGCTGTATAGTTTGCCGTTACTTATCGGCTATAAGTTGCATTGATATGATTATATTGCTGACCGGTACGCGCAAAGGCGTGGGCAAAGAAGCGGCATTGTATTTTCTTGAACACGGCCATGTCGTCGTGGGCTGCAGTCGTGGAGAAGGTTCAATTGAACATGAGCGATACACGCACTTTTGCCTGGATCTGAATGACGCCAGTGCCGTCAGGAACATGATTAGGCATGTGCGTCTCGTCCATGGGAAATTGGATGTACTTATTAATA
>NZ_SZVP01000150.1 GCF_005885605.1 Colwellia ponticola | reverse complement strand
AGCAACAAAAGTACATTATGAGCTAGCAAAAAGATGTCTAGAAAATGGTATCCATGTTTATATTGACAAACCGTTGAGTGTCCATCTAAACGAAGTGCGTGAATTGCAAGAATTGGCTGATAAGAACCAATTGATCTTGATGGTCGGTTTTAACCGACGCTTTGCTCCTATGGTAGAAGAATTGAAACGTATCCCAGAGAAGCGGCTGATCCAACTGCAAAAAAATCGAATAGCGGCAAAAGAGACGACAGAATTCGTCCTTTATGATTTATTTTTACATCTCATTGATACAGCGGTGTATTTATTGGATGAACCTATTTTGAGAACAAAATATCAGATAAGAGAAACAAAGGAATATTTGGAATATGCCATTTTACAATTAGAAACACAAAATCAAACGGCTATATTAACGATGGATTTGGCAAGTGGTGCTAATAC
>NZ_SZVP01000149.1 GCF_005885605.1 Colwellia ponticola | reverse complement strand
CTACCGCGTATACGACGCCGATATGCCTGAATACTCCATGGCCATCGACCTGTACCACGATTGGGTCCACGTGCAGGAATACGCTGCGCCAAAATCCATCGATCCGGAAAAAGCCTCGGCCCGCATGTTCGACGCCCTGGCGGCCATTCCCCAGGCGCTGAACATCGACAAGAGCCGCGTGGTGGTCAAGCGTCGCGAGCGCCAGAGCGGTACCAAGCAATACGAGCGCCAGAGTGCCCAGGGCAAGTTCACCGAGGTCAGCGAAGGCGGCGTGAAGCTTCTGGTCAACCTCACCGACTACCTGGACACCGGTCTGTTCCTCGACCACCGTCCGATGCGCATGCGTATCCAGAAGGAAGCGGCCGGCAAGCGTTTCCTCAACCTGTATTGCTACACCGCCACCGCCAGTGTGCACGCAGCCAAGGGCGGCGCGCGCAG
>NZ_SZVP01000148.1 GCF_005885605.1 Colwellia ponticola | reverse complement strand
ATCAAAGCGTACGGAAAAGAAAAAGGATATGCATACATCTACGGTACAGGTGACGCGGCTTCAATTTTATACGCTGAAGACAAATTTGATATCACTAAAGAAATCATTAAAGGTTTGAACGACAAATATAAAGCGCCTGCTAAAACAGAAGAAAAAGCAGAAGCTAAAAAATAATTTTTTTATATTAATTCAAAAAATTGCCTTCGTCTAGCTTTAGATTGAAGGCATTTTTTTTGAAGCTATTTCCCGCTATCCGCTGTAATCTCTCGTTTAGCAAGTGTTTTTTCTAACCCATAAAAGGAGCTTCCGTTGGTCGCTCTTTTCCGGCCAGAAAAAAATCACTTACTAAATTTCGAGGATTTTCGCTGCTATCGGGGCTAAAAAATAGTTGAATTTTAATCCTAAAATGTTTTCCGAAAATTAAAATAGTATTCCTAAT
>NZ_SZVP01000147.1 GCF_005885605.1 Colwellia ponticola | reverse complement strand
AGGATAATCCCATAAAACGGAAGAAGCGGTTTCAGCATTGCCTCTGCTTTTACGCCTCCTACACTTGCACCGACATACAGCCCTGTACCTACAGGCGGCGTGATGGATCCTACACACAGATTCATGATTGAAAACAACCCGTAATGTACAGGATCAACCCCTACACTTGTGACGATCGGTAAAAATATTGGTGTAAAAATCAAAATAGCAGGCGCTACATCCATAAACATGCCCACAAGTAATAACACAAGATTGACTAATAACAGAATCACTAGCTTATTATCCGTTACGCCCATAATCAACGAACTAATTGCCTGAGGAATACCGGTAAACGCCATGGCGAAAGACATCATGGAAGAAGTAGCTAATAAGAACATGATCGTCCCTGACATTGCTACTGATTGAAACAACATATTAGGTATATCTTTTAGTTTTACCG
>NZ_SZVP01000146.1 GCF_005885605.1 Colwellia ponticola | reverse complement strand
TGCTGGGTTCCAGCCTGTTCAGCGCGCAACTGGCGGGCGAACGCGGTTTGCCCTACGCCTTCGCCTCCCATTTCGCACCGCGTTTGATGCACGAGGCGATTCGCGTGTACCGCAACCACTTCAAGCCCTCGGCCGTGCTGGACAAGCCTTACGTGATGCTCGGCATTCCATTGGTTGCCGCCGACACCGATGAGCAGGCCGACTACCTGGCCACCTCGGTGTACCAGCGCATCCTTGCCTTGATGCGCGGGCAAAGCCTGGTGCAGTGCCCACCGGTGAAAACCATGGACGGCCTGTGGCTGCCCCATGAAAAAGACGCCGTCGGCAGTTTCCTCGGACTGGCAATGGTGGGCAGCCCGGCGAAGATCCGTGCCAAGCTGGAAGTACTGATCGAACAGACCGGCGCCGACGAATTGATCTTCACCTGCGACCTGTACGAG
>NZ_SZVP01000145.1 GCF_005885605.1 Colwellia ponticola | reverse complement strand
CCTGGTTGGAAACGGTCGGCTGCAACACAGCGCCCGGCGCGTAGAGGTCGACCACGGATTTCGCGTTGCCGGTCTGCAGGGCGCTGTTCCAGCGGTCGAATAAACCGGCAATCTCGCGGTCTTTGACATTGGCCGGCGCCTGGGCGACTTCACGGTAGACATACGGGGCCGTCTCGGCGGCATGAACAAACGGTACGCTCAGGGCAAACATCAGGGCGATCGGGGCGATATCGAATTTCATTGCATTACTCCAGTGGTCGTCGTTGAGGCCACTTTGCCAACCTGCCCGCCAGCCGCCATCGGCCAACCGGAGGTATTTACCTATGCCATTTGGCAGATAGCGCCCAAGGGGTCCGACCATGTCTAATAGATCCCCCTCGCGCCCGCAGCAATGGAGCATCAACCATGCATGACACGCCCCATGATCCCGGCAGCGCCCT
>NZ_SZVP01000015.1 GCF_005885605.1 Colwellia ponticola | reverse complement strand
GAGACTGCCACCGGCCTCCCTTTGGAATCTCTCGGCGCTGCCAACAAACGATTTCTTCAATTAATTCAAGTGTTATCGACGTAACTGTGCTGAACGTGCATCCATGCCCTACATCGCTTTGTTCATCATCCATGAAACATACGTGAATATTGTGCTTCATTTCGGCGTTTGATGAAGCAGACTTGGTGCTTGTTGTGATAGTTGTTTGTCTCTCTAGCAAAGTAGTATTTAGTCGTTAAAATTCGACATAGTGACCAAGAATACTTAATCCCATCTCAGCAATTCCATCATCAACTAGCAAAGGTAGGCCTCGACCCGAGACAGGACGTCGAGGGCTGCCGTTGTTCAGGGAAGATAAATCGGCAGGAATCGTGGTCTACGCTAGTTGGTGATGGAATGTTTTGCTGAGCAGGGCGTCGCAGGGGTTCCAAGGGGAGGCGCGGCGGTACGTCGCCCCTTGGGTGCTGTCGCCACCGCGACGCCAAGCAGTGAAGCAAATACCAAGCAATACGTTTAATGAATTTTCACTTCTTTCAGCGTTTGTTCAAACAAACTTGGCGTTTATTACTAGGTGAGTAAATAGCTTATAAATGGGGTCAAGTACACTTTAAATTATCTGTCGCGGTGGCGACGACACCCAAAGCGAGACTGCCACCGGCCTCCCTTTGGAATCTCTCGGCGCTGCCAACAAACGATTTCTTCAATTAATTCAAGTGTTATCGACGTAACTGTGCTGAACGTGCATCCATGCACTACATCGCTTTGTTCAAGCAGACTTGGCGTTTGTGGGAGCAGCTGAGTTATTCTTGCTAATGCTGTCATTCCGTCAATGTCTTGGGAGGAATCGATATCACTAAGTACTAGATCCCCGACTAAGTCACCACGGGGATGACGTCTGTGAGGTTGGCTGGCACTGATATTGCGAGGGACGAGCATTCATCAGTATCGATAATGGCAAAAAATTAACGTTCAGTTTTAGCTGTTCAGGGCGTTCAATGGGAGGTGCGGCGATACGTCGCCTCTTGGGTGTTGTCGCCACTGCGACGCCCGGCAGAAAATGGAACTTAAACTTCTGTTGGTAAAATAAAAAATAGCCATACACTGCTTTCACCATTAACGCCTAATGCCCCGAATGCGGCATAAGTCTATTTCTTTTTAGGTGTTGGCCAAACAAAGGGAGCGTTTTTACTAGCAGCGGGCTTGGTAGACGTTTTTTCTGCAACAGCATTATTCTGGGCGAGTATTGCCCTGATTATTTTCCCCGTTTCTGCATGTTTACTACAAAAAGTTTTTAGGTATAAGATTTCAACTCTACTGCGTGCCCAAGGGGTTGTACGCAGGAATTTTAAACTTGATTTAAGGCGTGGTTTATTCGTGAAACAACGAATATTAAGTAACTCGCCCATTTTTTCCCAACCAATTTTTTTCTCCAGTTCGGTTAGGATCTGTTCAAGTTTTATGCCGTATAGCGGATCATTACTATTATTCATAGTCTACCTAAAATCAAAAAAGGGCATTGTAACAAGTTTCCTAAATATTGACAGACTTAAGCGTTTAGCTCAGGTAAAAATGCACAAATTTATCAGTTCACCCATCATAACTTTATTGTATTGAATGAATGAGTAGCTGCTATTTATAACACTCACCTTATCTTTTTTGCACTTTAACTCACAAACTCTTGTTACAGCCGATGATTGTGCTAGTCTCAATAAAAAAAATTAAGGTCAAAACATGAAATTTATACTTTTATTTTCAACTTGTTTACTACTTAGTGCATGTGAAAGTAAACCTACTCAACACGCTGACATTTTGATCAGTAATGCAACTATTGTTGACGTAAAAACAGGTAAGCTCAATACAGGTCAATCATTAGTTATTCGTGATGGTGTGATCATTGAACGCAGTAGTAAGTCACTAAAAAATAGCTATATTATCGATAATTATATTGATGCTAATGAGCAATTTCTTATGCCTGGCCTATGGGATATGCATGTACATTTTGGTGGTGGTGAAGCGTTAATAGAAGAAAACAAACAGCTTTTACCATTATATCTCGCCTATGGTATTACCACTGTACGTGATGCTGCCGCTGATTTAAGTGAGTCAGTGTTAAGCTGGCGTGAACAAGTGAATAACAATCAATTAGTTGGTCCAAGCATTTATACATCAGGACCAAAGCTTGAAGGCAAAGGTTCTATTTGGCCGGGTGATCTTGAAGTAGAAACGGTTGCAGAAATGAATGCCGCAATTGATAGTCTTGATGCTATGAATGTCGACTTTATAAAAATTACCGATAGCGCCTTAACACCTGAGCTTTATTTAAAAGCAGTAAAGGAAGTTAAAAAACGCGGTTATCAAATATCGGGACATATTCCTTTTTCATTATCGGTAACGGATGTGTCTAATGCTGGCTTAGATGCCATAGAACACATGACTTACTTATTAAAAGCAGCAGCAATTAATGAGCCTGAAATATCAAAAAAAGTAGCCTCTGGTGAACTTAGTTACCGCAGTGCTTTACCTATTATCACCGCAAATGTTGATAAACAAACGGCACTAAAGAAATATGCGGTACTTGCTAAAAATAATACGGCAGTAGTGCCAACCTTAATAGGCGGACAGGTTATCGCCAATATTGATGAAGACAACCATCAAAATGATGAATTTTTAAATTACCTCGGTAAAGGGCTTAAAGCTACTTATCAATGGCGTGTAGACCGAGCAAATAAAGATACCACTGAACAAATAAAACAGCGTAAAGAACGTTTTATCAAAACCGCTCAATTACTTGTGCTGGCACAACAGGCAGGTGTATCGATTATTGCAGGTACTGATGCAGGATTTTTGAACTCTTACATTTACCCTGGTTTATCACTTCATCAAGAGCTTGCTATATTTAGTGACTACGGTTTAACGCCTCTACAAACTTTACAGTCAGCGACGCTTGCAGGTCCTAAATTTTTAGGAAAAAGTGAACAGTTTGGTGAGTTGAGTAAAGGTAAAATAGCGGATATCATTTTTTTAACACATAACCCGTTAATTGATGTGCGTAACACCCAAAAACTTACGGGGGTTATTTCACATAATCGCTATTACAATCAAGCGGCTCTTGAGCAATTAAAATCCCAAGCCAAGCAGCTTGCGAACAATTGATAAATAGCTAATGATATGCCTCAACACGTTGAAGAGGAACCGCTACTTTGATGATGTTGAAAGGTGATAAAGCATAGAACTTATTTCTTAAAGACCACTAAAGGTCGCCTTTGACAATCACTGGCGACCTTGATTAGAACGCTTGAGTTAGCTAACTTTTATCATGTCATTAGGTTCTGTAGCGTAGGTATCCTTTTGTCTTTCAGTGTCAATGTCCGTTTCTGTTTCAGTTGTCGCCATTGGCAAAATGATACTCATCAAAATTGCGGCTAAACCAGCGACAGTTACAGAAGAACTAAAAATACTTTTCAGTAACGGTGGTAAGTAGTTAGTCACTTCAGGTACCGCAGTTACGCCTAACCCCAGACCAAAAGACACCGCCATTATTAATAAATCACGGCGACCTAGATCTGCCGTAGACAAAATCCGAATGCCTGCTGCTGCCACCGTGCCAAACATCACCAATGTCGCACCACCTAACACAGGTTTGGGCATCGTTTGCAAAAAAGCCCCAATAATAGGGAACATACCTAAGGCAATAAATAAAGCGGCAATATAAAAAGCAACATAACGGCTGGCAACACCCGTGAGCTGAATAACACCATTATTTTGACTGAAAGTTGACATTGGGAAGCTTCCCATAATTGCAGCAATCGTTGAGTTGGTACCATCGGCTAAAACCCCCGACTTTATGCGTTTCATATAAAGAGGGCCTTTTACTGGCTCACCTGACACCATTGAGTTAGCCGTTAGATCACCGGTCGTTTCAATCGCCGTCACCACAGAAATAATGGCAACCGGTATAAAAGCAGATAAAGCAAAATCAAAGCCATATTTAAACGGCATTGGTATTGTCACAACAGCCACTTCAGCAATATCATAATTAACCATTCCCATCGATGCAGCGGTAATGTAACCAACTACCATGCCAATCATAATGGCAGCAAGGCGCAGGGTTTGATTACTAAAGCGGTTAATAAAAATAATCGTTGCCAAAGTGATACCACCAACAAATAAGTAATTAAGGTTGCCTTTATCTGCAGCAGAAAAACCGCCGGCCAAATCGGTCATCCCGACTTTAATTAGTGACAAACCAATAGTCGTGATCACGATCCCTGTCACAACCGGTGTAATAATACGCGTTAGTTTGTGCATAAAACGACTCAGTATAATTTCAATCGAAGCAGCGCATAAACAAACACCAAAAATCATGGCTAAAATATCTTCTGAGGTGCCTCCTCTATTTTTAGCAACAAAGCCAGCAGCCAACACTGCACTTAAAAAGGCAAAACTAGTGCCTTGCACACATAGTAACCCCGAACCAATGGGGCCAATCTTTTTAGCTTGAATAAAAGTACCTATACCTGAAACAACAATGCCATACTAATCAGGTAAGGCAGCTCACTGCCTAAACCTAATACACCGCCAATAATCAATGCGGGGTGATAATCCCGACAAAGCTCGCTAAGACATGCTGAAAAGCAGCAAACAACGCTTTCTTTGGTTCAGGTTTGTCATGAAGGCCATACATAAGATCATTATTTGATTTACTCATGATGACCTCCGCTATTAATGAAGCTTAAACATGAGTGCTCAACCGAGCAATAACCGATGGTAGGGGTAATACAAAGGGGAATATAGATATTCATAATTGTCCTTCAATCTTGGGTTCAAAGTATAAGTTTTTATGATTAAAAACTTTTCTAAACCCGGATGTAGGAGCCGTTACCGCACAACCCGCAAAGGTACGTTAACAGTCAATCATGATTGTTGATTGCAACACTTATCAATAGCACTATGTCTTTGCTATTGAGTTCTGGCTGCCTCCATTACCAGATAAACTCGGCCGTTAGCCGAAGTATATTTTTATAATTATTATAGTCTGGTATGTATTGGCTTAAATTTACTGCCAATTAATAGTTGTGTATTTTATATACTACCCAGACTGTAGATAGCAAGCACTTTATTATATTTATTAGACTTTATTTTAGTTGATTGTTGCTCATTGTTGTTCATTAATGTCGTTCGACAATTATTACAAAACCGCTTCCTTTAGAACTTATCAGTCGAACTTATCAGAACTTATCAGAACTTATCAGGCCACCCAAAATAGTAAAAATTAAGAAGGGGATGTCAATTTAAGCTTTTATGGTGAAATAAAAAAGGGGGGATTTTTTAGCCTTACTCTCCACACTTGCTATGTGATCGTCTAGATAAATTCATCTAATCATCGTTTTTACGTATAATCACACCGTCTATTGGTAAGGTAATTGTCAATGATTTTGAACGGTTAAGTTACTAGTCATCTTAGCTTTTGTAAATTATTATCGCTGCTTCTAGTTATTTATTGAACCTCGGGGTAATATACGCAATATCAACATATACATAGTTATTAAGAGACACTGACATGCCTGGATTGTTACCCAATATTGATCCCGATGGATTATTAGAATACTCCGTTGTTTACACCGATCGCTCCTTGAACCATATGTCTGGTTCATTCCAGCAGGTTATGCAAGATATTTCCGCTGATTTAAAATCGGTTTACCATGCCCATAGTACTATTGTAGTGCCTGGCAGTGGTACCTTTGGTATGGAAGCTGTAGCGCGTCAGTTCGCTCGTAATAAAAAGGTACTGGTAGTACGTAATGGTTGGTTTAGCTATCGCTGGAGCCAAATTTTTGAAATGGGTAATATCCCTAGCAGTGAAACCGTTTTAAAAGCAAAACAAACAAGTGACGACACGCAAGCGCCATTTGCTCCACCACCGATAGCCGAGGTGGTCGCTACTATTTTAGCTGAATCGCCTGATGTTGTATTTGCGCCACATGTAGAAACCTCTGCCGGTATCATTTTACCTGATGACTATATTCAAGCGATGGCACAAGCGGTACATCAAGTGGGCGGAATTATGGTACTTGATTGTATTGCCTCAGGTACTGTTTGGGTAGATATGCAAGACACCGGTGTCGATGTACTCATTAGTGCTCCACAAAAAGGTTGGAGTGCTTCACCATGCTGTGCTTTAGTTATGTTAAGTGAATTAGCACGTGAGCGCATTGAGTCGACTACTAGTGATAGTTTTGCCTGTGATTTGAAAAAATGGTTACAGATTATGGAAGCCTATGAAAATGGTGGTCATGCTTATCACGCAACTATGCCAACAGATAGCTTGACGCGTTTTAGAGATATCATGCAAGAAACTAAAGCCTATGGTTTTGACAAAGTATGCCAAGAACAATTAGCGCTAGGTCAACGAGTACGCGCATTACTTAGTAAGCATGGTATTAACAGTGTCGCTGCTGACGGTTTCGCAGCACCTGGCGTGGTTGTCAGCTATACCAGCGATGATGAATTCCAAAACGGCAAGAAATTTGCCTCAGTAGGTTTACAAATTGCTGCTGGCGTACCTATGGCTGTTGATGAACGTGCTGATTTTAAAACCTTCCGCATTGGCTTATTTGGTTTAGAAAAACTGCATAATATTGACCGAACTGTTGAGCAACTAGAGCAAGCACTGACAAGTATTTTGTAATATCAATACTGGGCGACTTGCTATCTCTGCAGTATTGATGGCAAGTCGCCTAGCAGTTTATTCTGCCATTTTATCGAATTTTATCGTGCAATTTTATCGTGCCACCCATCATTTTATCGTGCCACCCATCATTTTATCGTGCCAGCCATAAATGATGGTAACTAAAAAGCGGATGTGTCTGATGCTTTTCTGATGAAATAAAAAATAATTTATAACGTAATTGACTTTATTTATAGTTTTCCCTGTTATTGCCTCTAATTCAGGTGGGGGTAGCTGAATTTTGATATAGTTACGCCAGATACCTTAAGATAACCGCTATTATTTTTTGGGTGGGATAGGGCGTTATGCGCTATTTAAGCAAGCTTGCGCATTCGCTATACCATGAGTACGTTGTAAACCAACATGTTCACTAAATTCACACAAGTGCTCAGCAGTGCCTACCGCGCCGGTGAAAATTTTTTCAAATTCGGTGATAAGTTTTAGCCAACTTTCGTTACTAATATGCAGCCTTGTTAAGATGCTTCTTGTTTTAGGATGAATAGCACCTGACTTATCATCACGTAGTACGCGGCTGCTTTTATCAACAAGGGTTAAGTAATCTTGTAAACTAAAAGCGATACCTTTTGCCTTGTGTTGCTGCTCATTACCTCGAAAGGGTAATAAGGTAGTCGGCTGCTTACCTTGAAGCGCCGCTTTAATGCGTAATTGAATACTGGTGTAAGCTGATTTTTCTGGCGTTGATGCAATACCAGATCGTACAGGGTTTAAATCTACATAAGCCATGCAGGCGAGTAAAGCGCCTTCATCAAGTAATGCTTGAGACTTAAAGCGTCCTTCCCAAAAATGCCCTGTGCAGTTATCTTCTTTGTTTGCTTGTCTGGCTATGGGTTCATTTAATGATCGCATAAACCAGCTAATATCAATTAAACGTTGTTTATAAATAGCGGCGGTACTTTCTACCATTGAAATTTCAATTTTATTAAGTATTTGTTGCTTATGGTTTTTTTGATATCGTTGCGTCAATAACGTGCCTTTAAATAAAGTATGCCAACGCTGGAGTACTTCTATTGTTGACCATTTTTTTACTTCTTCACTATCAACATGTAAAACGAGGTGTAAGTGGTTATGCATAACAGCATGAGCGCAAATATCGATAGCAAAGACTCGAGATAATTGAAAAAGGCGTTGTTCAATCCAAGCACGTCGATGCTCAAAACTAACGCCAGTGTCTTTATCCACACCACATAAAAATGCTTTGCGAACGGTTCTACTACAAATATGGTAATTAGGCGTATCTAGTAAACTAATCTGTTGTGAGCGTGGTTTAGGCATAATAACCAACTTAATAACTGTAAAGAGATAAATTAAGCGTAGTTGTTAGGTGTTATATGTACAAATTATTATGGCTGGCATAGTAAAGGGAGCTGATAAAATTATTTATACCGTAAGTAATTTTGGTAAACTAGCGCAGATATTCATCCTAGGCGTTTTAAAGAATTTAATTTTACGTATTTTATATCATTACGGTTGGTATTTACCTTTAAAAAACTATCGTTTTGTACTAGTCATTAAAATATCCCCAACGTCAATATAAACCTCAAATTGATTCAAGTGACTAACTCGCTATATAAGATATTGCGCTTAGTTGCTATTAGTGTTTGTCAATTTTTAAACCTTCGGAGAAAAACGTGTTAGCAGCTAATGTTATTGAACCCAGTATTATTGAATTATGGGTAGGAACGATTAACGGTTATTTATGGGGTAGTATTTTAATTTACTTGCTGAGTGCTTGTGGGATCTGGTTTACTTTTCGCTTAAAAGGTCTACAAATCACCCGATTTTTTCACATGTTTCGTCTTTTAAAAACTAGCCGTCAAAGTTCAAGCCATGGTATCTCTTCTTTTCAGGCTTTATGTACTTCGTTGGCCGCTCGTGTTGGTACCGGTAATTTAATGGGCGTTGCTGTCGCTATTTCATTAGGTGGTGCGGGCGCTGTTTTTTGGATGTGGTTAATTGCTTTTGTCGGTATGGCAACTGCTTTTGCTGAAAGCGCTTTAGGGCAGCTTTATAAAGAGCGCGACTTTAATGGTAACTTTCGTGGTGGTCCAGCTTATTATATGAGTAAAGGCTTAAACAGTAAAAAATTAGCCGTTACCTTCTCGCTGTGTTTGTTTTTTGGTTATGGTTTTGTTTTTAGTGCTGTACAAGCTAACTCAATTACCAGCGCTTTTAATGGTTCTTATGGTTTTAATCCACTTTATACCGGTATTGTTATTACGTTAGCAGCAGCTTTTATTATTTTAGGAGGGCTAAAAAATATTGCGCGTTTTGCAGAGTTAACCGTACCTTTTATGGGCTTACTTTATATTTTGATTTGCTTGGTTGTTATTGCGTTAAATATTAGCAAAGTACCAATGATTATCAGTGATATTTTTGCTTCGGCTTTTGGTTTAAAAGAGGCGGGTAGTGGGTTGGTTGGCGCGGCGATAGTGCATGGCATTAAACGCGGATTATATTCAAATGAAGCGGGGATGGGGAGCGCACCCAATGCAGCCGCTGCAGCTGAACCTTTTCCGCCACACCCTGTTTCTCAAGGGTATATTCAAATGCTGGCAGTATTTTTTGACACCATCTTGATCTGTTCATGTACAGCCATTTTAATTTTATTGTTTAAAGATACCGGTAGCCAAGCACAGGGTATTCAATTAACGCAACAAGCACTGAGCTATCAAGTTGGCGCTTGGGGTAGTGATTTTATTACCATAGCGATATTATTATTCGCTTTTACTTCGATTGTGGCAAACTTTGCTTATGCGGATAATAATTTAAAGTACTTAAAAATGGATAACTTATTAGGGCGATGGTTTTTACGTTTCAGTTTTTTACTTATGCTAGTGTTTGGTTCTGTTGCTACCTTGCCTGAAGTAATTGCGTTAGCTGATTTTTCCACCGGATTAATGACCATATTGAATGTTACAGCGCTGTTTATGTTATCTAAAGTGGTGGTTAAAATAACTAAAGATTATCATCAGCAACAAGACTCAGGCGTATTGCCAACATACCAGCCAGATGAAAATGAACAAAAAAACCTTAATTTAACGCAAGGTGTTTGGCCAACAAAGTAATAAAGCACTTAGGGAGAGTCTAGATGTGATGTTCTTTGCTAAGTATTACATCTAGTAGCCTTTAGACGTCACTTGAACCTTATATCTATTAAGTCTAAAATGCGTTGATTTTATAATTTATTGTCGGTATCCACTACCTCAGTGCTAGCATGGGAAGTCGTTAAGTTAAGCTTAAAGATGCCGATGCTAAACCCAAGTGACCTTAATGAATACTCGGTAAATTCTCGATAATTTACTTTTAAGTAATTGATAATTAAATAATTGTTTTTATTTTTTTTTGTCGTGTTAAAGTCATGTTAAAAAGTAGTCGCAATAGGCGAATCACCTCAACTCATTATTTATTAAGAACGATTACTTTATTGAGGTCGTTTTAATAGCAATATAGGAAATTCCATGAAAAAAATTATCATTAGCGCTTCAGCTCTATTGTTATTACAAGCTTGTACAACATTTGATCCCTACACGGGTGAAAGCAAAACTAGTGCAACCTCTATAGGCGCTGCCACCGGTGGTGGTCTTGCTGCTGTTGTCGCTTATATCAGCAATAAAGATAAAGACAGCAATACCCGCAACAAGCGTATTTTGGCCGCAGCAGCAGGCGGTGCCGCTATTGGTGGTGGTATTGGCTACTATATGGACGCTCAAGAAGCTAAATTACGCAAGCAGCTACGCGATAGTGGGGTTAGTGTTCAGCGTGATGGCGATAAAATTAACCTGATCATGCCTGGCAATATTACCTTTGCTACTAATAGTGCTAATATTAATCGCAATTTTACCAACGTATTAAATTCTGTTGCGTTAGTGCTTGAAGAGTATAACCAAACTTTGATTGTTGTTTCTGGTCATACCGACTCTAGTGGCTCTGCTCAATATAACCAACGTTTATCTGAAGACCGTGCTGGCTCTGTAGCTCAATACTTACGCGGACAAAAAATTCTAAGTGACCGTTTTGAAATAATTGGTTTTGGTGAAGAGCAGCCCGTAGCTAATAACCAATCGGCGGGTGGTCGTGAGCTTAATCGCCGTGTTGAAATTACGTTATTGCCTATAGTGGCATCATAATAATTAATCGCATCATATAAATCTGTTCATATTGTCGTTTACGATGAGCCAAAACGTAACAAAAAGTATCTTCTTTTTATTGGCTATCAACTGAAAGTACTTACCATTTTCGGCATTGTTTATAAGTATATCTGCAATGGGTGTTTGTCTTATTTTAAAAAGATTAATCACAACGAATAAATTTAAAAAGTTAATCATCAAGGAAAGTTATGAAAAAAATAGCATTATCTATCGCAAGTTTATTAGCCATTACCACATTAAATGGCCATGCAGCTAGTTTAGCCATTGATATTGGTAATGATGTATTTAGCGTAGAAGCAGGTTCAAAAAACCTTTCTCAAGATAGTCAGTTTGCAGTGGCTATGTTACATGGGGATGATCTTCATCTATATTCATTAAAAGGTTTAGTGACTGGTGCCTTAGATCAAAATGAAAACTTTGAAGCAGCCTTAGGCGCTAAAGGCTACTTTATTAATTATGCTAATGAGAATGTTCAAGGTTTAGGGCTTGGTGGGGAGGTAAATTATACCTTACCTATGAATGAAAAAATTCAATTAAATGGCGCAATATATTATGCCCCGAGCCCATTATTAACAGACGATTTAGATAATTTAACAGACTTAACTATTACGGTAAGTTATCAATTATTGAAAAATGGTACTGTTTATGTCAACTACCGCAATATACAAGCGGATCAGGATTATGGGCGTGATTGGAAAATAGATAATGGCTTTAATCTTGGCCTTCAGTTCTTATTTTAATCGTTACTTAGCAGCTATTTAACCATATCTATAAGGCCTAACAGTCATGTTCGGCCTTATTTTTAACCAGTAATTATTGTTAACTCGTTACTGCTTTATTTACTTTGTTCATACGCTTAATTACTTCTAAATTACTGTCCATATGCAATAACTTTGCTAAAAACAACGTACCAATCATCACGATTGCAGCTGATAGGTATAGGCCAATATCATAGTTACCAAAAGCTTCGGCAAGATAGCCTGTTGGTACGGGGGCAATAATTTGTGCTGCGCCATACGATAAAGTCATTGTGCCCATAAACTTAGCGGGGTTACTTGGATAAAACTTACCCGCCATGGTTAATACTAAGCTCACACAAGCGATAAAAGTACTACCAAACAATAGCGCGCTTAATATAACAGCCGCTAAGCTGTCATTGATTACCGGTAGAATTATTCCTATGGCTTGGAGCATGTAAGCAGCTAATAGCGCTTTTAAATAGCCAATGTTGCGGGCTATCCTATCCCATATTAACGGTGCTGGCGTAGCAGCTAAGCCAATCAATAAAAAAGCAATACTGCCTTGTCCTTGCAAGCTGTCAACCCCTTCGACAATATCAACAATAAAGGTAGAGCTAACAACATAGCCATACCCAGCACAAAAATAAGCTAGCATCATTAGCGAGGTGAATTTTTTACTCGGGGGATTATCTTTAACGTAACTACTTGTTTGACCATCAACAAAAGGGTGTGGCATCCACAGCCACGCAGGGACAGCAAATATAGCCGCCAATACGGCTAATGCTAACCACTGTTGCTGCCAATCGGCTGACATAGCCATCATCACTTCTACTACTACTGAGGTAACAATAATACTTAAGCCTGCTCCCGCAAAGTGAACACCTAATTCAGCGCGATGTTTATTTTTAACCAGCCATTTTAACAATAAACCAGAGGCAATAATAAAACCGCCTGAAGCACAAGCCCCGGCAAAAAAACGTAATACTGCCCAGGTAACTATGTCGGTAGTCATGACCATAGCTACTGAGGTAACGACGCTTAAGATAAGGTAAAATCGGTATAAATTATATTTGTAGTTTAAGTTGTGTAGGCTAGCGGCTATTAAAACACCACATAGGTACCCCATAAAGTTAGTGGTCGCTAACCAACCGCCACCTGATTCAGTTAAGCCAGCGCCATCTTGCATTATAGGTAATAGCAAGCTGTAAGAAAAACGGGCGACACCGGCGGTGACAATTAAACTACAGATACCGGCAAAATAGACACGAAATTTTGTCAACCTCATCAACATACTCATTTTTAGTTAATTATACCCATCTCATTAATTATCTGAACATTTTACCTTCGTATAAAATAGGTCACTTAATTAACGGAACGGGTATTAATATTATTTTACGATGTTCAATGGAGTTTACGTTGCTTTGTTAATCTTAAAAATTGAATTATTTAGAAATAAATGTTCTTATAATGAGAACTAACCTGACGCTATATCGGCACTAGTAATATAAGAGCTATATGGAAATATTGACACTAAAAACGTTTAAAGCGGTTGTTGACGAAGGTGGCATTAAAGCCGCAGCGGTTAAGATGCATACGGTGCAATCAAATATAACTAATCGCATTCAAAAACTTGAAAGAGAGCTTGATACTAAGTTATTTACCTTAATTGGTCGAAAATTACAGCTAACCTCTACAGGGCAACAACTTTGTGGTTATGCTGAACAAATTTTACAGTTAGAGTATCTGGCCACATCAGCCATTTTAAGCCATAAAGGCAGTTACGAGTTACGTGTAGGGATGCCAGAAACCTTTGCAGCCGTGCATATGCCCTTAGCCCTGAAACAGCTTAAGCAGAATCATGCTCATATTCGCGCTAAAATTTATACTGATACCAGTGATAGCTTAGTCTTTGCCGTGCTCAATAATAAGGTAGATTGTGCCGCATTAGGTAATGCCCCTCAACATGATAATCTTGTTGTTATTGATATTGTTAAAGAAGAGTTAGTGATGGTGACACCATTAGAGAGTCACTATGAGCCGGTATTGTTTGTACGAGATGAAGGCTGTGGCTATAGAAAACATGCACTTTTTTGGCAGCAACAAGCGGGTCGTGCTAGTGATGAATTAATGATAATGAGTAGCGCTGATGGTGTTTTAGGCTGTATTTCTGCGGGCTTAGGTTACACTATTATTGGTAAAAATATGGTGGTAGGTAGTCGATACGAAAAGTCATTGGCTATTCGCCCGGTTAGCTGTGGGCCAAAATATGTTCAGTTATCTATTGTTTATCGAAAAGGTAGTCCGTTAGAGTCAGCTATACTGATTTTGGCTAAATTATTAACGAAGTAAATGAGTAGAATAACGATTAGAGGCGATGGAAAAGGTTCATTAGTTAACCTTAACATCTATGCTAGGATCTTGTGCTTTACTAAAATATATCATTTAGTTACGCGGAGTAACTAAATGATATTACTCATATGTATAGCTAGGATGTATAGCTATACATATCATTAAACGCTATTAATTAAACTACGCCTTGCTCTAACATCGCATCAGCAACGCGTTTGAAGCCAGCGATATTAGCACCTAATACTAGGTTACCTGGTTGGCCAAATTCTATTGCAGTTTTATGGGCAGTAATAAAGATGTTTTTCATGATAACTTGTAGTTTTTCATCTACTTCTTCAAATGACCAGGTTTGCATACTTGAATTTTGCGCCATTTCTAACTGACTTGTAGCAACACCACCAGCATTAGCGGCTTTACCTGGGCCGTAAGAAATTTTAGCTTCAATAAAGGTGTTTATTGCTTCTTGCGTTGAAGGCATATTAGCGCCTTCACTGACAATATGACAACCGTTACTAACCAATGCTTGTGCATCAGCTAACGTTACTTCATTTTGCGTAGCACAAGGGAAGGCTGCATCGGCTTTAAAGCGCCATACCGCATGACCATCTGCTGGATAGTCTGCAATTGGTGTAAATTGGGCATCTTTATGTTCAACTAAATAAGCTTCTAAGCCTGTTCTAGATTGTTCTTTTAATTGTTTAACTAATAGTAAATCAATACCTGCTTCATGGTAGATAGTACCTGTAGAATCACTACAAGAAATAGGGGTTGCGCCTAACTGATATAGTTTTTCCATCGCGTAAATAGCGACGTTACCAGAGCCAGACACTAAACATTTTTTATCTTTTAAAGAGTCTTGTTTTACTGAAAGCATATTGTTGGCAAAATAAACAACGCCATAGCCTGTTGCTTCTTTACGAACTAATGAACCACCCCATAATAAACTTTTACCTGTTAACACACCTTCATAACGGCCTGTTAATCTTTTGTATTGACCAAACATGTAGCCAATTTCCCTAGCACCAACGCCAATATCACCAGCAGGAACGTCTGTAGTTGGGCCAATATGACGGTATAGCTCAGCCATAAATGATTGACAAAAACGCATTATTTCGCCGTCTGATTTGCCTTTAGGGTTAAAGTTAGAGCCCCCTTTACCACCACCAATAGGTAAACCGGTTAACGCATTTTTGAATATTTGTTCAAAACCTAAAAATTTTATAATGCTGGCATTCACACTTGGGTGGAACCGTAAACCGCCTTTATATGGCCCTAAAGCAGAATTGAACTCAATACGGTAGCCTTTGTTTACTTGAATATTACCTTGATCATCAACCCAAGGAACACGAAACATTATTTGTCTTTCTGGCTCGACAAGGCGCTGAATAATAGCTTGTTGTTGGTATAACTTATTACTTTCCAAAATAGGTGCTAATGAATCTAATACTTCCTCTACCGCTTGGTAAAACTCCGATTGAGCTGGACTGGTACTTTTTAAATCAGAAATAGTTCTGTGAATATATGACATTTATTTTTTTATCCTTTAGAAAAGTTTTTTATAAGTAAAGTATTGCTTAATGATGACTTTGCAAGCAGAGGTGGGATAATTTAAGATAACGCTAAAAATCACCATTGTTATTTGTACAAACATGAGAAAGCATGTAAGTATTATCAAAAAAGTATTGAGTAAAGTAAATATATTTTTCAATAATATAGCATGATTATTAGAGTTTTATTCATGAATTAATATTCTGTTTATATGAATTAATATTATTTACCTGTGGGGTTATATTCCACTCTGTTTTGATGTCATACTTATTTAGCTTTAATGTAGATCATATATGTAAAAAAATAACATGGCTAGATTTATAACGAGGCAAAAGAGCAAGTAATATATTTATTACATAGCTGCCTTTAGCTTTTCTGAACACGTAATACACTAACAGTATCACTGCGCCAAAGACACTTAGTAGTATGTTTTTTATCATTGTTCTTAAGCAGGTAAAGTAAATTAGATTAAAAATGAAGATCTGCACCTTTAAGTAGTTTCGTATATAATGATGCCCCTTTTAAAAAATATTGTTGCGAACTACGCATAAATCTATAGCAGTAGGGGCGTTGTCAGTAAATAACATCAAAAAGCATTGGTTTATTTTATTAGCCTGTTTTATTGGCCTATGTAAAGTAAGCAATAACCCTACTTAATAATACTAAGCAAAGACATAAGCCCGAGTAGCATTGCATGCAGATATTAGAAAAAGATTATCAAATTAGCAGCGTTAATAAGGCTATTAACGCGGGTGTAAACTCAATTATCGTTCTACCTACGGGGGGCGGCAAGAGTATTTGTATACTTAAACTATGCCAAGCAATGCCCGATAAAAAGGTGGTGGTAAGTTTACGTAATGCTGCTTTGATCCCGCAATTACTCAACACACTTAGTTCTAATGGCTTGTCTGTTAGTGTGGTTAAGTCAGGCTATAAATATATAGCAGGCGGTGATGTAACTCTTATTATGGAGCAGTCTTTTGCGAGAAGAAAACACTTAAATATTAAGTGTGATGTCTTGCTTCGGGATGAATATCACGTAGGTTGTATGGGCGGTGTTTACATTGCAATGCGAGAAGAGTTATCGCCAGAATTAATTATAGGTCTTACCGCAACCCCGATTGACAGGTTAGGCGTTTACATTGATCAATCAATGAAATTAATTGAAGAAACAACCACTAAAGATTTAATAGCACGAGGTGAATTAGCCAAGCCTGTTTACAAAGTTCCTAGCCTTTCTCAAGAGATAGATTACAGCTCGGTTAAAATGTATCGAGGTGACTTTAGTGTGTCGGGTTTAGACTGCATATTACTAGAACACTGCTCTTTAGTGGCCCAACAAACCATTGATGATGCGCTCTCTCAAGGTCGCAAGGTCATGTTATTTGCCAACTCAATTAAGCACGTAGAAGCCTTATCTGAAGCATTTGATTTATTGGGGGTTGAGCATGAAATTGTTCACTCTCAGCGCACCATTAATGATAATGATGAAAGTATACGCAGATATAAATCAAACGAGGTGAGGTTAATCATTAATATGTCTATGTTGACCATCGGCTTTGATGATCCCGCTACCGATTGTGTTGTATTAGCCCGACCAACCAAAATATTAAGATTATATTTACAAATTATTGGGCGATGCCTGCGGGCTTCACCAGGTAAAACTAACGCCTTAATATTAGATTTAGCACAGTGTATTTCTACTCATGGCTTTGCAGAAGATTACCGTGATTTTACCCGAAAAACCGCTAAATCTGCTGCAATTATGTCTGAGCGATTAAGTGTGACCAATATAGGTCAATTTGTTGATGGTGAGTTTAGCTATCAAGAATCAATTGTCCGTAAAGTCGTTAAAAGAAAGTCATCAGTTACCCGTAAAAAAGTGCGACCAACTTTAGTTGCCAGTAAAGAACTCGTTGATAGAGCAGCAAGTAATAGGGCTACAGCGTTACTTAGACTGAACCCAAGAATGGAAAAGCTGGTGAGTACTATTGAATTAGTTAATATTGTTTATGAGCAACAAGATGAAACCAGTAAAATGCTTGACGAAGTGGCTATGGTTAAAATAGTTGCGCTAATAGGCTTTGCCTACAGTGATGCTCTTGTTGATAGTTGTACTACGCTTGTTGAAACCTTACATGCGCAAAATCAATCTATTCGAGGTTTATTACTCAAAGTGAGTAACTTAATAACCAGCATAGCAATGCAAGATTTAGCCGTTAAAGAAGTCATCTCTAAAGATGCTACGGTGAAAGCTTAATGAAGCCTTAGCACGTAGCTTTTATTGTGTAGCTTAATCATATAGCTTTAAAATGAGTCTATTACAGGCTAAAGACAGCCCATTTAATGCTTAAGTTATAATCAGCGGTGCCGATACATTGTCTACCTATGTTTTATAAGTAAGTTTGATAAAAGGGCTGATATTATGAGTTCATCAATTACACCTAATGCTACATTTAACCAAGATGTACGTACACTAGCCAAAACACAAGACAAAAAAGACAGTGCTTCTATGGGGCAAGCTGTGACTGCTCTTGCTAATGATAAAAAAATAGGCGAAGTACAAGAGTCTATTGCGGTGAGTAATAAAAAACAGCTCAATGCAGCAATTATTGAGACCTCGTTAAAGTTTAGTCAGTCGATTGGTGATAAACCATTGTCACTATTGTTAAAAACCGCTTTACAGGGAATAAATGAAGCACTTCAAGCTGGCGGAGTTGAGAGCAAAGTAGAAGATGCTTATGACTCTGGCGTTGACTTTAGCCCTGAAGCAACAGCCGAGCGTATCGTTTCTTTTAGTACCCAGTTTTTTAGTGCTTATCAAGAACAGCATCCCGAAATGGATGAACAGTCCTCGTTAACAGCCTTTGTTGATATTATTAAGGGCGGCATTGAACAGGGGTTTGGTGAAGCTAAGGATATACTCGGTGGCTTAAAGGTATTAGAAGGCGAAATTGCTAGTACTATTGATAACACCTATGCGTTAGTGCAAGAAGGGCTGCAGACTTTTGTTGACTCGTTTGCTAAGGCAGCAGAGTAACTAAGCTTGAGTGGCTGAGTAATTAACTACATTAAATTGGATTATTTTAATAAAATTAATTCTTTTATGTATTTATATCAAGTTATACACTAGTACTTTAATACTATCATTAAATTAACATTTATAGGGATTTTGGGGTTGTGTGCATGGAAGAATTACGAAAGGAATTAGCTAAAGAAAAAGAAAAAAACGCCCTTTTACTTGATATTATCAATGCCATTCCAGAACCTATTTTCGCAAAAAATTGGCAGGGTCATTTTATTTTTGTCAATAAAATGCTTGCAAAACTCTACAACACCACACCCGAAATGATGATCGGTAAAGAAGACACCTTCTTTACCGGTAATAAAGCGCAAGGACAGTTTTTTAAAGAAAATGTCCAAGGAATTATGCGCCGCTTTGAAGCTGAAAATGTTTATGAAGATACTACCGACGCTAAAACAGGCAATATTTTACACTTCCATTCGTTAAAAATACCTTTTAAAAACCACAAAGAAGAGCTTAATATTGTTGTTATCGCGAAAGATATTACCGAGATAACCGCATTAAAAAATACCGCTGAAGCCAGCGCTAAGCGTTTAAAACATGTGCTTGAAGTCTCAGGTGAAGGCATGTGGGATTGGCATACGCAAACCAATGCAGTGTTTCATAACAGTGAATGGGAGCGAATTACCGGTATCAAACATAGCGAAAATTCATTTGCAGAATTTCAAAATCACTTATGTAGCGAAGATAAATTACATGTCAATCAGGCATTAAATGCCTTAATTGAGCATAATATACCTTATGATATTGAGTTTAGAATGACTCGACCAGATGGTAAAGAAATTTGGGTTTGGGATCGTGGTCAGGTTGTTGAGCGAGACAGTAACGGCAAAGCCTTGTGGGTTGTCGGTATTATGCAAGATGTCACACAAGCTAAGCACGACCAAGCCAAAATAAATTTCATGGCTTTTTATGATGCCTTAACGCATATGCCCAATCGTTCTCTGCTAGAAGATCGCTTAAAACAAGCGATGGAGCATACTAAACGCAGTGGTCTAGGTGGTGCAGTACTGTTTATTGACCTTGATCAGTTTAAAGCACTCAATGACAGTTACGGCCATCAATCAGGTGACCAGTTGTTAATTGCCGTATCAAAGCGCATTCATAAACTATTAAAAGCTGAAGATACCGTTGCTCGCTTTGGTGGTGATGAGTTTGTTGTGATCCTAAATGATCTTGATGCTAATTCTGTTAACGCGGCTTTAAAGGCCGAAGTGATCGCGGAAGAAATTAGAAAAAATATTTCATTACCTGTCGCGATAAAAGCCAGTAACTTATCAACATTAATCGACTATAAAATTACTGCTAGCATTGGTATCTCTTTATTTAACAAAGAGGTTAAAGACGCTAATCAACTCCTACAGTTGGCTGATTTGGCTTTGTATCAAGCTAAAGCAAACGGGCGTGATGACTGTGTGTTTTTTGATCCTATTATGCAAAAAGAGCTCAGTTATACACTTGAGCTTGAAAAAGACTTAAAAGCGGCTATCGACGAGGAACATTTTGTACTGCATTATCAACCGCAGTATGATCGACAGCAAAATATTGTTTCTGCAGAAGCACTTATCCGCTGGGATTCACCTAGCAAAGGATTGCTATATCCGATTCACTTTATAGACTTTGCTGAAGAAACTAACCTCATTTTACCTATTGGTAACTGGGTCATCACCCAGGCTTGTCAGCAATTACAGCGTTGGAAAAGTCAACCAATCCTACAAGACTTACAACTTTCAGTGAATATTAGCGCTAAGCAAGTTTGGCATAAGTCTTTTGTTAATGACATTATTGATATTGTTAAAAAATACCAGGTATCGCCGAGTCAATTGATGTTAGAAATTACTGAATCTGTGGTGTTAAAAGACCTGACTGAGAGCGTCGCTAAAATGAATCAATTACGTGATTTTGGTTTTAAAATGTCACTCGATGATTTTGGTACGGGCTACTCTTCTTTAGGGTATTTAAAAAGTTTACCAATAGATGAATTAAAAATTGATAAGTCGTTTGTTAACGATATTACTGTCGATGAGTCTGACCTTATCATGGTTAAAGCTATTTTAGATTTAGGTAAAAACTTTAAGTTAAATGTCGTTTCTGAAGGGGTTGAAACCCAAACACAACGAGATATGTTATATGATTTAGGCTGTAACTTGTATCAAGGCTATTATTATAGCAAGCCTTTACCTTTAGAAAACTTTGTCAGTGTAGTGCAAAATACTAATGCACTTGTGGCTATAAGTAGCTAGAGTAACTAACCGTCACGGTAGCTAGCTCGGCTATGTCAGTTCATTCAGCGCATTTCAATCAGTAGCGTTGACTGATAAAATAACACTCCTCTTTATACAGACTAACGACTTAACTTATGAGTGATACTGCCCCTGCTTGCCCCAATTGTGAATCAGAATATAGTTACAAAGACCGTTCTTTATATATTTGTCCCGAATGTCATTACGAGTGGGATCCTAGCGAAAAAGAAGAATTGATCGTTAAAGATGTTAATGGCAACACCCTTGCCGTCGGTGATAAAGTGACCTTGATAAAAGATCTTAAGGTAAAAGGTAGCTCAATTGTGCTTAAAATTGGCAGTAAAGCGACTATCAGGCGATTGCTTGATAGTGATCATGAGCTCGATTGTAAGCTCGATAAAGTTAGTGATATGTTAATTCGGGCGTGTAAAGTAAAAAAGGCTTAAGTTACTTTACTCAATCAACCTATGATCGTAGCGTTAAGGTGACTAGCGCAATGCCATGGTCGGTACTTTCGCCATCACGCTCAAAAATAGGGTTAATTAAATGCTGATCATAGGTGTCATAGGCGCTTACCTGATAGAGACTATCATGGTAACTGGCATCAAATTCACACGACAATAAAATGTAATCAAGTACTGAGCTACTCGCACCAAAATAATGTGTTGGCGTTCGTACTACTTTGTCTTTATTCGTTTCGTTTACTTTATTTTTTGGGCTGGCGTCATTACTTTCTAGGGCATTATTTGCGGTATTATTTGCTGCCTCATTTGTTAAGACTGATTGAAATAAATCCCAAGCGTCATGTAAACAATACTTAGCAAGGTAGGCATCACGGTCAATGGTAGAAACAAAGCGTAAGGTGTTGGTCAGTAAATGATTTAGCACACCATCTGCTAGGCTGTTATTAAAATCACCCATTAATACCATAGGGTTTGTCGTAGCTTCGCGCCGCGCTATCATATCAATCATTAATAAGGTTGCTTCACTACCACGTTGAATGGTTGAGCCCCAACTACCAGCAACCTGTGCTTTTAAGCTTTCAATAATCGTTTGCTCTGGCGATAGACTTTTATTACGCTCATCCAGTTCAATCATTGAACGTTTAGATTTAAAGTGCACGACATAACAATCACAGTTACCTAAGTGAGGTACGTCAACGGTTGCTCTTAATACTTTACGACTAAAAGAAAAGTCAGCGTTTAAGCCTAAAGTTTTTGCCAGTTCAAGGTCGGGCTTTACCGCAGCAATATCAACAATAGGATAACGAGAAGCAATGGCAACTACGGGCTTTTTATAAATAAAATCATCAATAACTATCGGTTCATCAACCACGGCAAAATAATCATAGCCTTGGCTTTTTACTAATGCTTTTAAAGACTCGCTACTAAATACCTCTTGAAAACCAATAATGTCAGGCTGATGCTTACACAAGTAGTTAGCAATCCAACGTTGTTTTTTTTGCCATTGTTCTACACTATAAATTCGCTCAAATTCATAATAAGCGTTAGGCGGCTCAAGATAGTTAAACAAATTAAAAGTGGCAATTTTAATTGCTGTATTAGCGATTGCTGTTGAGGCGTTTATCGCTGAACTGTGCAGAACGCTTGCTGCATGTTTACTATCTAGGTGCTTGATATGATGTACTCTTGTGTAGTTATTTTTCAGCGTTTAATACTTGGTCTAATTTTAAATCGGTTAATCTCATTACCGTTTTGACGACATAAAACATGATGGCAAATAGCATGACCATCGACGGTATAGCAATAACCGGATAACTGAGCATGGTCATTTCACCTAATTGTTCATTAAACTCAGTAGAGCCAGCAGGGCTAGTAACAATCCATTTAGCTAACAAGTAATTCATTGTGGCAGAAAAAACAAAAGTCAGTGATAACAGGTGATTTGCCCGTTGAATTTTAGCCTTAAACTCAGCTGTTTTATTTTTATTTTCTAATAATTCATAAATAAGCTCTAAATTAAAAACCAGCGGATTTAATAATATTTTAGCGATTAACGGTTTACCCCAAAAGCCCGATATTAGTACTACTATGCCAATAGCAGAGGGAATGGCCGCTTCTTTAATCGCTAACCACTCTACATCCAATTCAAATAGGCCAATGCCCCCGGTTAATAAGGTACTTAAAAAGCCAAGTAGTGAAATAAAGTTCATTGACTTGTTTTGAATAAAATCATACAAGCCATAGCCAATAGGAAATAATAAGGCGATCACTAAGGCATACATTGAACCTAAGTATTGATCTCCTGATAATTTCATTAAAATGATCGATGGAATAGCAATATTAAAAATGAGTTCTAATAAGGTATTATTAGGGCGTTGTGGTTTTGTTTGAGTTGACACGATAATTTCATATTCTAAGGAGGAAATAACTGCTGTTAGTATATTTGATCTGTCGATAGATCACAAAGTAGCTAAAGCTTAAATAGATTATTTATCTACTAAATAAATAATTACTAGGTAATTAGGTAATTAGGTAATTAGGTAAGTAGTTATAGTTAATCGCTATGGTATAGCGATTGAGTCGGCTGGGATCTGTGCTATGTGGAGCTAAGGCGGCTAAAGGTAAGGAAATGGTCAGATGAGCGTTAAATTTATCTAGGTGGTTTTCACCACCTAGATAAATTTAACGGGCTAGGTTCTATATTCAGCATTAATTTTTACGTAGTCATAGCTAAAATCACAGGTCCAGATAGTTCCCTGTTCAGTACCGCGATGCAGTTGTACGGTAATATTAATTTCAGCTTCATTCATTATCGCTTGGCCTTCTTCCTCATGATAACTCGCTGCGCGACCGCCTTTTTCGGCAACTAAGACATCACCAAAATAAAGCTCTAGTTGTGTAGTGTCTAAATCAGCCAATGACTGACACTCCCTTGAAGCGTAACCAATAGCGGCAAGTACGCGACCTAAATTAGGATCAGACGCAAACATAGCCGTTTTAACTAACGGACTTTTACCAATAGAAAAGCCGATAGTTTTTGCTTCATCGACAGTTAAGGCACCTTTGACCGTTACCGTAATAAATTTTGTGGCGCCTTCGCCATCACGAACGATGGCTTTAGCCAAATATTGTGATGTTTCAAGCAGGGCATTAAAGACCTCAATAAACCCTGGATCATTTCGGCTAGTAATAGCAGGCGCATCACTTTTACCGGTGGCGATAACAATAAATGAATCATTAGTTGAGGTATCGCCATCAACGGAAATACAGTTAAATGATAAATCGGCTATTTCTTTAGTGATGCTATCTAATAACGGTTGAGAAATAGTCGCGTCGGTTGCTACATACCCTAACATAGTTGCCATATTGGGATGTATCATGCCAGCGCCTTTAGAAATGCCGGTAATATTTATGCTGTGTTGCCCTATGTCGACACTCGTTGCATAAGCTTTAGGGGCAATATCTGTTGTCATAATGGTTGTTGCAGCATCAGCCCAGTTATTAGCCGTTAAATTAGCAACGGCATGAGGTAAACCGACTAATAACTTATTCATGGGTAAGTGTTCTAAAATCACTCCAGTTGAAAAAGGTAATATCGATTCAAACGGTATCGCCATTATTTCCGCTAAATGTTCACAGGTTGTGATTGCATCCAACATACCTTGCTCACCAGTGCCAGCGTTAGCATTACCGGTATTAATCACTAACGCTCTTATACCTGGCAAGTTAGTGCCTTTAGCGTCAGCATCTTTCACAGCAGCTAAATGCTTTTTACATAAGCTAACGGGGGCAGCACAAAATCGGTTTTGAGTAAAAACACCAGCAACAGTGCTGCCTGCGCAAATCTCAATAACGAGTAAGTCTTTGCGGTTTGCTTGTTTAATGTTTGATTCGGCCCAACCTAGGCGAATGCCTTTAATGGGGGTAAGTGAAGCGGGAATTATTTCAGGTAAATTGACAGGCATAAAATTTATTAGTAATACAGAAAGAGTAAATAAATATTACGCTTTTATGGTTTTTTATGCAAAGCAATCATTTCAAAAAAGTGCCATAAAAAGCAATTAATTTTTGTTGTCATGGTGGGAAAAATGAAAGCGCGATACCCAGGTTACTATTTTCTACCTTATCATTGCTAGCAAGCAAAAGGTTAAGTAACTAACAGATATCGCTTTTCTTTACCTAAATCCAGTGGTTACTTAAGCTTTATTTACCAAGCCTTCTATTGTTGAAAACACGGTTTTATTGGGATAACCATCGGCAATAAGTTGATGCGCTAATTGAAATGAACGAATAGCCTGTCTACTTTTAGGTCCCCAAATACCATCGGGTTTACCTGTATCAAAGCCTAAGGTATTAAGCTGACTTTGCAGCGCTTTCAGTTCTTTAATACTATAAGGTTTAACGCTATTTTTTGCCTGTTGGAATACCGTAATATCGGCATCATTGACTAATTTATTTGCTAAGAAACCGACCGATAACGCATAACTTTTTGATAGGTTCCATCTCATAATGACATTAAAATTCGGGTAGAGCAAAAAAGCCGGCCCTTGGTGACCTGACGGTAAGTAAAGCTCTGCCTCAATATCATATTGCGGTAAGGGACTACGGTTTGCTTTTTTAACTCCTAATTTTTGAAAGTAATCGATCGGGTAGTATTGATCAAAAGCAACTTTTTCAAAGGCAAAGTTCTCTGGTAACTTTACTTCTCTGCCCCAACGCTCTTTGTGTTGCCAACCAATTTTATTTAAATAATTAGCCGCAGTTGTTAAAGCGTCTACTTCACTTTGCCAAACATCCACCTTGCCGTCATTATCACCGTCAACAGCATAGGCTAGTAAAGCGGTTGGCATAAATTGCATATGACCCATTGCACCAGCCCAAGAGCCTTGTAGTTGCTTAACAGCGACTTGCTTGTTGTCAATTAAGGTAAATAAATTTAATAACTCTAGCGTGAAAAATTCACTGCGACGCTGATCACACGCTAATGTCGCTAAGGAGTCAAGCACCGACATTTTACCTTTGTGTTTACCAAATACTGTCTCTAATCCCCAAAATGACACTAAATATTGACGGGGTACACCATATTTTTTCTCTAAATTATCAAAGAGAGTTTTGTGTTGGGCGAGCTTCTCTTTACCAACACGAACGTGATAAGCACTCACTCTTGCTTTAATGTATTGTTCGAATGTTTGCGTAAACTCAGGTTGTTTTTTATCTAAACTAATAACTCGTTCGATTGGAGTCATATTACCAATAACAGTGTCAGTAATGTAAGTAGAAAAACCAGCGTTTTTAGCACGTTCAGCTAAATTTAACTTACATTGGTCAAAGTTTTTATCGGCAATAGCTGCAGTTGCCAGCATAGGCATTAATGAGCAGCTAATAATGAAGGGGCGATAATGAGAAAAGTTAAGTATTTTTTTTACCACAGTATTTAATACACGCATCAATTAGCATTCCTCGAGTAAAACCAATATTGGTAGCAGTGACTAATCGTTATGAACCGGTCCATAGCCACTTAAATAACCAGTAAAACCGTTAGTGATATAGTCACTTAACACCTTATGTGTAAGTGACTATATCATGCTTGTTAGTTATTACAGTTATTACAGTTATTACAGTTATTACTGAGATAATAATTATTTTGCTGGGTAGTATGTTTCAGCGCCAGGTCCTACTGGCATGCCTAGAATGAATACCCAAGTAAAAAAGAGTATTGTCCAGCCCAACAAAAACACCATTGAATAAGGTAGCATGGTGGCAATGAGTGTACCTATACCAAGATCTTTTTTATATTTCACCGCAACCGCCAGTATTAAGCCAAAATAACTCATCATAGGCGTAATAAGGTTAGTAACAGAATCACCAATACGATAAGCGGCTTGAATAACTTCAGGTGCATAGCCCATTAACATTAACATAGGAACAAAAATTGGCGCTGTTACTGCCCATTGTGCAGAGGCGCTGCCGAGCATTAAGTTAATAAAGCCACACATAACAATAAATAATACAAATAACTCTGGGCCATCTAACCCCAAAGATTGCAGCAATGTGGCGCCTTTAACCGCCATCACCGTACCTAAGTTTGTCCACTTAAAAAAAGCAACAAACTGTGCAGCAAAAAACACTAAAACAATATACATACCCATAGTATTCATACTGGCAGACATAGCATTGATAACATCACGATCGGTTCTCATGGTACCGGCAACACGACCATAGACATAACCGGGGATGGCGAAGCTTATAAAAATGAAGGCAACGATCCCTTTGAGAAAAGGAGAGCCCTTCATCTCACCAGTTTCAGGGTGTAATAAAATACCGCCAAACTGGGGAATAACGGTTAATGCTAATACCGCACAGACTAGCGCAAAAGTGATACCAGCCGCTTTTAATGCTTTAATTTCTAGCGCTGTTATTTTATCAATTTTTTGCTCAGCTAGATCAATAGAGGCTTCATTAGCATCATATTTACCTAATCTAGGTTCTACTATTTTTTCAGTGACCACAGCACCTAATATGGCAATTAAAAAGGTACTAATAAACATAAAATAATAATTGGCTTCAGGCCCAACTTGATAATTGGGATCAATCATTTGCGCGGCAGGCGTAGTAATACCCGCGAGTAATGGGTCGATAGTCCCCAATAATAAGTTAGCACTATAACCCCCTGACACACCAGCAAAAGCAGCAGCTAAACCTGCAAGTGGGTGACGACCTAACGAGTGAAATATCATGGCAGCCAAAGGAATGAGTACCACATAACCTAACTCGGAGGCAGTATTTGAAACAATACCGGCAAACACGATAGTTACTGTGACCATACGAGGTGAGGCATCCATAACGAGTGTGCGCATAGCGGTTGATAATAAGCCAGAACGCTCTGCAACGGCGACACCTAATAATGCGACCAGTACAGTGCCAAGTGGTGCAAAACCGGTAAAGTTAGTTACTAAACCAGCAACAATACGCTGTAAACCTTCAGCGTTTACTAAAGAAACAACCGTAATCATACCGTCGGCTTCTCTACCTGGCGCCCCAAGTGGTCGCGGGTCGATAACACTCAACTCAAAAAAGCCGGTAATGCCACTAATAGCAATAACAGCTAAGCAAAATCCCGCAAATAACGTAATAGGGTGGGGTAGTAAGTTACCTAGCCATTCAACTCCAGCTAAAAAACGATTAAACAGGCCTGAGCTTTTCGGTTCCTGTGAACATGTGGCGTCAATTGACATATATTTCCTATGCACTTTCATTAAAAATTTAAAAAATTATAAGGTTTCCACTATATAAAAACAATTCACCGATAACTTTTAGTGATTAGTGTTAATGGCTTATCTGTAAAGATAATTGTCGTTGGTGTAAAGCGAAGGATGTTGAGAGAGGGGGAGCAATAGTAACTTGCCAACTAAGTGGTCTGTGCAGTCTAGCGCTGATTAAATTAGCAGCGTTTACCCAACAGCAAACGCTTATTATTGCATAAGTACTACTGTTGAGTAGGGTCTTTAAAGAGGCTTTTAAAAATTACTATAGCGGTTAAAAAGAACGATAAGAAAAACAATCCCCAGGTTGAGCTAGATTGATCTGCCTCAACATCAGTAGGGCTTAGCAGTAATTTTTCTTGTTCTATTACCTTGTAGACTTGATAAAAATCATCATTTACTTGTACTGACTCCATAATGATCTCTTTACCTAGCAGCGCTTGAGAAACATCTTCATCACAATAATCACTGCGAAACTTTACTGATAAATTATAGGTAAAGTCAGAGTCCATAAGGCGTAGCGAAGCAGCGCCTTTGGGGGGGCAATTTAATGTTGCTATCGCTCCCTTGACTGTTTGGATGTCGCTTAACTCAGCATAGCTTTTTGAGTTTTGCGCACTCATTATACCGATGAACAAAAAGAAGGCGGCTAATAGTAATAAGATATTTTTTGCGGCTTTATTCATAAAATTTACTCTGATAATGCTATAGGGTTAGGGGGGTAGTCAATTTTGTATATCTTGGCTATATCTTGGGTATATATAAAATTGAGTAAAATATGTGTAGCTTGATATGTTTCAGTAATCATTGGTTGATGGAGCCCTATAGTAACTGATTTTTATCGTTTATTGTCATAAGCAGGTTTTCGCGCACTTTTAATGTTTAATCAAAACTAGCCTTAGATACCAGCGTTAAAAAACTTACTAAATAATAATCGAGCACTTAGGCTAGTGTTTTTTTCAACAAGCGGACTCTTTGTAATAGTAGAATCATACCAAGTGTAGTCAATGGCAATACGGGTAAAACCGCCGAGTAATATAGGCGTAGCCACGGCAAAACCTAGTGTGGTATTGAACGCTGATTTTCCTTGATATTGTGCAGTAAAAGCATTGGTTTCATGTGCTTTTACACCATAATAGTAATCAACATTATTACGGTCTAAATAGCTCATAGTTAAGCTCGGCTCAAAAAATAAGGGGCCTTTAGCTAGCACTCGAGAGATATTTACCTTAACTTCGTAACCATCAGATCTGCCAAGTATATCGAACATACTGGTCGCGCTGACTTTCCAGTCTTTCTTTTCATAAGAAATTCCTATCCCTGCATCCATAGAGAACTTTCGTTCATCCATATTTTCAAAGATATAACTATCAGAATCGTCAAAGCCTTGAAATCTAGGCGCGACTTGTATCATCAATTTAATATCTGAAAATTGTAAAGCATCATAACTAGCAAATGGACCTAAAATTCGAAAATTATCGGCCCGGTAACCGATAATGGGTAAAGGAATAACCCGGTAATCATAATCTTTATAAATCTCTTGATTGATACCTAATCCTAATCCGTAAATAAACCCTTTAGGTTCGATACGCTCTCTAGCATTACCTCTATTTTCGTTTGCCGATACACTAACACTACATAGTGCCAAAACCATTATTAGGAGCCAATACTTCATTTATATTCCCAGTCTAAAGCTATAATTATAATTTTAAAAATTGTGGTATTGTGGATTATTAAAGACAAGTCCTTAGATTATAAGGCAATATTTAGCTACTTAACATCGATAACTAAAAAGCCAGTAACACTTAGCGTGTTACTGGCTTTTGGTAGGTCTATTAATAATGCAGATAAGTCACGTTAATGACTACAAGTGCGACGCCTATTTTAAATCAAAGCGGTCTAATTGCATTACTTTTACCCATGCGGCGATAAAGTCATTAACAAACTTGTTATCAGCATCATCTGAGGCGTAAACTTCAGCTATTGCTCTTAATTCTGAGTTTGAGCCAAAGATTAAATCAACGGGGGTTGCTTGCCACGTTAACTGACCAGAAGCGCGATCGTGTCCTTGGTAAATACCGTCATTAGCAGTATCTTTAGTCCATACCGTTGACATATCTAACAAGTTAACAAAAAAATCGTTACTTAATTCGCCTGGTTTATCAGTAAATACACCTAATGATGAGCCGTCATAGTTAGCATTTAACACACGCATGCCGCCCACTAACACTGTCATTTCAGGTACATTCAAACCAAGTAAATTCGCTTTATCTACGAGCATTTCTGCTGGCGACATATAACTTTCATCGGTGTAAAAGTTACGGAAACCATCGGCTTTTGGTGTTAAATTATTAAATGATTTAACATCAGTTTGTGTTTGAGAAGCATCTACTCGACCAGCAATAAAGGGAACGTCAACGTTATGCCCTGCTTTTTTAGCCGCATCTTCAATAGCTGCAGCACCACCTAATACAATCAAATCAGCCAGAGATATTTGTCTTTTAACTGATTTTTTATTATATGCCTTTTGTATTGATTCAAGCGTACCTAGCACTTTTTTCAACTCGGCGGGGTTGTTTACTTTCCATGACTTTTGTGGCTCAAGGTTTATCCGCGCACCGTTTGCACCACCACGCATGTCGCTTACTCGATGACTAGAAGCAGAAGCCCACGCTGTTTTAATTAGTTCAGCATGTGTTAAGCCTGAATTGAGTAATTGTTTTTTAAGCTTAACGATATCTTTGTTTCTCACTAGCTTATAATCAACTGCTGGTAGTGGATCTTGCCATAGTAATACTTCACTAGGCACTTCACTACCAACATAGCGAGCTCTAGGCCCCATATCTCGGTGAGTTAATTTAAACCAAGCTTTAGCAAAGGCTTTATCAAACTGGGTAGGGTCTGCTTGAAAGCGCTCTACCACTTTACGAAATTGAGGATCTTCTTTTAATGCTATATCGGTAGTAAACATAATAGGTGCATTACGCTTGTTAGGGATATGTGCATCGGGTACTAAGTTAACAGCAGCTTTATCATCAGGCGTCCATTGTTTTGCACCGGCTGGGCTTTTAGTGAGTACCCAATTAAAGTTCATTAAATTATCTAAATAATTTGAGGACCATTGTGTTGGTGTCACTGTCCAAGCACCTTCTAAACCACTGCTTGTTGTATCAGCGCCGACACCAGTACCACATTTGTTTTTCCAACCAAGTCCTTGTGCTTCTATTTCAGCGGCTGCCGGCTCTGCACCAACACATTTTGCAGGTTGCTTCGCACCATGGGCTTTACCAAGTGTATGACCACCTGCAATTAATGCGACAATTTCTTCATCATTCATCGCCATTCGACCAAATGACATTCTAATATCATTTGCGGCTAATAGGGGATCAGGTTTTCCGTGAGGTCCTTCAGGGTTTACATAAATTAAGCCCATTTCTACTGCAGCTAATGGACCTTTTAATTTGCCTTTATTATCTCTACGTTCATCAGAAAGCATGGTCTTTTCTGGTCCCCAGTAAACTAGATCGGGCTCCCAATCATCAGAACGACCACCAGCAAAACCAAAAGTTTTAAACCCCATCGACTCAAGCGCTACGTTACCTGACAAAACCATTAAATCTGCCCAAGAAAGTTGACGCCCGTATTTTTGTTTTACTGGCCATAATAAGCGACGTGCCTTATCTAAATTAACATTATCTGGCCAGCTGTTCAGTGGGTCAAAGCGCTGTTGTCCGCCTGAGGCACCTCCTCTACCGTCATTAACGCGATAAACACCAGCACTGTGCCATGCCATACGAATCATTAAAGGACCATAATGCCCCCAATCTGCTGGCCACCATGCTTTTGAGTCTGTTAAGGTGGTTTGAATATCTTTTTTAAGCTGTGTTAGATCAATTTTGGCAAATTCTTTTGCATAATTATATTGTTCACCGTAAGGATTAGACTCTGCACCGTGCTGGCGAAGTGGGCTAAGATTAAGTTGCTCTGGCCACCAGAATTGATTGGTTTTAGCTTCGCTGTTTGCCAATGCAGGTGTTGGTAAAACTATGACGGATAGTGCAACAGATATTGCCGTCGCTATTGGAAGTGCTCTCTTTAACATAATGTTTCCCCTCGTTTTATCAATTATCTATATAAATCTCTTATAAAGAATAGATGAAAGATGGCAATTTGAATAATTCATTTAGCTGAAGATAATCATTCGTTTTTTAGAACCTAGTTATCTTTTAGGTATTTATCAGTTATCTTTTATTATTTATAAATAAATTCAATAGATTAGTTTTTTATTAGATTAAATGTATAAGGGGGCAGGAGCCGATTAATTATATTTTTTATGACAAAATATAAAAAAACAGAATAGAATTGTCCTTACATTCACTAAAATCTATCATTGGAAAATATGATTTCAATAAAGCAATTGTATTATGCGTTAGCGGTGGAAAAAACCTTACATTTTAAAAAAGCTGCTGAAGCTTGTAATGTTTCTCAGTCGGCATTAAGTACGGCTATTAACGCACTTGAAAAGCAATTGGGTATTACACTCTTTGAGCGTAACAATAAGCAAGTGTTAGTGACAGACAAGGGGCAGTTAGTACTTAATAAAGCGAGAAAAGTAAAGCTAGAAGTGGAGGATATTTTACAAATATCGCATACCAGTAATCAACTTTTTTCAATGGCAATGACACTAGGCGTTATACCGACAATAGGACCTTATTTACTGCCTAAAGTATTACCGACTCTACGAAAGAAGTATCCTGACTTTAAGCTGAAAATTATAGAAGAGCAATCACACGTATTAGTTGATATGTTGAGAAAAGGGGATATTGATGCGGCAATTTTAGCTTTGCCATTTGCGATTGACGGCTTAATGCGCTTTGATTTTTGGCAGGAAGATTTTTATTGGGTGAGTCATAAAGATAAGTGTCCCAACCAAATGCAAGAAATCACCAGTGAAGAGCTAGAGCTGGACACATTAATGCTATTAAAAGAAGGGCATTGTTTAAAGGATCACGCGTTAGCTGCCTGTAGCATGCAAAATAAAAAGCAAGATACTGATTTTGATTCGGCCAGCTTACATACGTTAATTCAAATGGTAGCGGGTAAGTTGGGGAGCACCTTGGCACCTCAGATGGCGTTAGACCAGCTTATTTATAATGAATCAGAGTTAAGAGCTATCCATTTAAATGAGCCAGGACCACACAGAATAATTTCATTAATGATTCGTCCCAACTATGTCAGAACTGATGAAATAGCCTTATTAAAAGATATATTTCACCAGCAACTATCAGAAAAGTGTAATTTGTAACTGCATTGAACCTGACCTCTTGTTAAGAAGGCGATTTATTAAACTGGTTTCAGGTTATTTAGTTTAAAGGGTAGGCAAGCTTATTCATTTGGGACAAATGACTAGGTAGTATGAAAATAGCTTAAAGACCTCTTTGCCACTCTTGCCTTAAATTAGCATGACTGGGTTGTTGCAATGCTTTTCTTACTTGACTTAATAAAGCCTCTTTATCATGACCTAATACACCTTTAAGTACCAGATAATTTGACGCATGATCAGAGCGGAAAATCGTTTTCTCTAAATCGAGTTCAGCTAATAATGTTTCCATTTCAGTGAATAATTCTTGCTGTGTTAATTGTCTAAATGGTGGTAGACCGGTTTGAGTGAATGCTTGAGCAAAGCGTTGCTCCCCTAACGGAAAAGACACCACTAGGGTAGATAAATAG
Organism: Colwellia ponticola; assembly: GCF_005885605.1. Lineage (GTDB taxonomy): Bacteria > Pseudomonadota > Gammaproteobacteria > Enterobacterales > Alteromonadaceae > Colwellia > Colwellia ponticola. The sequence goes on along the minus strand of NZ_SZVP01000015.1, from coordinate 63,867 downwards.
TTAGGTTGAGCTTCATTCATTAATTTAGCTGAATTGATGGCATGCTGTCGAGATAACTCTGGGCCGCCTAAGCCATTGAGGATCATCACTGAGCTTTTTATACCCGCTTGTTTTATTTTATTGAGCGCAATTAATGAACTTTGATAACTCTCACCTTTTTCAATAAGTGTGAGCACTTGGTCGTCACCACTTTCACAACCTATATAGAGCAAAGACAAGCCTAGATTTTTCAACTCAGTTAATTGTTCAGCTGTTTTATTAGTTAAATTTCTTGGTAAACAATAACTAGATACTCTACTTACTTGGGGTAAATGTAGTTGTATTAATTGAAGAATTTCTTTTAAACGGTTAAAAGGTAACATCATTGCGTCACCATCAGCTAAAAACACTCGTGTTGTTGGTATACCAGACTTGGCTATTTTGACAATTTCTTGCTCTATTAAGTCAATTTTTTTAGGCTTAAATTTTTTATTCTCACTAGTATACATATCGCAGAAGGTGCATTTATTCCATGAACAACCGTTAGTCACTTGTAAGATTAAGCTCTTCCATTCACTTGGTGGGCGAAATACAGGTTCAATATAGCTTAAAGGGTACATATGTTTTCTACTTAAGTTGGGTTAGAAATTAGTTAGTGTGTTAGTTGTCTTATTTGAAAAATTTAACGTTAATATTGGTCAGACCAGGGGAGTTTATATCAGTATGACAAGAACAGGCAACACTCTTATGGGAGGATTAGTTTCTTATCAACGATTAATTTTTCTTGTTTTTTAATAGGCTTTTTAGTGACTTGATTTAACTTTATCATATAAGAATTTCGGCCTATACCATTAAACTCTTCATCGGTAAAAATGATAGTGTTATTGTCAGCAAAGGTAACGGCTTCTTTTTGGGTGACTATCCCTAAATTAATTTTATAGGCATCACCGGAGAAAAAATTATCACCTTGCCAATTTTCAAATAACCATAACCGCTCTGAATCTAATAAAACTAATTTAGTTCTATCGGGGCTTAAGGCTGCAGAAGTTATCCAACAGAGTTTTTCATAGGTCGTACAGGTATTAAAATTACTAATAAAGTCGGCTTGATAATTATCGGCATGATCGCCAATTCTATATAAATTGGTATCCCCATCAAAAGGCTTAGTACGATTTTTTGAAAAAAGATATAAGTTTTTTTTATAAAAAACAAAAGCTTCTAAGTCAAAGTTTTTTTCTGACGCTTTAGGTGGGAAATTTAACTGTTTAGGAAAAGTAAATTTAATGATTTCAGCTAGTGTTTCAGTGCCTTTAATATCGATAGGGTTTTCAATTTTATAAATGGTTAACCATTTACGTACATTGTCATTATCACCAAAGTCACCAATAAAAAAATGACCAAAATCATCTTGGGTCATATCTTCCCAGTCGAGATTTTTAGCATTGGTAATAGTGATTGATTTACTTATTTTACCGTTGCTTTCTATTTGGTGTAATTGCGCTGAATTACCACCGTCGTTAATCCCCCAAAAGTTTCCCGCCTTGTCGAATTCAATACCAGAAATTTCTTTAAGTTTACTGTCTAAGGTAACGAGTTTAGTACTATAAAGTGTATAAGTAGCCATCAGCGCAAGTATTAACACCAGTAAAGTACTCAGGATCACTATCGCGTATACCGATTTTTTTATCATTAATTATCCAAGTGAAATATAGTTTAATAAATAGAGCTAATAAATTTGTGTGTGCGGGTAATAATGCCGCTTAGGTTGATTCGTTGCTTATAGGTAAGCGTTATTAATGTATGACGTTATGCAAATACTATTCCCAGAAAATATTTGTGATGAACTTTTGTTACCTAGTTTATTGTTTAGTATGTTTTTTATTCATTGGTTAATACCTTTTTGAACATTTATCAGGTTGAATATTATCATTTTTTTAATTAACCGTGACTAAAAAGCAAACAAATAATATAAACGTTAGGTAGGGTTCTTGTTAAAATTACTGTATGATACGCGCCTTTAAAATATCCATCTTATCAGCAAAACTCGGGAATATCTTTTGATCACTACATCTAACATTACCATGCAATTTGGCGCAGAGCCGTTATTTGAAAACATTTCGGCTAAATTTGGCAACGGTCACCGTTACGGTTTGATTGGCGCAAATGGCTGTGGCAAGTCTACATTTATGAAAATACTAAGTGGAGACTTAGTGCCAAGCTCAGGTAATGTATCTGTAAGTACTGGCAACAAAGTAAGTACTTTGGGTCAAGATCAATTCGCTTTTGAAGAGCATAACGTGATTGATACTGTCATTATGGGTGATATGGCGTTATGGAAAGTTAAGCAAGAACGTGACGCTATTTACGCACAAGCAGAAATGAGTGAAGCAGACGGCATGCGTGTTGGCGACTTAGAAAGCCAGTTTGCAGAAATGGACGGTTACACGGCTGAAAGTCGCGCTGGCGAAATACTATTAGAAGCCGGTATTGAAGAATCTTTTCATTACGGTTCAATGCAACAAGTAGCACCAGGTTGGAAGTTACGTGTGCTACTTGCACAAGCCTTATTCGCTAATCCTGATATTTTATTGCTTGATGAACCGACCAACAACTTGGATATTCACACCATTAGTTGGTTAGAAAACGAGTTAAATAAACGTAAGTGCACCATGATTATCATTTCTCATGATAGGCATTTTCTTAACGCTGTTTGTACTCATATGGCTGATATTGACTATGGTGAATTGCGTATTTACCCAGGAAACTATGAGTTTTTCTTAGCCCAGTCTAGTTTACTACGTGAGCAGCTATTAGCGGGTAATGATAAAAAATCCGCTGAAATTGCTGAACTACAAGACTTTGTTAACCGCTTTGGTGCTAACGCTTCAAAAGCGAAACAAGCTAGTTCTCGTGCTAAAAAAATGGATAAAATTAAACTTGATGATGTTAAATCATCGAGTCGTATAACGCCGAAAATTGCTTTTGCACCGGGCAAAAAAATGCATCGTCAAGCACTAGAGCTTGAGGGCTTAACGCACGGTTTTGATGGTGAAACGCTATTTAGCAAAGGTGATTTGTTATTAGAAGCTGGCGCTAAATTAGCTATTATTGGTGAAAATGGTGTCGGTAAAACCACCTTATTACGTTGTTTAATGGGCGAGTTAGAGCAAAACGAAGGTGTGGTTAAGTGGTCTGAAAATGCTGCTGTTGGTTATTGCCCACAAGATAGCGGTTCATTCTTTAATAATGACCTAACGTTAATGGATTGGATGTCACAATGGCGTAGACCTTGTCATAACGATTTAAGTGTCCGTGGTATGTTAGGGCGTATGCTTTTTACTGATGACGATGCTAATAAAAAAGCACGTAATTGTTCTGGTGGTGAAAAGAATCGCTTGTTATTTGGCAAGTTAATGATGTCTGATGTTAATGTGCTTATTATGGATGAACCAACTAACCATATGGATATTGAAGCAATTGATGCGTTAAATAATGCTCTAAAAGAATTTGAAGGCACGTTGATTTTTGTAAGCCATGACCGTGAGTTTGTTTCAAGCTTAGCGACACGTATTATTGATATTAAAGATAAAAAATTAGTCGATTTCCAAGGCACGCTAGATGAATATCTTGATAATCAAGCCAAAGCACAAAAGGTAGCCTAGCTATTTTTGTATACTTATAGAGCTATTTTTATATAGTCAATGGCGTGTTAATCAAAGGATAGTAAAGACCTGGTTTCTTTATCTTAGTAGTGAACACTCGCGATAAAAATAAAATAAAGTTAAGGCTGTTAATCGCACCTTAGCTTTTTTTTTGCCCTTTTAAGTAGCAGATACTTGCACTGTTTTCATTGAATTATCATATTGCATACGTTATAAAGTTGCAGAGCAATTGATAATTATTTGTACAGTTAAGGGGTGTTTGTTAACTGTTACTAATTGACGACAGGTGTGGGTTGGTTACTTATTCTAGTTAATTATTTGTTTAATAAAAATATATTCTGCCATGAAGGTAGACTACCCAGTACAGCTGTTGCTTATTGGCAACAGCTTTATACTGCAAAACTTAGTTAACTCTATTGATAGTAACGAATTGTAACATTGGCTTACTTATTGCTTAATTGTATGGGCGGTTATTAATATTAACTAACCATTAGTGCATTAATGTTATGAGTGTCTTATTTATATCCCAAACAGTTCAATTACTAGGATAGCCTTACTAACCTTAGCTATTATTTACATGAGTTTTATTGCTAACGATAAGTGATTATTAAGCCTATCCTTAGCAATAAGTCTTAAGTATTTATTACTTTATAAAGGAAAAAACATGGCAGAGCCGATATCAGAAAAGAAACCAGAAACACAATCACGTTTGATAAAGATAGATGGTTGGATTTTTGAAATTAAAGCGGTACGGGCAATTCGTGTTGAAGAATACGGCCAACCTTACTCTGCTATTGCAAATATTAACCTCAATGGTGATAACGCTTATATAGATGGTTTACTCACCAATTCTTCATCAGAGCTCGCCAGAGAAGACTTTAATACCTTAAAGCAATACTTGCAGTTATTAGGTATTCAAGAAGTACAGTTTGACCGTTATAAAAATAGTACATCGACATTTCGCTCAGTGGACCTTTCTAACCTCGATGAAAAAACAACGGTAGCTAAAGAGGCTGAAACAGCAAAACCTGAACTATTGAAGCTTGTCAGTGGCTAACTAATAAGCTTACTTTTATTTATCTCATCCGTGACATTGTTAGTTAGGTAATGGATGGGTAAACGCTTCTTAAACTCACTTTTTAGTAAATAAAAACTTACCGCTGCTTGAATACAGATACTAGTAACAGACACATACCAAAGTTGTTCAATTTGAAAGTCCGCTTGTTTTGATAACCAAAAGGCAGGAATGATAAATGTAACTAAGCGTATTGCAGTACTAAGCAAAGCGGGCATAGTATTGCCCAGTGCTTGAAATAGCCCTGAGCAGGTAAAAACTAAGCCTGACGGTACAAAGTTCCAACAAATCACCTGTAAAAATATAACACTAATTAAAATAACCTCTTCATCAGTTGAAAACGCGGTTAACAGTAACTCGGTTTGACTTAAACACACTAGGGTAATAATCGTCATTAATGAGCATGTCATGATAGCCGACCAAGTAAATGTTTCTCTAACACGCTGAAAATTTCCCGCGCCAAAGTTTTGTCCCGCTATCGCTGGAGCCGCAAAGGCGATAGCCATAGCAGGTAAAAATAGCGCTTGCATCACACGAGAGCCAAGCCCAAAGCCTGCCTGAGCATCAGCGCCAAAAGGTTTAATTAGCCAATAAATAGTCGCCATATATATAAAGAGTAAAAAGAATTCGCCGCCAGCAGGTAGACCAATCACTAGTAGCTTTTTTATCCGTGGTACATTCATTACCCAAAGCGAGAAATCAACGCTGATGTACTTATCTGTTTTGATAAAGTAATAACATAATAAAACCACTGCAAAAACAACAGATAATGAACTAGCAAGACCAGCCCCTGCAATGCCCATTGCATAGTCTGAACCCCAGCCAGAAATTAATAGCGGTGATAAAATGATGTTAACTAAAATAGACAGTGTTTGAATGATCATCGTTGGTTTAACAACCCCTGTACCACGTAAAGCAGCGCTAATAGAGACCATGATAAACTGCAGTGCCATACAGGGAATAAACCAGTGCAGGTAAGCTAACCCCATTAGCACAGTTTCAGTATCTTGTGAGATGAAATTAAGGTACGTTTTTGCTCCTAAGTAACCAATAATACAAACAATAGTGCCTACGACACTAGACATCATCATGGACTGGTTAAAAGTGATATTTGCATCTGTTTTGTTTTTTGCGCCTACAGCATGAGAAATAAGTGCGGCGGTACTAACATTGAGTATTTGTGTGAGCGAGAAGATTAAAAACATCGCGTTGCCAGCTAAGCTCAATCCTGCCAGCGCAGCAGGACCTAACTGACCAACAAAGTATAAATCAACAATAAAATAAAGTGTTTGAATAACCATGCCAATCATCATAGGCAATGCCATCGCGATCAGGCTTTTAGGAATAGAGCCCTGAGTAAGATCTTTCATATAAGTGGTTCCGCAGGTTATGTAAGGTGAAAAATCATACTTAATTGAAGATTATGCTTCAGTTAAAGCTAAGCCGTCAGAAAGTGATAAGGACAATATAGTTTACGGTATTGAGACTTATTAAATAGCTTAGCGCAAGCCGCTCTCGTCATTCGTCAATAGGTTTAATGATAGCAAACCTATGGTGTTAATAGTGACTTATCATTCTCTCACTGAACTTGTAGGCATAAGTATTAATCTAAATAGTAACTTTTAGCGTATAGATCATTAATAGAGTTTTATCTTTCATTTAAATAGCGAGCGACGCTTGAACTATTCACTGATTTTTAATGCAGTAGGTTTTAACCTAGCCTGGTTTGGTTTGGTTTATTGGGGCAATGCTTTTATCCCTATTAGCCTGTTATTACTGTTAGCTCACTTTTACTTTAATAGCCAAGTAAAAGGTGAATTACTATTAATGGTTATCATAACGTTTTTTGGCATATTGGTTGATTCCTTATTACAGCAGTTTACATTTTTTATCTTTGCAGAACATAGTCATCTGCCATTTTGGTTAATAACGTTATGGGCATGCTTTAGCGCAACCATTTGTCATAGTTTACATTTTTTAGCTGGATCTAAAGTTTTACAACTCCTTGTCGGCGGACTCTTTGCACCATTAAGCTATATTGCGGGTCAAAAAATGGCAGCGGTTGAATTTGGTCAATCACTGTTATCAACGTATGTCACCTTAAGTCTGTTATGGGGTTTGTTGTTTGTTTTATTTTTTATGTTAAAAAACCGTTTGGTTAAGGTTTAGTTAAAATAGAGGTCACTTATGAATAACGTTTATTATTATCTACGCTATGGCGTTTTATCGTTAACGGCGTTTCTTATGTCCGTTAATGCAACTCAAGCTAAAAGCATGAACGATGAAATGATGTGGCCATATGACTTATCAAGTCAGTTGATAACACAAGATTTTGTTACGGTAGGTGAGGCAACTTTTTCTGTTTTATTTTGGGATATTTATAAAAGTAAATTATTAACTACCTCAGGAAATTATCCCGTTGAGGTAACGCAAGATAATTTACTTTTTGATATTAATTATTTAACAGACATTGCCAGTAAAGACTTAATCAATAATACCATTGAACAGTGGCAACATTTAGGTATAGCAGCTGAAGTATACCAAGCCTATTTACCGCAATTAAAAACGCTATGGCCAGATATTAAAGAAGGCGATAGCTTATCGTTATTAATTCACCAGGGACGCAGCATTTTTTATTTTAATAAACAATATATTGGCGTTATTAATGAACCAGAATTTGGGCAAGTTTTTCTTGCTATTTGGTTATCTAAAAACACTAGTCAACCGAAGTTGCGCAATAAACTATTAGGAAGTACCAATGAAAAATAAACTTAATAAATGCCTATTGATGTTAATCACTGTTGGTCTTATTTCAAGTTGCTCAACAAACTTAGATGATTACCAACAAACTCACAAACCATTTGATATTAAAAATTATTTTGATGGGCAGGTTATCGCCTGGGGGATGGTGCAAGATTACAGCAATAAAGTAAGTAGGCGTTTTTGTGTTGAAATAGAGGGAACATGGCAAGGTGATCAAGGCGTTCTTGCCGAAAAATTTTATTTTAATGACGGAGAAATTAGCTACCGTAACTGGCAATTATCTAAGCAGGCTGATGGTAGTTATCAAGGGACTGCTGAAGATGTCGTTGGCATAGCTATTGGTAAGCACCAAGGCTTTGCTTTTCAATTTCAATACCAACTATCACTGGAGGTTGACGATGAAACGTATCAAGTATCGATGGATGATTGGATGTATCAGCTAGATGAGTATCGAGTGATGAATAAAACTTCAATGAGTAAGTTTGGTATCAATGTTGCCGATATAACGCTATTTTTTGATAAACAAACACCGATACAAACTTGCCCGAGTGTTGATAAAAACAACTAATCATACTGATCATTTAATACCTTTGTTACGTATATATTAATAATGACTAGTGATACTACTAGCGATTTTATTAGTGTCCTCTAGTGCCGTTTAATTACGTGATTATTAACACATACCAAGAAAAAGCAATAACCTGACAAGACCTATATGATAAAGAAGTTACCTATGAAGCAATTAACCACGAAGCAGACAAGTATTGAGTTACCTATCTTTCCATTGCCAGTATTTTTACTGCCAGAAGGAGTTACCAAGTTACGTATTTTTGAGCCTCGTTACTTGAAAATGGTGAGTGTTGCCTCATCAGGTCAAGGTTTTGTTATTTGGTTAAATGACAACAGTATTAAAGCTGACGTTAATGACGGTACTATGCTTTGGGGAAGTTGGGTTGAAATAATTAATTTTGACCAAGGTGATGACGGGGTACTTGAAATTGATGTTAAGTGTAAATCTCTGGTGGTTATTAATAGTGTAATGAAAAGCCGTGACAGTTTTAATGTCGCCAAGGTAAGTGACATTACCCATTGGTCACAAAAGCACGCCGATAATGTCAGTAGCGAGCTAGCAACGTCGTTAGAGCATGTTTTTGCAGAGAATGATAACCTTAATGAACTTTACCCTAAAAAATCCTTAGGTGATAGCCATTGGGTATTAGCGCGGTGGTTAGAAATACTGCCTATTGAACTGAACGTAAAAAGTGGTTTTGTTGTTAATTATAATTTCCAAGAAGCTAAACGTTTTGTGGAATCGGTTATCTTTGATTAAACCTGTGGTTAAGTCTTTGAATAACCATTTCTCCGGTTTATAGCTAACAGCGATAGCTCAACTAGGGTTACTCTACAGTCAACACGCTAGCGAGATACTACCAATAAGCGAGTAATCTAGCTCTAACTGTTAGCCTTTTATTTTTACTTTAGCTATTAAATTGTGTTTTTAACGTCTGGTTAATTTATTTTAACAAAAAGTGATCCTTGCTTGTTTACCTGCGTATAACTTTACAATGCTTTAAACATAGTGAGAAAAAGTAATGCAGACTAACTTGCTAAGCAAGCCGACAAATGATAAATCTAGTCATATGTCAGATAAAATAAATCACCCCCAGCTTTGTCAATGGCTTCAGTCAGTTGCGCAAAACAGAGATCAACAAGCGTTTACTCATTTATTTAAGTTTTTTGCACCCAAAATTCTACGTATTGCCCGTGGTAAATTTCCTAATGAAGCACAAGCTAATGAAGTGGTTCAAGACACCATGAGTAACGTTTGGCGAAAGGCCCACCTCTTTAATCAAGACAAAGGTGCCGTAACTACTTGGGTTTATACCGTCATGCGTAATATTACTTTTGATATGCTTAGAAAAATTCAAGGTAATAAGGAAGATAATCTCAGTGATGATATTTGGCCTATAGCCGAGAGTATGTCTACTGAATCTGACGCTTTTGATGACCATTTAGAGAATAAAGCATTACTTAGCGTTATAGATAAATTACCACAATCTCAACAAGATGTTGTTAAAGGATTTTACCTAAGAGAAATGTCGCAAGAACAGTTGGCTAAGCACCTTAATTTGCCATTGGGCACCGTTAAATCTCGTCTACGGTTAGCCTTAGGAAAACTCAAAGTACAGTTAGGAGAAAAATATGATTAAGCATCACCCTAAATTTGAGTTGATTCAAGCGTTTGTTAATGGTGAGTTACCTGCTTCGTTATCTGCAGGTATCGCGATTCATGCTGATATGTGCCCAGTTTGTCAGCAAAAAATTGCACAATTTACGGATCAAGTTGCAGAGGTTAGTTTTGAAGAACAATATCTTGATCGTTTTATTGTCGATAGCGTGACCGCTGATAGTAAAACAGCAGCAGATAGCTTAGATGATAGTACAGAGATAGACTTTGAGCAGATGATTGCCGGCATTGTAAAGTCACCAGCAGAGGTCAGCGTCCCTAAAGTAGAAAAAACAATTGAATTTAAAGGGCAACGTTATAAGCTTCCGACAGCACTTAATAACATGGCCTTAAGTAAAACGGCTCATATAGGTAAATTATCGCGCACACGCTTGCAATTAAATGAAGGTGAAATACATACCAGTTTATTACGCATTGAGCCAGGTGGTGGCGTACCTGAACATACTCATAAAGGGTTTGAACTTACCGTGTTATTAGCGGGTTCATTTCATGATGAAAGCGGTGACTATAATGAAGGTGACTTTATCATGCTAGATAGCTCTCATCAGCATCACCCAATATCTACTGAAGGTTGCCTTTGTTATACCGTTGCTAATGACGCATTGCACTTTACTCAAGGCATAAATAAATTACTTAATCCTATTGGATCTTTGATTTATTAGCTTATGATACATTTACGTAAAGTTACTCGTTAGAGCTAAAACACAGGTTATAGGGAATAGATATGATTTATAGCGTTGAGAAAAAAGATTTGGAAATAGGTATTAGTGCCTGTTTAATCGGTGAAAAAGTCCGCTTTGATGCCAGTAACAAACCATCAACTTTTTGCATAAAAGAATTTTCACAATACGTCACTTATAAGTCTTTTTGCCCTGAAGTTGCCATTGGTTTGCCTATTCCTCGGCCAACTATACGTCAAATTAAGCAAGGTGATGTTATTCATGTTGCTCAAAAAGATGGCTCTGGTGATGTAACCGAAGCATTAAGTGCTTACGGCAAAAAAGTGGCTAGTATGACTAGCTCGTTAAGTGGCTATATTTTTTGTGCTAAAAGTCCCAGTTGTGGTATGGAAAGGGTTAAAATTTACAGTCCAGAAGGTCATGCTCTGCCAGCCTATGGTATTGGTGCTTTTGCTAGAGAAATTATGGCAGCGAACCCATTATTACCTTGTGAAGAAAATGGTCGCTTAAATGATCCATTATTACGTGAAAACTTTGTTGCTAGAGTATTCGCTTATAAACACTGGCAAACGGTTGCTGCTTCTGGGTTAACTAAGCACAAGTTAACCACTTTTCATAGCCAATATAAGTATACAGTGATGAGTCATGACTTAATCGCTTATAAAGAACTTGGACAATTATTAGCAAGAGCCGATTTACCACTAGCTGAAATGGCATCGCAATATATTTTAGGATTAATGACCGCGCTTAAAGTGGTGGCTACTCGTAAAAAACATGCCAACACATTGGCGCATATTCAAGGTTATTTTTCTAAGCACTTGCAACCTAATGAAAGGCAGGAGCTATGTGAGCAAATAGATGCCTATCGTGAGGGGCTTATTCCGTTAATGGCACCATTAACACTAATTAAGCATTATTTATTACACTACCCAAAAGATTATTTAACACAGCAAGCGTATTTGTCACCTTATCCTGAAAAGTTACGCTTAAGATACGCCTATTAGTTAGCGCGATTGACAACTACAGCACACGAGCGTTAACAGCAAAAGTACTCTAATTTATTAGCGTACTTTTTTTTTAAGTACTTTTAGGCTTATGTTTATATTTACCTTTATATTTATACCGTGTGCATCATAAGCGCACATAAGGATCTCCTTTGCTACTTTGGTTTCGTAACGATCTTCGCACACATGATAACCCCGCTTTACATTATTTTCTTAATCAAAACGGTGCACAAGTACCGAATAAGGCGATTTTTTTTATCTGTGAAAAGCAATGGCAGCAACATGATTGGTCACCAATCAAAATAGATTTTGTAAAGCGACATGCTCAGGCACTGGTTAAGGAGTTAGCGGTATTAAATATTGAGCTTGAATTAATTGAACTGGATGATTTTGCTCAACAAATATCCTATTTAAAAGACTACTGTCAGCAGCACAATATTACTGAAATAGTCGCTAATAGTGAACTTGAGTTTAACGAGCAACAACGAGATAAAGCCATCATAGCTAGTGATATTAGATTAACGCTATTTGAAGCTGATGTTATTGTCCCTAAAGGCAAAGTACTTAATCAGTCTAATAGTATGTATAAAGTATTTACCCCGTTTAAACGTGCTTGGTTAACTTATATTAAGCAAGCCGGCTTTGATTACTTAGGCAAGGTATCGAGTAGCACAGTGCCATCAGATTCAACTGCAAGTTTAACTAATGACGATAACACAGTGACACAAGCTCAAAGTCTGTCAGATGCTTGGCCATTATCCTATGTGATTGAGCAGCAAGTATTAGCCACTTTCTTTCAAGAGAAAATAAGCCAATATCAACGTAATAGAGACATTCCATCCATTAAAGGCACTTCAGGTATCTCGCCTTATTTAGCGACGGGAGTTATTAGCCCTCGTTACGTATTGCGTTTATTACTGAATAAGTACCCCGATATTTTAGTGGCGTCAGATAGCGAAGAATTTTCATGGTTAAATGAAATCATCTGGCGTGAATTCTACCGACACTTAATGTTTCATGAACAACGACTTTGCAAGCATCAAAGTTATAAAGAACATTATCAACATATGCCATGGCAAAACGATGAGCGTTTATTTCAAGCCTGGTGTCAGGGCAGAACAGGTTATCCGCTCGTTGATGCCGCCATGAGACAGCTCAACCAAACAGGTTGGATGCATAATCGACTACGTATGGTAGTTGCGAGTTTTTTAACAAAACACTTATTAATTGATTGGCGCTTAGGCGAAAAGTATTTTATGCAAAACCTTATTGATGGTGATTTAGCGGCTAATAATGGCGGTTGGCAATGGGCAGCTAGCACGGGGTGTGATGCACAGCCTTACTTTAGAGTGTTTAACCCTATTAGACAGAGTGAGCGATTTGATCCAAAGGGTATCTTCATACGTAAATATATACCAGAACTTGATGCTGTTTCAGACAAAGCAATACACTTTCCGCATCAATATATTGCTGATCATAAACTCAATATTTATTGGCCAGCTATTGTTGAACATAAAGAAGCCAGGTTAAAAGCGTTAGCTTTCTATAAAGTTTAGTGAGTAAATTTTGTCGTTGTTAAACGCTCCTTACTTTGCTCAGTGTTGAGTAAGCTAACAGCTTAACAATCCCCTTTGTAAGGTGATTTTTTATCAGGTGATTTTTTACAGATAAGTATGACAAGGCAATAAGCATGAAAAAAGATAGATTAACCGACACTCTACAAGGGGCGCCTTTATGGTTGAGTAATTTTGTTACTGTTTATCAAAAGCTCTCAACAGATAATCTACAATTACTGTCAACTATTTATCATGAGCAGGTGACATTTATTGACCCTATTCACAAAGTTGAAGGTTTTGACGATTTATATCAATATTTTACTAACCTCTATCAAAACTTATCATCTTGTGATTTTATTATCGATGATGTTATTTGGCAGGGCTCACAAGCGTCAATATTTTGGACCATGTCGTATAAACACCCTAAGTTGAACAAAGGTAACTGTGTTATTGTGCTGGGTAGCTCACATATTCAAGGTGCAGACAGTAAAGTTATTTATCATAGAGACTACCTAGATTTAGGCGCTATGCTTTATGAGCAGTTACCCGTATTTGGCAAGTTGACTAAATGGATAAAAAACAAGGCAGCTAACTAATGACCGCTAAAAATATTTTGATCACCGGTGCTACATCTGGTATTGGTCTTGCCTTATTTGAACAATATAGTGCGCAAGGTGATAACGTTATCGCTTGTGGACGTAATCAGGATAAACTCAATACTCTTGTCGCACGCGCTTTTAAAACTTATTCATTTGATATCACCCAACCAACGCAAGTCGCATCCGCAGCGCAAGATATTCAAGCTGACGGTAGTGAATCATTAGACTTACTTATTTTAAATGCCGGTGATTGTCGTTATATCGATGATGCGAAAAATTTTTCTGGAGAGTTATTTGCTAGTGTTATTAATACCAATCTGGTCGCATTAGGTACTTTACTACAATATTTTTTACCGCAAGTTAAAAAAGGTGGGCAAGTAGTCTTTGTTAGTTCAAGTGCTACTATTTTGCCTTTTCCCCGAAGCGAAGCATATGGCGCGTCAAAGGCGGGTGTTGATTATTTAGCCAATAGCTTGCGACTTGATTTAGCAAAACACGACATCGACGTTACCTTAGTACACCCTGGTTTTGTCAGAACGCCGTTAACCGATAAAAATGATTTTGCCATGCCTTTTTTACTGACCAGTGAACAAGCCGCGCATAGAATGATAGTTGGCATTGAAAAACGTAAAAAATACCTACATTTTCCCAAGCGTTTAACGCTTACCATGAAATTACTCGCCTTTTTACCTGCGTCTTTATGGCAGAGACTTATTAGCAATAAACAAGAACGTGGCGATAATTAAACAAGGACAGATAAACAATGAAGCATTTTGCTATTATCGGCTCAGGCATTTCAGGATTAACCGCAGCCTATTTACTTGCTAAAAAACATAAGGTAACCGTGTTTGAAAAAAATGACTGTATTGGCGGTCATACTGCAACCGTTGATATAGAAAAAGCGGGCGAAAAACACGCTATAGACACTGGTTTTATTGTTTTTAATAATAAAACCTACCCCAATTTCCTAGCATTATTAGATGAAATTGGCATTGGTAAAATTCCCACAGAAATGAGCTTTTCAGTACATAATTGTCAATCGGGTATGGAATATAATGGCCATAATTTGGATACTTTATTTGCCCAACGACGCAATATTTTTAAGCCGAAATTTTGGTTGTTAGTGAAAGAAATTTTACGCTTTAATAAATTGTGTAAAAGTATTTATGCACAACAACAATATATTGAGGGACTAACTTTAGGCGAATTTTTAACAGCACATCACTTTAGTGATTTTTTTGCTGAACATTATATTTTGCCTATGGGCGCGGCTATATGGTCAAGTTCATTAGCGCAAATGGAAGATTTTGAATTTACTTTTTTTGTACGATTCTTTCATAATCACGGTTTGTTAAATATTGCTGATAGGCCGCAGTGGTATGTTATTCCACAAGGCTCTCGTAGTTACTTAGCTCCCCTGTGCCAGCCTTTTAAAGATAATATTCATCTTAATGCCAATATTAGTGGCATTACCCGACATGATAATAAAGTACAGTTACATTTTACTGACTCACCTAGTCAAACATTTGATGAAGTAGTTATTGCCTGTCACTCAGACCAAGCGCTAGCTTTATTAGAGGATGCCAGTGACGATGAAAAGTCGGTGTTATCAGCTATGCCTTACAGCGCTAATAGTGTGATATTGCACACTGACAAAAAGTTATTACCTAAGCGTAAAAAAGCCTGGGCAAGTTGGAATTATCAATTAAGCCAAGATAGAAGCAAACCCGCTAGTGTTACTTATAATATGAATATATTGCAAAACATTGACAGTAAACACACTTTTTGCGTAACCTTAAATCAAAAGGCAGCTATCGACCCGAAAGAAATATTAAGGGAGTTTACTTATCATCACCCCGTTTTCTCGACTCAGTCGATTAAAGCGCAGCAACAACGACCGTTAATTTGTGGCCATAATCACACTCATTTTGCTGGCGCTTATTGGCACAGTGGCTTTCATGAAGACGGCGTAAGAAGTGCTGTTGAAGTAGCGCAGCGCTTTGATTGTCACTTGTCACTGATAGATAAAGGATAAGCGCTAATATAATGCCTACTTCATTTAGTCATAGCCATATTTACCTTGGTGATGTTATTCATCGACGGTTTAGCCCGAAAAAACACGATTTTAATTATCGTTTATATATGTTGGCACTCGATGTTACTGATGTTGAAAAAAGTAACCACGGCTTTGGTATTTTTGGTTTTTCCTGGTATCGACCTTTACGCTTTGTTGAGCAAGATTATCTTCAAGTCAGCACGAAAGACAAGATAAAAGAGAAGCCAACAGGTGATCCCTTTCCTTTGAGTGTGCGTATAAAAAATAAAGTGAAGCAATTATCTGGTCACACAGAGATAAAGCGAATTGTTATGTTGGTACAAGTGAGATGCTTTGGTATTTATTTCAGCCCAGCCAACTTCTATTTTTGTTATGACCATAATGATCAATGTACACAAATGTTAGCGGAAGTAAGCAACACTCCTTGGAATGAACGTCATTATTATTTAGTGGATTTATTAGCTGACTCAAGTGACAAAACCACGAAAAAAGCGTTTCAGGTTTCACCGTTTATGGACTTAGCGATGACTTACTTTTGGCGGGTAACACCGCCGTCTTCTAGTGATGATAAGTTGCTGGTTAACATTAAAAACAAACGTATTGATGAAGAAAGTGGCCAAGCCACCACCTTATTTGATGCCAGTTTGGTGATGAAGAAAAAACCGTTTACTAAAAAAAGTTTGTTGCGTATTTGGGCGCAATTACCGGTGATGACAGTAAAAGTCGTATTAACTATTTATTGGCAAGCACTGAAACTCTTTATTAAACGTGTACCTTTTATCGGTTATCAAAAGCTAGAGTAGCCACTGTATATGCAATAACTGTATATGCAATATAAGTAGGTGTTAGCTTAGCAACCAAGAAATAAGCAACGAAACAAACAAGCACAACAAAAGCAATAAGCAGTAGGGGAATACCATGGAAAATATTAATGAAGTTAGTTTATTAAAACAAGCTAACTGGTTAGACAAACGCTGTCGAAGTTTAGTGCTTGGCGTGTTCTCAAAATTTGCCTATGGGCAATTAGAAGTTGTTGAAGACGCTGTCCATTCTCATTTCCCTGCTAATGTCCCTGATGAAACTATTAAAGGCAAAATTCATATTCATGATACCAGTGTCTATCGTGATTTTGTTAAAGGTGGCAGTATTGGCGCTGCAGAAGCTTTTATTGAAGGTAAATGGAGTAGCCCAAACCTTACCAATGTGATTAGGATTTTTGCTAGAGCCCAGCAGCAAACCGATAGCCTAGAAGCGAATAAATCTTGGCTAAATCAACTGAAAAACACGATTAACCATTGGCAGAATCGTAATACCCAATCAGGCTCAAAACGTAATATATTGGCGCATTATGATTTAGGTAATGAGCTATACACGCGCTTTTTAGATCCAGATATGATGTACTCTTCAGCTATTTATCCCCACGAAAATGCCTCATTAGATGAAGCGCAACAACATAAATTGGCAACAATATGCCAACGCTTAGCCCTTAAGAAAGATGATCATTTACTTGAAATTGGTACGGGGTGGGGGGGCTTGGCTATTTATGCTGCTCAGCATTATGGCTGTCATGTCACTACCACGACAATTTCTGATGCACAATATGCTTATGCGCAAAGCCGCATAACCGCATTAGGCTTAGCCGATAAAGTGACTTTACTTAAAGAAGATTACCGTGACTTAACCGGCACTTTTGACAAAGTGGTCTCTATTGAAATGATAGAAGCGGTTGGTTTTGATTATTTACCTAGCTTCTTTAAACAGTGTAACGATAGGTTAAAGGCGGGCGGTAAACTGCTTATTCAAGCAATTACTATTGCTGATCAACGCTTTAGTTACTACAAAAGTAATGTTGATTTTATTCAACGCTATATTTTCCCCGGCGGTTTTTTACCCTCGGTTACTGTACTGACCCAACATCTGACTGAGCATAGTCAATTAGTGGTTGAGTCGCTTGATGATATTGGTCTTGATTATGCTAAAACCTTGGCGCATTGGCGCGATAATTTTTTAGCGTCGTGGCCAGAGTTATCAAGCCTTGATTACGATGAAACTTTTAAACGCTTGTGGCTTTACTACTTTGCCTACTGTGAAGGTGCCTTTTTAGAGCGTTCAACCAGTACCGTGCACTTAGTCGCTAGAAAATAGTCACTAGATATACAGTCGCTTTAAAATAACCTTATCTTTATTTTAAAGCGCTGTCCTACCTGTAGATATTATGTCTTATAATGGCTTGAGCCATAGTAAGTCTAAACCGCATTAACTTGAACATATTTTATTTACTTATTTTACCGTTTTATTAAACGACATAATAAGCACTTGCTTAATGGATTATTAAGTAAACTGTTGTTATCTTGAGCATTTAGCTACTCTATTTACATAAATAAAACACATGAATCAAAAGTTATTGTTAACCCAAGCCGTTAACTCATTACTTACAACAAGCGCTGTGCCGGCTACACTAACCATTGAGCAATGTGCTGCTGAGCTAGCGATGAGTATGACGTCATTTCGGCGCAAGCTTAGCCAAGAAGAAACCTCTTTTAAGCTGATTCAACAAAAATATTTAAATGAGCTCTGTGTACACGCCTTGCTGACTGAGCACATCAATATTAATAGCTTAGTGGTTAAGTTGGGTTACTCTGAACGTGCTACTTTTGAGCGCGCTTTTCGTCATAAATTTGGTATCACCCCAGCTAAGTTTAGAGAATTATCCCTTGTTGGCGACAATAGTAGTGATGAACACACGTTAAGTGTTATCGCACAAAATATGCCGCCCTTGTCTGATAGTTGCCAACGGCTATTAAGTGAAAAAGAGCAAGACAACTTTAATTTACAGCGCGTTATTGACATTATTGCAAAAGATCTTGTTTTTACTGGGCGTATACTCGGACTTGCCAGTAAAGCCATTTATGGTAAGACCCCTAATAATATTGAAGAAGCAATTAGCCGTAGCTTAGGCATTAATACCGTCATTAATTTAGCTATTGTTTATTCAGTTAAAGATGCACTTAGCTCTCATGTTGAGCAAAGCGTTATTAATCAATGTAGCCATGCCTTTTTATCTGCACCAAAAGTATTTCAATTATTGCGAAAACAGTCCAGCGTCACGGTTAAATTTGATAATGTTTTAATTGAGCAAGTACTTACTTTTGCATTATTAGGTTTATTATTACTTTGTCATAAAAATAATAATAAACATCAGCTCATATTACATTCATTATAGGGCATTGATGATTTACAGTCATTTAATTACCATGTTAAACAAGTTATGAATATGAGTATTTATACCGCGTCAAGTTTGATGTTATCTTTATGGCATATTGATGCTAGGGTAATTAAACAACTGAATCATTTAGATAAAGTAAGTAACTTGCAGGTTAAAGGTGATAAACACGATGAATTAGTGCTGTTTATGCTGTCTTGTTTATATACCCTTGCAACAGGGCGCACTGAACATGATGAATTAGCGCACAAGGCAGAGCTTTTAGGAATAAAGGGGTTTAGTGACATTAAAGGATTTTTAGATGTGAGTAACTAAGGGCGCAACTTTCTCCGTCATTTATATAATACCAATCTCACTAACTATGTGATCATTTCTACTGGTTAAAAAAACCAACTACAGCGTTATTTATTTTATAATTAGAACAACTAGTTATTAAAATAAATGCCTTGTATTTGGCTGTTTTTCCTGCGTATAAAGTAGATCACCTAATTAATGAAACTGGTATAACATGAAGGCAGACCGAGAAAGTTTACTTTGTAGCGCCTTATTTAGCTTTATTGTGATGACGGCGAACTAATGCGGCAAAACCAAGTAATAATAAAGCTAACATGGGCGGCTCTGGAATGTCGGTAGTCGTGTTACTCACTTGTACTAGCGAAACATTATCAAGTAAACCGCCATAAGAATTTTGTTTGCCAAAAGCACCAAAGCTTAAATCCATTGTTTCAGCTTGTGCTACTAGTTTTATTGATTTTACTTGCCAATCGGGTGATGTTTTATTTTCTCCGTCAACGCTTAAATCGGCCGTCATATTTAGGTCGAAATCTATGGCGGCATCATACCAAAATACATTAATGCCATTATCGTTTTGGGTATTAGTGCGTGGTTTGTAAGAAAATTCTAATAAATACTCAGCGCCAACAGTGAGTGACTCAAGAGTTTGTGTCATGACTGTATTTGATGAGCCACCACGTTTAGAGTCGAGTTCAATATGGTTATTACCTTGGGCCGAAGCGCTAACAACACGTTTTTGTAACTCGATACCGTTACCTGCAGTTGTTACCCAACCTGGTAAAGTATAAAACACATCCCAAGTACTGTTTTTGTTGGCAAACGCTTGTAACTTGGTATTTTGAGCTACGCTCTGTGTTGTTGATTTATCAGGGAAAAAAAGCTCTTCAAAGCTACCATTGGTAATTAAAGAGGCACTGGCTAGTGAGCTAATAAGTAATAAAGACGCTGATAGAGTAGTATTGAATAATGTTTTTAGCATGCGAGTAATCCATTTAAATAGCCTTAATATCGGTTATTATAAATAAGTGCTTGTTGCTGACTATGGCTAAACTGTCCAGACTATGGTTTTATTTATACTGTAGTTGCTGCGCTTAAATTGTTATGTTTTATAAGTAGGTTACCGCACTAGCCTTACTACGAGTAGTATTGAGTCGTATTGAGTCGTATTGAGTAGTATCGTTAGCGGGTTAATGAGTGATTTAAAAGGGAGAGAGGCGATGATGAGCAGTAAGTTATATTATATTTATGATCCTATGTGTAGTTGGTGTTGGGGCTACCGTCCTATATGGGACAAACTCTATAGCAATTTGCCTTCGTCAATTGAGGTGGTATACGTTGTCGGTGGCTTAGCCCCCGATTGCGATAAGCCAATGCCTTTTGAGCAACAACAGATGATAAAAGGTCATTGGCGCACTATTGAAGCAAAGTTAGGTACAGAGTTTAACTATGATTTTTGGCAGGAAAATACGCCAAGACGCTCAACATATAATGCCTGTAGAGCATCTATAGCAGCGAGTAAGCAAGGCTGTCAAATAGCCATGGTGGATGCTATTCAACGTGCTTATTATTTACGGGCGTTAAACCCTTCAGACATATCAGTGTTAATTGGTTTAGCGGAAGAGTTAAGTCAACAAAAATCACTCAGTGTCGACTTAGCGCAATTTATTGTTGATATTAACGCCGATGAAACTGAAAAAGAATTAGCACAACAAATACATTTAGCCAGAGAGTTAACGCAACAAGGCTTTCCTTCGTTAGTACTGGAAGTCAATGGTGTTCGTTATCAAATTGCGATTGATTATCAGTGTGATAAAAAAACATTAGCAGCGATTGCCGCTATCGTTAATCAACCGATTTAGTTCGTGGATTTAGTGTGTTGATTTAGCTAAGTCTGGTAAAGGTTGTGCAAATAAGTCATAGGCTTGTGACCAAAACTGACTCGATATTTTATTAATAATATTCGATTCAGCATTAATCAGTATGGCAAAACCAACATCTAAATCAGGTGAATAACCTATTTCGGCCCGAAAGCCAGCAACCCAACCAGAATGATAGACAATAGGGCGCCCCTTAAATTGATAAATTCTCCAACCATAGCCATAGTGGGCATCGGTTAAGTACTCACGCCAATAGCGCTTACGAAGATCTTTTTGGGTTCTAATGCGCGGTGTTGTTAGCTCGGTTAATAATGTTGGCGACAATACTTGCGGCGCATAACCTAAATTTGCAATTAACCATTTAGCTAAGTCAGTAATACTGGCATTAATACCAGCCGCAGGCGCTACTTTATAAAAGTCTGCTGTTACCTTTACCGTACGCCATACGTTTTTTCTAATATAACGACCTTGCTTATCCTTTGTTTGTGTTCTTACACGTTTTCTTAATACATGTGGTTTAGCAGTATTTACTTGAGCTCTATAAGCCTTAAGCCCTACTGATGCATCAGTCATATCCAGTGGAGTAAATACGCGCTCTTTTAATAACGCGGCATAACTTTTATCTTGGCTAGCTTCAATTACTGGTTGTAACATACCATAAGCAATATTTTGATAACCGTAGCACTTTTCAGGCTGGCAAATAGGGGTAACGCGATCAAAACGGTTAATAATTTTATTCATACTCCAATTTTCATGAAGAAGGTTATCATAAGCATTAGGCATTAAACCGCTTGAGTGACTCAATATATGTTTTAGTTGAATTTTTTGTGCTGCCCCTACTTCAGCTAATGTAAAGTCAGGTACGTATTTTGTAATAGGATCCGATAGGGTTAATTGCTGCTCTTGCGCTAACATGGTGGTTAGCGTGGCGGCAAATGTTTTAGACACAGACGCTAGTCTAAAGACGGTATGCTCATTCACTTTGTCAGACTTCGCTTTATCAATATAACCAAAGGTTTCTAAGCCAGCTATAGCACCATGTTGTACCATCACATAAGCGCCACCGGGAATACTCGATTGACTCAGTTGACTATTTACTTGTTTGGAAAAGGTGCTATTAAGTTGTTCAATGTTATTCGCTGATAAAGTAGGAAAGCAAAGCAGTAGTAATAAAAAGCAGCATACGCGAATAACCATTGATGAGTCTCTATTTAAAAAAGTCAACAAGTCTAGCGATTAACAAGTTAAATTAATAGCTTTTCTTATGCTAGTTGTCTTTTCATCAAGCACATGACTGCTGTCGTTAACTTCGTTATAATCTGTTCCTTAATTAATTAGGCGGATTAGCTTATGAGTGATACTAACGAAATATTAAAAAAATTTTTAGCCGAAACAAAACCGACTCAAATGGTTTGGGCACTACAAGATAAAGTAAGTGAAGATTGGGTTGTACTAGACTCACCGAGTTTTGAAAAAACCGAGGTTATGCCTCTTTGGTCAACGGCGGCGTTAGCACAACAACATTGTATTGATGAGTGGAGTGATTATGTGCCGGTAGCAATCCCTCTGGCTGACTGGTTTGAATTCTGGCTTGAGGATTTAAATGAAGATGGTGTTATTATTGGCGTTAACTGGCAGGGCGATGACGAATACTTAGAAATGGAGTTAGCTGATTTCACGCAAGCATTGTCTACAGTTGAGTCTTTAAAGTAAATATTTCAGTAAAACACGGTTGAGTTCAGCGTCTTTAGCCAAACCTACTTAGTTAAATCTTTTTAGTAGCCCCCGCTTATAGTCATAAGCGGGGGCTACTTGCTTATAATATCGTGACGCTCGGGATTATTAAGGTTTCTCTTTTAAGTAGCTTACCTGCCACTTCAATAGGTATTTGATAAAAACCTGTGACGTATTCCTGTGCTGTTAAATAGGCTTTAACTTGTCTTTTAACTTTATAGGGGTTGTTACACGCTAATGAAAAAACAACCTTATAATCACCGACAGTTTTGGCTGAAAGTACTTTAGCATATGTTATTGGATCTTCAGAGGTACAACCAATTTTTACCACATCTGAAAATAGTGAATGAGTCATGACGTACACATGACCTAAAGGCAGCTCTTGCTTTGCAATGATAGTGTTTATGGTGTTTTGGTTATTATGCATAGTTTGATAATCCGTTTACCGTGAGCTTAACTTACTCTATCCCTTATCTGTGAATAAGTATACTGCACCTGTGTCTGACAAAGTTAGTAAAAGTTAGCCAAATTAATAACATAATTTTCTTTTTCTCTGTTTGTTATTCAGGGGAGGGCTCGTATTAGTATATTAGTTAAGACGATACTTACCTTAGGCTCGCTATTAGCGACATTACCTTGCTCAATAAATTAATCCGTTTACGATAAGATACTGTTATACCCGTTACCATTCAAAATGCAGGTTTCAGAGTGCCTGAGCAATGTCAATTCAAGGCGCTGTGATGAAATAATGGTTGCTCCATTATAAGTCGCAGCAACGATGAAATGATTTTGCTCAAGCGCTTCTTTGATGGGGTTAAAATCACTTTATACTGCGTTAAATAATCAAACCATAGAATGACTATGCTTACATTATTTTCCTTGCCTAAAGTGGTTTTAATTCCCACTGAAATCCTGCACTTTGATTGGTAATGGGTATATAATGCACGCCATCACTCACCTTATCATCTGCCCCTAGCGATTTTTAACGAATAACCTATGAATAGCAGTGTGATCATCACTACGACAGCGACACCTTATGTCCTTCTCAACACTCAAACTATCGACACCAATACTTAATGCCATTGCTGACTTAGGTTACACCAAAGCGACGGATATTCAAAAAAAAGCAATACCTGTCGTTTTATCAGGTAAAGATATTATTGCTGCTGCGCAAACAGGTACGGGTAAAACCGCTAGTTTTGTTCTACCCATACTCGAAAAACTGTTTACTAACTATAAAAAAACAGAAAAAAAATTACGTGCTAAACGTATTCGTGCACTTATTTTAGTCCCCACGCGTGAACTTGCGGTGCAAGTAGAGGCAAGTATTAGCCAGTACGGTAAGTATGTAGATATTAGCTCGATGGCAATGTACGGCGGCGTTGACGCACAAGAGCAAAAGCAACGATTAATCTGGGGCGTTGATATTTTAGTCGCAACACCCGGACGCTTACTTGATATGGCTCATCAAAGAGTTTTACATTTTGACGAGCTTGATATGCTAGTGCTTGATGAAGCCGATAGAATGCTTGATATGGGTTTTATTGATGACATTAATAAAATTATTGAACGTTTACCTGAGCATAGGCAAAACCTACTCTTTTCTGCCACTATCTCCGATGAAGTACGTGCGTTAGCAAAGCGCACCATTCATAAACCCGTTGAAATATCTATTGGCGCCGATAAATCAGCTCAACCTAAAATAGAACAGTGGTTGGTGACGGTTGATAAAAGTAATAAATCCGCTTTGTTAAGTCATTTAATTACCACACAACACTGGCAGCAAGCACTTATTTTTATTGAAACTAAGCACGGTGCGGCAAAACTTGTTAGTCAGTTAGAAAAACGTGGTATTTGTGCAGAAAGTATTCACAGTGGTCGAGCACAAGATATTCGTGAAAAAATACTGAATGATTTTAAAGTAGGAAAAATCAAGTTTTTAATCGCCACAGCGATTGCGGCGCGTGGTATTGATATTGGCGAGCTATCACGTGTTATTAACTATGACTTACCAGCACAAGTTGATGATTATATTCATCGCATCGGTCGTACCGGTCGTGCCGGCGCATCAGGTGAAGCAGTTTCTTTCGTTTCTAAGGACAACTTTAGAGAGCTTTGTGCTATTGAAAGCCGCTTGGGGCATATTATTCCCCGAAAAGAGTTTGCAGAGTTCCCAGTGAAAAAGATCGTACCACTGTCGAAATTAAATTACGTCACTAAATATGCCCAATCGAAACAATAAAAAACGTTTTTTCTTTCATTTCTTTGTGATGGTAGGCGTTCTAAAACGTTTATCATCTACAGGAAAGTTTTTTTTATAAAAAAACATATTTATTCATTTAATTCAGATGCTTATTTTTGTATTTTAAGTTGGCATTAGTTGTGCAACATCACAGTTAACTGAAAGTATTTACTCGCTTAGTCAAATAATTGACTTAATGACTAACGAATACTTTCGCATTAATTAACTAGACTGGTGATGAACGTGACTAACTCCCTTTTACAATGTAAGTTTTTAATGATTATTTTACTGAGTGTAGCTTTATTTAGTGCTAGTTCATTAAGTTATGCTCATACCTATGGTAATGGCAATACCCAGTTCCATACTGGTAAAGTAGAGGCAAAGCAGCACACAAAAATTCAAGTTAGACCTATTGCGCGTACCCCTAATAAATTATTACCACAAACGCTGTATGTACAAACTAATGGGCATACTTTTAAGCGAAAATTTTCTTTTCAAAACAACGTAATTAAGCAGGTTTATTACGACGCGGCTCAGCCAGTACATAAGCTGTATGCTACCTTAATATCAAAAAGTTATGCTAGCAAACGCACAAGCAGCTATTGGCCATAATTTTTTATTCATTAAGTTTGTTATGACACCATTTTTCTTATGGTATTTTTGTGGCATTAATTATGCTTAATTTTTAATATTAACACTGCTATTTAGCGGTATGTTTTTTTAGTCGTATTTTAGCTTTGTTTTAGCTGTGACTAGTTATCTGGGCAGCGTGTATCCATAAGCAAAACTACTTTAACAAGTTATAACAAGGTATAAAGGTCTAAGATGAAACTCCCCTTAATATGTTTATTAATATTATCAGCCACGGTTATTGGTTGTGGCGCAGTCAATGAGAAAGAGTCAGTTGAGTCCTTCTCTAAAAACGTCTCTGCTGATGAACACTTTGAGCATCAATTGTCGGACTTACTTGAGCAATTAATACGAGTAGAGCAGTTTAGTTATCAAGAAAAATCAATTGCGTTTACTACCTTGGTATGGATTGAAACACTCACCTTAACAAATAGTGAAAGAGCTTATACACTGCTAGGTCATCAAATTTCCAGTAGTTTAAAAACGGCATTAGTACAACGAGGCGGTAAGGTTGTTGAGCACAAATCAGCGCAAGCTATTTCAATGGCTGATAATGCCTCATATTATTTAACAAGAAAGCTAAGCGAGTTATCGCAAGAGGTTGATGTCAGTTATGTACTAGCAGGTACCATGCTTGAAATGAAAGGCGGGGTTGAAGTCAATATTGAAGTGATTGATGTTAACTCACATAGCGTCGTTAGTAGCGCGCGTACCTTTATTGGCAATGAATACTTACCTCGATTAAACAGCACTTTCGTGAAAGAAGGTAAAATTTACCGCAGACAATTGTGAGAAGACTATGAAATATAAAGCCTTATCTTTATGTGTTTTATTGGCTGGTTGTGCTGAGTCACCCGACAATAGTAACCAATTACCCGTACAGGTTAATACGGTAAATTTTTCGATTGAAAACGCCACTAAAGCAAACTATACCAGTAAATATCACGGTGATGAGTTGATAAAAAATGTTAATCATTATGCTAAATGGTTAACACAAGATTTGTTTGCTAATATTGATTTCCCTAATAACAGTGATGTGTTTGTAGTTACTAATTTTGCTTTACTCGATTCTGACTTAAATAAAACCAATCACTTTGGTCGACAAATGACCGAAGCGATGATCCATGAAGTACATCGTACTGGCTTCTCAGTGATAGATCTTAAAGCCAGTGGTTTTATCCGTATGACTGAAACGGGCGATGTCTTCTATCAAAGTAAAGACTATTTAGAATTATCACCCGCCGCAGATGCCAGTCATATTATTACCGGTACGTTAACTAAGCATCAAGGCGGTTATTTAATTAATGCACAAGTGGTGCTACTTGAAAATAAGGCTTTAGTAAGCTCTGCACAAATATTTGTTCCTTATAAAGTGGTTGAAGCGGTTATGCTAGAGGAAAATGACCAAGTGGTAAAAGAAAATAATATGAACGGCAACACTAACAATGCAACTAACGCTAACAAAGCTAAACCAGTCATTAATAAATCAGGCTTATCGTTAAAGGCTTACTCACAGTAATTTGTGAGTATTAGTTGTTAATGAATTATATATAAACCTTAACTGGCTCATCAATGATGATTAATTGTGGAAATTATTATGTTTACTCAAAAATATAAATATAAATTTAAAGTTATAACAGCATTAAGTATTGCGAGTTTAGTTACATTAAGTGCGTGTACATCCGTACCAGAAGAGACGGTTATGATAGTGAATCCAACGGTCAATGATGAGGTATATAGTTTTCATACTCACCAATTAGTCAATGGTTACACTGACCGGTTAGCGCATGATTTATTTAAAAACCTTCGTGGCCGTGATATCACTCAATCGGTGGTCGTTACTTCATTCGTTAATCTTGATGGGACATTACAAAATACACAAAAACTGGGTAATTTAGTGAGTGAAAGTTTACTAGGACAAGTTCAAGCGTATGAAATACCTATTATTGATATACACTTAATGGGGGGGGTAAATATTACCCCTACGGGAGATTATGCTTTTAGCCGTGATGTTAGTGAAATACTTTATTCACATAAAGCGGGCTATATACTAGCGGGTGTGTTGATTAAAAATGAGCGTGGTTTTACTGTGAATGCACGCATTATGGACTTACGAACTAAAAACATTGTCTCAGCGGCTTCTACTTTTATTCCTACTTATGTTGTCGACGCTATTTAAATCGCTAGGCGTTATAATAAAATACCACGCTGAAAGTAAGTGCCCAATACTGAATAAATTTATTAGAGAGTGTAAATATGATAAAAACAGTTAAAATTTTCACCTTGATATTTATGTGTGTGTCACTCTTTAGTTGCACAAGCAATAAAGGTGAATTGACTGAAAAATTAACGGCAGAAGAACAATTTGAATATTTTGAACAGCATAATAATGAATGGAAGCTGTTAAAGCCTGATCTACTTGAATTAATTGCGATGAAAAAAGAGTTACAAGAATTGATTACAGAGCTAAACAAACTAGCTGATATTCCTCAAATAGTAACACCAATGCCCACTAATACAGAGCAAGCAAATTTGATTAATGCCGCTCCTAAAAGTAAAAAAATACCGACTAACACTATATCAACCAATCCCCCCTATGCTATTCAACTTGGATCGTATTCCCAGTTATCCAAATTAAAGCAAGTTTGGTCTGACATACAAGTAAATGAAGCCGTATTATTAAACAATAAAACCGCCATATCAGAAAAAACAACCAAAAATAAGGTCACTTTTTATCGCTTAAAAGCTATTCCATATGATAAAGAATCAGCGAAAAAAGCCTGTGAGATATTAATAAAGCAACAGCATAGTTGTATTGTTAGCACACCATATGGCAAGGCATTATAATATTTCCAGAGAGCTTAGTTAAAAGTTGTTTTTTTTTATCCTGCAGTGTAATTTATTTGAATAATTTAAGAAAACGTTAATTATTCAAATAAATAGTTAACGTTTTCTTAAAATTTACCGATATTTAAATGAGTCTTGAGTATTTTAAAAGCGTAACACTTAACACTTAACACTTAACACTTAACACTTACTTACGCCAACAATACATTAAATATTACTAAACGTTAAAGTCGTAATCATGGTTAGTAATATCTTGTATAACTAAGGAATAGATATGATATTTATGAAAAATAGAATAGCCAGTACGATGACTATAACATCGCTTTCAGTGGCAGCGATGTTATTCACACCAGCTACCGTATTTGCTGAATCAATCACCGCAAATGCGAGTGTAACCGTGCAAAATTCATTTACTTTAGCTGAAACTACACCATTAAGTTTTGGTACCGTTGTTGCTATTGCTAATGATAATACTGCACCTGATTTGGCAACACTTGTGGTTAGCGCTACTAGCGGTACTGCTGATGTAGCAACTCAAGGTACTGTGGCTAGTCTTGTTGCTATCTCACCAGGTACACCAGCAACTTTTACTGTTTCAGGTGCTGCGCCTAATACCGTGTTAACTATAACCGATGCTTCAGCTTTTCAATTAACTGACCCATCGAGTACCGATACTAAAGTTTTTGATGTTAGTAATTTTACCAAAACCGTAGTGACTTCAGGAACGCCATTTACTTACGATACTGATGCGACGGGCACGTTAGTATTTAATTATGGCGCAACTTTATCAACATCAACACCAAGTGGTGGTGCTGCTAGTGATAATGCTATTGCTTATGATAATGTAACCTTTACTGGTACTTATACAATGCAAGTTGAGTATTAATTAAATAGTTAGTTATTTGAATGGGGATTTACTGATGTGTTAATTCCCACTTTACCTTTTATGAGGGAAAACCGTGTATGTGTTGTTCTAGGTCTGCTTAAGGTGCAATACCAAACAGGTTAATTATCGCTAAGTGTTTAAGTAATTAATCCGATTGGTATATAAGAGATAAAAATGAAGAGAAAATTAGTCATCTTACTTTATTTTTTTGCGTGTTTTCTAACATTTAGTCTTCATGCGGAAAAAGTTACCTTAATTAAACCACTAAGCTTTGGCACTATTGTTTTAAAAGATAACAGTGCGAGTCATCAATATACCATCACTTTTGCTGGTAATGTGCATGTAGATCCGGCTTTTATCCTTATTACACCTGGACATCCCGCTGAATTTCTTATCTCTGAATTTACCCCGCATACCTTATTAAATCTTAATGTGTTTACTGTCGATAATAATACCCAAATTGCTGGAGAATCACATCCAACAAGCAGTCAATTTACCATTAATAACCATCATACCGCAGCGTCAACGGTTACCACCAATGCATTAGGGGAAGCGTCTGTGTTTGTCGGCGCCACGTTAACTAGTTCAGGGACTGGTTTTTATGTTGATACAACTTATTATAACCAATTAATATTAATGGTCGATTACTAATGGTCGATTACTAATGGTCGATTACTAATGGTCGATTACTAATGGTCGATTACTAATGGTCGATTACTAATGGTCGATTACTAATGGTAGGTTACTATTTTTCTATAAAAACAAAGTCGTATCAATTTAGAAAGTGGTATAATTTTAGCATTGTACAGTGAGTGTCAATATTTTTTATTTTTATCAAAGGAAGTACATGTCTACTAATAAACTCTTTAACATCAGTATTAAATTTCTTATTTTAGCCCTCTTTTTTGACATGAGTAAAGTTTACGCAAACTTGTTAATAACACCTACTCGTATTGAATTTGAACAGCGCGATCGTTCAGCAAAAGTATCGTTAGTGAATACCAGTCAGGAAACTAAAACCTATAAAGTTTTTTGGCGAGAGCAAAGACAAGCCGTAGATGGCAAATACATTCCGCTCATTGACAATGATAATGATTTTTTAAGTGCTAGTTCAATGATTCGCTATAGTCCTAGGCAGGTAACATTGCAGCCAGGTGAGCGTCAACATATCAGGCTTGCTGTAAGGAAACCTAAAGCGTTAGCTCAAGGTGAGTATCGTTCACATTTGGTTTTTGAAGCTCAGCCTGATCGACGCAACAAAGAAAATAATCCTAAAAAGCAGGCTGAAATGAAAATATATATTAATTTAGCCTTTTCGATTCCTATTATTATCAGACAAGGCGACTTACATACCGATACTCGCTTAGCTAAGGTTAAATTGATAACCAAGGAAATAAATGGTACGAATCATATCGGTGCTAGTATCTATATAAATAACACGAGTACTAGTAGCACCTTGGGCAGTTTGAAAGTGTTTTTTCAAAAAGACGAGCAGTCTCAAGAAAAAAAAATAGGCATACTCAACAATGTTGCTATTTATCCAGAAGTGAGTAACCGAATTATTACCATAGGTTTTACAAACCATGATATTGAGAATGGTATTATGCGTATTGAATACCAGGGTAGTGATAATTTTAAAGGCACAACCTTTTTCAATGAGCGAGTCGTTGTTACCCAATCTGATTATAAATCCGAATAAAATATTTACTGCTTTGGGCTCTCTGCTATAGAAAGTCCAAAGAGTACACCCAATAGCGATATTTAACGAGTTATGACATGCACTTTTTAATACAAGGCTCTGCAAAAATTGCTCAACTTACTCTCTTATCGATAGTTCTCGTCATTATCTTCCTTAATTATTCACCTTTTGCCTACGGACAAAACTCAAAAGGGCACAAAACAACCGCTACTTATAATAAGCCTGTTGCCCAAGCTGATATAAATAAAGAGGCTGTAGATAATAATGCATTAAATAACAACACTTCAGTAGTGGCTAATGTCAACAATGTTGAAAAAACGACTTATCCTTCAGAGCTTGAAGTACTAACAACGAACTATTTACGCTCTGTAAGTCACCTATATAAAAAACCTCATTACCGAACTCAGCGCCATAAAGCATTAGGTTTACCTAAGAAGTTAAGCCAAGCGCGCAATGCCCAAGAAAGACAAAACTTAACTAATCGTTTAATTGCACAACAATATATAAAGACCCTAGGCCATACCTTTAGAACCCAGTTGTCTGAAAAATCAACTGAAAATAAAGATTTACCAACAGTTAACCAAAATTTAACTGGGATGATAATTGATAAAACTAAAACATCAGCAGCAGATAAAGTAGAACCTACCGCGCCAGATGAGCTCAATGAGCAAAGTAATATGGCCGCGATAGTAGACGGTGAAGATTTATTACTCTTAGTTAAAATTGAAGATATTGTTTTAGATGCTATTTTTGCCATTAAATCAGGTAACGGTGCTTATATCGGTTTAGAGAGTTTATTCTCTATTTTAGATTTTCCTATTGAGGTAAACCCTGATAATAGAACCGCATCAGGTTGGTTTATTCGAGAAGGTCATACTTTTGATATCACTCCGCTAATACCTAGTCAAAATGATGTGGTAGCGAAAGTGAGCGTTGACGATAACAGTTACCCGGTCGATAAAGCGTCTATACGTTTTGAGGCTGATGATATTTATGTTCATTCATCTGAGCTGTTTAAGTGGTTGAACTTCAATAGCCTCATCAACCTGAGAGACTTAACGTTAACTATTGTAGCCGATGAAAAGTTACCTCTGCAAAAACGTCTTGCGCGAGAGTCTCGCTTAGGAAAAATAAGTGTTACTAAGGTTATAGAGCCGCTATTACCGTTAAGAGACACCCCCTATAAAGCATTTTCATTTCCTTTTATAGATGCTCAACTAAGTGCATTTACCAATTCAAGTGATCGCGAAGTTAACGGTAATTATTCATTATTAGGCTCTGGGGATTTAGCCTATATGACAGCGGACTATTTTGTTAGTGGTAATAATGATGATGCAATAAGTAATGTTACCTTTGCCTTATCACGTGATGATATTGATGCGCAGCTATTGGGGCCATTAAAAGCAACGAGTGTCAAAGTTGGCGATGTAAGCCCTGTTAGGCATCCATTGATAAATATTGCTACACAAGAAGTCGGTGCTCGAATTGGTAATCGTCCCGTGGGGGTTATTGCCAATAGCTATGATACGACAGAGTTTGAAGGGGCTATATTACCTGGCTGGGATATTGAACTTTATCGAAATGACGTACTGATACAAAACCAAAGAGCGGGATTAGATGGTCGATATTCATTTCAAAATATTGATTTGTTTTACGGTGAAAACAATTTCAAAATGCTATTTTATGGCCCACAAGGACAAGTTAAAGAGCGACTGGAAAAAGTCCCTGTCATGGTTAATAGTACGCTAGAAAATAAATTTTTTTACGATTTCTCATTGACAAAACAAGAGAGCAAGCTTTTTCCTGTTTCTAATGATGCCTTTAATTCAGCTGCAGATGGTTATCGACTTTCAGCAGAATTTGAACAAGGAATTAGTGATAATATATCGCTTAGTACGGGCATTAATGATTACGACTTTATCGATGGCTCTCACCATACTATGATCCCACTTAGTCTGAATGTTTTTGCGTTAAATGCCAAATTTGATTTAGGTTATGTCTTTGATATTGACGGTGGCAGCTTGTTTAAAAGTAATATAAAAACACAAGTGGGTAATCACGCAATCTCATTATCTTATGATGACTATATCAATGATTTTAAAGTTAATTCTGATTTAGGCGTGTTAACGGATGATGTTAAAAGTATTAAGTTGTCTGGCCCTTTATTTACATACGACAAAGCCCGATTTAGTTATTCATTAAGTAGAATTTTGTCGATGCAATTAGATGGTAATGAAAATAAGTTTCTTTTGGGTAATGTTAGTGCAAATATGACGTCATTTTCACTGACTAATACCTTGTCATATAATGAGTTTAAAGTTAAAAATCAAGGCACAGCGACTGTTTATAATGGCAATTTACAACTAACTAAAAACTTTCAATCATTTAGATTACGCGCCAGGGCTTATTATTCTATCAAACCAGAAGCAGAGTTAACCACTATATCAAGTTCAGTGTTATGGCCTATTACCAATAGGTTGATTAGCGAAGTTGGTCTTAGTCACAATGCTATTGCCAATGCTGCGACATTAAACCTTACTTGGGATACAGAGAACACTAGCCTAAGTACTTTCTTTTTTTATGATGATCAAGATAACTACAATGTGTCGCTAAATATGCGCTTTAGTTTAGGACAGGATCCAAAAACCAATAGAGTACATATGACACGTAACCGCATTGCTAATACCGGTGGTATATCGGCAAGGGTCTTTGAAGATATTAACTATGATGGTATTTATAATAACGATGAGCCTTTAATTGAAGGCGCTAAAATAAATGCGGTTAATGTGAAAAGATCAGCGATTACTGAGCCAAGTGGCGTTGCCTTTCTAACGGGGTTACCTAAAAACAGGATCACTGATGTAGCAATAGATACTGATTCATTAGAGGATCCATTCTGGGTACCTTTAAATGAAGGTTTTTCGTTTATGCCTCGCCCTGGTTTGGTGGAAACATTTGATATCCCAATTATTACCTCAGGTGAGATTGACGGTTTTGTTTATATAGAAGATGATAAAGGTAACTCAACTGTTGCTAAGTACGCCACGATAGAGCTTGTTGATAAAAATAATGATGTCGTTCAAGAAACAGTTTCAGAATATGATGGCTTTTATTTATTAAGCTTTATAAAACCAGGGGATTATAGTCTACGTATTAGTTCAAAATTTCTTAATAGACGAAAATTAATACAGCCTTATGAAAATAAAATTAGTATTTTAGGTAATGGCACCGTCATTCAAGGCGAAAGCATCGAGTTAGTTCATTCTGGGCAAGTAAAAAAATCACCGATAATAGCTGATGTTAAGGTGTCGTTAACGCCGATTAGTGTTATCAATTTAGGTTTATATCAATCTAAACGCACTGCTAAAGTTATCTTTATGGCGTTAAAACGTAAGTTTCCTCATGTAAAAGAACTGACTATTTATCAGGGGAAAAGCGAAGACAGTACGGGGTATTTACTTCGTTTGAACAATAAAAACAACATCAATGTGACTGATTTTTGTAAACCTTTGCTTAAAGCGAACGTAAATTGTTTTGCTGAGTTACTTAACGATGAGCTACACAGTAAGCCCCTTTAAAGTGACAGGCAGTTGAACGGCTTCGCTAAGCTGTACTAAACCCAGCCAAACCAAAAAAGGCTGAGGGTTAAATCAATATGCTAGGTTAAATCCAGATCAAGTTAAAGCCAAGCAAGGTAGAGTCAGTTATAATAACAAAAGATTCTTATATTTAGTAAACAGCTTTTTTTGGCTGTTTAACCATTGAAACCTAGGCTCCTTAATGATTAATAACGATATTCTTCGCCGCATCAGCGCTATTTTTGAATTAAATGATGAAAAAATTATAGCGACTTTTGCATTAACTCACTGTGAAATTACCACCGCGCAATTAGCTGATTTCTTTAAAGAAAAAAATGATGACGCTTACCAAGCAATAACCGATGTGCAATTGGCGGGTTTTTTGAATGGTTTGATCATTGCGCAACGTGGTCCAAGTGACGGACCTGTACGTGATAATGAACAAGTATTAACCAATAACATGATTTTCAATAAAGTAAAAATAGCCTTATCTTTAAAAGCAGAAGACGTTATTGCGATACTTGAATTAGCTGACTTAAGCTTAAGTAAGTATGAATTAAGTGCATTTTTTAGAAAAGTTGATAATAAGCATTATAGACACTGTTCAGATGATGTGTTATCCGCTTTTTTAAAAGGTTTAAAAACTCATAACCAATAGTTCGTTAAATAGCTCATCTAATTTGTTTACAGGATTAGTGCATGTGACTCGCTCCGCTTATTTTCTTACTGTCCATTCATAAAAGTGTCACCTTTGTTTCATATTACTTTCATCTTACTTCTTTAACTTACTCATTTAAGTGACTCGTTAACGTTAGTGAGAGGAAAGTACTATGAACAACAATTATTGGCATGACGAAAACATCGTAGATGAAGAATATGAGCTCACAGTAGCGGATAGAAAAGCAGTTGCAGGTAAAAAAGGTCCGATTAAAGTTGCACGAAAGCGTAAGTGGCGCGAGATAGAAGCTATAAAGGATCAACGTCGCTTGCGGCGAGATATTGCCGCTTTCGAACACTATTCGTATGATTTTTAAATATTATTTGTATGAGTTTTAGTAGATAAGATCTGAGCTACTATTTACTAACATAGTGTATCGTGCCACCCATAATAAATGGAGCCTGAGTAAGATTAATTTATAGGGACTTAACTTGTCTATTGTCGCGGTGGCGACGACACCCAAAGGGATACTGCCTCCGGCATCCCTCAGGACTCCCTCGGAGCTGCTAATCAAGTGTTATCCTGCATTTTAGGTAATATTTTCGACGTAGCAGCGCTGAACGGGCATCCTTGCCCGACATCGCTTTGCTCATCATCCCTGATGAGAGTACGTGAATATTACCTATCATTGCGGCACTTTATTCAAGCAGACTTGGTGTGTGTTGATAGGTTGGGGGGAAGACAATATGAGTTTTATCATTTGGAATGTTCAAAAGACCACTTATTTTTTGTCGACGTGCCAGAAAAGCCTTTTCTTGCGTTAAAACTTATCATGCCACCGATAATAATCTATTGTTATTGTTGATATTTCAACATGCTGAGCTATTAAGATAATTTTTCGGAGGTGCTCAGTACCTAGTGCCGATTTATTCTCGTTGCAAAAACCACGCTACTTGCGCGGTTAAACTAATCAGTGTTTTATTTGCTTATTCGTCGTTAGTTTTTAACATAATGGTTGAAGGAGTATAAGCCTTTGTTCCCCATAAAGGCACCGTTGAAAGGCTATGTTTAAAACTCCCCGAGGTTTCCTTCGTAGAATAAGACAAGTACATTAATGTTTGATTTTGCGCATCGAATATACGTCTGACTTTCATGGTTTTAAAAAAGATACTTTTTGACTTTTTAAATACCACCTCTCCGGATTTACTTTTATCTATTTGTGCAATCATCACTGCGGTAATTTCGCCTGTTTGACGACAAGCTATTGAGCTATCACTGGGGTCAGATAAACTTAAGTTTGCTTCAACACTGGCAATATGACAAGTAACGCCGGGCACTATCGGGTCAACCAAGGTATTGAGTTTTATATCTTTCAATGTGAACATACCTAACGAAACATCACCCACTTCATTGTCAGAGCAGCCTATTAGTAAGGCTGAAAAGCCCATAGCGAGAATAAATTTTTTCATAAATTTTCCTTTAGATAAGCAAGTTTTGTTAGTTTATCATATTGAAATTTTGTTATTAAATCGATTACTTACTACCGGAAAAGCAAGTTATGCGACTAATACACCCAGATACAAGGTAGAGCTCGGCGATAACGCATGTCGAGTACTTTTAATTTGTATACAATGTACTCACGTAAATAAAAGCTAAATCAACATTTTTAGTAAAATTCATTTTACCTTGGAGTAAATCAATGCGCCTTTTTTCACGCTTTTCTTGTCGACTAGTGTTAGTTGTTAGTGTTTTAAGTACCCCATTTATAACCGTCGCTAATAGCACCGTTGCTAATGATATGGCATCTAAGAGTCTCTTTGCAGCGAAAGATATATTTTCACTCGAATATGCTAGTGAGCCACAAATCTCTCCTGATGGTGACAAAATTATCTATATCAGAAACTCTAACGACATTATGACCGATGGAAAAAATCAAAACCTATGGCTACTTGATGTTGACTCGAAAGAGCAAATACCATTTTTTTCTGATGAAAAACAGTATTCTTCACCGCGTTGGTCTGCAAATGGCGAAAAAATCGCTTTTATTAGTAACCTAACGGGTAGCTATCAAATTCATGTACATTATCTTAAACAAAATCGAACAGCATTAATTAGCCAAGTACAAGGCAGTGTCGGCAGTTTAACCTGGTCACCCGATGGTAAGTGGTTGGCGTTTACACAATTGGTTGCTGATAAAAGAACAGTGATAGCCAAAATGCCAGAAAAGCCGAAAGGGGCTAAATGGTCAAAGCCGGTAGTGGTTATTGATCAAGCCTATTATCAAAGAGATGGCAGTGGTTTAGTGAAGCCAGGTTATAAGCATATTTTTGTGTTACCCAGTGAGGGCGGTACACCACGACAACTAACGCAAGGTGACTTTCATCATCGCGGTAAACTTAGTTGGAATAAACAAAGTGATGCTATTGTTTTTTCAGCTAACCGTAGTAAAGACTGGGCATATCAATCACTAGAAGGCGACTTATATCAAGTGATGTTAAAAGGAGGAGAGCTTAAGCAATTAACCTCTACGCCGGGTAAAGAGTTTAATCCGGTTTTTTCAAAAAATGGCAAGCAGCTGGCTTTTTTATCTACGTCGAATGCCTTAAATCCGTATCGTAATGCTAAATTAGCGATTATGGATTGGAAAACTAAAGAAGTGACAAGGGTTGCGGAAGGTTTTGATCGCTCAATAAAAGATCCACAATGGCTATCCAAGTCATTATTAGCTATAAGTTATGATGATTTTGGTAAGCGGAAACTCGCGACAATAACCACTAAAGGTAAAATTACTGATTTAACAGCTAATCTTGCTGGCACAACCCTAGGTAGACCTTATATAAGTGGTAGCTTTACTGCGTCAGATGAAGGTTATATGGCCTTTACCCAAGGCAGTGCTTTACGCCCTGCGGATGTTGCGGTTATTAACACCGGTAAAAAAGTATCGACGTTAACCCAATTAAATGAGGATTTATTGGCCTATAAAACACTAGGTAAAGTAGAAGAGATTAATTATAAATCATCGTTTGATGGTGAATCTATTCAAGGTTGGTATATTACGCCACCAAATTTTGACCCAACAAAAAAATACCCACTAATTTTAGAGATACATGGTGGTCCA
Organism: Colwellia ponticola; assembly: GCF_005885605.1. Lineage (GTDB taxonomy): Bacteria > Pseudomonadota > Gammaproteobacteria > Enterobacterales > Alteromonadaceae > Colwellia > Colwellia ponticola. The sequence goes on along the minus strand of NZ_SZVP01000015.1, from coordinate 25,459 downwards.
CATTTAGCTTATGGTCCACACTTTTCTGCTGAATTACAGCGTTTTGCGGCACAAGGTTATGTGGTTTTTTATGATAATCATCGTGGTAGTAGCTCTTACGGCGAACGTTTCGCTATGCTATTAAAATATAAATATAGCTCTAAAGAAGACTTTGCCGATCATAACTCAGGCGTTGATGCCATGGTAGATTTAGGCTTTATTGATGAGAAAAACTTATTTATTGCTGGCGGCTCAGCAGGGGGGATTGCTACTGCTTATGCGATTGGTTTAACTGAGCGTTTTTCTGCGGCTGTGGTTGTTAAGCCTGTTATTAACTGGTTAAGTAAGGTGTTAACTGCTGATAGTGGTTTAGGGCAAATACCGACGCAGTTTCCTGGTATGCCGTGGGAGCATGTTGAGCATTATTGGCAGCGCTCACCTATGTCGTTAGTCGGTAATGTCACTACACCGACGATGTTAATAACGGGTGAAGAAGACTTACGTACACCTATGGCGCAAACAGAGCAATTTTATCAAGCACTTAAGTTAAGAAGAATAGATACTGTTTTGATTAAAGTGCCTGGTGCGCCCCATGGTATTGCCGGGAAGCCTTCACGAATGATCACTAAAGTGGAACATACTTTGGCCTGGTTTGAAAAATATAAAACTAAGATAGAAGATTAAACAATAGTGTAAGTTAACATAATAAAAATGCCAGGTAGATAATCTGACTGGCATTTTTTTGACTGAACTATTTATCCGTTAAATAATAAAGTTACTTACTATTTAATATTATTACCTATACGACTACCAAATACGTACGCGTTCATCTTCGGATAAATAAAGTGCATCACCAGGTTTCACGTCAAAAGCTTTATACCAGGCATCGTGGTTACGTGGAGCTTGCGCGCGAAAACGTCCCGGGGCATGCGTACCGCCACGTAGTTGGTTTAGCATACTCTTTTCCGTACGTTTCTCTTTCCATACTTGAGCCCAAGCTAAGAAGAAACGTTGATCACCAGTAACACCATCAATAACTGGTGCTTCTTTGCCATTTAAGCTGAGTTGATAAGCATGATACGCCATAGCTAAACCGCCAACATCACCAATGTTTTCACCTAAGCTATTTCTACCATTGACGAAGTTATCTGCAATTGGCTCATATTGATTGTACTGAGCAACTAATTGGTCTGCTTTGGCGTCAAAGGCATCTCTATCTTCATCAGTCCACCAATTACGTTGAATACCCTCAGCATCTGATTTTGAACCCTGATCATCAAAACCATGGCCCATTTCATGACCAATAACCGCGCCAATAGCGCCGTAGTTTACTGCAGCATCAGCATTGGGATCGAAAAAGGGCGGTTGTAAAATCGCAGCAGGAAAAACAATTTCATTAAATGAACTATTGTAATAAGCATTCACGCGTTGTGGCGTCATGCCCCAGCGATTACGGTCGGTTTTTTGTAACTCTTTAGCCACGCTATCTGCTTTGAAAAATTGACGAAGCTGGTGAATGTTAGCGACTAAATCATTGTCAGTAATCGTTATACCGTCAAATTTTTGCCATACATCAGGGTAGCCTATTTTAGGCGTAAACGCGGCAAGCTTAGCGTGTGCGTTTACTTTAGTTGCTTCACCCATCCACTCAAGCCCATCAATGCGTTGGCCAAGTGCCGTACGTAAGTTTTCAACCAGTTGCGCCATTTGTAATTTTGAACTTTCAGGAAAGTAGCGCTGCACATACACTTTACCAAGAGCAAAGCCTAATGATTCAGTATCAGACATTTCGCTAATAGCACGCTTCCAACGAGGACGAGGTTGTTGTTGACCGTTTAATTCTTTGCCATAAAAAGCAAAGTTAGCCTTATAAACATCTTCAGACAGTAAATCAGCATTACCACTCAGGGTATGAAAAATTAAGTAATCTTGCCAAACAGTTAATGGCTCAGCATTAATCAACGCGATCATTGCCTTTACTGGTTCAGGTTGTGAAATATTAAGTTGTGGTACTTGATAGCCTGATTGAGCGAAATAAGTATCCCAGTCAAAATGAGGATATTGTTTGGCTAAGTCTTTACGTTCTACTTGGTTTAACGTTAAGTCACGATTACGACGTTGCTCTCGTGGCCAGTGCCCTTGTGCTATTTTTGTTTCTAACGCTAAAATTTTATTAGCTCTAGCTTCACCGTTCTCAATACCCGCAAACGTTAACATTTTAGTGATGTGAGCGAGATAGGCATTACGTGTTTTCTCAAAGCGCTCACTTTCTTCTAAATAATAAGAGCGATCAGGCAGTCCTAAGCCACCAGCACCAACCGACATTTCATATTGGTTAGGGTTTAGGCGGTTAAACCACATATAACCACCAATAGGCGATTTAGTACCTGTTAACCACGCCTTACCAAATATTTCCGTTAAATCTTGTGTTGTTTGTGCAGCACTAATTTTATCTAATGTTGGCTGAATTGGGCTTATGCCTAATTTGTTGATGGTAGCTGTATCCATATAAGCCTGATAAAAATCGGCAATTAATTGCTCATCCGCAGTTAAGTCAATGTGCATGGATTTTTTATTCATGATGCCATCAATAATATCTTTTACTTGTGTTTCACTGCGCTCTGCTAAAGCGGTAAAAGCACCAAAACGAGTTTTATCAGCAGGCATAACATAACTATCATACCAAGTTCCGCTAGCGTACATAAAAAAGTCATCGCCTGGCTTAATAGCTTCATTGCGAGCACTTAAATCGACGCCAAAGCTGCCTAACTCTGCTTTGTTACCCGTAATACTTTTACTAGCACTGCTATTATTACTGTCATTACTCGCTTCAAAAATACCACAGCCACTAATAAGAGTTGCGGCTAAGGCGATGGTTATCAAAGATTTTCTCATGAAATAGGTCTCTTTATAAAATTGACTTAAATGGGTGAATAATATTTCTAAACAATGCCATTAACGTTAGTCATTTTATTGTTAATATATTAATAGCATTATTCTCTCTTATGTTAACAGAATGTCAACCAGAATACGTTTAACGGCATGCTACACTCGATGAGCCTATTAAAGCTAAGTTTTCACCTTGATAATGTTGCCAAGGTGTTAAATTTAGGTGGTTATGTTTTCTGCTTAAAACATGCAAATACACCACTAAGCAACGAAGTCTAATAGACTCTTTTTAGTTTAGGCCTCGGTTATAAAACAACTTTGCAATTATTGGTTTTGCTAGGTATAAAGACTCACTTATTTTTATTTAACGAGAAGTCTAGTGAAGACGTTTTCTTTTAGCTGTTACTCACTTTTATCATTGGTACTTTTACTAATGAACATCAATACTACATACGCTAAGTCTAGCTTAGAAAAGTCAGGGGATATTATGCACTTATTACTGCCTGCTAGCGCACTTGGTGCAAGCTTAATGGTAGAAGATGATTATCAAGGGAGCTGGCAACTTATCCAATCTGGAGTCGTATCACGTATTGCCGTTGAAGGTTTAAAGTTTTCGGTAGATAAAGACAGACCAGACGGATCAGCAGATGATTCCTTTCCTTCAGGGCATACAGCCGACAGTTTTGCCTCTGCTACTTTTATTCAACAACGCTATGGTTGGCACTGGGGAGTTCCAGCGTTTATTGGTGCTACTTTTGTGGGTTATAGTCGAGTTAACAGTGATAAACATTATGTAGAAGATGTTTTAGCGGGCGCTGTCATTGGGATTCTGTCAGGACTGTACTTTACAGAGCCTTATTCTGGTATCACTATTTCCCCTACGGCTAATACTGGGCATTACGGTATTAGTGTCAGCGGCACATTTTAAAATTTAATTGGGGCTTTATGAATAGCAACGTATCAAAAGAAGTGCAAGCGCAAGCGATAAAGGTGGCTAAAGCGACACAGAAAAAAGGTCAAACTAAAGAACAAACTAAGCTTATCGCTCAGGGGATAGAAAAAGGCATTGCGCAATACAAAAAACAACAAAGTATAAAGTCACGCGCACGTGATAAAGAGCGTAAGCAAGAGCTAAAGCAAAAACAAAAAACAACTGAAGTATGCATCGAAGGAAGTAGCACTAAAGAAAGTGCTAAATTACCTTGGTTATTACTAGTACTTAGTTGGGTTGCTTTTATCAGTTATGTCTTATCAGGTATGTCTGCTTGAGTGGGCTATCGTCAGCATTAAAGTAGAATAAAATTTCATCATAAAAGCTAATCGCTGTAAAGTTTTAATGAAAAAGTAGCGTTTAATCGCTAAATTATTTGCATATATTTGGGGGCATGCTATTTTGCGTGCACTGTGTATTAGGCAACAATTTTATATAATAAATTCAGAGGATGTTATTTTATGCCAAAGGCAAGTGAGATAAAGAAAAATGCTGCGATAGAGCACAATGGTAAGGTGTTAATTGTAAGAGACATTACTCGCTCAGTACCACAAGGTAGAGCAGGCGGAAGCTTATATAGAATGCGTTTATACGATGTGGTCACTGGTGGTAAAGTGGATGAAACATTTAAAGCGGAAGACATGCTAAATTTTGCTGACTTGAGCCGTCGTCCATCGATGTTCTCCTACATTGATGGTGATCAGTATGTTTTTATGGATAATGAAGATTACACCCCGTATAACTTAAACAAAGAAGCAATCGCCGATGAAGTGCTTTTTATTGACGAAGATACCCAAGGTATCTCTGTTATTATTGTTGGTGATGCGCCTGTAGGTATAACGCTACCACCGAGTGTTGAATTAACCATTACAGAAACTGACCCTTCAATCAAAGGCGCTTCAGCGAGTGCTAGAACTAAGCCAGCGCTTCTTTCTACAGGCTTAACTATTCAAGTACCTGAACATATTTCTACGGGTGACAAAGTTAAAGTAAATACCGAAGAACGTAAGTTTATGGGACGAGCTGATTCTAAGTAATAATTATTTACTTAGCTAAGTTTGTTTAATTCAATTCGTCTTTTAAATAAAATGCCCGACTTATTTCGGGCATTTTTATGTCCAAAATAAGACCTAACGTTTTACAACATAAGCTTATACTTGGGGTATGTTCACTTTAGCCTACACCTTAATTTAAGCGTCATAGTAAACAATAATTATCAGTGCAATTAATAACCAATCTAACTATTAGCTATTTTACTAAAAGGTTAAATCATGAGTAGTTCAGTGCATTCTATCGGTATACAAGGCCAGCCGTGGGCAGAGAAAGAAAAAATATTGTGGTCTTCACAGCAAACTATTAAACGCTCTTATCAAGACGAAGTAGTGGCAAAACTTGTTTTATTAACGGCGTCATTCGATATGATTCAATACGGTAGTTTATCGATTGATGCTCGTCGCTACCCTTTATATATTATGCAAAGTAAGTCGTGGCAAACCGATAAGAAAACACTGTTAATTACTGGCGGTGTCCATGGCTATGAAACCAGTGGCGTGCAAGGTGCTATTAGCTTTTTAGAAACAAAGGCATTAGGGTTTAGCGAGCAGTTTAATATTATTGTTGCGCCTTGTGTTAGTCCGTGGGGGTATGAAACAATCAATCGTTGGAATAACGAGGCTATTGATCCTAACCGTTCATTTTATCATGATAGTCCCGCGCAAGAGTCGGCAGCACTCATGACCTTTATTGATGAGCTTGATGTCGATATTACTATGCATATTGATTTACATGAAACCACGGATACCGATAATAGCGAGTTTAGACCAGCGCTTGCTGCTCGAGATGCTATAGAGCAAAAAACGTGGAATATTCCTGATGGTTTTTATTTAGTGGGAGACTCAAGTAAGCCTGCAGCCGATTTTCATCAAGCTATTAATCAAGCTGTAGCAAAGGTGACCCATATTGCGCCAGCAGACAATAACAACAGGTTAATAGGAGTTGATATTGAGCAGTTTGGCGTGATCAATTATGCGGCAAAAGAGTTAGGGTTATGTATGGGGTTAACCCAAGCGCCGTATGTGACGACTACGGAGGTTTACCCTGATAGCCCGCTTGTTAATGATGAAAATTGTATTAAAGCACAGGTGGCGGCGATTACTGCTGCTATCACTTTTATTATTGAGCAGTAATCTACCATTACGCGGTAACGGCAGCAATTTACTCCTAAGACGCTACATGCCATAAGGTGACTGTAAGTATAATCTTTAGATGACTTTTACTGTCAAGAACAACCTCTAGCACAGCAACTATTAAGAGTAGTTATATTGCTGTGCTATTAATTTTCATAGCGTACCGCTAAGTCATCTATTTGAATATTACCAAATAAACGCCCATCAGCAGTAGTTGCAGTAGCGGTTTGTCTCGTGAGTTTAGTTACTTTTACTTTATAAGGGCTAACATTAAAGCCAGCGTAAGATTTTCCTACACTGTTAGTAAAGTTAGTTAAGTGTAATAGACTAAATTCATCACCGATTTTCAACCCATGATCTCTACCTAAATTAATCATTACTTGATTACCCTTCACCTGAATGATTTTACCTGAACTTGGCTCACACATAATGTTTTCATCAATATCTTTAACGACAGACTCGATAATGTTACCAATCATGACGCCATATTCACTTTGCCAAAATGGATTAGCATAAACATCTACCTTAATACGCTTAGTAAAAGTCCACGGAGCGGTGTTTTGATAGCTCTTTTGCCAGACTAATTCACCGTTTAAACCATTATATAAATAAAAGTTAATGGCAAAGTTTCTAGGGTAAACCCCTTGTTGCCAAAACAACCAGCTATTAGTTGCTTGCTCATTAAACGATAGATTAGTTATTTCGCTAAACATGATGTATTGGCTGTCGGTACTGTCACTTAACGACTGGGTTAGCTGAGTAATCTCGTCACTTGCTAAACTATTATTTAGGCGAGAAAAATCAGTTTTATTGTTGAGAATAGTCGTAGTTTTAGTAAAAGTACTTTGTTGATTCAGTCGTTTAGCTAGTTTAGCTACAACGGCTTTCTCAATGAGATAAATACCACCTAAATTAGCCTGTTCTCTTTGTAATAAATGGCTACGGGTAATTAACAATGATTTTTTAAAGTTTACGGCAAAGCACTTTTTATCTTGTGGCAGTATATCTGCACGAATCGTGACAGTAATAAGATTGTTAGTGTGCACTTCATCGACTAACTCTATAGAGTTTACGCTACCACTTGCTCTGATGCTTATTTGATCTTGTGTCAATAAACCATTCACCACTTGCTGAACACTCGACACACTAGCGCCTGAGACAAGTAATGCCTTTTTAAGAGCATTTTCTATTGCTTGAGTGCGTGCAAGTTCAACACTGGTGTTACTGGTTTGGGCATGGCCAGTTGTTTCGTACCATTGGCTACTGACTGAAAAGCTACATAATAAGCTGAAGAGTAATAATTGTTTGATAAAATTGTGCATAGTCCTTCATATTCCTGGTTAGTCTAGAGCTAAAGTATAACTTAAGCATGAATTATGCATATTTCATGCCTTTGATTATGTAATAAAGGCTTTGGTTTTTGTTGGCTTAAAACCTGCATAGTTAAAAAACTATAGTGTAAAAAATACTATGTATAAACGTAAAACGATTTTTTGTAGCAATCACTACCAAGGGGCATCCATGAATAACTTATTGACTCGATGTATTCTTATATTGAGTACACTTTTATTAACCAGCGCATGCTCTGTTTTTTACGATAAGCATGTACAATGGCAAACAGCAAAACCTGATGTTTTCCCTGTGCTATATGCCACAGGTTTTGCACCCATTAGTATACAAAAATCAGCGCATGAAACACAGCGTATGCTAATGGCAATTAAAGCGTCAAAAATTGCTGCTTATGCAGAGTTAGCCGAGCAAGTATATGGTCAACAAGTTACAGGTAAAGTGACCATGGCTGATTTGCTAATTGAAGATCAACACTTAACAGCGTCAGTTCAAGGCATTATTCGCGGTGCAAAAGTAGTGAAAAGTTATCCCGTTGGCGATATTTATACCACGGAATTACAGTTGGACTTTACCGACGTTTACAATATTTATCAAGCCAATCAAAATAGAAAAGAAATTAAAGCGGTGACTCACTTTTAGCCTTATTTTAGACGGTATAATAGCCATGTAATTGGTTCATCATTAACATAAAAAAACGGTAATCAATATGATTACCGTTTTTTTATGTTTACTATTGTACTTTATCGCTAAATTAACGCGCTATGTTAGGTAAGTACTGTAGGTGAGCTATTATTGCGTATGGTGTACTTATAGTGTTAAGCCGTTAAGCCGTTAAGCCGTTAAGCCGTTAAGCCGTTAAGCCGTTAAGCTTTTAAGCCTAAACTAGATAGTCCAGCGTTCTTCTTACCTTTTTTATCATAAGTTATCGCATTCTTATTATGGTTTTCTAACAAGCTGGTTTTCATACGTTCAACGGCAAGTTGAGATTGTTGAATAATTTGCCCGTTAACTTGATTTTTTTGTTGGCAATGATGTAATAAATCGGTTATTTCTTTAAGCTCTTGGCTTAGCTCACCGGCAGCTTTTGCTTGAGCAAAGGCTTGGTTTTGGCCAATTTCTCGGTCAAGGTGTTCAATAGCTACTAATAAAGTGTTTTTTTCTTGGCTAATAGCAAGCAGCGCTTGCGGCTCATGCTGCTGTAAAACTTCTTTTTCATTAGCGATAATTTCAGCGAGCAAGGTCAGTTGCTGGTGTTGTTTTGCTAACAATTCTGTAGGTGTTAATCCTTGAGAAGTTGAGCTGGGTAACATAAGGTTTGCCTTTGATTTAACAAAAAATGATATACATAGAGTTTATCGCTAAACAAGGTTAAATTCAAAGTTAGCAATGCTGGCCGCTAGCTTTTCTGGATTGATCTTATAATCGCCAGAGCTAATTGCTTTTTTCAGTTCATCGATTTTTGTTTGGTTAATAACAGGAGCATCCGCAGCTTTTTTTTGTAATTCATTAAGTTGCTTCGCTTGTGGTGTAATCGATACAGAATCTTGTCCAGAGCTTTTTATCTGCGCATTAGTTGATGCCGTTTGAGCAGATTGCTGTTTTACTTGCTTCTGTTGTGTTTGCTGAACTTGATTGTTGTTACTCAAGTTATTGATGTTTATAGCCATAATTTCACCTTTTAACCTTGTTTTAAGCCTTTATTTTTAATTTAAACAACACTTTAAAATAGGCGCTACATGTAAGGAATGATATTTAAAATATATAACAGCTTTGTAACCTATAAATACTAATGTATCAGTAACTAGTAATGAACTAGTTCATTACTAGTCATGTTAATATTCAAATAATTCTAATAATTCTAATAGCTAGTTATCGGCCGTTACGGTAGTAACTTTAGCTAAAAAAAAATAATATCGAGAACACTTATTAAGCTAGAGTTATATGTTTGATTTATGTATTCGATACTACTAGATTATGACACTTGATTATAGGTTAATTTCTACTTGGTTAATAGTTTTCACGCGTGCGGTAATAACTTTCTCTGAGCGGCTGTTTTCTATTCTTATTTGTTCATTAATATTCCCTGAACTTAACGCAATACCGCGTGTTTTTATACTGAAACTATCAGAGGCAGCAATAATGGTTACAACATCGCCTTTGCATATTAAACAAATACTTCGCTTGTTAATGGCTCTACCTTGACCAATGCGTCGCTTAGCCTTCGCGCCAAAAACTATGGCTTCATCAGTTAGCTTACTACCGCGAATTCGGTTAGTTGCTATATAAGCTAGTTCAACATTGTTTTCATCGAGCCTCTCTCCTTTAAGGATTGTTTTTTTTGCGATGAAAATAGCTTTAGTTATTTCAACTTTGGCCGATAAGTATATTTGCCATGGTGTTGATTCATCGCAACTAATTTTTATATTTACATTTATAGAGTTATTCTTTTCAGGTATATTTGCAGTTAAAGGGATATTACAGGGCTTAATCTTTATTCTAGGATCTAACTCGGCAACTGAAACTCGCACTTTTTCTTCTTCTGTAGAAGGATATTGCTCGGTTAAATAAGTGTGTGCAAAGTCCTCAATGAAGGTACTGTCTAGTTCGGTAGCAGTAGCACTTTTTTGCTCAATGAGTAGTAACAATAAAAAAATAAAAAAAACGTTAATATGGCGCATATATTTTGTTGCTATCCTTAAGTAAGTTATAAATAGTCGTCTATGCTTAATATACTTAAGCAATGTAAACTAAATGGTTTAAGTTAAGTGATTTACACTAAGTGATTTAAATTAGCAGTAAAAAATAAGATAAAATTAAAATAGGCGTCAATTTTCAGGCGCTTCGTGATAATTAATTTTATAGTAAATACAATTCAAGAACTGTGCCTTAAGTGCTCATTAGCATAAAGATAACAATAGCGCAGTAACACATGAGGTTCATATGGCAGGCATACTCGATTCAGTAAACCAGCGTACGCAACTTGTTGGCGAAAACAGGTTGGAATTGTTACTTTTTAAACTCAATGGCAGGCAGAGGTTTGGTATTAATGTATTTAAAGTACGTGAGGTCATGCCATGTCCACGTTTAACGCTATTACCTAAGCAAGACTCATTTATTAAGGGCGTTGCACATATTAGGGGGCAAACCATATCGGTTATTGACTTAAGTAAGTCAACGGGGGGGCCTGCAATTGAACAAACAGCAGACAGTTATATTATCATTGCTGAGTATAACCGCAGTGTACAAGGGTTTCTTGTCGCGGGTGTTGAGCGCATAGTCACCTTAAGCTGGGCTGATGTTATGCCGCCCCCAGAAGGCGCTGGTAAATCTAGTTATTTAACAGCCGTTACTGAAATAGACGGTCAGATGGTATCGATACTTGATGTTGAGAAAATTTTAAATGAAATTAGTCCAGTGTCAACTGAGGTGAGTGAAGAGTTAATTGATGTTTCTATAGGTGAGAAGCTTGGTGATAAATTAGTGATGATTGTTGATGACTCTACTGTTGCGAGAAATCAAGTCAGAAGAGCTTTAGAGCCATTAGGCATTAATATGGTGCTTGCTAAAAACGGTCGTGATGCCTTAACGCAGTTATTAGCGATTGATGAGACTTGTCAAAGTAGTATTACTGAGAAAGTCGCCTTGATGATTTCTGATATTGAAATGCCAGAAATGGATGGTTATACCTTAACCGCCGAAGTAAAAGGTAATGATCGTATGTCAAAAATGCCTATTATTTTACACACTTCATTAAGTGGTGTCTTTAATAATGCCATGGTTGAAAAAGTTGGTGCAGAAGACTTTATTCCTAAGTTCCATCCAGATGAACTAGCAATAGCCGTGAAAAAATGGTTAAAAATAGAAGAATAAATGATGTCTTGCCATTAGAGTAAATGAATGGCAACCTCCACCTTTTTTTGGGGTTACTAAGGCCTTTTAAATAATAGGGAAATAATAGTGTCAGCAAGAGAACTTGATGAAAAAAGCTATGATCAATTTAGAACTTTTTTAGAGCAACAGTGTGGCATAGTACTGGGAGAAAAAAAGCAGTATTTAGTTAAAAGCCGATTAGCTCCCTTGATGGCTAAATTTTCACTCAGCTCCTTGAGTGAATTAGTTAACCGTACTCTTATGCCTACCGAGCGGCAATTGCGTGCCGCGGTTATCGATGCCATGACCACCAATGAAACGTTATGGTTTCGTGACGACTATCCGTTTAAATTACTGCAAAGTAAATTATTACCAGATTTTGCCAACCGTAAAACGCCTGTTAAAATCTGGTCTGCGGCGAGCTCTTCAGGTCAAGAACCCTATTCTATAGCTATGTCCGTATTAGAGTACCAACAAAAAAATCCAGGGGCTTTTCCACGTGGTGTACAAGTTATTGGTACCGATATATCAACAACTATGCTAGAACACTGTAAATATGGCCATTACGACAGCTTAGCCCTTGCCCGAGGGTTATCTGCTGAGCGTAAGCAACGTTTCTTTGAAACCGGTGATAATGGCATGCTGAAGATAAAAGATGAAGTGAAGAAAATGGTAAGCTTTAGACCATTAAATTTACTTAACAGTTATAGCTTGATAGGTCGATTTGATATTGTATTTTGTCGTAATGTCTTGATTTACTTCTCGCCAGAAATAAAAACGCAAATAATTAGTCAAATTCATGGCGTATTAAATAATGACGGCTATTTGTTTTTAGGTGCTTCAGAGTCTTTATCGGGTATAAATCAAAACTTTACTATGATGCGCTGTAACCCAGGTATCGTATACCAAAAAAAATAACTCCCCTGATAATCACCTCGTATTATCAAACAATAATAACCTAGCTTACAATAGCCGAGCTAACAACAATGACCTTCTTTGTTGTTAGCTCGGCTATTGTCTTCTGCATAGGCTTACTTACCTTAATTACCGCACTGATTATCACACTAATTTTTTAATTGGCATAATTATTGTATGCTATTTAACTAAACGTAAATCATTGTGAGGCTATTATGGCTATAGGTTTTGATAAAGGCTTTCAACTACATTCCCAAGGTATGCTTATTCGCTCGCAACGGGCAGAAGTCATTGCTAGTAATATTGCTAATGCGGATACCCCAGGTTACAAAGCGAAGGGTGTCGATTTTAAACAAGCTTTAGCACAAGCGACAAATAAACAGCAAATGGGCATGACTCGCACCAATGAAAAACACTTTGATGTACGTACCGAATTAAATAACGCGGTTGATTTTCGTATTCCTAATCAACCTGATACAGGTGACGGTAATACAGTAGATGTACAAGTGGAACGAAACTTGTATCTAAAAAATTCAATGGAGTATCAAGCAAGCGTTCAGTTTCTTAATGGCAAAGTTAAAAGCATGAAGAAAGTGATTAGCGGAGGTCAATAGTTATGAGTCTTTTTAACGTATTTAATATCACTGGTAGTGGCATGAGCGCGCAATCAGTACGTTTAAACACTACAGCAAGTAATATTGCTAATGCCGATAGTGTTAGCAGTAGTGCCGATCAAACCTACCGAGCAAGGCACCCTGTTTTTGCCGCTGCTATGCAAGAAGCTGCCGCAGGGCAAGGAGCAAAAGACGGTAGTGGTGTAGGTGTGAATGTGCTCGGCATTGTTGAAAGTGATAAACCATTGAACGTCGAATATTCACCTAGCCATCCTATGGCAGATAAAGACGGCTATATCTATAAGCCTAATGTCAATGTTATCGAAGAAATGACCAATATGATCTCAGCATCGCGCTCATACCAAACTAATGTGCAATTAGCTGAATCAGCCAAAAATATGCTCAATAAAACATTACAGTTAGGTCAACAATAATGATTGATTTTTATTTTGCTTGTGGGGATGAAGCAATGAATGATATCACAAATACAGTAATATCAGCATCGTGCTCATACCAAGTTAATAGCCAACAAAGTAATGTTCAGTTAGTTGCATTAGCTAAAAAAATGCTCAATAAAACATTACCGTTAGGTCAACGATAATGAGAGTTTTAGTAAGGTATTTATCTTCTTACGCTATCTTATTACACCACGTAGGAGTGGATAATGGAAACAATTAAAGGTACGAATCCGTTAGAGGATCTACGTTGGCAAAAAGAGAAATATGAAATTGCAGAGCAAGATAAAGGCATGCTTACACAAGCTGACTTTTTTGCATTATTAACGAAAGAACTTTCAAACCAAGATCCCACTAAACCCGTTGATAACAACGAAATGATTTCGCAAATGACAGCTTTTTCTACTACCGACGGAGTACAAAAACTCAATGACTCTTTTGGTTCCTTTGCAAGTTCAATGACTTCAAGTCAAGCACTACAAGCCTCGTCACTCGTTGGCCGTAGTGTTTTAGTTGAAGATAATGTTTTTGGTATGAGCGAAGGTGAAAATGTTAAAGGTAAGCTTGTTGCTGAAAAAGGCGCAAGCAACGTTAATATTTATGTAGAAAATGTTGCCGGAGAAGTTATTCAAACAGTGCCTGTAGGTAGTGTTGGCGAAGGTGAATTTGGCTTTACTTGGAATGGACAAACCGCTAAGGGAGAGCCAGCGCCAGCAGGGGCTTATCGCTTTAGGGTCGTTGGTTTAGTTGAAGGCCAAGCATCAGAGCTTGAAGCCATGACTTATCGAAAAGTTGACAGTGTTACCTTAGCTGGTGCCGGCGGTAATATTGTACTCAACCTTAACGGTGGTAGTGCAATGAAGTTAGCTGATGTCATTGAAGTGTCGGAAGGTTAAGTAGGCCCGTTATATTACAAGCGTGTTAAACGGTGCTTATCCGTCACGCATTTATTGAATTATTAGCAGCATTATAATTATTGTCAGTACTATTATTATTTTTTGCTGTCAAAGAATTGTCAACAGAGTTTTAAGAGGGTTAAATTATGTCATTTAATATTGCATTAAGCGGATTAAACGCAGCACAAAAAGATTTAGATGTAACATCAAACAACATTGCTAACGTTAATACCGTTGGTTTTAAGGAATCACGTGCTGAGTTTGTCGATGTCTATGCATCATCATTACTTGCTGCAGGCAAAACTAAAGTAGGTGATGGTGTGTTAACCTCTGATGTTGCTCAGCAATTCTCTCAGGGTAGTATCCAATTTACTAATAACGCCTTAGATTTGGCGATAACCGGTAATGGCTTTTTTGCTACTGTCCCAGAGCTTGGCTCACTTGAACGCTCATATACTCGAGCCGGACAGTTTAAATTAAACTCTGAGAATTTCGTGGTTAATTCTCAAGGTGGTCACTTGTTAGGTTTCCCAATTAACCCTGATGGTAGCTCTTCATCGGTAAGTTTAAGTACCGCATCACCGATTCGCATTCCTACTGCGTCAGGTGCGCCCACTAAAACCAGTCAAGTAGACGTTCGTATGAACTTACCCGCAGGTGATGTACCGCCAGCAAACCCTGTCTTTGATCCAAGCGATCCTTTAACGTTTAATAACTCAACTTCAGTAACCATTTTTGATTCGTTAGGTGATAGCCATGTGATGACCTATTACTTTGTTAAAGCTTCAGCGAATGAATGGAATATGTTTACCGCTGTTGACGATGTCATGGTTGATATTCCTTCTACGGGTGAATCACCTATAACACCAGAGTATCCGCTACCGGCACCAACACCCCCTACTCAAGCAGGTGTTACCGGTGCAGTATTGAGCTTTAATGCCAGTGGTGATTTTATTGGTCAAAATCCAGCGTTAATACAAACAGCGGCGTTAGGTCCTGGTATTTTAAGTAATGGTGCTGATCCTACGCAACAAGTGATTATTGATTTCAACTTAGATATTGGTGGCCCTAATCCTAATGAGCCCACACAGTTTGCTTCCAACTTTGAAGTAACTGCGTTAAAACAAGATGGTTTAGCGGTTGGTCGATTAACCGGTATTGATATTGGTAATGATGGCTTAGTACGCGCCACATACTCAAATGGTACTTCACAACCGTTAGCGCGAATTGCCCTAGTAAACTTTGCCAATGAACAAGGCTTAACACAAGTAGGTAATAGTAACTGGAAAGAAAGCTTAGTATCGGGAGAAGCATTAGCGGGAGAGGCTGGCTCAGGTACTTTTGGTGGTATTAATTCTTCAGCGTTAGAGCAATCGAATGTTAACTTAACCGGAGAGCTTATTGACTTGATTTCAGCACAAAGAAATTTCCAAGCTAACTCGCGTGCCTTAGAAGTTGATAACCAGTTAAATCAAACCATTTTGCAAATTCGATAGTTAATCAGCTAACGAAAAAGTAAAACAATGAAACTTAGTATAACCTGTTGGGTTACACTAAATATAAGCTGCTAATTAAAGACTTAATTAGCAGCTTTTTTATTGTAATCGCTATATATGATTTTTCCATCAAACCTTATTTATCGGTAAGTAACATCGATAAGCCTCTTCGTTCAATCCCCATACATAGCCAATGTCATCCCATATCAGTACAAAATAGTCTGTTGAAAATACTTGTTAAATAGCTGGCACTGTATTTGCATTTATCCAGTATATACTTTTTATTTTTGGAAGAATCATTATGGATAAGTTGCTTTATATCGCCATGAGTGGCGCCAAACAGAACATGCAAGCCTTATCAATTAATGCCAATAATCTGGCGAATGCTAAAACGACAGGCTTTAAAGCAGATTTAGCGCAAGCACGAAGTATGCAAGCTTATGGTGAAGGTATGCCGTCACGTGTTTTTTCAATGACAGAGCGAGCTAGCCAAAATTTTGACTCAGGCGCTTTACTTCATACTGGTCGTTCATTAGATGTTGCGGTTGAAGGCGATGGTTTCTTTGCGGTACAAGCTGAAGATGGTCAAGAGGCGTACACACGCGGTGGGCACTTTCGTTTAACTGAAACGGGTGCGCTAGAAACTAATGATGGTGAGCTAGTCATCGGTGAAAATGGTCCTATTACTTTACCGCTACCGGTTAATAATATTCAAATTAGTCGTGATGGTACCATTATGGTACAGCCTGAAGGTGCGCCAAGTAGTGTCCAAGAAGAAGTGGCTCGCATTAAAATGGTTAACCCCGACACACGCTTAGTAGAAAAGGGTAATGATGGCTTATTTCGAGCCAAAAATGGTGGGCAATTACTTGCCGATATTAATGTCAATGTTCTTGGTGGGGCGCTCGAGTCGAGTAATGTGAATCCTATTAATGAAATGACCGAAATGATTGCTTTGCAGCGCCAGTTTGAAATGCAACTCAAAATGATGAAAACCGCGGAAGAAATTGATTCAAGTGCTTCTTCACTGCTTCGTGCTTTTTAGCTATTAGTATGCTTTTTAAATAGTATAAATTTTTAGGTGTTATTTGGCTTCTTGAGCCAATAGCGACCACTCAATCAGAGGTGATATATGAACCCAGCATTATGGATTAGTAAAACTGGCTTAGATGCGCAAAATAAAGATATTGCGGTAATTTCAAATAACCTAGCCAACGCCAGTACTATTGGCTTTAAAAAAAGCAGAGCTGTTTTTGAAGATTTACTTTATCAAAATATTAATCAGCCTGGTGGAAGAACCGCGCAAGATACTGAAGCGCCATCAGGGTTAATGCTAGGTGCGGGGACTAAAGTGGTTGCCACACAAAAAATTCATACTCAAGGTGATTTGATCACTACCGACAACGCCCTTGACTTAATGATTCAAGGGGAAGGTTTTTTTGAAATTGCCATGCCAGACGGCAGTTCAGCGTACAGCCGCAATGGTCAATTTACCATGGACGATGAAGGCAATATGGTTACCCCAGGTGCGGGTTATTTGATTCAGCCACAGGTCACTATTCCTGAAGACGCCTTAAGTATTATTGTCTCACAAGATGGTGAAGTGTCAGTAACGCTCCAAGGTCAGGCTGAACCGGCTGTTGTTGGTCAAATTAACTTAATGAACTTTGTTAACCCTACGGGCTTACAACCGATAGGGCAAAATTTGTATACAGAAACAGCGGTAAGTGGTGCACCACAAGAAGGTGTTCCGGGTCTTGAAGGGTACGGCATGATAGTTCAAGGCGCTTTAGAAACCTCGAATGTCAATACCACCGAGGAGTTAGTGAACTTAATTGAAAGTCAGCGTGTTTATGAAATGAACTCCAAAGTAATTTCAGCGGTTGATGAAATGCTTAGTTATATCAATCAGCAACTTTAGTCACATCAATTAACGTGTTTATTAACCGGATAAAAAGAATCAAGAGGAGGCAGTAATGAAAGTTTTATATAAATTAGTTACCGTTAGTTTACTGATTTTAGTAACGAGTGCGTGTAGTAACACTGTTGAGTTAAATAAAGCGCTGCCAAATGATCCAGACTTTGCACCGATAATGCCAGAGGAAGAAGAAGAGCGCATTGTACCCTCGGGTTCATTATTTAAACCTTATTATGTTAATAATATTTATTCAGACTCTAAGGCACATCGTGTTGGCGATATTATCTCCGTTATCTTAAGTGAAAAAACCCAAGCAAAGAAAAATGCTAAAACAGAATTGAAAAAAGAAAACGAAACCAACTTAGATACCGTAACTGGTTTTGGTGGTGTTCCTATTAGCGTGAACGGCCAGTCACTTCAGTTTGGTATGAGCCAAGACTCAAACTTTAAAGGTGATTCAAAAGCGGATCAAGGTAATAGTTTAAGCGGTAATATTTCAGTCCATGTACTAAGAGTATTACCTAATGGCAACTTGATGATTCGTGGTGAAAAATGGCTAACGTTAAATAATGGTGACGAATATATCCGCTTAACGGGTGTTATTCGCTCAAAAGATATTAATTCTAATAATACCATTATGTCTAACAAAGTAGCTAATGCACGTATTCAATATGCGGGTACGGGGAGTTTTGCTGACACCAATGAACAAGGTTGGTTGGCGAAGTTCTTTAATAGCTCTTGGTGGCCATTTTAAAAATAGCTTGGGCGACTCACTTGAATGATTAATTAAACTGGTCATAACAAGGGTCAACTTAGTTTTTTTAGATAAATATTTTAAGGTAAAAAATATGAAAGCTGTAATTGCACTGTTTATTCTCTTCTCTTTACTGACGTCATGGTCAGTAAAGGCTCAGCGGATTAAAGATTTAGCTGACGTTGCTGGTGTGCGCTCAAACCAATTAATAGGTTATGGCTTAGTGGTAGGTTTACCCGGTACTGGTGAACAAAGCCCGTTTACCGAGCAAAGTTTTAAAACGATGTTAAGTAACTTTGGTATTACTATGCCTGAGAATTTAAAACCTAAAATAAAGAATGTTGCTGCGGTAGCCGTACATGCCGAGTTAGGCGCATTTACCAAGGCAGGGCAAACCATTGATGTAACTGTTTCTAGTATGGGCAGTGCACAAAGCTTACGTGGTGGCACGTTAGTACAAACGATATTAATGGGCCTTGACGGCAATGCTTATGCTGTAGCCCAGGGGTCATTAGTGGTTAGTGGTTTAGGCGCGCAAGGTTTAGATGGCTCGCAAGTGTTAGTGAACATTCCAACCGTAGGGCGTATTGCTAATGGCGGTATTGTTGAACGCGAAGTTAAATCACCTTTTGCTACCGGTGACTACATCACTTTTAATCTACGCAACTCTGACTTTACAACCGCTAAACGTTTGTCTGATACTATTAACGATTTAATTGCTGGCTCCGCACAAGCGATTGATGCAACATCCGTTAGAGTAAGTGCGCCGCGTGATATCAGCGATCGGGTCAGTTTTTTATCGGTACTTGAAAATCTTGAATTTGAACCAGCTACTCCAGCGGCAAAAATTATTGTTAACTCTCGCACGGGGACTATTGTTATTGGCTCTGAAGTTACATTGCTTGCTGCTGCTATTACCCATGGTGGTATCACAGTAACCATTAACGAAATGCAAGATGTGTCACAGCCCAATGCTTTTGCTGAAGGTGAAACAGTGGTGACTAATCAATCAGCGGTTAATGTTAGTAATGCCGATGCTCGTATGTTTGTTTTCAAGCCAGGGGTAACACTTGAAACATTGGTGCGTGCAATCAATGAAGTAGGTGCAGGTCCTGGTGATGTGATGGCTATTTTAGAAGCTTTAGATCAAGCCGGAGCGATACGAGGCGAATTAGTCATCATCTAATTTAACGGCTTATCTTGTCGCTGTAGGGCTCAATTTGGGCGTTAAAAGTAGTTACTGACATGTCTCAGCTCTGTGATTTTTCTTTAACTTGAACCATACAGCTTAAAGCTAACATGCTAATAAGTGAACTGATAACTGATAACTGTTAATTGTTCAAAAGTTCAAATCAATGTTTTGTGTGTTTATGCACAGACTTTAAGGATGTCATCCTGTGGTGTCTTAATCAGGGGGCCAGTTTCAAAATTTAATAGGTTTTCAATAGATACTTCGAAGAACATAGTCACGCAAAATCCTAAATTAATAATGTAGGCATGATACTTGTATAAAGATATTTAGTTATATTATTAGGTAAATAAAATTATGGATATCAATGCAAGCCTTAAACAAAATTTTGATCAAGCGCGTAATGCTCTTGATCTTAATGGTCTAAATGATATTCGTCAGCAATCGCGTGCAGGAGATGGCGAGGCTAAAAAAGAAGCGTTACAAGAAGCGGCTCAACAGTTTGAAGCCATTTTTATGAAAATGCTCTTGTCCAGTATGCGTAAAGCCCAAGAAGTTCTCGAATCAGACAGCCCATTTAATTCTCAATCAAGCAAATTTTATCGAGATATGCATGATCAGCAAATGGCCGTAGAACTTTCTTCTAATGGCTCGCTTGGCTTAACTGATTTAATTGTTAGACAACTCGGTGGCGATGATGGCACGTTCAAACCTAGTTCAATATTGCGCAATGATGGTAATTTGACGCCAACAAGCCATGTTAACACGCTTGAGAATACCACCACACAAAACACTACAAGTAGTCAGGCAAGTAAAGACAAACAACATAACTCTTTAGTGGAAAAAATGCTTAGCGATAGCAATAACATTAACTCTGATATCGATGTGCCTTTTTCAGGTAGTTACCAGTCTCAAAGCATTCCCAATAACTCAATCAGTAATACAGCAAGTCAGTTTACTTTGAGTGAGTTAGATAAAAAAACAATTAAAAAGAATACTCCATTAGAAAGCGTCAACATTTCAGCACCTTCAGGAGCGCCAATATTTGAACAACCGAAAGATTTTGTTAGCGCTTTAGTTGCACCAGCACAAAAAGTACAGCAACAATTAGGTGTACCTTTTGAAGTGGTTATTGCTCAAGCCGCTCTAGAAACAGGTTGGGGACAAAAAATCATTAAAGGTCAAAATGGCGACAGTTCTAATAACTTATTTAATATAAAAGCTGACTCTCGTTGGGCTGGAGATAAAGTAACTAAAGATACTTTAGAGTTTGAGCAAGGTGCCATGGTTAAAAAATCAGAGCCTTTTAGAACCTATCAATCATTAAGCGATAGCGTTGATGATTACATAAACTTCCTTTCAACTAGCGAACGCTACCAAGAAGCATTGCAAAGCTCAGGCAATGTGGAACACTTCCTGCAAGGTTTACAGAAAGCAGGTTATGCAACTGATCCTCAGTATGCCGATAAAATTTTAGGCACCTTGAAAACAGTGACTAACCTTCTAGCTAAATAGTTAAGAAAATCAATCCAATACATTAGGGAAAGCTTATAACTTAAAGTGATAAACGTTTTTAAGTTATAGACCTTCATCAAAAAAATTAGAGTAAATATAGCAATGACTTACGTGCAAGTGCTTATTCGTATGTTCGGTTGTAGGAGTTAATATTATGTCGATAGGTTTATACCAAACAGGTGTCAGTGGTTTATTAGCTGCTCAGCAACAGTTGGCAACAACGGGTCATAATATTGCCAACGTTAATACTGAAGGTTATAACCGCCAACGTGCGGAGCAAAATACGACCTTAGGTTTTAATAATGGTAATAACTTCATTGGTACCGGCACCTATATTCAAGATATTACTCGACTTTACGATAAATTTTCCTATAAAGAGCAGTTACTTAATCAAAGTAACTTAGGTAATGCGAATTTTCTAAAAGCAAGTTTAGCGCAATTAGATCAAATTATGTCGAGTTCTGGGAATGCCTTAGTAGGTTCTATTGATAAATTTTATCAAGCAATGAACGGTGTAGCAGATAATCCTAACGATTCTGGTTTACGTAGCATAGTGCTTAATCAAGCTAATGTACTCAGTAATAACTTTAATGAGTTAACGCAAAATTTTGACAAAATGACTGATGCTGTTAATGGCGAAATATCACAAGTCGCGGATAAAATTTCTGAGATATCCCATGAAATAGCTAAAATAAACGATAATATTTTACATTCTCAAGGGACTAATACCGCTGGTCAACCTAACGATTTACTTGATAAACGTGATCAGCTTATTAGTGAGTTAGGCGAATATACTAACGTTTCTACCGTAGAAGATGATAACGGCGTGATGACCGTAATGATTGGTCAAGGCACCACATTAGTGGCAGGTATTACGCCGTTAACGGTACAAGTTAATGCTGGTGACCCTGACCCTAAAAAAATACAATTAAGCTTAGTAAGCGGCAAAAGTTCAGTGCTTTTAAATGGCGCTAAACTAGGCGGCGCCTTATCGGCAAGTTTTGAATTTAGAGACCAACACTTAAATCAAACTCGTAAAGAAATTGATCGTTTGGCCATGGCAATCTCGTCAACCTTAAATGATAGCCAAGCAAGCGGTTTAGATTTAAATGCTTTACAAGGCGCGAATATATTTACTGATATTAACGCGACAGAATTACAGCAGGGTAGAGTACAAGGGCATTCAAGTAATACTGGTAGTACACAAGGAAAAATTGTTATAGATGACGTGTCAGCTTTACCTACGGATGACTTTGAAATACGGTTTGATGGTACCGACTTTACTTTATACAACCTAGCTACTGGTGGCACTGAAAACTTAGGTGCTCCAGGTACCAGTACACCAGCAACCGCGCCACCGGGTACGCATACCACAGCACATGGCTTTACCTTTGTAGAAACCGGTGTACCTGCTGCCGGGGATAAATTTACTATTGTACCTACTAACAATAGTGCCGCGCTAATGAAAACAACCTTGTCCAATGGTAATGCCATTGCGGCAAGTGGTGCTAATGCGGTTACACCTTCTACCAATAACGTCAGTGAAGGTACGGTAGAAATCACAGCGGTTAACGACCCCGTTGCCGCCAAAGCCCATGATATTACCGTGGATGTCTATGAAAGCTCGGCTGGCGTTTTTAGTTATCGGGTTTATAACACCTCAACGCCACCTCCTGCACCCACTATTGCTGATGGTGTCTATCCATCGGGTGGTAGTGTTGATATTGATATTCCAGCAGGCTCACCTGACTTTCAAATTAAAATCAGTGGAGACCTTGCTGGCTCTGGTGCTAACGCACGAGAAAAATTTACCATTAGTGATGCCTTCGGTGTTGGTAATAGCAGTAATGCCCATGCGATGGCCAAAACACAAGATCAAGGTGTTACCAATGGTGGCAGCGAAACGTTTAGTAAAAGTTTAGCGACCTCTACTTCAGTGGTTGGCTCAAAAGCCAGTAATGCTGAGGTAAGCGCAGAAACGGCTCAAGCACTGTTTACCCAGGCATACAACCGTAATCAAGCGACATCAGGGGTAAACCTTGATGAAGAAGCGGCTAATTTATTGAAATACCAACAAGCCTATCAAGCGGCGTCACAAATTATTTCTACCGCCAATACGTTATTTGACACTATTTTAGCAGCGGTAAGATAGGGAGTTTTCTATGCGCGTTTCTACAGCTCAATTTTATTTACAAAGTTCTCAACAAATGAGTCAAAAAACCTCCGATGTTAATGAACGTATGGCTTATTTAACCAGTGGTAAACGAGTACTTACCGCCAAAGATGATGCGGTCTCTTTTGGCACGTTAGCGGGTTATAAAAATGACTTAGCTAATATTGACCAATATAAGCGCAACATTGACCGCGCTGAAAGTCACAATAATTTACAAGAGGTTGTTTTTGCTGATGCAGAAGTGATTTTGGACCAAATCAAACAAGATATGCTTTTGGCAAATAACGGCCGTATGTCGAGTGAAGATCTACAGGTGTTAGCTGATCAAGTACGTAATAACTTTGACCAACTACTTAATATCGGTAATACCAAAAATGAAAATGGCGATTATATCTTCTCTGGTTATCAAACGACGGTAAAACCTTTTAGTCAACAATCTGACGGTACTGTGGTTTATAGCGGTGATGATGGCGTCAACAACATACAAGTGTCAAAAAATATTGATATCGCGCTTAATCAAACAGGTGATGCTGCCTTTCTTAATGTGAGCAATGCCATTGGTAACTTTAAGGCAAGTTACCCAGCTGCGCCTAACACTAATACCTCAGGCGTTGCACTTGAAAGCGCTAATGTGGTTGACCGCGGCGCATATAACACTAGCCCATTACCACACAATTACACCTTTGATTTTGATACCCCTGATGGCAATTTAACGGTAACGGGTACCAGTGGTGTTGTTTTTCCAGTGCCGCCCGCTGTGCCTGCACCTTATGCAGCAGGGCAAACTGTTTCCTTTGAGGGTATTGATGTCACCTTAAGCGGCAACCCTTTGCCGGGTGAAAGCTTTGAAATGAGTGAACAAGAAGACATTAGTATTTTTGAAACTGTAAATAATGCCATTAAATGGATGGAGCAAGGGACACTATCAGAGGGGAGGGAGCAGCAGCAGGTTGATTATAATAGCATTCTTACTCAGCTTAATTCAGCTATGAGTCACGTTACGTCTAGACGGGTTGACGCTGGTGTTCGCTTACAAGCACTAGATAACCAAAAAAACAGGCATTTAGATACTGAGCTAGCGACGACAACAAACCGCGGTAAAATTGAAGATTTAGATTTTGCCAAAGCTATATCAGAATTCGAGCAGACTAAAATTGCTTTACAAGCTTCACAGCAGGCCTTTAGCAAAGTGCAAGGGTTGACACTGTTTAATTATATTTAAGGTATAGGTAATTTTCATTGAATTTAGTGTCAAAAAATAAATTGGCATTGTTTATGCTTTATATATGGTCAGTAACATAAATAACTGATTGTTGACTGTATTGCTAAGCGAGAAAACAAAGTAAAACACGAAAGTAATCATTATGTTTTTAGAGAAGAGGCTTAATTTATAAGCTTCTAATAACACAAGTAAATGTAAGAATTAGGAGTTATTATTATGGCTTTATCAGTTGTAACAAACACAGCATCATTAAATGCACAGCGTAATCTAAATAAATCAGGTGAAGGTTTAGCAACGTCAATGCAACGTTTATCATCAGGTATGCGTATTAACAGCGCTAAAGATGATGCCGCGGGTATGCAAATTGCTAACCGCTTAACCTCACAGGTAAATGGGTTAGGTGTAGCACAGCGAAATGCAAACGATGGTATTTCAATGGCGCAAACCGCTGAAGGCGCGATGCAAGAATCATCAGCTATATTACAGCGTATGCGTGATTTAGCATTACAATCAGCTAACGGCTCAAACGGCGCTGAAGACAGAGCAGCGCTACAAAAAGAAGTGGGCGCACTACAACAAGAATTGACCCGTATTGCAGAAACAACAAAGTTTGGTGCGACCAGTTTACTTGACGGTACTTTTGGTACTAAGCAATTCCAAGTAGGTGCGAATGCTAATGAAACTATTAATGTTTCTTTAGGTAATATGTCTGCTAATAAAATAGGTGTTAATGAAATAAAAGGTCCTGGTACTGCAGCATCAACCGGCATCGGTGATGTTCAAACAATAGCCTTAGCAGCCAATATGAACACAACAGCAGATACGTTAAACATTAATGGTAAGAATGTTAGTGTTGGCGCTGGTGATGGCGCTGCTACTATTGCTGACACTGTTAACGCTGAAGCCACAGGTGTTGTTGCTGAAGCAAGTTTAAATACAACCATTGCGGGTATTGACTCAAGTAGCTCATCTACACTTGAGATATCTAAAGGTGGGGTTGCGGTTCATACCTATGATTTAAGTACCTTTGGTGGCGACTCAGAGCGT
>NZ_SZVP01000144.1 GCF_005885605.1 Colwellia ponticola | reverse complement strand
AGTACTTTATACAAGATCGTCGCACAAGAGAGTCCGTTCAATCGTAGGATCGACAACTTCCTTGCATTGTCGAATAGCCATAGAGCGGTGAATAACAGAAAGAAGATCAGACTGATAACAATCAGGTTTCTCACAGGGCGATGATCAAGCAATATGATGGTTTCTGGATAATCTGTATATTGAAAATCCTGCACCGTGAATGAAGGTTGATAGAGTTCATTATACTTAGTCGTCAAGCTTTCGATGAACGCGGATACCTGCTCTGAATTTTGGCTCTCTACAAATTTCGTCGCTTCTTTAAAGGAAGGCAGCTCTATCAATGGATGATTATTGAATGAAGCATAATTGATCGTATAGTGTTGGGTTGAGAGGTGTTTTGCTGAAGGATGATTCAGCAGCGTTCTCAAATCAGTCTCATTGGAAAAATAGTCGATCACGACT
>NZ_SZVP01000143.1 GCF_005885605.1 Colwellia ponticola | reverse complement strand
CTTGGGGTGGTGCGAAGAACGGCACCGGCAACAGCGCAAGCTTGGCGGTGAGCAATTCCCAGAGGCCCAGCAGCACCGGCAAGGCGATCAGCCAGGGCGCGGCCGTGCGCAAGCGCAGCGCGAGTGTCGACAGCCTGCGCCCCAGCAGGCTCAGCACAATAAACAACGCCGCCACGCCCAAGCAGAGGTTGGCCAGGCCCTGGGTCATCGGCCAGTTGCGCACCGCGTTGGGCCAGTAACTGATCAGCAGCGCGACGGCCACCCAGGCAGTCACCACCGCCGCGCCTTGCCACCCGAGCTTGAGCGCCACAGGCGGGTTGAGGACGGTTGCGTCAGTTGAAGACATCGGCAGTGATCTCCTTGGCAAACGCTATCGGGTCGGTGCCTTTGCTGATCACTTCCACGGTTTTCAGGTCGGTGACGTAGGTGGTGATCTCCTGGG
>NZ_SZVP01000142.1 GCF_005885605.1 Colwellia ponticola | reverse complement strand
ACTTAAATCCCGAAAAATAAACAGCACCAAATTCCTTGACAGCTTACGGGATGCTTTGATTAGAAAAATGGACGAACAGGACGAAATGTAGCAAATTCTTTTGCATATTACAATACTCCACGTGGTAAATGAACACCTTTTATCCGTACAATATTCTCCGAAATGCTTGGCGTTTGCTTTTGTTTTTCGGTTTGTTCCGCAGGTTCCTCTTTAGTTTCCTGCGTAATTGATAACTGTATCTTTCGTTCAACGGCGGCCAGTTCGGTTTTGAGTTCGCTCAATCGGCTTTCCTTAGACCACGTACCATTTATGACCTCCTGAAGAATAGGTAGGTCTTTTTGTATTTCCGTAATTTTCTTTTGCTCCTGCTCAATATATCCAGGCAATTTTTCCAGTGCGTTAAGGAAGTTCATAGCAGCTAGCTTTTCATCTTTAGCGATTA
>NZ_SZVP01000141.1 GCF_005885605.1 Colwellia ponticola | reverse complement strand
ACCAACGGCGGCGTGCTGTTCAGTGGTGAAATGGGCTGGAGCAGTGGCTGCGATCACGCGGAGTGGGCGATTGTCGGTTTCCGCCGCAAAAACGCCGAGGGCACTCAGGATTATTGCTTCGCGGTCCTGCCGCGCAGCGACTATCAGATCCGTGACGACTGGTTCGCCGCCGGCATGAAGGGCAGCGGAACTAAAACATTGATCATCGACAATGTGCTGGTTCCTGAACACCGCATTCAGAAAGCAAAAGACATGATGGAAGGCAAGTCTGCCGGCTTCGGTCTGTACCCGGACAGCAAGATTTTCTACTCGCCATATCGTCCTTATTTCGCCAGCGGTTTCTCGACGGTGAGCCTGGGGGTGGCCGAACGGATGCTTGAAGTGTTCCGCGAAAAAACCAAAACCCGTGTGCGGGCCTATACCGGCGCGGCAGTCGGTGCCG
>NZ_SZVP01000140.1 GCF_005885605.1 Colwellia ponticola | reverse complement strand
TTTGCCCATTCGTCCAACTTCACGTTTATCGCTTTCTACCCATGATTTTAGAAAATTTGCCATGTATTATAATTCTCCTCTGAAAATTCTGATCACTATGATTTTAATTAAATTTTAGAATTACTGGACCACTAACATCTTATTCTAACATTTATTACAGTCAATTAAAACCTGATGCTTAAACAAATACATGCGATTAGGCATAAAATTAACCCTATTACCTATAGTCTTATTCTGAAAATAAATAAAGGGCTCGAAACAAACACTATTTTGTTTGTCTCGAGCCCTTCACGATGTTTATTTAAAATTTTTTATTCATCTGTTTCGATCAAACCATAACGACCATCTTGGCGTTTGTAAACAATGCTTGTGCCATTTGTTTCTGAATCTTCAAAGATAAAGAATTCATGACCTAACATGTTCATTTGTAAGATGGCTTCTT
>NZ_SZVP01000139.1 GCF_005885605.1 Colwellia ponticola | reverse complement strand
AGATGAAAGTTTTGTTATGTGATCTTATAACAATAGTGCCGAGAGTTTGCCCTCCCGCTTGGCGTTGCGCAAGCCGCATGGGAGCATGCTCGTCAGAAAAATGCAGGAGTAAGGACGATGTTGCGAATTCGTGGAACCATCGGCGACCTGCCGGTGGACTTGACCCTGGAGCTGGACGACGGCGATTGGGCACGACTCGGCGCGCAGCTGCAGGCGAGGCCAGTGGCAAGCGCGACCGCCGCGCCGGCAGCGCCGGTCAAGCCGAACGATGATCTGTGGCAGAACGCCCAGGACCTGTTGCGCAACGCCGGGCAACTCAGCGGCCTGGAACTGCTTGATCGACTGGAAGGTTTGGCGGGGGATGCCGCGGCGGGCAAGCGCCTGTTGGTGCGCCTGCGCCATAGCGCCAAGGTCAAGGTGGCCAGCGGCGGGGATACGCCGCT
>NZ_SZVP01000138.1 GCF_005885605.1 Colwellia ponticola | reverse complement strand
GGATGCCAGCATCATCTGCACGGTACAGGCGAGGCTGGTGGACCAGCGGTCAAGGGGTCCCAGGTCGGTGGTTGACCAGTCAAATGCGCGAATGCGCTGGGCCATTTCGCCGGCCCAACCTTCACAGCCGTGGGGGTCGGATAAGAATTGCATCGTTCGGCTCTGCGCAGAGAAAGGACGGTCGCAAAATTTGGAACGTATCAAGGGGCGATGGTTTCATTTTGTATAAATTAGGGGGTAATCACCGCCGGCGCTACCCGCCTCAGTGAAAATCCCGGCTGCGCACCGTGATGCCGTCCAGCAGTGGCGTCAGGTCGGTCAGGCGCCCGGCGATCAGGTGTCGCACCTCGCCCACCGCCTCCCAACGCCCGTCCACCTTGAGCAATCGCGACCCCACCAGGGCCTGGCGCTGACGTTCGGCCAGGTCGCGCCAGACCACCACG
>NZ_SZVP01000137.1 GCF_005885605.1 Colwellia ponticola | reverse complement strand
CAGTTTTCATTAAGCGTTGTTTTTCTCCCGAAGGAAAACTTATAAAACAGCTTAATGTGAGTGTTCACACAAATTGCATGATAACTAATTGTTAAAGAAAATATCTATTCATAATCGTATGAATAGATTGAAGGTAATCACATTCGTTACACTTCTTACTTCAGGCTTTGCCTGAGTGAGGTGCGCATCATACGCGCCTCAGTTTTATTGTCAACACTTAATTTCAATAAGAAAGTAAGTATTTTATAAAACAGTATTCTTTACATTAATCGCTCATTTATCAGGCAATTAAGTTAAAAAATAGTGTTTACTATTTTCAATCAAGTAGCCCGTCACTTTGGTAACGGGCTTCTCTAGTGCTTTTGCACAAATTAGAAGTCTAGCAATGTCCTACTCTCACATGGGAACTCCCACACTACCATCGGCGCAACTGCGTTTCACTT
>NZ_SZVP01000136.1 GCF_005885605.1 Colwellia ponticola | reverse complement strand
CGATTTGGCTCTACCTCCGCAATCCGCGAGCGAACCCGGTTAGAACCCAAAAGGCATTGGCGGTCGTATTGCTCTTTGGCACGCCTCTGATCAGCTATCTGCTGAGCCAGGATGCAATGGTTGCGTTATACGGCTTATCGCTCGGCGGGATGGCTGCCTGCGCGTGGATGAGCCGTTTTCCACGCTACCGCGTCGGCGCCGGGGCAGTGCTGTTTGTTGTCTCGGACTTTCTGATCTTCAGTCGCATGGGCGTGGTCAATCTGGGCGACATTCCCGAGTATCTGATCTGGCCGCTATACTATGCCGGACAGTTTCTGATCGCCACAGGCGTGGTCCAAACCCTGCGCGGCGAACACCCCGGCCACGAAAAGGCCGGGGCAGCTGCCTGATCGCTAACCACCCGGCTCTCCATCAATATTCTTGTCAGAATGCGCAGTGGTGTAA